>NZ_JBLZXF010000013.1:0-118151 GCF_050285585.1 Achromobacter sp. | reverse complement strand
CACTATGCACCCGCATCAAGCGCCCACACTTATCGGTTGTTTAATTGTTAAAGAGCGGTACTGCTAAATTCTGGACTACTGGCATTGCGACCGACGCTTGCGCATCGTTTGCCGCATCACCCTAGCACCTATCGAAATATCAGGGTTAACCCTAAGTTTTCGGTAACTGCCAAGCCTGAAACTATAACACAGCTTTTGCAGATTATGCAACTGGCTTCTGCCTAATTTGCATCCTATCTTGCAAAACCGCGAAACGCCTGCCTGCTCGCTTTGCGGCGACCTTGCCGGGCAACTTCGCCCGAGAGGCCTGCCATGCGCCGACGACCAACTTGCTGCCCCCGACCTCATTTCGCCTTGCTTTCCTGCCCTTCGCCGCTCAACAAACTGTTTGAACTGCGAAGGAGCGAGACTATAGCACAGAATTTAAACGTGTGTCGCCAGCATGACACCTATTTTGCAGAAAAGTGAAATTTTTATGGGGACCGACCCGAAAATTCCTGGCGGCGCGCCTACCCCCTTCTAGCCTACCCCCTTCTATATAGAGGGGTCGGCCATGGCAGGCGTCGGCACCGGCCGCACCCTGCGCGGCCCAGGGGCCGGGCCCCGGCCTAAATGCGCAGCTCGGTGGTTTCCTTGATCTGCTGGAGCGCGAAGAACGATCTCATATCGACCACCGCGGGGTGGCGCATGAGCGTATCCATCGCGAAGCGGGAGAAATGCGCCAGATCGGCCACCTGGATGCGCAGCAGATAGTCCATATCGCCGGACATGGCATAGCACTCCACGACTTCGGGCCACAGTTGCACGTCGCGCGCGAAGTCGCTCATGGGCGCATGGCTGGAGCCGCTGTGCTTGTTCAGGCGGATATTCACATAGGCCAGCAGCCCCAGGCCCACTTTTTCGGCGTCGATCAGCGCCACATATTTCTTGATGAAGCCCTTCTCTTCGAGGCGCCGCACCCGGCGCAGACAAGGGCTGGGAGACAGGGAGACGCGGTCCGCCAGTTCCTGGTTGCTCAGGCGGCCGTCGCGCTGCAATTCCGCCAAAATCCTTAGATCTGTCCGATCGAGCTCAATGTCAGACATTTTTCACCCTAATTTGTGTATCAACGGCAATATTATTGCCCACGACAGCGGGTTTCGCGACATCTTTGCAATTGTCTGCTCGCCGTTCCTACCTACAATCTCTCTCTAGACTTGAAGGACAGGTCGTCCTTAAAACGATGCAAGGGAGCAGACTTATGAGCAGCGCATTCCAACCCTGGGACAACCCGATGGGCACCGCCGGGTTCGAGTTCATTGAATACGCCGCGCCGGACCCCGCCGCGCTGCGCAAGGTATTCGAACTGCTGGGCTTCAAGGCCATCGCCAAGCACCGCCACAAGGACGTCACGCTCTATCGCCAGGGCGGCGTGAACTTCCTGATCAACGCCGAGCCGGACTCCTTCGCGCAGCGCTTCGCCCGCCTGCACGGACCGTCCATCTGTGCAATCGGCTTCCGGGTGCAGGACGCCAACGCCGCGTATAAGCGCGCGCTGGAACTCGGTGCCTGGGGCTTCGATTCGCACAGCGGCCCCATGGAGCTGAACATCCCGGCAATCAAGGGCATCGGCGATTCGCTGATCTACCTGGTGGACCGCTGGGCCGGCAAGGACGGCCACGGCGGCATCGGCGACATCAGCATCTACGACGTGGACTTCGTTCCGGTGGACCCGGCAAATGCGCAAGCGGATCTGAACCACCGCGGCGCCGGCCTGACGCTGGTGGATCACCTGACGCACAACGTCCACAAGGGCCGCATGGCCGAATGGGCCGAATTCTACGAGCGTCTCTTCAATTTCCGCGAAGTGCGCTATTTCGATATCGAAGGCAAGGTGACGGGCGTGAAGTCCAAGGCCATGACCTCGCCTTGCGGCAATATCCGCATCCCGATCAACGAAGAAGGCACGGAAGAAAAAGGCCAGATCCAGGAGTACCTGGACCTGTACCGCGGCGAGGGCATCCAGCACATCGCCATGGCGACGGAAGACATCTACAGCACCATCGAGGCGTTGCGCTCGAACGGCGTCGTGTTCCTGGACACGCCCGATACGTACTACGAGCTGCTGGACCGCCGCCTGCCCAACCATGGCGAAGACGTGGCGCGCCTGCAGAAAAACCGCATCCTGCTGGATGGCGCCCCTGGCGGCGGCCTGCTGCTGCAGATCTTCACCGAAAACCAGATTGGCCCCATCTTCTTCGAGATCATCCAGCGCAAGGGCAACGACGGCTTCGGCGAAGGTAATTTCAAGGCCCTGTTCGAATCGATCGAACTGGATCAGATGCGCCGCGGCGTGGTGAAGGCCGTCGACTGAGCATCGCCCCCAATCAAGTCCTTCCCCGGCCTGGCTTTCCGGTGCTCGCGCACCGGCGCCGGCCTTGAAACCTCACCTCGGTGAGGTTTTTTTTGCGCCGGCGGCGCCGGCAAGCTCCGTCTACTTCCGCAGCCTGTCCTGGAACTGCTTGCGGAATTTGGCGACCTTGGGCGCAATCACGAACTGGCAATAGCCTTGCTCCGGATGAAGGGCAAAGTAATCGCGGTGGTAGTCTTCGGCCTGCCAGAACCTGGCGGCAGGCAACAGCCGGGTCACGATGGGCGCATCATAGACCTTCTGGGCCTCGACCTCCGCGATGACGGCTTCCGCCTGTTCGCGCTGGCTCTCGTTCTGCCAGAAGATGGCGGACTCATATTGCGGGCCGACGTCGTTGCCCTGCCGGCCCGGGGTGGTTGGATCATGGGTCGCGAAGAACACACGCAGCAAGTCGCCGTAGGAAAGCTCGGCGGGATCGAACTCCACGCGCGCGACCTCGATGTGGCCGGTATCCTTGCCGCAAACCTGCTCGTAGCTGGGATTGTCCACGTGACCGCCGCTGTAACCAGGCAGCACGCTCTTGACTCCGCGCAGCTCGGTAAACACCGCTTCGACGCACCAGAAGCAGCCGCCGCCCAGTACGGCGACCTCATTGCCCGGGGATGGTTGTTCAGCCATGACGATTCCTTCTGTATCGAGACTATTGCTTGGAAGGCGCCAGCGACAGGATCCATTCCGCCAACTGGCGGGCGTCTTCCTGGCTGACCTGTGTTTGCGCGGGCATCGGAACGGCGCCCCAGGCGCCTCGGCCGCCGCCGCGGATCTTGCCTGACAGGTAATCCACCATGGCGTCGCCCTGCCCCGCGTAGCGTTCGGCCACGCTCTTCAATGGCGGGCCCACCCGCTTGGCCTCGACCTGGTGACAGGCCATGCAGGCCTTGCTCTTGGCGAGATCCAGGCCGGTGGTTTGCGCATGCGCCGCGCCCGCGCCCAGGGCGCAGGCGACGGCCAACAACAGACTACTCTTCAAATGCATCGGTTACGGCCCCACGGCTCGCGGTGCTGGCGAGCTTGCCGAACTTGGCAAGCACACCGCGTGTATAACGCGGCTTGGGCTGAACCCAGGCCTGGCGACGAGCCGCCATTTCTTCGTCGCTGATATTGAGCTGCAACAGCAGCTTGTGGGCATCGATGGTAACCGAATCGCCCTCCTGGATCAGCGCGATGGGGCCGCCGACGAACGCCTCGGGAGCAACGTGCCCCACGACCATGCCCCATGTGCCGCCGGAGAAGCGCCCGTCGGTGATGAGCCCCACCGTTTCGCCCAGGCCCTGCCCCACCAGCGCCGACGTAGGCGCAAGCATTTCGCGCATGCCGGGGCCGCCCTTGGGCCCTTCGTAGCGGATGACCACCACATCGCCATCCCGAATCTCGCGGGCCATGATGGCCGTCATGGCGTCGTCCTCGGAGTCGAAGACGCGCGCGGGGCCGGTTATCACCGGGTTCTTCAGCCCCGTGATTTTGGCGACACAGCCTTCAGGCGACAGGTTGCCCTTGAGAATGGCCAGGTGCCCCTGCGGATACAGCGCCCGATCCAGCGGCATGATCACGTCCTGGTCGGCGCGCGGCGCGTCGGGCACGTCGGCCAGGGTTTCGGCGATGGTCTTGCCGGTAATCGTAATGCAGTCTCCATGCAGCAGGCCGGCGTTGAGCAGGAGCTTCATGACCTGCGGAATGCCGCCCGCGCGATGCAGATCCGTGGCGACATATTTGCCGGAAGGCTTCAGGTCGCACAGCACCGGGACGCGCTTGCGGATGCGTTCGAAGTCATCGATCGTCCAGGGCACTTCGGCGGCGTGGGCGATCGCCAGGAAGTGGAGCACGGCATTGGTGGACCCGCCGGTGGCCATGATGACCGACACGGCGTTCTCGATGGACTCGCGCGTGATGATGTCGCGCGGGCGCAGCTGGCGCTTGACCGCCTCGACCAGCACGCGGGCAGATTCCGCCGCCGACGCGACCTTCTCCTCGTCTTCGTTGGCCATCGTGCTGGAGTACGGCAGGCTCATGCCCATGGCTTCGAACGCGGAGCTCATGGTGTTGGCCGTGTACATGCCGCCACAGGAGCCCGAGCCCGGGATCGCGCATTTCTCGATCTGCTTGAAATCCGCCTCGGGCATGCGGCCCATCGTGTATTCGCCCACGGCCTCGAAGACCGAGACGATGGTCAGATCGTTGCCCTTGTAGTGGCCGGGCTTGATCGTGCCTCCGTAGACGTAGATGCCCGGCACATTCGTGCGCGCCAGCGCGATCATGCCACCGGGCATGTTCTTGTCGCAGCCGCCGATCACCACCACGCCGTCCATCCACTGGCCTTGCGCCGCAGTCTCTATGCAGTCCGCGATCACTTCGCGCGACACCAGCGAATACTTCATGCCCTCGGTGCCCATGGACATGCCGTCGGAGATGGTGGGCGTGCCGAACACCTGGGGATTCGCGCGGGACGCGCGGATGGCATCGATGGCCGCGTCGGCCAGCCGTTGCAGGCCGCTATTGCAGGGCGTGATCGTCGAATGGCCGTTGGCCACGCCGATCATGGGGTTGTCGAAATCGGTTTCCTGGTAGCCCAGCGCGTAATACATGGCGCGATTGGGCGCGCGCGCGACGCCTTGAGTGATATGGCGGGAACGTTCGTTATGCGGCATGGTCTGTGTCTCCTGTCGGCCATCGCGCGCGGACATGGCGGCCGCGCCCGAGGAAGCTGGTTCGCTGGCGCGCGAATCTTCAGGGCTCGCCGGTTATTATCATTCAACTTTATTGTGTCGGGCAGAACATGCTGCAATATCCGAAATTCGACCCCGTCGCCCTGCAGATCGGGCCATTAGCGATTCACTGGTACGGCCTGATGTACCTGGTAGGCTTTGCGCTGGTATACCTGCTGGGCCGGCGGCGCATCACCAGCGGGCACACCACGTCGCTCAACGTGCGCGACCTGGAAGACCTTATCTTCTATAGCGTGCTGGGCGTGGTCCTGGGCGGGCGGCTGGGCTATGTGCTGTTCTACAAGCCCTCGTACTATCTGTCCCACCCCATCGAGGTGCTCTACCTGTGGCAGGGCGGCATGTCGTTCCACGGCGGCCTGATCGGCGTGATCCTGGTGATGTTGCTCTTCGCCCGCAAGAAGAAACTGCCTTTCTTCGCGGTCAGCGATTTCATCGCGCCGCTGATCCCCCTGGGGCTGGGCTTCGGCCGCCTGGGCAACTTCATCAACGGGGAACTCTGGGGCCGCCCCACCGACGTGCCGTGGGCCATGGTCTTTCCCGACAGCGGCGACGGCCTGCCGCGCCATCCGTCGCAGCTCTATGAGCTGGGCCTGGAAGGCATCGTGCTGTTCGCGTTGCTGTGGTGGTTCTCGAGCAAACCGCGCCCGCTGGGCCAGGTGAGCGCGCTCTTCCTGATGGGCTACGGAACGTTCCGCTTCCTCGTGGAGTTCACCCGCGAGCCGGACAATTTCCTGGGTCTGCTCGCGGGCGGGCTGAGCATGGGACAGTGGCTGTCCCTGCCGATGGTCGCCCTGGGCGCCATCATGTTCAGCCTTACTGCAAAACGATCGTCCCGTTGACCGCAATGCTGACCGTGACGTCTCCCGCTTCGAGCGGGACGTCCGGGTTATAGCCGGCCGAGGCGTCCTTGGCCATGGCCGCCCCCATCATGCGGGGCATCGGCACCGGACCAGCGCCGCCCGAGCCGCCCAGTTCCAGCTTGCTCAGGCGATAGCCGGAAAAGCCGAACGCATTGGCCGCAGCCAGCGCGCGCTCCTTGAAGGCTTGCGCGGCCTCTTTGAGCAGCTTGCGCTCTTCGGCCTCGCGCGCCTCGCGCGACAGCAGGAACCCGATATTGGAAATGGCGGTCTTGTCCGACAGCTTGGAAGCCAGCGCGGCAGCCGCTTCGAAATCCTTGGATTCGAGGATCACTTCGCCATGGCCGCGCCAGGACGCGATCTTGCCCTTGCTGCTGGTGTTGGGCCAGATGTTGTAGCCGCCCGTCCGGACCTCCACGCCCTTGACGTCGCGTGCGCGCTTCACCACGTCGTCCAGCGCGGCCGTCAGTTTCTTGCCAGCGGCGGGCTGATCGGGCGCTTCGACTTCGGCGGACAACGAAATGCGGACGGTGTCCTGCTTGACCTCGGAAGACGCCGTGGCCTGCAAGGTCAGTTCCGGCGCGCGGTTCGCGGCGGTTTCCGTGGCGGCGGCAGGCGCTTGCGCCTGCGCGTAGACGGGTTGAACGGCGGCAAGAGCGACGACGGCTGCGCACGCCGCGCCGAGCTTGGTCAATGAAAAAGCGGGGTGTTTGAGCATGGACGGGTCCTAGGGCCTAGTGACACTACAAGAAGGACTGTGGGAGGAAGGAGGCGCCCGGCGCGGACCTGCGCTCATGGCAGGCCCGCTGGGATAGATGCCCCGCCTGTGCCGTCAAGGCCGGCATCTCGAACCCTGAGGTTCAAGGTGGTCGCGTTCCGAAGAGCGTCGGGTTCGTCTACAGGAGACGATCACTCCAGCTCTGCACTCCCGCAACCAATATGCCATAAGACATAGGTTCAGAGAATGTATGGCCTAGTCACGAACACGGCAGGGACAAACTGAAAAATCTTGACTACAGCTTGATGAATTGCAGCTTGATGAACGCTAGAGCAGTTTTTCCTGACCCGACAAGGCGTCATCGAGCACTGCGTTCATGTCCTCGATTCTACGCTTGAAGTCGCCGACCGCCAAACCGCCCAAGGGACCGTCGGGCGCTTTCATCGCAAGCAATTCGCCCGCGATTTGCAGCGCGGCCATCACGGCGATGCGCTCGTTGCTCGAGACCTTGCCTGTGCCCTGGATGCGCAGCATCAGTTGATCGACGTGGCGCACGGCCGCAACCAAGGTAGGCTTCTCTTCCGCGGAGCACGCCAGGGAATAGTCGCGCCCCAGTATCGTTACATCTACGCGTTCCATCAGTGTTGCTCTCCAGACGGCGCGCCCGGCAAGCGGGCCAGCACGGCGTCGATGCGCTCGCGGGCCGAGGCGGCGGCCACGCGCAAGCGCTGTAGTTCGGTATCGCGGGTTTGCAGGCTGCCCTGCAGTTCGGTTTCCCTTGCGGAGAAACGCGATTCGAGCGATTGGCGCTCGGAGGTCTCGCGGGCCAGTTGTTCGCGCAGCGCGACTTCGGCCTGCTGAGCCTGCTCGAGCATCGCGGTGACGGCGCCGTCGTGTTCCTGAAGCTTGCTCTGCAGCGTGACGATCTCGGCCTCGCGCTCGGCGGCGCGCTGCTTCAGCACGCGCTGTTCAGCTTCGGTTTCGTTCAGACGGGCGCGCAACGCGTCACGCTCTGCGTGGAGTTGGCGGGTGCGTTGCACCAGTTGCCCGATGCGGGCAGCGAGTTGGTCTAGATCTTGCAGCATGGGCGCTATCGTAAACCATCCTGGGTTGCAGAGGGCCTCTTCACGCAAGGTGAGAAACCCGGCAATATTCAGTAGGAATTACGGCTGTGACTCGGGACTGCGACCTTACCCGATTCCAGCCCCCGGAAAAAAGCCCCGGGCCAAAAATCGCGCATCTGGCCGATCCTGCTTTCGCATTTCTTTCTATAAACTTTCACTTAGCTTTCAAAAAACCCTCAAACCTCCAGCCTCGTTACAACTCGGGGTCGGGAGTTCCCGAATTTTAGGGAAAACCCCAGGCTTTCACCGAGCTTACAGGGTTTGCAGCGTGGCAGGCGTCCATTACCATTCGCCCTTTCAAGAAACCACGCCGTCGCTTTCAGAAGAATAAATGGCACCCTGAAGTGCCTTTTTTGTGCCTGTCACCCGCCTTTCGACGGGCCGTCCGGCTACAAACCCTTTTTTATCTACATGCTGTAAACAGGAGCCAACCAATCATGCAGCTACGCAATCGACAGGACTTCTGGTCGGGGGTGATGTTCATCGCCCTTGGACTGGGATTCGCCTGGCAGGCCAGCAGCTACCAAATGGGTACTGCCGCACGGATGGGCCCAGGGTATTTTCCTTTCTGGCTAGGCATCGTTCTGGCATTGCTGGGCGCCATCGTGCTGCTTGGCTCGCTGTCCAAGAAAGCCCATGAAACGCACGTCGACAAGTTCGACTGGCGCATCGTCTTCCTGGTGGTCGGATCGGTCGTGCTGTACGGCTTCATCCTGAAACTGCTGGGCATCTACATCTCGGTGTTCGTACTGGTTGTCGTCAGCAGCCTGGCCAGCCACGAGTTCAGCCTGAAGGTCGCCGTCGCCAACGGCATCTTCCTGGTGATCTTCTCGTATCTGGCGTTCGTCAAGGGGCTGGGGCTGATTTTCCCGCTGTGGCCGTCCTTCCTGGGCATGAATTAAGGAGTTATCGGCCATGGAATTGCTAGATCACCTGATGATGGGTTTCTCGGTCGCGTTCACGCCCGAGAACCTCGCCTACGCCCTGCTGGGCTGCATTCTGGGCACGCTGATCGGCGTGCTGCCGGGCATCGGCCCGGTCCCGACCATCGCGATGCTGCTGCCGATCACGTACGTGCTGCCCCCGGTGGCCGGCCTGATCATGCTGGCAGGCATCTACTACGGCGCCCAGTACGGCGGCTCCACGACGGCCATTCTGGTGGCGCTGCCTGGGGAAACGTCCGCGGTGGTGACCGTGCTGGACGGGCACCAGATGGCCCGCAACGGCCGCGCCGGCGCCGCCCTGGCCATCGCCGCCCTGGGTTCGTTCTTCGCCGGCTGCGTGGCTACCCTGCTGCTGGCCGCCTTCGCGCCCCCGCTGGCTGAAGTCGCGTTCAAGTTCGGCCCCGCCGAGTACTTCTCGCTGATGTGCCTGGGCCTGGTCGGCGCCGTGGTGCTTGCTTCGGGTTCGCTGCCCAAGGCAATCGCGATGATCCTGCTGGGCCTGCTGCTGGGCATGGTGGGCACCGACGTGAACTCCGGCGTCGCCCGCTTCGACTTCGGCATCCCCGAACTGCAGGACGGCATCGACTTCGCCATCGTGGCCATGGGCGTGTTCGGCTTCGCCGAAATCATGACCAACCTCGAGCAGAAGGAAAACCGCGTCGACATCACCGACAAGATCGGCTCGCTGTACCCCAACAAGCAGGAATTCAAGGAAGCCGCTCCCGCCGTGATCCGCGGCACGGCCCTGGGTTCGGCCCTGGGCATCCTGCCGGGCGGTGGCGCGGTGCTGTCGTCGTTCGCGTCCTACACGCTGGAAAAGAAGATCTCGAAGAATCCGGAGCGCTTCGGCAAGGGCCACCCGGCCGGCCTGGCTGGCCCGGAATCGGCGAACAACGCCGCCGCCCAGACCTCGTTCATTCCGCTGCTGACGCTCGGCATCCCGGGCAACGCCGTGATGGCGCTGATGGTCGGCGCGATGACCATCCACAACATCCAGCCCGGCCCGCAGGTCATGACGAGCCACCCGGAGCTGTTCTGGGGCCTGATCGCCTCGATGTGGATCGGCAACCTGATGCTGGTGGTGCTGAACCTGCCGCTGATCGGCCTGTGGGTCAAGCTGCTGAAAGTGCCCTATCGCATCCTGTTCCCGGCGATTCTGGTGTTCTGCACGATCGGTGTGTATTCATTGAACTACAACACCTTCGACATCTTCACCACTGCCATCTTCGGCATCATCGGCTACGTGTGGTCGAAGCTGAAGTGCGAAGGCGCGCCGTTGCTGCTGGGCCTGGTCCTGGGCCCCATGATGGAAGAGAACTTCCGCCGTGCCCTGCTGCTCTCGCGCGGCGACTTCAGCACCTTCGTCACGCGTCCGCTGTCGGCTTCGCTGCTGGCGATCGCTCTCTTCCTGGTGGTCCTGGTTGCTCTGCCCGCCATCCGCAAGAAGCGCGAAGAGACCTTCGTCGAAGAAGACTAAAGCGCTGGCTGCCGCGGCTTGCGGCGGTCCCTGCGCAAAAAGCCCCCGGCCTGGCCGGGGGCTTTTTTTTTGCGCGCATGCCTGGCACGACAAAAGCTACAAATTAATACAACACAATACCGGCTGTTCCGAAATTTCGGTCATCTACGTTAAGCTACGGGTTTACCCCACGCGATGATTCGAGATGAATTTCGACTGGAACAACCCCTACCCCAGCACGCGGCGGCCAGTATTTGCCCGCAACATCGTTGCCACTTCGCAGCCGCTGGCTGCCCAGGCCGGCCTGCGGGCCCTGGCCCGGGGCGGCAATGCGGTCGACGCAGCCATCGCGGCGGCGGCAACGCTGGCCCTGACCGAGCCGGTCAGCAACGGGTTGGGATCGGACTGCTTCGCGATCATCTGGGACGGCTCGAAGCTGCACGGGCTGAATGCTTCCGGGACCGCGCCCGCGGCCTGGAACCTGGATTATTTTCGCCGCAAGCACCAGGGAGCCATCCCGGCCCGAGGCTGGGACAGCGTCACCGTGCCCGGCTGCGTGGCGGGCTGGGCCGCCTTGCATGAAAAGCTGGGCCGCCTCGCTTTCGCCGATGTTCTCGAACCCGCCATCGAGTATGCCGAACGCGGATTTGCCGTGTCTCCGGTCGTGCAGGAAAAATGGGCCGCGCAGGCTGATGTCCTGCAGCCCCAACCCGGGTTCGCGGACCATTTCCTGCCTCGCGGACGCGCTCCGCAAATCGGCGAACACTTCGTCCTGCACGGCGCCGCCGCCACGCTCAAGCGCATTGCGGCAACCGGAGGACGGGATTTCTACGAAGGGGAAACGGCGCACAAGCTGGTGGCGCACGCGCAGGCGCACGACGCCGCCCTGACGCTCGCGGACCTGCGCGACTACGCGCCGGAATGGGTGTCTCCGATCAGCCAGCCGTACCGCGGTTACGCCGTGCACCAGATCCCACCCAACGGCCAGGGCATCGCGGCGCTGATCGCCTTGGGCATCCTGCAGCACTTCGACGTGGCGGCCCGCCCGGTGGATCATCCCGATACGCAGCACCTGCTGATCGAAGCCATGAAACTGGCTTTCGCCGACGTCTACGCCCACGTGGCGGATGCGCGCCACATGCGCATGACGCCCGAACAGATGCTGGACGCGGGCTACCTGGCCGAACGCGCGCGCCTGATCGATCCCGGCGCGGCCCGGGACTTCGTCAGTGGCCACGCGCCGCGGGGAGGCACGGTCTACCTGACCGCCGCGGACCGGAACGGCATGATGGTGAGCTTCATCCAGTCGAACTACATGGGATTCGGCTCCGGCGTGGTGGTGCCCGGCACCGGCGTCAGCCTGCAGAACCGCGGACACTGCTTCAGCATCGATCCCGGCCACCCCAACGCGGTTGCCGGCGGCAAGCGGCCCTTCCACACCATCATTCCCGGCTTTCTGATGCGCGACGGCGCTCCCGTGATGAGTTTCGGGGTGATGGGCGGCAATATGCAGCCCCAGGGGCAGGTGCAGGCGCTCGTGCGCATGCTGGACTACGGCCAACAGCCGCAGGCCGCCTGCGACGCCCCGCGCTGGAAATGGAACCACGGGCTGACGGTGGACCTGGAGGCCGGCATGGCTCCGTCCGTTGCCCAGGGCCTGCGCGCGCGGGGCCACATCCTGGAAGGGCTGGAAGACCCCTACATGGACTTCGGATCGGGTCAATTCATCTGGCGCCTGGGCGATCCGGCCGTGGACGGATACGTGAGCGCGAGCGATAGCCGCCGGGATGGGCTCGCCGCGGGCTTTTGATTGCGTTAAGGTTAGTGTCCTCAGACTGACCTTACCCTCATAGAGCGGAGTTCCCTGCATGGCAACGATCGGTACCAAGAGCTACGACGCGGTTGTAGCCCAAAAAGTCACTTTCCTCGGATTGGGCGTGATGGGCCTGCCCATGGCGGGCCACCTGGCCCGTGCAGGACACGACGTCACCGTCTACAACCGCACGCCGGCCAAGGCCCAGGCCTGGATGGCCGAGTTCGGCGGAAAAAGCGCGGCGACCCCGCGCGAGGCCGTCGCGGGCGCGCAGATCGTCTTCGCCTGCGTCGGCAACGACGACGACCTCCGCAGCGTCGTGCTCGGCCCGGACGGGGCGTTCGCGGGCATGGCGCCCGGCGCCGTCTTCGTCGACCACACGACGGCGTCGGCCGATGTGGCGCGCGAACTCTACGCGCAGGCCAAGGAGCTCGGCCTGAACTTCGTGGATGCCCCCGTGTCTGGCGGACAGGCGGGCGCGGTCAATGGCGTCTTGACCATCATGTGCGGCGGTGAACAGGCCGTGTTCGACGCGGTCAAGCCCGTGGCGCAGTGCTTCGGCCGCGCCGTCACGCTCGTCGGCCCACCCGGCGCCGGCCAATTGGCCAAGATGGTCAACCAGATCTGCATCGCCGGCGTCGTGCAGGGGCTGTCCGAAGCCGTGGCCTTCGGACAGGCGGCCGACCTGGACATGAAGCTGGTGCTGGACGTGATCAGCAAGGGCGCCGCGCAGAGCTGGCAGATGGAAAACCGCGGCGGCACCATGGTCGACGACAAGTTCGACTTCGGGTTCGCCGTGGACTGGATGCGCAAGGATCTCGGGCTGGTGCTGGCCGAGGCCCGCCACAACGGCGCGCGGCTGCCGCTGACCGCCCTGGTCGACCAGTTCTACGGCGACGTGCAGAAAATGGGCGGCGGCCGCTGGGACACGTCCAGCCTCATCAAGCGCCTGCGCGACTGAGTCTCGCCGGCCCGGCAAGCAAAAAAAGGCGAGCCCTCGGCTCGCCTTTTTTGTGCTTGCGCCCGGAATCACGCCGCCAGGCTGGCCGGAGCCGAATCGGACACCAGCGCATCGATGCGCTGCTTGGCCTGCGCAATCCCCTCCAGCGCCGCGACCTCGCCCATGGCCATGCCCTCGGCGGCAATGAACGTCACGTCGTCCATGCCCAGGAAGCTCAGCATCTGGCGCAGGTAAGGCGTCAGCGTGTCGGACGGCGTGCCTTCGGCCTTGCCGCCGCGGGCGGTCAGCACGAACACCTGCTTACCCTTGACCAGCCCTTCGGGCACGCCTTCGGACGTATAACGGAACGTGACCCCGGCCCGGGCGACGTGATCGAGATAGCTCTTGAACTGCGCGGGCAGGTTGAAGTTGTAGACGGGCACCGCGAAGACGATGCGATCGGCTTCCATCAGTTCTGCGACCAGCGCGTCGCTCATTTCGACGATGCGATGCTGCTCGACGGTGCGCGCGTCGGCCGGAGTGAAGAGCGCGCCGGCGGTATTACCGTCGAAATACGGGATGGGCTGCGCCCCGAGATCGCGCACCTTGACGGCGGCGGCGGGGTTGGCGGACTTGACGCGCGCAATCAGGTGATCAGCCAATTGCTTGCTGTTGGAACGGTCGCCGAGAATCGAGGAAAGGATAACCAGGGTCTTCATTGCAAATTTCTCCAGTGGGCAGGTGCCGAATGCATGGCGTCACTGTAGATCGGTTAATTGATCACATAAATACGGTTATCATGAACTGTTCGTTCCAGGCACAGAACAATCATGCAAGATCTCAATGACCTCTACTATTTTTCCCAAGTCGTCGAACAGGGCGGCTTCAGCGCCGCGGCGCGGGCGCTGGATATTCCGAAATCCCGGCTGTCGCGCAGGATCTCGCACCTGGAGGAAAGCCTGGGCGTACGCCTGCTGCAGCGCACGACCCGCCGGTTGCGCCTGACCTCGGCCGGCGAACGCTATCTGCACTATTGCCGCGAGATGGCGGCTTCCGCGCGCGCGGCCGACGAGGCCATGCGGCAGCTGCAATCGGAGCCTAGCGGGCCCGTCATCGTGAGCTGCCCGGTTTCCATCGCCCAGGACGTGCTATCGCCGCTGCTGCCCGAGTTCCTGGACGCCTGGCCGGCGATCTCCGTGCAATTGCTGGTGACCAACCGCCGCGTGGACCTGATACGCGAGGGCGTGGACCTGGCGCTGCGGGTGCGGACCAAGCTGGACACGGACGCCGAACTGGTGGTGCGCCATTTCGGCACGGCGCGCGGCACCCTGGTGGCGAGCCCGGGCTACCTGCAGCGCCACGGCGTGCCCGACACGCCGCAGGACCTGGCGACCCATACCACCCTCAGTTTCAGCGATCCGCAACACGAGGTGCGCTGGCCGCTGCGCAACGACAAGGGCGAAGAGGTGCACGTCGAACTGAAGCCGCAGCTGTCCTGCAACGACTTCATCGTGCTGACCGAAGCGGCGGTGCGGGGCCGCGGCATCGCGCTGCTGCCTTCGATCGCGACGCACGAGGAACTGAGGCGCGGCCAACTGGTGCCGGTGCTGCCCCAGTGGCAGTCGCCCGAAGGCATCGTGCACTGTATCTATCCCTCGCGGCGGGGCATGATGCCCGCCGTGCGCGCCCTGCTCGATTTCCTGTCGGAACGCCTGCCGTCCATGTATCAGCGCCTGGAAAAGGCGCCCGCTCCGGCGGCTCAATAGCCGCGCGAGCGCTCCACCACGCCGCTGATCGCTTCGCCGCGCAGCATTTGGGCGACCTTGCCCGCAATCTGCGCGATGCTTTCGTCGCGCAGCGTGCGCGCCGCGATGTGGGGCGTGACGTGCACGCGGGGGTCGTGCCAGAACGGGTGGTCCCGCGGCAAGGGCTCGGTGTGGAACACATCCAGCGTGGCGCCGGCGATCTCGCCCTCTTCGAGCATCTGGACCAGATCGTCCTCGACCAGGTGTTCGCCGCGGCCCACGTTGACCAGATGGGCGTCGGGCAAGAGCCGCGACAGGGTGTCGCGGTTGAGGATGCCGATGGTGTCGGGCGTCAGCGGCAGGACATTCACCAGGAACCGCGTGCGGGCCAGGAACGCCGGCAGCGCGGCCTCGCCCGCGAAGGACTCGACGCCGGGGAGGTCTCGCGGCGTGCGCGACCAGCCCGCCACGGGGTAACCGAAATCGGCCAGGGTCTGCGCCACGCGCAAGCCCACCTGCCCCAACCCCAGCACGCCCACCGGCCAATCGGCCGGCCGCGTGCCTTCGCGCGTGTCCCAGTGCTGGCGAGCCTGGGCCTGGTCGAAGGCTTCGAAATCGCGCGAAACGCGCAGCAGCGCGTACAGCGCGTACTCGGCCATCTGCACCGCCATGCCCGCGTCTTCCAGGCGCACGATGCGCACGTGCGGCGGGATTTCGGGCATTTTCAGCAAGGCATCGACACCCGCGCCCAGATTGAACAGCGTCGTCAGGCCGGTCTCGTGCTTGAACAGCTCGGCCGGCGGGCGCCAGACCAGCGCGACGTCCGCTCCCGACGGCGGGCCTTCGGGATCCCAAACCGAAATGCGGCAGCCGGGCATGGCGGCTTCCAGACGCGGAACCCAGGAGTCGGGATCGTGGTGGGGGCAGGCAAAGAGTATGTGCATGGTGGCGTTCATGTGCGGAACTCAGGGAACCCCAAGCATGAGGGAAGCCGGCGCACAAATCAAACGGCCCGGCAGGGGCCGGGCCGTTCGCTACCGTGAATGGAGCCCCGCTCAGGCCGCCTGCGGCACTTCGGGCTTGTTCCCGCCCTTGTTGCGGCTGCGGCGCAGGAAGGCCCACACCTGCAACAGGACCAGCAAGGCGCTCGCGGCGATGAACCAAGCGCTGATCGGCCGTTCGATGAACACCGCCAGGTCGCCGCGCGACAACAGCAGCGCGCGACGGAAATTCTCTTCCACCATCGGCCCGAGCACGAAGCCGAGCAGGATGGGGGCAACGGAGAATTCCAGGGTCATCAGGACGGCGCCGATCACGCCGAACGCCAGCACTTCCCAGATCTGGAAGAGGCTGTTCTGCGTGCTGAACACGCCCACTGCGATGAAGAACAGCGCGGACGGGAACAGGTAACGGTAAGGCACCTGCAGCAGTTTCACCCACACGCCGATCAGCGGCACGTTAAGCACCATGAGCAGCACGTTGCCCACCCAGAAGCTGGCGATCAGCCCCCAGAAGATGTCCGGATGCTCGGTGATCAACTGCGGGCCAGGCTGGATGCCCTGGATCAGCAGCGCGCCCAGGATCAGCGCCATCACGGCGTCCCCCGGAATGCCCAGGCTCATCGTCGGAATGAAGTCCACCTGCGTCTTGGAGTGCGACGATGCTTCGGGCGAAGCCACGCCGGCAATCATGCCGGTGCCGAACTTCTCTGGCGTCTTGGAAATCTTGCGCTCCAACGCATAGGCCACGAACGTCGTGATCGTGGGGCCGGTGCCGGGCATGGCGCCGAACAGCGTGCCTACCGTCGTGCCGCGGACCATGGGCCAGAAAGCCGTCTTGAGTTCCTGCCGGCTGGGCCGCATGTCTTTCAGGCGCAGCTTGGCGCCGCTGCCGATGATGCTCATGCGGTTGACGCTCATCAGGAAGTCGGCCACGCCGAACAGGCCCATCGAGATCGCCACCAGCTCCAGGCCGTCGGACAGATCCAGCAGGCCGAAGGAAAAGCGGATGGTGCCGGTGTTCACGTCCGTGCCCACCACGCCGCACATCAAGCCGAACAGTGTCATCGCCACGCCCTTCAGCGGCGAGCCGCGGGACATCGTCGCGCCCGCAAGCAGCCCCAGCAGCATGATGGAGAAGATTTCCGTCGGACCGAATTTGAACGCGATCTCCACCAGCAGCGGCGAAGCGAAGATCATGACGATGATCCCCACCGAGGCCGCGAAGAACGAGCAGATCATGGTGATGCCGAGCGCCGTCCCGCCCTTGCCCTGTTTGGTCAGCGGATAACCGTCCAGGCAGGTGACCGCGTGGGGCGGATGCGAAGGCAGATTGAGCAGGATCGCGCCGATGGCGCCGCCGTACTGGGAGCCGTAGAAGATGCCAGCCAGCATCAGAATGGCGGGCACCGGATGCATCACGTAGGTCAGCGGCAGCAGGATCGAAATGGCCGACAGCGCGCCCATCCCGGGCAGCACGCCGATGAGGTTGCCCACCAGCACGCCGAAGAACGACCACATGAGGTTGTGCCACTGGAAGGCGACGCCGAAGCCGTACCAGAGGTCCATCAAGGATTGGGAAATCATGGTGCTTCAACCCCAGCGAAACAGCGGCAGCTGCAGTTGCAGCGCCCACCAGAAAACGACGACCGCGATCGCGACCATGGAGATCGAAAGCAGGAACGCCTGCTTGATCGTGTTCTTGCGGTCGCCTAGCGCTGAAATGAAGACGACGGCGAACGTGGCGGGCAGCAGGCCGCCATAATGGCCCAGAAGCAGGAACGCCAGGATGCCCAGCAGGATGCATGCCCCGCCGCGGAAATCCGGCAGCCCGTGCGCGTGGCCGTCCCCGGGAGCCGGCGCCGCCGTCTGGCCCGAACGCGCCGACATCGCGATCAGCACCCCGGTCAGGGCCAGCAGGCCGCCCAATGCGGCCGGAAAGAAACCCGGACCCATGTGGCTCAGCGTGCCGATGTGATAGTCGGTGCCGCCGTAGATCGCCCCCAACCCGATGAGGACCATCAGCGCGCCGCCGTAGTAGTCCTTCCTGTTGATTGTTTTTTGCACGTCATCCTCCTTCCTGGTGCAGGGCACATGCCGGCCCTCGATGTGCCGCCCTGGACGGACGCCACCCGGCCTCTGACGAAAGGCCGGAGCGCAGATTAAGGAAGGAAGCTGCGAATTCGCTTTCTGCGCGCTGTCGCCTTCCTGAATTCAGGGGTAATCCCTGACCGGAAGACGAATCTCATGTGTAAGCAGCAGTGAAAGCCGCGCGCGTTATTGGTCGCCCTTGAGCTCGACGTCAAGCGGGCGGGGATACTGCGAGACCGTCGAGGCTATCGGCAGCCACAGCACGGAGGACAGGCCGATGCCGCCCTGCGCATTGGGTTCGCCGTCGCGCAGTTCGATATCGCCGTCGTTGCGGCGCGCGTAGGCGCGCGCGATCGCCAGCCCGAGGCCCGAGCCCGACGAGGTGACCGGCTTATCGGTGCCGACCCGCTCGAAACGCGAGAAGGCGCGCTGGCGCAGAAGCGGCTCCAGGCCGGGCCCGTTGTCGGATACGGCGACCTCCGCCCGGTTTTCCACACGGCAGACCGACACGGTGATGCGCGCCCCGGCGGGCGCGTAGTGGATGGCGTTGTGCACCAGGTTCGATAGCGCCTCGTGCAATTCGGCCTCGTTGCCCGAGACCGGCACGGGCGTCTCCTGCCCGTCTTCGGAGCCGGCTTGCACCCACCCCAGGTCCTGCTGCTTCTCGTGCGCCAGCGGGAGATACTGGAGCACCACCTCGCGCGACACGGCGTTCATGTCGAGCAACTGCCTCGGCAACTGGTCGGCCTGGTTGGCATGCGCCAGGGACAGCAGCTGTTCGGTGAGGCGCCGGGTGCGGCCCAATTGATCGACGATGGCTCGCAGGCCCTCCTGCGCGCGCGCGGGATCGCGTTCGCGCAGCGCATATTGCGCCTGCGTCAGCATGATGGCCAGCGGCGTGCGCAATTGATGGGAGGCATCGGCCAGAAAGTGCGACTGTTCGTCCAGCACCCGGCGATAGCGCGCGATATGGTGATTGACGGCGTCGACGAGCGGAGCCACTTCGCTGGGCACGCGGGACGCATCCAGCGGCGTGAGGTCGTCGGGGCGCCGCCCCCGGATGTCGTTGCGCAGCCGGCGCAGCGGCTTCAAGGCCCAGGATACGCCCCACCAGACGAGCAGCACCACCAGCGCCAGCATGCGGGTATCCCGCAGGATTTCCTGGCGCCGCGCGCGGTTCTCGGCCTCGATGCGCTTGCCGGTGCTTTCCGCCACGACGACCAGCACCTGGCGATGCTGCCCCTGGTAATACAGGTCCCGCACCACCGCAACGACCCGCACGGGGTCGTTGCGATAGACCCCGTCGTAGAAGACGGGTTGGCCATTCGAACGCGGCCAATTGGGCGGACGGGGCATTTCCGGCATGCCCAGCAGGGTCTTGCCCTGGTCCGCGGGCACCGGCGAGCCGTCCGGCAGGGGCGGATCGATTTCTTCGATGCGGAAGTACTTGCGCAGGCCGGCGCGCGATTCGAGCATCACCTGCGCATAGAGCGGCGTGGCGACTTGCAGCTTGCCGTCGGGCGTGAACTCCAGACTGCTTTCCAGGACGCGGGCCGGCTCGACCAGCGCGCTGTCGTACGCTTCGTTGGTGATCTCCGACAGGGTGCGGTAGTCGTTCAGGCTGTCGACGACCAGCAGCACCACCACGCCCGGCAGCAGCAGGATGATCAGCAGCGCGCGGATGCCGACGCGCGGAAGCCCCGGCAGCCGGAGGCTCACGGGCGCTTCGCGCCGATACGGCAACGGATGCGGGTAGCCATGCCAGGCGCCTTCCGGAGGCTATGAACCCGAGGGTTCCGCGGATTCGCTGGCCACGCTTTCGAGCATGTAGCCCAGCCCGCGGACCGTCACGATGCGCACGTCGCTGCCCGCGAGCTTCTTGCGCAACCGGTGCAGCACGACCTCGATGGCATCGGGATTGGCTTCGCTATCGTGCGTGAAGACCTTGCCGAACAACTGGGACTTGTCCACCGGATAGCCGCTGCGGGTCAAGAGCGCCGCCAAGGCGGCGTGCTCGCGCGGAGTCAGGAACAGCAGGGAGCCGTCCAGCGTGAATGCGCGGCTTTCACTGTCGTAGGACAACGAGCCGCACTGCAGGCGCGGATGCTGGCGGCCGCGGCTGCGCCGCACCAGGGCGGTCAGCCGGGCTTCCAGCTCTTCGAGGGCGAAGGGCTTGGTCAGGAAGTCGTCCGCGCCGAGGTTCAGGCCCCGCACGCGGTCCTGCAGGGCGCCCTGGGCGGTCAGCAGCAAGACCGGCGTGCGGTCGTCGCGGTTGCGCATTTCGCGCAGGACCACCAGCCCGTGCTTGTCGGGCAGGCGCAAGTCCATGACGATGGCGTCGTACTCCGTGCCCGCCATGAAAGCCTCGGCCGTCCTGGCGTCGGCGGCATGGTCCGGCACGAACCCGCTCTGGGCGAGCGCGCGCATCAACCAGGACGCCATGTCCCGTTCGTCTTCAACCAACAATATGCGCATGACCGTCCGTTCCTTCGGGCAAATTCTCTGCTGCCCGCTGACCATGCACCCGCTGGCGCAGGTAGCGGGTCTCGTGATGGCGCCGAAAGAGGATAGCCGACAACTCGTTCAACGCCTGGGTATAGACGTCTCGCTTGAACTCGATGACGGCATCCAGCGGAACCCAGTACTGGCTCCAGCGCCAGGCGTCGAATTCCGGATGCTGCGTCGCGCGCAAGCAAACATCACTGTCACGTCCCACCAGGCGCAACAAGAACCAAATCTGTTTTTGTCCTTTATAGTGGCCACGCCACTCACGCCGGACAAAGTGATCGGGCACGTTATAACGTAACCAATCGCGTGTACGCCCCAAAATACGGACATGCTCGGGCTTCAGGCCCACCTCTTCATGGAGTTCGCGATACATGGCCTGCACCGGGCTTTCGCCATATTTGATGCCGCCCTGGGGGAACTGCCATGCATGTTCCCTGATACGCTTGCCCCAAAAGACCTCGTTTCTACCGTTGACGAGAATGATGCCGACATTGGGGCGGTAGCCTTCGCGGTCAAGCATGGGCCACCCCCACCGAATTCAATACAATTACGGTCGATTATACGTATCTGCTGCCACCTTTAAACATGCGCGCATCCAACTACCACATCAACACCCTCAAAGAAGCCCCGTCCGAGGCCGAAGTCGCCAGCCACCAGCTGATGACCCGGGCCGGCATGATCCGCAAGCTCGCGGGCGGCATCTACACCTACATGCCCCTGGGCCTGAAGATCATCCGCAAGGTCGAGGCCATCGTCCGGGAAGAGATGAATGCCGCGGGCGCCATCGAGCTGCTGATGCCGGTGGTCCAGCCGGCGGAACTCTGGCAGGAATCGGGCCGCTGGGAGCAGTACGGCGCCGAACTCCTGCGCATCAAGGACCGGCACCAGCGCGATTTCGTGTTGCAGCCCACGTCCGAGGAAGTCATTACGGACATCGCCCGCAATGAGATCCACAGCTACCGCCAGCTGCCGGTGAACTTCTACCACATCCAGACCAAGTTCCGGGACGAGCGCCGCCCGCGCTTCGGCCTGATGCGCGGCCGCGAATTCACCATGAAGGACGCCTACTCCTTCGACCGCGACGAAGCCGGCGCCCAGCGCAGCTACGACATCATGTTCAACGCCTACATGCGCATTTTCGGCCGTCTCGGCCTGGAATTCCGCGCGGTGGCGGCGGACACGGGCTCGATCGGCGGCACCCGCAGCCATGAATTCCAGGTGATCGCCGAAACCGGCGAGGACCTGCTGGTCTACAACGCCGAATCGGACTACGCCGCCAACATCGAACTGGCCGAGGCGCCCGCGCTGTATCCCTCGCGCGCCGAGCCCGCCCAGGCCATGGCCGACGTGCCCACGCCGGGCGCGGCCAAGTGCGAAGACGTGGCCAAGCTCCTGGGCCTGCCGCTGGAACGCACGATCAAGTCGATCGTGCTGGCCACCGACGGCGAAAAGGGCGCGGACATCTGGCTGCTGCTGCTGCGCGGCGACCACGAACTCAACGAAATCAAGGCCGGCAAGCTGCCCGGCCTGGCCGGCTTCCGCTTCGCCACGGAAACCGAAATCGTCGAACACTTCGGCTGCAAGCCCGGCTATCTGGGCCCGGTCAAAACCGCCCGCCCCGTGCACGTCATCGCCGACCGCACCGTGGCCAACATGGCCGACTTCGTCTGCGGCGCGAACAAGGAAGATTTCCACATCCAGGGCGTGAACTGGGGCCGCGACCTGCCCGAGCCGGAACGGGTGGCGGACCTGCGCAACGTGGTCGCAGGCGACCCCTCGCCTGACGGCAAGGGCACCCTCTCCATCCAGCGCGGCATCGAAGTGGGCCACGTTTTCTACCTGGGCAAGAAGTACTCGGAGGCGCTCAAGGCCACCTTCCTGGACGAAACCGGCAAGCCGGCGGTGCTGGAAATGGGCTGCTACGGCATCGGCGTGACCCGCATCGTGGGCGCCGCGATCGAGCAGAACCACGATGCCCGCGGCATCATCTGGCCCCGAGCGATCGCGCCCTTCGAGGTCGTGATCTGCCCGGTGGGCTGGGGCAAAAGTGAAACCGTGCGTGACACCGCGCAGAAACTGTACGAATCGCTCCTGGCGCGCGGCGTGGACGTCATCCTGGACGACCGCGACGCCCGCCCGGGCGTGATGTTTGCTGAATGGGAGCTGATCGGCGCGCCGCTGCGTGTAACAGTTGGAGAACGCGGCCTGAACGATGGTGTGGTGGAATTGCAGGCCCGTCGGGAAACCGAAGCAGCCAAGATTCCGGTAGAGTCCGCGCTGGAAGCCGTGCTGACGAAGCTCGACACCCTGTAAACCCTATAGTAACTATGGACTTTCCGCGTCCCGACCCTGAAATTTGCCCATCGTGACCGACCCGAAGTCCCCAGAATCCATCCTGCAAGTCCGTGTCTACTACGAGGACACGGACGCGGGCGGGGTGGTCTTCTACGCCAACTACTTGAAATTCCTGGAGCGCGCACGCACGGAGTGGCTGCGCGACCTGGGGGTCAACCAGTCCGCCCTGGCCGCCAGCGAGCAACGGCTGTTCGTTGTCCGCGCGCTGGACATGTCCTATCGGAAGCCGGCCAGGCTGGACGATTTGCTTACCATACGCAGCCGGGTCACACGACTGGGCCGCGCTTCGATACACTTCGCGCAGCGCGCGGAGCGCGACGGGGAACTGCTTGCCGAAGGCAACATCCAAGTCTGCTGCGTCGATGCCATTCACATGCGGCCGGCGGAATTGCCGGCTGACGTTCGCGCCAAACTGAAATTCATTCAGGAATAACCATGCAAGTCACCAACGACATGTCGTTGCTTTCGCTGATCACCCACGCCAGCGTGCCGGTCCAGCTGATCATGCTGATGCTGTTGGGCATCTCGATCATGTCCTGGACCTACATTTTCGCCAAGCGACTGGCCATCAAGCGCGCCCATGCCCAGACCCGCCGCTTCGAAGACGATTTCTGGTCGGGCGGCGACCTCTCCATGCTGCAGCAGGCGGTGGCCTCGCGCCGTGACGAGCAAGGCGCTCTCGCCCGCATCTTCGACGCCGGCATGACCGAATTCCTGAAGGCCCGCCGCGGCAACGCGTCCGGCGACGCCACGGCCGTGCTGGACGGCCCGCGCCGCGCCATGCGCGCCGCCTACCAGCGCGAGATGGACTCGCTGGAGTCGCACCTGAACTTCCTGGCCTCCGCCGGCTCGGTTTCGCCCTATATCGGCCTGCTGGGCACCGTCTGGGGGATCATGCACGCCTTCATCGGCCTGTCGAACATGCAGCAGGCCACGCTGGCCTCGGTGGCGCCCGGCATCGCGGAAGCGCTGATCGCCACCGCCATCGGCCTGTTCGCCGCCATCCCGGCCGTCGTCGCCTACAACCGGTTCACCAACGACATCGACCGTATCTCGATCCGTTTCGACAGCTTCGTCGATGAATTCCTGAACATTCTGCAACGGCAGGTGCGCTAATGCCTTCGGTAAGCTCACGCGGCAGGGCCGGCCGCCGCATGAAGGCCGACATCAACGTGGTGCCGTACATCGACGTCATGCTGGTGCTGCTGGTCATCTTCATGGTGACCGCCCCCCTCATTACTCCCGGCCTGATCCAGCTGCCCTCGGTAGGCGCCGCCTCCGAGGTGCCGGTCAAGCCGCTGGAAGTCCAGATTTCGGAAGACGGCAAGCTCGCCCTGCGCATGCGCGAACCCGGCGCCACCCCGCAGGACATCGCGCGCCCCGAGCTGGTGGCGCAAGTGCGTTCGCGCATCACGGCCGAAACGCCGGTGGTCATCGCCGCCGACGGCAAGGTGCCGTACGAGACCGTGGTGAAGGTCATGGACGAATTGCGCACCAACGGCATCACCCGCCTGGGTCTGCTGGTGGACCAATCCTCCGGCGCCCCCCAGCCCGCACCCGCGAAAAAACGCTAACGCGACGCCTTCCGCCGGCGCCGCCGGCATGCAACGCTCATGACGCCACCCATTATTCGACATCGCAGCGGCCCCCCGGCCCCCCCGCCCAACCACGACAACCGGAAGGCTCTGCTCCTGGCCGTGGCGGTGCATTTGCTGCTGCTGATCGTCTTGATCTTTGGCGTGAACTGGCGCTCCGAGAACCCCGGCCCCGTGCAGGTGGAGCTCTGGGCCGACGGCAATTCGCCCGTCTCGCCGCCCCCCACGCCTCAGCCCGAGCCCGAACCTCCCAAGCCGCAACCCAAGCCCGAGCCGAAGCCCGAGCCCGAGAAGGCGCCCGAGCCGCCGCCCCCGCCCCCGCCTCCGCCCAAGCCTGAGCCCCAGGTCCAGCCCAAGACCGAGGAGGTCGACCCCGAAATCGCGCTTCAGGAAGCCAAGAAGAAGCGCGAGGAAGAGGAAAAGGCCCGCCAGGCCGCCGAGGCCAAGGAAAAGGCGCGTCTCGAGGAAGAGCGCAAGCAGGCGGAGCTGAAGGAGAAAAAGCGGCTGGAGCAGGAACGCCAGGCCGCGGAGAAGGCTGCCGCGGAAAAGGCCGCGGCCGAGAAAGCCGCTGCCGACAAGGCCGCCGCCGAGAAGAAGGCCAAGGAAGACGCCGCCAAGAAGGCCGCGGCGGAAAAAGCCGCCGCGGAAAAGGCCGCAGCCGAAAAGGCGGCTGCCGAGAAGAAAGCCGCGGCCGAGAAGAAGGCCAAGGAAGAAGCCGCCAAGAAGGCGGCCGCCGACAAGGCGCTGAAGGATGCGTTCCGCAACGACGCCATGGGCGCCGCGGGCATTCCCGGCGGCACGGCCGACCGCAATCAGGCGGGCGGCGGCCGCGACAGCGGCTATGGCGCCAAGGTCCGCGCCTGCGTGCAGCCCGGGGTGGCTTATCCGCCCCCGCCTCGCAGCGGATCGGAAAATCCCACGGCACAATACCGGGTACAGTTAGGTTCCGACGGGAAAGTCAACGGCGTGACGTTGACCAGTTCTTCGGGCAATGCCGGCTTCGACCGCGCGGTCGAAACCGGCATCCGCCGCTGCAACCCCTTCCCGAAGCCTTCCACGGGCCGCTACGAACCCATTATTGACGTTGTGTACAGAATGTATGATTGACAGGAGATTGAAGAATATGACTCCCGCTTATAGCCGACGAGTACCCCAGCTCGCTCTCTGGCGATCGTATGGACTCGGGCTGCTGATGCTGGCGCTGGCCTGCCTGATGGCCATGAAGCCCGCCCATGCCCAGTTGCGCGTCGATATCTCGGGCACCGGGGCCACCCAGTATCCCGTGGCGATCGCCGACTTCGCCGTGGACGACACCCACGGCCGCGCCCTGGCCGACGTGATTCGCGCCGACCTGACCCGCACCGGCCAGTTCCGCCTGATCAACGCGGCGGGCTCCGGCTTGAACGTCGATTCCCCCATCGCCCACGACGACTGGCGCGCCAAGGGCGCCGACTTCATCGCCTACGGCAGCATCTCGCGCGGCGCCGACGGCCGCTACGACGTCCGCTACCGCCTCGCCGACACCGTCAAGAAGGGTCAGCTCGACGGCGTGGCGTTCTCCGGCACCGAACAGGAACTGCGCCGGGTCGCCCACCAGATCGCCGACCGCATCTACGAGAAGATCACCGGCGTTCGCGGCGTGTTTTCGACCCGTATCGCGTATGTGCTGAAAAAAGGCGCCACCTACGAACTGCAGGTTGCCGACGCCGACGGCCAGAACCCCCAGGTGGCCCTGCGCTCGCGGGAGCCCATCATTTCCCCGTCCTGGTCGCCCGACGGCTCCAAGCTGGCCTACGTGAGCTTCGAATCCGGCAAGCCCGTCGTGTACGTGCACAATCTGGCTTCCAGCGCCCGCGCTCCTGTCGCCAACTTCAAGGGCAACAACAGCGCGCCCGGCTGGTCGCCCGACGGTTCCAAGCTGGCGGTGGCCCTGACGCGCGACGGTTTGTCGCAAATTTACATCGTTAGCGCGACGGACGGCTCCAATCCGACCCGAGTTACGCGTTCTCCCGGCATCGACACCGAACCGAGCTTTACGCCGGACGGGGCATCCATTATCTTTACGAGTGACCGCAGCGGCGGGCCGCAGATCTACCAGACCGGCTCGAGTGGTGGCGAAGCACGCCGCCTCACGTTTAATGGTGGTTACAACATCTCACCCCGAATTTCCCCCGACGGATCGACGCTGCTGTACGTTGCAAGACGCGACGGCGCGTTTCGAATCGCGTCGTTGAACCTGTCCTCAGGCGCCGAGACCTTGCTGACTGATGGTCGTGACGATCAGTCCCCGAGCTTTGCGCCGAATGGCATGCAAGTCCTTTACGCCGCCATCCAAAATGGCCGTAGCGTGCTTGCGGGTGTCTCGAGCGATGGCCGCGTACGGCAGACGCTTTCGGTACTGAACGGGGAAATACGTGAACCGACTTGGGGCCCATTTACCCGATAACACGTGTGACTCTCTTTGCAAAGGAACTATCATGAAGTCGCGCATTGCCAAAAGCCTAACCATCGCCGCTCTGGCTGCCACGCTGGCAGCTTGCAGCTCCGTCCCTCTCGACGATAAAGCGGGTCAGGGCGGAGGCGCTGGCCAAGGATCCTCGGCCTCCGGCCAGATCCTTGATCCCTTCAACCCCCAAAGCATCCTGGCGCAACAGCGCTCGGTATACTTTGACTTCGACAGCTACACGGTGTCGGACCAGTACCGCAGCCTGGTGGAAACCCACGCCAAGTACCTGGCCTCGCACCAGCAGCAGACCATCAAGATCGAAGGCAACACCGACGAACGCGGCGGCGCTGAATACAACCTGGCCCTGGGCCAGCGCCGCGCGGATGCCGTGCGCCGCATGATGACCCTGCTGGGCGTCAGCGACAACCAGATCGAAACCATCAGCTTTGGTAAGGAAAAGCCGAAGGCGACCGGTACGTCGGAAGCCGACTTTGCGGAAAACCGTCGCGCCGATATCGTCTATCGCCGCTAAACTCTCCGTATAGTCGAGTGTCCTACCACGCGTCGGGACGGTCAGCCGGCCGTCCCGACGTTTGTTTTTATACCCGGGAATTTTCATGCGCGATAACGTTCTGTCCCTGCGTCCCCTGATTTTGGCCACTGGCCTGGTGTTCGCGGCCCTGGCTGCTCCGGCCCACGCTTTTTCCGACGATGAGGCCCGCCGGGCCATCCTGGATCTGCGCCAGCAGGTACAGCAGCAGAACGAGCAGAGCCAGCGCGCCAAGCTGCAATTGGCCGACCAGATCCAGGCGTTGCAGCAGGAAGTCGCCCAACTGCGCGACCAGCTCGAACTGGTTTCGCGCCAGCAGCCCAGCGCCAAGCCGGGCGGCGCGGCCGGCAGCGCGAACCCGCCGGGAGCCTCCGCGGGCGATCCGCAGGAACAGGCTGCCTACGACGGCGCAATCGACCTGTTCCGCAAAGGCCAGTACAAAGACGCCGCCGAATCGCTCGCCGCGTTCACCGCGCTGTATCCAGCCAGCCAGCTGGCGCCCAGCGCCCAGTTCTACCTGGGCAGCAGCCGCTATGCGCTGAAGGACTTCAAGGGCGCCATCGACCAATTGAACGCCATGGTCCAGAAGTCTCCCGACAATGCCCGCGCCCCCGACGCCTTGCTCGTCATCGCCGGCAGCCAGATCGAGCTGAACAACCGCGCCGGCGCCAAGACGACGCTGCAGCGCATCGTCCGCGACTACCCGACCACGCCGGCCGCCGGCACGGCCAAGAGCCGGCTGCAGCTGTTGCAGTAATGCCGCCAACCGCAAGCGCGGTTGCCGCCTACCGGCACATCCTGCGCCGCCGGGCAGGGCTCGTCGCCCTGCTGCTGGCGGCGATTTTCTTGGCGCTCCTGGTCGACTTCACGGTGGGTCCTTCGGGCCTGCCATGGCGCGATCTGTGGCGCACGCTGACGGCGCCGGCGGCCGCCGATCCGACCTACCGGGTCATCGTGTGGGACATCCGCCTGCCCTCCGCGCTGATGGCGGCGCTGGTGGGCATGGCGCTGGGGCTCGCGGGCGCCGAGATGCAGACCATCCTGAACAATCCCCTGGCCAGTCCGTTCACGCTGGGCGTGTCGTCCGCCGCCGCCTTCGGGGCCTCGCTGGCGATCGTGCTGCAATTGGGCCTGCCCGGCATCCCCGCCGGGTGGCTGATCGCGGGCAACGCCTTCCTGTTCGCGATGCTGGCTGCGCTGCTGCTGGACGCCGTGACCCGCTGGGGCGGTATGAACACCTCGGCGGTGGTGCTGTTCGGCATTGCCATGCTGTTCACATTCAATGCCCTGGTATCGCTGGTCCAGTTCATGGCCAGCGCCGAAGCCCTGCAGAACCTGGTGTTCTGGACCATGGGGAGCCTGTCGCGTTCCGGCTGGGCGTCCGTGGGCGTGCTGGCGGCCGCCATCGGGCTCGCCCTGCCCCTGTCCATGCGCCAATCCTGGAAACTGACCGCCCTGCGCCTGGGCGAAGACCGGGCGGCGAGCTTCGGCGTGGACGTGCGCCGCGTACGCGTGGCCGCCCTGGCGCGGGTCAGCCTGCTGTCGTCCCTGGCGGTCGCCTTCGTAGGCACGATCGGCTTCATCGGACTGGTGGCCCCGCACATCGCGCGCCGCCTGTTCGGCGAAGACCACCGCTATTACCTGCCGGGCAGCGCCCTGGTGGGCGCCGTGATCCTGTCGCTGGCGTCGATTGCGTCGAAGAACCTCGTCCCCGGCGTCATCGTTCCAGTCGGCATCGTCACCGCGCTGGTGGGCATCCCCTTCTTCGTGTCCGTCGTCCTGCGCCGGCAAATGCCATGACTGCCGACGCCGCGCCGCCGATGGAGCTGGCCGTGGCCGGACTTAGCGCCGGCTATGGGCGCGGAGACGTGCTGCACGCGCTGACCCTGCCCGCGCTGCGGGCGGGGGAAGTCACCGCGCTGCTCGGCCCGAACGGCAGCGGCAAATCAACGCTGCTCAAGGCCCTGGCCGGCCTGGTGCGCGCCCGGGCGGGCAGTGCCGTGCTGGACGGGCAGGACCTGATCCGCCAGGGATTCGGAGAACGCGCCCGCCACGTGGTCTATCTGCCGCAGAGCCTGCCGGCCGCGGTGCATCTGCGGGTCTTCGAATCGGTGCTGGTGGCGGCCAGGGCCAGCGGCGACGCGGCATCGTGCTCCGACCCGCAAGCCATCGAACGGCTGCTGGAACGCCTGGGCATAGGCCACCTCGCGATGCACTACCTGGATGCGCTGTCTGGCGGCCAGAAGCAGTTGGTGGGACTGGCGCAGGCGCTCGTCCGGCACCCGCGCGTGCTGCTTCTGGACGAACCCCTCTCGGCCCTGGACCTGAATTACCAGTTCCACGTCATGCGCCTCCTGAAGCAGGAAACGCGGGAACACGGCCTCATCAGCCTCATCGTCCTGCACGATCTGAACGTGGCGCTGCAACACGCCGACCGCGCCGTGATGATCCATGGCGGGCGGCCGTATGCGGCGGGCGCGCCCGCAGACGTGATCACCCCCGCGTCGCTGGCGGACGTCTACGGCGTGCAGGGACGGGTTGAAACCTGCTCGCGCGGCTTGCGGCAGGTGCTGATCGACGGCCTGGAAGCGCACCCGCGCTGAGGCGGGCCGCGGCGTTCAGGCGCGCTGCGCCACGTCCGAGACCGGCGCGCCGGTCATATCCGCCAACTGCTGCGGAGTCAGGTTGAACACGGCATGCGGATGCCCTGCGGCGGCCCACAGACTGCCGTAGTTGAACAGGTCCGCGTCCAGCAACATCACCGGCTTGACCGTGTGGCCGATGGGGCATACGCCGCCGATTGCGTAACCAGTCATGTCGCGCACGAACTTGGCATCCGCCTTGGCCAGCTCGCCCACCTGCGCGGCCACCTTGGCTTCATCCACGCGGTTGACGCCGCTGGCGATCACCAGCACCGGCGCATTGTCGGATGCGCGGCGGAAGATGATGGATTTTGCGATCTGCGCGACTTCGCAGCCCAGGCCCGCCGCGGCCTCCGCCGAGGTCTTGCCGGTCTGCGGCAGGACGACCACGGGTTTGTCGTGGCCCAGCTCCAGCAACAGGCGAGCGACGCGTTGGGCGGATTCGGGCAAGGCGGCAATGGACTCGGGGGACATCGGGCAGGGCTCCGTTCTTGGAAAGCATGCCGGCGCGAACCGGCGCCGGCAGATCGGAAACGAGTGTATCAGCGTCGGCGCGCCCTGCCCCGCAGGCGGCGCCGGGCTAGAATGCGGGCCTGGCTTTTCCATACGAATCCCATGCGTTCCGAACCCGTCCTGCCCCTGCAAACCGCGCTCATCGACGGCTACGCCATGTCCTACACCGAGTACGGCACCGGCGCGCCCCTGGTGCTGGTGCATGGCTCCCTGTCCGACTGCCGGTACTGGAAATCGCAGATGGCGCCGCTGGGCCGGTCGTTCCGCGTGCTGGCCGTGTGCCTGCGACGCTATTGGCCCGAGGCCTGGGACGGCGCGGGCGACGGCTTTTCGATCGAGCAGCATGCCAGCGACGTGCTGGAATTCATCGACACCGTGGCCGGCGGCCCCGCCCACCTGGTGGGCCATTCGCGGGGAGGCCGCATCGCGCTGGAAGCGGCGTTGCGCCAGCCCGATACGCTGCGCAGCCTCACCCTGGCCGATCCCGGGCTGCCGCTGCCTGGCGAGGATGACCTGCGCGGCGGATTCCGCCAACAGGCGCTGGCCCTCATCCGCCAAGGCGACATCGAGGCAGGCCTGGCCCTGTTCGTCGATACCGTGACCGGCCCCAACACCTGGCAGCGCATGGTGCCCTGGTTCAAGGAAATGGTGCGCGACAATGTCGGCACGCTGTTCGGGCAGGCGCTGGAAACACCGCAGGCGCTGTCGCCGCAGCAGATCGGCGCGCTGAAATTGCCGACCTTGCTGATCGGCGGCGCCCTGAGCCCTTCCCCCTATCCGGCGGTGCTCGACGCGCTATCGCAATGGCTGCCGCAAGCGCACCGGGTGACGATCACCGGATCTTCCCACGGCATGAACCTGGGCAATCCACGCGCCTTCAATGGCGCCATCGAGGAATTCATCGGCGGCTAGGGCTCCACCGAAGGCGTGTGCTTCAGACGCCGCAGCACGAACGTGGAGCGGCTGTGGCGCACGCCGCGCAACTTGTATAGCCGCTTGCGGAGAAACGCCTCGTAGCCCTCGGTGCCCGCCACGGCCACCTTGATCAGATAGTCGTATTCCCCTGTGACGAGAAAGGCCTCGACCACCTCCGGCAGGCGGGTGATCTCCTCGCCGAAGCGCGCCAAGGTGTCGTCGTCGTGGTGCTCCAGCGTCACCTCGATCATGACGGTGTCCGGCAGCCCCAGCGCTTTCTGATTCAGCAGGGCCGCGTAGCCCTCGATCACCCCTGCCTCTTCCAGCGCCTTGACCCGGTTCCAGCACGGCGTGGGCGACAGCCCCACCTGCTCGGCCAGTTTCAGGTTGGTGAGCCGCCCGTCCGCGCGCAACGCACGCAGGATCTTGCGGTCGGTTTCATCGATCTTGGGCGTTGCGGACATGGCCTCGGGAGGGGGAAAGTGAAAATATCTGGGAAATCAGATTTTAATGGATAGATATTTTCCAAATCCACCGAATCTGGCGTGAATCAGGAAACCTATTTTCCGCTCCTCCCCGTAGACTCTCTTGCAAGACGGCCGCTTATCCCGGCCGTCGGATTTCGGCGCTGACGCTGCGGCACAACCCGGCGCGGGCGCCGGCAGTTTCAACGCCTCATGCCGCGTGCCGATCCGCGCGGCGGGAAATCATGTCCTTCGCAGCAGCACCCGCAAGATCCGGCCTGGGCCTCTCCGGCGCCGCCATGCTATTCACCGCCCCGGCGCTATTCGCCTCCAATATGGTCGCGGCCCGCTGGGCCCACGACGCAAGCCTTCCCCCCGTCTTTCTGGCCTTCGGCCGCTGGCTGATCGCGCTGCTGATCCTGCTGCCGCTGGCCGCGCCCGCCTTGCGCGCGCACCGCGGGACGCTGCGGCGCAGCCTGCCATCGCTCGTGCCGCTGGCGGTGCTGGGCATGGGCGTGGCGGTGGCGCCGCAATATATCGGCGCCCAGACCACCAGCGCCACCAACATCGCGCTGATTTTCTCCTGCAGCCCCATCCTGGTGGCATTGCTGGAGGCCGTGCTCTGGCGCAAGCCCCTGTCGGCGCTGCGCGGCGCCGGCCTGGCGCTCGCCCTGGGAGGCGTGCTGGTGGTGCTGTCGCGCGGCGACGCGCAAGCCTTCGCCCGCCTGGCTTTTGGCCAGGGCGACCTGTGGGTGTTGCTGGCGGCCACCGGCTGGGCCTTCTATACCGTGCTGCAAAAGCGCCTGACCCTGCCCGCGGTACCGGACAGCGCGCGGCTGGCGACGCTGATGCTGGGCGGCGTGTTCGCGCTGGCGCCCTTCGCCGCCATCGAGGCCGCCTCCGGCGCCATGCCGCCATGGACCGATCCGCGCCTGGCCGCGGTACTGCTGTTCCTGGCCATGGTGCCCAGCCTGGGCGCCTATTACGTGTACGGCAAGTTGATCAGCCAGGCGGGCCCCGCCACGGCGGGCGTGTCGATGTTCCTGGTGCCGGTCTATGCGGCGCTGCTGGCCTGGCCGCTGCTGGGCGAGGCGCCGCAGCTGTTCCATGCCTACGGTTTCGTGATGATCCTGCTGGGCGTGAGGCTGGCTTCGTCGCGCATGCGCGCGGCGGCGGCCAGGGCAGCGGCCCCGGCCTAGCCTCCGTTCAACGGCCCGCCCCCTGGGCCGCCATCACTTCCTGCGCGACCTGGCGCGGCGCCTCGGCGTAGTGCTTGAACTCCATGGTGTACGTGGCCCGCCCCTGCGTCAGCGAACGCAGCGAGGTCGAATAGCCGAACATCTCGGCCAACGGCACCTCGGCCCGCACCAGCTTGCCGCCGCCCCCGGCGATGTCCTCCATGCCCTGGACCAACCCGCGGCGGGACGACAGGTCGCCCATGACGTTGCCCGTGAAGTCCTCGGGCGTTTCCACCTCGACCTGCATCATGGGCTCAAGCAACACCGGATCCGCGCGGCGCATGCCTTCCTTGAACGCCATGGACGCCGCCATCTTGAACGCGTTCTCGTTCGAGTCCACGTCATGGTACGACCCGAAGAACAGCGTCACCTTCACGTCCACCACGGGATAGCCGGCCAGGACGCCGGCGTTCAGCGATTCGCGCACGCCCTTGTCCACAGCAGGAATGAATTCGCGCGGCACGACCCCGCCCTTGATGGCGTCGACGAACTCGTAGCCCTTGCCGGGCTCCTGCGGCTCGAGTTTGAGCACCACGTGGCCATACTGGCCGCGGCCGCCGGATTGCTTGACGAACTTGCCTTCGGCTTCGTCGCAGGTCTTGCGGATGGTTTCCCGGTATGCCACCTGCGGCTTGCCCACGGTGGCCTCGACGCCGAACTCGCGCTTCATGCGGTCGACAAGGATTTCCAGGTGCAGCTCGCCCATGCCCGAGATGATGGTCTGCCCCGATTCCTCGTCGGTGCGCACGCGGAAAGAGGGGTCTTCCTGGGCCAGGCGGCCCAGCGCGATGCCCATTTTTTCCTGGTCGGCCTTGGTCTTGGGTTCGACGGCCTGCGAAATCACCGGCTCGGGAAACACCATGCGTTCGAGGATGATCACGTGCGCGGGATCCGTCAGCGTATCGCCGGTGGTCACGTCCTTGATGCCGACGGCGGCGGCGATGTCGCCCGCATAGACCTCGGTGATCTCGCGCCGCTCGTTGGCGTGCATCTGCAGGATGCGGCCCAGCCGCTCCTTTTTTTGCTTGGTGGGATTGAAGACGGAATCGCCCGACTTCACCACGCCCGAATAGACGCGGAAGAACACCAGCTGGCCGACGAAGGGATCCGTCATGATCTTGAAGGCCAGCGCCGAGAACGGCTCGTTGTCGGCGGGATGGCGCTCGATCTCGCGGTCGCGCTCGTCATGGCCCTTGATGGCGGGCACGTCGACGGGCGAAGGCATGTAGTCGAGGACGGCGTCCAGCATGGCCTGCACGCCCTTGTTCTTGAAGGCGCTGCCGCACAGCATGGGCACGATCTCGTTGGCGACCGTGCGCATACGCAGGCCCTGCTTGATCTCGTCCTCGGTCAACGGTTCGCCCGACAGGTATTTCTCGAGCAGCGTCTCGTTGGCCTCGGCGGCCTTCTCGACCATTTTGTCGTGCCATTCCTGCGCCTGCGCCTGCATCGCGGCCGGGATGTCCCGGTACTCGAAGCGCACGCCCTGGCTGGCGTCGTCCCAGATGATGGCTTTCATCTTGACCAGGTCGATCACGCCTTCGAAATGGTCTTCGGCGCCCACGGGCAGCTGGATGGGCACGGCATCGCCCTTCAGGCGCTCGGCGATCTGGCGATGCACGCGCAGGAAGTCCGCGCCCACGCGGTCCATCTTGTTGACGAAAGCCAGGCGCGGCACCTTGTACTTGTTGGCCTGGCGCCAGACGGTCTCGGACTGGGGCTGCACGCCGCCCACCGCATCGTAGACCATGACCGCGCCGTCCAGCACGCGCATGGAGCGTTCGACCTCGATGGTGAAGTCCACGTGGCCCGGCGTGTCGATGATGTTGATGCGATGCTCGGGATAGTTGCCGGCCATGCCCTTCCAGAAGGCGGTGGTGGCGGCCGAGGTGATCGTGATGCCGCGTTCCTGCTCCTGCTCCATCCAGTCCATCACCGCGGCGCCGTCGTGCACTTCGCCGATTTTGTGGGTGATGCCGGTGTAAAAGAGGATGCGCTCGGTGGTCGTCGTTTTTCCCGCGTCGATATGGGCGCTGATGCCGATATTGCGGTATAGCTCGATACGCGTCTTGCGAGTCATGGCCTCTTCCTTGGAGTGAGCCGCCAGGCAAAGACGGCAAGCCCGACCGGGCGTTGCCGCGGCGGGCGCCATGCCGCAGAGAGTGCTTTAGAGTGGCGAAATCGCGCCCGCGCTGATGCTTAAATATTACGCGTGCCGGCCTCAACATACAAAGGCCGGCAACGTGTCCCGGACCGGGGAAAGGACGAAAAAAAGCCCCTCGGCCAAGAGGGGCTTGCATGCCTTGCGGCGGCCGGCCTGGAGGCAGGCGCCTACTTCTTTTCTTCCTTCACGCGGTAGACCAGCACGGCGGTGCTGGCCAGCGACAGGACCTTGGCCGTGACGCTGCCCAGCAGCAGGCGCGACAGGCCGCTGCGGCCGTGGCTGCCGATGAAGATCAGGTCGCAGCCGGCGTCGGCGGCGGCTTGCACGATGCCGTCGGCGACGTTGAAGTTGGACACGGCGCGCGCCTCGGACTTCACGCCGGCGGTGTCGGCGCGGTCCGTGATCTGCTTGAGGTACTTGTCGGCCTGCTCGGCCGAGGCCTTTTCGTAGTCTTCGTCGGTAATGGCATAGGCAGCGGCCATGCCGTCAAAGCCGATCGTGGCTGCGAAGGGCTGCGTCACGTAGAGGGCGACGACTTCAGCGCCTACGGAACGCGCAAAGCAAATACCAGCGTTGGCGGCTTGCGCCGAGAGCGGCGAACCGTCGGTGGGAATCAGGATCTTCTTGAACATCTGCCTGCTCCTGTTTGAGAGGAGTCTCCATGCTACCGGAAACACGCCAGGTTCACATCAATTGAACCCGGCATGCTTGATGCGCGTCAATCTCCCGTTCAGCCCAGCTGCTGGGCGGCCGCGAACAGGTTCGTGCAACGGGTGCCCGTGCGGCAGTACGCCAGCACCGGGCCCGGAAGGGTGCGCAGCAGTTCGGCGAAACGCTGCACGTCGGCGGCGGTCATGGCGCTGCCCACCACGGGCTGGTATTCGATCTGCAGGCCCGCTGCCTGCGCCGCCTTGGAGACATCCGCGGCGGTGGGTTGGTCCGGGCCGCCCTCGAAATCGGGACGGTTGATGATGACGCTTTTGTAGCCGGCGGCGGCGACGTCTGCCATGTCGTCCGGGCCTAGCTGCGGGGCCACGGCGAAATTCTGGGTAAGGGGTTTGATGGGTGCGGACATGACGTTTCCTTCAATGGCTTCAGAGATATTGCTGCCTACTATTATTGATTGCCGGACCGGGTTTGCGCGAAGATTTTTTCAAGATCGGCCCAAATGCCCCGGTGATCCGCGATGGTTACCGAAAAGCGCGCCATGGTCGACGGCGCCTGCGACGGGGAAAACAGCGTGCCCGGCGCCAGCAGCATGCCATGATCGGCCGCCACGCGCGCCAGCTGCTCGGAATCGCGGCCGCAATCCGCCCAGACGAACATGCCCGCGTGCGGTTCGCGGGGCACCGTCAGCCCCAGCCTGAGGAGCCCTTTCAGGCACCGCTGGCGGGCCTCGTCCACCCGCGCGCGCACGCGTTCGATATGCCGCCGGTACTGCCCTTCCATCAGCACGCGGTGCACGACCCGTTCGCCCAGTTCGGGCGAGGTCAGGCCTGCCAGCATCTTCAGGTCGGCCAGCTTCTGCAGGATTTCGGGATTGGCCGCCAGATAGCCCACGCGCAGGCTGGCCGCCAGCATCTTGGAATAGCCGCCCACGAGGATCACGCGGTTCAGGCGGTCCAGCACGGCCAGTTTCATGGCCCCGCCCGGGTGCAGCTCGCCGTAGGTATCGTCTTCGACGACCATGAAATCGTGCTTCTCGGCGATCCGCAGGATGTCGTAGGCCACGCCGGCCGACAGCGTATGGCCCGTGGGGTTGTGCACGGCGCTGTTGACGATGAAGAGCTTGGGTTTGTGCTGCTCCGCCAGTTGCTGCAGCAGCGCCGTGTCGGGGCCGTCCGGGCCGCGCGGCACGCCGATCAGGCGCGCCCCGAAGGCGGCGAGGCGGCCGAAGATGACGAACCAGGCGGGATCCTCGACCAGCACGGTGTCGCCCGGCTTGACCAGGTACCGCGCGATCAGATCCAGGGCGTGCGTGACCCCATTGGTCGTGAGCAGGTTCAGTTCCGGATGCGCCGGCACCCCATCGTTCTGCAACGAGGCGGCGATCTGCTGGCGCAGCGGCGCGAAACCTTGGGGATGGCCGTAGCTGACCAGATGCCCGCGCACCGAGCGTCCGACCGCTCGCACCGCCCCGGCCACCATTTCCGGGTCCAGCCAATCCGGCGGCAGCAGGCCCGCACCGCCCGGCATGCCCAGGGCGGAGTTGTCGCGGAACATGCTGCGCAGAAGCCAGGCGACATCGATCCTGGCCGGCGGCGCCAGGCTGCTGGGTGCCGCCGAGGCCACCGCCGCCAGCGGACCGCTGCGCGCCCGGACGAAGAAACCCGCGCCCCGCCGCGACTGGACCAGCCCCCGCGCCACCAGCCGGTCGTAGGCCTCCACCACGGTGAAGCGGCTGACGCCGGACTGTTCGGCCATTTTGCGGATGGACGGAAGCCGGGTGCCGGGCCGCAGGCCCTGCTCGTCGATACGGCGGGCCAGACCGTCGGCCAGTTGGGCCACCAGGGTGGCGTCGGCCTGGCGCACGGGCTGCCAGGGCAAAGTAGGCGAACTAGCGGAAGCAACTGTCATGGGGATTTCACCAGGCCAGTGATTAAAGTGACATGCAAAAGTGTACCGGTACTGTACCGATGACTATGCGTAGAGTGGCAGCAATAACGAAAACCCGCAACTGGTGGCTGTAATGACCCGTCCCGCTTTCTATCCCTCTTCCCAGGCCGCCGCCGGCGCGCCAGGCATGCCCTGGGAAGGCTACGCCTACGGATTCCTGGGGGTGCTGGTCTTTTCCCTGACGCTGCCCATGACGCGGCTGGCCGTGGCCGAGCTGCAGCCGCTGCTGGTCGGGCTGGGCCGGGCGCTGGTGGCGGCCGTGCCAGCCGTCGCCCTGCTGTGGCTGACGCGCGCGCGCCGGCCGAACCGGCAGGAGTGGCCCGGCGTGATCCTGGCGGCGCTGGGCATCGTCGTGGGCTGGCCGCTGGCCTCTTCCTTCGCCATGCAGACCGTGCCCTCGTCGCACGGCGCGGTATTCAACGGGCTGCTGCCGCTGTCGACCGCTGCCTTTGCCGCCCTGCGCAGCGGCGAGCGCCCCTCGGCCACGTTCTGGGCCTGGGCCCTGGCCGGCGCCGCGCTGGTCACGGCCTATGCCTTGCGCCAGGGCCACGGCACGCTGTCCCTGGGCGATCTCTGGCTGCTGGTGGCGGTGGTGCTGGGCGGCATGGGCTACGCCGAAGGCGCGCGCGCCTCGCGCACCCTGGGCGGCGGGCGCACAATATGCTGGGCCCTGGCGATCAGCGCCCCCGTCGTGGCGGCCCCGGTGGGCTGGATGGCGGCGCAGGCCAGCTGGCCCAGCGCCACGGTCGTCCTTGCCTGCGCCTATCTGGCGTTCGGCTCGATGTTCCTGGGATTTTTCGCCTGGTACCGCGGCCTGGCCGTGGGCGGGATCGCCCGGGTAGGACAAGTACAGTTGCTGCAACCCTTTCTCACGGTGGTGGCGGCGGCGCTGCTGTTCAACGAATCGGTGGAAACCGCAACCTTCTTCTTCGCGGCCGCGGTGATCGTCGTGATCGCCGGCGGACGCCGCGCCATCGTCGGAACCAAGAAATGAATCTGCTTCCCTCCAATTGGGCCGACGTGCCCCTGATGTCTTTGTCCTTGCTGGGCCCGCTGGCGACGTTCGCCCTGGTCAGTTCGATCACTCCCGGACCGAACAACGTGATGCTCGCGTCCTCCGGGCTGAATTTCGGCTTCCGCCGCAGCATGCCGCACCTGCTGGGCGTGAACCTCGGATTCACGCTGATGATCTTCCTGGTGGGCATCGGCCTGGGCTCGGTGTTCCAGCAGGTGCCCCAGCTGTACACGGTGTTGAAGTACGCGGGCGCCGCCTATCTGCTGTACCTGGCCTGGAAGATCGCCAACTCGGGCGGCATGGACGATGGCGAGGTGCGCGGCAAGCCTTTCACCTTCCTGCAGGCCGCGGCCTTCCAGTGGGTCAACCCCAAGGCATGGGTGATGGCTGTGGGCGTGGTGGCGACCTATACCCCGCAAAACGGCTTCTTCGCGAATCTCGTGATCGCCACCCTCGTCTGCGGCATCGTCAACCTGCCCAGCATCGGCATATGGGTGACCTTCGGCACGGCGCTGCGCCGCGTGCTGCACCGGCCATGGGCCATCCGCGCCTTCAACGTCAGCATGGCGCTGCTGCTGGTTGCGTCCCTGTACCCCGTCGCCCTCGAACTGGTGCACTGAAGCGGGCGCTCAGGCCTGCAGGGCCACGACCACGGCTGGCGTAACGAGCACGTTGAACAGGCCCGCCATCACCATCACCAGGCCCGCGACCGCGCCCTCGTCGGCGGCCAGTTCGCGGGCCTTCGCGGTTCCGGCGCCGTGCGCGCCCATGCCGAAGAGCGCGCCGCGCGCGAGCGCCGAGCGCAACGGCAGCCAGCGGCGCATGAACTGGCCGATGGCCGCGCCGAACACGCCCGTCACGATGACGAAGACCGCGGTCAGGTCGGGCACGCCGCCTACGTGGGACGACACGGCCACCGCGAAGGGCGTGGCCACGGAACGCGGCAGCAGGCTCAGCCGGAGATCCGCCGGCAGGTCCAGCAAGCTGCCCAGCAGCCAGGCGCTGGCGCCCGCGATGAGGCTGCCCACGGCCACGCCGGCCACCAGCACTGGCCAATAGCGGCGGATCAGGGCGCGCTGCTCGTAGAGCGGCAGCGCGAAGGCCACGATGACCGGCCCCAGCATCGCCATCAGCCAATGGGACCCCGCCATATAGTCCCGGTACCCGGTATGGAGCGCGATCGCCAGCGCCAGCAGCAGGGCCGGCGCCACGACCAGGGTCGACGTGCACCAATAGGCGTAGCGGCGATAGAAGAGCCGGGCGCCGGCGTAGGCGAGTACCGTCGCCGCCGGCCAGAACAGCAGGTTGAAATCACGCGGCACGGCGGTTCATCCAGCGATAGCAGAAGTCGATGGTGAGCGCCGTGCCCGCCATGACCAGCGCGGTGCCCAGCAGGATGACCGCGAGCAGCTTCAGGCCCAGCACGCCCAGGAACTCGCGATGGTCCAGCAGCGACATGACGGCGGGCACGAAGAACAGCAGCATCTCTCCCAGCAGCCAGCTGGCGCCGCGATGCACATTGCGCACGCGCAGGCGGCGCGTCGCCAGCAGGGCCAGCACGATGGCCATGCCGATGACGCCCCCGGGCACAGGCAGGCCCAGGACCTGGGCAAGCGCCTGACCCAGGCATGAAAACAGGACGATCAGACAGATCTGCAGCACGCGGCTGCGGCGCAGGACGCTGCGCAAGAGAATGGTGTGGCGGGGAAAGGGCATCACGACGGTTCCAGCGGCAAGCTTCCGTTTTACGCCCATGCTTTCCATAGATAAAATGAATTCATTGAATCCACCCTATTCCAATGAGGCATAGCCATGGAACTGCGCCCCTTGCGCGCCCTGGTCGAAGTCGTTCGCCAGGGGGGCTTCTCGCAGGCGGCCAAGGCGGTATTCGCGACCCAGCCCACGGTCAGCAAGGCTGTGCGCCAGCTCGAAGACGAACTGGGCATGCCGTTGCTGGACCGCCACGCGCAGCCTTTGCGCCTGACGGCGGCAGGCGAAATCGTCTATCGCCGCGCGCTGGCCATGCTGGCCCAGCGCGACGATCTGTACGCCGAACTGGACGAATTGAAAGGACTCAAGCGCGGGGTGCTGCGGCTGGGCCTGCCGCCGCTGGGCAGCAGCACCCTGTTCGCCCCCATGTTCGCGCGCTTCCGCAGCCGCTACCCGCAGGTGGAAATCAGCCTGGTCGAGCACGGCAGCCGCCGCCTCGAGGAAATGGTGATGGCCGGCGAAATCGAACTGGCGGCCTCGCTCAAGCCCGTGCCCGACCATTTCGAATGGCAGCCCGTGGCCCGCGAACCGCTGGTGGCGCTCATGCCGGCCGACCACCCCAAGGCCCATGCGGAGGCAGTGAGCCTGCTCGAATTGCGGGATTCGCCGTTCATCCTGTTCGAGACCGGCTTCGCCTTGAACCGCATCCTGCATGACGCCTGCCAGCGGGCCGGCTTCGCGCCTGCGATCGCGGCGCGCAGCGGCCAGATCGATTTCATCGTGGCGCTGGTGGCGGCCGGACTGGGCGTGGCGTTCCTGCCGCGCCTGAAGGCCCGCGAAGAGCTGCATGCCGGCGTGTCCCGCGTGCCTCTGCGCGACGAGGGCACGGACTGGGAAATGGTGCTGGTCTGGCGCCGCGGCGGCTATCTGTCGCATGCCGCGCAGGCCTGGCTGGCCTTGACCCGCGAGGTCCATCCCGAAGTATGCTGATGCCGGAACCCCGCCGCCCCGCCCGGGTCACATAAGCCATGCCCGCACTATCCCGCCTGCCTTTCCGCCGCCTGCTCGCCGCCGTCCTGCTCACGGGCGCCGGCGTCGTAGGTTGCACGCAACTCGATTCCTGGCAGCGCCAGACCATTTTTTCTCCCCAGGCCGAGCCCCAGACCTGGTGGCGCGAACCCGCCGCCGGCACCCAGGTATACGACCTGCCGCTGGCGGGCGGCGACCACGTGCGCGCCTGGTACTGGCAAAGCCCGCAGGCGAACGCCCCTACCGTGCTGTACTTGCACGGCGCGCGCTGGAACCTGAACGGCAGCGCCTTCCGGATAGACGGCTGGACGCGCATGGGCTATTCCGTGCTTGCCATCGACTACCGCGGCTTCGGCGCCTCCACCGCGCGCCTGCCCTCCGAAAAAAGCGCGCAGGAAGATGCCATCGCCGGGCTGCGGGAACTGGCCCGGCTCCAGCCTGACCCTTCCCGCCGCTTCATCTACGGGCACAGCCTGGGCGGCGCGATCGCGATCGATCTGGCCGCGCGGCCGGAACAGCCGGACTTCGCCGGCCTTATCGTGGAGTCGAGTTTCACCAGCATCGGCGCGATGCTGGCCACCCTGCGCTGGGGCAAGGTGCCGGGCGCGAGCCTGCTGGTCACCCAGCCCTTCGACTCGGTGGACAAGCTGGCCCGCATGCACACGCCCATGCTGTTCGTGCATGGCACCGCGGACCGCGTGGTGCCGCATACGATGAGCGACGAGCTGTTCGCCGCGGCGCGCAATGTTGCGCCGGACATGAAGCGCCTGGTGAAGATAGAAGGCGCCTCGCATTCGGGCGCCTTCCGCAGCGGGGCGCAGTACGAGGACGCGGTAAGAACCTTCACGCGCGACGCCAGCCGCGCCTACCGGCGCAAGGCGGGCTGAAGCGCCGCGCGAGCGCGCTCAGCGCGCGGCGGCCGGGGCGGCCTGCCCGCCGTTGCGGCCCAGCCATTTCATGGCGTGCGGGCGCAAGCGGTCATAAGCCAGGTTGTAGAAGAAGGCATAGGGCAGGTAGAACAGCACCAGCGCGATATCCAGGACGAACGCCTGCCACAAGCTGATGCTGAGCCACCAGGCCGCCAGCGGGATCACGATCAGGATCAGGCCCAGTTCGAAGCCGAATGCGTGCACCACGCGCACCCGCAGGTTGCGCGTCCAGCCGAGGCGGTTCTCGATGCGGTCGAATCCGGCGTTGTAGATCATGTTCCAGACCAGGGCGATCCAGGCGATCACCGCGGTCAGCACGCCCATCTCGAACAGGGACTTGCCCATGGCCCAGGCCGCTGCGGGCGCGCACAGGCCGATGGCGAGGACTTCGAACAGAAAAGCGTGGATGAAACGTTCTTTGAGGGTTTTCTTGGCTTGCGTCATGACCCACCTGAGGTCGATTGCGACAGAATGGAAGCGATTTTCGACGATATTTCCGTTACGATAAAGATAGAATTCATCGGAAAAACCGATATACCTCACACGGGCTCTTCCCATGCGCCACTCACTGGAATCCCTGGCGGCTTTCGCCCAGGTCGCCTCGGAAGGCACTTTTTCCGCGGCAGCCCGCAAGCTGGGCAAGAGCCAGTCCACCATCAGCGAGACCATCGCCAACCTGGAGGTGGATCTGAACGTGACCCTGTTCGACCGCAGCCAGCGGCAGCCCGTGCTGACCGAGGCGGGCCAGGTCCTGCTGGGGCAGGCCCTGCAGGTGCTTGCCGCCAACGACCGCCTGAACCGCAGCGCAAGCCAGCTTTCCGAGGGGCTGGAGCCCCGCCTGACGCTGGTGCTGTCCGATACGTTCCAGTCGGAAACCTTCGAAACCATGCTCAGCCAGATCGACCAGCGCTATCCGGCCCTGCGTTTCGAATGCCTGATCGCGGAATACGAAGACGTCGTGGCACTGGTGCAACAGGGGCGCGCGCACCTGGGGCTGATGGCCGCCCAGGACGACTATCCGCCCGACGTGGCGCACGCCACCCTGGCGGAGCGATCGGAAATCGTCCTGTGCGTGGGCCGCAGCCATCCGCTGGCCAAGCTGCCCAGCGTCACGGAAGACCAGCTGAAATCCGAACGCGCGCTGCGCCTGAGCACCTATGAGCTGGGCGACAAGGAGACCGAGCCGGCCTATTCCACCTGGTCGGCGCCCGGCTATCTGATGCTGCTGGAAATGGCCAGCCGCGGTTTTGGCTGGACCGAATTGCCGCGCTGGATGATCCAGCGCTTCGGCCAGGACCAGCTGGCCGAACTGAAGGCGCCGGGGTGGCCGCGCCACATCCGGGTGGATGCGGTCTGGTCCAGGCGCCGGGCGCTGGGGCCCGCCGGAGCCTGGCTGCTGCAAAGCCTGACGGGCGGCTAGGCCCCTCTCCTCACCGCGCGGCGGCCGGCAGGCGCGAGATGTGTACGCCGTTGTTGTTGAGCCAATCGCCCAGTTTGGGGCTGGCCAGCACGTCGAACTCCGCGCGGCGCTGGCGCGACATGGCGCTGCCGTCCTTGCAGTCCACGGCGGGGTGGCACATGAGCAAATCGCAATCGCGTGCATTGAACAGCCAGTTCTGCAGCAGGTCCGCGTAGCGCCGCCTGCCGCCCTCGAACCCGTAGACGCCGAGCAGCCGGCGATTGGTGCGCAGGCCATGCTTGCTGGCCTCGCGCGCCAACGCCGTCGCGCCCAAGGCGCCGATGACGCGGGCCTTGATGGCTTCGCGCAGCGGAATGCCGCTCTGCATGCCCGGGCTGGTCTGGCGCAGCCAGGGACGGTTTGCGCCGTAGCGGCGCTTGAGCAGCAGCAACAGGCGCGCGCGGATCCCGGGCAACTGATGCACGTGCTGGTGGCCGTCGACATAATCCGGCGCGCGCCCCACGGCGGCCTCGAAGGCATCGAACTGGCGTTCGAGATGCGAGTCGATCCATGCGGCGTCCAGGCGGCCCGCATAGGCATTGAAGACCAGCCGGCCCAACGCGGGCATCGGCTCGGCTTCCGGGTCCAGCGCTTCCGTGAAGTTCACGTGCAGTCCGACGTCGACATCCAGCGGCGCGAGCCGCCGCGCGTTCGCGGCGAACGACGTGCCCAGCGCCAGGCAGCTTACCGCGCTGAGACGGCCCATGCCCGCAAGGGCGATCATGCCTTCATCGATATCGGCATTCATGCCAAAATCGTCACCGCAGACCACGATACGTTTGCTCATCGCAATACCCCTTACTTCCAATCCACCACGTTTTCCATGCGCGCCCTGCTGCAACAAGTAAGCACCTTCATTGCTGTCGGATGCGCCGCCGCGGCCACGCACTGGGCCGTTGCCGTCGGCTGCGTGGAGGCCGCCGGAATCCCTCCGCTCGCCGCCAACCTGGCCGGCTGGCTGGTCGCGTTCGCGGTTTCCTTCGCTGGCCACTACCGGCTTACCTTCCGACATTCAAAAACCCCTTGGACAGTAGCAGCGCGTCGTTTCTTTCTTGTGTCAGCCGCCGGCTTCGCCATCAACGAAGCCTCGTACGCCTGGCTGCTGCACAGCACCGCCATCCGCTACGACATCCTGCTTGCCCTGATACTGGCCGGGCTGGCCATCGCCACCTTCATCGCTAGCCGGCTGTGGGCGTTCCGGCACAGACCCGCTGCCTGAGGGCGGCATCCGCCTCGACGAGCCACATGGCGTATTTCGCGCTGCTCACCACGGGCGCCAGGCCTCGCAGCGGCAGATAGACGGGATTGTCCGCGACGGTGCCCCACACCCAGTAGCGCGCCCCGTCCGGCGCCTTGCACAAGCGGGCGTTGAACTGAGCCGGGCTCACCAGCACTTCCTGTCCCGTGGCGGGGTCGAATTTGGCCGCGTCGTACAGTTCCTTGCGCCAGTTGTCCCGGTTCGGCACCTCGGGGTTGAGCCAGTCGTCGACGACCCACGTCGGCCGGGGGGCCCGGGCATACAAGGCCAGGTCGAAGGGATAGGCGTGCAGCGACACGAAGGTATCTTCCGGCCGGGCCTGCTCCCGCACGACCCTGGCCAGCGGGCCCGCGCTGCCACGCACGTTGTTGGCGGCGACGCCCACCGCGATCACGCAGATGCCCGCCGCCGCCGCCGCGCCCAAGCGCACCAGACGCGGCGTCACCGCTTCGCGCTCGCCGCGCCACGCGGCCAGAATGACTTCCGACAGCAGGAAAGCCAGCGGCGCCAGCGCGGGCAGGACGTAGCCCACCAATTTGGAATGCGGCAGCGAAAAGAACACGATCACGACGGCGAACCACAGCAGCGCGAACCGGCGCAGGTCCTGCGCCGGACCTTCCGCCCAAAATGCCTTGCGCAGGATTCCGCCGCCCCACAGGGACCAGGGCAGGCTCAACCCCACGATCACCGGCAGATAGAACCAGAATGGCTGGGCATTGTTGAACCCCGTGGCGGCGAAGCGCTGGAAGTGCTGATAGACGAAGAAATAGTCATAGAAGCCCGGGTAGCGCAGTTGCATCAGCACGAACCACGGCGCCATCACGGCAAGAAATGCCAGCACCGCGGGCGGCCAGAGCAGCGCGGCCAGCCCGCGCCAGCGCCGCCCCCACGCGAGCCAGAGAAACAGGATGGCGCCCGGCAGTACCACGCCGATCAGGCCCTTGGCCAGCACGGCCAGGGCCGCCAGCGCGGCGGCGGCCAGCGACATCCAGCGCCAAGGCTGCCCGCGCTCCGCCCGCAGTACGGTGTCCGCCGCGGCCAGCAGGCAGAGCGTGATCATGCCCGCGACCAGCATGTCCAGGTTCGCAAACTGCGCTCCGCCGTAGAAGAACGGCATGGTGGCCAGGATCAGCACCGTCAATGTGGCGGATGCCGCGTCGCGGTAGCGGCGCAGAAAGCCGTACAGCGCCGCCGCCGCGCCCCACGCGGCCAGCCAGGACGGCACGCGCGCCGCCCAGGGATGCACGCCGAACACCGAAAAGGACAGCTCGGTCAGCCAGTAGTAGAGCGGCGGTTTGTGAAAATAAGGCATGCCGTCCAGCAGCGGCACGGCATGCGAACCGCTGCGCAGCATGTCCCAGGCCACGCCGGCGTAGCGGCCCTCGTCGGGCAGCGTCAACGGCCTCAACCATGCCAGCCAGGCCAGCCAAATCCCGATCGCGAGCAGAAAGCGTCCTGCCGGCGGGGTCCAGATGGAGCGCCCCCGTTGTGTGATGGCGGACATGTCAGCGCAGGTCCTGGTCCGGACGGGAAGCGCGCCCCTGGCGGCGGCGCACCACGAACAGCGGCCGGCCTTTCACCTCGTCGAAGATGCGGGCGACGTACTCGCCGACCACGCCCAGCGAAATCAGGTTCACGCCCGCAAAGAACAGCACGGCCGTCACGATGGTCGTCCAGCCCGAGACCGGATTGCCCGACAGCAGGTAGTCGCCGACGAGATAGGCCGCGTACGCCAGCGCCAGCACGGCAAAGGCCACGCCCACCAGGCTGACCAGGCGCAACGGCCAGGTCGTGAAGGCGGTCAGCCCGTCCAGCGCCAGGCGGAACAGGCGCATGCTGCCGAAGCGGCTATCGCCGTGCATCCGTTCGTCCGGGGTATAGGCCAGCGCCTCGCCCTTGAAACCGACCCAGGCATAAAGGCCTTTCATGAAGCGGGTGCGCTCCGGCAAGGCATTCAGGGCGTCTACCACGCTGCGGTCCATCAGCCGGAAATCGCCGGCGTGGGCGGGCACGTCCACGCCGCGCGCGCCGCTCAGCAGCTTGTAGAACCAGCGCGCGCCCGAACGCTTGATCCAGGATTCGTCGGCGCGGCTCTCGCGCACCGCATAGACCATTTCGGCGCCGGCGGCCCAGCGCGCCAGCATCTGCTCGATCAGCGCCGGCGGATGCTGCAGGTCGGCGTCCAGGCAGATCACTACGTCGCCCGTGGCGGATTCCAGCCCGGCGCTGAGCGCGGCTTCCTTGCCGAAATTGCGCGACAGCTGCACATAGCGAAAGCCCGCGTGCTCGGTCCATTCCGCCATGAGCGCCTCGGTGCCGTCGGTGCTGCCATCGTCGGCGACGATCACCTCCCAGCTCGAGCACAGCGCCGTGAGCCGGCTGCGCAACAAGGGCAGCAGCACCCGCAGGTTCTCGCATTCATTCAGGCAAGGAATGACGCAGGTCACGCAGGTGTCGTACGGCACATTGGCTGCCGGCGCGGACCAAAGCGATTCCATGGGAAACGATTTGGCCAGCACTTGCGGGGCAATGGGATCGGACCGGAATTGGATGTGCATGGAACTCTAGACTCGGAATGCAGGACACTATGCCGGGCAGTATGCGCAGGGACTCGTCGAATTTTCATGAAATGCCGGCGGCAAAGCGGGGACGGGCCGGCATCGCTACAATGCGCCCGAGTTCCTGTTTTTCAGATCGTCATGCAATACCGAGTCAGGCCCATGCTTGCCGGCGACGTGGACGGCATCCTGGCCGCCCAGACCCTGGCCTACCCCGATTTCCTGCTTGAAAGCGCCGGTTTCTTCCAGAACCGGCTGGCGCTCGCGCCCTCGCACTGCTGGGTCGCCGATACGGCGGCGCCGGCCGGCCGTGACGGCCTGCTGGGTTATCTGATCTCTTATCCCTGGGATGCGGGGCTGCCGCCGGCCCTGGACGTCGCGCTGGAATCGCTGCCGGCCGGCGCCGACCACTGGTTCCTGCACGACTGCGCCGTCGTGCCACGGGCCCAGGGCCTGGGAGTCGGCCAGGCGCTGGTCCGCGCCGCCGCCGGTTCCGCCCTGGAGCATGGCCTGCGCCGGGCCAGCCTGGTATCCCTGGGATCCGCGACGGGCTATTGGCGGCGCCAAGGCTACGCCCCCATGGCCGTCGCCGGCGCTGGCCTGGCCGCAAAGCTCGCCGGCTACGGGCCGCAAGCTCAATATATGGCGCGCGAGCTGCCGCTCTAGCCGCCCGCGCGCGGCAGCCCTTCCCTGCTCGGCATCCCCGGGCGATGCCTGCCCGCCCCATGTACAACGCCGCCGCCGCGGACGTAACATAAGCCGCATGCGTGTGAGGCGGCAGGATTCCCATAGCCGGAAATCTAACTGCGCCCCGACAGGGCGCAAAGGTATCTATGATCTCGCTTTCGCCCGTTCAATCGCTGTTGGCCTGCTGCCTGGTGCTCGTCGTCGGACGGGTACTGACCACCCGGATCGGGCCCCTGGCCCGCTACAGCATTCCCGATCCCATCGTAGGCGGCCTGCTGTTCGCCGTGATCGCCTACCTGCTGTCGACCTGGGGCGGCATATCCGTTTCGCTCGAAACCAGCGTCAAACCGACCTTGCTGCTGCTGTTCTTCGGCTGCATCGGCCTGACTGCCAATCTCAAGCTGCTGGCCAAGGGCGGCCCCCGGCTGATCGCCTTCCTGCTGGCCCTGATTCCATTCCTGGTGCTGCAGAACGCCGTGGGGCTGGGCATGGCCTGGCTGCTGGACATGCACCCCTTGATGGGCCTGCTGGGCGGCACGATCACCCTGGTGGGCGGGCACGGAACGGGCGCGGCCTACGCCACCCGCTTCGCCGATTTCAACAATATCCAGGACGTGATGGCGCTGGCGATGACCTCCGCCACCATGGGCCTGGTGCTGGGCGGCGTGGTGGGCGGCCCGGTAGCGGAATGGATCATGCGGCGGCACAAGCTGTCCGGCAGCCTGGACCATGCGGCAGACGCCAAGCATGAGGCCCCGGACCTCGCGGACGACACCGGCCCCGCTTCCGCCGGCTCGTTCATCGTGTCGCTGACCGCCGCTTTCGTCTGCCTGGTCGTCGGCGGCTACCTGGCCGCGCTGGTCGAAGACGCGCCCGTCAGCCTGCCCAATTTCCTGTGGTGCCTGGCAACGGGCGTGGTCATCCGCAACGGCGGCGAGCACCTGGGCCTGAAACTGGATGACCGCGTCACGGACATCATCGGCACGATCGCCCTGTCGCTCTTCCTGGGCATGACGATGATGACGCTGGACCTGTCCAGCGTGGCGCGCCTGGCCGGTCCGCTGGCGCTGATGCTGGCGGTGCAGACCCTCTTCTGCGCGCTGTACGCGTCCTGGGTGGTGTTCCGCCTGCTCAAGCGCGACTACGAGGCGGCCATCATGTCGGCGGCCTTCTGCGGCTTCTCGCTGGGCGCCACCGCCACCGCCATCGCCAATATGCAGGCGCTGACGCGCCGCCACGGCCCCGCCCCCGAAGCATTCATCGTGGTGCCCGTCACCGGCGCGTTCCTGGTCGACATCCTCAACGTGATCGTGCTGACTTCGCTGATCTCCTTGCCGTTCGTGGGAGGGATGTGAGCATGTTCAAACGTCTCGTTCTCCTGCTCCTCTGCCTGGCGCTGACGGCCTGCGGCCGCGCGCCCGACGCCGACATGCTGCGAACCGACGTCGAGCGCAGCCTGGCCTCGGCCTACGGCGACGGCCTCTTCCGGATCGCCGAACTCAAACGCATGGGATCCGCCGCGGACAACGGCGCGCCCCCGGGCGAAACCCGTCGCGTGGTCTATTACGACATCGCCCTGGACGTGGGACGCGACGTGTCGCTCGGCGCCTGGGACCAGCCGGGCGCCGCGTCGCTGGTCACGCTGCTGGGCGCGGGCCCGCGCAGCATCAGCGGCGTGAAATCCGGCGGCAATCAGGCCGGCGACCGCATCGTCGCCCACGCCAGCGCCATCTACCGCCAGGAAGGCGAGGGCTGGAAGCTGGTGACGCCCGCCGGCTTCAAGGCGGCCGAGGCTCCCAACCTGGACACCGGCGCGCCGCCGCCCGTCACGCGCCAGCTGCTGGACACGCTGGACCAGATCACCCATTCCGTCGCCTACAGCGCTTCCAGCACCGCGCAGCACGTGGTGCAGCAGGAACTGGAGCGCTCGGTGGCCCGAATCAACGGCCGCCTGTCGCGCCTGCAGCAAGGCTATCCGCTGGCGGGCGGCCCGGACCGCGGCGAATACGTGGCGTTCGCCCGCGCCCTGAGCGCCGTGGCCCGCAGCCAGCAGATCCGCGTATCGCCGCTCATCACGGGCGGCGGCGCCGAGAACATCGCGCTGCTGCGCAGCGGCGACGCGGTGGTCGGGCTGGCGCAGGCCGACACGGCGCGGCTGGCCTATGACGGCAAAGGGCCGTTCGCGGGCCAAGGGCCGTTTACCGGCCTGCGCGCCCTCGGCAGCCTCTATCCGGAGCTGGTCCACATCGTCGTGCGCGACGACGCCTCCCTGCGCGGTGTGCGCGACCTGAAAGGCAAGACCATCGCGCTAGGCCCGGAAGGGTCCGCGGTGCGGGCCACGCTGGAAGCCGTGCTGGCCGCGCACGGGCTGCAGCCCGGCCGCGACTACACGGTCGCCAGCACGCCCTTCGCCGCCTCCCTGCCCGCGCTGAATTCGGGGGAGGTCGACGCGGCCGCCCAGGTAATCGGCGTGCCGGCGACGCCGCTGCGCGACGCGCTGACCCAGGCCCGCCTGAAACTGCTTCCGCTGGACCCCGCCGCCATCAAGGCGCTGACGGCCTCGGACAGTTCGCTGATGCCGCTCGACATCGCCGCGGGCACCTATCCCAATCAGGCGGAAGCGATACCCACCGTGGGCATGGCGGCGCTGCTGCTCACCACCGCCGACCTGACGCGGGACGAAGCCCTGGTGATCGTGCGCGCCGTCTACCTGACCGGGCAGGACCTGCTGGCCGCCGGCTCGGCCCAGGGTGCCCAGGTCTCCATCGCGACCGCCCGCCGCGGATTGACCGTGCCGCTGCACGATGGCGCCCAGGAAGGCCTGGCCGCGCTGGAACACGGCAAACCGCGATGAGGCCGTTGCGCTTATGATGGCGCTCCTCATCAGGAATACCCATGAACAAATTCGATCTGCAGAAAAACCAGGCCCTGAAGCTTGCGGGCCAGCTCAAGCAGGCCGGCACGCCGGACCGCTACGGCGCCGCCTCGCACGCCCCGGACCGCCGCGAGCAACGCAAGCTGGACCAGGCGGCCGGCCTGGTGCCCTTCCCGTTGAAACTGTCCCAGGCCGACGCCGACAGGCTGCGCGCAGCGGCGGCCGAGCGCGGCGTCTCCACCCACGACATCGTGGCCGAGGCGCTGCGCAAGGCGCTTGGCGAATAGGGCGATGCATATCTGGGTCGATGCGGACGCCTGCCCCGCGGTCATCAAGGACATCCTGTTCCGCGCCGCGCAGCGCTGGCAGACGCCCCTGACGCTGGTCGCCAACCAGCCGCTATACACCCCGCCCTCGCCGCTGATCCGCGCGGTGCAGGTGCCGCGCGGCTTCGACGTGGCCGACGCGCACATCGCCGAGCGCGCCGCCCAGGGCGATCTGGTGATCACCGGGGACATCCCCCTGGCGGCGCAAGTACTGGAAAAGGGCGCAATGGCGCTGAACCCGCGCGGCGAACGTTATTCGCCCGAGACCATCCGCGAGCGGCTGGCGTTGCGGGACATGATGGAGGAATTGCGCGCGAGCGGCGTGGATACCGGCGGGCCGTCGTCGTTCAGCCACGCCGACCGCAAGGCGTTCGCCAATCAGCTGGACTCCCTGCTGGCACGCGCGGCGCGCCAGCGCTGAGGATCCGCCCTTCGCGTCAATAGAAGGTGATGTAGGCCTTGTAGATGATGGTGCCGATGGCGGTGATCAGGCCCAGGCCCATCAGCCCCATGCCGATATTGCGGTCGCGCAGCCCGAAGCCGACCAGCATGAGCGCCACGCCCGTGACGATGATGATCAGCATGGTGTTGGTGTTCGGGGGCATCGCCTTCTCCTGTTCGCCTTGGCGTGACTCGCGAGCCAGCCTTTGTTATCAATGATAGACAGGCACGCAGGCGATGCGGCTCAATCGATGTAGGCCCGCTTGCGTCAAATCAAGAGAAGAGTAATGAATGGGCCGCGCCCGCGCAATGGCTTGCCCGCCAGGCCGGCGGCATGGCGGCGCCTGGCCCTGTCCCGGCCTGCCGGACCGCACCGGATCCGCCAAAACAAAAAAGCCAACCGCGAGGGCTGGCTTTTTGCGTGGCGTCGTTTGCCTGGATCTTCATCCGGGCCTTTCCTTGGACGCCGACAACGGCTGGCTTGGCGCAAGCGTTGTCTCTCAAGGGTCTTTGGTGGGTAGTACTGGGTTCGAACCAGTGACCCCTGCCGTGTGAAGGCAGTGCTCTACCACTGAGCTAACCACCCCGAAAGAGGCGAAATATTAGCACGTTTTTTTGAACGTGTGCAAGTCGCCTCGAAAAACCTTATTCCACCGGCGCTGGCGCCTCCAGTTTGCGCCAGATGCACTCCCCGCCCACGGACTTATCCAGGGCGGCCAGGTAGGCCTCGTGCTCGGCCAGGTCTTCCTCGCTGGCCTTCAGCACCGGCAGCCCGGAGGCGTCGAATTTGGCCAGCACGATGCCGCTGCCGCCGCCGCTGTCGCCGTCGTCCACGTCGATCAGCAGCGCATCCTGGCCGCGGGTCATGGCCAGCCAGACTTCCGCCAGCAGTTGCGAGTCCAGCAATGCGCCGTGCAGCGTCCGGTGGGCGTTGGAAATGCCGAAACGGTCGCACAAGGCGTCCAGCGAGTTGCGCTTGCCCGGGAACAGCGAGCGCGCGTGCAGGAGGGAATCGGTGACCGTTTCGCAGAAATCCGTGATCGGGCCGCGCCCGGTCTTGGCGAGCTCGGCGTTGAAGAACTTCACGTCGAACGCCGCGTTGTGCGCGATCAGCTCCGCGCCCTGGATGAATTTGACGAATTCGTCCGCGACCTCGGCGAAGCGCGGCTTGTCGGACAGGAATTCCGTGGTCAGCCCGTGCACGGCCAGCGCTTCGGGGTCGCTGTCGCGGTCCGGGTTCAGATAGATGTGCAGGTTGTTGCCGGTGGACATCCGGTTGACCAGTTCCACGCAGCCGATCTCGACGATGCGGTGGCCCTGGGCGGGATCCAGTCCCGTGGTTTCGGTGTCAAAGATGATCTGGCGCATAACTATTCCGACGCTTGGGCGGGCGAGGCGGGCGGCGCCTGCGGCGCCGGGCCGGAGTCCGGATGGCGCGCTGCGCTGCCGGCCTGGCCGGGTTTCTTGCGTGCGGCAGCGATAAGCGTATAGGCCACCGGCACGACGAACAAGGTCAGTAGTGTACCCAGCATCAGCCCGCCGACCAGGACCCAGCCGATCTGCTGGCGCGATTCCGCCCCCGCGCCCGAGGACAGAGCCAGGGGCACGGTGCCCAGCACCATGGCGCCCGTCGTCATCAGGATCGGACGCAGGCGCAGCACGCTGGCCTCGATGACGGCCTCGAAGAGCTCCTTGCCCTCGTCGCGCAACTGGTTCGTGAATTCGACGATCAGAATGCCGTGCTTGGTGATCAGGCCGACCAGCGTGATCAGGCCGATCTGGCTGTAGATGGACAAGGTGCCTCCGGTCAGCCACAGTGCCAGCAGCGCGCCGGTCATGGACAGCGGCACCGACAGCATGATGATGAACGGATTGCGCCAGCTTTCGAACTGGGCCGCCAGCACCAGGTAGATGAAGGCCAGCGCCATGGCAAAGACCAGGTAGATGCTGCCCGAGGAGTCCCGGAACTCTCGCGACTGGCCGTCCAGGTCGGTCACGATGGTGTTGGGAAGCACCTCGCGCGCCACCTGGTGCATGTGCGACAGGACCTCGCCCAGCGCGTAGCCCGGCGCCACGGCGCCGTCGATCTTCACGGCGCGCAACCGGTTGAAGTGGTTCAACGATTGCGGCGACACCCCTTCGTGCACGCCCAGCAGGTTGTCCAGCTGCACCATGCTGCCGTCGCGCGCGCGGACGTAGATGCCCGAGATGTCGGTGGGGTTGGCGCGGTCGCGCGGCGTCACCTGGACGATCACGTCGTACTGCTCGCCCTCGTCCTTGTAGCGGGTGACCTGCCGCCCGCCGAGCATGGACTCCAGCGTGCGGCCCACGGTATCCACGTTGGCGCCCACGTCGGCCATCTTGTCGCGGTCCACGCGCACGCGCAGTTCGGGCGTGTTCAGCCGCAGGTCGGTATCCAGGTTGATCAGGCCGGGGTACTTGCGCAGCTCGGCCATGAACACATCGGTCAGGCGCGCCAGCTCCGCGTATGAAGCCTGGCTCATGATGATGAACTGCACCGGTTTGGACCGGGCGGACTGGCCCAGCGACGGCGGATTGGTCGGGAAAGCGCGCACGCCCGGCAGCGAGGCGAACTGCGGCTGCAGCAATTCGGTGATGGTCTGCTGCTTGCGGTCGCGCTCCTCCCAGGGCTTCAGGCGCAGGATGGCGGTGCCGTCCGTGACGGTGGGAAAGCCCACCGTCACCTGGCTGCCGCTGGCTTCCGGAATGTCGGCATAGAACTTCTCGATGCCCAGCATGCTCTCGAGCGTGTAGTTCAGCGTGGCGCCTTCCGGAGAACTGACGATCCCGAACACCACGCCCCGGTCCTCGATGGGCGCCAGTTCGCTCTTGACCACCTTGAACAGCACCCCGCTGCCGGCCGCGACCACCAGGCCGATCGCCACCACCAGCCAGCGATGGCGCAGCGACGCCGCCAGCACGCGCCGGTAGCCGCTGCTCAGGGCGTTCAGCCAACCTTCGATCAGGTTGTACCAGCGGCTGTGGCTGCTCTGGTGCCGCAGCAGCACCGAACACATCATGGGCGTGAGCGTCAGCGCCACGAAGCCCGACACCAGCACCGCGCCGGCCAGCGCCAGCGCGAATTCGATGAACAGGCGGCCGGTGCGGCCCGTGGCGAACGCGAGCGGCGCGTACACGGTGACCAGCGTCATCGTCATGGCGACCACGGCGAAGCCGATCTCGCGCGACCCGCGCAAGGCGGCCTCCTTGCGCGGCATGCCGTCTTCGATGTGCCGGAAGATGTTCTCCAGCACCACGATGGCGTCGTCCACCACCAGGCCGATCGCCAGCACCATGGCCAGCAGGGTCAGCGTGTTGATCGAAAATCCGAACAGGTACATGAGCGCGCAGGCGCCCACCAGCGACACCGGAATGGTGACGATGGGGATGATGCTGGCGCGCAGGTTGCGCAGGAAGAAGAAGATCACCAGCACCACCAGCACGATGGCTTCGCCGATGGTGTGGAACACGGAATCGATCGAACGCTCGATGAACACCGACGAATCGTAGGCGATGTTCAGCTTCATGCCGGCCGGCAGGTTCTCGTTAAGCCGGGCCACCTCCTCCCGCGCAGCCTTGGACAGTTCCAGGGGGTTGGCGGTGGACTGGCGCGTCACGCCGATGTTAATCGCGGGCTTGCCATTGAAGCGCGACAGGATGCGGTCGTTGGCCGCCCCGATCTCCACCTTGGACACGTCGCGCAGACGGACGGGATAGCCTTTCACGTTGGCGACGATCACGTCCTCGAACTGCGCCGGCGTCTGCAGGTCGGTCGACGAAACGACGGAGAACTCGCGCGCGCGGGACTCGATGCGGCCCGCCGGGATCTCGACGTTCTGGCTGCGCAGCGCGGACTCCACGTCCTGCACGGTCAGGCCGTAGGCGGCCAGCTTGTCGCGGTCCACGTAGATGCGCATGGACGGCAGGCGCTCGCCGAAAACGCGAACCTCCGCCGCCCCCGGCAGCACCGACAGCCGCGTCTTGATGTAGCGGTTGATGTAATCGGACGTCTGGATGGCGGAGTACGACCCGGCCTCCACCGCGATATAGATGATGGGCTGGGAGTCCGCCTCGACCTTGCCGATGATGGGTTCGTCGATCTCGTCCGGCAGGAAGCGCCGGGCCCGCGACACCTTGTCGCGGACTTCGGCTGCGGCCGCGTCGGGATCGCGGGACAGGTTGAACTTGATGTTGATGAGACTGCGTTCGGAGCGGCTGCGCGAGGTCATCACGTCCACGCCTTCGATGCCGGCGAGCTGGTCCTCCAGCGGCTTGGTCACCTGCGATTCGATCACCTCGGGCGAGGCGCCCTTGTAGGTGGTGTCCACCGAGACGATGGGCTCGTCGATCTTCGGATACTCGCGCACGGTCAGGCGCGAATAGGAAATCAGGCCGATCAGCACGATGATCAGCGACAGGACCGACGCAAACACCGGCCGCTTGATACAGGTTTCCGAGATACGCATTGCGCTATCGCCAAAAATGGAAAAGGGCCGGCATCACGCGCCGTTGGCAAGCACGGTCACCGCCGCGCCGTCCGTCACGCGTTGCAGGCCGGACACCACCAGGCGGTCGCCCGCGGCCACGCCGGTCAGGATTTCCACGCGGCCCTCGCGGCGCTCGCCGATCGTGACCTCGCGCCGCTCGGCCATGCCGTTCCTTACCCGGTAAACGTACTGCGTTTCTCCCGAGGGCGACAGCGCGGCTTCCGGGGCGACCAGCGCCTTGTCCTGGCTGAACAGCAGCTGCACGCGGGCGAACATGCCCGGGCGCAGCACGGCGTCCTTGTTGGCGACCGTGGCGCGCAGCAGGATGGAACGGCCGCCGGCGTCGACCAGCGGACTGACCGCATAGACCATGCCCTGGCGCTCCTGGCCGGGCAGCGCATCCAGGCGCACGGTCAGCTGCTGGCCCACGCCCACCTTGCTCAAATACATTTCCGGCACGCGGAAATCCACCTTCAGCGGGTCGATCGCCTCCAGCGGGGCCAGGTCCTGGCCCTGGTTCACATAGTCGCCCACGGATACGCTGCGCAGGCCCACGATGCCGCCGAACGGCGCCGTGATCGTCATCTTGTCCAGCCGCGCCTGCGCCAGCGCCACGGCGGCCTCCTGCACCTTCAGCGTGCTGGCCGCCTCGTCACGGGCCTGCTGGCTGACGAAGCCCTTGCCCTGCAGCTCCACGGAACGCCGGTAATGGCTCTGCGCCAGGGTAAGGTTGGCCCGCGCCTGGGCCAGCTCGGCGCGCGGCACGGAATCGTCCAGCCGGATCAGCGGGTCGCCGCGCTTGACGGGCTGGCCTTCCTTGAACTCGATGGACTGGATGCGGCCCGCGACCTCGGGCCGCAGCACGACCGATTCGTCGGAACGCAGGCTGCCCACGGCGGACAGGCCGCGCGCGAAGGGGATTTCCTGGACGGCGGCGACCTCCACCCGGACCGGTGCGACCGGCGAGGCGGCGGGCTTGGCGGCGCCGGCGGCGGCCTGGGGAGGAGGGGTTCCGGGCGCGAGCCAGCGCGGCACAAAAACGCCGAACGCGGCCCCCGCGGCCAACCCTGCCGCTACGGCGGCCAGCAGTACTGCTTTTTTCATGCGCGAATGTGGCGGTATTGCGGCGCGGGCGCGAGCCTGGGCCGCGCGGACGGCGCCGCAGGAACGGGAAAGAGGGTAGGGACTTTAGCACCCGGATTTACATACTGGAACAATCCAGAAGCCGGATGAAAGAACTAAATTCGCCCCGAAAGGCGGATTTGAGGGTATATCCCAATGCCTTGCGCCGATTCCCGGTCATGCAACGGGACCGCGGGGCGCCCGCGCAACTGGCGGGCGGGGACGGGATCAGCCGCGCCGCGCCGCCTCCACGCCCATGTTGGCCAACTGGTCGGCCCGTTCATTGCCCGGGTCCCCGGCATGCCCGCGCACCCAGCGCCAGGACACCGTATGCCGGCCCACCTGCTCGTCCAGCAATTGCCACAGTTCGGCATTCTTGACGGGCTTCTTATCCGCCGTCATCCAGCCTCGCCGCTTCCAGTTGGCCAGCCATTCGGTCATGCCCTTCATGACGTACTGGGAATCCGTATGGATGGTGACCGCGCACGGGCGCTTGAGCGCCCGCAGGCCCTGGATGACCGCCAGCAGCTCCATGCGGTTGTTGGTGGTCTGGAGCTCTCCCCCATGCAGCGTCTTCTCGTGGCTGCCGGCGCGCATCAGCACGCCCCAGCCGCCCGGACCGGGATTGCCCTTGCAGGCGCCGTCCGTCCACATTTCCACTTTCTGCTCGTTCGCTTTGCTGTCCTGCATCGTGCTGCCTGGTTTTCCTTGTTCGTGCTGAATCCGCGCCGGCCGCTCAGGAGCGGTCGAAGCCGTCGTCCGCCTGGCGGTTGACCACCACCGACGCGGCCCGCGCGCGCTTGGGCTTGGTCTTCCAGGCGGGGCCAATGATACGCATGCCGGCCACGCGCTTGACGGCCGACACCAGATAAACGGCGCCGCCCACGCTCCACCAGCGGGCCCCGGCCGATTCCAGGAAGGCCCAGCGCTGCAGCCATTTTTCACTGCGGCAGGCGGGCGCGTAGCAGCCGAAATGGCTCTGCTCGACTTCCAGCGAGAGAAGCTTGAACCAGTCCTTCAGGCGGGGCAGCGAAACCTGGGACGACGGCGGCTGGGGCAGCCAGGGCTCCATGCCGGGCATGCGCGTGCGCGCGCCCCACATGCTCCAGGGGTTGAATCCCGAAATCACGACGCGCCCTTCCGGCACCAGCACACGCTCGACCTCGCGCAGCACGTTGTGGGGCTCCTGCGTGCATTCGAAGGCGTGCGGCAGGATCAGCAGGTCCACGCTCTGGGATTCGAACGGCAAGGCCTCCGGCTGGGCGATCACCACCCGGGAATGCCAGCCGGCCGCGCCATCCTCCGATGGCGCCTCCGTGCCCACGTATCCCTTGAAGGGCATGCGGTTGGCGCGCAGCAGGTTCATGTCGGCCAGACCGACCTGCCAGGCGTAATATCCGAACACGTCCGCGACAGCCGCGTCGAACTGCGCCCGCTCCCAGGCCAGGACGTATTGCCCCGGCGGCGTCTGGAACCACTCGGTCAGTTCTACAATCGGCGGAGTATCTTCTGCCACGTTCTATTCCTTCGAATCCCATGCAAGCCTTGACCGCCCCTTCAGGCGGCCGCGAGCGCAACGCCGCGGTCTTGCCGCTACCCGCCTTCACCGACAACTACATCTGGGCGATCGTCCGCGACGGCCAGGCCGCCGTGGTGGACCCCGGCGAGGCCGGCCCGGTGCTGAGGCTGCTGCAGCAGGAAGGCCTGAGACTGCGCGCCATTCTACTCACGCACCATCATGGCGACCACGTCGGCGGCGTTTCGGAATTGTCCCGCATCGAGGGCCTCACCGTATACGGCCCGGCGCGGGAACGCCTGCCGCGCTGCGACGTGCCGCTGGCGCAAGGCGACCGCGTCGCAATCCCGGAACTCGACCTGGACCTGAGCGTGCTGGACGTGCCCGGCCATACCGCCGGACACATCGCCTACACCGGCCGGGCGGCGGGCGTGGAGCCCGTTTTGTTCTGCGGCGACACCCTGTTTGCGGGGGGCTGCGGCCGGCTGTTCGAGGGGACTCCCGCGCAAATGCTTGATTCCTTGGAAAAATTTTCCGTTTTACCGCCAGATACACAGGTTTTTTGCGCGCACGAGTACACTCTAGCGAACTTGCGCTGGGCGTCGGCAGTCGAACCGGCCAACCGCAACCTGCAGCAATGGCATCAGCGGGCCCGGCAATTACGAGCAGAAGGTCTTCCCACGCTTCCGTCGACCATCGGTCAGGAACGCGCGACCAATCCGTTTTTGCGCACGCAACAAAATGAGGTCGTCCAAGCGGCAGAACGCTGGGCAGGCCACAGCCACGCTACGCCGGTAGAGGTTTTTGCCTCCCTTCGTGAATGGAAGAACGAATTCAAGTGACAGCCCGATGAATCTATCCCGACTCCTTCTGCCGCTCATGCTGGCAGTCCTCGCCGGTTGCGCAGGAACCAAATCCCCCGACAGCAAGAACCTCACCACCAATTCCCAAGGGCGCTACATCGCCCGCGACACCTCCCGGACGGTGGACCTCACCAATCCGCCCGCGGACGCCTGGGACCGCATCCGCCGCGGTTTCGCCATCCCCAACCTGAACACCGAGCTCTCGCAGCAGTGGACCGACTATTACGCGTCCCACCCGGAATCGGTGCAACGCATGGCGGAGCGGGCCGGCAAATACCTGTACTTCATCGTCGACGAGATCAACCGCCGCGGCCTGCCCACCGAACTGGCGCTGCTGCCCTTCGTCGAAAGCGCCTACAACCCCACGGCCCTGTCGCGCGCCCAGGCCTCCGGCCTTTGGCAGTTCGTGCCGGCCACCGGCCAGCACTTCAACCTGAAGCAGGATTGGTGGCGCGATGAGCGCCGCGATCCCATCGCCTCGACCAACGCGGCGCTGGACTACCTGGAAAAGCTGTTCGAAATGCAGGGCGACTGGTACCTGGCGCTGGCTTCGTACAACTGGGGCGAAGGCTCGGTGCAGCGCGCCATGGCCAAGAACGAGGCCGCCGGCCAGGGCACGGACTACCTCTCCCTGAACATGCCCGATGAAACCCGCAACTACGTGCCCAAGCTGCAGGCCATCAAGAACATCATCGCCGACCCGCAACGCTATGCGGTGGCCCTGCCCCCGGTAGGCAACACGCCCTACTTCGTGACGGTGCAGAAGAACAGCGACATCGACCTGGAAATCGCCGCCAAGCTGGCCGAAATGCCGCTGGACGAATTCAAGGCGCTGAATCCCTCGTTCAACCGCCCGGTCATCCGCGGCGACCACGGTCCCACCCTGCTGCTGCCCGCCGACCGCGTCGAAATCTTCAACGCCAACCTGACCAACTACAAGGGCGATCTCAGCGCCTGGAAGATCTACCATACGCGCCGCGGCGAATCCTACGCCTCGATCGCCAAGCGTTTCGGCATCAGCGAAGCCACGCTGCGCCAGACCAACGACATCGGCTCGCGCCAGAAATCCGCGTCCGGTCAATCCCTGCTGGTGCCGGGCGAGTCCGGCTCGGGCGGCGTGCAACTGGCCTCGCTGGCGCCGCCGGTGGGCGCCCTGGACTCGGCGCCCTCCAGCGACAAGGCGCCCGCGGCCCGCAACCGCACGCAGGTTCCGGCCGCCCGCTCGGCCAGCGCCCGCCCGAACGTCCGCACGCACAAGGTCCGCCAGGGCGACACGCTGTTCTCGTTGGCCAAGCAGTACGGCACCTCCGTCGACGCCCTGCGCGCGCTGAACAACATCAAGGGCAGCGCCCTGAAGATCGGCACCCCGCTGCGCGTTCCGGGCACCAACGCGCGCGGCTGATCGCGCATTCGACCGCAGGAGGGCGCTCCCCCGGAACGGGCGCGCCCTTTTTTCTTCGCTGCCCCCCCAAAAACACGAAAGCGGCCCTGCGGGGCACCGGTACGCCTCGCGGGCAGCGCGCGGGGGAGGCCACTTTTCATGTCGCTGGGCCGCCAAAGTCCTTAAAATAGGCGGATTCCAGAAGGGAAAAAATCAAAGGATAAATATATGGGCTTTCTCGCCGGCAAGCGCATCCTGGTCACCGGGGTGCTTTCCAACCGATCCATCGCCTACGGCATCGCGCGCGCCTGTCACCAGCAAGGCGCCGAACTGGCGTTCACCTATGTGGGCGACCGCTTCAAGGACCGCGTGGGCGAATTCGCCGCCGAGTTCGGCAGCAAGATCGTGCTGCCCTGCGACGTGGCCGAGGACAGCCAGATCGAAGAGGCCTTCGCCGAGCTCGGCAAGCACTGGGACGGCCTGGACGGCCTGGTGCATTCCATCGGATTCGCCCCGCGTGAAGCCATCGCCGGCAACTTCCTGGACGGCCTGTCGCGCGAAGCCTTCCGCATCGCGCACGATATCTCGGCCTACAGCTTCCCGGCCATGGCCAAGGCCGCGCTGCCGCTGATGGAAGGCCGCAACGGTTCCGTGCTGACGCTGACCTACCTGGGCGCCGAGCGCGTGGTCCCCAACTACAACACGATGGGCCTGGCCAAGGCCTCGCTGGAAGCCAGCGTGCGTTATCTGGCCACCGCCCTGGGCCCGCGCGGCATCCGCGCCAACGGCATTTCCGCCGGCCCCATCAAAACGCTCGCCGCCAGCGGCATCAAGGACTTCTCGGCCATCCTGAAATTCGTCGAAGCGCAGGCTCCCCTGCGCCGCAACGTCACGATCGAAGAAGTCGGCAACGTTGCCGCCTTCATGCTGTCGGACCTGGCCGCCGGCGTGACGGGCGAAATCACGCACGTGGACGCCGGCTTCTCCACCGTCGTCCCCGGCATGGAAGACTGACGCCGGCGCGGGCGGCGCCTGGCGTCCGCCCGCCGCGCCCGGCCGCTCAGGCCGGCCGCACCACCACGGTGGACACCTGCACGTCCACCGCCGTCATCAGCTTGTGGACCGGACATTTCTCGGCCACCGCCAGCAACTCGTCGATCTGCGCATCGGACAGTTCGCCATGCAGCGTCAGCTTGGCTGTCAGCCGGTAGACGCCCTTGCGCTCTTCGCTGGCATCGCGCACCACCTCCACCCCCACCGACTCCAGCGGCAGGCCCTTGCGCTGCGAATAGACCATCAGGGTCAACGCCTTGCACCCGCCCAGCGCGGTATCGAAGTAATCATGCGGATCAGGGCCTTCGCCCTGCGGCTGCGGCATGGCCAGCGGAAGCTCATGGCCTTCGGCCGTGGCGGTGAACTGCAGGGTGTTGGGCGCATTCTGGCGCACGCGGATGCTCATGGACCGGGTCTCCTTGGATCGGGCTCTGAAAGACGGCCGCAAATGCGGCCCCAGATCACGTTGTAGCACCTGGCGACGCAGGCTCCCCACCCCGGCCCCGCGACGGCTGACGGACAGCTGAACTTCCTGGCCCGATGGCGGTCGGATATTCCTATCCGCAATACCCGAACACCTATAGGGGGCCGCATGAGCGCCAGACAACTCCTCGATCAACTGCTGCAATCCGGGCAAAGCCTGCTGTCCGACACCACGAACCGCGTGCAGAGCGCCACGGGCGGCAAGGGCGGCTCATCGTCCTTCCTGGCCGGCCTGGGAGGCGGCGCGCTGGGCGCGGGCGCCCTCGGGCTGCTCCTGGGCAGCAAGAAGGCCCGCAAGATCGGCGGCAAGGTCGCCATGTACGGCGGCATGGCCGCGCTGGGCGCCCTGGCGTACCGCGCCTACGGCGACTGGCAGCGCAGCCAGGCCGGCGCGCCTGCCGCGCCGCCCCAGACGCTGGACCGCCTGCCGGCGCCGGAGGCCGAACAGCACAGCACAGCCGTGCTGACCGCCATGATCGGCGCGGCCAAGGCCGACGGCCACATCGGCCCCGAAGAGCGCGCCCTGCTCGAAACCGAACTCGCCAAGCTGTCGTCGGATGCCCAGGACCGCGGCTGGCTCGAAACCGAGCTTTCGCGCCCGCTGGATCCGGCCGCCGTGGCCCAATCGGCGCGCACGCCCGAAATGGCCGCCGAGATGTACCTGGCCAGCCTGCTGGTCGTGGACGAAGAAAGCTACATGGAACGCGCCTACCTGGACGAGCTGGCGCGCCAGCTCAAGCTGCAGCCCGGCCTGAAGGAGCAGCTGGAGCAGCACGCCCGCGCGGCGGCCGCCTAGTCCGCGCGCAAGCCGATCGACGCGGTCAGCGCCCCATAGCTGTCCATGTCGGCGGCGATCATGTCCTGAAAGCCCCCCGGCGTGCTGCTCGCGGGCGTAAAGCCCTGTTCGCGCAAAGAGGCCTGCACGTCGGGACGGCGGACGATCTTCGCCACTTCCGCGTTCAGCTTGGCAACCACCGCCGGCGGGGTCGCCGCGGGCGCCAGCAGGCCATGCCACTGGTCCAGGGCGTATCCGGGCACGCCCTGCTCGGCGACCGTCGGCACGGCGGGCATCAGCGGCGAACGCGCCGGCGAGGTAACCGCCAGCGCGCGCAGCTTGCCGGCCGCGATCAACGGCGCCGCGCTCGACGCGGTGACCACGCCCATGCCCACCTGCCCCGCAACGACGTCGGTCAGCGCCGGCCCGCAGCCTTTGTAAGGCACGTGCTGCAAGGGCGCGCCGGCCGCTCGCGCCAGCATCTCGCCGGCGAGGTGCTGCGGCGTGCCGTTGCCGCAGGACGCGAATGGCAGGGGCTTGCCCGCCCTTGCCGCCGCCAGCGCGTCATCCAGGCCATGCAGGTCCGAGGCAGCCGGCACCACGAAAACCGACGGCACGAACGCCACGTTGATGACGGCCGCGAAATCCTTGGCGGGCGAAAAGCCCAGATTGCGGTAGACGCCCGGATTGATGGCGAACGAACTGTTCACCATCAACAGCGTGTAGCCGTCGGGCGGCGACTCGGCCACGGCGCGCGCGCCGATATTGCCGCTGGCGCCGGGGCGGTTTTCCACCACCACGGGCTGGCCCAGCTGCTCCTGCAGGCGGGCTCCGATGCGGCGCGCCAACAGGTCGGTGCCGCCTCCGGGCGGGAACGTCACGACGATGGTGATCGCGCGGGACGGATAGGCGGCGTCCTTGGGCGCCTCGCCCGACGGCGGATTGCCGCAGGCGGCCAGCGACAGCATGGCTAGCGGAAGAACGGATCGAAACAGGCGTTTCATTTGCGGATCTGTGGCGGAAAGACTCAGGCGTCCAGGCCGATATCGAGCACCTTGGCGCTATGGGTGATCCAGCCGACGGCGATCTGGTCCACGCCGGTGGCCGCCACCGCCTCGGCGGTTTCGGGCGTGATGCGGCCCGACGCCTCGGTGATGGCGCGGCCGCGCGCCATGGCGACGGCGCGGCGCAAGTCTTCCAGGCTCATGTTGTCGAGCAGGACCACGTCCACGCCCAGGGACAGCGCCACTTCCAGCTGTTCCAGCGTGTCCACTTCCAGTTCGATCTTCACCATGTGGCCGACGCCGGCCCGCGCCCGTTCGACGGCCGTGGCAACGCCGCCCGCCAGCGCGATGTGGTTGTCCTTGATCAGGACCGCATCGTCCAGCCCGTGGCGGTGGTTGCTGCCGCCGCCGACGCGCACGGCGTACTTCTGCACGGCGCGCAGGCCCGGCATGGTCTTGCGCGTGCAGGTGACCCGGGCGCCATGGCCCGCGATGGCGCGCGCGATGGAGGCCGTGGCGCTGGCCACGCCGCTCAGGTGGCACAGAAAATTCAGGGCCACGCGTTCGGCGGTCAGCATGGCACGGGCATTGCCGCGTATGCGGGCGATTTCCGTGCCGGGCCGCAGGTCGGCCCCATCGCGCTGCGACACCGAGAATTCGATGCCCGGATCCATCGCGCGAAATGCCAGGCGCGCCAGGTCCAGGCCGGCCAGCACGCCCTCCTGGCGGGCCACGAGCCGGGTTTCCGCCACGGCGTCGGCCGGCACGATGGCGTCGGTGGTGAGATCGCCCGCGCGGCCCAGGTCTTCAAGCAGGGCCGCGCGCACCAGCGGCTCCAGCATGACTTCCGGCAAAGGGGGGACGGCCAGGCGGGAGGCGGTCGAAGGCGCTGCGGCTTTAATGCTCATTTTGAGTATTTTGAGAGTAAAAAAAGGCGCGCAAGAATTGCGCACCACTTATGCTAAGAGCGAGCATAAGGCTTGTCAAGCGTCAGAGCGCGCGGGACAGCGGCAATTTGCTGCCGGCGATGGCGCGTTCGAGCAGCACGTCGCGGCGGAAGCGGAAGAGCTTCGCGGGCCGGCCGGCCGTGCCGGTCGCCATTTCACCGGTCTCTTCCACCAGCGCCTGCTGCTCGATGAGGCGACGGAAATTCTGCTTGTGCAACGCGCGCCCGGCCAAGGCCTCGACGGCCATTTGCAGCTGCAGCAAGGTGAACTGCGCGGGCATCAATTCGAACACGACGGGGCGGTACTTGATCTTGGCGCGCAGGCGCGCAATCCCGGTGGCCAGGATGCGGCGATGATCGTGGCGCATGGGCTCGCCAGGCACCGCGGCGCCGCTGCCGCGCCCGCGCCGCGCCGCTTCGGGCACCAGCCCGGCCTCGAACAGCAATTCGTAGCGCTGCAGCACCATGTCCTCGTTCCAGGAGGCGCCTTCCAGCCCGAAAGTGATGGCGGCACGCTGCCGCCGGCGATTGCGCACGGCGGCGTCGGCGCTGTCTTCGCACCAGGCCGCCAGCCGCGGCACGATCTGCTCGTCGAGCAGCGCGGGCGTGCCGGCGCGCCTGTCTTCCCAGGGGAAATAGCGGTACCAGTCCTGCCAGCCCACCTGCGCCACGCCGGTTTCACCGGCTTCGCGCGTCAGCCCGAGGTAGCTCACCGACATCACGCGCGCCCCGGATTCGTCGGAGCGGTCGCCGTCGGCAAAGGTGTAGAGCTGTTCCACATAGCCCAGAGGATGGTGCGTCTGCGCTTCCACCCAGGCGCGCAGGCCCGCCTGCAGCGAACGGTGCGACAGCTCGAAGGGCCCCGCCGGCAAGGCGCGCGCGTCTTCGGTCGTCAGCACTCGCGGTTCGCCGTGGGTGACGGCGACGAGCACGGCGACGAGTTCTGCATGGAGGGAGCGTTCGACGGATTCAGTCAAGGTAGGCGTATGGAAAAAGTGAAAACCTGGCGCCATGCCGCAAAGCCGCGAGGCGCCGGAAATTATAAGGTTCGGGCTCTGCAACAGCCCCTTGCAAACGTGACAGGCCAGGGGCGCCACCGCGCCGCCGCGCCGTCCTAAGATGAAGATGCTGGAATCAGGCGCGTCGCCATCCCGGGACGCCCGCAAGCGGAGCAAACGTCATGTTGAAAACTGCCCCAGATCCCAACGTCGCCAAGGCCGCCGAAACCGAGAAGCCTGCCGCCACCGATCCGCGCAAAGGCACCGAAGTCATGCCGATGCCCGACCAGAGCAGCAAGCTCGTCGCGGGCATGCCGCGGCGCGGACGCGCCGTTGCAGACCCCGGCGAGCCCGGCGTCATCACGCCCGAAGACGACGTGCTGGACACGTCCTACGAACATCGCAAGGGTTGAACCCGCGCGTCAGGCGACCTTCGCGACCGCGTCCTCGCGCGTGTCGACGACCGTCAGGATGGAGAGAAAGCCGCTGATATCGAACACTTCGCGCACATGCGGCTGCAGGGCGCACAGCACCAGCGCGCCGGCGCCCTGCTTCAGCCGCTTGGCCAGCACCAGCACGACGCGCAGGCCGGCGCTGGAAATGTAGTTCAGGTTGGACAGGTCCAGCACGAAGCGGCTTTCGCCCTTTTCCACGTGGGACAGCAGATCGGACTCGACGCCCGCCGCGTTGGCGCTGTTGATCTGGCCTTCGGGCGAGACAACCAGGACTTCTCCGATTTTTTCTATTGCGAGATTCATAGCGGTTCCCGAAAAGTGGCCGGCGCCCGGCACCTGCGCAGGCGGACGGCGGCGCGATGGCGAGATGATACGCGAGCCGGCGCAGTCTCTCACACTCTGTTCGCCACGCATGGCTATCGTGCATACTTGCGCCTGCACGTGCTCCACTGAACGCAAGGCGACTCATGCCCCCTCAGCCCGATACGTTGGACCTCGTTCCCGACCAGAACGCCGTTGCCGCCGCGCTGCAATGGCTCGAAGGAATTGCCGAACGCGACGCATGGCCGCCCAAGCTGGGCTTCGGACTGTCGCTGAGCCTGGACGAAGCATTGACCAATATCGTGGACTACGCGTTCGACGATCCCGCGGCCGCGGGCTCTCCTCCCGCGGTGACGCTGCAGTGCCGCCGGGACGATACCGGCGTCGCGCTGGAAATCGTGGACAACGGCCGTCCCCACGACCCCACGAAAACGCCCCCTCCCCCCTTGGCGGCCACGTTGGACGATGCCGAGATCGGCGGCCATGGCCTGCGGCTCATGCGGCATTACCTGCACGACATGCGCTATGCGCGCAGCGGCGACCGCAACCGCCTGACGCTGATCGCGCGCGCCGACTAGCTTCGCGGCGCAAGCGATCGAATCACACTATCGGTTTCTTTTTTCAATAGACAGAAAGTACCGAACAAAACGGGCCCAACTGTCACTCATGCATGGACTGCGCGCCGGTTGCGCGACGCCTTGCACTGATGCCGCCCGTGAACGCCCCCTACCGACCGGAAGGACTGACCGCCCGTCCCCTGCACGCCCGCATCGATGCGGGCGCCGTAAGCCACAACCTGGCGCGCCTGCGCGCCGCGTTGCCGGCGGGCTCCGGCGGCCCCAGGCTCTGGGCAACGGTGAAGGCGGACGCCTACGGGCATGGCCTTGCGCGCATCCTGCCCGCGCTGCGCGCGGCGGACGGACTGGCGGTGCTGCACTTGAACGAGGCGCGCGCCTGCCGCGCGATCGGCTGGAATGGCCCCATCCTCGTCTACGGCGGGCTCTATTCGCCGGCGGATGCGCTGCTGCTCGACTCGCCGGGCCTGCACCTCGTGATCACGCATGCCGCCCAGCTCGAATGGCTAGCGCAGGCTCCGCTCGCCGCGCGTCCGGCCATCTGGCTGCGCTACGCCGGCGACATCCACCACACCGGCTTTTCGGCGGACGACTACCGTCCCGCATTCGAGGCGGCCGCCGCTCTTGCCCGCCGCGGCCTCGTCGGGGAAATCGGGCATCTGAACCATTACGCCCGCGCCGATGAGGCCGACGGCGTGGGCGCGGCGGACGCCGCCTTCCGCCAGGTGATCGCGGACCTGCCGGGTCCGGTGTCGACCAGCAACTCGGCCGCCCTGTTACGGCATGGCGAACTGGCGGCGGGCACGCAATGGGTGCGCCCTGGATTGGCGCTCTACGGCGCCAGCCCCTTTGCCGATCGCAGCGCCGCGCAGCTGGACCTGCGGCCCGCAATGTCGCTGCACTCGCAGATCGTGGGCATACAACGCGTGCAGGCCGGCGCGGGCGTGGGCTACAGCGGCGCGTTCCTCGCGCCCTCCGCCACCACGGTGGGCATCGTCACCTGCGGCTATGCGGACGGCTATCCGCGCCACGCCCCCACCGGCACGCCGGTCGTCGTCGACGGCGTGCGCACGCGGCTGCTGGGGCGCGTATCGATGGACATGATGGCCGTGGATCTCGGGCCGGTCCCGCATGCCTGCATCGGCGCCGCCGTCACACTATGGGGCGCCTGCGGGCTGGCGGTGGAGGAAGTGGCGGCCTCGGCCGGCACCATCGCCGCCGAGCTGCTCACGGGCTTGAGCGCGCGCGTGCCGGTGCAGCTGGCCTGCCGGGACGCGGGGCCTTGAGCGGCAGCGCGCGCGCCGGGCGCTGCCCAGGCGCGCCCTCCTGGGCAGCGCCCGGCCCGGGCGGCGGGGCGTCAGGACGCGCCGTCCCTGGGCCGGGCGGGCGCCAGCATCAGGAACAGCAGCGTGGCGCACAGATAGATGATGCCGGTGGCCGCCAGGCCCGCGCCCATGCCCGCGGCCCCGAACATGGCGCCCACCACCAGCGGCCCCGCCATCTGGCCCAGCTTGTCGGCCGCGCGCATGACGCTGGTGGCTCCGGCGGCGCCATAGCGCTGCACGTCCGGCAGCGCCAGCATGTAGGGCGCTTGCGATGCGCCCGCGAAGCAGCTGGCCAGCGCCAGCAACAGCACGGCCGCGGCGGCGGCCAGCAGGCCGCTGTTGAAATACAGGCCCAGCATGCCCACGCTGCCGACCAGTCCTCCCAGCACGATCCAGCTTTTCTTGATGCGGCTGCGGTCCACCACGCGGCCCATCAGCGGCCCCACGTAGATCACGCAAAGCCCGTAGATCATCAGGACCCGCCCGATGCTGGATGCCGCCACCCCCTCGGCTTCGAGATACAGCGGCAGCGCGAACGACAGCAGGCCCACCTGCGCAATCGAAAAGGGAATGACGCTGCCCAGCAGCAGCAGGCCGAAGTCGCGGGTGCACAGCAGCCGCAAGGTATCGGACAGCCGGGCGCGCGTGCGCGCCGCCGCCCGCGCCGCCCGTCCGCGGCCGCGGTCCATGTACGGCCGCATCAGCACCAGCACGCCGGCCAACGGCAGCGCCAGCATCGCCGCGCCCACGCCGAACACGGCGCGGAACCCCGTCTGCTCCATCAGCATCGCGCCCACCGCGGCGCCGGAAAGGTGCCCCGCGAACAGGCCGGCGATCACGCCGGTCATGTTGCGGCCGCGATATTGCGCGGGGCTGCGCGTGACGATGAAGCCCTGCAGCCCCATCCAGGTCAGGCCATACCCCAGGCCCACCAGACCGCGCGCCGCGCTGAACATCAGCAGATTGTCCGCCGCCGCGCAGGCCAGCATGCCCGCGCACGACACCGCCAGCCCCGCCAGCACAGGCACCTGCCAGCCCTTGCGGTCGGTCAGGCTGCCGGCGAGCAGCGAGGTCAGCAGGCCGCATCCCATCTCGACGGAGATGGGCAGCGCCAGCAGAAGATTCGCCGGCAGATCCAGTCCGCCGGCCGGCAGGCTGCGCGCATACAGCGGCAGAAAGCCCAGCGGCAGCGCCCAGGCGAACAGGAAGCCGAACATCACGGGCCGGGCGATGCGTCCGATCTCGGACTCGTCATCGGGCCCGACGCGGCTGCCGTCGGGCAGGGTCGCTCGCGCGGCAAAGGCGCGGTTCATCAGCAGCGACAGCAACAGCAGCATCTCGATGGCGGCCACCAGCGCCACCGCCACCACGGTCACGGCGTCCAGCGCCCGGCCGCGCACGCCCGCCGCGATCACCTCGTCGGACAAGCGCAGCACCAGATCGCCCCGCGCCCGGGGATTGGGATTCGACGCGCCGAGCGGCAGCACCAGGGTAAGGTCGTCGGAACGCGGACGCGCTACCGGCAGGCCCGCCACGTCCAGCGCGCCCTTTGCGTCGGCGCGGCTCAGCACGCGGCCCGCGCCATCCACCAATTCGATCTGCGACACGGCGGGAAAGGTCGCCGCCAGGCGCGAGAATGGCGCGTCCACGCCACGCAGCCGATCCAGCGTCAGGCCGTAGCCGAGCACCCGGTTCAGATCGCGCTGCAGGCCTTCGGCCAGCAGGCCGACATTGTTGCGCGTGACTTCCAGCCAGCCCGAACGGAACGTGGAGATCGTGTAGGCGGCATAGACGCCCTGGGCCAGCATCAGCGCCAGCAGCGGCACGACGAAACGCGCGCGGCCGCCGGCGGCAAGAGAGGTCAGCGGCACCAGGTACTTGAACACGGCCGCCAGGCCCAGGCCCACCAGCGCGGTGACGGCCAGCAGCACCTGCAGGTTGTCCACGATCAGCCTGCGGCTGGCCTCGCCGTCCTTGGACGCAGACAGGACCACGGCGCCGGCGACATTGCCGCCCGCGCCCGCCAGGGGCACGGCCAGCGTCACCGTGCCGTCGGCCGCCGACATGAGCGCGCCGGACGCGCGCCGCGCCGCGTGCTTGTCGCGGCCCGCCGCGGGATCCAGCGCCTGCGCGAGCGCGGCCGCGCCTTCGGGCAATTCGCCCTGCACGGCCAGCGTCCGGCCGTCGGCCCGCAACACCGCGGCGCCAAGCAGGTCGCGCGATCCCGATACGCTGTCCTGAAGGCCGTCGCGCAGGCCGAAGTATTGCTCCAGCGGCTTGCCCAGCCGCAATCCGTTTTCGATATTGCCCGCCGCCCGGCGGGCGATGACTTCCACGCGGTCGGCGGTGGTGTCCACCACCAGCCGGTTCAACGCGGACAGGCTCAATGCGCCGATCAGCGCTTGGGCCAGCAACAGGACGGCCAGGCAGGCCAGCGTGACTTCGAGTACCGGGCGGCGTCTCAGTCCTTCCAGCACGATTTGAATAGGCTCGCTACGCATGAGGCTGAAACACCGCAAAGTATTTACACACGGGCGACAATGGTATTTACAATTAATGCAATTTGCATCTTTTTTTACACCCTCACGCTCCTCCACCGCCTCCAAGTCCATGCCCGCCAGGTCGCTGCGTAGCAAGATTTTTCTTCTGGTCGTAGCGCTTCTTCTGGCGGTGGCCGCGTTCGTGATGCTGACGACGCAGCGCAATGTCACGCGCACGGTGATGAACAGCGAGCACCACGCCGTCAACAACGTGATGGAGCTGGTGCTGCGCGATGCCGAGGCCCGCTGGGGCGCGCTGCTCGCCGACAAGATCACGACGGTGCGCAGCGGCCGCCGCCAACTGATGCAGACGGGCACGGTGGTTGCGGCCGCGCTGAATTCCTACGCCGACATGGCCGAGCGCGGGCTCATGACGCCCGGCGCGGCGCGCGGCATGGCGCGCGCCTGGATCAACCGCCTGAAGCTTGACGACCGCCGCTACGCCTTTGTCTACGACGCCGATTTCCAGGTGGTGGCCAGCGGCAATCCCGACATGATCGACCGCGACCTGTCGCAGCTGTCCGACTTCAAGAACCGTCCCCTCGCCCAGGCCCTGTACGAAGAAAGCCGCAGCTCCGGATACGGCTTCGCCATCTACCGCTGGCCGCCGTCCGCGCAGCGCGGCGACAGCGAGACGCGCTACGCCTACTTCGGCTACTTCCGGCCGTGGAACTGGGTTTTCGTCATCACGGACAGCGCGCAGGACGTCATCGACCAGATCCAGACGCGCCGCGAACAGATGGAAAACTCGGTGCGGGGCATGCTATCCAAGCTGACGCTGGCGCAGTCCGGCTTCATCTTCATCACCGCCGACGATGGCCGGATGGTGGTGCCCCTGCCCGAACGGCGGGCAGGCCTGCTCGACGCCCGCGACGGCAAGGGCGAAACGCTGCGCAGCCTGCTGGCCCGCCAGGACGCGGGCGGCAAGCCGCAAAGCCTGCGGTTCGACGGCGGCGGCGGCCCCTGGCAGATCGACAGCGCGCGCTTCGCGCCGCTGGGCTGGACCCTGGTGACCGCCGTGCCGGAAAGCGACCTGACCGCGCCCGCGCGCGAACTGCTGAACCGCCAGGCCCTGATCTTCGCGGGCATGATGCTGGTGGCCCTGGTCTGCGCCTGGCTGGTGGCCGCGCGCATCGTTCGACCGCTCGAAACGCTGACCCGCTATGCCCGCCAGCTGCCCGAACAGGACCTGACGGCCGCGGCCAGCGTGCCGGCGCACATCGCCGCGCTGCCGGACAAGCACAAGGACGAAGTCGGCCGGCTCGCCGCCTCCTTCCTGTTCATGAACGACAAGCTGCGCGAGAACGTCGCCCGCCTGATGCGCGAGACCACCGCGCGCGAACGCTTCGAAAGCGAGCTGAACATCGCCCGCGCGATCCAGCTGGGCCTGCTGCCCGTGCCCCTGTCCAGCGCCACGCGCGACCAGATCGACCTGAACGCGGTAATGCTGCCTGCCAAGGAGGTGGGCGGGGATCTCTATGACTACTTCACGCTGCCCGACGGACGCCTGTGTCTGGCCATCGGCGACGTGTCCGACAAGGGCGTGCCCGCCGCGCTGTTCATGGCGGTGACCCGCACGCTCATCCGCGCCACGGCCGAAGATGAAACGGATCCGGCGCTGATGATGCAGAAGATCAACAACCGGCTCTCCGAGAACAATCCCAACATGATGTTCGTCACGCTTCTGCTGGGCGTGCTGGACCTGACCACCGGCGAATTGCAGTGGGCCAACGCGGGCCACCTGCCGCCGGCGGTAGTCGGCGCAGACGGCGCCGTGCGCCTGCTGGAAGGACGCAGCGGCCCCGCGTGCGGCGTGCAGGAAGGCCTGGAGTACCGCGGCCTTTCCGCCGTGCTGGCGCCCGGCGAAATGCTGGTGGGCTACACCGACGGCATTACCGAGGCCGTCGATCCGAACAACGCCCAGTACGGCGATCCGCGCCTGCTGGCCGTCCTGTCCAATCCCCCCGTGCCTTCGGCCAAGCTCTCCAAACGTCTGCTCGAGGACGTGCAGGCCTTCGCCGACGGCGCGGAACAATCCGATGACATCACATTGATCGTGATCCGCCGCCCATGAAGAAATCGCTGCCCACTCTTATGCTCTGCCTGGCCTTGCTGGCGCCCTCGGCGAGCATGGCGCAGACGGCCGCGACGCCCGCCGCCCAAGTGTTTCCGACCAAGCCCGCGGCCAAGCCCGACGGCGCGAAGTGGCGCATCGGGTACTTCGAGAGCGGCGACTACAGCGAGTACCCCCGCACGCTCCGGGTCACCGTCGAAGGACTGCAGAAACTCGGCTGGCTCAGCCTGCCCGCCATGCCCGACGGCCTCAACGGCCGGCAGATGTGGGATTTCCTGGCCGACAACGTCCGCAGCGACACGCTGGAATTCGTGCGCGACGCCTGGTGGCAGCCGGGCAATTTCGACGCCGCGCGGCGCCCCGCGGTGCGCGACGCCATCAAGCAGCGCCTCACGGCTCGGCGCGACATAGACCTCATCATCGCCATGGGCACCTGGGCAGGCCAGGACATGGCCGCCATGGGCACGCCCGTGCCGACCGTCGTGGCCTCCACCAGCGACGCCATCGGCGCGCGCATCACCCGTTCGGCCCAGGACAGCGGGCAGGACAACCTGCACGCGCGCGTCCAGCCCGAGCGCTATCAGCGGCAGGTGCGCCTGTTCCACGAAATCGTGCCCTTCAAGCGGCTGGGGCTCGTCTACGAAGACAGCCCGGAAGGCCGCACCTACAGCGCCGTCGCGGCCGTGGAACAGGTGGCCCGCGAACAGCATTTCGAGGTGCTGTCCTGCAATGCGCCGTCCAACGGCGTTTCGCCCGAGGTCGCCACGCGCAATGCGGTGGAATGCTATGCCAAGCTCGCGCCGCAGGTGGACGCCGCCTACGTGACCGTGCACCGGGGCGTGACGCCGGCGTCCATCGACACCGTGGCCGAGATCCTCCGCCAGGCGCGGGTGCCCAGCTTTGCGATGCTGGGATCCGAGGAGGTCAAGCACGGCCTGCTGTTGAGCCTGGCGCAGGCCGACTATTCGTACGTGGGCCTGTTCTACGCCGAAACGATGGCGCGCATCTTCAACGGCGCCAAGCCGCGCGAGCTGTCCCAGGTATGGATCGACCCGGCCAAAATCGCGCTGAACCTCGAAACGGCGCGCGTGATCGGCTTCGATCCGCCCGTGGATATCCTGCTGGCGGCGGACGAAGTCTACGAGGCGCAGTAACCCCGTGTTTCGTCCCGGCCGGCGCAATGACATAGAATAAGGCGCGTGCTCGGCCGTGGAACTAAAGTAGACCTTGGGTTACTCACGCACAGGGTCGTAGGACCGCCACGGCCACGTATCGGACACGCCGGATTTCTTGGCTGCATGACAATTTCATCGGTTACCCCTTCGTCGCCATTCATTTCCCTGGATGCCTTCGCCAAAGCGGCGGAAGGCGGCCAGGACGTTTACGTCGATATAGCGGGCGGCAAGCTGCAAGTGCTGGGCACGGGCACCACGCCCGGCGGCCGCAGCGTGGCCTGGGTGGCCCCCGATGTCGACACGACCGCAATGTTTGCCCAGACGCTGGCGCAGAGCTATGGGCAGGGCATCGCCAGCGCCGTATCGCGCGAACTCGGTTTGGAACCCAACCCCGGCAAGCCCCTGTCGGCGCGTACCGTGGCCGCCGCCATCGATATGGCCGAAACCTCCAGCCATGCCCTCTCGGGCGTGGACTTCATGACGCGCCTGGCCACTTCCGCCGCGGGCAACACCCCGGCATTCCAGCAGGCTTGCAAGGACGCGGGCGTTCAGCCCGCGGCCCTGGACGCCGAGCGCCGGGCCGCGCTGGACCAGGCCATGGAGGCCCGCTTCGACCAGGCGGCGCGCTCGGGGCAAAGCCCGGTCGCCCTCGCGACCGCCGCCGGCTGGCTGCGGGACCTGCTCAAGGCCCTCTAGTTTCCGTCAGGCGGAACCTGACGGATATCACTTACTTGTTTTTACATATCTAGCCGTATAAAGCCGAATTTTGGCCCAATATTTCCATTTTCGAAATATTGTGACGGAGTTAAGCTGCCATAATTCGTCATTTCGGTAGTAACTAGTAGCTTAAGACACGTTTCTTTTCGCCGCCCCATGACCTACCCCAGCGACAGCAAACCCGCTTCCTCCGAGGTGGACATGCCGCCCATTCGCTCCGACGAAGAAGGGCCGGGCTGGGACCCGGGCGACGAATACCTGCTGCGGGACCTGGTGCGCGACCATTCCAGCCGTTTGCAGCGCTTCATCATCAAGCACATCGGCAATACCAGCGAAGCCGAGGACCTGGCCCAGCAGGCGTTCGTCGAGGCGGCCCGCTCCTACCGCAATTTCCGCGGCGAGTCGCAGCTGTCTTCCTGGCTCTACGGCATCGCGCTGAATCTGGTCCGCAACCACCTGTCGCGCGCCCCCGAACGGCGCCATGCCTTCGTCAGCGACAGCGTGCTGGAAGAACAGGCGTCATCCGCGCTTTCCCCCGACCGCGTCCTGGAGCAGAACCAGACCATGGCCCTGCTCCAGGAGTCCCTGGACGAGCTGCCCGAAAACATGCGCGACATCCTTCTCATGGTCGGGCTGGACGACATTTCCTACGAAGAAGCCGCCGCGCTGCTGACGGTGCCCATCGGCACCGTGCGCAGCCGCCTCTCCCGCGCCCGCTCGGCGCTGCGCGAAAAGCTGGCGCAGAAGGGCCTGCGGCTGGACGGCTGAACCGCCCCTTGCCCTACGGCGCCCGGCCCGTGCCCGGCGCGGCCACCGGTTGTACCTGGATGACCGGCCCCTGGGTAGCGTTCGACTTGCCCTCCAGGATGGGCTCCATCGCGGGCGAGACCTGCAGCCACTCCGATGCCCGCACCGGCCCGCCGCTGGCGCGCACCGTCACATTCGGCTCGAACAGCACCCGCGTGCGCTGGCTCTGCGCCAGATCCAGGTACTGGCCCGCCGTCATGGGCCTGTCCACGCCGCCCCAGGTCGCGTTCAGCATGGGCGCGGTGTTCGACGCCGCGCCGGGCGTGCGCACCACCTCGCCGTTGACCGCGACTACCCTGGGCCGGATCAGGAACAGACGCTCGCGGCGCTGCACCGTCTTGGACTTGTTGGAGAAGAAGATGCCCAGGCCCGGGATGTCTCCCAGGAACGGCACCTTGTCGACCTGTTCGCTGTTCTGGCTGCTGTTGTAGCCGCCGATCAGCAGCGTCTGGTCGTTGCCCACGACGGCCAGCGTGCTGATGTTGCTCTTGCGCACCGTGGGCAGGTTGTCGATCTGGCGCTCTTCCTGGATGCGCCCGTCCTCGATGTCCACGGTCAGCTCGACGCGCGCGCCGTCCCGCGATTCGATGTGCCGCGGCGTGACCCGCAGCGACGTGCCCACCGTGACCGGCGTCACCGTGGCCACGCGCTCGCCGCGCGTCTGGATATAGAACGTGTCCGACAGGTCGATCATGGCGCCCAGGTTGTCCGCCGTCAGGATCGACGGCTGCGACAGGATGTTGGCCTGGCCCTTGGTCTGCAAGGCGCGCAGCCGAGCCACCAGGTTGGTGCCCACGCTGACGCCGATCGTGCCGGGCGACAGCCCCGCGGTGCCGTCCACCGGCAGGCCGCCGCTGGGCGCCAGCGCCAGGTTGCCGTAGCCGAAGCTGGCCGAGCCCGCTCGGGCTCCCCAGTTGACGCCCAGCTCGTTCACCAGATCCGAGTTCACGTCCACGATCATCGCCTCGATCTCGACCAGCGTGCTGGGCAGATCCAGCTGTTCGATCAGGCTGCGATAGATGGGGATGCGGTCCGGGATGTCCTGCACGATGATGGCATTCAGGCGCGCATCTGCCTGCACGGTCGGCTCGCGCAGGCGCAGACCCGGCTTGCCGACCAGGGCCGGCGCCTGCATGCCCGCCGCCGCCAGAGTCGGCGCGCTGTCGGCGGCGGGACCGCCATTGACCTGTGGAAAGGCCGGCGGGTTGTCGCGCAGCGGCGCGGCAATGGCGGCCAGCGTTTCATTGTTGTTCCCGCCTCCGCCCCCCGTGATCAGGTTGCGCAGCACGGTGGACAGGCCCGGCGTCACGACCTTCTGGTCGCGGTAGCTGATGGTGCGGTCGTTGACCGAAGCGTGCTTCAGGCGGAACACCGCAACCTGCTGGCCGCCGGCGCCCATCGGCAGCGCGGCGACGGTGCGCTCGACCAGATCCACATAACCGGGCGGGCCCGACACCAGCGCGATGCCCTGATCGGGCAGTTCGCCCCAGCCGAAGCGCGGGTCCAGGATGCCCAGTTGCACCAATGCCTGGCGCAAGGCGCTGATGGAGCTGCCCATGGCGCTGACCGAGCGCGTCTTCATGTCGTTCGTGCGGCTGACGAAGAGCGTGCCCGCATAGACGAACCAGTTGAAGCCGTAGACGCCGCCCAGGCGGTCCAGGAATTCGGTCGGCGTGTTGGCGTTGAACTTGCCGTTGACCGTGCCCGTGACGTTGGGCCCGATCTGCAGCGACAGGCTGAAGCCGCCGGCGAACTCGCGCAACAACGTTTGCAGGTTTTCTTCGCGCGCGTAATAGCTATAAGGCACATTGGGCCAGTTCGGCGCCGCCTGCGCGCCGCCCGCCAGGCCCAGCGACAGCGCGGTCGCCAGAATCATCCGCTTCAACACTCTATCTCCTCGGGTAACGGTCCCGGATATCTTGTTCATGCCAGCCGCCGCAGCGCGCCCGCCCAGAAAGACAGGGCGTTGGCGAAGGCGCCCAAAGCCTCGTCCAGCGCCAGCGCGCTGCTGCCGGGCCTCAATGTCTGCTGCAGCCACAATGCCCTGCCCTGCGGATCCACGACGCAGGCGGCCGCATGACGGCTCAACATGCCCGCGGCCAGCTTGCCGGTCTCGCGCGCCAGCGCGTCGCGGGCGGCGCCCTCTTCGGGAAGCGCGCACAGGCGGCAGGTCAGCGCCAGCCAGCCGTCCGGCGCCGCCTGCAGATGCACGCGGTAGGTATCGTCGATCACGACGGTGAGCCGGCCATCGGCGCGGACAGGGGCCGGCAGGCCATGGCGGCTCGCATAGGCCGAAATCAGGGGATGTGGGACGGATGTCATGGTTGCTGTTCCGGATCGGCGGCCATCTTGCGCACCAGCCGCAGCACTTCGGCAACGGGTTCGATGAGCTCGCTCGGGATGTATTGGTCGGCTTGCGCGTCGGCCATCAACGCGCGCGCCAGCGGAATGTTCTGCATGATGGGCACGCCCGCCTCGCGCGCGGCCCGCATCATCTGCTCGGCCAGCGCGCCCTCGCCCTTGGCCAGCACCACGGGCAGCGGCGTTTCGTCGGGTTCGTAGTAGATGGCGATCGCCAGGTGCGTCGGGTTGGTCACCAGCACCGAGGCCTTGCGCGCGCTCGAAACCGCGCCGTGCATCACCATTTCCTGGTGCAGGTGCTTGCGCTTGTGCTTGATGTGGGGGTCTCCCTCCATCTCCTTGAATTCCTGCTTGATCTCTTCCTTGCTCATCATCAGCCCCTTGCGGTACTGCATGCGCTGCCAGACGAAGTCGGCCAGCGAGATCACCACGTAGGCGAACGCGATGTTCACCACCAGCGTGCGCATCATGCCGCCCACGCCCGCTTCCAGCCCGGCCAGGCCGCTATGCGGCACGGCCATCAGCTCCGGGAGCGCATCGCGCACAACCAGGGTGACCAATACGGAAAGAAATGCGATCTTGACGATGGACTTCAGCAGTTCGACCAGATTCTTTTTCGAGAAGATGTTCTTCAGATTGGCCATCACGTTGAGCTTCTTGGCCGAAGGCTTGAGCTTTTCGAAGGCCAGCAGCACGCCCACCTGCAGGAACTCGGAGAACATACCGACGATCAGCACGATCAGCACGAAGGGCAGCACCAGCGTCACCGCCTCGCGCAGCGCCGCGTCCAGCGCGACGGGCAGCGCCCGCTCGAACGGCATGCCGACGAGCGTGGCAGGCAGCAGGATCAGCCGCCCCAGCGACTCCACGATGCCGTGCGCGTTGCCCAGCATGTAGCCGAACAGCGCAAGCACCAGCAAGGTCTGAGTGAAGTCCTTGCTGTGGGCGACGTCGCCCTTCTGCCGGGCCTCGCGCAGCTTCTTTCCAGTGGGCTGTTCTGTCTTTTCGCCGCTCATGGCGCCCGCCATTGGTTGTCGAGAAAAGGCAGCGCGGAACCGATCTGGCCGGTGGCCTCGGCGGCGTACTCGAACAGCGTGCTCATGTAGAGCACCATCACCAGCAGCGCCAGCGCGCTCTTGATGGGCATGGCCAGGAAGAACACCTGCAGCTGCGGCGCAAAACGGCTGACCAGGGCCAGCCCCACTTCGGCCAGGAACATGGCCACGATCGCCGGCGCGGCGAACAGCAGCGTCAGCCGCAGGAAGCGGCCCAGCTGGTCCAGCATCAGCGGGACGCTTTCCCTGCGCAGCGTGGGCGCCCAGTCCCACAGGTCCCAGAGCCGGAAGCTGTCATACAGCATGGTCAGCATCAGCGCGAAGCCCCCGCCCACCAGAAAGAACACCATGAAGGCCTGGTTGAACAGAATGCCCATGGGCGAAGAGTCGTTGCCCGTGGCCGGGTTGATCGTCGCGCCCAGGCTGGCGCCGCGCTGGTTGTCGACGACGAAACCCACTGCCTCGAAGATCCAGAACGGGATGGCCACCAGAAAGCCCATGACCATGCCGACGAACACTTCCTTCACCACAAGCAGCGCAATGTCCAGCGTGCCCAGTTCCATGACCGCGTAGCGCGGCGCCAGCGCCGGCACCAGCACGATGCCGATGGCGGCGCACAGGGCGTAGCGCAGCATGCCCGGCAGCAACTGCCGGTTGAACAGCGGCAGCATCGCGCACAGCGCCAGTATCCGGGGCTGCGTCAATGCCAGCGTGCCCAGGAAGACTTTTGCCTCTGCGTAGGTGATGCCCGAGATCATCTGTGCGCGCCGCCCCTAGTGGATTTTGTAGAAGAGGTCGAACACGGAGACCGTGAAGTTATAGAGCTCGGCGCTGAGCCAGCGCGCCGTGAGCAGGATGGTGGCGAACACGGCGATCAGCTTCACCGCGAACGACAGCGTCTGCTCCTGGATCTGGGTCAGCGCCTGGAACAGCGAAAACAGGGTTCCCACGATGGCCGCCACCGCGATCGGCGGCAGCGACAGCCACAGCACCAGGTACAGCGCCTGGGTCATGTAGGAAACGAGATCGACGGTAGCCATGGCGCGCTCAGCCGTAGGACAGGACCAGGCCCTGGATCAGCCGCGTCCAGCCGTCGACCATGACGAACAGGAACAGCTTCAGGGGCATGGAAATGGTGACCGGCGACACCATCATCATGCCCATCGCCAGCAGGATGTTGGACACGATGAGATCGATGATGACGAAAGGCAGGTACAGCAGGAATCCGATCTGGAAGGCGGCGGTCAGTTCGGACACGAGGAAGGATGGGATCAGCACCAGCAGATCGTCTTCCTTCAGGTTGCGGGCGGCCTGCTCGCCCCACAGGCCGCGCGCCGTGCGCACGAAGAAATCCCGCTGCTCGGGCCTGCTGTTCTTCAGCATGAAGCCGCGCATGGGCTCCGCGCCCCGCGCCACCGCATCCATGATGCCCTCCAGCCGGTCGGGCGCCGGAGCGCCCGGCGCCACGGCGGCCGGCGGCGCCCGCAACTCGTCCCCGATCTGCATGACCACCGGCCCCATCACATAGGCGGACAGGATCAGCGCCAGGCCGTAGAGCGCCATGTTGGGCGGCACCTGCTGCACGCCCAGGGCGTTGCGCACCAGGGTCAGCACCACGGCGATCTTGAGGAAGGACGTCGTCATGACGGCGGCCAGCGGCACCAGCGCCAACAGCGCCAGGACGACGGCCAGGCTGATGGGATCCGCTCCCCCGCTCATGCGCCGGCCTTGCCCAGGCTGCGCAGGGTCACGCCGATCCTGCCGTCGATCTCCACCAACTCGCCCGTGCCCACGAGCGCCCCGTTGGCGCGCACGATCACGGGCCCGTCCGCCAGCGGGCGCTCCAGGTCGAAGGTTTCCCCCGGCTGCAGCAGGCGCAGTTCGCCCAGGGTCAGTTGGCGTTCGCCCAGTTCGAACGTCAACCGCACGGGTATCGCGTCCATATCGAACGGGGCGCTGGCGCCGGACTCGGCATCCGCCGGCAGTTGAGGCGTCTCGGTCATAAGGGAAGTCCAGCCTTGGGTAACGAGGTAAGAGGATTGTTCGCGGCGCACGCGCAGGCCCTGCCCGCCCGCCGTCAGCCACAGTTCGCCTTCCGGAGACACCAGGTAGTGGTCGAGGAAGATGGTGTCGCGCGGCCGCAGGCCGCGCAGTTCGGAGGCCGGCAGGTCCGTCCAGCCCAGGCGCGCGCCGACGCGCACCGGCACCGCGTCCAGGTCGAGGCCGTTGCCGGCCGGCTCGGCGCGGCCGACCAGGTTCGCCAGCAACATCAACCCCAGCCCATCCGTGTCCAGGGAGGCATGGACGGTGTCGCCGTTGGCCGGGTTGAGGGCGGCGATCGTCCAGGATTGGGGCAGGTCCGTGGACGCGCCGCCGAGGCCCACCACCCGCGCCGGGCCGCCGGGCGACGCTGCGTTCAGCGCCGCCATCGCCTCGGCCAGCAGCGCCTCGATAGCCGTGGCGATCAGGGGCTCGGGCACGGCGCCCGGATCGATGCCAGGCAGGCGGGCCCTCAGCCAGGCATCGATCGCCGCAGGCGGCAATCCCAGCCGCAGACGGGCGCCGGCCCATTCCAGATCGGCTGACAGGCTTGCCGACTGGCGCACCGCGTCGGGCACGCCCGGCGTGAAACCGAGCCGCCAGGCAGCGGATTCAGCTTGCGCGCCGGCAGGCGGCGTCAGCGTGATCCGCAGGTCGGCGCCATGATGCGCGATCAAGCTGCGGGCGCGCGCTACATTGCCGCTCAGGCGCGGCAATGGATAAGAATGAAGAGAGGGTTGCGTGCTGGCAGTCATGGGGATACAGGGGTAGTCAGCGGACCGGCGCCGCGGCATCGGTCTCCGCCAGGCAAGGGTCTTCCGGGTCGTCCGTACTCACCCGCAGCCGCGTCGGCCGGTCCAGGCTTGCCGCCAGCTGAGCCGCCAGCTCGGGCGCCATGGCGCAAAGGCGTTCGCGCGAGCGCTCGTTGGCGCAAATGAAATCGGCCACGCAGCGGCCTTCTTCTTCGTAGACCGACACGCTGACGCCCGGCAGCACGTCGTCCTTCAATTCCACGCGGACCTGCCGCCGGCCGTTGCTGCCGTCGGCCACCAGCAGTTGCTCGGCGCTGTCGCTCAAGGCCCGGGCCAGGCCCTGCGCCTGGCCGCCGGCCGGCGCGGCGCCAGGGGCCGCCGCGCCGAAGAGCGAGAACGGCGAAGGCGCGGCCGCCGGCGCGGGAGCCGTCTCGGTCTCGCTTTTCGACATGGCACGGTCGAAGGCCTGGCGGTCGGCGTCGCTCGCCTGGCGGCCCGCGGCGTGGCCGTCGGAATTCGACAGCGTTCCCATGCCCTGGGGAATGGCCGTTTCCAGCCCGATGCGTCGGTCCATGCTCATGCGGGTTCGAACTCCTCGTGCTGCTCCCAGTCTTCGCGGTCGCGCGACACCGAGGCGGCCTCTTCCATTTCCAGGTCTTCCTTCTGCTCCAGCGCCTTCATGTGCTCGTCCAGGTGGATGCGCGCCAGCTCCACGAACTTTCCCGTCAGACGCACGGCCAGCTGGTGCTGCTGGCGGCTGACCGCCAGCGCCTGGGCCTCCTCGTCCAGCCGGCGCCCGGCGGCCTCGACCGCCTGCTCGTGCCTGCGCTCGCCCTCGCGCAGCCCCGCCACGTCCTGCAGGACGGTCTCGATCTCTCGCACGCGAACCACCCGGCTGCACAGGTCGCGGTACAAGGCCTGTTCATGCCTGACCGCCTCGTTCCGGAAGGACGCCAGCGCCGCTTCGGACGCGCGCCTGGCGGCGTCCGCCTCGGCGTGGCGCAGGCGCTGCCGGGACACGGCGATCTCGGCCTGGCCTTCGCGGAAACGCTTGATCGCCAGCAGCTCGTCGAACACGCTCATTGCGCCCCCACGATTTCAGTCATGCGCGCCAGGGCTTCGGCCAGGGTCGCGCGCTCGTCGGTGCGTTGGCGCAGAAAGGTATTGATCGCGCCGATCCTGTCGATGGCCTCGTCCGTGACGGCGTCCCCCCCGCGCTTGTATTCGCCGATCTTCACCAGCAGCTCCACCTCCTGGTACTTGGCCATCAATTCGCGCAGCCGGCCCGCCGCCCGCTTGTGCTCGGGCGTGATGACCGCGTTCATCACTCGGCTGGCCGAGGCCAGCACGTCGATGGCGGGATAGTGGTTGGCCGCGCCCAGCTTGCGAGACAGCACGATATGGCCGTCCAGGATCGAGCGGGTTTCGTCGGCGATGGGCTCGGTCATGTCGTCGCCCTCCACCAGCACGGTGTAGAGCGCGGTGATCGAGCCGTGCTCGTTCATGCCCGCGCGTTCCATCAGCTTGGGCAAGGTCGCGAACACCGAAGGCGGATAGCCGCGGCGGGTCGGCGGCTCGCCCGCGGCCAGGCCGATCTCGCGCTGCGCGCGCGCGAAACGGGTCACGGAATCCATCAGGAACAGCACGCGCTTGCCCTGGTCCCGGAAGTACTCGGCGATGGCCGTGGCCACGTATGCCGCCTTGGCGCGCTCCATCGAGGACTTGTCGCTGGTGGCGCAGACGATGACGCTCTTGCGCCGGCCCTCGCGGCCCAGCTCGTGCTCCAGGAACTCGCGCACCTCGCGGCCGCGTTCGCCGATCAGCGCCACCACGGTCACGTCCACGTCCGCGCCCTTGACCAGCATGCCCATGAGGGTGGATTTGCCGCCGCCCGCCGCCGCGAAGATGCCCATGCGCTGGCCCTCGCCGCAGGTCAGCACGCCGTCCAGCGCCCGCACGCCCAGCTCCAGCGGCTGGGCGATGATGCGGCGCTTCAGCGGATCCGGCGCTTCCGCGAACACGGGATAGAACTTGCTGGCTTCCAGCGGGCCGAGCTCCGCCTCGTCCAACGGGCGGCCCAGTCCGTCCAGCACCCGGCCCAGCAACCCCGGGCCCACGGGCACCATGTGCGCACGGCCGGTCGGAATGACTTCGGTGGCGGTGGAGATGCCGTACATATCGCCGATCGGCGTGAGCAGGGCCGCATCGCGCGCGAAGCCCACCACCTCGCCCTTCATCTCGAAATCCTCTCCCGGGTTGCGCAGGATGCAGACCTCGCCCACCTTCACCGTGGGCACCACGGCCTTGATGATGGTGCCGATCACCTGCGTGACCCGCCCCTTGATCCTCAAGGTAGGCGTGTCCTGGAGCGCAAGCTCCATCATCTCGGCGATGTAGTCGAACTGACGCATGATCAGGGCCTGCCCATGCTAAACCCGGCTGCCCAGCGTGCGCTGGAAGGCCTGGCGCAGCGCCTGGATCTGGCCCTCCAGGCTGGCCTCGACCATGCCGATCTCGCTTTCCAGGATGCAGGCGCCGCGCGCCAGCCGGCCGTCGGCCAGGATGTCCAGGTAGCCCACGCCCGGATAGGCGGCCAGCAGGTCGTTGATCTGTTCGCGCACCGTATCCACCTCCGCCGGGTGCAGGCGCAGGGTCATCTGCTTCTGGTTGCGCACGACGGCCAAGGCATTACGCACGACCACCATCACCTTCTCGCGATCGTCGAAACCGTCCACCACCTTGCGCACGGCGGCCATCACCAGCTCCACCATCTCGTTCTCCACGCCCGCGAAATATTCCACCGTGCGGCCGACCGTCTCTATCATTTTCTCGGCCTGGTCCAGCAGCGCGGACTCGCGCCCTTCTTCATAGCCGCGCTTGCTCTCCTGTTCGAATGCCGCCCGGGCCCCGCCGACGATCTCGTCGGCCTGCTCGCGCGCCCGCGCCAGCAGATCTTGCGCGCCGGCCCAGGCCGCATGGTCGTCGGCGCGCAGCACCCGCGCGGCGGGGTCGACGCGGCCGGCCAAGGTGCGAGGCGTCAGCGGATCGCGGGAAATGAGGAATGCCATGTGGGATCCGTGTTCTTCAGTATCGACAGCCCGAGCGACAAAGCATCGGCCGCGGTCAGGGGGGAATCGTGGGCCGGCAGATCGGGCAATTTCAGTTCGGCGCGCAGCCGCAGCTCGGGACCGCCGCCGCTCAAGGCGGCGCGCAAGGCGCCGTGGCCCAGCGCATCGACCGCGGCGGCGGCCTGCTCGATCGGCCATGCCGTGCTTTCGGCGATGCCGGCGTGCAAACCCGCGGCCGCGCGGCGCGCGAAATCCATCAGGTCGGCGCCCAGGCTGGCGATCAGCAGCCGCACTTCGTCGCCTGCGATGGCGCGGCGCAGGCGAGGGCCGCAAAGCACGGCGCCCAGTCGGCGCGCGCACAACGCCAGCGCATCCGGCGTCAGGAGCGCCAACGCCAGTTCGGGCCGGCCAGCGTCCGTTACCGGGCGGTCGAGCAGACCGAGACCGCGCAGGATGTCGCGCGACCAGTGGCGGTGCCAGGCGGCGTCCAGGGCAGGCGCGCGCGCCATCGCATCCAGCGCCGCGGCCGGCGCGAACGCCGCGTGCCGGCTGGGGTGCAGGGTGCGGCTGGGCAGCTGGTTGAACTCGACCAGCCGCCTGTCCAGCGCGCTTGCCGCCGGCGCCATGATCATCGGACCTCGCCCACGGGCTCGCGGCGCTCGGCCCTGGCGCGCGCCGGCATGCCATAGCGCCAGAGCAGCCAACCCACCGCGCCGGCCAGGGCCAGCACCAGCAGGGCCAGCGCAACCAGCCAGGCGGTCAGCACGCCCGACGATCCGTCCGCGACCTCGATGCCCAGCACCTGGCGCATTGCGCCGCCGGCAGGGGCCGCGGCGGCCGGCTGCGCCGACACCAGCGCGATCGAGACACGGTCTTCGGTCAGGCCCGGAATGGCATGGGTGACCAGCTTGCGGATCTGCGGCTGCAAGGCGTCCAGGTTGTAGCCCGCCTGGTGCTTGATGAACACCGCCGCGGTAGATGGCGTGGTGGTCTCGCCCACGCCGCCGCGCTCGGGCAGCACCACGTGCACGCGCGCCGCCAGCACGCCGTCCATCTGAGACAGCGTATTGGTCAGTTCCTGCGACAGGGCGTAGATGTAGCGGGCCCGTTCTTCCAGCGGCGAAGACACCAGGCCTTCCTTGCGGAATATCTGCCCCATGCCGTCGAAACGCTCCCGCGGCAGCCCCCGCGCGCGCAGGATGTCCAGCGCGCGCGCCACCTGCTGGCCGTCCACCGACACGGCCACGCCTGTCTTGGTAACCGCCTTCTGCGCCGAGATGCCGGCATCCAGCAGCACCGACAGCACCTCATTGGCCTCGCTTTCGTTGGCGGCCGAGAACAACTCGACCCGCGAGCCGCAGGCGGCCAGGGCCAGCGTCAGGCCGATCGCGAGCAGCCGCAGGGCCGTCACGCCGCGCCTGCCGGCGCGGACGAAAAGGGACAAACTGGAAACTTCCCGCATCACGACATCCTGACCAGCGAATCTATATTCTGCGTGGTGCGCGACACCGCCTTGCCCACCATTTCATACTGCACGGATACCTGCAGCAGGTCTGCCTGCAGGCGCATCATTTCGGCCACGGAAGGCTGCGAGGAGATGGCGTCCATCCGGCTCGATATGCCCTGCCACTTTTCCGAATACTCGGTGGTGGTGCTGCGCAGGCTGGCCAGTATCTGGTTTCCCAGGGTCTGCGGCGCGGCGTCCACCGGCGCCGCGAAGGCCGATTGCAGCGCCGACTGCAGCCCCGTCAGGGCAGGCGCCGCGGCCTCGGGCGCGTTCATGACCGCATTGAAACGTTCGGTGGCCAGCGCCGCGGGCGGCGTCGGCGTGGACAGTATGGGCGGCAAGGCGGCCGAAAGCGCTGCGATTTCCATGTACGCTAGCTCCAAAGTCGATGATCACAAGCAGGCTCGGCGCGCGTCATGCGCCCTCCTGCGGCAAGCCCAGCAACGCGCGCGCCAGGCGCGCGCCCTCTCCGTCGCCGTGGGCGATCGCTTCCAGCAGACGCACGCTTTCCTGGTTGCGTCCGGCCAGTTGCAGCGCGAAGCCGCGCCATGCGTCCAGCAGCGGCCTCTCGGCCGGGTCGGCGGGCATGGCGCTCTCCAGCAGGCGCACGGCGTCCGGCGCCCTGCCGGCATTCAGCCAGGCGACGGCAAGCCCGATCAAGGGGTATGCCTGTCCGGGGCGCAAGCGCCTCAGCGCGGAAAAAATCGCCTCGGCGCGGACGACATCGCCCGCGCCGGCGGCCAGAAAGCCGATTTCCGACAGCATCCTGGCGTCGTCCGCCAGAAGCACAACAGCCGTCTCCTGGGAGACGGCTTGGGCCACGGGGGCATGGGCCACAGCGGGCCTGGGGGGTGAAAGCGCGCTATCGTCCATGCTTCAAGACACGGCCTCCCGCATGATCAGTTGCAGCAGCGCCTGGGCGCGCTTGCGCACGTCCGCCGGGATGCCGGGCGTGCACAACAGTTCCAGCGTGCGGCGCGCCTGATCCAGCTGCTGGCCGGCCATCTGGCATTCGGCGACGCGCAGGGCGGCGTGCCACGAATCCGGATACAGGGTCAGCACCAGCGAATAGATCGTGATGGCTTCCTCGGAGCGGCCCAGCATCTGCAGGCACACCCCCAGCCCCACCAGGTAATGCTTGCGGGTCGGACCGTACTGCGCCAGGAACGCGAACACCGGCAGCGCCTGGGCATACTGTTCCTGGGCGACATGCGCGTACGCCAGCGCATACACCACCTCGAGCTGCTCGGCGGTCAGGCGGCCCGCGGACGGCAACCCTTCGAGCCCCTTGAAAAGCGCCTCGCCAAACCCGTCCCGTTGAATTGCGCTGTCGGCCATCTTCTTTCCTTGTTGCGTTGCCATGCGCGGGGCGTCAGACCGCCATCCGCTTGCCGATGTTCGCAGTGATCTGCGACATGCTGTCGGCGGCGCCGTTGATCATCTGCGACACCATGCGCAGGCCCTCTTCCATCTGCTTGATCACTTTGGTGATCTCTTCCTGGGCCTCTTCCATCCTGGCCTGGAGCTTGCGCGTGATGGCGTCCAGCTCCTTCTTGTCGGCCTGGATGTTGTCGGCTTCGTTCTTCGTCTTGGCGACCGAGATCTTCACCGCGCCTTGCGCCACCTGCGTCACGCCCTGCGTGGCCTGCCCGACCGCCGCCAGCACGCGCGAGGCGGTGCTCACCGTGTTTGCGCCGCCCGAGGCGGCGATGGTCACGGCCCCCATCGTGACGGCCGCCGCGATCGCAAAGGCCATGGTCAGCGCCATAGTGGTCTTCGGATCGGCCCCCGCCAGCTCGGCGATGCCTCCGGCCAGGCCGCCCAGCAGGCCCGGCTCGATCATCAGCAGGGCGGGCGACGCCAGCCCCACCAGCCCGGCGACCACCTTGCCGATGCGCTGCGCCGTTTCCTCGTCGACGCCACAGGCCTGCAGGAATTTGCTGGCGACGGTCGTCATGAGATTGCTCAGGCTGATCTCGGGTCCGCCGCACTCCTTGGATATCTGGTCCGCCAGCGCGATCGTCGAGCCGACCAGGCCCATTACCGCCAGGGCGAGCAGCGGCGCGGCGGCGCCGCCGGTGACCACCGACCCCGCAGACAGCGCGACCACGGCGATGGCCGAGAACACCACCGCGGCGATCTTGCCGATCCAGCCGAAGATCTTGCCGAGAATCCCCTTGCTGGCGGCTTCCTCGCATTTCTTGACGTAGTCCTGGATCTTCTGCAGCTGCGCCTCGTTGTTCTTCTCCATCTTGGTCCGCGCGGAAGCCAGGTTCTCCTTGGCGCTGGCGATCTGCGCGGCATCGGACTTGGACCGGATGCTGCGCAGCAGATCGATCATGTCGTTCGGGGAGAACGATTGCGGCGGCGGCTCCAAGGCGGGCGCGCCGTTGCCGTTGAACATGGCGTCTCCGCGGCCGGCCGCGGCGCCTTTGGCGTCGGGCAGCGAACCCGCCATGCCCATGAAGGTATCGAGCAGTTCGCGGACCTTGGCGGTCGCCTGCGCGGCCTGGGCCGCCGATGCGCCCGCGTCGCCCGGCAGGCTGGCGCCCGGCGGCAGCGCGGGATTGCCGATACTGGGAGAAATGGAATTCATGTCGTTATCCCCTTTGCGTCCGCCCGCTCAGATATTGCGGGCGATGCCGCGGTTCGTTTCCATGCGCGACTGTTCTATGGCGGAGAGCTTGTCGCGCAGGTCGCGGATGACGTCCATCATCTGCTGGGCCATTTCGTTGGCCTGCTGCACGCCGGACTCATGCACCTTGGACTCGGCCTCGAGTTCCGAACGCTTGGCGTCGTGCTCGGCCGCCTTGCGCTCCTGCGCGGCGTTCACGATGGTGCCGATGCCGCTGGCCACGCCGGAAGCGCCCGCGCCCTTGTCGGAATAGCTCTTGGCCATGGCTTCGGACCCGCCGCCGGACAGCACGCTGGCCTGCTTGTAGCCCGCCCCAAGCTGGGCCAGGCCGCCGGCGATCTGGAAGGCGCCCTGCGTCATCGCGCCGATCATGCGTTCCTGCGCCGCCTGGCGCATCTCGTCCGCGGCGCCCTTGAGCGTGTCGACCTGCGCCTGCAGTTCATTGGCGCGCACCTCCCGCGCCGAAGTGCGCATCGTCTGCGCCAGCTGCTGGAACAGCATCATGAAGGCATACATGTCGGCCTGCACTTCCTGCTCGCTCAGCCCAGACAGCGCGTTGAGCGTGGGCCCGGCGTCGGCGCCCAGTTTTCCTTCGGGCGCCTGCAACGGATTGGCCCCGCCGCCCGCCTCCAGCAGCTTCTGGGTCATGGCGGCCAGTGCCTGCGCCAGCGCCTCGCCGTTCAGCGAACCGAGCGCCCCCATCTCGGCCAGCAGTTTCTGCTTGACGGCCTCGTTCTCGGATGCGATCGCCTGCTTGCTGTCGACGAGCTTCTGCAGAACGTCGGAAGGCGCGCTCTTCAACAGGTCTTCGATGTTGGACGGCAGATTCGCGCCGCCCCCGCCTACGGAAGTGATGCTCATGTGATGGCTCCAGTATCTTGGCCGCGCGCGTCGAGGCGCCCGGCAGGGTTCAGGCCTGCGGTCCGGCCAGCGCGTCGCGCAGGACGCGCGCGCGCGCCGCCACGGTGGCGTGCTTTTCCTCGCCGTCGCACATCGCGGCAACGGCGTCCAACGCCTCGATGGCCTCGTCGCGGCGCCCCATTTCAACCAGCGATTCCGCGCTGTAGTAGAGCGGCGCCGGATCCAGCGGGTCTGCCGCGATGGCCGGCAGGTACTGGCGCAAGGCGTCCTCGTGCCGGCCCAGCATGCGGCTGGCGGCCGCCAGCGCCAGCCCGTAGCGGGGTTGCGTGTGGTCATAGGTGACCAGCGCGGAGAACACCTTGAAGGATTCGCTGTAGCGCTGCTGCTCATACAAGGCATGGCCCAGCGAGTACATCGCCTCCAGCTCGGCCGGCGCCAGTCCCAGCACGTCGCCGAGCTTTCCGCCCTCGCGTATGTAGCTGGCCAGCCCGCCGGTGGCCTCTTCCATGGCGGCCTCGAGGTTGCGCGCCAGGGCGGCGTTCTCTTCCGGGGTCAGACTCATGTCGTTCTCCTCTTTCCTGGGCAGCGCCCGGCTCACACCATGGGGCGCATCTTCTTGATGCCGCCCGACGTCGCCGGCGCGGCGAAACGCTGCCGCGCCAACTCCTGCGCCACCTCGTTCTCGACCGCTTCCAGGTCCTGGCGGAACAGCGACTCGGCTTCTTCGCGCTCCTTGGGGCCCAGGCGTTCCGCGCTTACCGCGCGCACCTTTTCCGGATCCAGGCCCTGGTCCCGGTAGAACTCGTCGGCCCGCGCCAGGGCGCGGCGCGCGTCGTCCAGCGCGCGTTCGGCCGCGGCGTGGATCTGTTCTGAGGTTTTGTTCTGGCTCATGTCGGTCTTCCGGATTCGGGGAGGATGGGGAAATGGATCAGCGCATATTGCCGATGATGGACGAGCGGCTGTCCTGCATCTTCTTGATGAAGTTCGTCATGACGTCGAAGGCTTCGTTGCGCTTGTTGGTCATGCCCTGCAGGCGCGTCATGTCCATCTGCTGGGTGTTGGAGAGCGCGTCCACCTTGTTCTTGATGGCCTGGATGGCGGTTTCGATGCTGCCCTTGGTGACATTGCTGACGCCGCCGTCCACTTTCAGCTGGTACTTGTCGGTGTTCAAGTCCATGCCGGCTTCGCCCATCGCCTTCCACATGGCGTCGCGCATCTGGTTGTAGCGGTTGTCGTTTTCCGTTCCGGCCTTGTTCCAGTCGGGAATTTCGCCATCCTTCATCTTGGTGCCGCCGTCCTTGCCGGACTTGAACAGGCCCGCCAGCGCGTTCAGGCTGTTCATGGCCTCGTTCAGCTTGCCGATTTCCGTGTTGCGCTTCTGCACTTCATTGATCTGGTTCTGCAGTTGCGCGTCCAGCAGCTTGACGCGCTCGCCCTGCACCATCATCAGGGCCGTTTCCAGGTCCACCGAGGACAGGTCGATCTGGCCGATGCTGCTGGCGCCGCTGGCGCCGCCGACGGGGTTGTTCATTGTTTTTTCTCCAAGGATGGTGCGCTGCCGCGCGGCCGGGGCGCCGCGGCTGGGTCCGGACCGCTCCGGCCCCGCATGCAGCATGAGTAACCGCAGCGGGCCGGAAGTTCCACGCCGCCGCCAGGCGGCGAGGCCGGCCTCCTCAACGCATGTTGCCGATGATGCCGGACCGGTTTTCCTGCATCTTCTTGATGAAATTCGTCATCACGTCGAAGGCTTCGTTGCGCTTGCCGGTCATGCCCTGCAGCCGCAGCATTTCCATCTGCTGGGTATTGCCCAGCGCGTCGACCTGATTCTTGAGGGACGTCAGGTCGGTCTTGTTGGCCTCGACCGTGGCGGAGTTCTTCTTGATGCTGTCTTCCAGCGCCGCCACCTTGTCGTCGATCTCCTTTTGCCAGCCGGCCACCACCTTGCCCTTGGCGTCCATGGTCCCATTGCCGTCCACGTCGCGCGGCGCATCCGCGCCGGCGGGAATGGTCAGGCCCGACGCCTTGATCTGGTCCAGCGTGGCGTGGGACAGCGCCTTGTCGTCGCCCTGCCCCCACGACAGGCCGTACCAGCCATCCGGGTTCGGGCACTGGCTGGCCTTGAGCCGCGATTGCAGGTCCCGCAGCTCGGTGATCTGCTGCTGCATGGAGAGATTGGATGCCTCCAGCTTGCCGTTCTCGGAGGTCTTGGCGGCGATCGAGTCGTTCAGGCCCGCCATCTCCGCATTGCGGGCATTGACCGAATCCAGCTGGGCGCGCAGGGCGTCCTCCAGCAGCTGGGCCCGCTGGCCTTGCACCGCCATCAACGCGGTCTCCAGGTCCATCGACCCCAGGTCCATGCCCGCGATGCCGCCGACGCCTGCTCCGGAAACTGTGGACATTCTCTTCTCCTCTTGCGGTGCGTCCGCTCACGAACGCCTCGCTGATTAAGGGTTAACCCTTGGAATATTCACGGACACCGAGACCGTCCGGTCCGGCTCCGCCGCCATGCCGTGTTCGTAACGGCCGCCTCGCCTTGGTTCCATCGATCCGGCATGGAACTTTCCCGGCCCCGGCGTTACTACCACTGACTACGCGCGGCCTGTGCCGGCCGCCTGACATGCCCTATGAACCGTATCGAAACAGGCCTTCCCTCCTCCGCTTTCTCCTCGATGACCTCGCAGGCCGACGTCCAGCACGGACAGCCGCAGGCCGGCACGATGCTGGGCCAGGCCGCCATCGCGGTCGACGGCGAGTTTTCCCTGGCGGATTCGGCCGAGGAACTCAGCCTGCACATGGCCGAGAAAACGGAAGACAAGCACCATGCGGAACGCAAGGTGCGCGGCGACGCGCCGCTGCAGACGATCAGCACCGAAGCCATCCTCGCCTACATGGCCCAGACCCACGACGCCGATGGGCAGGCGAAGCTGACCGAACTGGCGCGCCACCTGCTCAGCGGCAAGGGCGATCCGCGCCAGGCGGCAAGCCAGGCTTTTGGCGACGTATCGCAGCAGTACCTGGCCCTGCAATACGCGCTGCGCCAGGGCGAGCGCGAAGGCGCGTCCGAGGACGTGCTGGACGGACTGCGCGAGGCGTTGGCCGACCTGGAACTGGAAAGCGGCCCGCAGATCCGCGCCGGCATGAACACCATCGGCGCCGCCTCGGCCTACTCCGGGGACGCGCGGGGCGTCGCGGATTTCCAGCGCACCTACCGGGACGTCGTCCTGGGCGAATCCGGCCTTGCCAAGACCCTGGCCCTGGCCATGGCGCGCTTCGGCGGCCAGGACGTCGGCCGCGGGCTGCGGCAATTGATCCTGGCGCTGGGCCAGGACCTGGCGGCCGCGCGCCCCTCGTCCAGTCCCGACCGGCTGCAGGCCCTGATGCAGGACCTGTACCAACTGGGCACCGCCGTCACGGTGCTGGAAGGCTGTGCGGAACTGGCGGAAAGAATGGGCCGGGACCACGGCGTCGCGGTCGCGTCCGAGCGGCTGATGCAGGACCTGGTCAACGTCAGCAATGAAAAATGGGTTTCCGAATCGCGCTTTTCCAGCCTGGCCGGCACGCATGGCGTATCCGCCGTGGAAGGCCGGATCGCTTTCCTGGGCGGCGTGCGCGCCGTGCTCAAGGACCTGCCCGTATCGGTCTACGCCGACCCGGATACCCGGCAGTCCGTGCTGAACGCCGCCCAACTGGCGCTGGACGCCGCCATCGACGAGGAATACGAATGAACAGCCTGGACCAGGCACTGAGCGCCTTCGGAGAAGACATCGGCATGCCCGGGCTGGCACTGGGCGCCCGCGGCAATGTGGCGCTACAGCTGGAATCCGGCCGCCGCGTCGCGATCGAGCCCGCCGAGGACGAGGTGCTGGTGTACGTCTCGGACCCCGTGCCTTACGATGCCGCCGAACGCCTGCTGCGCGCCTGGCGCCGCGCCCACCATTCCCGCCTCGACGGATGGCCGGTGCAGGCGGCGCTGCGCGAGCAGGACGGCCTGCCGCGGCTGCTCGCGGCAACGCGGCTGGCCGCCGCCGAGGCCGGCGCGCACCGGCTGAAGCAGGCTGTCGACCATCTGTCGCGCTGGCTCGACGCCGCGCGCGACGACTGACCCCTGGACACGGAGAATCATCATGTCCGACATGCGCATCAACGGCCTTGCCTTCGACCGGGGCATCGACGGCATCTCCTACGCGAGCCGGGATGCCGGCGGCCAGCACCTGCCCGAACGCCAGGAACTTGCGCCCCCCGCCGACGGCGTGCGCGCGCAGCTGGCCCAGCTGCTGGACAAGCCCACCGCCGCCCGCTACCTGGACGACAGCCTGAGGCCGCCGCTGGCCAACCGCGACCTGCTGATGCCGGCCAAGTTCCAGCAGGCCCTGCAATCCGCCCTGGACGGACTGGGCGCCGCCGCCGAGCAGGCGTCTGACCAGGACGACGCCCGCGCCCTGAATCGCGCGTTGCGTCTGCTCAAGGACGAAGCGGGCCTGCGCGAACTGGTCGCGATGTACCGCAGCGCGCTGTACCAAGGATGAACGCCCGATGCCGCTGAAACACGAGGCCCGCGAGCTGCTCAGCCTGCTGGCGTACGTCTATCTGGAAAACAACCGGCCCGAAAAGACGGCCGTGCTGCTCAATGCCCTGCACGCCCTGGGCATGGCGGGGCCGCGCGAGCTCGCCACGCTGGCGCTGGCGCAATTGCGCGCCGGCAAGCCAGAGAGCGCCCTGTCCACGCTGGATACCCTGGCCATGCAAGGCGGCGCGGACGCGCCCTTCCACCTGATCCGCGCGCAGACGCTGCTGGCGCTGGAGCGCCGGGAAGAGGCCGCCGCCGCCATGCGCGCCTACGTCGCCTCGCGGCCCCCCGCCCCCACTGAAACGGAAACGATCTGAGCCGCGCCATGCAAGCCCTCAACCGCGCCGTCGCCGCCGCCACCAGCCGCAACGATATCGTCCTGGCGATACTGATCGTCTCGATCATCTTCATGATGATCCTTCCGCTGCCGACGACCCTCGTGGACGTGCTCATCGGCGCCAACATGACCCTGTCGGCCATCCTGCTGATGGTCGCCATGTACCTGCCGTCGCCGCTGGCGTTCTCCTCGTTCCCGTCCGTCCTGCTGGTCACCACGCTGTTCCGCCTGGGCATCTCCATCGCCACCACCCGCCTGATCCTGCTGCAGGGCGACGCGGGGCACATCATCGAAACCTTCGGCAATTTTGTGGTGGGCGGCAACCTCATCGTGGGCCTGGTCGTCTTCCTGATCCTGACCATCGTGCAGTTCGTCGTGATCACCAAGGGCGCCGAGCGGGTGGCCGAAGTGGCCGCGCGCTTTTCGCTCGACGCCATGCCCGGCAAGCAGATGTCGATCGACGCCGACCTGCGCGCCGGCACGATCGACATGGACGAGGCCCGCAAGCGCCGCTCCGTCGTCGAAAAGGAAAGCCAGCTCTACGGCGCCATGGACGGCGCCATGAAGTTCGTCAAGGGCGACGCCATCGCCGGCCTGATCATCGTGGCAGTGAACCTGCTGGGCGGCATCCTCATCGGCACCATGCAGCGCAACCTCAGCGCCGGCGAAGCGGTGCAGGTCTATTCCATCCTGACCATCGGCGACGGCCTCATCGCGCAGATCCCGGCGCTCTTCATCGCCATCTGCGCCGGCATCATCGTGACCCGGGTGCAGACCGGCGACGGCCCTTCCAACGTGGGCAAGGACATCGGGGCGCAGGTGCTGGCGCAACCGCGCGCGCTGCTGATCGCCGCCGCGATCGCGGTGGGCATGGGCCTGATCCCGGGCATGCCCACCCTGACCTTTCTTGCGCTCGCCGCGGTGGTCGGCACCATCGGCTTCGTACTGCTGCGCGGCACGCGCAAGGTGGTGGACGAGAAGACGGGCGAAATCACCGAAATCCCCGCCCTGGCGGCCGACGGCCAGAAGCCAGCGGCCAAGCCGCGCACCGACGGCAGCGCCGAGTTCGCCCCCACCCTGCCGCTGATGATAGACGTCGCCGCGCAGCTGCAACGCAGTTTCGACGCCGACGAACTGAACGACGAACTGCTCAAGATCCGCCGCGCGCTGTACTTCGACCTGGGCGTGCCCTTCCCCGGCATCCAGCTGCGCTTCAACGACGCGCTGCCGCAAGACACCTACAACATCCTGCTGTCCGAGGTGCCGGTATCGCAGGGCAAGCTGCGGCCCGGCGCGGTGCTGGTGCGCGATACCGAGCAGAACCTGCAGGCGCTGCAGGTTCCCTACGAAACGGACAAGCGCTTTCTGCCCAACATCCCCACCATCTGGGTCGCGGCCGAGCTCGCGCCCACCCTGTCGGCGGCCGGGATCCCCTACCTGGATCCCCACCAGGTCCTGACCTGGCACCTGGCTTTCGTGCTGAAGAAATACTCGTCCGACTTCATCGGCATCCAGGAGACGCGCTTCCTGCTTACCGCCATGGAAGACCGCTTCCCCGACCTGGTGAAGGAGGCGCTGCGCGTGATGCCGGTGCAGAAGATCGCCGAAATCATGCAGCGCCTGGTATCCGAGGACATTTCGGTGCGCAATCTGCGCGCGGTGCTGGAAGCGCTGATCGAATGGGGCCAGAAGGAAAAGGACTCAGTGTTGCTGACGGAATACGTGCGGGTCTCGCTGAAGCGGCACATCAGCTACAAGTACTCCAGCGGCCAGAACATCCTGCCGGCCTACCTGCTTGCGCCCAACGTGGAAGAGACGGTGCGCGGCGCCATCCGCCAGACGTCGGCGGGCAGCTACCTGGCGCTGGACCCGAACGCGTCGAAGAAACTGGTGGACAACATCAAGCGCGCCACGGGAGACCTGCACGCCACGGCGCAGAAGCCGGTGCTGCTGACCTCCATGGACATCCGCCGCTATCTGCGCAAGATGATCGAGCAAGACCTCTACGAACTGCCCGTCCTGTCCTACCAGGAGCTGACGCAGGAGATCAACGTGCAGCCGCTGGCGCGGGTGGATCTATGAACGCGCCGCGCAACGGAGCCCCGTCATGAGCGAAGCGCTGGAACTTCGCGTCCTTAGCGGCCTGCACCGCGACGCGCGCTGCCTGGTCGAAGACGGCGCGGTGCTGGGCGCCGATCCGGCCTGCGATGTCGTGCTGGCCGACGAAGGCATGGACGCGCGGGCCGCGCAGGTGCGCATCGGCGCGGGCGGCTGGGCCCTGACGGCGGGCGACGATGCCCCTGCCACCCCGTTCAACCGCCCCCTCGCGCTCGGCCCGGTCTGGGTCACCGTGGCGCGGCGCGACGATCCGTGGCCCCTGTTGCCGGAATCCGGCGCCGACGCGCCGGCGGCGCCCGCGTCCGCATCGGAGCCGCTGGCGCCCGAAACGCCCCCCGCGCCCGCCGCAACCGCCGCCTCCTCGGCGGAGGAAGATGCCCAGTTGGAACGCCGGCTGCCGCTGCCGCCCGTGCCCGGTCGGCGCCGCAAGCGCGACTCGTGGCCGATGGCGCTGGGACTCGGCGCCGTGGCCCTGACGATCATCGTGGCCATCGCGCTGGCGCTGATCCCTCCCTCCACGGCCAAGCGCGCGCCGACGCCCGATCCGCGGCTGGCCGCCGCCGAAAAATCCGTGGGCCAGATATCCGCCGTGTTCGAGCGCATGGGGCTGGCGTCGCGGCTGCACGTGTCCCTGTCGCGCGACGGCACGGTCACCGTGTCCGGCTGGGTGCGCAACGCCGTCGAACAGGACGCCGTCGCGGCGGCGCTGTCGCAGATCTGGCCCATGCCCGCCATGCGCATCAGCAACGAGGACGAAGCCGTGCGCACCGCGCGCGCCGCGCTGCGCGCGTTCAACGTCAAGTATGAACCGCGGTACCAGGGCGACGGCCGGCTCGAAATCGCCGGCATCGCCAGCAGCGCCCGCGAACGCGCCTCGGCCCTGGACGCGCTGCGCGCGCAGCTGCCCGGCATGACGGTGCTGGGCAACGGCATCAAGCTGACGCAACAGGTCAGCGACACCTTATCGAGCCAGTTGGTCGACGAAGGCCTGTCCGGCGTCACGCTGGCCTGGAAGGCGGACTACCTGGACATCGCTCCCGGCGCGCTGGACGACGACCAGATGCAGCGCCTGCAGGCGCTGGTGACGGACTTCAACAAGGAACACCTGGACGTGGCGCGCCTGGCGTCGGCCAGCGCCGCCGCGCCGGCCGACAGCGTGCCGTTCACGATACGCAGCGTGGTCGGCGGGGCGCAGCCCTTCATCGTGCTGGAGGACGGCAGCAAGCTGCTGGTGGGCGGGGTCTACCGCAAGTACCGCCTCGTCGCCGTGGAGAACACCCGCATCATCTTCGAAGGACCGCGCAACGCGATCGTGACGCGCTGAGCGCGCCATACCCGCATCCGAGACCCGAGCCGCCATGAACGCACCGATCACATTGACCGAACTCGAGGAACGCCTGGCCGCCCCCGGCGGCGCCGAATTGCGCGCATCGCTTTCCCGGCGCATGGCCGCGCTGGAGGCCGCGGCGCGCGCGCAGCTGGAGCGCGGCCTGGCGCCCGCCGCGTTCCAGAATGCCCAGGCCCTGGCCGACGCCGCCCGCGCCGCCCAGGAGGTGCTTGCGACCGGCTCGCCCCCCTCCCTGTCCGCCGCCGGCGCGCCGGCGGCGCCGCTTCCATTCAATTCCCTGTCCCGCTAAGGAGACGCACCATGGCACTCAATGGCCTCACCGGCTCGTCCGGCCTGAACTTCAATTCCGTCAACAGCACGATCTACGACAGCATCCGCACGCAGGAAACGAACCTGCAGGCAACGCTTTCCAGCATGCGCACCAACGCGGACGGCAGTGTCTCCCAGGCCGAACTGCTGAAGATGCAGCAGCAGGTCCAGCAATGGACGATGATGATCGACATCCAGAGCACCATCACCAAGCAGATCGCGGATTCGCTAAAGGGCGTGATCCAGAAATCGAGCTAGGCGGCTCGCGCGTGGCGGCCCCCAACGGGGGGCCTGCCTACACCGATTGCATCATGAAGGCGGGATTGCGCCGCAGCGCGTCGGCGTCGGGTTCGGTGCGCGCGCAGCGCTGCTCCCAGGTCTCGACCTGATTCAGCAAGGCATCTATCGCGGCCATCAGGGTATCCGCGCGGCACTCCGCGCGCGCCACGCCCAGCTGCAGGTGCATGCGTCCGTCCGGAGCCGCGCAGGCGACGACGCCGCCGCCTGCCTGCATGAAGTTCGATTGCGCCGCCAGCAGCGCCTGGGCGCCGTCCATCTTGCCGCCCACCGCGCACGACAGCAGCACCTGGCCGCGCGCGCCGTGCTCGACGATCTGCACGAGATGCCGGCCGTCGAACGCCAACTGGCAGAGGCCTCCGTCGGACGGCGCCAGCGCGGGGATGCCCAGCATCTGGCCGAGTTCGGAGAGCATCCGGACGAATAAGGGATCTGACACGGTAGTCGGCGGGCCATGCCAGGCGCCGCGGGATGCCGGCAGCCTGGATGCCAATGAGGTGAACGAACCGCTCATCTTACCTTCGTTCCCCTCATCCCCCAAGCATTGAAGCCGCGCGCCATCACAACGGAATCGCGGCGCGGGCCTGGCATATCGCGGCCAGCCGGCGGGAGTCCCCTTCGTGCTGGCGCCACAAGCGCAGCAGCCTGTCCGCGCCCGTGCTGCGGGTCTCGACGGCGTACCTGGCGTAGTCCAGCCAATGGCGCTCGGCCGCGGTCAGCCCGCCTTCGGCAACCGCCAGCGTCTCGCGCGCCAGCGCCCACACCTGCTCGTGGCTCAGGGCATGCCGCAACGCCTCGGCGCGCAGTCCACGCAAGCGCAGCCAGCCCCATTCGCGCAGCAGCGCCTCGGCCTCGCCCAGGTTGCGCATCAGTCCCAACTGCACGGCCGAGGGCGCCATCACGATGGTGGCCGCCACGGCGCTGCCGGCTTCCTCGACGAGTTGCGCATCGGCAAAGCCCGCGCCGGGCGCGCGCCCTTCGATGTAGCCCACGGCGCCCAGCCGCAGGTAGAGTTCCTCGATGCCGCCCGGCCGCTTCCACGCCGCGCGCAGCGCATCCAGGCCCGGATGCTCGGCCAGCCGGTAGCGCCAGCGGGCGTCCAGGAAATGCGCGAACTGGGAATACTCGAAATGCCCGCCCTGGGGCATGATCCTTACCTGGCCGCCCGTGTCCGTGCGCAGGCCCGGCCAGCCGTCGGACGCCAGGAACTGCGAGAGCGACGGCCCGCCTTGCAGGTACACGCCCACCGCCGACTTGTAGCCGTCCTCGACCGCCAGCGGCAGGCAACGGCTGGCGGTTCCCGGGCCGAACATCCAGCGGAAATAGTCGCCCAGGTCCTCGAAAGGACGTTCGGGCAGGCGTTGCAGGCGATGGTCTCCGGCGTAGCGCGAATGGCGGAACATGCGGTCCCAGACGGTCAGCCGGTTTTCCTTGAGGCCCGTGATGCGGCCGTTCTCCAGCGGGCTGTTCGCGAACATGGCGATGCTGGCCGGCGCCAGGCCCAGCACCACGTTCAGCGCGCGCGCCGCCTGCCGCACGTCCACCGACGTGCATGGGCTGTTCTGGGCCTTCGCGTCGATGCCCACGCGGTGCAGCCATTCGCGGTGCCCGACCAGTTCCCGATAGATGGGGCGAGGCACCTGGACCCGCGCATACCAGCCCGGATCCAGCGTGCACGCCGGATGCTCCGAAACGTTCAGCACGGTGGCGCCCTCGGCCTGCAGCGCCAGCTGCGCGTCCTCGAGCTCGCGCCTGGCGCGGCGGGCCAATTCGGCCAGTCCGCCCTCGGCCGCGGCGACCGGCGCGAACGCCGTCTCCAGCAGATTGAAGCCGTTGTCCAGGCCGCTCTCGCCAGCCGCCACGGACACGCCTACGTCGCGACCGCCGATGCGCGAGATGTCCGGCGCCTCGTCCCGTGCCGCCTTGATCCGCGCCAGCCTGGCGAAATAACCGTCCACGGGATGGCTGGCGCCGCTGTCGCGGTGCGCCACGGCCATCTCCATCTCCAGGCCCAGCGTTTCGCCGGCCACGGCGCTCACCGGCACGCCCCTCGGCGGCGGGCGGCGCAATCGAAGCGGAAACGGGCGCGGGCGGAACACATGGCGGGCTCTTGGAAAACACGATCGTGCGAGCTTAGTAACGCGAACCGCGTCCGCGTTCCCCGTCACGGCGGCGCCCAGGCCGGATCCGGCCCGGCCCGGCGCTCAGGCAGCCCCGGGCAATGCCTGGAATCCCTGGGCCAGAATGTCCACGAAAGCCTCGGTCACCGCCGAGGGCGCGGTCTGCGCGGGATAGGCCATGCATACCCGCACCGGCAGGCGCGGCGTGAACGGCCGTATCGCCAGCCGGTCCGCGAATACCGCCGCGATATAGGGATTGACGATGCCCAGCCCATTGCCCGCGGCCGCCAGCGCGCAGATCGTCGACGAATAGGTGGTCTCGATCTCGGACGCCGGCAGCACCCGGTGCGCCTGCATCTCGCCGCGCAGCTGCAGATAGACGTCGTCGTCCGCGTTCAGCACCAGCAGCCTGCGCGCGTTCAGGTCCAGGATGTCGATGGACGGCCGCTCGGCCAAGGGGTGGTCGAGCCGCATCACGCAGACCGCCTCGCTTTCATGCAGCTCATGCAGGTCCAGCAGCGCGCCGTCCAGGGGCGCCGCCGTCACCACGACGTCGTAGGTGCCGTGGAGCAGTCCCTCGCGCAGGTACTGGCTGCCCATCGTCTGCATGTTGATATGGACGTCGGGATAGCGCTGGGCGAACGTTTCCACCGCCCCCGGCAGCACGCCCAGCCCCAGCGCCGGGGTACAGGCCAGCCGCAACACCCCGCTGCCGCTGCGGCGCATCGCGGCCACGCGGTCCTCGATGCGCTCCAGGCCCACGAAGTGTCGCTTGACCGTGTCGAACAGGTCCTTGGCCTCGCGCGTGGGCCGCAGCCGCCCGCGCTCCATGTCGAAGAGCTTCAGCCCGCTGGCCTGCTGCACCTGGCCCAGCAGACGGCTGACCGAAGGCTGGGTGGTGCGCAGCATCTGGGCCGCGCCGGTGGTGGTGCCGGCCAGCATGACCGCATGGAAGGCTTCGATCTGACGGAAATTCAGCGGTCGGCTCATGGCGTCGCAGGGTATTGCAAATACGCATAGCCTATGTCTAAAAAAGAATTTTTTCAAATACATGGCGACTCCTACACTGGGTTCCCCAGGGCGCCGCCAGATGCGCCCGCGATATCCCAACCTTCCAGGGGAAGCCCCATGAATCCACGCCGTGCCTGGCGCACCATCCTCAGCGCGCTGTGCCTGGCCGCCGCCGGCGCCGCGCTGCCCGCCGCCGCCCGTGCGCAGGCCAACTATCCCGACCGGCCGGTGCGCATCATCGTGCCCTTCACGGCCGGCGGCAGTTCCGATATCCAGGGCCGCCTGTTGGCCGAACACCTGGGCAAGCTGTATGGGCAGTCCGTGGTCGTGGAGAACCGTCCCGGCGCGGGCGGGCACATCGGCGGGAAGTTCGTTGCGGACTCCGGCCCGGACGGCTACACCCTGCTGCTCGGTTCCATCGGCCTGCATGCGACCTATGGCGTGTACAAGAGCCTCAACTACCAGCCCGCCCAGGACCTGAAGCTGATCACCGTCGTGGCCGAGATGCCGCACGTGGTCGTGGCCAACCCCGCGCTGGAAGCCAACTCCCTGGCCGAGCTGACCGCCCTGGCCAAGGCGAAGCCGGACACGTTGCATTTCGGGTCGGCGGGCGTGGGCTCCTCGGTGCACATGGTCGGCGAGCTCTACAAGATGGCGGCCCAGGCGCCCATCGTCCACATCCCGTACCGCGGAAGCTCCGCCGCCACCAACGATCTGCTGGGCGGCCAGATCCAGCTGCTCTTCGAGAACGTGCCCACCACGATCGGCTACATCGAAGCGAAAAAGCTGAAGGCGCTGGCCATCACTGGCGCGTCCCGCTCGCCCGCGCTGCCCGACGTGCCCACCGCCGCCGAGGCCGGCCTGCCGGGCCTTACCGTCACCTCCTGGACCACGCTTGCGGCCAGCAAGGACGTGCCCGACGCGCTGATCGAAAAGCTCAGCGCCGATCTCCGCCGCGTGTACGCCGATCCCGCATTCCGCGCCGGCCTGGAGCGCCTGGGCATGACGCCCGTGGGCAACAGCCCCGCCCAGGCGCGCGAATTCGTCGAGCGCGAACGCGCCCGCTGGAACAAGGTCATCGAAACCGAACACATCACCGCGGGCTGACATCCGCCCTGGCGGGGCGGCGCGCCCGCCCCGTCCGTCTCATCCTCAACCCCATCCATGAACCGCATGCTTGCCACGTCCATCGCCTGCCGCCGCCTGGGCGCCACGCCTCACCATCATTTCTTCGGCTACTACAACAAGACCGTCTGGCATCGCGACGGCCGCTACCTGCTGGCCAACCGCACCTCCTTCAAGGACGCGCGGCTCACGCCCGAGCTGCCCGCCGAAGTGGGCTACTTCGACCTGGCCGACAACGACCGCTACCATGCCGTGGGCAGCACCACGGCATGGAACTGGCAGATGGGCTGCCAGCTGCAATGGCTGGACGGCCTGGACGAACCGCAGATGATCTACAACTGCCGCAGCGACGACGCCTCCAGCGGCGTGTACCCCGGCTTCCTCTCGGCCATCCACAATATCGCCACGGGCCAGACCCGCCTCCTGCCCCTGCCCATCTACGTGGCCGCGCCCAGCAGCCGCTATGCGCTCTGCGTCGACTATCGCCGGCTCTACATCACGCACCAGACCATCGGCTACAGCGAGCATGCGCCCGCCCCCGTCGCCAACGCGCCCGCCGATGACGGCATCCGCCGGCTGGACCTGGACAGCGGTGAGCACCGGCTGCTCGTCAGCTACGCCGACCTGCGCAATTTCCACCCTCGCGACTCGATGGAACGCGCCATCCACTGGGTCAGCCACATCGAGGTCAATCCCTCGTCCACCCGCATCCTGTTCCTCCATCGCTGGACCGAACGCGTGGAGGACGAGACCTGCTTCCTGCATCGGCTGATCACCATGGACGCGGACGGCAGCGACATGCGCCTGCTGGAATGCTCGGACCATCCCCTGCCGCAACTGGCGGACGATTTCGATCCGAACGCCGTCGGCACCTTCGACTACGAGAAATCCGAATACCAGATCTCGCACCCGCTGTGGCGCGACGACCGCTCGATCATCGTCTGGGGACCGCATGCCGGCAGCATCCACTACCACCTGTACGAAGACACGCCCGGCGGCCGCGTCCAGGTCGTGGGAGACGGCGTGCTGACCGAGAACGGCCACATGACGTTCTCGCCCGTGAATCCACGCTGGCTGCTGAGCGACACCTATCCGGACTCCCGCACCCACGAGCGCGTGCTCTTCCTCTACGACATGCAGACCGGCCAGCGCCATGCGCTGGGCAGTTTCTATGCCGACCCCGGCCTGTCCAAGGAAAACCGCTGCGACCTGCATCCCCGCTGGAGCCGCGACGGCACCCGGATCTGCATCGATTCCGTGCACGAAGGCGAACGCCAGATGTACGTGCTCGACGCCACGCCCATCGTGGGCCAGGCAAGGCGCGACGCCTAGCCTCGGCAAGAAGCATCCAGGCGGCCGGGATCTCGCGCGCGGGCCCGGCCGCCTACTACCATGTCGGTCAAGACAACGGAATTCACACGATCGTCACCCCTGTGTCATGCGCAGCTTCTAACCTCGCTGCCGCTTTCCTTACAAACAACTTAGCGACTCGTTCGCCTATCTATGAGGTTGGAATGTCCTACTTGACCGACAAATTGCGCGCCCCCTACCGCGAAGCCCAGGGAGAAGTGACGGTTCCGGGCCAGATGCTGGATGACATCGTCGCGGCGAACCCGGAACGCCGTACCTTGCTGAAGAACAGCTTCGGCCTGTCGATGCTGTCGGTGTTCGGCGCCTCCACCCTGCTGACGGCCTGTGGCGGCGACGACGATGACGACGATACGCCCGCCAACGGCGGCGACGGCGAGGGCACGCCCGGCGGCCAACCGGGCGAAGGCGGCACCACCACGCCGCCGGGACCGGACTACTCCGTCACGTTCAAGCCGCTGGACGACAAGATCGTCGCGGACACCGTCACCGTTCCGGAAGGCTATGTGGCCGAGGTGCTGTATTCGGCCGGCGACAAATGCGTGATCGGCTCGGCCGGCTACGCGGGCATTCCGCAGTCCTACCCCGCCACCGAAACCCAATCCGGCGGCCAGCACGACGGCATGCACTTCTATGCGCTGGAGGGCGTGGACCCGAACCAGGGCGGCCTGCTGGTGCTGAACCATGAGGCCTTGGACAACGCCACGCTGGACCAGAGCGTCGAGGGCCTGAAGACCCGTCTGTCGAACGTCGGCGTCTCGGTCATCGAAATTGCGCGCGGCAGCGACGGCGCCTGGGCGGTCAAGACCGATTCGCGCTACAACAAGCGCTACACGGGCAACACCGTCTACAACGTCAGCGGCCCCGCCAAGTCGGTGGTCGGCGCCACCGTCGTGGGCACCCTGAACAACTGCTCCAGCGGCGATACTCCGTGGGGCACGTATCTGACCTGCGAAGAAACGCTGAACAACTACCACTACCAGGCCGGCGACACCGGCCAGCCCGCCGACGAAGGCTATGGCTGGGTGGTGGAAATCGATCCCCAGAACCCTGACTCGACCGCCGTCAAGCGCACCGCGATGGGCCGCTTCAGCCACGAAAACACGGCCTACATGCTGGACGAGAACAATCGCGTCGCGTTCTACATGGGCGACGACACCACGCCCGGCTGCATCTACAAGTTCGTGCCGACCAAGCCCTACGATCCGGCCAACCGCGCCAACAACATGGGCCTGCTGGACGAAGGCACGCTGTACGCCGCCCGCTTCAACGACGACGGCAGCGGCAACTGGGTCGAACTGACGGTGGGCAAGAACAACCTCACCACCGGCGCCACCGATCCGGGCAACTTCACGCAAGTGGCCACCGGCACCGTCATCACCGGCACCATCGTCGATTTCAACACGCAGGCCGACGTGCTGGTGAACACCCAGGCCGCCGCGCGCGTCGCGGGCGCCACGCTGATGGACCGCCCCGAGTGGATCACGGTCGGCGTGGACAAGACCGTGTATTGCACGCTGACCAATAACGGCAGCCGCAAGCGCACCAGCGCCGCCAACCCGCGCCCCAACAACTCGCACGGCCACATCATCCGCTGGCACGAGCGCGGCGACTCGCCGCTCGCGACGACCTTCGAATGGGACCTGCTGCTGCTGGCGGGCCGCGACGCCGCCGACGGCGTGGCGCCCAACCTGACCGGCAACGTCAACGGCGACACCTTCTCCAGCCCCGACGGCATCCGCGTCGATCCCAAGGGCCGCCTGTGGGTGCAGACCGACGCCGGAACCGGCACGTCCACCACGGACTTCTTCGGCAACAACTCGATGTACTACATCGACCAGAAGACCGGCGAATCCAAGCGCTTCCTGGTGGGTCCCCTGGGCTGCGAAATCACCGGCATCGCCTACACGCCCGACCTGACGACGTTCTTCATCAACATCCAGCACCCCAACCAGACCTGGAACACGCTGCGCGCAGGCGGGGGCGACGCCCGCTCCGCCACGGTGGTCGTGCGCCGCACGGATGGAAAACCGGTAGGCGCCTAAGCGCCCGGCCCGCGCCCCGGCCTCGCAGGCCGGGGGCAAAGAAAAAGCCCCTGAGTTCTTCACGAAATCAGGGGCTTATACATTCTGGCGGACAGAGGGGGATTCGAACCCCCGATACGCTTTTGACGTATACACGCTTTCCAGGCGTGCGCCTTCAACCACTCGGCCACCTGTCCTATCTGCGACTTTTGCTGCGGATTTACCGCTGCGAAAAATGCGAATCCGCGATTCTAGCAGATTGCGCGCATCAGCGGCAAGGCCCCATAAAAATGGGGGACGCCTTGGCGCCCCCCCATTGGCCCTGCCCGGCCGTCAGGCCGGCGCGGCGGGCGGGTCCTGTTCGCGGTAGGAGCTGACCGTGCCGTCCGGCTCGGTCTCTTCCAGGCGCACCCTGAAGCCCCACAGCCGCGCCAGGTGCTTCATCACCTGCTCGGCGTCTTCCCCGGCCAGCGGGCGGCCGCGGGTCTTCAGGTGGCGCAGCACCAGCGATCGGTCGGCGTCGCGGTTGAAGCGGACCACCTGGATATCCGGCACCTGGTTGTCGCGGTTGTGCTGCGCGGCCAGCAGACGGCGGATGTCGCGGTAGCCTTCGTCGTCGTGGATGGCGACCACTTCGAGCTTGGGATTGGCCTGGTGGTCCGAGATGGCGAAGAAACGGAATTCCCGGATCAGGCGCGGCGACAGGTATTGCGAGATGAAGGACTCGTCCTTGAAGTTGCGCATGGCGAAGTCCAGCGTCTTCAGCCAGTCGCCGCCCGCGATGTCGGGGAACCAGCGGCGGTCCTCGGGCGTGGGCGCCTCGCAGATGCGGCGGATGTCAGACATCATGGCAAAACCCAGCGCGTAGGGATTGATGCCGCCATAGCCGCGCTCATCGAAGCCCCGCTGGCTGACCACGTTGGTGTGGCTCTGCAGGAATTCCATCATGAAGCCGTCGTTCACCAGCCCTTTTTCGTGCAGGCGGTTGAGGATGGTGTAGTGCCAGAACGTGGCCCAGCCCTCGTTCATTACCTTGGTCTGCGTCTGCGGATAGAAGTACTGCGCGATCTTGCGGACGATGCGCACGAGCTCCTTCTGCCACGGCGCAAGCTTAGGCGAGTACTTCTCGATGAAGTACAGCAGGTTCTCCTCGGGCTCGGGCGGGAACACCGAAGCCTCCACGCGCGTGCTCTTCTCGTCGTCGAGCCGCGGCAGGGTCCGCCACAGGTCGTTGTACTGGAGCCGGGCGTGCTCCTCGCGCTCGGCCTGGCGCGCGGCCTCTTCCTTGTAGGAAATCGGCGCCGGGCGCTTGTAGCGGTCGACCCCGTGATGCGACAGCGCGTGGCAGGAGTCCAACACCGCCTCGACGGCGTCGATGCCGTAGCGGTCTTCGCAGGCCATGACGTACTTGCGCGCGAAGACCAGGTAATCGAGCACGCCATCCGCGTCCGTCCATTGGCGGAACAGGTAGTTGCCCTTGAAGAAGGAGTTGTGCCCGTAGCAGGCATGCGCGATCACCAGCGCCTGCATCGTCATGGAATTCTCTTCCATGAGATACGAGATGCAGGGGTTGGAGTTGATCACGATCTCGTATGCCAGGCCTTGCATGCCGCGGCGGTAGAACTGCTCGTTGCGGATGAATTCCTTGCCGTACGACCAGTGGGGGTACCCGATGGGCAGCCCCGCCGAGGCGTAGGCGTCCAGCATCTGCTCCGAGGTGATCACCTCGATCTGGTTCGGATAGGTGTCCAGGCCGTACTCCGCCGCGACCTTGGAGATCGCCTCGTCATAGGACTGGATCAGTTCGAACGTCCATTCCGAACCTTGGGAGATCGGCCGGGCGCGACCGGCGGTCTCCGGCTCCACGAGAGCTCCGGCGATGGTATTCATGCGGTCTCCTTCTTGAACAGATCATGGAACACAGGGAAGATCTCGCTGCGGTCGCAGATGCGCCGCATGACGAAATGCGGCTCCAGTTTCTGTTCGTATTCGGCCCATAGGCTGCTCTTGCGCGCCTCCTGGGAATCCGGCACCTCGATATAGGCAAAGTAGCGGGTGGCGGGCAACAAGTGCTCCGCCAGGAAACGCGCGCTCTTGCCCGCGTCGGCGCCGAAAGAGTCGCCGTCGCTGGCCTGAGCCGCGTAGACGTTCCAGGAACCCGGCGGATAGCGCTTTTCGAGGATGTCGCGCATCAGCTCCAGCGCCGACAGCACGATGGTGCCGCCGCTCTTGGGGTCGTAGAAGAAGGTCTGCTCGTCCACTTCCTCGGCGTTGTCCGTATGGCGGATGAAAACCAGGTCCACGTGCTCGTACTTGCGCGACAGGAACAGGTAGAGCAGCGAGAAGAAGCGCTTGGCCAGGTCTTTCTTGCCCTCGTCCATGGAGCCCGAAACGTCCATCAGGCAGAACATGACGGCGCGCGCCATGGGGATGGAGACCGATACGCGGTTGCGATAGCGCAGGTCCAGGTCGTCCAGGAACGGCACGCGGGCCAGGCGCTCGCGGCAGTCCTCGACTTCCTGCTCCAGCGCCTGGATCTCGTCGGCGGGCGCGCCCGCCTCCCGCGCCTTCGCCAGGCGTTCTTCGGCGTCCTCGAGATCGGCGCGCGCTTTCACGCTGAGCGCCACGCGGCGCGCCAGCGACGACTTGAGCGTGCGGCTGATGCTCAGCATGCTGGGCGAGCCGGAAGTCGTGTAGCCCGCCCGCTGCCACTTCTTCTGGCTGACCTCGCCCAGCTGGGTGCGCGCCATGTGCGGAAGCTCCAGATCCTCGAAGAACAGATTGAGGAACTCGGCGCGGGACAGGCTGAAGGTGAACTGGTCCACCGACTCCCCCTCGCCCGGCTCGGAGCCGCCTTCCCCCTGCCCGCCCTGCGGCCGGTCGAAGGTGTCGCCCTTGGCGAACTCGCGGTTGCCGGGGTGCACCATCTCGCGGTCGCCGCCCGTGCCGTGCCGGAAGGTCGGCTCGGAAATATCGCGAGCGGGCAGGTTGATTTCGCCGCCCTGGTCCATGTCCTGGATGGAGCGGTCACGGATCATCCCGTGGACCGCCTTGCGGATCTGGTCCTTGTAGCGCCGGAGAAAACGCTCCCGGTTGACGGCGCTTTTATTGCGCCCGTTGAGACGGCGATCGATCAGTGAATTCATGATTCACCTCGCTCAGGAAGACTTCCTCACACGGAGGTACCACTCGCAAAGCAGCCTGACCTGTTTTTCGGTGTAGCCCTTTTCGACCATGCGATCCACGAAGCTCTGGTGTTTCGACTTGTCCTCGGCCGAGGCCTTGGCGTTGAACGAAATCACGGGGAGCAGGTCTTCCGTGTTCGAGAACATCTTCTTCTCGATCACTTCGCGCAGCTTTTCATAGCTGGTCCAGGTGGGGTTGCGGCCGTTGTTGTTGGCGCGCGCCCGCAGCACGAAGTTCACGATCTCGTTGCGGAAATCCTTCGGGTTCGCGATGCCCGCCGGCTTTTCGATCTTTTCCAGTTCGTCGTTGAGCGCGCTGCGGTCGAAGCTTTCGCCGGTTTCCGGATCGCGGAATTCCTCGTCCTGGATCCAGCAGTCGGCAAACGTCACGTAGCGGTCGAAGATGTTCTGGCCGTATTCGGAATAGGACTCCAGGTAAGCGGTCTGGATCTCCTTGCCGATGAACTCCGCATAACGGGGCGCCAGATAGCCCTTGATGAATTCAAGATAGCGCCGGCGGATTTCCTCGGGGTAGTCCTCGCGGCCGATACGCTGCTCGAGCACATACATCAGGTGCACCGGGTTGGCCGCCACTTCCGTCTGGTCGTAATTGAAGACGCTGGACAGGATCTTGTACGCGAAACGCGTGGAGACGCCCGTCATGCCCTCGTCGGTGCCCGCGTAGTCCTTGTACTCCTGCAGGGCCTTGGCCTTCGGGTCCACGTCCTTCAACGTTTCGCCGTCGTAGACGCGCAGCTTCGAGTAGATGCTGGAGTTCTCGGGTTCCTTCAGCCGCGTCAGCACCGAGAATTGCGCCATCATGTCCAGCGTTCCCGGCGCGCAGGGCGCCGCGGACAGCGAACTGTGGTGCAGCAGCTTCTCGTAGATGCGGACCTCTTCCGACACCTGCAGGCAGTACGGCACCTTGACGATGTAGATACGGTCGAGGAACGCCTCGTTGTGCTTGTTGTTGCGGAAGGTCTGCCATTCCGACTCGTTCGAGTGGGCGAGAATCATGCCGTTGAACGGGATCGCGGAAAAGCCTTCGGTGCCCTTGAAGTTGCCTTCCTGGGTGGCCGTCAGCAAGGGATGCAGCATCTTGATCGGGGCCTTGAACATTTCCACGAACTCGAGCAGGCCCTGGTTCGCCAGGCACAGCCCGCCGGAATAGCTGTAGGCGTCCGGATCGTCCTGCGAATGGCGATCGAGCTTGCGGATGTCCACCTTGCCGACCAGCGAGGAAATATCCTGGTTGTTTTCGTCGCCCGGCTCGGTCTTGGCGATGGCGGTCTGGCGCAGCACGGACGGATTCAGGCGCACGACGCGGAACTTCGAGATGTCACCGTCGAATTCCTTCAGGCGCTTCACCGCCCACGGCGACATGATGCCGGTCAGGTAGCGCCGCGGAATGCCGTATTCTTTCTCGAGCGTGTCGCCGAACCGTTCCGGATGGAACAGGCCCAGGGGCGTTTCGTTTACCGGCGACCCCTTCAAGGCGTAGATGGGATAGGTCTCCATCAAGGCCTTGAGCCGTTCCGCGATGGACGACTTGCCGCCGCCCACGGGGCCCAGCAGATAGAGGATTTGCTTGCGCTCTTCCAGTCCCTGCGCAGCATGCTTGAAGAACGCGACGATCTGCCCGATCACGTCCTCCATGCCGTAGAACTCCTGGAACGCGGGATAGCGCCGGATGGTCCGGTTGGAAAACAAACGGGAAAGACGTGGGTCGTTGCGCGTATCCACGATCTCAGGTTCGCCGATCGCGGCCAGCATGCGCTCAGCGGGGCTGGCGTACGCCATGGGATCGCGTTTGGCGAGGTTCAGATACTCCTCAAGGGAGAGTTCTGATTCCTGCTCTCTTGCATACTGCGACTTGAAGCCTTCGACGATGTTTTGCACGGAAACCTCCTACAACACGCGAAAAATCCAATACGTCCCTACGTGTCCCCATTGTGCCTCAGCGCCTACGCATTACTAGACAATCTCGCGATAAGCATCGTCGGCTGGATGGTATGTTGCTTTCGCCACACATCAACCAAGAGCACGATCGGGCCCTTTCCGTTTAGGCTGCACCGTTCGGACACAAGTTCCGTCAGGGAATGCAACTTACGTGAATAAGTTCGCTCGTTCGACTTCAGCATATCGCCGGATGCGCGCAGGGATAAACCGGCTGCACATGAAATGCTCAGCAATGATTTGAAGGGAAGAGCGATATCCCGGGGATTCTTATGATGCGGGTGTAAACCCGATGCGCCCGCTATGCGATGGCAGCGGACGGTCTGAACGGCGCGATGCGTCTTCGTTCAGCAGCATGCCGGCCCGGTCGTGAAAAAGCGCCGATGACGCGGCACGGGAATCCGTGGTGACGAGGGCGCGTGGCGCTGAGCGGTTTAATCCTTCAGGGCGTATCGCCAAGTCATGTGCCTATGCTATAGCCAATTGACCGTTTTGTGGCAATTCATTTTGCGCATTGCCGAAAATAGTCGTGTCGCGGGCACGTGCGGATGCGCGCGCGATTGGCAGCCGCAAGCGCCGAGTGCTAGTACCCCTCGGTGCAATGCGGATATGAGTCCGTGCCGGCCCCCGCACGGCTCTCAGCGATAGAATCACGCATCCGGAACGCGCCCGCGCGCTTCCCAGCCCCTCTTTCCCACGTCAGCCACGGGTCTTTGCCGCGTCATGCAGCCCCATTCGAGGCCCACCGCCAACCGCATCAGCAACCTGGCCCGGATGACCGTCAAACGTGGTTCCGCGGCGCTGTGCGCCGCATTGCTGCTGACGCTGGGCGCTTGCGGCAAGCAGGACGGCGACCTGCCGGCCGATGCTTATGTCTGGCAACGCATCTGGACGCCTCCCGTGACGCGGGCCATGTCGGGCAACGCGGATGTGGTCCGGGCATGGCGCGTGCTGATGGCCGAGATGAATGCGACGACTCGCCGCAACGGGCCTCGGCGATCTACCGGCGCTATATAGAGAGAGGCGCGCGAGTGCCATTCAGCGGCACCTTCGGCCGCGAATGCGCCGAGCCCGACTTCCAGGCGGCCGCCTGGTTCCGCTACACCCAGGCGGAGAAAACCTGGAAACGCCTGGTCCGCGGGCGCCCTGGCCTGTTGGCGGCAGCGGCGGCATTGCTGGCCTTGATCGCCGGCGGGGCGGGCATCCTGGCCTGGCGCAATGCCTCGGCGGGGCGCCGGACGCGGGCCGGCTAGGACAGTTCGGGCAGTTCGACGCGCTGCATCAGCTGGCGCCAGGTGTCGGCCACCCGGGCGCGCACGCGCAGATCGGCCCCCACCCGTTCGGTATCGATGAACTCGTAGCGCCGCGCGGCGTCCAGGTGTTCGAGCATCGGCAGCCGGACCATGCCCGCCGCATCGCCCAGCAGCACCGGCGCCAGATACAGCAGCAGCTCGTCCACGCAACCCGCCGAAACCAGCGCGCCGCTCAGGCCGGCGCCGGCCTCCACGTGCACCTCGTTGATCTGTTCCTGGGCCAGCCAACGCATCATCGCAGGCAGATCCACCCTGCCCGGCTCCTCGCCGGGCAGCACGACGACGCGGGCATTCCTGGCCTGCAGGCGCTCGGCCTTGGCCGCGTCTTCGCGGGCCGTGAACAGAATGACCTCCGCGCCATCGAACAGCCTGGCCTGTTCCGGAATCTCGAAACGGCCGTCCACGACAGCCTTGCGCGGCTGGCGCGGTGTGTCCACCCCTCTTGCATTGAGCTGCGGGTCGTCTTTCAGGACGGTGCCCATGCCGGTGAGCACCACGCAGCTGCGCGCCCGCCAACGGTGCCCGTCGGCGCGGGCGTCGGGCCCCGTGATCCATTGCGACACGCCGTTATGCAGCGCGCTGCGGCCGTCCAGCGACGCCGCCATCTTCATCCATACCCAGGGCAGGCCGCGGCTCATGCGGGAGATGAAACCGGCATTGATCGCCAGCGCCTCCTCCCGGCAGATGCCGGTGCTTACCGCGATGCCGGCCTCGCGCAACCGCGCCAGGCCCTGCCCGTTGACCAGCGGATTCGGATCGCCCAGGGCCACCACCACGCGCGCCGGACGGGCGGCAAGCACGGCGTCCACGCAGGGCGGCGTGCGGCCGAAATGACTGCATGGCTCCAGGGTCACGTAAAGGGTGGCGCCCGCCACCGACTCGCCGCGCGCCTGGGCGTCGCGCAGGGCGCGGACCTCGGCGTGCGGGCCGCCCGGCGGCTGGGTCGCCCCTTCGCCCAGCACGCGTCCGTCGCGCACGATGACGCACCCGACCCGGGGGTTGGGCGCGGTGGTGTACATGACGGTCTGCGCCAACGCCAGGGCGCGTCGCATCCAGAAAAGGTCGTCGGTGTCGCTCGGGATCATCATGCACGGGATTGTATGCCGCCCCGGCCGCCGGGCGCAGTCCGGACGGCGCTGCGGCGAGGCTGCCGTTCAATGTCCGTTTCGGGCCGATAGGCGTCTTTCGGCGCGCTCCCCAAACCGTTGGATTGCAGTAAAAATAGCGCTACAACCTTTCGATTTCCCAGCCAGGAGCCCGGTTCCATGAAACAAGCACTGATTGTCATCGACGTACAAGAATCTTTCCGGCAACGTCCGTTTTGGGATGAAACCGAGTATCCGGCCTTTCTGGAGCAGATCCAGTCCCTGATCGATGCCGCCGCCGCAAAGAACATTCCGGTGCTCCAGGTGTTCCACACCAGCGTCGCCAACGACCCCGCCAGCCCCTTCTCGCTCGCCTCGGGCCACGTCCGGACGCTGGAGGAACTGCGGATCGCCCCCAGCGCCGTGTTCCACAAGACCGTGCATTCGTCGCTCTACGCCAAGGACGCCAGCGGCGCCAGCCTGCACGACTGGCTGCTCGCCCATGGGATCGAAGGCGTCATCGTCTGCGGCATCCGCACCGAACAGTGCTGCGAAACCACGTCGCGGCACGCCAGCGACGCCGGCTTCAAGGTGGTGTTCCCCACCGATGCCACCCTGACTTTCGCCATGCAGAGCCCGTCCGGCAAGCATTACACGCCGGCCGAGATCCGCGACCGCACCGAACTGGTCCTGCAGGGGCGTTTCGCCCGCATCGCGCGCGCCGCGGATGCGCTGGCCGCCTAGCCATCCACGGGAGGCGCCATGGTTCCGGTGTATTTCGTGCTGACGCAGGGCATCGTGCTGCTGGACGTTGCCGGCCCGGCGGAAGCGTTCCGGGTGGCCAACAAGCTCAGCCCGGGCGCGTTCGAGCAGCATTTCTGCGGCCCCTCCCGGGAGGTCGAGAGCGGCATTCCCGGCCTGCACCTGGCGCACATCAGGGCGCTTCCGGCGGCCTTGCCGCCGGAAGCGCTGGTGATCATCTCGGGCGTGGTGGGCAAACCGACGCGCCTGGACGACCCTCATGCCCGGGCCATCATCGAATGGCTGGCCCTGCGCCACCCCGCGGACGGCTTTACGCTGATGACCGTGTGCGCGGGCGCGCTGTTCGCGGCGGCCGCCGGGCTTACCCGGCAGCGCGAATGCACCACGCACCACACCTGCCTGGAACAGCTGGCCAGCCTTGATCCCAGCGCGCGCCTGCACGACAACCGGATTTTCGTCGAGGACGGCAAGCTGGTCAGCAGCGCGGGGATCACGGCAGGCATCGACCTGGCGCTGCACATGGTGTCGCGCCACTGCGGGCCTCGCGTGGCCAGCGAAGTCGCGCGCGACATGGTGGTCTACCAGCGGCGCGCCGGCACGGATTCGACGTTGTCACCCTGGCTGGATCACCGCAGCCACCTGCATCCGGGCGTGCACCGCGTGCAGGATGCGGTGATACGCGACCCCGCCGCGCCCTGGTCGGCGCAATCGCTGGCGGATCACGCGCACACCAGCGCCCGCCACCTGACCCGGCTGTTCCGCGAACACGCGGGATGCACGCCGATGGACTATCTCTATCAGATACGCGTCGCGCTGGCGCGCGACTTGCTGCGCGATACCCGCCTGGACCTGGAGCGGGTGGCGGAGAAATCCGGCTTCGGGTCGGCGCAGCACATGCGGCGCGTCTGGCGCAAATTCCAACCGCTCACGCCCAGCCTGGCCCGCTCCGCCGCCATGCAATGACGGAGCCCGCGCGCTGCCCGGCCTACTCCTTGCGCAGCTTCCCGGGCAGCAGGGGGCCCTGCATCTCGCGGATGGCCTCGACGAATTCGCCGATATCCTCGAAGCTCTTGTAGACCGACGCGAAGCGCACGTATGCCACCTTGTCGAGCTTGCGCAGCTCGTTCATGACGAGCTCGCCGATGTGCTCGGAGGGCACTTCCCGCAGGCCGCTGGCCAGCAACTGTTCTTCGATGCGGGCGACCGCCGCGTCCACGTCCTCCGTGCTGACGGGCCGCTTGCGCAACGCCAGGCTCAGGCTGGCGCGCAGCTTGCCGGGATCGTAGTCGCTGCGGCTGCCATTGCGTTTGACGATGGAGGGCATGGCGAGCTCCACCCGCTCGTAGGTGGTGAATCGCTTGTCACAGGACAGGCAGCGGCGGCGACGGCGGATGGCGTCGCCCTCTTCCGAGACCCGGCTGTCGACGACCTGTGTTTCGGCATTGCCGCAAAATGGACACCGCATGTGTGATCCCTAAAGGCACTGGTGGCAATAGTTGAGCATATTGTAACGACGCTCCCGGCCGCCAGCGTCAATACGGGCTAATCCGGACCTTCCCGGTCCGGAAAGCAAAGGGACGGCGCCTTGCGGGGCCGTCCCTTCGACTGGGCCAGCTTGCGGGCACGGAGCCCGCAGGCGGGTGCGGAATTACTTCTTGCCGTAGACCGGCAGGCGCGAGGTCAGTTCATTGACCTTGGCCCGCACCGCGGCGATATTGGCTTCGTCGCGCGGGTTGTCCAGCACGTCGGCGATCAGGTTGGCGGTCAGTTCTGCCTCCGCTTCCTTGAAGCCGCGGGTGGTCATGGCCGGCGTGCCCAGGCGGATGCCGCTGGTCACGAAGGGCTTTTCCGGGTCGTTCGGGATGGCGTTCTTGTTGACCGTGATGTGGGCCTGGCCCAGCACGGCTTCCGCTTCCTTGCCCGTGATGCCCTTGGAACGCAGGTCCACCAGCATGACGTGGCTTTCGGTGCGGCCGGAAACGATGCGCAGGCCGCGCTTGACCAGCGTGTCGGCCAGCACCTTGGCGTTCTTGACCACTTGCTGCGCGTATTCCTTGAACTCGGGCTCCAGCGCTTCCTTGAAGGCCACGGCCTTGCCAGCGATGACGTGCATCAGCGGGCCGCCCTGGATGCCGGGGAAGATGGCCGAGTTGACGATCTTCTCGTGTTCGGCCTTCATCATGATGACGCCGCCGCG
>NZ_JBLZXF010000012.1:0-135861 GCF_050285585.1 Achromobacter sp. | reverse complement strand
GAAGTAATGGGAGTGACGGGGGAAGGGGAGCAGTAAGGAGGGGCGGTCGGGTCGGGTCGATGATCGTTCCCGACCCAGAGTGGACTAGTGAGTCATGTCCTGTGGTGTAAGTTTTTTCGCATCAGTGCATTTTGCAGTGTCACGCCCCGCAGAATAGGAAATCCTCGCTCCACCACTTGAAAACCGCAGTGCAAAAAGAATGGCTCAGCGGTCTTGCTCACATCCGCCGTGAGCTCGCTAATCCCCAGTAGCTTGGCTTCGTCATGGATACGACTCATTAGCAAGGTGCCGACGCCTTGTCGCGGATAGGCCCCCGACACAAAGAAATGATCGATGTATCCGTTGGGCTGAATGTCAGCATATCCAGCAATTTCACCTTCGACTTCAACGACAAATGGTCGTAAATCCCTCATGCGGCTAGCCCACTCTTCTGGGGCAATGTCTGTCGGTGCCCAAGCCTCTATTTGTGCGGCTGTGTAGTCACGTGATGCGATGTCATGTACAGCCGATAGAAAGACCTGAAATAACGCGCCCTCGTCCCCAGTCCTGAACCGTCTAATTTCCATCGATTCCTCATAAAACAGCAATTAAAAGTTATGCGTTTTAACATCCTTACGGGGCAAGAAGTGTCTGCTTCTGGCCGAAATCGGTCTATGGCCGATGTCCATCTCCGAGAAACGCACCGGGCCCGTGTGCATCCCCAGTCTGGCGTGCTAGAGAAGTCCTATAACCGGGCAGAAAAATGCGGCCAATGCTCTGAGATATATTCAACCTGGCGTCGCTCTGCTGCCTCTTTTAACTCACGTGCTAGGAAGACCGATGGCAATATCTGCTACTCGCGAAAATATAATTGATGCGATCTCCCGAGCAGATCAGTCTTCCCGAAGCGCTAGAGCGGATCGAATTGAATGGCTAGCTCAGCATATATCGCATCCTGGCGCCGTGATGGGTGATATGGCAGTCCTTCACATGATGGAAGAAGCAAAGCAGTGTTTCGTTTCGGGTCACTTTGTCGGAGCAATACTACTTGCAACTTCCGTCATAGAACAAACACTCAGCGAGGAGCTCGAAGGCGTCGCGCCCGAGCAAGAACGGCGAAATTTTGAGCGAATGATAAAGTCGGCGCGCCTGCACTTGTCGCTGCCTAGCAACCTGCTTGATGACACTGACCGCGTCAGGGAACTGCGCAATCCGTTTACACATCGCAAGGCCAATGGCCATCCTCACTCTTTCGGCACAAGGTTCTTGGCTGCCAAAGCACATCCAACCGCTATTCTCGAGTCGGATGCAAAGCTAGCGATGGCGGTCATGTATGAGTGGTTCCGACGAACCCTGCGGAATCTCCCTAAGAATTGAGAAATTGCAGTCTGACACCTTGCACCCGCAATAATAAAGTGCAGACTACCATTTTTCATAATGTGGTCATTGAAGTTGCAGTCTGGCACCTTTATTCTCATAAGAATCGCGTAAGGGAAATGAATAAATCACAATTATCAGACTGTTTGTAACTATAAGTGAAAGGCGGTATCATCAGTATGGCCTGTCATTACAGCCACAATTCTTGAAGCACAGCAGGCAAGAATCCTACGTTGTGGAAGCATCTTTTGAGGTGGATGCTTGCACAGTCGATATTCCTTCAATGCACAAATGCCATGGATAAGATTACAAAGTCGCTACTCAATGAATTCGTCAATGAGCACAACCTTGGCCGCCTAGCCGAAGATAAACAATTCGAGCACTTTGCCGCATTTTTGACAGTAGGCAGGTCACTCGGGGAAACTCTCGACACAAATGATGTAGTAGTTGGTGCCGGCTCGGACACCGGCATTGACGCAATCGCCATCGTGGTTAATGGGGCTCTTGTCGACGATGTCGCGGCTATCAATGAGTTCGTCGAACGAAATGGATACCTCGACGTCACATTTATCTTCGTACAAGCCGAGAGGTCGGCCTCATTCGACACCGCCAAGATTGGTCAATTTTCTTTTGGCGTGAACGACTTCTTCAAGGATGAGAATGCACTACCACGAAATAAAGACGTAGAAGAACTCGCTCAGGTGATGACTGCGATCTACGAGCACAGCAGTAAATTCAGAAGGGGCAATCCGACGTGCCGGCTCTACTACGTCACAACAGGCGTATGGGCCGGTGACGCAGCCCTAGAGGCGCGGCGAAAATCGGCAGTAGATGACTTACTTAATCTTCGAATATTTAAGAATGTCGAGTTTGTACCTATCGATGCAGAGGGCATTCAACGACTCCACCGAGAAAGCAAGAATTCCGTTTCTCGAGAGTTTGATTTTGCTCTGAAGGCGGTTGTACCAACAATAGATGGCGTCACTGAATCTTATGTAGGGCTCTTAGCAGCGCCTGAATTCCTGAAGTTAGTTCAAGACGAAACAGGGGAAATTCTGAAAGGAATATTCTACGACAACGTTCGCGACTGGCAAGACTTCAACGCTGTCAACTCGGAAATGCGCGAAACACTCTCATCAAAGAGCAATCGGTCACGCTTCGCGCTGATGAACAACGGAGTCACAGTGATAGCAAAGACGCTACGAACGACGGCCAACAAGTTCTACATCGAAGACTATCAAATCGTCAACGGATGTCAAACAAGTCACGTTCTTCATGATCAGCGAGATGTCCTGGACGACAGTGTCATGATCCCGCTTCGGCTTATAGCCACGCGCGACGAAGACGTAATCGCCTCAATCGTAAAGGCGACAAATCGGCAAACCGAGGTGCGTGAAGAGCAGCTACTAGCACTATCTGATTTTCAAAAGAAACTGGAAACATATTTTTCCGCCTTCGACGAAGCACAGCGTCTCTACTACGAACGCCGCTCACGTCAATACAATAGTTCGGGCGGCATAGAGAAAACGCGCATTATCACTCCCGGCGCCCTAATTCGTGCCTTTGCAGCGATGTTTCTAGAAGAGCCTCATCGCGTTACCCGCAGTTATCGCCGAATCCTTGATCGAGTTGGCGCAGATTTGTTCGCGCCGCACCACAAACTCGAACCATATTACTTATCGGCATTGGCCGCCTATCGTTTGGAATATCTTTTCAGAAACCAATTTCTAGATGGGACCTATCGGGCCGCACGTTATGAAATTCTCTTGGCTCTCCGAATTCTCGAAATGCCCTCGCCCTTGCCGCGGATGAATTCTCATGAGATAGAGCGACAATGTCGGCCCGTAATCGAACGATTGTGGGACGCAGCAGAATCAGAGAAAATGTTTGCGCGCGCTGCAGATACGGTGTTGGCCGCGTCTGCTTTCGACATTGATTTGGCTCCGCTTCGTACCGAAACTTTTACCGATGCGATTAGAGACCTTGCAAATAAGAAGCTAAAACCGAAAAGAAAAAAGCGAGCGACGAATACGGCCTAATAAAATAGGTGTCGGACCACAATTCTCATCTGCTAATTGGTAGCCTGACACCATTTCTTTACGAGATCATTCTTTCTCCACCTGCGGGTTAAGTGCACATTTTTAATCGTCTTTAGCACGTCGGGGCTGCCGCGTCTTAACCAAACAATCCGAGCAATCCGGGTCAACTAAGTACCATCCCATTTTCTAATCTGAATTGCGAAGCGCGAATCTCACACATGAGAAAAATTCAGCAGAGGGAGATCTATATTCTATGTTCTTCTGTGGTGCAACGCCACGCGCTTCACATTCTCTAAAATGTAAGACGGCAACACCTTGGGACCAGTCAAAATCCAGCTTATACAATTCAAAATTTAGTGAGTCATGTACAACCAAAACACTTTCACACCCAACCTCGCAAGGTCGTCTTGAAACCCAGCGATCGGTTGCAGCCAAGAACAAATGAGTCACATCAAGAAACGTGTCTATATCAGACTCTGTAGGAAGTATGTAGTCGTGCTCAACTGCGTTACGCATTGCATTTAAGCGGTCCAGCACTCTAGGAGCCACGAGACCACATTCACGCGCATAATTAATTAGTGTCGGAAAATTTCTTAGCTTACCCAAATCGCGCGCACCAAATCCTAGGCATATATCTTCCAGTCGTATATGAAGCGCTTTCTTGACATTAGATAGAGCGTTGACTAGATGCCGTGCAGCCCTACCGTCACGCAGGTCATTCTCCGCAAATGAAAGATAATCTTCTGCAGACAACGGTTCGGCACGAACGTCCATCCAGTCCCATACGTATTGGTCCGCGACATCGTCGGTTAGAAGTGAGAGATCGAAATTAATCATTGAAAAACCACTCGGGTGACTGACGAAATGTGAAATTTCGAAGGCTGGTGCACCACATCGATTAGCCGCGCCCCACACCTCGTCCACCAACTCCTCTCGGCTCGCGGGCGGCGTCAGCCTGAACGCCCGGCACGGCCAACGTCGCCACCCAGGGGCGGATCCGATCAGCGGAAAAATTCCAGACAACAATCTCGCGGCACAAGCGGCGGAAATCGTAGTCTGACTTTTTTAAGACCCAGATTAACAACAGCTAGGTGGCGTATCGATAAATTTATTTAGATAATCTGACGCACCTTCTCGGTGAGCATGAAGCTGATTCCGAGAAAATTCTGAATCCGCAACGCTAGGCAATTTAATATTCCATCATTACACATCTACATTAATTACGTAAATTTTGACATTGAGCACAAGAAATGAATCGGCACTTCATTTTTCGGAATTATTGGTGGATCGCCATGCTTCTCGGAGGTGCAGCCGTCACGGTTTGCCTCTATTTTGGCGGCGACGATAGAATAGGACTTATAGGCACGGTGCTCGCGGGTGCATTAGGATTTTGCTATTTTGCACAACAGCAGAAACTTGCTGAAACAGCACTGTTTCATCAGCTATTCATCGGATTCAATGCCCGCTATGACAAGATAAATGGGTCGCTTTTTTCGCTTCTAAATAAGCAGAATCTCTTACCTGAAGATCGTAGCATCATAGTGGATTACTTTAACTTGTGCGCGGAGGAGTACTTATTTTATCAACAGGGGTATATTCCGCGAAAAGTCTGGCGCTCATGGTGTCGTGGAATGGCGTGGTATTTAAAAAGACACCCCTTCAAAGACGTTTGGAATGATGAATTCAAAACAGATTCGTTCTACGGTCTGTCTTTGGAAGTCATTCACGCCGGAGCCAGATAATCCTATTTAATCGACGCCCCATTGATCTCATTGACGCTACGAAAATAGATGTCAGACTCCGACCGTCCGACATTCAGACATGGCCGTTCAACGCGTAACCTCAATATTTCCACTATCGCAGCGCGGCAATACTGATCCCCACCGCCCCACACCCCTCCACCAACTCCCCATCATGACTCGCAAACAACACCACCCGATCCTTCCCCCAAGCCTTAAATAGCTCCGCCAACACCGCCCGCCCGCGCGCATCGAACCCATTGCTAGGCCCATCCGCGATCACCACCGCCGGATCGCCCAAGGCCGCCGCCGTCACGAACACCTTGCGCCGCGTGCCGGTCGACATCTGTTCAAAGCGCTTGTCCAGATGCGGTTCCCGCGCCAGGTCATAGGCCAGCTCCAGCGTGGCCTCATCCAGCGCCACATTCTTTTCCGCCGCGACCTGTTCCAGCAGCCCGCGCCCCGTCTGTGTGGGAAATGCGAGGCAGTTGTCGGGCACGTAGGCTAGGCCGGCCTGGGCTTGTTGGGGCGCGTGCGTCAGGGAATGGCCGTCTATCCAGATGTCTCCACTATCGGGCGCGATGGCGCCGGCGATGAGGTTCAGGAGGGTGGATTGCCGGTGCTGTCTTCTTCGCATAGCGCCACGCACCCGGGCGTGAAGCGATGGGTGAGGCCCTGGAAGACGAGGTAGTCGCCGTAGCGTTTGCTGAGATTGTCGAGTCGTAGCATGGCGGGGAGTTTACGCAGGATCAGGGGGGACTAGAAGCGGCGGCGCGCGCTATGCCATAATTGATAACGATTCCTATTCATTCATAGCGCAGGCCGTGGACTCGACACGCGATAGCCGGTTTTCCACCATTTATAAGAACGACCACCCGTGGCTGGAGCGGCGGCTGCGCAATGGGTTGCGCAACCGCGAGGACGCGGAGGATGTGACGGCGGCGGGAGCTGGAGCAGGCCTGGCTGGAGATGTTGCGCTTGCAGCCGAAGCCGCTGGAGCCGTCGGCCGAGGAACGGGTGCAGACGCTGCAGGCCTTGCAGGCGCTGGATAAGGCGCTGGACGGGCTGTCTGCCAAGGCCAGGATGGCGTTTCTGTATAGCCAGCTCGACGGCCTGACTCATGTGGAGATTGCGGCGCGGCTGAAGGTGTCGCCGACCATGGTGCGCAAGTACATCGTGCAGGCCTTGCGCCGTTGCTGCGAGGTGTTTGGGGTATGACGGCCTTGGATGCGCGCACCCGCGAGGCGGCGATTGAATGGCAGGTCTGTTTGTCCAGTGGGCAGGCCAGCGATGCGGACCGCGCGGCGTTTGACCGGTGGCTGGCGGAGAGCCCGAGCCATGGCGCGGCGTGGCAGCGGCTGAACGCGGCGCTGAACGGCACGCTGCACGCGCTGCGGCCGGGGCTGCTGGCCGATGGCGATGCGCTGCGGCGTTCGCTTCTCGGTGACGGCCAGCGCCGGCAGTTGGGATAACTACCGGGGCGAAGTCGACGGCTCGGGCCCGCTGAACGAGGCCGGCACCTTGCGCGCCCGGGGCGTGGTGGCCTATCAGGATTCGAACACCTTCAAGAAGGCCTACGAGCACCAGCGCCAGCTCCCCGCAACTTCATGCTGACGCTGTCCCACAAGTTCTAGCGGGACGGCCGCGCCAGCGCTGGCGCTTGGCCGAAATGCACAAAGGCCGCAATGACTGCGGCCTTTGTGCATGACTGCCCGAAAGCTTGAATCAGGCCTTACGCACCTGCGCAATCAACCCATCCAGCTGCGTCAGCATCGTCTCAATTTCCTCAGCCGTCACATTCAACGCCGGCATAAACCGCAGCAGATTCCCCCGCGGCGCATTCAGCAGCAGGCCATTCGGCGCCAGATTCCGCGCGGCTTCGACGATCGCCGGACCATCATCGCGATCCATCACCAGCGCACGCAGCAAGCCCATCCCGCGCTCGCCCTTCATGCCGTACTTGGCCGACAGAGCCAGCAGGCCCTCGGACAATTGCTTTGCACGGGCATTGACCGCTTCCATGAACCCCGGCGCAGCCAGGGCATCGAACACCGCCACGCCGACAGCCGCCATCAACGGATTCCCGTTATACGTGCCGCCCTGGTCCCCATGCGAGAACACGCAGACTTCCTGACGCGCCAGCAACGCAGCCAGCGGCACCCCACCGCCAATCCCCTTGGCCAGCGTCATGATGTCCGGCACCACGTCGGATTGCTGGTAGGCGAACAGGGTGCCGGTGCGGCCCATCCCCGTCTGCACTTCATCCACAATGAACAGCAGCTTATGCTCATCCGCCAGCTTGCGCAGGCCCTGCATGAATTCCTTGGTGGCGGGAATGACGCCGGCTTCGCCCTGGACGGGTTCGAGCATGATGGCGACGGTCTGGTCGTCGATCAGCTTGCGCACCGATTCCAGATCATTGATCTCGGCCTTCGGGAAACCTTCCACCTGGGGCGCGAACATCTTGTCCCAGCCCGGCTTGCCGGAGGCGGACATGGTTGCCAGGGTGCGGCCGTGGAAGCCGTGGTTCATGGTGATGATCTTGTAGGCGCCCTTCTTGTTGACCTGGCCCCATTTGCGCGCCAGCTTGATGGCGCCTTCGTTGGCTTCGCCGCCGCTGTTGGCGAAGAAGACGCGGTCGAACACCGAGGCGCTGGTCAGGCGGGTGGCCAGTTCGATGGAGGGCAGGTTGTAGAACGCCGGCGACGGGTTCATCAGCAGCTTGGACTGGTCCAGCAGGGCCTTCTGCATTTCCGGGGCGCAGTGGCCCAGGGTGTTGACGGCCCAGCCCTGGACGAAGTCCAGGTATCGCTTGCCCGCGTGATCCTCCAGCCAGGATCCCTGGCCTCGCACGAACACGAGGTCCGGGCGGGAGGTGATCTCCATGAGGGTGTTGACGTTGAACTGGCTGAATTCCATGGCGGTTCCTGCGGAATGAGAGAACAGGGGTTGAAAAAGGGTGGGAAACGCTAAAACGCGAATTTAGCACCGGCGGGGGAATGCTATCGTGACGAACCCCTGCCGATCCGCCCCTCGGCCGCCTCAAGAGGGCTGCCAGCGCGGGGCGTTCTATTTTATGCAACAGGCGCATTCCCCGCGCGCAGCCCTTTGTCGCTTTTTACTGACCAATCATGAAACGTATTCTTTCCAGTCTGGCCGCCGGCCTGGCCCTGACCGCAGCGGCGGCGACCGCCCAGGCCGCCTACCCCGAGCGCCCCATCCGCCTGATCGTGCCGTTCCCGCCGGGGCAGGCCACCGATATCTTCGCCCGCGCGCTGGCCGAGAAGCTGGGCGCGGCGGTCAAGCAGCCGATCGTGGTGGAGAACCGCGCCGGCGCCGGCAGCAATATCGGCATGGAGCAGGCCGCGCGCGCGACGCCGGACGGCTACACGCTGGTGATCGCGGGCTCCGCCGCGGCGGTGAACCAGACGCTGTACAAGACCATCAACTACAGCCTGACCAAGGATTTCGCGCCGGTGTCGGGGGTGTTTTCGGTGCCGCTGATGTTCCTGGCGACGCCGGCCTCGGGCATTACCTCGTTGAAGCAGCTGGTGGACCAGGCGCGCGCCAATCCGGGCGAGCTGGCCTACGCCAGCGCCGGGATCGGCGGCACGCAGCATCTGTCGGCCGAGATGTTCAAGGCAGCGGCCAATATCGATATCCGCCATATTCCGTACAAGGGCAGCGGCCCGGCGCAGGCGGATTTCCTGGGGCATCAGGTTCCGCTGATGGTGGATTCGGTGACGGCGAGCCTGCCGCACGTGCAGAGCAAGAAGGCGGTGGCGCTGGCGGTGACCACGGCCAAGCGCCTGCCGCAACTGCCGGACGTGCCGACGGTGGCCGAATCCGGCTATCCGGGTTTCGAGGCCATCGGCTGGGCTTCGGTGCTGGCGCCGGCCGGCACGCCGCCCGAGGTGACGGGCTACCTGAGCCAGCAGATCGGCCAGGTGCTGAACGCCCCGGAAATGCAGAAGTTCTTCCGCGACCGCGGCGCCGAGCCCATGCCGCTGACGCCGCAGGCCACCGGCGCGTTCATCGCCGGCGAAGTCGAGAAGTGGGGCAAGGCGGTGAAGCAGTCGGGCGCCCAGGTCGACTGATGCTTGCCTGAAACCGCCCCGCAGGCGCAGGGACGGTTTGACGTAAGCGGACCAGCGCGGCCGGCGCGCGCTTCAGGCGGGACCGCCCGGCTGGTCCGGGCGTCCGGGCTCGCCGGGTTGCCTGGGCCTCTCTCCAGGCTGGCCCGGGTTGCCGGGCACGTCGGGCGGCGTGCGTCCGGACCCGGTGTCGTCCGGTCCGGGCTGGCCCGGCAGCTGGCCGGGGGCCTGCTTTTCGGGCGCATCCCCCGGCTCCTGTCCGGGCCGCGGCGACGGGTCGGTACCCGGTGCAATGGCGGGATCGCCAGGCTTCTGATTCGTGTTCATGGATGTCTCCTGAAGGATTCATGCAACCGCTACACGCGCACCGGCACGCGTATCGTGCAAGCCCACGATAAAAGCCATGCCCGCGCACGCCCAGATCACGCGGGACGGCTTTATCTAGTACTTTCTTCTTATCTCTTGCCCAACCAGGAGCCGGAATGAAGAAGACCGCCACGGCGTTCACGACGGAACGCCGCCATCTGCTGGAAATCATCGACGGCTTGATCGAGGGCATCCTCCTGCTGGACCAGGACCGCCGCATCGTCTGGGCCAATGACACCGCGCTGGCCATGCACGGCGTGAAGGACCTGGCCGCATTGGGCGGCACCGCCGCCGGCTACCGCAAGGCGTTCTCGCTGCGCGACCGCAAGCGCCGCGCATTGCGCGCGGCGCAGTATCCGCTGGACCGGGCCCTGGCGGGCGAGGCCTACAAGGACGTGGTGGTGGAAGTGAGCAGCCGGCGCGATCCGGAATTCAGCCGCATGCTGCAGGTGCGCAACCTGGTGCTGCGCGATGCGCAGGGCGCGGCCGAAGGCATGGTGCTGGTGCTGCTGGACGTGACCGAGCAGTACAGCGCGGAGGAACGCTTCGAGCGCACCTTCAGCGCCAATCCCGCGCCGGCCGTGATCAGCTCGCTGGCGGACCTGCGCCACATCAAGGTCAATGACGGCTTTCTGGCCATGACCGGCTACACCCGCGAGCAGGTGCTGGGCAAGACGCTGCGCCAGTTGGACGTGCTGGGCGACACGCCGCAACGCGAAGAGGCGCTGCGCCGGCTGGCGGAAGGGGCGACGATTCCGCAGACGGAGACCATCATCGCGGTGCAGGACGGCGGCGCCAAACTGGTGGTGGTGGCCGGCCAGCCCATCGAAGTGGCGGACCAGCCCGGCATGCTGTTCACCTTCAACGACCTGGAGCCGCGCCGCAAGGCCGAGACGGCGCTGCGCGACAGCGAGCGGCGCTTTGCCACGGCGTTCCGGCTGGCGCCCGTGCCCATGACGCTCAGCACCACGGAAGGCAGGCTGCTGGAGGTCAACGACGCCTTCGTCGCCACGACGGGCTATGACGCCGAGACGCTGGCCCGCGACGAGGACGCGCTGGCGCAGCTGTGGATAGACCCGCAAGCCTATGACCGCGCCATGGCCTCGCTGGAGCAGGGCGCCGGCGTGCATGGCCAGGAAATGGCGCTGCGCACGCGCGACGGCGCGCTCCTGGACTGCCTGGTATCGGCCGCGCCGGTGTCCATCCAGGACCAGCCCTGCGTGCTGGCGGCGATCCAGGACATCACCGAGCGCAAGCGCAGCGAGGTCGAGCTGATGGAAGCGATCGAAACGGTCATGCAGGACACGTCGTGGTTCAGCCGCAGTGTCATTGAAAAACTGGCGCAGATCCGCGCGCCTCGGGGCATGCCGCAGGGGCAGGCCGAACTCGCCGACCTGACGCCGCGCGAACGCGAGATCCTGGGCCTGATGTGCCAGGGCCATACGGATACCGAGATCGCGTCCGGCCTGCGCCTGTCGCGCAACACCGTGCGCAACCACGTGGCCGCGCTGTACAGCAAGCTCGACGTGCACAGGCGCAGCGCCGCCATCATCTGGGCGCGGCAGCGCGGCATCGTGGGCTATGAGAAGCCGGCGCGCAAGCGGGCGCAGAAGCCGGTCCGCAAGCGGTAGAAAAGTACCAGCCGTCCTGATGTGCGCGCTTCTTACGCGCGCGCCATGCGCTTTCTATAGTGGTTGCGTCCGCCGCCGGAGCCCCGGCGCGGTTTCACGCAACCTGCAACGAGGAGCGAAACATGGATAACGACCGCATCAAGGGCGCTGCGAAGGAAGTCAAAGGCACGCTCAAGGAAACGGCCGGCAAGCTGACGGGCAGCCGCCAGACGCAAGCCGAGGGCAAGGCGGAGAAAACCGTGGGCAAGGTGCAGCGCAACGTGGGCGAGGCCAAGGATCAGGCACGCGACTTGCTGAGCAAGAAATAGCGCGGCTGCCCATCGGCATGGCCCGCTAGCCCATGAACGCCGAAAGGAGAAAAAAATGATTCATCGACTCTGGCTTGCGCTGATGCTGGCAATAACCGCCATCTCGGCCGGCTGCAACACGATGGAAGGCGCCGGCAAGGACATTGAACGCGGCGGAGAGAAGATCCAGCAGAAAGCCCAGTAGGTCCTGCATCGGCAACCTGCTGGAACGGCTGGCGCGCGGATCGCGCGCCGGCCTTTTTGCGTTTATTGCGCGTCGCGTCCTATTGCGCTTTTGCGTCCAGGCGGCCCAGCAGGGCATCGAAGCGGCCGAGCCGCGCGTACCGCGTCTGGCCGCCCGCCACGGCCTCGCCGCCCGGTAGGCTGATCCACCGTTGTATCCCGCTATCCAGATCGAGCGCGCCGTGGCGGATTCGAAGCACCTGGCCCGACGCCGGATGCCAGAGCTGGCCCAGATCCATGCTGCGATGCGGCGCATGCCAGTGGCCCAGCAACAACCAGCCGCCCGGCAGCGCTTGCAGCGTCATGCCGCCGGCAGGCAGATGCCCCACCTCGTGTTGGTGAACGGCGCCGGCCTCCAGGCCCGCGACACTCCAGCAGTTGGCCGCGGCACAGCACGCAGGTACGGCCGCCCGGCGTAGGAATGACGGCGGACCTGTCACTGACGGGACGGCGTTGCGGGGGCGCGGTGTACAGCAGCGACGGCTCCGCAGCGACGTCCTCCGCCTGCCTCGCGTAGCCCGGATAAAGAAAGACCATGCCACGGTCCACCAGCAGCAGATCGTCGCCCGCGAACCCCAGGCTGAATTCCGGCGTCCGGCGTTGCACTTGCGCGGCGCGCGGCGGCAGGGGCACGCCGGGCCGGTTTGAAGGGGGCAGCTCGACCTGATCGGAATGCAGCAGCCGCGCATAGGGCGTGCTGGACAGTCCGTCCGGGCCCTGCTCGATCCAGGCATGCACGCCGTCGGGGCTGACGCAGGAGGCGAGCAGGCCACGCCGCGCGGAAAACTTGCCGGCGATCGCGCGCAATGCCGGCCATGCACGCAGGTCGGTGAGCGTCGGGGCATCCCAGTCCGTCATGACGGCGCAGGCCCATCCCGGAGCCACCGCTACCGCGTAGGGCATGTCCAGGTAATCCCCGGGGCCGCACAGCGGACCCGAGGCCGGCTTGGGCAGGGCCGCCTGGGCGCCAGCCGCGGCGCCTTCCTGCCGATGCGCGACGGCTTCCCAGCCCTGCGCCTGTATTTGCGTCTTGAGGCCGTCCGCCTGGGCCTGCGGCACGATCAGCAGACGGATCGCGTCGTCCTCTTCGCGCTGCTCGATGAGCGCCAGCCCCAACGCCTCCAGTTCCTGGCCCAGCGCGGGCAGGAAGTCATCGGCGCGGTCGTCGCGCATGACGGAACGAAGCAGGTCCAGGCGCGCGGACGCAAGCGCCGGGTGGCGGGTCGAATAGATTTGCCTGAGCGTGTCCAGCACGTCGGGCAGGAGAATCTTCCAATCGAAGGATACGGGCTGCTGCATCACGGCTCAGCGGGAAAAGCCGCGCGCGGAAATCTCCCAGATGTCCTGCACCACGCCGTCCTTGAACACCACCAGGCCATCGTGCAGGTTGAAGGTGGGATCCACGTGCGCGGGCACCAGGCGCAGCACGCTGCCCAGCGCGGGCGGCGTGGCGCCGGGTTCCACGCGGACCACGCTGTGCTCGTCGTTGATGGCGGTGCAGGTCAGGCCCGATTCGCCATGGACGGCGGGCGGGCCGCATTCGGCGGAAGCCGACTTCAGGCCGGCATCCAGCACCACCCGGCCGGGCGCGGGCGCGCTCATCACGGTGGACAGCAGGAACAGGCTGTTCTGGAAGGCCAGCGGGCCGCTCCATTCATTGGCGCCGTAGTCGCCGTCCATGAAGGCGTAGGAGCCCGCCTGCAGTTCCGTGTAGACCCCGCTGGCCGCGTCGAATTCCGCGCTGCCCGTGCCGCCCCCCGTGATGGTGTCGCAGGCGATGCCGCTTTCGCGCAGCAGCTGCGCATAGGACACGGCGATGCCAGCGGCCTGGCGGCAGACGCTGGCGCGCTCCTCGCGCGCGCGGAAGTGCTGCACCGAGCCGTGGTAGGCCTGCAGCCCGGCGAAATGCACACCCGGCAATGCGCGGGCCTGCTGCGCCAGCGCCAGCACCGTGGCGCCGTCCGACACGCCGCAGCGGCCCTGGCCGACGTCCACCTCCACCAGCACGTCGATCTCGGCGCCGGCCTGGGTCATGGCGGCGGACAGCTGCGCCAGGTTTTCCGCGTTGTCCACGCAGACGCTCATCTTGGCGGCGCGCGCCAGCTGGCCCAGCAGCGCCAGCTTGGCCGAGCCGACGACCTCGTTGCTGATGTGGATGTCGCGGATACCGGCGGCCACGAAGGGCAGCGCCTCGCTGACCTTCTGGCAGCAGATGCCGCGCGCGCCCAAAGCCAGCTGGCGCAGGGCGATCTCGGGGCATTTGTGCGCCTTGGCGTGGGGCCGCAAGGCCACGTCGTGCCGATCGGCCCAGGCCTGCATCGTGCGCAGGTTCGCCTCGAAAGCCGTCAGGTCCAGCGCCAGGCTGGGCGTGTCGACCCGGGCCAGGGGATCGCCCGGCTGGGCCGCCGGGGGCAGCGCTATGCCGCGTATGACTTCCTGGGACATCGGAAATACTCCGTTATTTGCACGCGTGGATGTAACCGCGCCATAACCAAACCTGGGCGGGTCATAACCTAAAGGGCATGCGACCCCCTGGTAAACGATAGCCCGGTAAGCATTGGCTACAAGAGGTCGGCATGACAGAATTTCATCATAAAGAAAGCCCCCGAGGGGAGGCGCGTTTTTTGCCGCCGGGCGCAAGACCCGGCGGCAAAAACGAACAATATTCAACCGTCAGCAAAATCACGGAGAAGCCCGCATGAAACTGAAGCACTGGATCACCACCCTGACCCTGGCCGTCGCCGCGGTCGGCGCCGCCGGCACCGCGCAAGCGCAGCAATTCTTCCGCATCGGGACCGGCGGCACCGCCGGTACCTACTACCCCATCGGCGGCATCATCGCCAACGCGGTGTCCCAGCCCGGCAAGCTGGTCGCCACGGCGGTCGCCTCCAACGGGTCGGTGGCCAATATCAACGGCATCCTGGGCGGTTCGTTCGAAGCGGGCTTCACGCAATCCGACGTGGCCTACTGGGCCTACAGCGGCACCGGCACCTTCGAAGGCAAGCCCAAGGCGCAGGACCTGCGCCTGATCTCGACGCTGTACCCGGAAAGCATCCACCTGGTGGCGCGCAAGGGCGCCGGCATCAAGAGCGTGGCCGACCTGAAAGGCAAGCGCGTCTCGATGGACGAGCCGGGCTCCGGCACGCTGGTCGACGTGCGCCTGATCCTGGGCGCCTACGGCATGACCGACAAGGACATCAAGGCCGAATACCTCAAGCCCAACCAGGCCGGCGACAAGCTCAAGGACGGCGGGCTGGACGCGTTCTTCTTCGTGGGCGGCGCCCCCGCCGGCGCGATCGCGGAACTGGCGTCCAGCGGCGCCGGCATCGAGATCGTGCCGCTGGTCGGCCCCGAAATCGACGCGCTGCGCGCCAAGCAGGAGTTCTTCACGCCCGACACCATCGCCGCCAACACCTACCAGAACGTGGGTGAAGTGAAGACGATCTCGGTCAACGCCCAGATGGTCACGTCGGCCAAGCTGCCGGAACAGGTCGTGTACGACGTCACCAAGGCCCTGTACAGCGACGCCACGCGCAAGACGTTGGACAACGGCCACGCCAAGGGCAAGCTCATCACCCGCGACAACGCGATCAAGGGCGCCGGCATCCCGTTCCACCCGGGCGCCGAGAAGTTCTACAAGGAAATCGGCCTGCTGAAGTAGGTCCCCCCCGAGCGCCTTTGGCGCTTCCCCCAGGGGCGCCGCAGTGGACCGGCGGAGCCGGATCCACGCGGCCCCGATGGGGCGGCGGCGGGATTATGCGGCGAGTGTGCCGCGCGGCCAGATTGAAGTCTGTATGTCCGCGGAGCGACGCGCCGCGCTTGAGTAGGGCCGCCACGAGCGGCCCTGCTTGCTGAATCACCCAGAGAATTACTGCGATGGAAATTGATCACCAAAAAACCCAGCAGCTGGCGGAGAAGTACGACTCGGAAATCCGCTTCCGGCCGCTGGACAAGACGGCCACCTGGATCGTCTCCGGCCTGCTGGTAACGCTTTCGATCTTCCACTACTACACGGCCGGTTTCGGCCTGCTGCGCGAAGCCACGCACCGCGGCGTGCACCTGGCGTTCGTGCTCAGCCTCATCTTCCTCGTCTTCGGCTTTTCGAAGGCGCATTACAACCGCGAACCCAAATCCACCTGGTATGCGCCGGGCGGCATTCCGCTGTACGACTGGATCATCGCCATCGCGCTGGCCCTGTCGGTGCTGTACATCCCCTACATCTTCGAGGACCTGGCCTTCCGCGTCGGCAACCCGCTGCCGATCGACGTGTTCATGGGCTCGATCCTGCTGATCGGCCTGCTGGAGGCCACGCGGCGCGCCATGGGCTGGCCGCTGCCCATCATCGCGATCGTTTTCATGGCCTACGCCATGTTCGGGCCTTACTTCCCGGGGCTGCTGCAGCACGCGGGCAATACCTGGTCCCAGGTCGTCAACCACATGTACCTGACCAGCCAGGGCGTGTACGGCGTGGCGGTGGGCGTGGTGGCGACCTACGTCTTCCACTTCGTGCTGTTCGGCGTGCTGGCCACCCGCATCGGCCTGGGCCAGCTGTTCCTGGACGTGGCCTCGACCATCGCCGGGCGCTATGCCGGCGGCCCCGCCAAGGTGTCGGTGTTCGGTTCCGCCATGTTCGGGATGCTCTCCGGTTCCTCGGTGGCCAACGCCGTGACGGTGGGCTCGCTGACGATCCCCGCCATGATCCGCATCGGCTATCCGCGGCACTTCGCGGCGGGCGTGGAGGCGGCCAGCAGCACGGGCGGGCAGATCACGCCGCCCATCATGGGCGCGGCCGCCTTCCTGATGATCGAATTCCTGGGCATCCCGTACCAGCAGATCGCGATCGCGGGCATTTTCCCGGCCTTCCTGTACTTCTTCGGCATGTTCATGCAGGTGCACTTCGAGGCCAAGCGCGAAGGCCTGCGCGGCCTGACCGACGAGGAAATGCCCAAGCTGAAGCAGTCGTTCAAGATGCGCTGGCCCACGCTGATCCCGCTGGTGCTGCTGATCGGCGTGCTGGCCAGCGGCCGCACGCCCTACCTGGCGGCGTTCGCGGGCATCACGGGCTGCATCGTGGTGGGCATGCTGAATCCGTTCCAGCGCCTGCGCCTGCGCGACCTGTACGAGGCCTTCGAGACCGGCGCGAAGTATGCGCTGGCCGTGGGCGCGGCCGCAGGCACGGTGGGCATCGTGATCGGCGTGGTCACGCTGACCGGCGTGGGCTTCAAGATCTCGTACATCGTGATTTCGGCGGCCCAGGCGATCGCAGGAGGCGCGGCCACCGTGATTCCCGACGTCATCGCCAACACGCAGACGCTCACGCTGATCGCGGCGCTCGTCATGACCGGCATCGTCTGCATCCTGATGGGTTGCGGCATTCCCACCACGGCGAACTACCTGATCATGGTGGCCGTGGCCGCGCCCACGCTGGTGCAGCTGGGCGTGCAGCCGATCGCGGCGCACTTCTTCGTGTTCTATTTCGGCATCCTGGCCGACATCACGCCTCCGGTGGCGCTGGCGGCCTATGCGGCCGCCGGGATGGCGGGCAGCGACCCGTTCAAGACCGGCAACACGGCGTTCCGGCTGGGCATCACCAAGCTCATCGTGCCGTTCGTGTTCGTGTTCTCGCCGTCGCTGCTGATTTCGGTCCAGGGCTTCACCTGGTACGACTTCTTCGTGACCCTGTTCGGCTGCATGGTCGGGCTGGTGCTGCTGTCGGCGGCCTTCTCGCGCTACATGCTGGTCGGCATGAAGGGCTGGGAGCGCTGGCTGTGCACCATCGGCGCCTTGCTCACGATCCTGCCGGGGCTGACCAGCGGCCTGATCGGGCTGGCCATCTGCGTCCCGGTGTTCGTGCGCCAGCTGGCTCAGCTCAAGCTCGAAAACGCGCCGAAGGCCGCCTGAGGGCCGGGCCGCGCGCCGGCCGCGAATTGTAAAAAGGGGCGGACCAACCGGGTCCGCCCCTTTTTCTCTGAACCATGCATTTTGCCGGCAATTGGCCGACGATGGCGGCCAAGTTGCCCCGGAGTGACGGCATACAACATTCCCCGGCCTCTCGGTTGCCCGCCCCTATAAAACGGCGTAAAGTAAAATTCATGTTTGCTGGTCTGCCGATATGCGGGCCGACTGTGCAAACAGGCACAACACTGCGCCATATGTTCGATATCCTGGTTTATCTGTACGAGAATTACTACACGCCGCAAGCCTGTCCTGCGGCCGACGTGCTGGCCAAGCGGCTTGCCGCCGCTGGGTTCGAGCACGAAGACATCGACGACGCTCTCGGGTGGCTTTACGGCCTGGCCGAGACCACCGAACGATGCGTCGATCTCGCCCAGGCGCCCACCACCGGCACCCGGATCTACACCGATAACGAGTATCAGCAGCTCGGCACCGAATCCATCGGCTTCATCGCCTTCCTGGAGTCCGCCGGCGTGCTGCCCGCGCCGCTGCGCGAAATCGTCATCGACCGTGGCCTGGCTGCGTCGGAATCGCCCGTGCCGCTTTCCAAGATCAAGATCATCGCCCTCATGGTTCTCTGGAGCCAGGAAGCCGAGATCGACAATCTGGTCCTGGAAGAGCTGCTGGACGACGAAGGCGTGCGCCGCCTCCATTGAGCGCGGCGCGCCGCCGCCCCCGAATCTCCTTGCCGTCTCCCGCGCGCAACCGCGCGGGCATTGCCCTGTGACCTACGTCGGCCGTTTCGCCCCCAGCCCCAGCGGTCCGCTGCATGCGGGCTCGCTCGTGGCCGCGCTGGCCAGCTGGCTGGACGCGCGCGCCCATGGCGGCCGCTGGCTCCTGCGCATCGAAGACGTGGACACGCCGCGCACCGTGCCCGGCGCGGCCGAACGCATCATGGCGCAGCTGGAAGCGCTGGGCCTGTCCTGGGACGGCGAGGTCATGTGGCAGTCCAGGCGCGGCGACGCCTACCAGGCCGCCTTCGACGCCCTGGCGGCGCGCGGCCTGATCTACGGCTGCGGCTGCACCCGCCGCGAAATCGCCGATTCCGCCCTGCGCGGCCAGACCCAGCCCGGCGCCGACGGCGAACGGCCCTACCCGGGCACCTGCCGCAACGGCCTGCCCGAAGGCCGCCAGGCCCGAGCCTGGCGCGTAAGGCTGCCGGAAGGCGTGGAACGCTTCGAGGACCGCTGGCTGGGGCCGCAGGAACAGGACGTGGCCCGGGCCGTGGGAGACATGGCGCTGCGGCGCGCGGACGGCCTGTGGGCCTATCAGCTGGCCGTGGTGGTGGACGATGCGGCGCAGGGCGTCACGGACGTGGTGCGCGGCGCGGACCTGCTCGGCTCCACGGCGCGCCAGCGCGTGCTCGGCCGCCTGTTGGGCCTGCCGCCGGTGCGCTACCTGCACGTGCCGCTGATCCTGGACGCCGGCAGCGGGCTCAAGCTGTCCAAGCAGAATGGCGCCCCGCCCATCGATACCGGCGCGCCGCTGGAGGCGCTGAAGGGCGCCTGGACGGCGCTGGGCTTCGAGCCGTTCCCGGCAACCGAGCGCGACGCCTTCCTGCGCGTAGCCACCGCGCACTGGGCGCGGCGCTTTCCCTGACATCCCGGCAGCCGCTTCCTTCTTCTTATAGCGGCTGCAGATCCTCTCCGAGCATCCGCACCAGCAGCGCCTCGCCGTTGTCGGCCACCCGCAGCTCGCCATACCGGGCGACCTGATAGCGCGCGGCCTGCCCTTCGGGGAAGAAATAGGCATTGGTCACGATACGCACGCCATTGTTGCGCACGCGATAGCGCAACGGTACCTCGGCATCGGTGTGCGGATGCACGTCGGGCTGGATGCGCAGCGGCTGCGATACGCCGCGCTCGTCGCGCGCCAGCATGACGTAGCCGTCGGGCTCATAGCCGAGGATGGAGTCGTCTTCCCCGCGGTTCTCGCCGCCCAGGCGCAGCCGCGTGACCTCCCGGCTGGCGGCGAAGTTCAGCGCCATGTAGTCGCCCTGCATCAAGGACCGGGGATCCACCGGCGCCAGTTCCAGGATGACCACCTTGCCGGAAGCCAGCAGCTTCTCGCGCTGCCAGATTCCGCCATTGGCCACCGCCAGCACCAGCGCCAGGCCGCCCAGGATGGCCAGGGTGCGCCAGCGCAGCACGCCCGACACCGGCGGCAGCGGCCCGCGCGCGGCGGGCGCCTGCGTGCGCATCAGCCTGGGCACCAGCCACACCAGGCCCCGCAGAAGGAAGAGCAGCACCGCGGCGCCGCTCAGCCACAGCGCCTTTTGCAGCAACGGCACGTCGAGCTGGTAGTAATAGACGCCCAGGTAGGCCAGCAGGCTCAGGACCCCGAAGATCGCCAGCCGCGGCTGGTTCAGCCCGAAGCCCAGCAACAGCCACGCCAGCGCGAAGCCCACGCCGGGGCTGGGCAGCCAGAACAGCGCCAGGACCAGCAACGCCAGCGGCACGCCCCAGGTCACGCCGGCCGTCAGCACGTGACGCCGAGGCCACAGCACCGCCAGGGCGGCCGCGGCGGGCAGCACGGCGCCTGCCGTCACCAGCACCGCGGTCCTCGGATTGAGCTGCCACATCGCCGGCAGTTGCAGCGCCGAAATCCCGCTGGCCAGCCACACCATGCCCTGGACCGACAGCAGGAAGGCCCAGGCCAGCGGCTGCAGCGCGTGGGCGCGCTTGCCGCCCAGGCGGCGGCCCAGGCTGAACAGGACCGCCGTGGCCCAGGCCCCGGTCACCGCGATAGGCAGCCAGATGAAGGTGGCCTGCGCCACGTCGAAGTCCAGCCAGGCGTCCAGCAGGTCCTCGCGCATCAGCTCCGGCGCCACGCCGCGCCAGATCAGGCCGGCGGCCGCCGAGGCGATCAGCAGCCCGCTCAGGAAACGCAGGATCGCGTCCGGCCCCAGCGCATAGACGGCGGCGGCCATCAGCAGCACGAACAGGCAGGCGTTGGTGAACGAGGTGGAACTGGACAGGCCGTAGATGATCAGGATCTGGCCGGTGAAGGCCATCGCCGTGCCGCATTGGCGCCAGAACGGCCCGGCGTCGCTGCGCAGCACCGCCACGCCCGCCGCGCACAGCACCAGCCCGGCCACCAGCGCGCCTTCTTCCGTCGTGACGACGCCGGAAAAGGCCACGAACACCAGCAGCAGCAAGGTGGCCAACCAGGCGCTCAGGCCCAGCAGGCACTGCACGTACCAGGGCGGATCGGCCTGCGGCGAGGCCGGCGCCAGTTGCGCCACCGGCGCGCCGGCATCGGCCGGATCGACCGAGTTGCCCGCCGAGGCGGCGGCCGGTTCGGCATCCGCCGCAGCCACGGGCACCGCCGGTTCGGCGCCCAGGCGGCGCAGCCAGCGGGCGGCCCAGACGGCTTCGGCCATCAGCAGCGCGGCCAGCGGCAGGGCGGCCCAGACGCCGGGCTCGAGCCGCAGCAGCCATTCGCCCACCACCCGCAGCGAAACGCAGATCACGCCCGCCGCCAGCATGGCCAGGATGACCAGGTCGCGCCGGCCCCGCTGATAATAAAAGCCCAGGCCCAGCGTGACGGCCAGCCAGGCCACGCCGTTGGCGGTGCCCAGGCCGCGCAGGATGTAATCGCCGAACATCAGGGACACCACCAGGGCGCTGATGATGAATGCGGCCAGGATGCGCGGCCCGAAAAGGGTGCTGGCCCGCCAGCGGCGCGCGGCCATTTCCCAGGCCAGCAGCAGCACGAGATTCAGGGCCGCGATGATCAGGCTGGCGGCCCCCGGGCCGCCGAAGACCATCCACCAGTCGAAGGCGCGCTCGCCCAGCCACAAGGCCGTTGCCATGTTCAGCACCAGCACCCAAAGCAGCCAGACGGCCTGGCTGGCCGCCGCCAGCGCCCAGGGCAGCAGCAGGGCCGCCCACCAGGCGAACAGTTCCCAGGTATCGGCCCCGGTCTGGTAAGTTTGGCCCAATAGCGCGAGCAGGGCGCCGAGCAGGATGCCGGCCAGCGCCAGCAGGGCGCCGGGGATGCTGCGCCGCACGCCGGGGCTGGCCCGCAGGCGCAGCCCGGCCCACGCGGCGGCCAGCGCGCAGACCGCCAGCAGCGCCTGTACGCCGGCGAAGCGCTGCACTTTGGTCATTTCCTGCCAGTTGGCGGCGACCCAGCAAACCGCGGCGCTGCCAAGCAGCAAAACGCCCAGCCACAGGGTGCTTCGCGCCAGGAATTGACGCCAAGCGTGCAGTTCGGATCCCGCTTGCCTTTCAGTGCCGACTTGCATCTGGCGAATCTCCGATCTTATTATCCGCGCTGATACGGCGGGACTACCGCCACTGGATACACATGAATAAAACGCTGATTATTGCCGAGAAGCCCTCGGTGGCCCTTGATATATCACGCGCCTTGGGAGGCTTCGCGCGCGAGGGCGACTATTTTGAAAGCGAACGTTACGTCCTCGCGTCCAGCATCGGCCATTTGCTCAGCTTGGTCGCGCCCAACGATCCGGTCAAGGGGAAATGGAGCTTCACGCACCTGCCCGTGATTCCGCCCGAGTTCGAGCTGGGCCCGACCGACAAGAAATCCGCCGAACGCCTGAAGCTGCTGGTCCGCCTGGCCAAGCGCAAGGACGTGGACGCCATCATCAACGCCTGTGACGCCGGGCGCGAGGGCGAGCTGATCTTCCGCTACATCATTCAGTATGCGGGCGTGAAAAAGCCGATCCAGCGCCTGTGGCTGCAGTCGATGACCCAGGCCGCCATCCGCGAAGCCTTCGCCAACCTGCGCGACGACGTGCAGCTCAAGCCGCTGGAAGCGGCCGCCCGTTCCCGCGCCGAGGCCGACTGGCTGGTGGGCATCAACGGCACGCGCGCCATGACCGCCTTCAACAGCAAGGACGGCGGCTTCTTCAAGACGCCGGTCGGCCGGGTGCAGACGCCCACGCTGGCCATCGTGGCCGAGCGCGAAGAGCGCATCCGCCGCTTCGTGCCGCGCGACTACTGGGAGGTGCGCGCGCAGTTCGTGGCCGCCGCCGGCCTGTACGAAGGCCGCTGGATCGACCCGGAATTCAAGAAAGACGAACGCGACCCCGAAAAGCGCGAATCGCGCCTGTGGTCGCAGGCCGCCGCCCAGAGCGTGGTGGCCGCCTGCCGCGACCAGCCCGGCAGCGTCACCGAGGAATCCAAGCCGTCGACCCAGATGTCGCCGGCCCTGTACGACCTGACCTCGCTGCAGCGCGAAGCCAACGGCCGCTTCGGCTTTTCGGCCAAGACCACGCTGGCGCTGGCCCAGACCCTGTATGAGCGCCACAAGGCGCTGACCTACCCGCGTACCGATTCGCGCTATCTGCCCGAAGACTACATCGGCACGGTGCAGGAAACCATGCGGGCGCTGGCCACGGGCGGCTCCAACGCGGTCGGCGGCCTGTCCCGCCACGCGGAAACGGTGGTCAGCAAGCAATGGGTGAAGCCGAACCGCCGCATCTTCGACAATAAAAAGGTGTCGGACCACTTCGCCATCATCCCGACGCTGCAGATCCCGCACGACCTCAGCGAGGCCGAAGGCAAGCTTTACGACCTGGTGCTCAAGCGCTTCCTGGCGGTGTTCTTCCCCGCCGCGGAATACCGCGTCACCACGCGCATGACCGAAGTGCAGGGGCACCGCTTCCGCACCGACGGCAAGGTGCTGGTCAACCCGGGCTGGCTGACGGTCTATGGCAAGGAAGCCCAGGGCGAGGACGCCAATCTGGTTCCCGTGGCGGACGGCGAGACCGTGCGCACCGAGGACGTGGATGCGGTGGGCCTGTCGACCAAGCCGCCGGCGCGCTTCAACGAAGCGACGCTGCTGTCGGCCATGGAAGGCGCGGGCAAGCTCGTGGACGACGAGGAACTGCGCGAGGCCATGTCCGAGCGCGGCCTGGGCACGCCGGCCACGCGCGCGGCCATCATCGAAGGCCTGCTCAACGAAAGCTACCTGCGCCGCGAGGGCCGCGACCTGGTCCCCACCGCCAAGGCGCGCCAGCTGATGACGCTGCTGTCCGGCCTGGACGTGACCGAACTGACCTCGCCCGAACTCACCGGCGAATGGGAGCACAAGCTCAAGCAGATCGAACAGGGCGGCCTGGGCCGCGAGGCGTTCATGCGCGAAATCGCGCAAATGACGCAGGTCATCGTCAAGCGCGCCAAGGAATACGAGCGCGACACGGTGCCCGGCGACTACGCCACGCTGCAAACGCCCTGCCCCAAGTGCGGCAGCGTCGTGAAGGAAAACTACCGCCGCTACGCCTGCACGAACTGCGACTTCTCCATCGGCAAGCATCCCGGCGGCCGCACCTTCGAGCTGCCCGAAGTGGAAGAGCTGCTCGCCAAGCGCGAGATCGGTCCGCTGCAGGGCTTCATCAGCAAGATGGGCCGGCCGTTCGCCGCCATCCTGCGCATCAGCGACGAGTACAAGCTGGAATTCGACTTCGGCCAGAACGACGAGGACGACAACGAAGCGGTGGACTTCTCCGGCCACACGCCGGTGGGCGCCTGCCCCAAGTGCAAGTCGCGCGTGTTCGAGCACGGCATGAGCTACGTCTGCGAGAAATCCGTCGGCCCCGAAAAGAGCTGCGATTTCCGTTCGGGCAAGGTCATCCTGCAGCAGGAGATCTCGCGCGAGCAGATGGAGAAGCTGCTGACCGACGGCCGCACCGACCTGCTCGACGGTTTCGTCTCCAGCCGCACGAACCGCAAGTTCAAGGCCTTCCTCGTCCGCCAGCCGGACGGAAAGATCGGCTTCGAGTTCGAGCCCCGGCCCGAAAAACCCGGCCGCGCGCGCGCCCCTGCCAAGACGGCCGCGAAGACCGCGGCGAAGACGGCAACCAAGACCGCCGCCAAGAAAGCGCCCGCCAAGAAGGCCGCGGTGAAAAAGACCGCAGCCAAGAAAGCGGTCAAGAAGGCCGCGCCGAAGAAGACCGCGTAAGCCATCGAACATCCGCCGTGCCGGCACGGCGGATGTTCGATGCCGCGCAGCCATGCAACGCCCGGGCAACCGGGCGTTTTCCATTGTTGGACGCGGGAGGCTGGGGTATTGTCTACGCCACACCGCAGCAACCAGACCAAAACCGAGGATGACATGAGCGCTAGCCCCGATTTCACCACCCGCCGCCGCGTGCTGGCCGCAGCCGGCGCGCTGGCCGGCATCGGCCTCGTCAATGGCCGCGTCGCCTTCGCGCAACCCAAGCTCGGCCGCGTGGCCTACGGGCAGGGCAGCATCGATCCCTTCTTCGCCGCCGGCTACGTGGCGCTCAAGAACGGCTATTTCGGCGAGGGCGGGCTCGAGGTCGAATACCTGAACTCCCAGAGCGGCCCGCGCACCAACCAGCTGCTGGCCGCGGGCCAGATCGCCTTCGGCGCCACCGCCGCCACCGCGGCGCCGGCCCTGACCCTGGCCGGCAAGCCCGCCACCCTGGTGTTCGGCTTCGACCGCAAGCTCACCTATGCCAACGTCATCGTGCGCCGCGAAGACTTCGAAAGCGGCAAGATCAAGTCATTGAAGGACCTTGCCGGCAAGCGCGTGGGCGCCACCCAGCCGCAGTCCAGCACCTGGCTGATGGCGCTGTACCTGATGCAGAAGGCGGGCGTGGCCGACAAGGTCGACATCCGCCCGCTGGGCGACCTGGCGACCATGCTGGGCGCGCTCAAGACCGGTTCGGTATCCGCCAGCATGGCCACCATGTCCATGATGGAACAGGCTCGCCAGGAAGGCTGGGGCGTGCCCATTTTCGACGCCACCACCGAGAGCTCATGGAACGAGTTCATGGGCGGCGACGTGCCCGGCATCGCGGCGCTGACGCTGCAGGACACCATACAGAAACGTCCCGAGGTGGTGCAGGCCTTCGTCACGGGCCTGGTGCGGGCGCAGGATTTCATCGGCGCCAACAGCGCCGCGGCCGTCACCGACGCCATCTACGACGACTACCTCAGCGCCTTTCCGCGCGACGCGATCGAGAAGACGCTGGGCGTGTACAAGGAAACGGTGTTCCTGAAGGACAACATCATCACCCAGGACGCCTACGACCGCATGACGGCCATCATGGGCGACGGCCGCCAGTTCTCCAATGACGAGATCAAGACGGTGCCGTACGACCGCTGCGTGAACATGAGCTTCGTGCGCCGCGCCAGGGGCCTCTGATGATCACGCTGGACCACGTCGGCAAGGCGTACCAGACGCGCCAGGCCACGACCCACGCGGTGGGCGATGTCAGCCTGACGATCCCGGAAGGCGAGTTCGTCTCCATCGTGGGCCCTTCCGGCTGCGGCAAGAGCACGCTGCTGAACATGATCGCGGGCTTTCTGCGCCCGACCACGGGCGCCATCCGCGTGGACGGCCGCATCGTGGACGGGCAGGTGCCGCCCGCGCTGGGCTACATCTTCCAGAAGGACACGCTGCTGCCCTGGTTCAGCGTGAGGAAGAACGTGGCGCTGGGCCTGAAGTTCCAGGGCGTGCCCGCCGCCAGGATCGAACGCCGCGTTGCCGAGCTGCTGGAACTGGGCCATCTCGGCGCCTTCGCCGACGCCTTTCCGCACCAGCTGTCCGGCGGCATGCGGCGGCGCGTGGCGCTGCTGATGAGCCTGGCGGTGGAACCGCGCATCCTGCTGCTGGACGAGCCCTTCGGCGCGCTGGACACGCACACCAAGACGCACCTGCATCGCGAACTCATCGAGATCTGGCGCAAGCTGGGCCAGACCATCGTCATGGTCACGCACGACCTGGACGAGGCCATCCTGCTGTCCGACCGCGTGGTCGTGCTGTCGGGGCCGCCCAGCACGGTGCTGCTGGACGAACGCATCGCCATCTCGCATCCGCGCGATGTCTTCACGCTGCGGGAAACGCCGCAATTCGTGAGCCACGTGCAAAGCCTCTGGAGCGTGCTGGGACAGCAGTTCCGCGCCGCCGCCTGACATGACCCCGACCGATACTTCCGATTCCCTGCAGGACCAGCTGCGCCTGGACCGCCGCGCCGGCATGGCGCGCCGCCTGCGCATCACCCTGTGGCAAGTGCTGATCCTCGCCTTCATCCTGGGTTCCTGGGAAATTCTGACGCGCATCCCGTGGTTCGCGCAGAACACCTTGTTCGACCCGTTCTTCATCAGCCAGCCCTCGCGCGTGGCGCTGCGGCTATGGGAATGGCTGCAGCCCGGCCCCCGATCGGTCTGGCCGCACCTGTGGCTGACCTTGCAGGCGACGATGGTGGGCCTGGTGGTCGGCGTGGGCAGCGGCTTCATCGTGGGCATGACGCTCAGCCGCAGCCGCTTCCTGGCCGACGTATTCAATCCCTTCATCGTGGCGTTCAATTCCATGCCGCGCATCGCCTTCGTGCCGCTCATCACCATGTTCTTCGGCCTGGGGCTGGCCTCCAAGGTGGTAACGTCGTGGTTCGTGGTGTTTTTCCTGGTGTTCTTCAACACCTACAAGGGCGGCCGCAGCGTTGAGCGCGAGCTGGTGGATTTCTGCCGCACGCTGGGCGGTTCCCCCCGCCAGATCCTGTGGCGGGTACGGATCCCGACCGCCGCCGCATGGACGTTCGCGGCGCTGCCCAACGCCATCAGCTTCGCGCTGATCGGGGTGGTGCTGGCGGAGTTCGTCGGTTCCACGACGGGAATGGGCTACCTGATGATCACGGCGCTGGCGACCCTGAACGCCACCGACATGTTCGCCGCGGTGACGCTGCTGTCGGTCGTGGGCATTGCGCTGGTCTATTGCGTGACCTGGCTGGAACGCCGCCTGCTGCATTGGGCGCCGGAGTTCCGCGAATAGGAGGGCTCCCCCCGCAGCGCTGCGCGCTTCCCCCCAGGGGGGCGCCGCTGCGGACCGGCGGAGCCGGATCCGCGCGGCCCGGATTGAGACGAAGCACTTTGGACGACTGACATGGATACGCTGCCATATTTGCGCAACTTCGACCTGACGGGAAAGGTCGCCCTGGTGACCGGTTCGGCGCGCGGGTTAGGCTTCTGTATTGCAAGGGCGCTGGCCGGCTGCGGCGCGCGAGTGCTGATCAACGGCCGCAATGCCGAGGGCGCCGCCGCCGCTGCAGCTGAATTGACGGCCGCCGGCCTGGACGCGCATCCGCTGCCGTTCGACATCTGCGACGACGCCGCGATGGAACGCGCCTTCCAGGGCATAGACCGCGACCATCGGCGCCTGGACATCCTGGTGAACAACGTCGGGGCCCGCAACCGCAAGACCCTGCGCGACACCAGCCCCGCCGAGATCCGCGAGCTGATCGACACGGACCTGGTGGCCGGCATGCTGCTGGCCAAGTTCGCCGCCGAGCGCATGATGCGCCAGGGCGGCGGGCGCCTGATCGCCATTACCTCGGTGGTGGGGGAGCTGGCCCGCTCCGGCGACGCGATCTACCCGGCCGCCAAGCAGGGCCTGACGGGCATGGTGCGCGCGCTGGCGGCGGAGTTCGGCGGCCATGGCATCACCAGCAACGCCATCGCGCCGGGCACCTTCGCCACCGAAACCAACGCCGCCATGGTCGCGGACCCGGAGTTCGGGCCGCGCATCGCCTCGCGCAATCCGATGGGCCGCTGGGGCGAACCGGAAGAGATCGCCGGCGCGGCCGTGTTCCTGGCCTCGCGCGCGGCCTCGTACGTGAACGGACACGTGCTGGTGGTCGACGGCGGGCTGTCGATCCAGTTCTAGGGCCGGCGACCCCAAGCCCTGGCCCCGCGGCCGGACCTCGCTCAGGTCGTCTCGTCCTGGTACCAGACGCCTTCGGCCAGCATCATCTTCTGATGCCCGTGCCCGGCGGGCATCATGGGGAAGCAGTTCTCCTGCGCCGCCACCGCCACGTCGAGGAAATAGGGGCCGTCGTGCGCCAGGCATTCAGCCAGCGCCGCGTCCAGCTTTGCCGGATCGTCCACCCGCGCCGCGCCCCAGCCGAAGGCCTTGGCCAGGGCCACGAAGTCCGGCAGCGAGGCGTTGTAGCTGTGGCTGTAGCGCCCGCCATGGATCAGCTCCTGCCACTGCCGCACCATGCCCATGTAGCCGTTGTTGCACAGCACGACCTTGACGGGCGTCTGGTGCTGCATGGCAGTGGACAGTTCCTGGATATTCATCAGCACCGAAGCGTCGCCGCTGACGCAGACCACCGTCTTGTCGGGATGGCCCACCTGCGCGCCGATGGCGGCGGGCACGCCATAGCCCATGGTGCCCGCGCCGCCCGAGGTCAGCCAGCGGTTGGGGGCGTCGAAACGCAGGTACTGCGCCGCCCACATCTGGTGCTGGCCCACGTCGGTCGAGACGATGGCGTCGCGGCCTTCCAGCGCGGCGTTCAGGCGCGACATCAGGTGCTGGGGCAGGATGGCGTCGGCCGCGGGCGTGTAGCCCAGGCAATCCTGGGCGCGCCAGGCGCCGATGCGGGACCACCACGGCGCCAGCCGGGCGGCGTCCAGGGGCTCGTCGCCCAGCTCCGCGCGCAGCGCGCGCACCAGCGGCAGGCAGTCGCCCACCAGCGCGACGTCCACGCGCACCACCTTGTTGATCGAGGCCGGATCGATGTCGATATGGATCTTGCGCGCATGGGGGCAGAATTCCGACAGCTTGCCCGTGATGCGGTCGTCGAAGCGGGCGCCGATGCAGACCACGAGATCGGCGTTGTGCATGGCCAGGTTGGCCTCCACCGTGCCGTGCATGCCGAGCATGCCCACGAACTGGTCGTCCGACGCCGGGAAGGCGCCCAGACCCATCAGCGTCAGGGTGCAGGGCGCGCCGGTATGGCGCACCAGGTCGGTGAACGCCTCGCAGGCCTCGGGGCCGGCGTTCACCAGTCCGCCGCCGCCGTAGAAGATGGGCCGCCTGGCCTGGGCGATCAGGCCGGCGGCCCGGCGCACGGCCGACTGCGGCAGCTTGGGCGCCAGCTTGCTGGCCTGGCGCCGCGCGCGCAGCGCCGCCAGCTTTTGTTGCGAGGGCACGGCCGGGACGCCGTCGTCGGCGTCTTGCGGCACGGCCAGCTGCACGTCCTTCGGAAAATCCACCAGCACCGGGCCGGGACGGCCCTGGCGCGTCAGTTCGAATGCCCGGCCCACCACGCCGGCTACGTCGTCCACCGCCCGGATCTGGGTATTCCACTTGGTCACCGAGCGCGAGATGCCGATGGCGTCGCATTCCTGGAAGGCGTCGGTGCCGATGGCGGCCGTGGTGACCTGGCCGCTGATGCACAGCACCGGGATCGAGTCGCACATAGCGTCCAGCAGCCCGGACGTGGTGTTGGCCATGCCGGGGCCCGACGTGACGAAGACCACGCCCGTGCGCCCCGTGCTGCGGGCATAGCCCTCGGCCGCATGGACGGCGGCCTGCTCGTGGCGCACCAGCACGTGCCGCAGGCGGGGCTCGGCGTAGAGCGCGTCGTACAGGGGCAGGACGGCGCCCCCCGGGTAGCCGAACACCGTATCCACGCCATAGGCGATCAAGGTATCGAGCAGAATTTTCGCCCCGTTGTCGGCGGGGCGATCGGAGGCGGCAAGCGCGGCGGCGGCGGTGGGGTGCAGGCGATCGTTCATGCTATCTATCTTATTCGTAGATCGGAAGAATATTTATCTTCTTTTCCACCGATAACCGACAATCGCAGTAAATTTATCTTTGATATGGAGGAATCAAAGAAAATGAACCTGGACAAGTTTGACCTCGCCATTCTCAAGGTGCTGCAGGAGAACGCGCGCGCCAGCCTGAACGACATCGGCGCGGCCGTCGGGCTGTCGTCCACGCCGTGCTGGAACCGCATCAAGCGCATGGAAAGCGCCGGCGTGATCCGCGGCTACACCGTGGACATCGACCCGGCCAGCCTGGGCTTCATGGACACGGTGATCGTCCACGTCACGCTGGAAAGCCACAGCGAGGAGACCTTGTACGAGTTCGGCCGCGCGCTGGCGCAGATCCCGGAGGTGCTCGAAGCGTTCCTGGTTTCGGGCGACTATGACTATTACATCCGCATCGCCGTGCGCGACACCCGGGACTACGAACGCCTGCTGCGCGAGCAGCTCTACCGGATTCCGGGGATCCGGCACAGCAAGTCGTGCTTCGTGCTGCGCCGGCTGAAGGAGACCCAACTGCCCCTGACCGGCCTGGCTGACGCCGCGCGCGCCTAGCGCAGGACGAAGTCCACCGGCCGGGCGGGCTCGGGCAGGGGGCGCACGCCCAGGCCTTCGAGCAGGTCGATCTCGATCACGCGGGCCAGGGCCGACAGCGGCAGGTCGTTTTCGTCCACGCCGAATGGATCTTCCAGCTCGTCCCCGACGGCATCCAGCCCGAAGAAGGTATAGGCCACGATGGTGACCGCGACCGGCATCAGGTATTCCAGCGCCCCCACCAGCCCGAAAGGCAACAGCAGGCAGAACAGCCACGCCGTCCGGTGCAGCAGCAGCGAATACGCGAAGGGCGAGGGCGTGAACTTGATCCGCTCGCAGGCGGCCTGGATGGCGGCGCAGGCGGCCACGCGCCGGGTGAGCCCTTCGTACAGAATGTCGCTCAGCTCGCCACGCCGCAGGCAGGCCGCCAGGTCGCGGTTGATCGCCATGAGCAGGGCGTCCGGCACGTTCCGGCAACCGGCCAGCGTCTCCGCCTCGTCCTGCTGCACCCAGGGGCGCGCGGCGGCCGTCATGTCCTCTTCGCGCAGCCTCGCCGCAAGCGCATAGGCAAAGCCGATGCAGCGACGCACGATGCGTTCCTGCACCGGATTGGCCGTGCTGGCGGCCAGCAGCACCGCGCTTTCGCGCGCCAGGCTGCGGGCCTGCACGATCAGCTCGCCCCACTGCTTGCGGGCTTCCCACCAGCGGTCGTAGCAGACATTGTTGCGAAAACCCATGAACACGGATAGGGCCAGGCCGAACAACGAAAATGGCACCGCCGACAGGTGGGCGGGCGAAAACCATTGCCGGTGGTACATCCACACCACCAGGCAGGAAAGCAGCGTGATGACGAGGATGCGGCTCAGGATGCGCGGGATGATGGAACCGCGCAGGATAAAGAACAGGGCCAGCGCTGAAGGACGCGGACGGACGATCATGATGGGTATTCGATCGGAAACAGGGCGGCGCACACTATACGCCTGTCATTCTGTAAAACGGCCGCCGATATAATCCTGTTTCGTCTCACCGCCACCGCCACTGCCCAATGACCACCGAAGACACTCCGATCAAGCCCTGGCACGTCGTCCGCCGCTCCAAGCTGCACGGCAATGGCGTCTTCGCCGCGCGCAAGATCCCGGCGGGCACGCGCATCATCGAGTACGGCGGCAAGCGCATCAGCGCCAAGGAAGCGGACCGCCGCCATCCGACCAATCCGGACGATCCCTTCCACACCTTCTTCTTCGCGCTCAGCTCCGGCCGCGTGATCGACGGCGGCGACGAAGGCAACGACGCTCGCTGGATCAATCACTCCTGCGAGCCCAATTGCGAGGCCCAGGAAGGCAGGCACGGTAAGCGCGTCTACATCGTCGCGCTGCAGGACATCCCGCGCGGCACCGAACTGTTCTACGACTACGGCCTGGTGCTGGACGGCCGCATCACCAGGAAGCTCAAGGAAGGCTACCGCTGCCTCTGCGGCACGCCGCCCTGCCGCGGCACGATGCTGGCGCTGCCCGAGAAAAAGAAGAAGTCCGCCAAGCCGGAAACCGCCGACGCCGCGCCCTGAGCGCGAAGCCATCCGTCCCCACGCGTGCCAAGACCCCGGACGCGGCGCGCGTATTCGGCGTTCCGCGCCGGACAGGCGTACAATCGACCAAGTCGTTAACACGACATGCAGTACGTCTTCAGGGCGGGGTGAAACTCCCCACCGGCGGTATGCCATGCAATGTGGCGAGCCCGCGAGCGCCCGGCCTCCCTTACGGAAGCCGGGGTCAGCAGATCTGGTGAGATGCCAGGGCCGACGGTCATAGTCCGGATGAGAGAAGATGTGCCGGCACATACCCGCCCGTCCTGGCGCGCCCGCGTCCGGGCAACGGTATTGCGTTCGGCTGTCGAGTAGCCCTGGAACGTTTTTCGCCCCTTTAACTTGCGAGAGCGTTTCCAATGTCCAACGTTACCCTTACCCCGCAGTCCCCCATCCCCAGCCTGGCTTCCCAGCCGTTCGCCGTCCGCCTGCAGCGCGCGCTGCATCAGTTGCGCCTGGGCCGCCCCGTCATCCTCATGGACGACTTCGACCGCGAGAACGAAGCCGACCTGATCGTGGCCGCCGACAAGCTGACCGTGCCCGTCATGGCCCAGCTGATCCGCGACGGCAGCGGCATCGTCTGCCTGTGCCTGCCCGGCGAAACCCTGGATCGGCTGGGGCTGCCGCCCATGGTCCAGCGCAACCAGAGCCGCTTTGCCACCGCATTCACGGTGTCCATCGAGGCGCGCGAGGGCGTCAGCACCGGCGTGTCGGCCGTGGACCGCGTCACCACGATCCGCGCCGCGATCTCGCCGTCGGCGCAAAGCGACGACATCGTCAGCCCGGGACACGTATTCCCGCTGCGCGCCCAGCCCGGCGGCGTGCTGACTCGCCGCGGCCACACGGAAGGCTCCGTGGACCTGGCGGTGCTGGCAGGCCTGCGCCCCGCTGGCGTGCTGTGCGAACTGATGAACGCCGACGGCACGATGATGCGCGGCGCGGCATTGGAGCGCTATGCCGCCCAGCATGGCCTGGTCGCGCTAACCATCGCCGAGCTGGCCGACCACCTGCAGCAACTGAAGGACGGCCAGGCCGAGGCGATCGACGACGAGGTGCTGGAGATGGCCGCAACGGTCTGATCCTTGCCCAGGCGGCGCCGCCTGGGCTTTCAACGCCGTCCCCTGAGCGCCATGGCCACGGCCATCGCCGCCAGCGCACACGCGCCCCCCATCGCGTACACCGCGCCGTAGCCCTGCGCCCCGGCCAGCCAGCCGGCCGCCGGGCCGCTCAGCCCCAGCGCGATATCCAGGAAAGCCACATACGCGCCCATGGCCGTGCCGCGGCTTGCCGCCGGCACGCGGCGCACGGCCTCCACGCCGAAGGCCGGAAACGCCAGCGAATAGCCCGCGCCCGTCAGCAACGCCCCGGCATAGGCCCAGGCCGGCGTGGAGCCGGTCCAGATCAGCCATTGTCCCGCCGCTTCTATCAGCACGCAGACCAGCGCCACCCGCGCGCCGCCCAGCTTGTCCGGCAAGCCGGCGAAGAACACGCGGGCCAGGATGAAGCCCGCTCCGAATGCAGTGAACATCCATGCGGCGCCTTCCCAGCCCCGCGCCGAGAACAACAGGCTCACGAAGGCGGTGATCACGCCGAAGCCGACGCTGCACAGCGCCAGGCCCAGGCCCGGCAGCAGAACCAGCCCCAGCACCCTGTAGAAGGGCGTGCGCGAGCCGCCCGCCGCGCGCACGCCGCGCAGCGGCAGCACCAGCGCCAGGGCGGCCAGCGGAATCAGCGCCGTGGCCCAGGCGATGCCCGCGAAGCCGGCGGCGCCGTAGAGCCGCATGCCGGCCGGCGCGCCCAGCGCATAGGCGGCGTAGATCGCCACGCCCACCCAGGCCATCACGCGGCCCGCGTTTTGCGGCCCCGCGCGGCCCACGCCCCAGCTCAGGGCGCCGGTGACGATGAGGCTTTCCGCGCAGCCCATCAGCGCGCGCCCGGCAAGCAGGGCGGCCAACGCCGCCTGCGGTTTTGCCGACAGATCGTCGGCAAGCAGATAGAACAGCCCCGCGACGGAGCCCAGCGCAAAGCCGCCCGCCACCGCGCGCTTGGCGCCGCGGCGGTCGGCCACGGACCCCGCATAGGCGCGAGACAGCAGCGCGGCGGCGAACTGCAGGCCCGCCACCACACCGACGGCCAGGGCGCCCAGGGCAAGCGTGCCGTCCACGTACAGCGGCAGCACCGGCATGGGCAGGCCGATCATGAAAAAACCGACAAACACCGCCAATGCGAGCGGCAGGATTTGCGCGAAAACGGAACGCGCGGGTCCGTGGGCCGAGGGCATGGCCCCGGCCGCAGATGAGTTCGACATGGATATTCCTTGGACAGGTGATCGCGTCCCGCCGCCATCGCGCGAAAACCGTCGATGGCATAATCCGCCCATGGGGGCGGCCTTCGGGATCGTCTGCCGGAAATTCTATGAGTGATTGCTCATGTTTGATACTCGCCTTTCATTGCACCCATGACCGTCATCCCACAGCCCCGGAAATCGCCGCGCCAGCTCAGGTCCCAGCACACCGTGGACACGATTCTGCAAGCCACGGCTCGCGTTCTGGCTACGCATGGCTATGCCGGCACCAATACCAACCTGATCGCGGAAACCGCCGGCGTCAGCGTCGGCTCGCTGTACCAGTACTTTCCGAACAAGAACGCGCTGATCGCGGCGCTGCACGACCGCCACGACAACCAGATGCTGGACGTCATCGACGGGGTGCTGGACAGCAATCCCGCCGCCACGCTGCGCGAGCGGGTCGCGGCCATCGTCCAGGCCATGCTGCACGCGCACCTGCTGGAGCCCGCGCTGCACCGCGTGCTGGAAAGGGAATTCCCGCTGTTCGACCTGCCGCACGAGCACAGCCGCGCCGACCAGGACATCCATCGCCGCATGCGGCATCTCCTGGAATTCCATCGCGACGAGATTGCGCAGCAGGACCGTGACCTCGCCACCTACGTGGTGCTGCGCATCATGGAATCGCTGGTGCATGCCGCCGCGCTGGAACCGCCCGCCGGCTTCTCGCCGGCGCAGCTCGAACAAGCGGTGGTCGACGCCGTAATGGGATACCTGGGCACGCCGCCATCGCCTGCCCGGCCGGCGCCGCGCAAGGCGGCGAGGAAAACGGCGCGGCGCTAGGGCGCGTCCTAGCTCGCCTCGGCCATGCGGGCCAGGCAATCGGCGGCATCGCCGTGGACAATGCGGGCGCTGCATGCCAGCATCAGGTTCAGGCTCAAGCCGAAGTCCTCGACGGTATAGCCCTGGGCGTCCACCATGCGCGATGCGCCGTCGTCGGCCGCCGCCCCGACGGCCACCTGATCGATCAGCGATCCGGCCTGCCGGGTATAGCCCCAAACGGGTTTTCCACAGGCGATGGCGTAGCCGACCTCGAAGGCCGTTCCCGAATCGGGCTCGGCCCCTCGAAACGGGTTCAGGTTGGCCATCACCATATCGGCGCGACGGATCAGGGCGACGTTCTCGCGATAGATCCATTGCGCCAGCGCAGGGCCGGAGAGCTCCCGGGGCGCCTGGTTGTCCAGGGGAAAGAGGCCTTCGAAGCCGTGCGCGGCGCACAGCGCCTTCAACCGCCCGCCGTGCGCCTCGGCGTCGGGCAGGAACACGTCGAAACCGGCAAGGTACACGCTGCGCATGAAGCTACTCCGTCGCGGAGACATTGAAGGCTTCGCCCGTGGCGAAGAAGGGCCCGCCCGCCAGGTAATGGACCGAGCGGCGCGCGTCATCCGGGAAGTGCCACCGGTTTCCGGAAAACACTTCCGGCGCGGCCCAGGCGGCCACGACCTCGCCGATGAAGAGATCGTAGGCCTGCTGGTTGTGCGGTTCGGGCACGACACGGCATTCGAGCCAGCCCAGGCAGCCGTCGACCAGCGGCGCCCCGATCTTGCTGGCCGGAAACGTCGTCAGGCCGCTGGCGGCGAACTTGTCCTCGTCGCGCCCGGAATTCGATCCCACCCTCAGCGTGGCCTGGGCTTGCGCGCGCGAGGGGATGCACAGCGCAAATTCGCCGGACGCTTCGATCAGTTCACGGGTGTAGGTGCTCTTGTCCACCACCACCAGCATCTTGGGCGGGCTGAAGTCCAGCGGCATGGCCCACGCGGCGGCCATGACGTTGCGGGCTTCGCCATGCGCGCTGGTCACCAGCACGGTCGGGCCGTGGTTGAGCAGAAGATAGGCGCGCGGCAGTTCGACGGGCTCGATGCGGGACATGATCCGCTTCCTTGCTGGATGAACGGGCCCTAGAACATGCCGTTCTTGTTGGCCGGGTTTTCCGGAATCTCCTGGCTCACGTCCCAATGCTCGACGATCTTGCCGTTTTCCACCCTGAAGATATCCACCACGGCCTGCCCGCGGTCTTCCGGGGAATCGCGCCACAGGTTGTGGATCATCACCAGGTCGCCCTCGGCGATCACCCGCTTGATCTCGACGATGGATTGCGGATGCTGTTCGAAGTAGGCGGGAAAGAAGTCCACCATGGGCTCGACGCCGTCCTGCATGTACGGATTGTGCTGCGTGTAGCCCGGGCCGACGTACCGGCGCACGGCTTCGTCGATATTGCGGTCCTGGAACATCATGCGGAAGAACGCCACCACGATGTCCTTGTTGGACTGGGGCGCGGCCGCGCGGACCGGCGCGATCGCCAGGGTGGCGGCGGCGACCAGCATACAGAGGGCCAGAGATTTGAACTTCATACGCATACAGGACAACTCAGGTCGTGACGCCGGCTTGGCGCGGTTTGCCAGTTTACAAATAAATACGCGGATACCGGGGCCTTTCCCCCAATGAGAAAAGGGGCCCGCCCGGGCCCCTTTTCCGTCCGCCCGCGGGCGGCGCGCCGGCGATCAGTAGCCGACGGTGTAGCGGCGGCGCGAGTGCTTGGGCGTCTCCAGCTCGTCGACCAGCGCAATGGCGTAGTCTTCCATGGAGATCCAGCTCTTGCCTTCGTCGTCGGCCAGCAGGGTATCGTCCCCCACGCGGAACTTGCCGGTGCGCTCGCCCGGCTCGAACAGCGCGGAAGGCGACAGGAACGTCCAGTTCAGCACCTTTTCCTGGCGCAGCGCGTCCAGGAACACCACGCCCGCGCGGGCCTCGGGCTTGTAGGCGTCGGGGAACTCGGGGGTGTCGATCAGCATCTTGCCGGGAGCAACCAGCAGGCTGCCCGCGCCCCCGACGACCAGCAGGCGCGGGACGCCGGCGTCCTTCACGGCATGAAGCAGAGGCTTGGCGTCGGACGAGACGAAGCGCGACGCGCTGATCACGGCGTCATGGCCGGCCAGGATCGAGGTCAGCGCCTCCGGGTCGGTGGCGTCGCCCTGCTTGATGGTCAGGCCGGGCTGGGGATTCACGTCGGACAGGTTGCGGGCGATGCCCGTGACCTGGTGGCCGCGCTTGAGCAACTCATCCGCCACGCGCGAACCCACGCGGCCGGTAATTCCGATCAATGCGACTTTCATGGTCTTGCTCCTTGGAAAGGGAAGCCGGGCAGGCAGCCGCAACATGCGGCGCAGCGCGTCCGGCTCAGGCAAAGCCATACTATTCGGTCAAATCCGATCAAAAAACCCGTAAAAGCGGAAGAGTTTTTTGCATTCCATGCACCAATTCATGAAACCGGATGAGCCCGGGAGCGAATCGACCGGCCGGACCGCCATGCCAGTTTGCGCTCCCCGGCCCTGCTTGAACAGGGGCCGCGAAGCCGTGGCCGGCCCGGGCGCTCAGCCTGCGGCGCGCTGGGCCTGATAGACCTGCAGATGCGTGTAGGCGGCGCGCAGATAGGTCGCGTCCACGCCCAGCGTGCGGGCGCGGCGGAGCATATCGCCCACGATGTGGTCGGCTTCGACCGGCAGGCCCTGGCGCAGGTCCCGGAACATGGAGGCGGTCATGGGCTGCGCGGGATCGGTCAGGATCTTGCGCGCCGACGCGTCGGCCTCGGGCCGGACCGCATGGCCCGAGGCGGCGGCCACGGCTTGCGATTCCTGCAGCAACGAACCCAGGATGTCGAGGCCGTCATCGGTGGAGGCGATCTGCCCGACGGTGCCGCGCATCAGGCAGGTGGCGGCCGCCAGGGTGGTCAGGAACACGTACTTTTCCCAGATGTCCTGGTAGATCTCCCCGCTCAGGCGGCAGGAATATTCCCCTCCGGCCAGCGCCTGCTCAAGCGCCTCGCAGCGCGCGCTGCGGGCCGGGCCCGCGCGTTCGCCGAAGACGATGCTGGCGTGCTTGCCCAGGTGGACCACCTGGCCGTCCGGGCCGAGCGTCGCGTTGATCTGGCAAAGGCCGCCCAGCACGCGATGGGGCTCGAACTCGCGGTCCAGCACGTCGTATTGCAGCACGCCGTTCATGATGGGCAGCACGGCCGTGTCCGGGCCGACCGCCGGACGGATCGCCTCGATCGCGCTGGACAGGTCGTACGCCTTGCAGCTGAGCACCACCACGTCGTAGCTGCCTTGCAGCGTGTCCTGCGTGACCAGCTGCGGATGCAGCGTGGCGTCGCCCAGCGGGCTCTGGATGCGCAAGCCATGCTCGCGGAGGCGGGCCGCGCGCGGCTCGCGCACCAGGAATGTCACGTCCGCGCCCGCCTGGGCGGCGCGCCCTCCGAAATACCCGCCGGTGCCGCCAGCGCCCAAGAACAACAACCGCATGTCTCTCTCCTGTCGTGGCCCTTCGCCAATGCCGCGGGCCGATGGCGGAATTATGCGCCTTGCGCGGGCGCGGCGCGCTTGCGCTCGGCCCAGGCCTCGTATCCGCCGCGCAGGGCCCAGGTGTTGGGATAGCCGGCGGCGCGCAGCCGCGAAGCCAGCAACGCGGCCGATACCTCGTTGGGGCAGGCGCAATAGACGACGATGTCGGACTCCAGCGCATCCGGATCGAGCTCGGGCAGCGGCGCCTTCAAGTCCACCGCGATCGCGCCCGGGATCCGCTGTTCGTCTCGCACCGCCTCCGGCCGCACGTCGAACACGAGGGGGCTGCGGCCGTCCTGCCGCCATTGCATCAGCTCGTCGACCGACAGGCGGGGTATGACGCGCAGGCTGCGCAGCAGGATTCTCCGCCGCAGGAAGCGCGCCAGGATGTATAGCGCCAGCACCGCCGCCAGCACGCCCAGGCCCATCGCGCCATAGGTGCCCAGGATCTCCAGGAGGTCGTTCACGACGTTGTGGAACAGGCCGCCCAGCAGCAACGCGGAACCGACCCAGATCAAGGACCCCGCCAGGTCGTAGAGCAGGAACCGGCGATAGGCCGTGCCCGTCAGCCCCGCCATGACCGTGGACAGCGCTCCCGCGCCCGGCAGGAATTTGCAGACCAGCAGCGCGCGCACGCCGATGCGCAGGTACAGGCGCTGCGTCTGGCGGATACAGGAGTCCTGCGACAGCGACATCTTGCAGATCACGCCCAGCAGGCGCGAGCCGTAGCGCCGGCCGGCAAGGTACCAAAGCGTGTCGGCCAGCAGGCAGGCGGCCGTGGCCGCCAGCCAGGGCACGGCCCAGCCGCCCGCGCCGCCCAGGGCGCCGGCGGCGATCAGCATGGGATAGGCGGGCACCGGCAAGCCCGCCTGCTCGACCAGCACATTGGCGAACACCAGCCACCCGCCGTACTGTTCGAGCAGCAATTGAATATCTTGCATGGCGTCTTCCCGCTTGCCGCGCCGCGCGCGGCTCATCCAGGGATTTTAGGCTTGCGGGGCCGCGGCGGATGCCCCGCGGCAGCGCAACAGCCCGTTCCGGAGCCGCGCTGTCCACGCCTTGGAACGGCGCGCACCCTATCGGTGCCGCGATTCCCCGCCAGGGTGCCTATAATCCTGCCCGGCCATCAGGTTTCCCCGACTTGTCGCGGGGATGCCCCATGGCATACAACTTGCTTCGCCTGGACTGGCCGCGAACCCGCCCCTTCGGATGGGACGCGCCTCCCGGCGCTCCCGCCCAATGACCGATCCCGCGCCCTCGTCTTTGTCCGCTCGCCCCGGCATGCCCGCCGGCGACCGCCATTCCGCGGCGCGCCCGCAACACCCCCCGATCCCTTTCCTTCCCCGCGTAGGAGTCACCTGCATGAAAGCCCTGTTCCCCCCGTCCGGCGCCATTGCCCGCCGCGGCCTGCTCAAACTGGCCGCAGCCGCCGCCGGCGCGCTGCTGTTCTCCGGCGCCGTCCAAGCCCAGGCGCCCGCCAAGACCAAGGTCGCCGCCATCTACACGGTGCCGGTCGAGCAGCAATGGGTGTCGCGCATCCACAAGGCGCTGACGGCCGCCCGCGATCGCGGCGAGATCGAATACACGTTCTCGGAAAACGTCACCAACGCCGACTATGAGCGCGTGATGCGCCAGTACGCGGAACAGGGCAACAAGCTGGTGGTGGGCGAGGCCTTCGCGGTGGAAGCCGCCGCCCGCAAGGTGGCCAAGGACTACCCGGAGACCGCCTTCCTGATGGGGTCTTCCGGCAAACCGCAGAAGCCCAACTTCTCGGTGTTCGACAACTACATCCAGGAGCCCGCCTACCTGACCGGCATGATCGCCGGCGGCGTCAGCAAGACCGGCAAGATCGGCCTGGTGGGCGGCTACCCCATCCCCGAAGTGAACCGCCTGATGCAGGCCTTCATCGAAGGTGCCAAGGAAGTGAACCCGCAGGCCGAGTTCACCGTTACCTTCATCGGCTCCTGGTTCGATCCCCCGAAGGCCAAGGAAGCCGCCTTCGCCATGATCGACAAGGGCGCGGACGTGCTCTACGCCGAGCGCTTCGGCGTGTCGGACGCCGCGAAGGAACGCGGCAAGCTGGCCGTCGGCAATGTGATCGACACGCAGCCCCAATACCCGGAAACCGTCGTCGCTTCGGCCTTGTGGAGCATGGAGCCGACCATCGACGAAGCGCTCAAGCAGGTCAAGGCCGGCACCTTCAAGGCCGACGACTACGGCCAATACTCGCTGATGAAGCACAAGGGTTCGTCGCTGGCGCCCCTGGGCACCTTCGAAAGCAAGATCCCGGCCGAGCTGATCGCCCGCGTCCAGGCCAGGCAGAAAGCCATCCTGGACGGCAGCTTCAGCGTGAAGGTCAACGACAAAGAACCCAAGTCCTCGGCACGATGAACCAAGCGCCGCTCGCCCTGCGACTGACGGGGATCACCAAACGCTTCGGCAGCCTGACGGCCAACGACGACATCTCGCTTACCCTGCGCCAGGGCGAGGTGTTGGCCCTGCTGGGCGAGAATGGCGCGGGCAAATCGACCCTGGTGTCCATCCTGTTCGGCCACTATGTGGCCGACGCCGGCGGCATCGAGGTTTTCGGCAAGCCCTTGCCTGCGGGCCGGCCCGACGCGGCGCTGGCGGCCGGCGTGGGCATGGTGCACCAGCATTTCACGCTGGCCGACAACCTCTCGGTGCTGGACAACATCATGGTCGGCACGGAGTCGCTGTGGAAGCTGGCGTCCGGCCGCGGCAAGGCGCGCAGGCGCCTGGTGGAGCTGGGACGGCGCTTCGGCCTGGGCGTGGATCCGGACGCCCGGGTCGGCACGCTGTCCGTCGGCGAAAAGCAGCGGGTCGAGATCCTGAAGGCGCTGTACCGCGGCGCCCGCGTGCTGATCCTGGACGAGCCCACCGCGGTGCTCACGCCGCAGGAAGTGCAGGACCTGTTCGCCACCCTGCGCGGCTTCGTGGACGAAGGCCTGGCCGTGATCTTCATTTCGCACAAGCTGGACGAAGTGATGGCCGTGTCGCGCCGCGTGGCCGTGCTGCGCCAGGGCAGGCTGGTGGCCGAACGCGACACCGCCGGCACCACCCCCGCCGAACTGGCGGAGCTGATGGTGGGCCGCAAGGTCGTCATGCCGCATGCCGAGGCGGTGGCGGCAGCCGAACAGGCCGCGCCCGTGGTGACCCTGTCCCAGGTTTCGGTGCGCGACGGCCGTGACGGCGCGTTGCGGCTGGACGGCCTGGACCTGGTGGTCCACAACCATGAAATCGTCGCCATCGCAGGGGTGGCCGGCAACGGCCAGCAGGCGCTGGTCTCGGTGCTGACGGGCCTGCGCCAGCCGTCCGACGGCACGATACGCCTGGGTCCCGAGCACGCGGCCGCGCCCACGACGCCGGCCGGCTGGACGGCCGCGCGCGTCGGCCGCATCCCGGAGGACCGCCACGGCGAAGGCATGATCGGCGACAGCCCGTTGTGGGAAAACGCCATCGTCGAAGACCTGAAGGACAAGCGCTTCGCGCGCTACGGCCTGATCCGCGCGCGCGCGGGCAAGGCCTACGCCGCCGAGCTGGCCAGGCAATTCGACGTGCGCGCCGCCTCGCTGGACGTGCGCACCCGCAGCCTGTCCGGCGGCAATATGCAGAAGCTGATCCTGGGCCGCACGCTGGCGCGCGAGCCGCGCTTCATCGTGGCCGACCAGCCCACCTGGGGACTGGACATCGGCGCGGTGGCCTATGTGCGCGAGCAGCTCCTGGCGGCCCGCAAGCGCGGCGCCGGCGTGCTGCTGGTGTCCGAGGACCTGGAAGAGATCTTCGCGCTGGCCGACCGCATCGCCGTGCTGTGCGCCGGCAAGCTGGTCGCCGTCAAACCGGTGGCCGACTGGACGCCCGCCACGGTGGGCCTGGCCATGACGGGCACCCGCGCCTGACGGACCGTCGGCGCCCCTATATTGAGCATCTTTCGCATGAAACTGATCCTGGAACGCCGCCCCGAGCCCAGCCGATTGGCGCTGGCCTTGGCCCCCATCGCGGCCATCCTCTTTACGCTGGCGGTCTGCACGCTGCTGGTGGCCTGGGCCGGCGCGCCCGTCGGCCGCACCTACGGGCTGCTGTTCGAAGGGGCATTCGGCTCGCGCTTCGCCCTGTCCGAAACGCTCACCCGCGCCACGCCGCTGATGCTGACGGGCCTGGCCTGCGCCGTGGCGTTCCGCGCCCGCTTCTACAACATCGGCGCCGAAGGCCAGCTGTACCTGGGCGCGCTGGCCGCGGTCGCCGTGGGCGGCCTGCACGACGGCACCGGCTTCGACCTGCCGGTGCCCGCGCTGTTCGCGGGCATGATGCTGGCCGCCGCGCTGGCGGGCGCCTTGCTGCTGCTCATCCCCGCGTTGTTGAAAACCCGCCTGGGCGTGGACGAAGTCGTCACCACGCTGCTTGGCAATTTCATCGTGCTGCTGTTCGTGTCCATGATGCTGGACGGTCCCATGAAGGACCCGATGGCCATGGGCTGGCCGCAATCCGTGGCGCTCAACGGCGACCTGGAACTGGGCAAGCTGATCGAACGCACCCGCGCCCACACCGGCCTGCTGTGGGCCGCCGGGCTGGCGGTAGGCCTGTGGCTCTTGAACCGCTACACCGTATTCGGCTTCCAGATGCGCGCGGTCGGCGCCAATGCCCATGCCTCGCGCTTCCTGGGGCTGCCCGTGAACCGCGTCATGCTGGGCACCGCCATGCTGTCGGGCGCGCTGGCCGGGCTGGCGGGCGCGATCGAAGTGGCGGGCCGCACCGGCTACGTCACCCTGGACATGTCGCCGGGCTATGGCTACACGGGCGTGGTGGTCGCCATGCTGGCGGGGCTGCACCCGCTGGGCGTGATCCTGGCCAGCCTTTTCGTCGCCGGCATGCTGGTGGGCGCGGACAGCATGAGCCGCGCCATCGCCGTCCCGAACTACATCGCCGACGTCATCGTCGCCACCTCGTTGCTCGCCATGCTGGTCGCGACGTTATTCGCGCAGTACCGCCTGCGCCGGACCCAGGCCTGAGGAGCGCGCCATGGAATGGATGGATCTGATGAGTTCCCCGGCCTTCTGGGTCGCCGTGCTGCGCCTGGCCACGCCGTTGATCCTCGGCACGCTGGGCGTGCTGCTGTGCGAGCGCGCCGGCGTCCTGAACCTGGGCATCGAGGGCATCATGGTGGCTGGCGCGTTCACGGGCTGGCTGGTGGTGTACCTGGGCGCGCCGCTCTACGTGGGCGTGCTGGCGGCGGCGCTGGCGGGCGCGGTGTTCGGCCTGTTGCACGCGGTGCTGACCGTGCCGCTGGGCCTGTCGCAGCACGTATCCGGCCTGGGCGTCACCCTGCTGGCCACCAGCCTCAGCTACTTTGCGTACCGCGTCACCTTCCCCAGCGTGAATACGCCGCCCACGATCGCCCCGTTCTCGGAAATGAAGTTCCTGGACGGCATCCCGCTCATCGGGCCGGTGCTGGCGGGGCAGACGCCCATGACCCTGATCGCCCTGGCTGCCGTGCCCATCCTCGCCTGGGTGCTGAACCGCACGCCGGTCGGCCTGGCGGTGCGCATGGTGGGCGAGAACCCGGCCGCCGCCGAGGGGCAGGGCCTGTCCGTGACGCGCCTGCGCATGGGCGCCATCGTGGCGGGCTCGGCGCTGATGGGCGTGGCCGGCAGCTTCCTGACCCTGGCGGCGTTCAATGCCTTCTTCTTCAATATGGTCAACGGCCGCGGCTGGGTCTGCGTGGCGCTGGTGGTGTTCGCCTCGTGGCGGCCGGGCAAGGCGCTGCTGGGCGCGCTGATATTCGCCTTTTTCGACGCCCTGCAGCTGCGCATGCAGCAGGGCGGCGCGGCCTTGCCCGGCCTGCCCGAGCTGCCGTACCAGGTGTACCTGATGCTGCCGTATATCCTCTCCATCCTGGCCCTGGTGGTGATGGCGCGCCGCGCCGCCTACCCGCAGGCCCTGATGAAACCGTACCGCAAGGGCGAAAGATAGGGAGCCCCCCCGAAGCGCTACGCGCTTCCCCCCAAGGGGGGCGTCGCTACGGACCGGCAAAGCCGGCTCCGTGCGCCCCGAATGGGGCGACGCCGGCTTGAAGCAGCGAGGGAAGAGCGCAGTACGATGAATAACAGAAACCTCCAGCAAGGAACACAATGCTCGATCTGATCCTTAGAAACTGTGCGCTGCCGGACGGCCGCCGGCACATCGACATCGGCATCGCCAATGGCCGCATCGCGGCCTTGGAGCCGGCGCTGAAGGCCGAGGCCGCGCAGACCATCGACGCGGGCGGCCAGCTGGTGTCGCCGCCCTTCGTGGACGCGCACTTCCACATGGATTCCACGCTGTCCTTCGGACTGCCGCGCGTGAACCAATCGGGCACGCTGCTGGAAGGCATTGCGCTGTGGGGCGAGCTCAAGCCGCTATTGACCCAGGAAGCGCTGGTGGAACGCGCGCTGGCGTACTGCGACTGGGCCGTTGCGAAGGGTCTGCTGGCCATCCGCTCGCACGTCGACGTCTGCGATCCGCGCCTGCTGGCCGTGGAAGCGCTGCTGCACGTGCGCGAGAAGGTCAAGCCCTACCTGGACCTGCAACTGGTGGCCTTCCCGCAGGACGGCGTGCTGCGCGCGCCGGGCGCGCTGGACAACCTGAAGCGGGCCCTGGACATGGGCGTGGACGTCGTGGGCGGCATTCCCCACTTCGAGCGCACCATGCAGGACGGCACCGAATCCGTGCGCATCCTGTGCGAACTGGCCGCCGAACGCGGCCTGCGCGTGGACATGCACTGCGATGAAAGCGACGACCCGCTGTCGCGCCATATCGAAACCCTGGCCTACCAGGCGCAGCGGCTGGGCCTGCACGGCCGCGTAACGGGCTCGCACCTCTCGTCCATGCATTCCATGGACAACTACTATGTCTCCAAGCTGATCCCTCTGATGCGCGAGGCGGGCGTCGCCGCGATCGCCAATCCGCTGATCAACATCACGCTGCAAGGCCGTCACGACACCTATCCCAAGCGCCGCGGCATGACGCGCGTGCCGGAGTTGCTGGCCGCCGGCGTGCCGGTGGCCTTCGGCCATGACTGCGTGATGGATCCCTGGTACAGCCTGGGGTCGGGCGACATGCTGGAAGTCGCGCACATGGGCCTGCACGTTGCCCAGATGACGGGCCAGGACGCGATGCGCGCCTGTTTCCAGGCGGTGACCGCCACGCCCGCGCGGATCCTGGGCCTGGACGAAACGGGATTGGAGGTCGGCAAGCGCGCCGACCTGGTGCTGCTGCAGGCGCGCGACCCGGTCGAGGCGCTGCGCCTGCGCGCCACCCGCCTGATGGTGATGCGCAGCGGCAGGGTGATCGCGACCACGCCTCCCGCCACGGCCACCCTGGACCTGCCCGGACGCCCCGGCCAGGTCAGCTTTCAGACACCGGCCCGCTGACGAACCCGGGACGCCGCGCCGCCGTCACGATGATCTCCACCAGCAGCTCGGGCGCGGCCAGCTTGGCCTCGCACGTGGCGCGGGTGGGCATCGCATTGGGCAGCGCCCACTCGGCCCACACGGCGTTCATGCCGGCGAAGTCGCGGTCGATGTCCTTCAGCCAGATCTGCACGGACAGCAGGCGCGACTTGTCCGTGCCGGCCTGCGCCAGATAGCCGTCGATCTTCGCCAACACGTCGCGGGTCTGCTCGGTGATGCCGCCGGCCGCGGATGAGGTCACGCCCGCCACGTACACCGTATCGCCGTGGATCACGATGCGGCTCAGGCGCTGGTTGGATTCCTTGCGCACGATATCAGTCATTCGTCTTGCTCCTTTGCGGATGGGTCGGACTCCGTCGCGGGGTCCGTGAAACGTTCGATCCTGAACGGCGCGATTGGCTGGTCCGTCTCGCCCGTGGTGATCAGGTCGGCCATGATACGGCCCACGATGGGGCCCAGTTCGAAACCGTGGGCCGAGAAACCGAAAGCATGGAATGCGGTCTCGTGGCGGCTGCTGCGGCCGATCACGGGTATTTCATCCGGCATGGCGGCCTCGATGCCCGCCCAGCCTCTGTTCACGATCGCATCCCGCATGTGCGGGAACAGGTCGCAGACTGTGCGCGCGCCTTCGGCCAGCGAGCGGAAATCCAGTTCGGTCCATTCGGCGTCGCGGTCCACCCAGGCGCGCCGCCCGCCGCCGATCAGCACCGTGCCGTTCGCGCGCTGCTTGAACGACAACGCGCGGCCCGTGCCCAGCACCACCGGATCCAGGAAATGGTTCATGCGCAGCGTGACGAGCATCATGGGACTGATCGCGGTCAGCGGCACGGGCTCGCCCCACTGCGCGGCAATGCGGTCGGCCCAGGCGCCCGCGCAGTTCAGCACCTGCGGGGCGGTGTAGGTCCCCCCATCCGTTTCCACCACCCACTGCCCGCCCCTGCGCGCGACCTGGAGCACGCGCACGCCCTCCAGGTAGCGGGCGCCCAGGCTCGCGGCCTTCATGCGGAAAGCCAGGGTCGTGCGGTAGGGATCGGCGGCGGCATCCTCGCGCGCGATCAGGCCGCCCTGCACCGTGGGCGCCAACGCGGGAATCAGCGCCCGCAAATCCGCCGGACTTATCCACTGCTCGTGGCTATAGCCGTGATCCGTCATGGTCCGCAGGCGGGCGCGCAGCAAGGCGGCGTCCTCGGCGTTCTCCGCGACGCGCACCTGCCCGTGCTGTTCGAAGCCGCAATCGTCGTCCACCAGCTCGCCGATGCGATACCAGAGCTCGCGCGAGGCCAGGGCCAGCGGCACCTCGGCCAGATGCCGCGACAAGGTGCGCACGCCGCCGGCATTCACGCCCGACGCGTGCCGGCCCGCGTAGTTTTTCTCGATCACCAGGGCCCGTACCCCCGCGCGCGCCAGGTGCAGCGCCGCCGAGCTGCCATGCAGCCCTCCGCCGATGATGATGACTTCCGCCGACCGCGTAGCACCGGTCATGTCTTTTTCCCCTTCAGCCGCCGCACGGCTGTTCAAGAACGCAATCCCGCAAATGGCCGCGACCCAAAACGCGGACGCCGGAGATCCGGCTGCGCCGGTCTCCAGGCGTCGCCCCCTCGAGGGGGCGCGCGCAGCGCGTAGGGGGTGGGTTTACTTCTTCAGCCGGACCACGGCCTGCCGGGAATCGTCCGTCTGCGGCAACGATGCGAGCTCTCCCAGCGTCAGCGGCTTGGTCGGGAAGCGCAGGCGGTAATAGCCCACCTCCTGCGTCGGCACGCCGCGCTCCTCGGCAATGATCTCGGACACCGTCAACCCGCAAAAGCGGCCCTGGCAAGGCCCCATGCCGCAGCGCAGGAAGGCCTTCATCTGGTTCGGCCCGCTGCATCCCAGCTTGACGGTTTCACGCACCTGCGCCGCGGTGACTTCCTCGCAACGGCAGACAATGGTGTCGCCGGTGGGGCGCCGGAACGCATCGGGCGCCTTGTAGAGCGCGTCGAAGAACTCGCGGCCCCTCACGGCCCTTGCCAACGCGGCGCGGGGCGCCTTGGCCTCGCTATCGCGTTTGGCGGCGTCGATCCGTCCGAGCAGATGGGCGGCCTGCAAGGCCGCCAGCCGGCCGCGGTGTTCCGCCGCCAGCGCGCCCGCGATGCCCGCGCCATCGCCCGCCATGCCGATGCCGTCCACCGAGGTCAGTCCCCATTCGTCGACCTGCGGTTCCCAACAGTCCAGCGCCTCGTTCCAGCGATGGGCCGCCCCCACCGCGCGCGACAGATTCACATTGGGCACCACCCCCTGGTGGAGCATCAATTGTTCCGCGGGCAGCGTCTTCGTGACGCCGCCCGCCGTGTAGCGCACGCCTTCCAGCTTGTCCTGGCCCACCGCCTCCAGCGCCGTAACGCCGCGGACGACGGGCACCGCTGCCTTGACCGCCCGCAACAGCTTCAGGCCCTTGCCCAGGTATGGCGAACGCAGGAACCCCCAAATCCTGGGCAACGCCTGGCTCATGCGGCCGGGCGGCGTGGTTTCGAGCAGCGCGTCGATCTTCACGCCGGCGTTCAGATACTGCCAGGCCACCAGGTACAGCAACGGACCGCTGCCGGCCAGCACCGTGCGGTCGGCAGGCACCACGCCCGCGGATTTCAACAGGATCTGCGCCGCGCCGGCGGTAATCACGCCGGGCAGGGTCCAGCCCGGAATGGGGAAAGGGCGCTCCTGGGCGCCCGTAGCAAGCAGCAGCCGGCGCGCGTGAGCGATGCGCGCCTCGCCGGCCACGGAGTACGCCACTTCGAAGCCCTGCTCCGGATGCGGCGCCGTGTGCTCGGCCACGGCCCATACCGTGGCGCCCGGCACGTAGCGCGCGCCGGATTGCTGGAAGGGCGCCACGAGCGACGCGCCGTGCCAATAGTCTTCGCCCAGGATGCCGCGGTCGGTCACGGGCGTGGTCGTGATGGCACGATAGATCTGCCCGCCTGGCGCCGGCTGTTCGTCCAGCAGCATCGTGTCCACGCCCAGTTTGGCCGCCAGCGCGGCGGCCGCCAATCCCGCCGGACCCGCGCCCACCACCAGCAAATCGCATTGCGTCGTATCGATCATGCCTGCACCTTGCGCGCGCCCATCTGGCGCTCGATCTGCATTCCTTCGCGCACGGCCGTCATGCAGCCCTGCTGATTCGCCTGGCCGTCGATGGTGACCAGGCAGTCGTAGCACACGCCCATCATGCAGTAGGGTCCGCGGGGCACTTCGTTGACGGCCGTGTCGCGGCAGGCCTGCACGCCGCCCGCGAACAGCGCCGCCGCCACGCTGTCGCCCTGGCGGCATTGCAATTCGGCCCCGTTGACCGTTACGCGCACCGGCGCGCCCTGCGCCTGGCGCTGCGCCTCGTCAAGCCTCTTGAACATGGAACCTCCGGGTAGAAAAAGGCGCCATATCGTCGGCGAGAGAGCCGGCGGCGATCATGGGCGCCAGATGGAGCGCGTGCGCGGCGGCCAGCGTCACGCCGCTATGGCAGGTGGCGACGAAGGCGCCCGGGCACGTTTCGGATTGCTGATAGATGGGAAAGCCATCCTTGGACATGACGCGCAGCGCGGCCCAGCTGCGCACGACGCGCACCTCGCGCAACGCGGGCAGGGTGCGCACGGCGCGGTCGGCCAGCGTGCCCAGGATCGGCAGGCCCACCTGATTGTCGGCGTAGCCCGCCTCTTCCTGCGAGTCGCCGATCAACCAGGTTCCCTCGTCGGTCTGGCGCAAGGTGGACAGCGGCGTTTCCAGCATCCGGCGCGTGCGCTCCAGCACCACGATCTGGCCGCGTTGCGGGCGCACCGGAACGTCCAGGCCTATCTGGGCGCCCAGCTCCTTGTTCGACAGGCCGCTGGCCAGCACGAGCGTGCGCGCGCGCACCGTACCGGCCGGCGTGTCGATGTCGAACACCCCATCGCGCTGGCGGATGCGCTGCGCCGGACGACGCGGCAGGTAATCCACAACCCGTCGCGCAAAACTCATGTGCAGCGCGCGCAGCAGTTTGAGCGGATTGGCGATGCCGTCGACCGGCGTCCAGGTCGCGCCCCGCACGTCCGGACCGATTCCCGGCACCAGATCGGCGACCTCGCCGCGGTCGAGCAACTTCCAGTCGTACGTCGCCATGCCGGGCTGCGCCAGCAGGGTCTGCATGAACGTGACGCGAGCCTCCAGCTCCTCTTCGCTCAGCAGCGCATGCAGGCCGCCGCGCTGCTCCAGGTGGACGTCCACGCCGGTCTCGTCGAGCAGTTGCGCGGCCAGCCTCGGCCAACCCGATGCCGAAGCCATGGTCCATACGCCATAGCGCGGCAGGCCCATGCCCTTGCTCTGCACCCAGACCAGCCCGAAGTTTCCCCGCGAAGCCCGATAGGCCACGTCGCCTTCATCCAGCACGGCCACGTGGTCCAGCTCGCGCCGCAGGCCGTAGGCGATGGCCGAGCCGACGAGCCCGCCGCCGATGACCGCCGCGTCGTATATCCCGCGATGCGCGGGCGCGCGCGGCGCCAATTCCGTTTCTTCCGTCATTAGCGTCCCTTTCCTACAAACAGCTTTTCCAGGCCGACCACGCGGTCCAGGATGAAGATGGCGATGATGGTCATGTAGATCAGTACGGCCGATACGGCGGTGACCAGCGGATCTATCGTGTCTTCGATCTGCAGGAAGATGCGCACCGGCAGCGTGGTCGTGGAGGGCGAGGCGATGAAGATGGACATGGTCAGCTCATCGAAGCTCGTGATGAAGGCGATCACCCATCCGCTGACGACGCCCGGCAGCAGCAAGGGCAGCACCACCCGCCTGAACGCTGTCCAGTTGGACGCGCCCAGGGATTGCGCGGCCCGCTCCAGCGCTGGATCGATGCCCGTGGCCGACGCCAGCACCAGGCGCAGCGCATACGGCATGATCAGGATCACATGCGCCACCACCAGGCCCACGTACGTGCCGGCCAGATCCACCGTGGTGAAGAACTTCAGGAACGCCAGGCCCAGCACCACGTGCGGGATCATCAATGGCGACAGGAAAAAGGCGACCAGCGCCTCGCGGCCGCGGAACCGGTTGCGGGCCAGCGCCAGCGCGCTGGGCACGGCGAGCAGCATGGCCAGGCTGGCCGACAGCGTGCCCAGGCCCATGCTGAACCAGAAGGCCTCGATGAAGCGCGGATTGTCCAGGATGGCGCGGAACCACCGCAGGGACAGCCCTCCCGTGGGCAACGAGATGAAGCCCTCGGACGTGAACGCCACCGCGCAGACCATGACGATGGGAGCCAGGATGAAGAGGATGAACAGCGTGTGAAACAGCAGGCCGACGGGACCGTTTCTGAATGCCATCTCAGCCTCCCGCCTGATTGAAGACCGCGCCGTACTTGCGCTCGATGATGCGGTTTGCCGACAGCAGCACCACGACCGTCGCCAGCAGCAGCACCACCGCCAGCGCCGCGCCCAGCGGCCAGTTCAGGGTATTCAGGAACTCGTCGTAGGCCGCGGTAGCCACATTCTTGAGGCGGCGTCCGCCGATGATGGCCGGCGTGGCGAAGGAACTGGCGGCCATCGCGAACACCATGATGGCGCCGGACAGGATGCCCGGCATGACCTGCGGGATGACGACCCGGCGGATCACGGTGAACTGCGTGGCGCCCAGCGACAGCGCCGCCGCCTCGGTCGACGGGTTGATCCGCTGCAGCGATGCCCATACCGATATCACCATGAAGGGAACCAGCACGTGCGTCAGCGCGATGGCCACGCCCAGGTTGCTGTACATCAGGTCCACCGGCGTGGAGATCAGTCCGATCCCCATCAAGGCTTTGTTGATCAGCCCGGTGGAACCGAACAGCAGCGCCCAGCCCAGCGTGCGGACCACGACGGAGATCAGCAGCGGCCCCAGCACCACCATCAGGAACAGCCCCTTCCAGGGGTTGGCCATGCGCGAGAGCACATAGGCCTCCGCCGTGCCCAGCACCAGGCAAGCCAGCGTCACCGCGGCGGCCACGCCGAAGGTGCGGGCGTAGATCTCGTAGTAGTAGCCGTCGGACAGAATCTCGAAATAGTTTTTCCAGGTGAACGTGGCCTGCATGCCGCCATAGAACTGGAAGTCGAAGAAGCTGATCAGGATCACCAGCGCCATCGGCACCACGAGAAACGTGGCATACAAGGCCAGCGCAGGCGTGCTGAGCACCCAGGGATTGACGCGCGCGCTCATGACGGCCTGCCCTGCGGCGGCTGGGACACGGCGCACATGTCCTGCGCGCGCCAGCGCAGGTGCACGGTCTCGCCTTCTCCCGGCACCGGCACCCCGTCGTTCTGGCGGATCACCATCACCTCGCCCACCGAGGTCTCTACCTGGCACAGCCAGTGGTTGCCCTGGAAGACGCGGGTCTTCATGCGGCCGGGCAGCGCACAGGCCGCGGGCTCGGAGAACAGGATCTTCTCGGGGCGCACGATCACGGCGCCCTGAGGCACGGGGCTGCCTTCCATCGAAACGTGGGCTTCGCCGATGCGGGCGCGCGTCTCGCCGCCGTAATCCTCGGCTTGCGGCGTGAACACATTGGCCTTGCCCAGAAAGCCGCCCACGAACTGGCTGGCCGGCCCCTCATAGGCCTGGAACGGCTCGGCCACCTGCTCCACGCGCCCCTGGTTCATCACCACGATCCGGTCCGACAGCGCCAGCGCTTCGGACTGGTCGTGCGTCACCAGAATGGTGGTGGTGCCGACCGTGCGCTGGATGCTGCGCAGTTCCAGCTGCATTTCCTCGCGCAGCTTCGCGTCCAGGTTGGACAGTGGCTCGTCCAGCAGCAATACGCTGGGCCGGATGACCAGCGCGCGGGCCAGCGCCACGCGCTGCTGCTGCCCGCCGGACATGCGCGCCGGGTGGCGGTCGGCCAGATGCGACAGGCCCACCAGCTTGAGCGCATCGGCCACGCGCGCTTCGCGCTCATCCTTTTTGACGCGTTGCATCTCCAGCCCGAATGACACGTTTTCGGCGGCCGTCATGTGCGGAAACAGCGCATAGTTCTGGAAAACCATGCCCAGGCCCCGCTTGTTGGCGGGCACCTTGCTGACGTCCCTGCCATCCAGCACGATGCTGCCGCCCGTCGGCTCGACGAAACCCGCGATCATCTGCAAGGTTGTCGTCTTGCCGCAGCCCGACGGCCCCAGCAGCGAAATGAATTCGCCCCGGTTCACGGAAAGGCTCAGATCCTGCACGGCGACGGTATCGCCGTAGCGCTTGCTCAGGCCATTCAAGACTAGGTAGCTCATGGATGCAGGCCCTCAGCGCTCGATTTCCCGCGTCCAGCGCTTGTTCCAGTCGTCGCGGTTCTGGTTGACCGTATCCCAATCGATCACGATCAGATCGGCGGCGCGCTTGCCGATGGGCAGCGGCACGCGGGGATCGTCGGTCACCTTGGCCTTCTTGTTCACCGGGCCATAGCCATAGGCGGTCGCCAGCTTCTCCTGCACCTCGGGAGAGACGAGGTATTGCACGAAGGCCTGGGCAAGCGGGTTGGGATTGGGCTTGGCCACCGGGCAGACGGACGACAGCAGGGCGTAGGCGCCTTCCTGCGGATACACGAAGCCCACGGGGAACCCGGTGTCGGCAAATGCCTTGACGCGGCCGCTGCCCCAGACCGATATCACCGCCTGGCCGCTGGAGAACAGTTCCGTCATCTTGCCGGGCGACGGCTCGTAGACCAGGACATTGGGGCCCACTTCCTTCTTGAAGGTGGCAAAGCCCGGATCGATCTTCTTTTCCCCGCCGCCGCCTTCGCGCGCGTACTCCACCAGCGCGTGCAGGCCGTAGGTGTTGTTCAGCGGCGGAATCACCAGCTGCTTTTTGTACTTGGGATCCTTCAGGTCCTTCCAGGACGTGGGCGGCGCCCATTTCCGTTCGTCGAAGACCTTCTTGTTGTACATGATGCCGGTCGCCACGATGCCGATGGCCACCGCCTTGTCGTCCTTGTAGCGCGCCGTCCCGTAAATATCGTCGCCCGGCAGGCCCTTGATGGGTTCGCAAAAGCCCAGCGCGATGGCCTGGTACATGGGGCCGTCGTCGATGATGGCCACGTCGATCTGCTGGTTGCTCTTTTGCGCCTGCAGGCGCGCCACCGTATTGGTGGAATTGCCGGCCACGTAATCCAGCTCGACGCCATGCTGTTTGGCGAAGGGCGGGAAGATGTCCTTGCGCATGATGTCTTCGAACGAACCGCCATATCCAGCCACCACCAGCTTCTGCGCCGCCGCGTTGGAGCCGAGCCCGGCCGCCATCGCCGCCGCCGCCAGCACTGCAAGTACCTTGCCCATGAGAACCCCCGAATATTGGAAGAGAACCGCAAGAACCGCCAAATGCCGCCAGGAGCGCAGGCGGGACGCGCGATAGGGCGCCCCACGACAAAAAAATCTCTTCCCACGCTCCCGGACTTCATGTCAGCCGTACAATTTGTCCGTACATGAATGTCCGGACAAATAATGGATCTCGCAAGATGTCCTTGTCAATGGGTTATTGTCCGTACAAACCCCATATAACAATTCCAGGAGCCTCCCCAATGACCCGATCCTCCGAGCGCGCGACTGGCCCGGGCGGAGCACGGCAAGCGCACGGCAAGCCGGAGTCGCCGGCCCACGGCGGCAATGCCGACGGCCCCCGCTACAAGAGCATTTTTCAGACGCTCTCCCACGACATCCGCTCGGGCCGCTACCCCGTCATGACGCTGCTGCCTACCGAGCACGAGCTTTGCGACCAGTTCAATGCCAGCCGCCACACCATCCGCGAGGCCATCCGCATGCTGACGGTGGCCGGGATGGTTTCACGCCGCCCGGGAGTGGGCACGCGAGTGGAGACCGCGCGCGCCGGCACCCGCTTCACGCAGCGCATTTCGCAATTTCCCGATCTGCTGCAGTACGCGCGCAACGCCGCCCTGCTGGTGCAGGACGTGCGCGCCATCAAGCTCGGCAAGCGGCTCGCCGAAACGCTGGGCTGCGAACCCGGCGTGTCCTGGCTGCACATCAATTCCATCAAGACCCTGGACGACAGGGACACCGCCGCCGCCTGCACGCTGATCTACACCGATCCCGCGCATTCCGACCTGCGGGTCGAGGTCAAATCGCGCATCTCGCTGCTGCGCCTGATAGAAGACCATTTCGGGGACCGCATCACGGAAGTCAACCAGGAGTTCTCGGCCACGCCCATCGGCGCGACGATGGCCAGGCAGCTGGGGGTCGAGCCCAGGACGGCGGGTTTCGTCATTACGCGGCGCTATTACGGGGACGGCGGCGTGCTGCTGCTCGCCACCATCACCACGTTTCCGCATGACAAGATGAAGTACTCCATGACGCTCAACGTGGGGTGAGGCCCCACGCGAGGTCCGGCCCGATGCGCGTTTGCGGCGCGCGGGCCGCCTACTTCAATGGAAGATGGATGCGGGTCAGCAATTGCGCGGGAGGCGTGCTGCGCGGGTCGTTCATGTATTGCTCGAACATGGGGAAATCGGCGGGCACCATGCCGCTGCCGGGCAGCCATTCCGAGAACATCCAGTTGTACGCCTTGCCCATCTCGCTATAGGGGCCGGTGTACGCAAGCACGGCGCAGCGGCCGGCGGGGATCTCGAAGCGTTCCAGCCCGTCGCCCAGCGCGGCGTCCGCGGACACCGGCACGCCGGCCAGCGAACGCAATTCCTGTACGGGCACCTGTTCCGGATCGTCGAAGTACACCCCATATCCGCAGGTTTCTGGCGTGGCCAGGCCGCGGCTGCCCGCCAGCATGAAGGCCCGGTCGAACACGGGTCCGATGTCCTGGTAGCTGCCCCGATGAGGCAGCGCGGCGAGGATGACGCCGGGAAAGTTCTCGATGGTGATGGGATACATGCCGAGCTCCTGAGGATCGAAGGGACGGGAGCGGGCGGCGCGATAGCGTCCCGGCGGGATGCCGAAGACCGCGCCGAATGCCCGGTTGAACGCCGCGTCCGACTCATAGCCGGCGCGCTGCGCCACCTCCCGCAAGGAAGCCTGGGTACCCGCGAGCGCCGCCGCCGCGCGATGCATGCGGATGCGCTGCACCGTTGCGTTTACCGTCTCTCCCATCATGGCGCGATAGACCCGATGGAAGTGGTAGGGCGACAGGCAGGCCAGTTCCGCCAGCCGGTACAGGTCCGGGTCGGCGTCGGGGTGGCTTGCCAGCCAGCGCAGGACGGGGTCCAGGCGCCGGGCGTATTGGATAAGGGTTCCTGGCTTCATGCGGGCTCCTTGGAGGGCAATGTAGCGAAGGGACGTTTGCAGATTTTGCGCTTTCGCGGCCGGCGCGCCCGCGCCGGCTCAATAGCCGCGCCGCGTATCGTAGAGGTTCGGCAGCGCTTCCCCGCGCTCATGGGCTCCGATCAGGAACGCCGTGTGCCGCGCGCGCTCCTTGCGATCCGGAATGGCCGCGCAATGCGGCGTGACGATAATGCCGGGATGCGACCACAGCGCGGATTCCGGCGGCAGGGGCTCCTCTTCGAACACGTCCAGCACGGCCTGGCTCAGCTGGCCGCTGTCCAGGGCGGCGAGAACATCCTGCTCGACCATGTGGGAGCCGCGCCCGGCGTTGATCAGGCAGGCGCCGCGCGGCAGCCGCGACAGCGTGGCGGCGTTGAGGATGCCTCGCGTGGAATCGGTGGCGGGCAACAGGCAGACGAGGATGTCCGTCGCGGCCAGGAACGCGCCGAACTGCGCCTGTCCGGCATAGGTGGGCAGGCCTTCCAGCCGGCTGTTGCCGCGGGACCAGCCGCTGACCTGGAAGCCGACCCGCGCCAGCAGCTGAGCGGACGCCGCCCCGAGGTGGCCCAGGCCCATGATGCCGACCCGCAGCTCTGCGGCGATGCGCGCGGCGTCGAAGAACTCCCAATGGCGGCGCGCCTGGTTGTCCACGGCCCGCTTGATGTCGCGGGTCAGCATCAGCGCCGACGTCAGCACGAATTCGGCCATTTCGGTCTGGGTGCGGGCGGTGATCATGCGCGCGATCGGCACATGGCGCGGCCACTGCGGATCGGCCAGGATGTGATCGACGCCGGCGCCGGCGCTGATGATGAGCTTGAGGTTCGGGAACGTGGCCAGGCGGCCCGGATCGGGCTCCCAGACGAGGGCGTAGTCCACGCTGGCGGGGTCGACGTCTTCGTGCCAGCCCGCCACCTCCAATTCAGGAGCGAACGCCTGGAAGTTCGAACGCCAGTCGTCGATCGCCCGGGCGCCGCCGGAATTGATGATGAGCCGCATGTCGGTCCTCGGAAAGGCGCGGCGCGCGCCCGCAGGTTTTCCACAGACGCGCGCCGTTTTCAGCGTTGATCCTGGATCGTGGCGTACGCCACGCGCATCAGGTCGGGTAGGTTCCCGGCAGCAGGATGCTGCGGTCCCCGGGTTCGATGGAGCGGCGGCCGCACAGCGCCATGGTGGTGTCCATTTCCTTGTACAGGATCTCCAGCACGCGCCTCACGCCGTCCTGGCCGTAGGCGCCCAGGCCGTACAGGAACGCGCGGCCGATCATCGTGCCGCGCGCCCCCAGCGCCACGGCCTTGAGGATGTCCTGGCCCGACCGGATGCCGCCATCCATCCACACCTCGATCTTGTCGCCCACGGCATCGGCGATCGCGGGCAGGGCGGCGATGGAAGACATGGCGCCGTCCAGCTGGCGCCCGCCGTGGTTGCTGACGATCAGCGCGTCGGCGCCGCTGTTGGCCGCCAGTTGCGCGTCCTCGACGTCCAGGATGCCCTTGATGATGAGCTTGCCGCCCCAGCGCTGCTTGATCCATTCGACGTCGTCCCAGCTCAGGCGCGGGTCGAATTGCTCGGCCGTCCATGAAGACAGCGACGACAGGTCGCTCACGCCCTTGGCATGGCCGACGATGTTGCCGAAGGTGCGGCGCTTGGTGCCCAGCATGCCCATGCACCAGCGCGGCTTGGTCGCCAGGTTGATGAGATTGCGCAGGGTGGGCTTGGGCGGCGTCGACAGGCCGTTCTTGATGTCCTTGTGGCGCTGGCCCAGGATCTGCAGGTCCAGCGTGAGCACCAGCGCGGAGCAGCCGGCGGCCTTGGCGCGGTCGATGAGATTGCCCACGAATTCGCGGTCGCGCATCACGTAGAGCTGGAACCAGAACGGCTTGCGGGTCGCGGCCGCCACGTCTTCCAGGGAGCAGATGCTCATCGTGGACAGCGTGAAGGGCACGCCGAAGGCCGCGGCCGCCTTGGCCGCCAGGATTTCCCCGTCGGCATGCTGCATGCCGGTCAGGCCCGTGGGCGAAATGGCCAGCGGCATGACCACGTCCTGGCCCACCATGGTGGTGCGCAGCGACCGGCCTTCCATGTTCACCGCCACGCGCTGGCGCAACTTGATCTTCTGGAAGTCGCTCTCGTTGGCTCGATAGGTGCCTTCGGTCCAGGCGCCGGAGTCCGCGTAGTCGTAGAACATGCGCGGCACGCGCTTTTGCGCAATGGCGCGCAAATCTTCGATGCAGGTGATCGTAGAAAGGTTAGCGGTCATGGGGTGGTCTATGGAGTGTAGAGGGACGGCTGCGATTCTTTATTTTTTGGATCCCCGGCCACCGGCTGCGGGCGGCTCCAGGGTGCCGCCGGGCCTGGAGCCCGCGGCGCCGCCCAGTATACGCGCCGGGGCCGGCAAGCGTCGCTTGCCGGCCCCGGTCGCCCCCCTGCCGCAAGGGCTCTTCCGGCCCTTGCGCCCCCTATCGCGGCCAGACCTTCGACACGGCCCGGATCGTGGCCCACGCCACCCAGCGCGGGCTGGTCAGCCTCGCCGCGGGCAGGCGGCGCATCACGTCCACGGCCAGGCCGCCGCGCTTGTGCCATTGCTTCTTGCGGGTCTGGCTGTCGGTCCAGCGCCCCTCCAGCCACGGGAATTCGCGGCGCCCAGGCTTGTAGACCGGCGGCGTGTTGTAGATGAGGATGTAGGCCAGGCGCGGCGATTGCGACGTATTGGGACCGGTGAAATGCAGGGTCCGGGCGTCGTGCACCGTAATGCCGCCCGGCTCCAGCGGTTCGGGCACCGCCTGCTCGCGCGGAAAGTCGCCGCAGCACTCCAGCGGATGCAGGCTCTTGTCCCCGCCCGGCGAACGATGCTCCAGCACCTCCCATTTGTTCGAGCCCGGGATGAACTGCATGCAGCCGTTCTCGGTCGTGGCCGGCTGCAGCGCCAGCCAGATGCTAAGTTCGTTGTAGACGAAGTCCGGCGACCGGAACGCCTCGTCCTGGTGCCACGGCGTCTCGGGGCCGTGGGGGCCCGGCTTGAGCAGGGCGTGCTCGCCGTAGAGGGCGGCGTCCTCGCCCAGCAACTGGCGGGCCAGCTCCAGGGTGCGCTCGTGATAGGTGGTCTTCAGGAGGCCCGGGGCATAATGGCGTGGATCGTGCAAACTGGGGAACTTGGCCGGCTTGGACGGATCGTCGCGGCTGACGAAGTCGTACTGCGCACCCTCGTTGTAGCCGGTCTTGTTAGCGAACAGATCCATCAGGGTCCGGCGGATGTAACCCACCTCGTCTTGCGGGCACATGTCTTTCAGGGCCAGGTACCCTTGTTCCCTGTAGCGCGCTGTCTCCACTTCCGACAACAAACTGGTCTCTTCCATAATGGCTTCTCCAAGCTCTGGTAGCGGGTGTTCCCGTTGGCACGTTTTGACATGAGCTCTAACGTATCGCTTCGATGCCCATCGGGCCTATAGATCATCCGCCGTAGCCAATACCGCCTACGCATATCGCCAGAGGCGGCGCATCATCCGAAGGAAACCGCATGCAAGACCCCAAAACCGCCCCTCACATCGAAACCGTCCGCGTCGCCATCAGCGGCGTCGTGCAGGGCGTGGGCTATCGTCACGCCACGGTCCGCCGCGCCCATCTGCTGGGCGCGACGGGCTGGGTGCAGAATCTGCCGGACGGCACGGTCGAAGCCGTGGTGCAAGGCACGCCCGATCAGGTCGACCACATGCTGGAATGGCTGCGGCGCGGGCCGCCCGGCGCCGACGTGAAAGAAGTCACCACAAGCAGGGAGTACACCGATAAGCGTTACATCCGCTTCGAGCAACTGTGAGGCCGCCCGCGCGGCCCGCCGGGATGGCGTAATCCGATAGACTGAAAAACGGCGGAAGAAGCGGTGCCGGTATCGGCCGTTCGGCTCAGCGGGTGCGCAGCCAACGCCCGCCCAACTGGTTGAGCACCAGGCCTGCCAGCACGCAGGCCGCGCCCAGCCATTGCAGCGGCAACAGGCTTTCGCCGAAGGCCATGGACGCCGCCCACAGGCCCACCACCGGCACCAGCAGCGAGAACGGCGCCACCTTGGCCGCCGCGTGACGCGTCAGCAACTGCGTCCACAGGGTATAGGCCAGCAAGGTCGCCAGCCCTGCCAGGTAGAGCACCGACAGCGCCTCGCCCCATCCCATGCCGGCCACCATGCCGACCGCCGGCTCCCAGCCGTCGATCAGCACCGCCAACAGCAGGAAGGGCAGCACCGGCGCGGCGCTGCTCCAGACGATGAAGGCGAAAGGGTCGTAGCCGGGCGCCTTGCGGCTGGCCAGGCGCACGATGATGTTGGACACGGCCCACATGAAAGCGCCGCCGAGGGTCAGCGCAAACCCCAGCATCGTCATCTGGCCCGGCCCCTCGCCGCGGCCGCCAGCGATGACCGCCAGCCCCACGGCGGCCACGCACAGCCCGATCCAATGGTGCCGCTGGGCGCGTTCATGCAGCATGGGCGCGGCCAGCAACAGCGTGAAGAATGCCTGGGTCTGGATGACCAGCGAGGCCATGCCCGCGGGCATGCCGAACTTGAGCGCGGTGAAGAGCAATCCGAACTGGCCCAGGCCCTGCACCAGCCCGTAGGCCGCGATCCAGCGCCAGGGCAGCCTCGGCGGACGCACGAAGAGGATCAGGGGGAACGCCGCCAGGGCGAACCGCAAGGCGCCGAGCATCATGGGGGAAAGGCCCCGCATGCCGATCTTCATGACGACGAAGTTCGAGCCCCAGATGACAACGACCGCCAATGCGCAGAGATAGTCTTTTCGGGAAAGGTGGGTCGTGGACATGCGGCATTATCGCACCGGGCATGCCCCTGGGAACGGCGCAGATCAGCCGGCGTTCAGTACCGTTTCGAAGGCATGCACGGCCGCGTCGATGTCCGCGTCGCCGATGTGGCGGTGGGTCACGCAGCGCAGCCGCGTGCGGCCCCACGGCCGGACGAGCAGACCCGCCGCCTGCAGCGCGGCGACCCACTGCGCATTGCCCATGCCGGTGCCGGCGGTCTCGACCTGCACGATATTGGTCTGGGGCACGCTCGCGGACAGCGCTGGCGCCAGGCGGTTGACGCCATCGCTCAGCCGGCGGGCGCGGACGTGGTCCTCGGCCAGCCGGTCGCCCATCGCCTGCACGCCTTCCAGGCCGGCCGCCGCCATGATGCCCGACTGGCGCTGGGTGCCGCCCAGCATGCGGCGCAGCACCCGCGCGCTGGCCATAACGGACTTGCCGCCGGCCAGCACGGCGCCCACGGGCGCGCTCAGCCCCTTGGACAGGCACAGCGATACCGTGTCCGCGTGGCGCGCGATGTCGCCGGGCGCCACGCCCAGCGCCACCGCCGCGTTGAACAGGCGGGCGCCGTCCAGGTGCACAGCCGCGCCGGCGGCGCGCGCCATGCCGTGGACCGCCTGCATGTGGTCCAGGGGCAGCACCGCGCCGCCCGCATTGTTGTGCGACGTTTCCATCGCCACCAGCGAGGTCTTCAGCCGATGCCCTCCGCCTTGCAGCGCGTCTTCAAGGCGGGCCAGGTCCATCGCGCCGTCGGCGCCGGCCACCCCCAGGTAGAACAACCCGGTAAACGTGGCCGCGCCGCGTTCCGAGGTGTACATATGGGCCGATGATTCCAGCACCACCTGTTCATTGCGTTGCGTCTGGGCCAGCACGGCCAGCAGATTGGCCATGGTGCAGCTGGGCACGAACAGGCCGGCTTCCTTGTCCAGGCGGGCGGCCACGTGCGCTTCCAGTTCGCGCACGGTAGGGTCGCCGTCCAGGCCGTCGTCGCCGATCGGCGCGGCGCGCATGCGCTCGTACATCGCCTCGGTGGGACGGGTGACGGTGTCGCTGCGCAAATCTACGGGCGGGCGCGAGGCGGCGGGGGTACGCTGGGTCATGGCTGTCAGTGCTGCAGGATTTTGGAAAGAAACTGGCGCGTGCGCGGGGCACGCTCCTCTACGTTGTCGAAGAACTGCTCCTTTGCGCAGTCCTCCACGATCTTGCCGCCGTCCATGAAAATCACGCGGTCGGCCACGCGGCGGGCGAATCCCATTTCATGGGTCACCACCATCATCGTCATGCCGTCGCCCGCCAGGTCGGTCATCACGTCCAGCACCTCGTTGACCATCTCGGGGTCCAGGGCGGAGGTCGGTTCGTCGAACAGCATCACCACCGGGTCCATCGACAGCGCCCGCGCGATGGCCACGCGCTGCTGCTGGCCGCCGGAAAGTTCGCCGGGATGCTTGTCCCTGTGCGCGGACAGGCCCACGCGGTCCAGCAGGGCGAGCGCGCGCTGGCGGGCCTCGTCCTTGCCGCGCTTGAGCACCTTGACCTGGCCCAGGCACAGGTTCTCGGTCACCGACAGATGCGGGAACAGCTCGAAATGCTGGAACACCATCCCGGCCACGGCGCGCAACTTGGGCAGATTGGTGCGCGGATCGCCCACCGAAATGCCGTTGACCACGATGTCGCCCTTCTGGAAGGGCTCCAGGGCATTCACGGTCTTGATCAATGTGGATTTGCCGGAGCCGGACGGCCCGCATATCACCACGACCTCGCCGCGGCCGACGCTCGTCGAGCAATCGTCCAGCACCTGGAACGAGCCGTACCACTTGCTGACCTGCCTGATCTCGATCATCGGGGGTTTGGGGGTAAGTTGCATCGTTGAACCTGTGGATAACTTGGAGAGGGCCGGAACGGCGGGCTAGCGCAGGACCCGCGTGCGCATTTCCAGCAGCTTGACCAGGCGGGACGCCGTGAAGCAGATCACGAAGTACACCACCGCCACGAACAGATAGAGCTCCACCAGGCGGCCGTCGCGCTGGCCGATCTTGGACGCCGCGCCCAGGAAATCGGTCAGGGACAGCACATACACCAGCGAGGTGTCCTGGAACAGGATGATGACGCGCGTGAGCAGCGCGGGCACCATGTTGCGCAACGCCTGGGGCAACACCACGTAGCGCATGCCCTGCCACGACGTCAGTCCCAGGGCGAGGCTGGCCGACACCTGCCCGCGCGCGATCGACTGGATGCCGGCGCGCATGATTTCGCAGAAGTACGCGGCCTCGAATAGCGTGAAGGTGATCACCGCCGACTTGAACGCGCCCACCCGCAGCGGCGTGGGCGAGCCCACGATCCACGCGGCGATATACGGCATCAGGAAGTAGAACCAGAAGATCACCAGCAGCAGGGGGATAGAACGCATCACGTTCACGTAGATGCCCGCCGGCACCGACAGTATCCTGAAGCGCGACAGGCGCATCAACGCCAGCAGCGTGCCCAGCGCCAGCCCCATCACCGCCGCCAGCGCGGTCAGTGTGAGCGTGAACGTCATGCCCGTCTGGAACAGGTACGGCAGGGCGCTGCCGATCACATCGAAGTCGAATTTGCCCATGATGCTAGGGCCTCTTGGCCACGGCGCCGATCAGGCCCGGGACCGCCACGCGGCGCTCGATCGTGCGCATGCCGAAGACCACGATGCCATTGAGTATCAGGTAAATGACGGTGGCGGCCGAGAACGCCTCGAAGATATGGAAGCTGAACTCCGCCATCGAACGCGCCTGCCCGGTCAGTTCGAGAAGGCCGATCGTCAGCGCCACCGACGAGTACTTGACCGTGCCCATGAATTCGGACGTCAGCGGGGGCAGCACGATGCGGAACGCCTCCGGCAGGATGATGTAGCGGTAGACCTGCGCCTCGGTCAGGCCCAGCGCGGTGCCGGCCTGGAACTGGCCGCGCGGCAGCGACTGGATGCCCGCGCGCAGCTGCTCCGCCACGCGCGCCGAGCCATAGAAGCCCAGGCACAGCAAGGCCGGCACGAACTGGCCCCAAGGCTGCGGCATCTGCTTCATGGCCAGGCCCCAGACGTGCGGCAGCAGCTCGGGCAGCACGAAATACCACAGGAACATCTGCACCAGCAGCGGCACGTTGCGGAACAGCTCCACATAGGTCGCGCCGATCGCATTCATCAGACGGGACTGCGCGGTGCGCATCACGCCCAGCCAGGACCCGAGCAACAGCGCGAATACCCACGCCGTCAGGGCCAGTGCGAGGGTCCAGCCCACGCCGATCAGAATCGTCTCCAGGAACGTATGCACGCCATCAGGCGACATCTCCAGGAAGACGCCCCAACTCCAGTTGTAGTTCATACCCGTCCTTCGATGGCGATGCCGTCCGCCTCCGGCGGCCGGCATCCTGCCCCGGCAAGGACCGCGGAAGTACGCGCCTTCCGCGGACCGCCCCCCTTACTCGTATACCTTGGGGTCGCCGGAATCGGTGGGATTGGCCAGCGCGCGCTTCAGGGCGTCGCTCATGGGGTATTTCAGGTTGATCTGCTTGGGCGGGATCGGCGAATTGAAATACTTGTCGTAGATTGCCGCCACCTTGCCCGTCTTGATCAGATCCAGCACCGCGTCGTCCACCACCTTCTTGAAGGCCGGGTCGTCCTTGGGTTCCATGATGCCGTAGGGCGCCACTTCCAGGCCCTTCTTGCCGATCACGAACACATCCGGATTCTTCGCCGAAGCCACCACCCCATAGGCAATGCCGTCGTCGTTGGCGGACCCCGCGGCGCGGCCCGATTCCACCATCAGGAGGGTTTCCGCGGTGTCCTTGGTGGGCGCCATGGTGATGCCCAGGTTGCCCTTCGCGTTCAGCTGGGAGATCAGCCGGAAGGTCTGGCCGCCGGCCTGCGCGGCGATGGATTTGCCGCGGAAGGACTCCAGGTTGTTGGGATCCACGCCGCCGTCCTTGCGCGCCACCAGCACCACCTGGGCCACGAACGTGGTGGGAGCGAACGACACCAGCTTATGGCGCTCGAGGTTGTTGGTGGTATTGCCGCATTCGAGATCGATGGTGCCATTGGCCAGCAGCGGGATGCGCGTGGCCGACGTGGTCGGGTTGTAGCGCACGTCCAGCTTCGGCAGCTTCAGCGCGGCCTTCACGTACTGGGCGATCTCCTGGCAGATCTCCACCGTATAGCCGATCGGTTTCTGGTTGCCGTCCAGGTAGGCAAACGGGACCGAGGTCTCGGGATGGCCGAGGGTGATCACGCCGGACTCCCGGATCTTGTCCAGGCGGCTCGGGCCTTCGGCGTGAGCGGATGCGGCGCTGGCCACGAGGGCCGCGGCGACGGAGATCACAGCAAGTGCTTTCATCTGATTCCCTTGGCGCCGCGCGAGCGGCGCATGCTTATATTTACGATCGGCGCTTCCTGGCCCGCCGGAAACCGCCGCGTCCCGCGATGAGCCCCGCGGTTGGCGAAAAGTATCAACTAGCAGTATGGTTTTATCCAGTTCCAATCGAGTATTCCTCTATACGGATTTGACATGGCCATTCCACGGATGGGCTTGCGACACATCGAGGCCTTCCGGGCCGTCATGATGACCGGCTCGATGACGGCCGCCGCGCGGCGCGTGCATACCTCGCAGCCGCACGTTAGCCGCTTAATCGCGCAATTGGAAGCCATCACCCAGTTCGCCCTGTTCGACCGCAACGGCAGCCGCCTGACGCCCACACAGGACGGGTCGCGCTTCTTCCAGGAGGTGGAGAAAACCTTCATCGGCCTGGCCGGCCTGGAGTCGGCCGCGGCCAGCATCCGCTCGTTCAGCGCCAGCCGGCTGAGCGTGGCGGCCATGCCGCGGCTGGCCGGCGGCCTGCTGGCGCGCATCGTGGCCGCCTTCAAGACCGAGTACCCGGACGTCATGGTGTCCATCCATTCGGGCAACGCGAGCACGGTGCACAACTGGATCAGTTCCGGGTTCTGCGATACGGGGTTGGCCATGCTGTCGGGGGACTCGCCGGGCATCCAGGTGGAACCGGTGCTGACGATGAGCTGCGTGGCCGTGGTGCCGAAGGGCCATCGCCTGGCCAGACTGAAGAAGCTCAAGCCCGCCGACTTCGCGGGCGAGCCGTTCGTCGCCTTCACCAGCGGCACGCCCCTGCGCGAGAAAATCGACGCGGTGTTCAAGGCGGCCAAGGTGGAAAGACAGATCGTGGCCGAGGCCGGGCTGGGCTCGTCCATCTGCGCCCTGGTCGGCGCGGGCCTGGGCGTCGCGCTCATCAATCCGCTGGCTGCGCGCGAGGAATTCGAGGCCAACGGCGTGGAAGTACGGCCATTCAGCCCGGCGGTGCCGGTCACCGTGGCCTTGCTCTATCCCCCGTACCATACCCGCACCCGCCTGGTCAGCGTGTTTTCACGCTATGCCCACCAGCTCATGCAGGAAGAAATGTCCGACCTGAAGGCACGGCCGGCGCGCTGACAGCGCGCCGACGCGCGCGTTCTCACGCGAGATCCTGCTCCAGATAGCTGTCGGCCTCGCCCGACAGTTTCAACGCTTCCCACTGCGCCAGCGTCAGCTGGGGCATCTGGAATGCCGCCTGAGGGCGGCAGTACCACCCCGGGTTGTGCAGGCGGGCAAGCAGATCCATCCGGGGGCCGTCCAGGTACAGATGGTCCCTGTCGGCCACCACCTCGTCGCGCACGTGCATGGCAACCACGCCCGCCACCACCAGACTGCGCCGATCGATGCGGATCAGTTCATGCACGCGGCATTCGAACGCCACCGGCGACTGCGCCACCCATGGCACGCCAATGCGCCGGGACGGCGACAGGATCAGCCCGGCTTCCAGCGACTCGTCCACCCCGGCCGGAAAGTCCACCGCCGTGACGTTCATCCGCGCGGCCAGCGGCGCCGACACCAGGCTCACCGTGAATTCGCCGCGCTCGGAGATATTGCGCGCCGTGTCCTTGGGCGCGTCGCCGCGCACGCCGATGCCGACGCAGATCAGGGGCGGATCGCCGGACATCACGTTGAAGAACGAAAATGGCGCCACGTTCGTCGTTCCAAGCGTGTCGCGCGACACGATCCAGGCGATGGGCCGCGGCACGACCGCCGCCGTCAGCAGCTTGTAGCGGGCCGGCCCCTCCAGCTCATTCATGTCGATGAACATGGCTCGTCTCCCGCCGTGTCAATCGCGCGCCCGCGTAGGCGCAGCCCCTTCGGCGGCCTTGGCATCGGCGAACGCGCGGTCGCTGCGCTTGCAGCGGCAGCGGCCGATCTGGTGCAGCTCGATCAGGTTGCCCACCGGGTCGCGCAGGAACAGCTGCATCAGCTCTGGCGCCGCCACGTTGTCCAGCTTCCAGTACTCCACGCCCAGGCGTTGCAATTCGGCTTCGGACGCCGCGATATCGCGCACCGCCAGCGCCACGTGGTTTTCCACAGGATCTCGGCCCGGGCCTTGGGAATAGGGCGAAGGGCCGTCGCTGCCCAGCAGATGGATCTGGCAATCATTGCCCATGTCCAGGAAGTATCCGGCGATGCCCGGAATCTCCCATCGGCCCTTGTCGGTGTCCAACCCCAGCACGTCTCCATAGAACGCGCCCATGGCCGCGACTTTGTCCAGCGGCATGCGCACGGCGTGATGATGCAACTCCAGAACGTCCAGCGCCATTTCTTTCTCCTCGATTCTCGTCCGGCGAACGCCCACGCGCCGCCCAGACCCGCATGTTGGCGCGGCCCCGGACGCCGGGGAATGCCGCGATGCGCAATCCAGAAGTGCACGCCGGACAACGCCCAAACCCCGGCCGCTCATCGGCCCGCGCTATGCTTGGCCGCATGAAATCGCTGGATCTCAACCTGCTGCTGACCCTGGACGTGCTGATCCAGGAGGGCAGCGTCGCCGGCGCGGCGCGGCGCCTCAACCTCAGCACGCCGGCCGTCAGCCGCAGCCTGGCCCGCATAAGGCGGGCCGTGGGCGATCCCGTCCTGGTCCGATCGGGACGGGGCCTGGCGCCCACCCCGCGGGCACTGGACCTGCACGGACGCGTGAAAAGCGTGGTGGAACAGGCACAGGCCGTGTTCGCCGAATTCAGCCAGGACATCGATCTGGCCACCCTGGAGCGCGTGTTTACCCTGCGCGCCAACGACGTGTTCGTGGGCGGCTACGGCGGCCGCCTGCGCGAGCACCTGGGCCGCCACGCGCCGCGCACCGTGTTGCGCTTCGTCTCGGAGGGCGAGGACGATGCCGACGCCCTGGGCGGCAACGCCGACCTCTATATCGGCTCATTGCAAAAGTTCGGCGCCGACATCAAGGTACAGCGCCTGTTCACCGCCACCTTCTGCGGCCTGGCGCGCGCCGGACACCCCATCTTCGATGGACGCATCACCCCGCGGCGCTTCTCCGCCTACGACCACATCAGCGTATCGCGCCGGGGCCGCTCGCAAGGCGCCATCGACGCGGCGCTGGCCGAGCTGGGCCTGGAACGGCACGTCTCGGTCATCACGCCCACGTTCCACGCCGCCATCTTCGCGCTGGCCGATTCCGACCTGATCCTGCCATCCATGCCCAGGGACCTGATACCCGGCGTGGAACGGCTGGGTCTGAACCTGCGGCCCTTCGCCGTGCCGGTTCCGGTGACCCCGGTCACCGTCGTGCAGGCCTGGCCGCCGCGGCTGGACAGCGATCCCGCGCATCGCTGGCTGCGCCAGACGATCAAGCGGGTTTGCGGCACGCCGGGCAGCACCGCGCAGCCCTTCTGAAAGGGCTTTCCGCGCCGCTGCGCTCCTGTATACTGCCCCATGATTGTTCAACAATCCTGGCAGTGATTCCAGGATCGGATCAGGAGGCAGACCATGTCGAATTACCCCGCGGCGTACCAGGTAGGCAAGGGTTCGGTATTGAATGTGGACCGGGACTTCTACCGCACGCTCGTCGCCGACCCGGCGCAGCGCAAGCTAGTCGAATCCCACGTCGTTCCCATCCGCAGCGGCTTCGCCTGGAAAGTCCCCGCCGGCCACGTGTTCCGCATCGTGACCCTGGAAGGCCCCCAGGTGGCGGACTTCAACATGTGGAACCTGCACAATCCGCGCGAGCGGATGTGGGCATCGCGCACCCGCCAGCTGCAACAGGCGCACGTCAGCACGCATGACCGCATCTGGTCCACGTTGCCGTACCTGCGGCCCATGGTCACCATTACCGACGACACGCTCGCCGACTATGGGGTCGACAGCGATGGCGGCCGCGTCCACGACCTGCTCGGCACGCGTTGCGACCCTTACGTGAACAAGCTGCTCAGCGGCGAGGATTTCCACTTCCACTGCCACTCGAACCTGACCCGCGCGGTGGCGCCCCACGGCCTGACCGAATTCGACGTCCACGACGTGCTCAACGTGTTCCAGGTCACGGGCCTGAACGACGAGGACAAGTACTTCATGAAGGCATGTCCGGCCAAGCCGGGCGACTACCTGGAGTTCTTCGCCGAAATGGACCTGCTGTGCGCGCTTTCCACCTGCCCCGGAGGCGACCTGTCCGTGCCCATGTGGGGCCCCGAGGCGCGCGACCCCATCGACGTCTGCCGTCCGCTGGGCGTGGAGGTCTATGCGCTGGATCCCGCGCTGCTGCAAGGCTGGACACCGCCCGAGGTTTCACCGTATAAGGGCGTCCACGGACTGCACCCTGAAAAGGTCGAGTGGAAGAAATAACGGGAAACGTCCCTCGCCGCGCCTTCGGCTTGCAGGCCCCCACGGGGCCTGTTTTACCTGGAGCGGCGCCTTTCCTATAGGAGCCCATGCCATCATGCCCGCCGAACGCGACAGCGGAATCTCGATCGCCGAACGCATCAGCCACCAGCTGCGCGACGACATCATGGAAGGCAAGCTGCCACCCGGCACGCAGCTGGTGGAGGTCGACCTGGCCGCGGACTATGGCGCATCGCGCAACACGATCCGGGAAGTCCTGCACCAGCTCGGCCGCGAGGGGCTAGCCACCTTCATCCGCCACAAGGGCGTCGTGGTCCGGCGCATGGAGCGCAAAGACCTGCGCGAGATCTATGCGGCCCGCCGCGCGCTGGAGCTGCAGGCCATCGAAGGCGGGCTGCCGCTGCAATCCGCGCTGCTCGACAAGATGCACACGACCATCAACGCGGCCGAACGCGCGCTGTCCCGGAAACAATGGCGCACCGTAGGCACGCTGAGCCTGCAAGTGCACCAGCACATCGTCGCGCAGCTGGGCAGCCGGCTGCTGGACGAGTTCTTTCTCACGCTCTGTGCGCAGCTGCGCCTGGTGTTCGCGTCGGAGGTCGATGAAAGCCGCATCCAGACGCCCGACTGGATCGAACGCGAACGCCGTATCCATGGCCTGCTCGTGGAAGGGCGCCGCGACCTGGCGGCGCAAGCCCTGACCGAATACCTGGACGATTCCGAACGCACGCTGATGGCCGTGCTGACCCGCCTGAAGCAGCAGGCCAAGTAGCGGGCGCCAGGCAGGCGCCCGGATGCGCCTAGGCGCGCTGCTCCGGCTCCGGCTCCGCGTAGCTGCCGTCCGCCTGGTGCGTTTCCTGTCCGCTCAAGGGCGGGTTGAATACGCAGACGAGCCGCAAATCCCCCTTCACGGCCCGCAGGATGTGCTGGTCGTTCTTGTCCAGTGCGTACAGCGTGCCGGGCCTGACGGCGTGGACGGCGCCGGTGGCCACGTCCTCGACCTCTCCTTCGCCTTCCATGCAGTAGTTCGCTTCGTAGTGATGCTTGTAGTGCAGATGCAGCTCGGCGCCTTCGAAGACGCGGGTTTCGTGCACGGAATAACCGATTCCGTCGCGCTTGACGATGATGCGCTTGCTTTCCCAGCCCGGTCCCCGGGCGTGGCGTTCAGTGTCGGTCAGTTCGTCGCTGTGGATAACTATCATGGGATGCTACTCGGCAAATGAGTGGGGAAATCAGTTCCGGTGGCGCGCGGCCGCTCCGAGCGCCGCTTCGATCCGCACGGCGGCAGCCAGCAGGGCGCGGTCGCCGCCGCGCAAGCCTGTCGCCATCAGGCCCACGGCGCTTCTGTCGGCAAGATCGCCGGGCAGCGAAATGCTCGGCAAGTCCAGGCGGTTTGCGAATTCCGTCAGGCTGAAGGCGCGGGAGTTTTCACGCAGATAGGCGTCGTTGTCTTCCAGCTGCGCCAACGTCGGCGGCAGCATGGGCACGGTCGGCGTCAGCACCGCGTCCGCTCCCGCCATCGCCGCGTCGTATTCCCGGCGCAGTTCCACCAGCCGCCGCTGCGCCGCAAGATAGGCATGCGCGGGAACCTGCGCCCCCAACAGCATGCGCGGCCCCACGCGGGGATCGTAGCGGGCCGCATCCTTGGCCAGGCGCGGCGCGTGCAGCATGTAGGCCTCGGCCGCGATGATGCCTCCGTCGCGCGCCACAAGGCCGGACTGGGCAACGCAAGGCATGGGCACGCGCCGCAGCGCCGCGCCCGCGCCCATCAGGCATTGCAACCAGGCCGAGAATGCGCGCCGCACTTCCGGGTCCAGCATGTCCTCGACATGGTCCGGCACCACGAAATTCAAGCCCGCCAATGGCGCCGCCGCGCGGGCAAGGCGCGCCGGCGATCCGGCGTCTGGGCGGGGCGCCAACGCCTTATCCACACGCAGGCACTGCGCGGCGTCCATAGCGATGATGCCCGGCACGTCGAACGTCGGCGACAAATACGTCATGCCGGCGTCTTCATACCGGCCCCGGGAAGGCTTGAAGCCCGCGACTCCGCAAAACGCCGCGGGTATGCGCGCCGAGCCGCTGGTGTCGGACACCAGCGCAAGATTCACCATGCCCCGCGCCACGGCCACCGCGCCGCCGCTGCTGGACCCGCCCGCCACGCGCGGAGCGTCGGCCATGCATGGCGTGAGCGGCGTGCCGAAGGTCGCGTTCAGGCCCAGCGCGCCGTAGGCGAACTCCGTCATGTTGTTCTGCGCCAGCAGCACGGCCCCGGCGCGCCGCAGCCTGCGGACCAGCGGGGCGTCTTCGGCCGCGGCCGGCGCATCGGACAGCACGCGCGAACCTGCGTGCGTCGTCCAGCCCCGCACATCGAAACAGGCCTTTACGCCCAACGCCATTCCGGCCAAGGGCTCGTCTCCCGGCGCCAGTGTTCGCAATGCATCGCGCGCCCGCGCCTCGTCCAGGGCGTCCTCGTCGCGGCGCGCGAGCAGGGCCAGCGCGGCGGCCGACGGATCCTCGAGCGCCCGCGCCAGGCACGCCGAAACCGCCCGCGACGCCGGACCGCGTTGATCAGGAAACATGGACATGGCTCAGGAAGTCCTTCACGCGCGGATCCGCGCTGCCCAGCACCTCGGCGGGAGGCGCGTCGAGCAGCACGCGGCCGGCCTCCATGAACACCACCCGGTCCGACACCTTGAACGCGAATCCCATTTCATGCGTCACGATCAACATCGTCATGCCTTCGCGCGCCAGCGTTTCCACGACCTTCAGCACTTCCGCCACCAGCTCCGGATCCAACGCCGACGTGGGCTCGTCGAACAGCATGATGGACGGCCGCATGGCCAGGGCGCGGGCGATCGCCACCCGCTGCTGCTGGCCTCCTGAAAGCTGGTGCGGGTACTTGTGCGCGTGGTCCAGCATGCCCACCTTGTTGAGCAGCACCAGCGCTTCGCGGCGCAGCGCGTCGGCGCCGCCGCGCCCGTGGTAGGCCGGCGCCAGCATCACGTTCTGCAGCACCGTCTTGTGCGGGAACAGATTGAAGCTCTGGAACACCATGCCGATATCGAGGATCCGATCGCCGGGCCCCGCCTGCGCGCCCGCGCCCGGAGACCCGAGAAAGGGTTTGCCGTGCAGCAGCACCTCGCCGCCATCCAGCGTCTCCAACCCGTTCAACGTGCGTATCAGGGACGTCTTGCCGGAACCGGACGGGCCGATGATGCTGATGACTTCGCCGGCCTTGACCTTCAGGTCGATGCCCTTGAGCACCTCGTGGTCGCCAAAGCGCTTGCGCGCCTGCCGCACTTCCAGCGCGGGCTCGTCGCCGGCGGCCTTCATCGCGGGCCCTGACGCGCCTTCCTGCACTGCGCGGCGCGTCTGCTCGTCCAGCGCCAGAGGCTTGGGAGCCCGCCGCAGAATATTCATGTGCGACTCCAGCCAGCCCAGCAGCTTGTCGAAAAGCGTGACGATCAGCACGTAGTACAGCGCTACCGCGAGCATCGTCTCGAACACCAGGAAGTTCTGCGTGTACAGCCGCTGCCCGACCAGCAGGATCTCGGCCAGCGAGATCACCGACACCAGCGAGGTCAGCTTGGCTATCGTGATGAATTCATTGCTCAGGGCCGGAAGCGCAATGCGCAGCGCCTGGGGAATGACGATCATGCGCTGGATGCCGGCATAGCGGATGCCCAGCGCCCGTCCCGCTTCGATCTGCCCCCGTGGCACCCCAAGGATGCCGCCCCTGTGGATTTCGGCGATGAAGGCCGTCTCGCTCACGACCAGCGCGGTCAGCCCCGCGTAGAACGGATCCGACAGCAGAGCGCCCGCAGCCGGAAATACCTGCGGAAGGTTGTAGATGAACACCAGCAGCACCAGCAGCGGCAGGCTGCGGAAGAACCAGATGTACAGGCCCGCCAGACGGCTAATGACGGGATTCCTCGCCTGTTTGCCCAGCGCCAGCAGAAACCCCGCCGCTACGCCTATCACCCAGGTCGCCGTGCTCAGCTTCACCACCACCCAGCACGCCTTCCAGAAATCGGTGTCCCAGAGCAGACTGACGGCGTAGTCCCAATCGAAATGCATGTTCCGGCTTCCGTCGCGGTGTTATCGGGCCGGGCCCGCCAAGGCAGCCTGTATCTCGGCCGCCGACGGCTCTTCCAGCCCGTAGCGGGCCAATAGCGCCTGGTACTCGCCGCTCTCGCGGGCGCGCTGCAACGCGTTGCTCAACGCGCCCTGGAGCTCCTTCGATTCCTTGTTGACGCCCAGGCCGATTACGATCGGATAGAGCAGGGAGGTGGAGGTCACCTTGAGGCCATCCCTGGATTGCTCCAGCATGCCGTGCACCACCGCCGCGTCCTCGATCATGGCATCCGCGGCCTGCGACCGCAGCGCCATCATCGCTTCTGGCGAGGTTGGGAACTCCAGCACCTTGATTTCTCCCTGCCCCTTGGGCTGGCAGGTCTCGCGCGAGACCTTCTGCAGCTTGGGCGTCCACGACGCGCCCTTGATCGACGCCACCCGCTTGCCGCAAAGCGCCTCCGGGCCGGCCGGCGCGTACTGGCTGGCGGCCAGCACCACCAGCGATGCCCCGGTCTTCAGGTACGGAATGAAGTCGATCAGCCTGGTCCGCTCGGGCGTCACGTACAGCGCGGACGCCACGGTATCGAAGCGGTGCGCCCGCATGCCGAGGATCAGGTCCGGAAAGCGCGTGTCGACAAACACCGGCTTGAGCGAGAGCTTGGAAGCCAGCAGCCGCGAGAAATCGGCATCGAAGCCGGCGGGCTTGCCGCCCTCCATGTAGGCATAGGGCGGATAGGTGAGGTCCGAGCCTACTGTCAGGCTGTCGGCCTTGATCGTGGCGGATGCCAGAACCATCGGAGATGCTGCGCACAACATGAAAGCGGCCAGTGCGCGCGCGACGCCGCGCCGTGATGCCGTCAGAATCGTGGTGGACATGATTTCCCCTATTGAACGCCCTGGAACCCGCGGCAGGACTGGGCCTGCGCCATGCCACCAGGCATTTCCCGAACCAGGATTGTTGAACAATTTTTGCGATTCTGCGGCAATGGGAAGGCACGGGATATGGGTATTTTCCCTAGCGGTTCCTTCGCAGACGTTCCGCCGGAACGGGGGAACGGGAAGGCGCAGCGCGACGTTGGAGGCAAAAAAAAGCCGGCCCTGAGAAGGGCCGGCCGATGCGCCGCTTGCGGTTGACGCGATGCTTAGGCGTCGATATTCCCCGCCGACAGCGCGTGCGTTTCGATGAAGTTGCGGCGCGGTTCGACGTCGTCGCCCATCAGCGTGGTGAAGACTTCGTCCGCCGCGATGGCGTCTTCGATCTGCACGCGCAGCAGACGGCGCACCTTCGGGTCCATCGTGGTTTCCCACAGCTGGTCCGGGTTCATTTCGCCCAGGCCCTTGTAGCGCTGCTTGGAGATGCCGCGTTCGGCTTCGCTGCGCAGCCACTGCATGGCTTCGCGGAAGTCCGATACGGTCTGTTCCTTGCGCTTCTCGCCTTCGCCGCGGGCGACCAGCGAACGCGGGCCGACCTTCCCGGAAAAGCTCGCCGCGGCCTTGGACAGGATGGCGTAGTCCGATCCATTCACGAAGTCGGCGTCGATGATGCTCACGCGCACGTTGCCGTGGTGCATGCGTTGCACCGACAGGCGGTGGCGCTCGGTCGCCTCGTCGAACTGGGCCACGACTTCCACGCCGTTGCCGCTCACCGGATCGCGCATGGCGTCGGCCAGGCGGCGGGCGGACGCGGCGGTGGATTCGGCCGTCTCCAGATTGATTTCCACGCCCTCGGCCATGGCCGACAGCGCGGCCACGTCGAACACGCGGGAGAGCCTGGCGATCACGGCGTCCGCAGCCACGTACTGGCGCGCCAGTTCGTTCAGCTCGTCGCCGCGGATGATGTTGCCGCCCGAGATGATCTCGGCATCCTTCAGCGCCAGCGCCAGCATGAATTGCGCTTCTTCCTGGTCGTCCTTCAGATAGCGCTCTTCGCGGCCGACCTTGACCTTGTAGAGCGGCGGCTGGGCGATGTACACGTAGCCGCGCTGGACCAGCTCGGGCATCTGGCGGTACAAGAGCGTCAGCAGCAGGGTGCGGATGTGCGCGCCGTCGACGTCCGCGTCGGTCATGATGATGAGGCGGTGATAGCGCAGCTTGTCCACGTTGAAATCGGGGCCGATGCTGGTGCCCAGCGCCGTGATCAGCGTGGCGATCTGTTCGCTGGCGATCAGGCGGTCAAAGCGCGCCTTCTCGACGTTCAGCACCTTGCCGCGCAGCGGCAGGATGGCCTGGAACTTGCGGTCGCGGCCCTGCTTGGCCGAGCCGCCTGCGGAGTCGCCCTCGACGATGTACAGCTCGCACAGCGCGGGGTCCTTTTCCTGGCAGTCGGCCAGCTTGCCGGGCAGGCCGGCGCCTTCCAGCACGCTCTTGCGGCGCGTCATCTCGCGCGCCTTGCGCGCGGCTTCGCGGGCACGCGCGGCTTCGACGATCTTGTTGCACAGGGCCTTGGCGTCGTTCGGGTGCTCGAGCAGCCAGGTTTCCAGCGTGCGGGCCACGGCTTCTTCAACGGCCGGACGCACTTCGCTGGACACCAGCTTGTCCTTGGTCTGGCTGCTGAACTTGGGCTCGGGCACCTTCACCGACAGCACGCAGGCCAGGCCTTCGCGCATGTCGTCGCCGGACGTCTCGACCTTGGCCTTCTTGGCCAGCTCGTTGTCGGTGATGTACTTGTTGATGATGCGCGTCATCGCGGCGCGCAGGCCGGTCAGGTGCGAACCGCCGTCGCGCTGCGGGATGTTGTTGGTGAAGCACAGCACGCTTTCGCTGTAGCTGTCGTTCCACTGCATCGCCACTTCCACGCCGACCGGCACGCCGCCCGCCGAGGACTCGGTGGAAACCGAGAACACGTTCGGGTGCAGCACGGTCTTGCTGCGGTTGATGTACTCGACGAAGCCCTTCACGCCGCCCGAGAACGCAAAGTTCTCTTCCTTGCCCTGGCGCTGGTCGATCAGGCGGATCTTCACGCCATTGTTCAGGAACGACAGCTCGCGCAGGCGCTTCGAGAGGATCTCGTAGTGGTACTCGATGTTGGTGAAGATGATCGGGTCGGCCAGGAAGCGCACTTCGGTGCCGCGCTTGTCGGTCGTGCCCGTCACGGCCAGGGGCGCGGTGCGCTCGCCCTGGCGGAATTCCATCTGGTGCACCTGGCCGTTGCGGCGGATGGTCAGCCGCAGCCATTCGGACAGCGCGTTCACGCAGGAAACGCCCACGCCGTGCAGGCCGCCCGAGACCTTGTACGAGTTCTGGTCGAACTTGCCGCCGGCATGCAGTTCGGTCATGACGATTTCCGCCGCGCTGCGGTGGAATTCATCGTCCTTGTGGATGTCGGTGGGAATCCCCCGGCCGTTGTCGGTGACGGAAATGGAGTTGTCGGTGTGGATCGTGACGACGATGTCGTCGCAATAGCCGGCCAGGGCTTCGTCGATGGCGTTGTCGACGACTTCGAACACCATGTGGTGCAAGCCGGTACCGTCGGACGTGTCGCCGATGTACATGCCGGGGCGCTTGCGCACGGCCTCCAGCCCCTTGAGCATCTTGATCGAGTCAGCGCCGTAGCCGCTGTTCTCGGGAGTGGTGTTCTGCTGATCTGACATGTCTGTATCGATAACGCTTTAAAGAACGGCCTGGCGGCCGGACCGCCCGCGAGCCCTCAGGCCCGCAAGCGGCACAAACCCACGATAGGCGCGCGGATCAAATCCGCATGGGCATGACGACGTACTTGAACTGGTCGTCTTCGGGCAGGGTGATGAGCGCCGACGCGTTGGCATCGGGCATGACCGACCACTGGATGTTGTCCACCTTGACGTTGGCCAGCACGTCGAGCAGGTAGCCGACGTTAAAGCCCACGTCCAGCGGTTCGTGGCCGTAGTCGATGTCGATTTCTTCCTGCGCCTCTTCCTGCTCGGCGTTGGAGGACGAGATCTTCATCTGGTTCTGCGCCAGTTGCAGGCGCACGCCCTTGAACTTGTCGGTGGTCAGGATGGCGGCGCGCTGCAGGCTGCCCTGGAGCGCTTCGCGGCCGACCAGGAAATGGCGCGTGTAGTTCGTCGGGATCACGCGCGTGAAATCGGGGAACTTGCCTTCGACCAGCTTGGACACCAGTTCCACGTCGCCGAAGCGGAAGCGGATCTGGCCCGGCGCCACGTCGATGGAGACGGGCTCGTCGGAGTCTTCCAGCAGGCGCTGCATTTCCAGCACGGTCTTGCGCGGAACGATGACTTCGTGGCGTTCCTTGATGCCGTCGGCCTCGGTGGCGCAGTGCGCCAGGCGGTGGCCGTCGGTGGCCACGGCACGCACGCGGCCCGGCTCGAACACCAGCAGCATGCCGTTCAGGTAGTAGCGGATGTCCTGCTGCGCCATGGCGAAATGCACCATGTTGAACAGGTGGCGCAGCGTGCGCTGCGGCAGCGTCAGGGAAACGTCCCACTGCTCGGGCTGGGCCACGGTGGGGAACTCGCTCGCGGCCAGCGTCTGCAGCGCGAAGCGGCTCTTGGCCGACTGCACGGAAAGCTTGTTGCTTGCCAGCGCCAGCTTGACCTCGCCCGTATCGGGCAGCGCCTTCAGAATGTCCAGCAGCTTGCGCGCCGCGACCGTGGTGGATTCGTTGTCCTGGCCCACGCCGAAGTCGGCATGGGTGGTGATCTGTACTTCCAGGTCGGTCGCAATGAAGGCCACCTTGTTGCCTTCCTTGCGCATCAGGATGTTCGCGAGGATGGGCAGGGTATGGCGTCTTTCGACGATGCCCGCCACAGTCGACAGCGGTTTCAGCAATGCATCGCGTGTGGTTTGTACGAGTTGCATGTTCATCCTTTTAGAGTTTGTTCCAACACGTGCAGGGTATGGTTGAGCTCCGCTTGCTTGGCGCGGGCGTCGGAAATCTTGCGTACGGCATGCAGTACGGTGGTGTGATCACGGCCACCGAACAGATCGCCGATTTCCGGCAGGCTTTTCTGGGTCAGCTCCTTCGCCAGGTACATCGCGACCTGGCGCGGCAAGGCGATATTGGCGGGCCGGCGTTTCGAGTACATGTCGGCCACTTTGATCTTGTAGAAATCCGCCACCGTCTTCTGGATGTTTTCCACGGTGATCTGCCCGTTGGACACGGACAGGAGGTCCTTCAGGGCTTCCTTGCAGACATCCACCGTCAGGACGTCGCGGCCGTGGAAGCGCGCGTAGGCCAGCACCTTGCGCAGCGCGCCTTCCAGTTCGCGGACGTTGCTGCGCAGATGCTTGGCGATGAAGAACGCCACTTCCTCGGGCATGGGCACGCCCTCGGACTCCGCCTTGCGCAGCAGGATCGCAACGCGCATCTCCAGCTCCGGCGGCTCGATGGCCACCGTCAGGCCGGAATCGAAGCGCGAGATCAGGCGGCTGTCGATGCCGGACAGTTCCTTCGGGTACGTATCGCTGGTGATGATGATCTGCTTGCGCTGCGCGACCATCGCCTCGAACGCGTAGAAGAACTCTTCCTGCGTGCGGTTCTTGCCGGAGAAGAACTGGATATCGTCGATCAGCAGCAGGTCCAGCGAATGGTAGTAGCGCTTGAAATCGTCGAACGCCTTGCGCTGGTAGGCCTTGACCACGTCGGACACGTACTGGTCGGCGTGCACGTAGCGCACGCGCACCCCGGTTCCCGCGGCGACCATCGCATTGCCGATGGCGTGGATCAGGTGGGTCTTGCCCAGGCCCACGCCGCCGTACAGGAACAGCGGGTTGTACGAGGTGCCCGGATTCTCGGCCACCTGCAGCGCGGCGGCGCGCGCCAGCTGGTTCGCCTTACCGGTAACGAAGTTCTCGAAGGTCAGGTCGGTGTTCAGGCGCGAGCGCTCGTACACGATATTGGCCGCATCCGCGGTCACCGCCTGCGCCGCGGCCGTCGTGGCGGGCGCGGGAGCAGGGACGGCGGCCGGCGCGCCCATGGGCGGCGCGCCGCCTGACGGGGACGCGGCGGACGGATGCGTGGGCACGGGCTGCACGGCTCGCACGGGCGCTACCGGCATGCGCGGCGCGGTGCCATGGGAAGGCAACTCGAACAGCACCTGCACCGGACGCTCGAACCACTCCGCGGCCAACGCTTCGATCTGGTGGGAAAAGTTCTTGCGCACCCAGTCCAGCTTGAAGCGGTTGGGCGCGGCAACGCGCAGCACCGCCTGCGTCTCGTCATACGCAAGCGGGACCAGCGGTCGTATCCACGCGCTGATTTGTTGGGGGGGGAGTTCCTGCTCAAGACGACTGACGCAGGTCTGCCAGAATTCTTTCATGTCGCTCTTATTCAAACCTCGATTCTACCTTGCCTGGGCTGGGGTTATCCACAGGGTAGGGCATAAGTGTCCGCATGGCCCCGGCTTAACTGTTTGACAAGACAGGGAAAACTTGCTGAAATGGTGGGCTTTTCCGAATTCTGTCTGTCAGAAGGTTTCGCAGAGAGCTTGACCGCGCTCGCCTGGTAAGGGTGTTTCACCCGTATCGATATGGCCCCGCCATATGGCAAACGCCCGGTTCTAGCTTCTATAGGTCGCCCGGGTTTTTCCCGGTCAGAGCCCCGTCTACGAGTTGTTTTTTGCCTATGTTGCAAAAATGCCCGCTAGATACCCGCTTCCTGAATGCGCGACCAGGAACCCTCCGGGCAGGTCCCTTCTGACTTTTGTTCTTTTTGTGGATCGTCCATGAAACGTACCTACCAACCTTCCGTTACCCGCCGCAAGCGCACCCATGGCTTTCGCGTGCGCATGAAAACCCGCGCTGGCCGCGCCATCCTGAGCGCCCGCCGCGCCAAGGGCCGCAAGCGTCTGGCCGTCTAAGTCCGGGTATTCCGGATTATCCGGAAACCTGACGCCCGATCCGCAGTCCATGCCGCGCGCCACGCTTCCCCCGGAGGCGCGGCTGCATCGCCCCTCCGAGTTCGCCGCCGCCCTCAAAGGCCGGCGTCTTGCCCGAGGGGCGTTCTTCATTGTGAGCGCCGCTTCCAATGATCTGCCCCCTGGCCAGGATGCCTGCGCACGCCTGGGCCTGGTGATCGCCAAACGGTTCGCCGCCCGCGCCAGCACGCGCAACGCCATCAAACGGGTCATCCGCGAGGCGTTCCGCCATCGGCGGCTGGATCTGCCGGCAAAGGATTATGTCGTGCGCCTGCACAGCAAGGTCGCGCCCGCCACGCTCACCGCGCTCAAACGCGGCGTCAGAGCCGAAGTGGACGCTCACTTTGGGCGCATCGCGCGATGAACGGGCGGACCCGCAAGCTCGGAGCTGCTTTACTCATTGCCCCGATCCGGTTCTACAGGTTCTTCCTGAGTCCCTGGATCGGCCGGCAATGCCGCTTTACCCCCACCTGCTCGGCGTACGCGATCGAAGCGATCGAACGCCACGGCGCCTGGCGCGGCTTCTGGCTCGCCGTCCGGCGCATCGGCCGCTGTCACCCGTGGTCGCCTGGCGGGTTGGATCCGGTTCCGCCGGCCAAGGGAACCAATGGCACCCGCCGCTGTTCCCACAGCCACCGCATCGAGCATGATTGACGCTAAACTGGCGGGCTTTGCTGGCCCGTATTCACTTCAGTAGGCACCATGGATATCCGACGAACCGTCCTCTGGATGATTTTTTCCTTCTCGCTGTTGCTCCTATGGAACAACTGGCAAATCCATAACGGCAAGCCGTCGCTGTTCGGGGCCCCCACGCCCACGGCCAGCACGAGCGAACCGCAGGCTGCCGCGAACAACAACGCGACGCCCTCGGTGCCCAGCTCTCCCGCTCCCGCGGCGGCCGCCCCGTCGTCCGCGGTGCCCGGCGCCACGGCGCCCGCTGCCGCTCGCTCGGAAGAAATCGTCATCACGACCGACGTGCTGCGCCTGACGTTCGACACGATGGGCGCCCAGCTGGTGCGCGCCGAGCTCCTGAAGTACCCGGCCACCGGCCAGCCGGATAAGCCCACCGTGCTGCTGGACCGCTCCGCCGGCCTGAACTACGTGGTGCAGACCGGCGTGGTCGGCGCGCCCAACGGCCAGAGCTTCCCCACGCACCAGACGCCGTTCCGTTTTGTTTCCTCCGAACGCCAGATGACCGGCGACAGCCTGGCCGTCGCGTTTGAAAGCGAATCGGGCGGCATGAAGGTCACCAAGACGTTCACGCTGCATCGCGGCCGCTACGACATCGACGTGCGCCATGACCTGGCCAACGTGGGCGCCGCCCCCGTGACGCCGGCGTTGTACCTGCAGCTCGAGCGCGACGGCAACGACCCGGCCGACACGTCCAGCTTCTATCACACCTTCACCGGTTTCGCGGTCTACTCGGAACAGGACAAGTTCCAGAAGATCACCTTCAGCGACATCGAAAAGAAGAAGGCCAACTACATCAAGCAGGCGGACAACGGCTGGATCGCCGTGGTCCAGCATTACTTCGCCACCGCCTGGGTGCCCCCGCAGGGCAAGCCGCGCAACAACGAACTGCTGGAAGTGCAGAAGAATCTGTACGCCGCCCGCAGCATCGAGGCCGTCGGCGAGGTCGCCCCGGGCGCCGCCGCCCGCGTGGACTCGCACCTGTGGGTCGGTCCGCAAGACCAGAAGGCCATGGCGGCGCTCGCCCCCGGCCTGGAACTGGTCGTCGACTACGGCTGGCTGACCATCATCGCCAAGCCGCTGTTCAAGCTGATGACCTGGCTGCATTCGATCCTGGGCAACTGGGGCTGGACCATCGTCGCGCTGACCGTGCTGATCAAGGCTCTGTTCTACCCCCTGGCCGCCGCCAGCTACCGCTCCATGGCCCGCATGAAGCAAGTGGCGCCGCGCCTGCAGGCCCTGAAGGAAAAGTACGGCGACGACAAGCAGAAGCTCAATGCGGCCATGATGGAGATGTACCGCACCGAGAAGATCAACCCGCTGGGCGGCTGCTTGCCGATGCTGGTGCAGATCCCGGTGTTCATCTCGCTGTACTGGGTGCTGCTGGCCAGCGTGGAAATGCGCGGCGCGCCGTGGATCCTGTGGGTGCACGACCTGTCGATCCGCGACCCGTTCTTCATTCTGCCCGCCATCATGATGGCCACCATGTTCCTGCAGATCAAACTGAACCCGACGCCCCCGGACCCCGTCCAGGCCAAGGTCATGATGATCATGCCGCTGGTGTTCGGCGGGATGATGTTCTTCTTCCCGGCCGGCCTGGTCCTGTACTGGTGCGTGAACAACACCCTGTCGATCGCGCAGCAGTGGTCCATCACCCGCGCCATGCAGCGCAAAACGGAAGCCGCGGCGAACCGCTGATTCCGCCTCAGCCAGAAAACCGGCCCCATGGGCCGGTTTTTTTTATGCGTGCCCGAATCGGCAGACGGGGCGGAGGCCGATTTATTCGATAGTTATTCTTAATCAACTTTTATAGATCAATCAATTTCACAATGTAAAGCAAGCCACCTATGATGTGTTGGCGATGTGCCCCGCAGGCAGTGCCGGGCGATCGTGGACAGGGCGCGGGTCCGGGTAGGCCCCGCAATCCAGGAACGACATAGGGAGTGTGCTATGAACGACAAGAAACATCTGACCACCGCCTCAGGCGCGCCCGTGGCAGACAACAACAACACACTGACGGCGGGCCCGCGCGGCCCGGCGCTATTGCAGGACTTCTGGCTGATCGAGAAGCTCGCCCACTTCGATCGCGAACGCATCCCCGAACGCGTCGTGCACGCCAAGGGCTCGGGCGCCTATGGCACCTTCACGGTCACCCACGACATCACGCGCTACACCCGCGCCAGCATTTTTTCCCAGGTCGGCAAGCAGACCCCGCTGTTCCTGCGCTTCTCCACCGTGGCCGGCGAACGCGGCGCGGCGGATGCCGAGCGCGACGTGCGCGGCTTCGCCATCAAGTTCTATACCGACGAGGGCAACTGGGACCTGGTGGGCAACAACACGCCCGTCTTCTTCATCCGCGATCCGTTGAAATTCCCGGATTTCATCCACACGCAGAAACGCGACCCCAAGACCAACCTGCGCAGCGCCACCGCCGCCTGGGACTTCTGGTCGCTCAACCCCGAATCGCTGCATCAGATCACCACCCTGATGAGCGACCGCGGCATCCCCGCCAACCTGCGCCAGCAGCATGGCTTCGGCTCGCACACGTTCAGCTTCATCAACAAGGATGGCGAGCGCTTCTACGTGAAGTTCCACTTCAAGTCTCAGCAGGGCATCGCCTGTCTGACCGACGAGGAAGCCGCCCAAGTCGTCGCGCACGATCGCGAAAGCTCGCAGCGCGACCTGTTCAACAACATCGAACAGGGCAATTTCCCGAAGTGGACGCTGAAGGTGCAGATCATGCCCGAGGCCGAAGCCGCGACGTATCACATCAACCCCTTCGACCTGACCAAGGTCTGGCCGCACGGCGACTACCCGCTGATCGAAGTCGGCGTGCTGGAGCTGAACAAGAACCCCGAGAACTACTTCGCGGAAGTGGAGCAGGCCGCCTTTACGCCGGCCAACGTCGTTCCCGGCATCGGCTTCTCGCCGGACAAGATGCTGCAAGGCCGCCTGTTCTCCTATGGCGACACGCACCGCTACCGCCTGGGCATCAACCACCACCAGATCCCGGTGAACGCGCCGCGCTGCCCCGTCCACAGCTTCCATCGCGACGGCGCCGGACGCGTCGACGGCAATGCGGGCGGGACCCTTAATTACGAACCCAATAGCTTTGGCGAATGGAAGGAAACCCCGTCCGCAGCCGAGCCGCCGCTGTCGCTGGACGGCCAGGCCGCCGATCGCTGGAACCACCGCGTGGACGAGGACTACTACTCGCAGCCGGGCGCCTTGTTCCGCCTGATGACGCCGGCCCAGCAGGAACTGCTGTTCGGCAACATCGGCCGCCACATGGCGGGCGTGCCCGAAGACATCCAGCGCCGCCAGCTGGAACACTTCCGCAGGGCGGATCCTGCCTACGCGGCGGGCGTGGCCAAGGCGCTGGGACTCAAGCTGTAACCTCCCCGCGTCCGCAAGAAGGGGCGGCCCGTTCGAGCCGCCCCTTTTTTTGTTTCACGGCCGGTCAAGACGCGATCCGCGACTCGCGCCGCGCCGCCCGGGGAGGCACGCCGAAGCCGCGCAGAAAGGCTTCGCGCAGATGGCGCCGGTCGCGAAACCCCGTTTCCCGGGCCACCACCTCCAGCGGATGCCGGCTGCTTTGGATCATCAGCCGCGCCGCCTCGAGCCGCAGCCCCTCTATGGCCTTGGCCGGCGACTGACCCGTTTCGGCCGTGAATACGCGGCTGAACTGGCGCGGGCTCAAACGTGCGACGCCGGCCAGTTCCTCCACGCTCAGGGGTTGCGCGAGATTGCGCCGAGCGTACTCCAACGCCTGCTGGATACGATCGGACTTGGGCGCGAGCCTGAGCATCTCGGAGTGCTGCGACTGCCCGCCAGAACGGCGCTGGTGCATGACCAGCTGGTGTGCGACCGAACGCGCCACCTCGGCGCCCAGGTCCTTTTCCACGAGCGCCAGCGCCAGATCCAGCTCCGCCGTCATGCCGGCGGAAGTCCATACCGGCCCATCGGCAATGTAAATGCGGTCGGCCTCGACCTGTATGCCGGGATGGCGCCGCTGCAAGGCCTCGGCCCAATGCCAGTGCGTGGTGGCGCGCCGCCCATCGAGCAAGCCCGCATCGGCCAGCACGAAGGCGCCCGTGCACAGGCCGGCCATGCGCCGCGCACGCGCTGCGATCTTTCCAACCAGCCGGGGGAATTCGGGCGCCATGGGCGCCAGAAGCGGCGAAATGACGCCCGCGACCAGCCAAGTGTCGGCCTCGCTGCGCGCCGTGAGCGCGCGGGCCTGGATTGCCAGGCCCGATGATGCGCGCGCCGCGCCGTTCAGGGCGTAGTTCTCCACGGCATAGCAGGGCTGGCCCGCCACCAGGTTGGCGAATTCGAAGACGGCCTGGGTCCCCAGGCCCATGACCTGGAAGCCCTCGGGTAGCAGGTAGCCGATGCGGTGCATGGAATTCGTCCTTTGCCGTGATGTCCTGATTCATGACTATATACGTCATTTACGACATTCCCGGCGAATCGCATCATGCCTTCCATGGACATCCACCCACCAAGGAGCTTCACCATGGCACCCCCCTCTCACCTCGGCACCGCCCTCATTACCGGCGCATCCAGCGGCATCGGGGCGCTGTATGCGGACCGCCTCGCACGGCAGGGCTACGACCTGATCCTGGTCGCCCGCAACCGCGAGCGGCTGAACGCGCTGGCCAGCGACCTCAGCACCCGCACCGGCCGCGCCGTCGAAGTACTGCCCGCCGACCTGAACGACCGAGCCGCGCTCGCGCAGGTCGAAAAACCGTTGCACCAGGACGCCAGCATCACCTTGCTGGTAAACAACGCCGGCATCGGCACGCACACGCCGCTGCTGCAAAGCGACGTAGAGCAGATGACGCGCATGGTCGAGCTGAACGTCACCGCGCCGATGCGGCTGGCCTACGCGGCGGTGCCCGGTTTCGTGGCGCGCGGCCGGGGCGCGATCATCAACATCGCGTCCATCGTCGCCGTTTCTCCGGAAACGCTGAATGGCGTCTATGGCGGCAGCAAGGCCTTCGTGCTGGCGTTCAGCCAGTCGCTGCAGCATGAACTGGCGGACACGGCGGTCCGCGTGCAGGCGGTGCTGCCCGGCGCCACCGCCACTGATTTCTGGGCCACCGGGGGGCTGCCTGTCGAACACCTGGACCCGGGCATCGTGATGCGCGCCGAGGATATGGTCGATGCCGCGCTGCTGGGCTTCGCCCGCGGCGAGAAGGTCACCATCCCCTCACTGCACGCCGGCGAAAAATGGGATGCCTACGACGCGGCGCGCCAGGCTATGGCGGGCCATCTGTCCAGCAACACCGTCGCGCCTCGTTATGCGGCCGGGCACGGCGTCAGCGCTGCATGCCCCAGCGCCTGACGGTCAGGCGCTCCAGCGTGTCGAACCCGAGGTTTTCCACAAGCAGGCCGATGATCACCACGGCGGCCAGCCCCGCGAACACGCGGTCTGTGTACAACTCGTTGCGGTTCTGGAAGATGTACCAGCCCAGGCCGCCCTTGCCGCTGGAAGCGCCGAACACCAGCTCCGCCGCGATCAGGGTACGCCAGGCGAAGGCCCAGCCTATCCGCAGCCCGGCCAGGATGGCGGGCAGCGCCGCCGGCACCAGGATCTGCAGGACGTAGCGCAGGCCGTTCAAGCCGTAGTTGCGCCCCGCCATGCGCAGGGTGTCGGATACGCCCAGGAAGCCCGCGTACATGTTCAGGGCCAGCGCCCACAGCACGGAATGGATCAGCACGAACACCAGGCTGCCCTCGCCCAGGCCGAACCACAGCAGCGCCAGCGGCAACAGCGCAATGGCCGGCAACGGGTTGAACATGGCGGTCAGGGTCGACAGCAGGTCGCGGCCGAAACGCGTGGATACCGCCAGCGTGGTCAGCACGAACGCCAGCGCCACGCCCGCCGCATAACCCTGCACCAGCACCCGCAGCGACTGCCATGCGCGCGCCGGCAGTTCGCCGCTGCCGATACCCTGGACGAAGGCCTGCGCCGTTTGCACGGCGCCGGGCAGGAGCAGGTCGTTATCGGTATGGCGCGCGGCCAGTTCCCAGATGCCGGCCAGCAGCGCCAGGATGAATAGCTTGCGCAGGCCGGCATGCTGCCACACGCGCTCGTGCCAGGGCAGCGGCGCTTCGGCCGCCTGCGCGGGCAGGGGCGGCAGATCGTATTCGGCTTCGGGCCGGACCGGGACGGTCCCGGCGTAGGTGTTGCTCATGGGCTTCCTCAGGCCGCGGCCAGTTCGGCCCGCTGTTGCGGGGCCGGCTCGAACAGCAGGTCGTGAATGCGCCGGGCGGCGGACTGGAAAGCCGCGGAGCCCTGGCTGTGCAGATCGAAAGCGTGGGCATTCAATTCGGCCCGTACCCGTCCTGGATGCGGCGATAACAGCAGCACGCGGCTGCCCAGCACCAGAGCCTCCTCGATCGAATGCGTAACGAACACCAGCGTGAAACGCACGTCTTCCCACAACGCCATCAGCTCTTCCTGCATGCGCCTGCGCGTCAGCGCGTCCAGCGCGGCGAAAGGTTCGTCCATCAGCAACACGCGCGGCTGCATGGCAAGGGCGCGGGCGATGGCCACGCGCTGCTTCATGCCGCCCGACAGCGTGTGCGGATGGGCGTCGGCGAACGCGGCCAGGCCAACCTTGTCCAGCCAGTGCATCGCACGCTCGTCCGCCTCGCGCCGGCCCAGCTTGCGCGAAGCCAGGAGCGGAAACGCCACGTTCTGGCGCAGCGTCTTCCAGGGCGGCAACTGGTCGAATTCCTGGAACACCACGATCCGGTCGGGGCCCGGGCCGCGCACGGGTCTTCCATCGATTTCGATGCGGCCTTCGGTGGGTTCGATGAAGCCCGCGATCGCCTTCAGCAAGGTGGACTTGCCGCAACCGGACGCCCCCAGCAGGATGGACCGCTCCCCCTCGTGCACCTCGAAACTTGCCTGATGCGTGGCCCGCACCCGCCGATCGCGCGTCTTGTATTCGATCGACACCTTATCCACAAGCAGCAAAGGCGCTGCCGTCTCGGGCTTATCCACAGGCGCGGCGGCGATCAGGCCCATATCAGCTGCCTTGCGCCGTGACGGGGTCGTCGAAGAAGTAGTCGCGCCAGCTCTGCGGCGCGTGCTTGATCGCGCCCACTTTGTGCATGAACTCGGCCAGCGCGTAAGTGTTCTGCGGTTCCAGCTTGAATTGCACGTCGGGGTTCTTGATCACCTTCACCAGGAAGCCGCGGTCCAGCTTGGCGCCCGTGACGCGCAGGTACGTATCCGCCGCCTGCTCCGGATGGGCGGCGGCGAAGGCGGCCGCTTCCTGCAGCGCGGCCTGGAACGCCTTGTAGGTCTTGGGATTTTCCTTGCGGAATTTCTCCGTGGCGAACAACACCGTCGAGGAACTGGGCCCGCCGAGCACGTCGTACGACTTGAGCACGATGCGCGCATTGGAATTCTCGGCCAGTTCCTGCTCCTGAAAAGGCGGATTGCCGAAATGCGCCGTGATCTCGGTGCCGCCGGCGATGATCGCGGCGGCGGCGTCCGGGTGCGGCAAGGCAACGGACAGCCTGTCGAGCTTATTGAATTGCGCATCGCCCCACAGCTTGGCCGACGCCAGTTGCAACACGCGCGATTGCACCGACACGCCAACGGCGGGAACCGCGATGCGATCCTTGTCCGTGAAATCGGCGATCGTCTTCACGTTCGGATTGTTGCTGACCAGGTAGTAGGGAAAGTTGCCCAGGGACGCAACGCCTTTGACGTTCTGTTTGCCGCGCGTGCGGTCCCAGATCGTCAGCAGCGGCCCCACGCCCGCCCCTGCGATATCCACAGCCCCCGACAGCAGCGCGTCGTTCACGGCCGACCCGCCGGACAACTTGGCCCATTCGACCGAAATGTCCAGGCCTTCGGCCTTGCCATGCTTCTCGATCAGTTGCTGGTCGCGGGCGACGTTCAGCAACAGGTACACGATGCCGTACTGTTCCGCGATGCGGATGCGGCCTTCCGCCATCGCCGGCGTGGGCGAGGCAAGCGCCAGTATGGCGAGCGCCAGCGCAAGGCCGGCGCCGGTGGCGATACGGATGCAGCGGTCTCGCACGGAGGAAGAAAAACGCATGGCGTTCCTTGTGGATAAGTGGTTGCGCGGGCGGCGCCCGGTTTTTTCAGAAGGGCGCGTCGCCTTCGATGGTGGTGCGATACAGCTTGCGGCGCAGATGATCGGGCGTGCCCCCGGCCAGATGGATCAGCGAGCGGTTGTCCCAGAACACCAGGTCGTGGGGTTGCCACTTGTGGCGGTAGATGTGCCCGGGCCGGATGCTGTGGGCGAACAGTTCGTCCAGGATCTGGCGGCTCTCGTCCTCCGGCAAACCCTCGATGCGCGTCGTGAAGCCTTCGCTGACGAACAGCGCGCGGCGTCCGGATTCGGGATGCGTGCGCACCACCGGATGCACGACCTCCTGCACCTGCGCCAGCTGCTGCGCGCTCAGGTTGGGGCGCCAGGCGCCTTCCTTCTGCAACTGCCCGTACTTGGCCAGATAGGAGTGCACGGCGCGCTTGCCGTCGATGGCATCGCGCAGGGCGGCCGGCAGCGTGTCATAGGCCTGGTGCATGTTGGCGAAGAGCGTATCGCCGCCTTCCGCCGGCAGCTCCTGCGCGTGCAGCAGCGATCCCAGGCTGGGCAGTTCCTTGTACGAAATGTCCGAGTGCCAGTACTTGCCGGCATCGCCCAGGCCCACCGGCGCGCCGTTCTCCACAATGTTGGAAACCACCAGGATCTCCGGATGCCCGGGCAGATGGAACTGATGCAGCACGTGGATCATCAGGCGGCCGAAGCGGCGGCTGAAATCGATGTGTTGCTGCGGCGTGATGCGCTGATCGCGGAACACCAGCAGGTGATGGTCCAGATGCGCCTGGTGCACCCGGGCGAAATCGGCCGTGTCGAGTTCGCGCGACAGATCGATGCCGACGATCTCGGCGCCCATCGCGTCCGCCAGGGGACGGATCTCGAAATCCTGGGGCGCGGGGGCCGTCGCGTACCGCGGTGCGGCATGCGCCTCGGACTGGCGCAGCGCATTGCTCTGGGACATGGATCGCTCCTTGCGGGTGAACCGGCGCACAGGCCGGCGTTGGAGCGATCCATTATGAAAACCCGCTACCTCGCGGCAAACGAATTATTCGGCGTTTGTTCAAGCCCGCGCGTCATATAGGGAGGGATCCGGCCTGTGGATAACCCTGGGGGCAAGCCCTGGGACAAGCGCGGGAAAACCGGTGGAAGGCCGGGGGATATCCCGGTGGATAGCCAGTGGATTGCAAGTGGATAGCCGGTGCATAACTCGGCTCCAGCCATAGAAAAGGCGCTGATCCGTGCGGGATTGCGCCTTTTAAATCAATCGCTTGCGCGAATCACGACCTGGGAAGAAAGGCCTCCACCAGTTTTACCCAGTACGTCGCGCCGACCGGCAGCAGGGCGTCGTTGAAGTCGTAGTTCGGATTGTGAAGCTGGCATGGCCCCATGCCGTGATAGCTTTCCAGGCGATGCCCGCCGTCGCCATTGCCCAGGAACATGTAGGTGCCCGGGACGGCCTCCAGGAAGAAGGAAAAGTCCTCGGCGCCCATGAAGGGCGGCATGTCCCGCAGCACGTTTTCAGCGCCGAAGGCGTCCTCCGCGACCTGGGCGGCAAAGGCCGTTTCGTTCTCCCAGTTCACCAGCGGCGGATAGGCGCGCACGAAATCCAGTTCGCCCGTGCCGCCGTACACCTGCGGCAACGTCGTGGCGATGCGGCGCATGTCCGCCTCGATCTTGTCCAGCGCCTCCACCGAATACGTGCGCACGGTGCCGCGCAGCACGGCTTCGCCCGGAATCACGTTGTACGCGTCGCCCGCGTGGATCTGCGTGATCGACAGCACGGCCTGGTCCAGCGGATTCTTGCTGCGCGAGATCACCGTCTGCAGCGCATGGACCATGTCGGCCGCCACGACGATGGGATCCACGGACGCATGCGGCTGCGCCGCGTGGCCGCCGACCCCTTTGATGACGATGTCCCACCGGTTGCTGGAGGCCATGGTCGGGCCCGCGCGGAACCCGAACTGGTTCACCGGCATCCCGGGCATGTTGTGGATGCCGAAAACCGCATCGCACGGGAAACGGTCGAACAGGCCATCCTGCATCATGGCGCGCGCGCCGGCATTGCCGCCTTCCTCGGCCGGCTGGAAGATGAACACGACGGTGCCATCGAAATGGCGATGCGTGGACAGGTACTGCGCCGCGCCCAGCAACATGGTCGTGTGCCCGTCATGCCCGCAGCCGTGCATGCGTCCACTGATGGTGGACTTGTGTGCAAAACGATTGTGTTCCGGCATGGGCAGGGCGTCCATGTCGGCACGCAGGCCGATCGTTTTCTTGCCGCTGCCCGCGCGCAGAATTCCCACCACACCGGTTTTCCCCAGCCCGGTGTGGACTTCCAGTCCCCAGCCGCGCAAGCGCTCGGCTACCAGCGTGGAAGTGCGCGTTTCCTGGAACGCCAGTTCGGGATGCGCGTGGATATCCCGGCGCAGCGCGGTCAAATCGCTGTGTGCGCGTTCGATTTCGTCGATGGTTTTCATGGCTGTGGATAAACGGTAAGGATGAAAATTGGCGGCCTGCCGGCCTAGGCCGTGTCGTTCAAATGGCAGGCGCTGAGCTGCCCCGGCGCGATTTCCCTCAACAACGGCCGTTCCGCTTTGCAACGCGGCATGGCATGTGGACAACGCGGATGGAACGCGCAGCCCGTCGGCGGATCCAACGGCGACGGCAGTTCGCCCTTGATCGGCTGGTACGTTCTGCGCCCCGGCCGCAAGGTAGGCAGTTCTTTCAGCAGCGCCTGGGTGTACGGATGGTTGGCATGCCGGAAAACGGTATCGGTGGGCGCCAATTCCACCACGCGTCCCAGGTACATGATAGCCACGCGATCCGAAATGTGGCTGACCACGCTGAGATTGTGGCTGATGAAAAGATAGGTCAGGTCCAGTTCCGCGCGCAATTGTTCGAACAGATTCAGCACCTGCGCCTGGATCGAAACGTCCAGCGCGGCGACGGCTTCGTCGCAGACGATGACCGACGGCTTGAGCGCCAGGGCGCGCGCAATTCCGATGCGCTGCCTCTGTCCGCCCGAGAATTGATGGGGATAACGCTGTGAAAAACTCGGATCCAGGCCGACCTGGCGCATCAGCCCGGCCACGTATTCCGCCTTGTCCCGCGTCCGTGCCAGGCCGTGGGCCACGGGCGCCTCGCCGATGATCTCCCGCACACGCATGCGCGGATTCAATGAGGCATAGGGATCCTGGAAGATCATCTGCACCCCCAGTTCATAGGCCCGCCGTTCCGCCCCCGCCAGCTCCCGCGCCGGCTTGCCCCGGTAGCGCACCTCTCCCGAAGTCGGCGGCAGGATGCCCGACACGATGCGGCCCAGGGTGGATTTTCCACAGCCCGATTCGCCCACGATGCCGATCACCTCGCCCGGCATCACATCCAGGTCCACGCCGGCCACGGCGTGCACGACCTGCGTCTTCAGGCCGGCTCCCAACAGGTTCGCGATCCGGCCGGCAAGATCCACATGCTGCACGAAGCGCAGTTCGACCTGGCGCAGGGAAAGAATGGGAGCGGCGGTGTCGCGTTGCGCGGTGCTCATTTGATGTCCGGGCCTCCTGCGTGCCAGCACCGCACCCATTGGGCCGGGCGTACCTCCACGGGCTGCGGCTCGGCCAGACAAGCATCGGTCGCGCGCGGGCAGCGCCCCCGGAATGCACAGCCTTGCGGCAGATTGAGCAGCGACGGCGTCATGCCGGGAATCGGCACCAGCGGCCTGCCGCGGGATTCGGGCGTAGGGATGGAAGCGATGAGGCCGTGCGTGTAAGGATGCATGGGATGGCTGATGACCGCCTCGGTGCTTCCGGTCTCTACGACCCGGCCCGCGTACATCACCGACACGCGATCCGCCAGGCCGGCCACGACCGCGAGATCGTGCGTGATCCAGATCAGGCCGGTGCCGGTTTCGCGGCATAGCTTCTGCACTTCAAAAAGGATCTGGCCTTGTATCGTCACGTCCAGCGCAGTGGTAGGTTCGTCGGCGATGATCAGGCGCGGAGAATTCAGCAGGGCGATCGCGATCGCCACGCGCTGGCGCATGCCGCCCGACAACTGGTGCGGATAAGTCCGCAGGCGTTCCTCCGGCGAGGGGATGCCCACCATCGCCAGGGTCTGCAACGCGCGCTGGCGCGCCTGTTCGCGCGTGGCGTTGCCGTGGGCCTGCACCGCTTCGATCATCTGCGTGTCCACGCGCAGCACCGGGTTCAGCGTCATCATCGGATCCTGGAAGATCATCGCGATCTCCTGGCCCCGCAGCTGCCGCCAGCGCGCAGGCGTCGCGCCGCGCAAGTCTTCCCCGTTCAGCCGCAACTGCCCGTCCACGATGCGGCCCGGCGCGTCCAGCAGGCCCATCAACGAAAAACCCGTGATGCTCTTGCCCGATCCCGATTCGCCGACCAGGCCCAGGATCTCGCCTTCGGCAAGTTGCAGGTCCACGCCATCAACGGCCTTCACCACGCCATTGCGGGTGAAGAAATGCGTTTTCAGCCCATGCACCTCGAGTATCGGCTTCCGGGCGTCCAACGGGTTCTCCACAAGCGATGTCTGCATCTCGCCACCCCTCAGTTCTCGTGGCGCGGGTTGAGCACATCGCGCAGGTGGTCGCCCACCAAGTTGATGGCGATGATGGCCAGCGCCAGGGCGATGCCGGGAAAGAAGGAAATCCAATACTGGCCCGACAGCAGGTACTCGAAACCGTTGTAGATGAGCATGCCCAGCGAAGGCTCGGTCACCGGCACGCCCACGCCCAGGAACGACAGCGTCGCTTCCAGCGCGATGGCGTGCGCCAGGTCGATGGTGGCGATCACGATCAGCGGTGGCATGCAGTTCGGCAACACGTGGCGGAACAGCACGCGTCCCCAGGACAAGGACATGCAACGCGCCGCTTCCACGTATTCCTTGCCTCGCTCGACCAGAGCCGCGCCGCGCGCCGCCCGCGCGAAATACGCCCACTGCACCACAATCAGCGCGATGATCACCTTGTCCACACCCTTGCCCAGGATGGCCAGCAGCATCAACGCCACGAGAATCGCGGGAAACGACAGCTGGATATCCACGATCCGCATCAGCAAGGCGTCGATGCGCCCCCCGAAATAGGCCGCGATCAGGCCAACGGTAGCGCCGATGCCGAAGGCCGCGAGCACCGACACGGTCGCCACCAGCAGGCTGGTGCGCATGCCGTAGAGAATGGCCGACAACAGGTCTCGCGCCTGGCCGTCGGTGCCCAGCCAGTAATGCATGGCGCCATCGCCGCTTTCACTGCCTGGCTTGAGCTTGGAATCCATGATGTCCAGCACGGCCAGGTCGTATGGGTTCTGCGGAGCGATCCACGGCGCCAGCAGCGCCGCGCCCACGATTACCACCAGCATGGCCAGGCCAAGCGTCGCCAGCTTGCTGGCAAAGAAGTCCGACAGAAAGCGGCGCCAGGGCGTCTGCTCCTTGGCCCGCGGCGGCGGCACGGCGGCGGAGGCGGGTGTGTTCATCGGCGGTTATCCAGGCGGACGCGGGGATCCAGCACCGTATAGATGATGTCCACCACGAGGTTGAGCATGACCAGGAAGAACACGATCAGCAGCAGATAGGCGACTACCACCGGACGATCCAGATTGATGATGGAATCGATCAGCAGCTTGCCCATGCCCGGCCACGAAAACACGGTCTCGGTCACCACGGCGAACGCCATTACCTGGCCGAATTCCAGTCCCGCGACCGTCACGACCGGGATCAGGATGTTCTTCAGCAGATGCACGCCCAGCACGCGTCTTTCCGACAGGCCCTTGGCGCGCGCGAACTTGATGTAGTCCATGGGCAGGGCCTCGCGCGTGGCCGCGCGCGTCACGCGGATGATCATCGCGCACTTGGCGAAAGCGATCGTCGCCGCCGGCAGGGCCAGGCTCAGCCAGCCATCGAGTGTCAGCACGCTCAGCTGCAGGGATCCTATGCTGACGGTCTGTCCTCGCCCGCCCGCGGGGACCCAGCCCAGCATCACCGCGAACACCATGATGAACATCAGGCCCACCCAGAAATTGGGCAGCGAGAATCCCAGCACCGACCCCGTCATGATCGCGCGCGATGCGGGCGCGTTGGGCTTGAGGCCGGCGCGTATGCCCAGGGGCACGCCGATCAGCACGGACAGCAGCATGGCCACGCATGCCAGCTCCACGGTGGCCGGCATGCGCTCGAGGATCAGGCGCATCGCGGGTTCGCCCGTCAGGAAGCTGTTGCCGAAATCTCCGCGAACCGCCTGGCCCATGAAGATCAGGTACTGCCGCCACAGCGGCAGATCCAGGCCCAGCGACGCGCGCACCGCGGCGCGCTGCGCTTCGGTGGCCTCCGGGCTCGCCAGCATCGATACCGGGTCGCCCACCATGTAGATGCCGGCAAAGACCAGCGCCGACATGACGAGCATGACGACGATGGTCTGCAGCAGCCTTCTTACGATCGTTGCAAGCACGAGATGCCGCCCGCCACGCGCATTACTTTTTCAGGGTCGCGAATTGCGCAAGCGTGACCTGGTCGGGCCGGCCCCGATAGCGGATGTCATTCTTCATGGCCCACACCGACAACTCGAAATGGATGGGCAGCATCGCATAGTCGTCCATGGCGATATTGCTGGCCTGCGACAGCAGCTGGGCGCGCTTGGCGTCATCCATGGTGGACGATGCTTCCTTCACCAGCGCATCCATCTTGGGATTGGAATAGCGGCTTCGATTCGTGGTGCCCAGGCCTGCCTCCGGATTGCGCGTGACCAGCAGCGAGGTCAGCGCGTTGGACATTTCGCCGCTCGTCACCGACCAGCCGGCCAGATACGCCGAGAATGCGTAGCTGTCGCGATTCTTGAAGAACACCGGGGGCGCCATGGCGTCCACGCTGGTCTTCACGCCGATGCGGGTCCACATCGAGGCGATCGCCTGAGCCACCTTCGAATCGTTCACGTAGCGGCCCGAAGGCGAACCCAGCGTGATCGAGAAGCCATCGGGATAGCCCGCTTCCTTCAACAGGGCCTTGGCCTTTTCGACGTCCGCCTTGGGCGCCTTCGAGTGCTCTTTGCTCGAACCGAACATGGGGTAGGGCAGCAAATTGCCCGCCGGCAGCGCCACGCCGCCCATCACGCGTTCCACCAGGGCCTGGCGATTGATGGCCAGCGACAGCGCCTCGCGCACGCGCTTGTCCTTCATGGGATTCTTGTCGGTGCCCTTGACCCCGGGCGAGGGCTCCGCGTACTGATCGAGCGCGACGTACACGACGCGCACCGAGGGCGTTTCCTCTACGAATAGCTTCTTGTCCGCCTTCAACTTGGGCAGATCGTCGGTTGGGGGATCCTCGATCATGTCGACGTCGCCGGCCAGCAGCGCCGCCGCGCGCGCCGCGGCGTTGCTGATCGGCCGGTAGACCACGCGGTCCCATTCAGGCTTCTTGCCCCAGTAGTTGTCATTGCGCGCCAGCACGAACTCGGCGCCCCGCTTCCACGACACGAACTTGTACGGCCCGGTTCCGACCAGGCCGTCGCCGCTGTTCAGTTCGGTGGTCGTCTTACCCTCGGCGGCCGGCCCCGATGCCGCCTTCTTGGACATGATGGGCAACTGCGCCAGATTCACCAGCAGATTGGGGGCCACCTCCTTGGTCGTTATCCGCACCGTTTGGGGGTCCACCGCTTCGGTCTTCTCGACCGATCCCAGATACAGCGTGAAAGGCGACGGACTGTTGGGCACCTTCGGCACGCGCGCATACGTGAAGACGACGTCCTCGGCCGTGAATGGCGTGCCGTCGGAGAACTTCACGTTGGGACGCAGCTTGAAGGTCCATACCTTGCCGTCCACCGTCCAGGATTCCGCAAGCGCCGGCTGGGGTTTTAGCTGCGCATCGGTCGCGACGAGGGTGTCGAAGATGGTCTGGGAGATCTGCGTATTGGGCGTCAGCGCGTGGTACTGCGGATCCATGGAGGAAGGTTCCGTCTTCAAGGCGATCACCAGATCGCGAGCCATGGCCGAACCGAGTGTGCCAAGCGCCAATACCACCGCGGCCGAACCACAGGCCAAGACGCGCGAAAACCGAGATGCCATTGTGATCTCCCAGAGTTGTTTCGGGTTTTGAACCTCGGGGCCACAGTAACCACCAAACAAGCCCCCGCGCAACAGTTATATTCCCTTATTGTTCTCGTTTCGCCCACGCTGAAATATGTCCGCCTACGCCCCCATCGCCGCCATTGCCACCGCTCCCGGAAGAGGCGGCATCGGCGTCGTGCGCGTCTCGGGCGCGGACCTCTCCGGGCTGGTGCGCCGCCTGTTCCAACGCGATCTCGTCCCGCGCCACGCGCACTATCTTCCGTTCAAGGCGGAGTCCGGCGAATTGCTGGACGAGGGCATTGCCATCTACTTCCGGGCGCCGCATTCGTACACCGGCGAAGACGTGCTGGAATTGCAGGGGCATGGCGGCCCGGCCGTGCTGCGGCGCGTGCTGGAAAGCTGCCTGGCCGCGGGCCGCGACCTGGGCGTCCGGCTGGCCGAGCCCGGCGAATTCACGCGCCGCGCCTTTCTGAACGACCGCATGGACCTGGCCCAGGCCGAGGCCGTCGCCGACCTGATCGAAGCGTCGTCGGTAGCCGCGGCGCGCGGCGCCATGGCGTCCCTATCGGGCGAATTCTCGGCACGGGTAAACGATCTATCGGATCGCATCATCCATTTGCGCATGCTGGTCGAGGCCACGCTGGATTTTCCCGAAGAGGAAATCGACTTCCTGGAGAAGTATCAAGCGCGCGCCACCCTCGAAGCGCTCGCCACGGATCTGGCCAGGCTGATCGCGCAGGCCCGCCAGGGCGTGATCCTGCGCGAAGGCCTGCACGTCGTCCTCGCCGGCCAGCCCAACGTCGGAAAATCCAGCCTGCTCAATGCGCTGGCCGGCGACGACATCGCCATCGTTACGCCGATCGCCGGCACGACGCGGGATAAGGTGGTGCAGGAAATCCACATCGATGGCGTGCCGCTGCATATCGTCGACACGGCCGGCCTCAGGGATACCGAGGATACCGTCGAAAGCATCGGCATCGCCCGCACCTGGCAGGAAATCGAACGCGCGGACGTCATCCTGCACCTGCAGGATGCCACCCAGCCTGGAGACGAGCTGGACGCCCAGATCACCGCGCGCCTGCCGCCGCGCACGCCCGTCCTCAAGGTCTTCAACAAGGTGGACCTGCTGCCCGCGGCCTTTGCCGCCGCCCCGGGAGAACTCGGCATTTCCGCCAAGAGCGGCGTCGGCCTGGATGCGCTGCGCGCCGAACTGCTGCAGATCGCGGGCTGGAATCCGGGGGCGGAATCCCCCTGGCTCGCGCGCGAACGGCATTTGCGCGCGCTGCAGGAGTCCGCGGAACACCTGGCGCTGGCGGGCGAGCACGCCGAACAGGACGACCGGGTGCTGGATCTCTTCGCGGAAGAACTGCGCCTGGCGCACGACAGCCTTTCCAGCATCACTGGCAAGTTCACCAGCGACGACCTGCTGGGCGAGATCTTTTCCAGCTTCTGCATCGGGAAGTAGGCCGCGCCACGGCGCGGGCCGCCGCCCCCGCGCTTCTATGGCTTGCGGGCCGCCTCCACCAGGCATTCCGACAGGCGGTCGAAATGCTGCAGCGCAGCCTGGCTCAGCTCGACCTGCTTGCGGCGGGCGTCTTCGGTATCCACCAGCAGGACCCAGCCTTTTTCGCGCATCGACTTCAAGCGGGCGTGCAGGGTCGCGGGCGAGCCGATGCTGTCCACGGCCATGACGTCCCGCACGGACAGACGGCGTTGCTCTTGAGAGGCGCGGGCGACCAGGGTCAGGATCCGTTCTTCTACCGGGTCCAGCGATGGCAGGGAAGGCAGGCCGCGCAGGGCTTCTGCAAGGCGCAGGAAACGCAGGTAGATGTCCGCGGGCCTCTTTCTTTGTTTCATGGATAATGAACGCGGCGACCGATGGCGTGGCAAAAAGTAACCGATGATACTCAGGATATGGACAACATTCTAGGTCAGGGAAAATGGGCCCTGACGACGACCATACTGTTCCTTGCGAGCCTGGCGGTCAACGAATGGGTCTTCACGAATCTGGAATTCGTCCGCGGCATCAACTGGATCTACCTGCCCGCGGGCGTGCGGCTGGTCAGCACGCTGCTTCTTGGCCTGCCGGCCGCGATCGGCCTGTTGATCGGGTCCTGGATCGCCTGCTTTTTCTATTACTTCCCCGATGATTTCGTGCGCTCGGTGGCCGGCGGCATGATGGCGGCCGCGGCGCCCTACCTGGCCTACCGCTGGGCCCGGGCAGCGCTGCACCTGCGGCCGGATCTCGGCAATCTCACCGCCTGGCGGCTGATCGTCTGCGCGGTTGCCTATGCGCTGGTGAATTCGGCGATCCATCACGCCTGGTTTTTCTTCCAGGGTGAAAGAGCCGCGCTGCCGGGCGGATTCGTGGCGATGTTCACGGGAGACGTCACGGGCTCATTGTTCGTGCTGTACACGCTCAAGGCTGTAGCCGCCATGTTCCGGCGGCTTCCGGCCGGCTCGCGCACCCACGCCATCAAGGAAAGCCCCGCCAAATAAGCGGCTCAGCTCGTCACGGCCGCCGGATCGCGTTCCGGCTCTTCTCCGTCCAGGGCCTGGGCGGAAACACCGGAACCGCGGGCTCGCAACAGCTTGTCCAGGCGCTCGGCCAGCGTACGCATGTCCCGGGCTCTTTTGCCATGCAGCACCCGGCCGAGCGCGCCGAGATTCAACGCCATCGTCCGCAGTTCCGACAGTTCGCTCTCCGTCAGGGGGCTGCCCTGATCCCGACGGCGCTCGGCCCGGTCGAGGACGGAGGCGCACGCCCCGTGGAACCTGGAGTATTCCTCCCAGAGATTGGGCGGGCCGCTACCCGCCGGAACGGACTTTCCGGATGCCATGGACGCTCCTGTGGGGAACCGCGCAGCAATTCTTGGTGTGGCCGCGCGACTCGGTCGAGAACCCGCGCGACATATTTATTATAAATTTTATAACTAATTTGCCTGGTGTTCCCCCAGCGCTCAAATGCCCGTATATTTTGGATTCGGCCGGCCACGGCGCGACTGGCATCCAGGCTGGCGGCCCGCTGGCCTTTCTTGCGCGCAGGATTCCCGTGCCCTTCGATATCCGTCCCGCCGACATCTCGGACATTACCGCGATCGAGCAGATCGTCGCGAGCGCCTATGCGCCGTACGTCGCGCGCATCGGCGCGACGCCCGGACCCATGCTTGACGATTACCCCGCGCGCGTTGCGCGGAACATGGTGCATGTGCTGGAGACGCAGGAAGGCATACAGGGCATCCTGGTGTTGATCCCCGAGGAAGACTGCCTGCTGCTGGACAATATCGCGGTGTCGCCCGGCGCGCAGGGAAAGGGTTATGGGAGGCAGCTGCTCCGGTTCGCCGAAAGCGAGGCGCGCCGTCTCGGCTACGCGCACATCCGCCTTTATACGCAGGAAAAAATGACCGAGAACATCGGCATCTATACGCGTCACGGCTATGTCGAAACGCACCGCGCCGAAGAAATCGGATTGAAGCGAGTGTTCATGAAGAAAGCGCTTTGACGCCGCGTTTTCTTCCCATTAAAAAATACGAGTATTTACTCGTAAATCATGAGTCGGGCCTTCCGCCCTCCTGGACGCGGGACACCGCGATCCGCGCGCGCCGGTTGCTGGCCAATGATTTTGCATAGACGGAATCGGGCCGGATATGGTGCGCGATCACATAGCCCGTTACGCACGCCAGCATGAGCGGCAGCATGACCTCGTAGCTGAGCGTCATCTCGAATATCATCAGGATCGACATCAACGGTGCGTACGTCGTGGCGGCAAGCAGCGCCCCCATGCCGACGATGGCATAGCTGGAAACGGCCGACAGATCGCCGGCGGGAAACAGGGCTTGCAGCCCCGTGCCGTACAGGGCGCCCAGCGCAGCCCCCACGAACAGCGTGGGCGTGAACACGCCGCCTACCGCGCCCGATCCCACGCTGGCCGCGGTCGCCAACGTTTTGAGCAACAGGATGGCGGCGACCGCCTGCCAGGCCCATTGCGTATGCAGCATGCTGTTGACCACGCTATATCCATTTCCCCAGACCTCGGGATTCACCACCGATAGCGCGCCCACGATCAGGCCGCCCGCCGCCATCCTGGCCCACAAGGGAAAAGGCAGGCGTCCGAACGCGCTGCGCGCCATGTCCAGGAATCGCAGGAATTGCGGCGCCGCCAAGCCCGCGATCAGGCCCAGGCCCAGATAGTTGATGACTTCCCAGCCGGACACGAAATCGAAGGGCGGCATGTGGAACACCGCGTCGTAATGCAGGATCTGGCGCGTCACGATGTTGGCCACGACCGACGAAACGACCAGCGGCACCAGCGTGGCGGACGCGATGGCGCCGTAGACGATCTCGGAAATGAACAGCGCGCCGGCAATGGGCGCGTTATAGGCGGATGTGATGCCCGCGGTCGCGCCGCAGGCCACCAATAGTCTCAGATGCCTGGGCGGCAGCACCAGATATCGCCCCGTCAAAGAGGACAGCATCGCCGCCAGCTGCACCATGGGGCCTTCGCGGCCGATGGAAGCGCCGGAGCCAATGGAGAAAATGGATGACAGGCTGCGCGCGACCGTCTGACGGAACCCGATGATGCCGCGGCCGACCGATATCGCTTCCATGTAGTCCGCCGCGCCGCGCTTGGGCAGCCGCTTCGCCGCCAGTTGCAGGATCGCGCCTGCGATGGCGCCACCGGCCGCCGGCATCAAGAACCGCTGCCAGGGGCTGAGCCCCCTGGCGAGGGATACCATGCCGTGGGGAACGTCGCCGCCGCCCAGCAATACCTGCGTCCAGCCGAGCAGTTCGCGGAAAACAACCGTGGCCAGCGCGCCAAACAGCCCCATCAACGCCGCCGCACACACCGTAGCCGGCAGATTGTCGGCCAGCAAACGGCTTCTCAGCCAGGTCGCCCAACCCGAATTCTTGATTCTGATTTCTCTCGCCATGGCGCGATTCTACGGCGAAACCTGCTCACTTTTTGTTCAGTCCCCTGTAATGAAACGCCGGACGCCTCCCCCCGAATCCCCGCTTTCGAAGAGGGCCCACAGGGCCGTTTATGGCCTCTGGAAAGGCAAAAAACCGGAGATGCCAAACCGCGTTTTTCGGGGTAAAAGTGCCGGTTTTGGGGCCCGGATCCGGGAAGAGGGCTGTGGATAACTCCTAAGGCGGCCGGTTGTGCACATTTTGTGGAGGCAAGTTGAACAAGCAGGGGTTTCGGACAGGGTCCAAAATCTTGTCCAACTTCAGCTTTTTTCCCACACAGAGTTCTTGCACAGGCAAAAACGGCTCCAAGCCGATGAAAAAAAAGAGGTTTTCAAGGTTAAGGTAGTTATCCACAGCCCTTATTAATCATTAGTCTTTATATAAAGAGAAATAAAGGAAAAGCCAAACATGTCTTCCCATTTCCCCCAGCCATCCCCCCCCGGACTCCGTCCATGCGCATCCTTCTGATAGAAGACGAAGCCGAACTGGCTCGCTGGCTTTCAAGAAGCCTGGCCAGGCATGCCGGCTTCGTTGTCGAATGGGCCGATGACGGACTGGTTGCCGAACGAAGACTGGCAATCGAAGAATTCGATGCCGTCATCCTGGATCTCGGACTTCCCGGCATGGATGGCCATACCTTGCTGGCGAAGATTCGCGCGCGGGACGACCGTACGCCGGTGCTGGTCTTGACCGCGCGCGATTCGCTGGCCGAAAAAATCGGCACCCTCCACCAGGGCGCGGACGATTTCCTGCCAAAACCGTTTGTTGTGGAAGAGTTGGAAGCGCGATTGATCGCACTCATCCGGCGCAGCCGCGGGCGTGAACACCCGCGCCTCACTCTGGGGAACCTGGTTTTCGAGACTTCGGCCCAGAAATTCACTGTCGCGGGGCAGCCCCTGCAGTTATCCCCACGGGAACATTCGGTGCTTCGGGTGCTGATCCAGAAAAGCGGCGAACCCATCAACAAGCAGCAGATCCTGGACCGCATCGTCACCGACGATGAAGACATCAATCTGGAAGCCATCGAGGTCCTGGTGCACCGGTTGCGCAAAAAATTGGCGGACACCGGCGTGCAGATCGTCACCATGCGGGGCATGGGCTACTGCCTGGAGAACGTTGTTGACAACTAGAAGTCCGCGAAAAACCAGGCAAAAACGGACGCGCACCCTCAAAGCCCAGTTGCTCTGGTGGCTGATTCCGACACTGGTGCTGGTGATGATGGGCGCGCTCTGGTTATCCAACCACCAGCTGCGGAACCAGGTCGACATTGCCTACGATCGGTCGCTCTCCGGAGCGCTTCGCGCGATCGACCACAACATATCCACAGCCAGCGGTGGATTAGCCATGGAGCAGCCGTACCTGATGCTGGAATTTTTCGAGCTGACGGCCAATGGCAGCGTTTTCTACCGCGTGGCGACCGAAGACGGGCTGGCGGAAATCGGGCATCCCGACCTGCCCATGCCGACGGAACCCCTGGTATCCGGCGAGCCTCGCTTTTTCTATGCGACCTATCAGGGGACACCGGTGCGCGTCGCGGCGCTGGCGCGCCCCATGGATCCCCCTCTGTACGCGAACAAAGGGGGACGGGTAGTGGTGCAGGTCGCGGAAGGCCTGGATACGCGCCAGGCCTTCCTGCATCAGGTCCTGGTACGTTCCGTGGAACGGGACCTTGCCGTCATTCTCATCAGCGTCCTCGTGATCGTCCTGGGGGTTTTCATGGCCTTGCGCCCCCTGGCCCGCCTGCGACAAGAGGTGGAAGGGCGCTCTGCAGACGATTTAAGCCCCGTCAGCGCGTCGGACATGCCAAGGGAGGTCCTACCCCTAGTTGCGGCCGTAAACCTCCACATGGCCCGTTTTGCGGCCCAGGCGAGGGTCCAGAGCCAGTTCCTGGACGACGCATCGCACCAGTTGCGCACTCCGCTGTCGGTGCTGCGGACCCAGACGGCCTATGCGCTGCGTGAAACAGACCCCCAGGAGGTCCGTACAGCCCTTCTGGCGATGCAGGAGGGCCTGGACAGGGCGGTGCGCACCACCAACCAGATGCTGGCCCTGGCGCGCGCCAAAGACGCCTCCCTGGCCGAAGGCGGGTTTGTCCCCGAATCCGTCGACCTGGTGGAGCTGGCCGATGGCGTCATCCGCAGCCTGCTTCCGACGGCTCGCGTCCGCCAGCTGGACATCGGCCTGGAAGCCGAGCAGCGGCCCGTCGTCGTGCAGGGCGCCGACTGGCTGCTGCGCGAGGCGGTCAGCAATCTGGTGGACAACGCCATCCGTTACACCTCGCCCACGGGAGAAGTCACTGTCCGGATCGAAACCGACGGCGAACAGGCCAGGCTGGTCGTGGAAGACAGCGGCCCGGGAATGTCCGCCGAGGACATCGCCCGCGCCTGCATCCGCTTCCGCCGCGGGGCCGCGGGCAAGAACAAGCCGGGCGCCGGCCTGGGCCTGGCCATCGTCGGCACCATCGCCGAGCTTCTGGGCGCCCGGCTGGTCCTGGAGAACAGGGCGCCGCTGCCCGGCCTGCGGGCTGCCTTGGTGTTTACCCTCGGACAAGGGCCGGATGCTGCGCTGCGCCACGAAAACGGCAGTTTTTGAAAGGTATTGGAAAGCTTCGATTTTGTACGGTTGCGTCCACTGGGGCAGCCAGCGCGGAAAATCGCCACGGCGGGGCTTCCAGCCATACCTAGACCTATAAATCTCGGAGACGCAAGAATGCAGACGAGTCTGAAGCTCCGCCTGGCCGCCATTGCGGCGCTTGGCGCGATTACCCTCTCCCTGGGCGCCGCCCAGGCCGCCGAAGAGCCCCGCCGCCCGGAATGCATCGCGCCGGCGCAGCCCGGGGGCGGTTTCGACCTGACCTGCCGCCTGGCCACCGAAGGCCTGAAGCAAAGCGGCGCGCTCAAGAGCGCCATGCGCATCGTCTACATGCCCGGCGGCATCGGCGCCGTGGCCTACAACAACATCGTCGCCCAGCACCCCAACGAGCCTGGCACCATCGTGGCGTTCTCGGGCGGCTCCCTGCTGAACCTGGCGCAGGGCAAGTTCGGCAAGTACAACGTCAACGACGTGCGCTGGCTGTCCGCGATCGGCACGGACTACGGCGTCGCGGTGGTTCGCAACGATTCCCCGTACACGGACCTGAAGAGCCTGATGGAGGCCTTCAAGCAGGATCCGACCAAGATCGTGCTGGGCGCGGGCGGCACCGTGGGCAGCCAGGACTGGATGAAGGCCGCCCTGACCGCCAAGGCCGCGGGCGTGGACTTCAAGAAGATGCGTTTCGTCGCCTTCGAAGGCGGCGGCGAGGCCGTGACGGCTTTGCGCGGCGGCCATATCCAGGCCTACATGGGCGATGCGGCGGAAGCCTTCACCATGCTGGAAGGCGGCGCGCCGATCCGCGTGCTGGCCGTGTTCAACGACCAACGCCTGCCGGGCAAGCTCGGGACCGTGCCCACCGCCAAGGAACAGGGCTACGACATCGTCTGGCCCATCATCCGCGGCTTCTACGTCGGCCCCAAGGTGTCGGACAGCGATTACCAGTTCTGGGTCGACGCCTTCAACAAGACCACGGCTTCGCCCGAGTTCGACAAGCTGCGCCAGCAGCAGGGCCTGTTTCCGTTCAACAAGACGGGTCCCGAACTGGATGCCTACGTGAAGGAGCAGGTCAAACGGTACGGCGAACTGGCTGATTCCTTCGGTCTGGTCAAGAAGTAAGCACCAGGCCTTTCCTCCCGGCATCGCGCCCGCCAGGGCTTTTCGCGCCGCGGGCTTTCCGCGGCGGCGGGAGGGGCTGCGCCGCGCGATGCGACTACAACGGAAAAGTGATCATGAACGATCGATTATTGGGGCTGGCGGCGCTGGCGCTTTCCGCCTTCATGACCGCGGCCGGATGGGGGATCGAAGCCCCATTCGCCTATGAGCCCGTGGGGCCGCGCGCATTCCCCCTGCTGGTGGCGCTGATCATTGGCCTGTGCGGCCTGTGGCTGGTCTACAAAGGGGGCAATGCGGTCGAAGCCAATCCTCCCGGCGCCAACGGCCGCATCGCGTTGATGGTGGTGTTCGCCGCCGCCTATGCCTTCCTGTTCCAGTGGCTGGGTTTCGTGATTGCCACGTCGCTGATGACGGTGTTCGTCGGCCGCCTGTTTGGCGGCGGCTGGATCAAATGCGCCATAGGCGGCGTGGTCATGAGCGTTTTCTTTTTCGTGCTGTTCGACAAAGTGCTGGACGTCGTCCTGCCGGGCGGATTGCTGGAGAGCCTGATATGAGCGCCATACTCGATCACCTGACCATAGGTTTCGGCGTCGCTTTCTCGTTGACGAACCTGCTGGTCGCAGCCATCGGATCCTTCTTTGGAACGATGGTGGGCGTCCTGCCCGGGCTCGGTCCCATCAACGGCGTGGCGATGCTCATACCGATCGCATTCGCCATGAACCTGCCGCCCGAAACGGCATTGATCCTGCTCGCGGCGGTGTACGTGGGCGCCGAGTACGGCGGTCGCATTACGTCCATCCTGCTCAACGTGCCGGGCGAGGCCAGCGCCATCATGACGACGCTGGATGGCTACCCTCTGGCGCGGCAGGGCCTGGCCAACGTGGCCTTGTCGCTGTCCGCATGGTCGGCCTTCTTCGGCGCCATCGTGTCCGTGGTCGGCATCATTCTGCTTGCGCCGCTCCTGGCGAAATGGGCGCTCGCATTCGGTCCTGCGGAATACTTCGTGCTGATGATTTTCGCGTTCTGCTGCCTGACCAGCCTGCTGGGCAAGCAGCCCGTCAAGGGCGTGCTGGCGGCGATGATCGGGCTGTCGATTTCGGTGGTCGGCGTGGATGCGAACTCGGGCGTGTACCGCTATACCTTCGAATCGGTGCACCTGGCCGACGGCATTGATTTCGTGGTTGTCGTGATCGCGCTGTTCGCGGTCAGCGAAATGCTGGAAATGCTCGAGAAGGTGATGGCGGGCCATAGCGTGGAAGTCAAGGCCAGCGGCCGCAAGCTGTTCAATCTGAAAGAACTGGTCTTCACCTGGTGGAGCGTCGTGCGCAGCGCATTCGTCGGCTTCGGCGTGGGCGTGCTACCGGGGGCGGGAGCCAGCGTGGCCGCGGCTGTGGCGTACTCGCAGGAGAAGCGCATCATCGAGGCCAAGGACCCGGAGGCGAAGTTCGGCAAAGGCGATATGCGCGGCCTGGTGGCGCCCGAAGCAGCCGCTACCGCGTCCGCAATCGGCTCCTTCGTTCCGATGCTGACCCTGGGCGTTCCGGGCTCCGGCACCACGGCGGTGATGATGGGCGCGTTGACGCTCTACAACATCACGCCTGGCCCTGTCCTGTTCGAGTCCAAGCCCGACCTGGTGTGGGGATTGATCGCCTCGCTGTTCGTCGCCAACGTGCTGCTCTTCATCATGAACGTGCCGCTCGTCCGTCTTTTCTCCAAGGTCCTGTCCGTGCCGGGATGGCTGATGGTGCCTGGCATTCTGTGCATCAGCTACATCGGCGTGTACGCGATCAACGCGGGCACATTCGATCTGCTGCTGGTGGCCGGGATCGGCACGCTGGGCTACTTCCTGCGCAAGCTCGGCGTGCCGATGGCGCCGCTGGTGCTGGGCGTGGTGCTGGGCGACATGATGGAGCAGAACCTGCGCCGCGCCTTGTCCATGACGGATGGCGATGTGTCCGTGCTGTTCGCCAGCCCCGTCGCGATCGCCTTGTGGGCGGGAGCCGCCGCGGTCGTGATCGTGCCGCAGGTCATGCGCAGGTTGCGGGCAGCGAGAAAGGTTGCCGCCGATCCGGCCTGATGCGAGTTGGAGGCGTTCGCGGCGTTGTCCTGCGAATGCTCCGGATCATCGCCGGAATTGCATGGGGCGCCTCGCGGCGCCCCTTTTTTCATGCGTCGGAATGAATAAAAATAGAATGCGAGCTTTTATTCATATTTATGGTTTTGGCGATTAAACCCGCGCCAGGCGCTCCAGCGCGGCGTCGAGCGTGGCATCCTTTTTCGCGAAGCAGAATCGCACGATGCGATGGTTGGATTCCGGTGCGTCGGGCTGGCGGTAGAAGGCGGATACCGGGATCACGGTGACGCCATGATTCACGGTCAGATCCCGCGCGAAATCGGCCTCGCTCTGCTTGGAAATCCCGCTGTAATCGGCGAGCAGGAAGAACGTGCCGGGGCTGGGGAGCGGGCGGAAACGGGTCTTTTCCAGGCCTTGCGCCAGACGATCGCGCTTGGCCTGGTAGAAGCCCGGGAGATCCAGGTAGGGCTTGGGGTTGCGCATGAATTCGGCCAGCGCGAACTGCATGGGCGAGGGCACGGTGAACACCATGAATTGATGCACCTTGCGTAGCTCGGCGCTGAGCTGGCGAGGGGCGCAGCAGTAGCCGATCTTCCAGCCGGTGGTGTGATAGGTCTTGCCGAAGGACGAGATTACGAAGGCGTGCTCGGCCAGCAGGGGCCGGCGCGCGATGCTGGCGTGCGGTTTGCCATCGAACACGATGTGCTCGTAGACCTCGTCGGAGACCAGCAGCACACCGGTGTCTCGCACGATGGCTTCCAGCGCGTCGAGATCGCTGTCGTCGAGCACGGCGCCGGTGGGGTTATGGGGGAAGTTCAGCATCAACAGGCGCGTCTTCGACGTGATGGCGTCGCGCACGCGCTGCCAGTCGATGCGGTAGTAGGGATCGCCCTCGATGGGGGCGCGCAATGGCACCGGCACCGCGGTGCCGCCAGCCAGGCGGATCGCCGGCAGATAGGAGTCATAGCAGGGCTCGATCACGACGACCTCGTCCCCGCTGCCCACGGCGGCCAGCACGGTGGCCATCAACGCTTCCGTGGCGCCGCTGGTGACGGTGATCTCGGTTTCGGGATCGTAGGCATGGCCGTAGAGTTCGCGCGTCTTGGCGGCGATGGCTTCGCGCAGCGGAGCCACGCCAGGCATGTAGGGGTATTGGTTGTGGCCGTCGGCCATCGCCTTGGCAACGAGCGCGCACAAGGCAGGATCGGGATCGAAGTCGGGAAACCCCTGGCCCAGGTTGATGGCCTTGTGTTCGATGGCCAGGCGGCTCATCACGGTAAAGATGGTGGTGCCAACGTCAGGAAGTTTGGATCGGATCATGGTGAACGGGGAAGTGGACGCTGCTAGCAAAGAGAGTTTTCGTAAGTATCCCACTAACTCATAATTCGGTTTTCTCATGAGCTCAAGGCGCGGAAGGGGACGTGGTGGGGAATATGTTGTGGAGGGTGCTGGGCGGGTTTGCGATTGCGCTGACAGGGGCCTTGCTGGCGGTGTGGGCGCATATTCCACTGCCCTGGATGCTGGGCGCGCTATTGCTGACCGCCGCGACGCGGATCGCGGGCCTGGGCACGGCTTGCCCAAGGCCGGCGCGCAACGGCGGGCAGTGGGTGATCGGAACATCGCTGGGTCTTTATTTCACGCCGCAGGTGATCGGACACATCGGCAGCAACGCGGGGCCCATCATCGTGGGCATGCTGTTCGCGCTGGGGCTGGCGTTCATGGGCACCGCCATCCTGCGCCGCTACGCCGACGTGGATTTCAAGACCGCCTGGTTCTCGTCCGCGATCGGCGGCGCAAGCGAGATGGCCAACCTGGCGGAGCGGCACGGCGCGCGCATCGACCGTGTGGCGACGGCGCATAGCGTGCGCGTGCTGTTGGTCGTGGTGACGGTCCCGTTCATTTTTCAATGGTGGGGCGTGGCGGGGTTGGATCCGACCGTGCCGGGGCCGCGGGAAGTCCATGGAGCCGGTCTGGCTTTGCTGGTGGCGCTGACGAGCATAGGGGGAGCAGCCTTCATGAAGCTGCGCCTGCCCAACCCTTGGGTGCTGGGCCCGATGCTCGTCGCCATGATATTGACGGCATCCGGTATCGAACTGTCGGCGTTGCCGGACTACGTGCCCAAGATCGGGCAGTTATTCATCGGGTGGTCGCTGGGCGACCGCTACCGGCCGGATTTCTTCAGGGCGGCTCCGCGCTTCATTGCCGCGGTGGCGGGGTTTACCGTTGCTTCCCTCGCGCTCGCGTTCGGCCTTGGCGCCTTGCTGTCCTTGTGGTCCGCTGCGCCCATTCCAACCTTGATCCTGGGCACCACGCCGGGAGGCATTGCCGAAATGGCGATCACCGCCAAAGTGCTGCAGCTGGGCGTGCCGGTGGTCACGGCATTTCACGTCACCCGGATGGTGTTCGTCGTGATTATTACCGGGCCGCTGTACGCGTTCCTGGCCCCCCGGCAGGCCGAGTCGGTGTAAATCAGACCTGTTCCAGTCTGAAAAATACGACATTGGGGAAAACAACTATATGAGTCTGTAATGTGTGATGAGTATGCTGATCAGGCAGTTGATTCAAGCAGCGCGCGGACTCGTTCTGCAGCTTGGCGGCAAGCGGGAACGCAGCAGCAACGCAGGTGTCACTACCGGTCGTTCAGTTCTCACGGCGTCCTTGATTCATTGCATTTCGAGTTAATTACAGGACGCTAGAAAAAATGGCTCAGAAGGGCAAAGTTAAGTGGTTCAACGCTGACAAGGGTTACGGTTTCATCACTCCGGACGTTGGCGGAACCGATGTTTTCGCACACTTTTCCGCCATCCAGGGCCGCGGCTATCGCAGCCTGAACGAAGGGCAGGAAGTCGAATTCGAAGTTAAGGATGGTCCGAAAGGACCTCAAGCGGCCGAAATTCGCCCGCTCTAAATCGGGAAATCCCAATTTCCCGTCCGCCAGGTTCGGCCTGGCTGCAACGCCCCAAGACCTCCGGGTCTGGGGCGTTGTTTCATTTTGGGGTCCTGTCTTTCTGGCCGCGCTCCGTCAATGTTAGTAATCACTAACATATTCTCGGCCCGTGGATAAGTTTGTGGATAATTATTTTTGGGCATGAGTATTTCCATGCGCAGTAATGAAGCAGTGACGTTTGGGAGCGCGGGGTTTTACACAGTTATCCCGGTTCTCGCCAATACCCGATGATATGAGGGCGGCGGCCGCGTCGTTCTTCCGATCAGCGTCGTGTTGAACGGAAAATAGAACATTTCCCTAGCAAATACATGCGTTTGGGCGGGTTTTCCGCAAAGAACGGCGGTAAGGTCGCGGGCGTCGACGATGAGCCTGCCGTTCAAGCAGAGGGGTATTTGGCCCCATGCGGCGCCGGTTGTTCACAAAGATATCCCCATCCCGGTTATGCACAGAATTACGTCTTTTGGCTTGCTGAGGCGAGCCCTGCGCCTGTGGATATAAATGGGGATAGAGGAGGACAGGGTCCGACTTTCGGGCAGGTCCGTGGCGATCCCCCGGACAGTTTCGTCAACGCCATGGCGCTGGCGTTTGGTCATGCCTGCGGGTTTTCCACAGCATGCGGAAGATAGGCTGGATCTCAACCATATGGATGATGGCGCGCGGCCTGCCGTGAGAGCAAGATGATTGCTTAGTCAATGAATCTCGCGGCGCGACCTCCACGAACTCGGTAAGTCCGCAGGATAAATATCGCGCCTGAATAACATTGGGGATAAATCGACAACGCCGTCAACGAGGCGATTTTGACCTATGCACGGCAGCTTGGTTCCCGCGTGATCTGATATTGCGTGTCCGCTTTTTTGGGTGAGCGCGAGATCTCCCGCTTCATCTTATCCACAAAGTTTTCCACGGCCACCGGCGCTTCTTGCGCACCGCTCGTCTCGCCATTCCCGGCAAGTCTTTCCGCTATTCCCACAACAAGAAAATGGCGGCCCCCATAGGGGAGATGTTGCGCATTTGTGCTTTTTCATGGATCTGAGTGGTTTGCGCCTGGGCGTGGGGTCGTGGCTGGGCAGTGGGTTGCATCCTCGTCTTTGTCCAACTTATCCCCAGAGTTGTTCCACGTGAAACGCGTTTGCTGTGGAATCCTGGAAAGGGAAAGTTTGTTGATAACCCTGTTATGAATTTGGTGGCTCGTCAGGAGCAGCGGGGACAAGATGTTGTACGGAGCGTGCGTGCCTGGCGGTAGAGACTGGCGCCATTGAAATGGCGAGGGCCATCTCGGTGGAAAACCCGTTTACCGAAATGATCTGATTAATGTCGGCGGATGTAGGCATGATCGGGAGTTGAAAATTTTGCGGTCCGCACTCGATCCTGGCTTTGATCGTCGAAACCCTATGGAGATGTTTCACGTGAAACTCAAAAAAGAACTTTTTGGGGGTAGGGGTAGGGTAGGGTCAAATAAATCGTTTTTTATTCAATGCTTGATACTGCGCAATCCAGGCGGGCTATCAATACGGCCGATAGGCATGACGTCTGACAACAGGTGCGTTGTTCTGCGGCGCCTTGACCGCCCTGGTTTTGAACGAACAAAGAACGGACATGATGCTGAAATTGGCACGTCCGGAGCTCTTGTTTCACGTGAAACACGAGCTATTCCCATGGCGTTTGACCGCGGCATCATGTGACGTTTCACGTGGAACATTCAAAGGTACGTCCTGCATTTACGTAGGCGTGTGCGCGATGATGCGGCGTCCGCCACGGTCGCATGGAACTGCCTTCCAGTTGATTCGGTATTCCGCTGCGCCGTTTGCTAAATAATTCAAAGGGCCTGGCTTGGGTATTTGCTGTTTCACGTGAAACATCAACACCGTCAGGAGACGCGGCCGTGGGGTTGGAACGCGGCACATAGGGTTTGCTGCTTCGGCCCGAGGGAGGCCCGAAGGCGAGCGGTCGGTGCTGATCATTACCCTGCTCATACCAGGCGATGTTTCACGTGAAACATTGATGGTAAGGATAAGGCGAGCCGCCGTGGGAGAAGAATGGGTAACGGCCAACACCCATCAATGTCCGATTCACCTACATGCAGGCCAAGCGATATCCGGAAGACGCGGCACAGTGCGGCGCAGAATCTATGTTTCACGTGAAACATACCCGGAGAGTCAGCTGGAAAATGGGCGTCTGCACGAGCCGTACAGCCCACGGCGCACACACAACGGCTTCCCCTCCCTGCCGGATGGCTACACCGAACCAACGGCATGATCCCGAAGAGCAATGGTTCGGTGCGATGGAGCCGGGTGTGGGCGGCTGTCCCACTCTCTCTCTTGGCTTAGCTCGCAGCGAGAGACTGATTCATGGGGCGTGGCCCACGCCTGAAAGGCCCAGAAAGATCAATGCGGCCGGATGTTTCACGTGGAACATGCTTCGGAAACACCGGCAGATGCCGACATATTGTGCACCCATGAAGGCGCTACGTTGCCATTTGCCTACGGCCCCAGGCATCCGAATCGTCCCTTTGCTGCAGCGAAACATGTTTCACGTGAAACATGCAATCCCTGCCTCTATAATGAGCACCGAACGCTCTCTTACCTCCCCATCATGGACTATCCCCGCGCATTCGATGTCATCGTCGTCGGTGGCGGCCACGCCGGCACTGAAGCCGCATTGGCTGCCGCCCGCACTGGCGCCCAGACGCTACTGCTGACGCACAACATCGAAACCCTAGGTCAAATGTCTTGCAATCCCTCCATCGGGGGGATCGGCAAAGGCCATCTCGTCAAGGAAGTCGACGCCCTGGGCGGCGCAATGGCTTTGGCGACCGACGAGTCGGGGATCCAGTTCCGCATCCTGAACGGATCGAAGGGTCCGGCCGTACGCGCGACCCGCGCCCAAGCCGATCGCGTGCTGTACCGGAAGGCGATCCGCGGCCGTCTGGAGAACCAGCCTAATCTGTGGCTGTTCCAGCAGGCGGTCGAGGATCTGATGGTGGAAGGGGATCGGGTCGTGGGCGCCGTTACCCAGATTGGCCTGAAGTTCCGGGCCAAGACGGTGGTGCTGACCGCGGGCACCTTCCTCAATGGCCTGATTCACGTGGGCCTGCAGAATTACTCGGGCGGCCGGGCAGGAGATCCTCCCGCCATCTCCCTCGGACAGCGCCTGAAAGAACTCAAGCTGCCGCAGGGGCGCCTGAAGACGGGAACTCCTCCGCGGATCGACGGACGCTCCATCGACTACGGCGTGCTGGAAGAGCAACCGGGCGACCTGGATCCCATCCCGGTGTTCTCGTACCTGGGCAATGTCGCGATGCATCCGCGGCAGCTACCTTGCTGGATTACCCACACCAACGCCCGCACGCATGACATCATCCGCGGCGGCCTGGATCGCTCCCCGATGTATAGCGGAGTGATCGAAGGGGTGGGGCCGCGCTATTGCCCGTCGATCGAAGACAAGATCCACCGTTTCGCGGACAAGCAATCTCACCAGGTCTTCCTCGAACCCGAAGGCCTGGATACGCATGAGGTGTACCCGAATGGCGTTTCGACCAGTCTGCCGTTCGATGTGCAGCTGGAACTGATCCATTCTCTTCCGGGCCTGGAGAATGCGCACATCCTGCGGCCGGGCTATGCCATCGAATACGATTACTTCGATCCACGTGGATTGAAGAGCACGCTGGAGACGAAAGCGATCGAGGGCCTGTTCTTCGCTGGCCAGATCAATGGCACGACGGGCTACGAAGAAGCCGCCGCCCAAGGCCTGCTGGCGGGCACTAATGCAGCGCTGCTGTCTCTGGATCGCGAGCAATGGACGCCGCGCCGGGACGAAGCCTATTTGGGCGTGTTGGTGGACGACCTGGTTACGCGCGGCGTGACCGAGCCCTATCGCATGTTCACGTCCCGGGCGGAATACCGCCTGAGCCTGCGCGAAGACAATGCCGATCTGCGTTTGACGGAAATCGGCCGCCGGCTCGGAATCGTCGACGACGTGCGCTGGGACGCATTCAATCGCAAACGCGACGCGGTCGCCGCGGAAGTCGAGCGCCTGAAATCCTCCTGGGTGAATCCGCGGGTGCTGCCGCCGGAAGTGGCCGAACCCTTGTTGGGCAAGGCAATTGAACGTGAGTACTCACTAGCCGACCTGCTGAAACGGCCGAATGTTTCCTATGACGCCTTGATGGCCGCCCGCAATACGGACGGCACGCTGCTGGCCGGCCCCGGCGTGGCGGAAGACGAGGTGCTCGCCGAGCAGGTCGAAATCCAGGTCAAGTATGCGGGCTACATCGCCCGCCAGCAGGACGAGGTGCAAAAGCACATCGCGCACGAACAGCAGCCCATTCCCGCGGACGTCGATTACGACGCCGTGACCAGCCTGTCGTTCGAAGTGCGCCAGAAACTCAAGGCGCATCGTCCCGAGACCATCGGTCAGGCCGCCCGGATTTCCGGCGTCACCCCAGCTGCCATCTCGCTGCTCCTCATCCACTTGAAGCGCCTGCACTACGGCTCGCGCAAGCAAGCGGCATGAACCGGCCGGACCGCCCCAAGGGCGTATACCGTAGTGCGGAGCACGAAGGCTCTCCCATGAGCGCGCCCGAGCAGGGCGGCGCCGATATGGCTGGCCGTCTTTCCCGCGCATGCGAGCAGCTCGGGCTGGATGCCGGCGCCGGTGCAAAGGCCAAGTTGCTGGACTATCTGTCCCAGATGCAGCGCTGGAACCGCACCTACAACCTCACGGCAATTCGCGACCCGCAGCAGATGCTGGTCCAGCACCTGTTCGACAGCCTGGCTGCCGTAGGGCCCTTCAGCGAGGCGCTGGGCGCGCCCGACGCTGCAGCCAAGGTCTACGACGTCGGATCGGGTGGAGGCCTGCCTGGCGTCGTCCTGGCGATCATGCGGCCCGACTGGTCCGTGACCTGCGTGGATGCCGTCGAAAAGAAAACCGCATTCGTGCGCCAGATGAGCGGCGCATTGGCTCTGCCCAACCTGCAGGCGCGCCACGCGCGCATCGAAACGCTGGCCCCCGGCGAGTGCAACATTGTCACGTCGCGCGCCTTCGCATCCTTGGACGATTTTGCTCAACTCGCAGGTCGTCACGTGCGCAACGATGGTACCCTCGTCGCCATGAAGGGCAAGCTCCCCGAGGATGAAATCCAGGCGCTGCATGCGCGTGGGGAATGGCAGGTCGACCGTATTCAGCAGCTTCACGTGCCGGAGCTGCAAGCGGAGCGCTGCCTGATCTGGATGCGCCGTAGTCAAGGAACCCTATGAAGAACATACCCCCCAGCACGACCGCCCGCGTATTCTGCATTGCCAACCAGAAGGGCGGTGTGGGCAAGACGACTACCGCCATCAATCTGGCGGCGGGCCTTGCCACGCACAACCAACGTGTGCTGCTGGTGGACCTGGACCCTCAAGGCAACGCCACGATGGGCAGCGGCATCGACAAGAACTCGCTCGAATCGAATCTGTACCAGGTGCTGATCGGCGAAGCCGGTATCGAGCAGGCCCGCGTGCGGTCCGAATCGGGCGGCTACGACGTGCTGCCCGCCAACCGCGAACTCTCCGGCGCCGAGATCGACTTGGTGCAGATGGAACAGCGCGAACGCCAGTTGAAGGCCGCGATCGACACCGTCTCGGGCCAGTACGACTTCGTGCTGATCGATTGCCCGCCCACGCTGTCCCTGCTGACCCTCAACGGGCTGGCTGCCGCCCATGGCGTCATCATTCCGATGCAGTGCGAGTACTTCGCGCTGGAAGGTCTGTCGGACCTGGTCAACACGATCAAGCGCGTGCATCGCAACATTAACGACGACCTGCGCGTCATCGGCCTGCTGCGCGTGATGTTCGATCCGCGCATGACCCTGCAACAGCAAGTGTCCGCACAGCTCGAGGCGCACTTCGGAGACAAGGTCTTCAAGACGGTCGTGCCGCGCAACGTGCGCCTGGCCGAAGCACCCAGTTACGGCATGCCCGGCGTGATCTATGACCGTGCGTCACGCGGCGCGCAGGCCTACATTTCATTTGGTGCCGAAATGATCGAGCGCGTAAAGAAGGATTTGAAGTAAGCCGTATCCATGTCCACTTCCGCGCTCTTTGCTCCGCTACAGACGGCCGTCCGCCGTACGCCGCCCGCCGACGTACGCGATAGCCTGCGCGTGCGCCTGGAGGAAGCCGCATTGAACGCGACGGCGGTGGGCGCGCAGGTGCTTTATGATGGCTGGCTGGTGCGTTTCGCGCATTCGTCGGCCAAGCGCGCGCGCAGCGTCAATGTGCTGGGGTTATCCACACGTACGCTGGACGATCGGCTGGCGTATTGTTCTTCGTTGTATGCGCGCCATGGCCTGCCCATGGTGCTGCGCATTACCTCCATCGGCCCCGATTTTTCCCTCGACGCCGAGTTGGAGTCCCGCGGTTATACCTTCACCGACGAGACCCGAGTCATGTGCATGCCGCTCGCCCCCAGGACTTGCGTCAGGGGCGACCTGCAATTCCTTACGGTCGATGCCGGCCGCTTTGCGGCGGCGGTTGGGGAGATGCGCGGCTCGCTGCCCGGGCACGTCGAGGAACACCGGACGCGTCTTCTAGGGCTGGCTGTGGATATCCTGCCGGTGCTGGCGATGGACGCCGCCGGACGGAGCGTGGCCGCGGGCCTGGCGGCCCGCGACGGGGACCTGCTGGGCCTGTTCGACATCGTCACGGATCCGGCGCAACGGCGTAAAGGCTACGCTGGCGCCCTGGTGGAACACTTATTGGCAGAGGGCGCTGCCGGCGGCGCCACGACAGCCTATTTGCAGGTTGAGCCGGAAAATTCAGCCGCGCGCGCCTTGTATGGCCGCTACGGTTTCAAAGACTGTTACGCGTATTGGTACCGCTTGCCCGCCGAGCACGCGGAAGCCTGAGCCTGGCTCGAGATACAAAAACAGAAGGAAAGAGGATTTAACTATGGCCACCAAGAAACCCAAGGGATTGGGTCGCGGACTGGACGCCTTGCTCGGCGCAGACGCGCCCGCCATCGAAAACATCGGCAAGGCCGTGGCCAAGCCCGAGGGTCCGCCGTCCACCTTGCCCGTTTCGAAAATGCGCGCAGGCAAGTATCAGCCGCGCACGCGCATGGACGAAGGCGCATTGGGCGAGCTGGCCGAATCGATCCGCACGCAAGGCATCATGCAACCCATTCTTGTGCGGGCATTGGGCGAGGCCGCGCCTGGCCACTACGAAATCATCGCGGGCGAACGCCGTTTCCGCGCCGCCCAGATCGCGGGCCTGAAGGAAGTCCCCGTGCTGGTGCGTGAAGTGGCCGACGAGAACGCGGCCGTCATGGCGCTTATCGAGAACATCCAGCGCGAGGACCTGAATCCCCTGGAAGAGGCGCAGGGCGTGCGCCGGCTGCTGGACGAATTCGGGCTGACGCATGAACAGGCGGCCCAGGCTATCGGCCGTTCGCGTTCGGCTACGAGCAACTTGCTGCGCCTGCTCAATCTGGCGGCGCCGGTGCAGACCATGCTGCTGGCCGGCGACGTGGACATGGGCCATGCGCGCGCGTTGCTGGCCGTCGACGCGGCCACGCAGATCCAGCTGGCCAACCTGATCATCGCGCGCCGCCTGTCGGTGCGGGAGGCCGAAAAGCTGGTCGCCAAGACCGCCAAGGACGCCGACGCGTCCGCCTCGCCCAAGAAAAAGGCCAATGGCGCATCGCGCGACCTGACCCGCCTGGAAGAAGCCCTGTCCGATCATCTGGGCACGCGCGTCGCGCTGAAGGTGGGCGCCAAGGAAAAGGGCCAGATCGTCATCGACTTCCATGGCTGGGAACACCTGAATTCTCTGCTGGAGCGCCAGGGCCTGTCCGGGGTTGTGGATGCCTGATCGCGCGCTGCCTGTCATCGCGGTATTGGCGACGGGCGGCACGATTGCCGGCGCCCAGGCAGACGCGACTTCCGCGGGCTACAAGGCCGGGTCGTTTTCCGTCGGCGATCTGCTGGCGGCGGTGCCGCAGCTGGCCGGCATCGCCGACATCCGCGCCGAGCAGATCGCCAATGTCGGCAGCCAGAACATGACGCACGGCGTGTGGCGCGCCCTGGCCACACGCGTGGAGGCGTTGTGCCAGGACGCGTCGGTGGCCGGCATCGTCATCACGCATGGCACGGACACGCTGGAGGAAACGGCGTACTTCCTGAGCCTGGTCATCCGGCACGACAAGCCCATCGTGCTGGTGGGCGCGATGCGCCCGGCCACCGCGCTGGGGGCCGAGGGGCCGGCCAATCTGTACAACGCCGTGGCGCTGGCGCGCCATCCCGAGGCCCGGGGCCGAGGGCCGTTGGTCGTCATGAACGAGGACGTCCACTATGCCCGCGAGATCCAGAAGATCGCCAGCGCCGGCCTGTGCGCATTCGCCTCGCCCAATCGCGGCCGCGCAGGCGTGATGCACGGCGCCGCGCCGGTCTTCTATTCCCGCAACACCACAACCCATACGACAGAAAGCGAGTTTTCACTCGCATTGCTGGAAAAGGCCGGATGGCCCCGCGTGGACGTCGTCTACGCCCACGCCAATCTGCAGGCCGATCTGGTCGATTTTCTTGCCGGCGTGGCGGACGGCATCGTGCTGGCGGGCGTCGGGGACGGCAACGCGACCGACCTGGCCATCGACGGACTGCTGCGGGCGGCTACCGCCGGCGTGGCGGTCGTGCGCTCCAGCCGCACGGGCAGCGGCTTCGTGGCACGCGACGTCGAACTGGACGACGCCCGCATGGGATTCGTCGCCGCGCGCGACCTGAACCCGCAAAAGGCGCGCATCCTGCTGATGCTGGCTCTGTCGATCACGCGCGATCCGATGGCCTTGCAGCGCATTTTCGACCGTTATTGAATGGAGGCGGCGGCTAGGCCGCCTCGCCTTGCTGCGCCAGGCCGAGATTGGCCCTGAGCATGTCATAGACCTGCCGAGTCAGCGGATTGATCAGGTCACGCCTTATCCACAGGAAATACGTGACCTCCGGCAAGGGCGGCAGCCCTTCCTTCTCCCCCAGCACCCGCATCTCCGGGCCCAGCAGTTCCACGCTGCGCGCCGTCACGCCCAGGCGGGCCCGCAGCGCCGCCTTTATCCCCACCAGGTTCGGCGCCACGTAGTTGGTGTGCCAACGCACGCGCGCCTGTTCCAGCGCATTGAGGGCCAGGCGCCGGAAGATGCTGGGCTCATCGGCCAGCACCAGCGGTACGGGAGCGTGCACGTCGTGCACATAGTCCGCGGAGGCCAGCCACACGGTCGGCGACGTGCGCAGCGCCACGCCTTCGAAGTCCTGGTCGAAGCGGGTGGATATCGTGAGGTCGATTTCGCCGGCCCGCAAGGCGTCCATCAGGATGGGACTGCGGTCCGTGCGGATTTCCAGCTTCACGCGCGGCGCGGAGCGCGCGATATGCATGAGCAGCGTGGGAAGTATGGTGTCGGCCACGTCCAGCGGCGCGCCCAGGCGCAGGTCTCCTTCCAGCGGCCCGTCCTGCAGGGCGCGCAGCGCCTCGTCGTTGATGGCCAGGATATGGCGGGCGTACTCCACGAGGCGGCGCCCGTGCGACGACAGCACCTTGTTGCGGCCCTGCTTTTCGAACAGAGGCTGGCCTATGGTCGATTCCAGCCGTTGCATCTGCTGCGTGACGGCCGACTGCGTCTTGTAGAGGCGATTGGCCGCCTCCGAGAACGTCTCGTACTGGGCGATGGCGGTCAGCGTGCGGAGCAGGTCTAGATCCAGGTTGCGCATGGCTGGCTTAAAAGTATTAGGAACGCTAATGGGATATTAAGGCAATTTAAATTGTCCGGGGCCCAGCCGGCGGATACATTAAATCCGATAACGACTGAACCCAGGGAAAATTCAAGTGAGCAATCCGCATCCTCATCAGGCCGGCATCGACGGCGCCATCGGAAATATTAAGAAAACTGTAGGAAATAAGGGGCTGAACCGGGACAGCCTGAAGGCGGTGCTCGACGAACTGATCGCGCTGGCCGGCCACGCGGACTGGTGGGCGGCGGACCGCTATCCCGCGCCGGAGGATGGCGAGCGCCAGGCGCGCTACCTGATCGCCGAGGATGCCGACAAGCGCTACGCGCTGTACTTGAACGTGATGCGTCCCGGCAAGCAGATCGTCCCGCACAATCACACGACATGGGCCTGTATCGCCGCCGTCGAAGGCGTGGAATACAACTACGTCTACGACCGCGTCGACGACGGTTCCGTGCCCGGCGTGGGCCGCCTGGAAAAAACGGGGACGGTCGTGGTGGGGCCGGGCGCCGGCATCGCCCTGATGCCCGACGATATCCACGCGGTGGAAATCCAGGGCGACAGCGTCATCCGCCACCTGCACATGTACGGGCGGGCGCTGGAAACACTGAACGAGCGCCTGGCGTTCGATCTGGAAGCCGGCACCTGCAAGGTCATGCCGATCGGCGTGCAGACTCGCCGCTGATCATGAACAAGCCCCTTCGGCCCGCGACGCGCCTGCTGCGCGCAGGGCGTCCCCATCAAGGCTGGGTCAATACGCCCGTCACGCGCGCCAGCACCTATGTCTTCGACAGCGTGCAGGCGTGGCGCGATACGCGCGCCCGCCGCGAAGAGGAACGCCTGCCATCCTATGGCGCGCGCGGCACCGACAGCACGCACGCACTCGAAGACGCGCTGGTCGAACTCGAGGCGGGCCACCGCGCCAAGCTATATCCCACCGGCCAGGCCGCCATCGCCACCGTGCTGCTCGCGTACCTGCGCACCGGTGACCACGTGCTCGTTACGGACGCGGTGTACGAGCCGGTGCGCCGCTTCTGCTCCGAACACCTGTCCCGGCTGGGCATCGACTATACGTACTACCGGCCCGACGGCGCCGGCGTCGCGGCGCTCATCCGGCCCAACACCCGGATGATCTATGCGGAGTCTCCGGGCTCCCTGACCTACGAGATGCCGGACTTGCCCGCACTCGCGGAACTGGCCCGGCGGCATGATTGCTGGCTGGCTGTGGATAACACCTGGGCGTCCGGCCTGCTCTACAACCCTTTGGCGCTGGGCGCCGATATCTCCATCCTGGCGGCCACCAAGTACCTGGGCGGGCATGCCGACGTGATGATGGGAGCGGCCGTGACCAACGCGCGCGCCTGGCGCGCCCTGGAACGCGCCACCATCGATCTGGGCCAGACCGTCGGCGCCGATGACGCGTTCCTGGTGTTGCGCGGGATGCGCTCGCTGCCGCTGCGCATGGCGCAGCATGCGCGCAGCGCGTTGCGCGTGGCGGATTGGCTCATGGGCCGTCCCGAAGTGGCGCGCGTCCTCTGTCCGGCCCTGCCGGGAGATCCCGCGCACGCCATCTGGAAGCGCGATTGCCGCGGCACCAATGGCCTGCTGACGGTGGAGTTTTCGGACCGACTCGGCGAGGCGGACGTCGAACGCCTGATCGACGGGCTGCGGCTCTTCGGCATCGGCGCGTCGTGGGGCGGTTTCGAAAGCCTCGTGCTCCCCGTGCGGCTCGACACTTGCCGATCGCTGCCCGACGCCATGCGGCGCGGCGTCATGGCGCGCCTGCATATCGGCCTGGAGGATCCCGACGACCTCATCGCCGATCTCGAACAAGCGCTGACCGCGCTTTCCCCAGTTTCACGTTCTCTCTGATTCAGATGATGCATCCCATCCAAGACCATCCTGTCGCCGACATCGATTCGCACACGCTCAAGCAATGGCTGCATGACGGTGGCGAGATCGCGTTGCTGGACGTGCGCGAACACGGCCAGTACGGCGAGTCCCACCTGTTCTACGCGGTGCCGGTGCCGTATAGCCGGCTGGAGGTGGACGTGGTGCGCCTGGCGCCGCGGCGCGACGTGCGGATGGCGATCTACGACGAAGGGGGCGCCGACGCCACGGCGGCGCGCGCCGCCCGCGCGTTGGCGGCGCTGGGCTATAGCAACGTGCACCGCCTGGCGGGCGGCATCGCGCAATGGCGGCAGGATGGCTATGCCGCTTTCGCCGGCGTGAACGTGCCCAGCAAAACGTTCGGCGAACTGGCCGAAGAGGTTTTCCACACCCCGCGCATCGGCGCGCGCGAACTTGCCGAGCGCCAGCGGCGCGGCGACGACCTGATCGTGCTGGACGGCAGGCCCTATGCCGAATACCAGAAGATGAGCATTCCGGGCGGCGTCTGCTGCCCGAATGGCGAACTGGCGCTGCGCGCCCATACGCTGGCCAAGAGTCCCCGGACCACCATCGTCATCAACTGCGCGGGCCGCACGCGCAGCATCATCGGCGCGCAGACGCTGATCAATCTGGGCGTGCCCAATCCCGTCTATGCCCTGGAAAACGGCACGCAGGGCTGGTATCTCGAAGACCTGGAGCTGGAGCACGGGGCGCTGCGCCGTTACGCCGACGACATCGCGCCGCAGGAGGTGCCCGCGCTGGCGCGGCGTTCCGCGGCGCTGGCAGAACGCCATGGCGTGCCCACGGTTTCCGCGGACGAAGTCCAGGCCTGGCTGCGCGACGCGACGCGCACCACGTTCCTGTGCGACGTGCGCAGCGCGGAAGAGTATCTCCAGGGCTCGCTGCCCGGCGCGCAACACACGCCGGGGGGTCAATTGATCCAGGCCACGGACCAATACGTGGCCGTGAGGGGCGCGCGCATCGTGGTGTTCGACGCCGAGGGCGTGCGGGCCCCCGTCATCGCCAGCTGGCTGCGGCAGATGGGCTGGGACGCCAGCGTCCTGAGGGAAGGCGTGCGCGCCACGCTGGAGCACGGCGCCGACGAGGGGCGGACCCCGCCGATCCGCCTGTTGGGCGACGCGGCGCTCGCCGCGGCGATCGCGCAAGGCGCGCAGCTCATCGATATCCGTCCTGGAATGCGCTATCGCGCCAAACATATCGCCGGCGCGCGCTGGGCCATCCGGCCGCGCTTTGACCGCCTGTCGCTGGACGCCACGCGTCCGGTCGTGCTGCTGGCCGAAGACGCCGCGCAGGCCGCGTGGGCGGCGCAGGACCTCGGCGCGCTGGGAATGAACGACATCAGCGCCAATACCGGCACGCCGGCCGGCTGGACCGGACAGGGCATCGCGCTGGAATCCACGCCCGACACGCCGTCCGACGCGGATTGCATCGACTACCTGTTTTTCGTGCACGACCGCCACGACGGCAACAAGGCCGCGGCGCGCCAGTACCTGGCATGGGAGACCAACCTGGTCAGGCAGATAGACGAACACGAACTTGCGGGCTACCGCTTTCCCGCCAGCTGAGGGATCGCCCCGGACGGGCCGGCTTGCGCCCGCCGACACGGCAAACGCATTCATTCTGACTTACGCCCCGCGGCCCGCGCCGCAGGGGTGCGGACGGTTCATGGCGAACCGAAATGCAACGGACGGCCGAGCATCCGGCCGCCAACACAAGGGGAAATCCAGATGAAGCAGATCGCATCGCACGTTTGCAGGGCCGCGGCCGTCGCCGGCCTGTTGTGGGCAAGCGCCGCCCACGCCCAGGCGCCCGCGCCTTTGGCCGACTATCCAAAGCAGGCCATCACCATTGTTTCGCCGTTTCCGCCGGGTGGCGGCAACGATGGCGTCGCGCGCCTCCTCGCGCAGGAGCTCGGCGCCATCACGGGCCAGAGCGTGGTTGTGGAAAACCGCTCGGGCGCCGGCGGCAACGTCGGCACCGCGCAGGTATCGCGAGCCAAGCCCGACGGCTACACCCTGGTGATGTCGCAGACCAGCGTGATGGCGGTCAATCCGCGTCTGTACAAGAACGTGGGTTTCGATCCGATCAAGGATTTCGCGCCCATCTCGCAGATCACGTCCGCGCCGCTGGTGCTCGTGGCGCGCGCCGAGAGCCCGTACAAGACGCTCAACGACTACCTCGATGCCGCGCGCAGGCAACCCGGCGTCATCACCTACGCAACGCCCGGAAACGGCACCATGAGCCATCTGATGGGGGCGCTGGTGTCGCAGAAGGCCGGAGTCAAACTCGTCCACGTGCCGTACCGGGGCGCCGCTCCCGCCATCACCGACCTGATGGGTGGGACGGTGGACATGCTGATTACCTCGCCGGCATCGGCCGAGCCGATGGTGGCGGCGGGCAAGCTGCGCATCCTGGCGCTCAGCCACGAGAACAGCATCGGCCTGTTCAAGGGCTCGCCCACGCTCAAGCAATCCGGCATGGACGGCATCACCGCCGACGACTGGTACGGCCTCTTCGCGCCCGCGGGCACCCCTGCGGAACGCATTGCCTATCTGGCGCGGGCTGTCGAGCAGGCGATGAAGTCGCCCAGCGTGATCGCGAAGATCAACAGCGGCGGCAGCTGGGCGGTGGGCAGCCGGCCCGACGCGTTCAAGACTCGGCTGCAGGAAGACACGGTGTATTGGGCCGGCATGGTAAAGGCCGCCGGCGTGTCGCTGGATTGAGGTCCTGCCTCATACCGCCAGGATGCGCCCGACCGCCGATTTCAAGGCGGCGTAAGCCGGCGCCTTCTGCGCGCTGGCGTTGGTGACCAGATGGTCTATCCGGTCGGCGCGGCAGTACGACACGCGGCTGCAGAGTCCGATTTTGCTGAAATCGGCCAGCAGCACCAGTTGCTTGGCATTGGCGGTCATGGCGCGCGCCACCTCGGCCTCGCGCAGGTCGTAGTTGGTCGCGCCGCACTCCGCGTCCACGCCAACCGGCGACAGCAGCGCCAGGTCGGCGCGGTAGCGGTGGATCTCGCCGATCGTGATGTCGCCTGCGGTGGCGCACACCGGGCCGTCTACCGAGCCGCCCAGCATGATCAGCTGGTTGGCGCCGCTGCCGGCGGTGCCTATCTTCAGGGCCACGTCGAAGGAATTGGTGATGACGGTCAGGCCCGACAGCTTGGCCAGTTCGTCGGCCAGCACGCTGGTGGTGCTGCCCGCGTCCAGGAACAGCGTCTGGCCGCTGGAGACCAGTCCGGCGGCCGCGCGGGCGATGGCGCGCTTGTATTTGACGCGGGTATGCACGCGTTCCGCGATGGGCGGCTCGCTGTGGACGGGCACCGCGCCGCCATGCACGCGGCGCAGCTCGCCCATGGCCTCCAGCTCCAATAGGTCTCGCCTGACCGTTTCCCGGGATACCCCGAGCTCGCCGACGATACGGTCGGTCGATACCTGCTGCAATGAAGACAGCAGGGCGCGGATTCTCTGATACCGCTCTTCTTGCCACATGTCCGATGCTTCCTAGTCTATGCCCGCCGCCGTGCGGCCCAGGCAATCAGCGCGCGCAACACCAGCAGGGAACCTCCAACGACCAGCATGATAAGCGTTGAATAGGCCGCCGCCTGCGATACGAACCCCGCTTCGTCCAGTCGCAGGACAGAGACCGGCGCGACGCTGACGGACGGAGTGACCAGGAAGATCACCGCCGAAAGGGTAACCATCGATCGCATGAACAAAAAGAAGAAGACGCCCAGCACGGTGGGGCCGATCAACGGCAGCACCGCGTCGCGCAGCACCCGCAGCGTGCCGCCGCCCAGGCAGCTGACCGCCTCCTCCAGGGCCTGCGGCACGGCGCGCATGCCCGTCATCATCGTCAGGAACCCCTGCGTATGGTAGTGGTAGAAGTTGCACACCGCGATCAATGCGGCGCTGCCATAGAGCGCATACAGCGGCGTGCCCGGCGCATTGAACGCGAAGATGTAGGACAAGCCCAGGACCAGGCCCGGCACCCCCACCGGCAGGACCGCCAGCATGTACACGGGCTTGGCCCACGCGCGCGGGATGCGGCACACGCCGAAGCTCAGGAAGAACAGCAGCAGCACCCCGCCGCCCGCCGCCGCCAGGGACAGGTACAGGGAGGTCCAGAGCGGCGCATAGCCGCCGCTGACGGTAATGTCGTAATGCTTGAGCGTCCATTCCATGCGGTAGGGCCAAAGCCGCATGAAACTGGCGAACACCACCGTGGCCACCGTGACGATGATCGCGCCGCTTGCCAGCAGCACGGCGGCGCCGAAGGCCGCGTCCCGGCCCCGCGCGGGGAGCGGCGTGACTTTCAGGCCGCTGGGCGAGGCCGAGCCGAACTGGCGCTGCGAGGCCACGCGCTCGATCTGCACGGATATCAGCGAGGGCAATAGCAGCAGGATGCCCACCACGGATCCCATGCCGAAGTTCATCTGCCCGGACACCTGGCTGTAGATCTCGGTCGCCAGCACGCGGTAGTTGCCTCCGATCACCGCGGCATTGCCGAAATCGGTGATGGTGATGACGAACACGACGAAGGCCGCGCTGAGCAGGCCGAATTTGCAGTTGGGCAGGGTGATGTCGAAGAACTGGCGGGCGCTCGACGCGCCCATGACTTCCGCGGCGTCGTAATAGCGTGCGTCCATGTTGCGCAACGCCGCCTGCAGGATCAGCACGGCCTGGGGCAGGGCGTAGAACACATTGGAGATCAGCAGGCCCCAGAAGCCATAGATATCGATTTCCCAACCGGTCCAGCGATGCACCAGGCCGTTGCGCCCCAGCAGGAAAATCAGCCCCAGCCCCTGCACCAGGGAGGGAGCCAGCAGGGGCAGCACCAGCGCCACCCGCACGGCGGCCTTGCCGCGCATGCAGCTGCGGTCCAGGCCGTAGGCAATGGCGAAGCCCAGCACCATGCTGACGGCCGTGGTGGCGAGGCTCATGACCAGGCTGTTCAGCGTTGCGGTCAGGATGCCCCGGGTAGCGAAGACCTCGGCATAGTTGCCCAGGCCGATCGAACCGTCTTTTTCGACCAGGCTGTTCCAGGCGACGGTCGCGAGCGGGTAAAGGAAGAATAGCGCCAGGCCCGCCATCGGGATGCCGACGCAGGTCCACAGCAGCAGACGGTCCGCCGACCAGGGCGCGCGCCCGGTCGGCGCGACGATGGCCGTGCCGGCCTGGGCGGCGCTCACGCGGGAACTCCGCAATGGCCGCGTACGCGCTTCATACGCTGACCCAGGCGCACTGGCCGGGTTCCGCGTCCAGGCGCACGGGGGCCCCTCGCGACAACCCCGCCGCGCCATGCTGCTCCACGACCAGTTCGCGCCCGCGCCAGGCGACGCGCAGCCGGGTGAGATTGCCCATGAAGGTCATGTCCTGCACGCGGCCGGCGCCGCGTTCGTCCGCGGCGACGCGCAGGTTTTCGGGCCGCAGGCAGGCCTCATAGCGTTCACTGGCCCCTTCGGGCCGCGTCGCCAGCAATTCAGGCATCGCTTCGCGCACCCAGTCGGTCGGCAGCAGGTTGCTCAGTCCCACGAAATTCGCCACGAAGCGCGTGCGGGGCCGCAGGTACAGATCGGCCGGCGAGCCCACCTGCTCGATGCGCCCATCGTTCATGCAGACGATTTTGTCCGCCAGCGTCAGCGCCTCTTCCTGGTCATGCGTCACCATGATCGTGGGGATTTTCAGGCGGCGCTGCACGTCGTGGATCTCGGCGCGCATGTCGGTGCGCACGCGCGCGTCCAGCGCGGACAGGGGCTCGTCCAGCAGGATCAGCGCCGGGTCCACGGCCAGCGCGCGAGCCAGGGCCACGCGCTGTTGCTGGCCGCCCGACAGCTGATGCGGATAGCGTCCGGCATGATCGGGCAGCTTGATCAGCGTCAGCAGTTCGCCGACCCGCGATGCGATGCGGTCGCGGCCTTCGCCGCGGATGCGCAGGCCGTAGCCTACGTTCTCGGCCACGGTCATGTTAGGGAACAGGGAGTACGACTGGAACACGATGCCGAAGCCGCGCTTGCGCGCCGGCAGCGCGCTCAGGTCCCGTCCGCCGAGGGTGATGGCGCCGCGGTCGAACGGCAGCAGCCCGGCCACGATGCGCAGCAACGTAGTCTTGCCGCAGCCGCTCGGGCCGAGCAAACAGACGAACTCGTGTTCGCCCACGGACAGGTCGATGTCTTCCAGCGCGACCGAGCCGTCGAAAGTCTTGCGTATCCCGCGCAATTCCAGGTACATGGCGTCTCCCAGGACGGGCCGCGGCCGGCGCCGCCGTCAGCGCTTGATGGTTTCCTGCCAGGTCTTGATCGTGGCGTCGCGTTCCGCCGCCGATTTCTGGAAGTCCACCGGATACAGCACCGCGCCCAGGTCCTTGGGCAGGCCCGCCGCCTCCGCCGCCTTGTTGGGGGCGGCGCCGGGGATGGTGACGAGCTCCTTGTATTTGCTGTAGAGGCCGCCCGCCTGTTGCGAGAGCGTCCAGTCCAGGAAGCGCTTGGCGTCCGCGGGATTCTTGGCCGTCTTCATCAGGCCGGAGGCCTCGAGTTCATAGCCCACCCACTTGGCGGGGATCACCATCTTGATGGGATAGCCCTCTTCGATGGATTGCATGGCGGGGAAGGCGAAGGACACGCCGATCGCGTACTCGCCGGCGCGCGCCATCTTGCAGGGACGGGAGCCGGACGGCGTGTACTGCGCGACGTTCTTGTCCAGGTCCTTGAGCAGCGCCCAGCCTTTCTCCTGGCCCAGTCCCTGCAGCAGCGCGACGATCTGGAGATAGCCGGTGCCGGAGGCCGCCGGGCTGGGGATGACGATCTCGCCCTTGTAGACGGGCTTGGCCAGGTCTTCCCAGGACGTGGGCATGGGCAGGTTCTTGGACTTCAGCCTGTCGGTGTTCACGCAGAAGGCGGCGACGTAGCCGGTGGCCGCGAACCATTTGTTGTCGGTGCCCTTGTACTTGGCGGGCAGGGCGTCGATTCCCTTGGCCGCGTACGGCTCCAGGAGCTTCTGCAGGCGCGGATCCAGCATGTTGCTGACGGCGAATCCCCAGATGACGTCCTGCTGGGGATTCGACGCCTCGGCGATCAGGCGGGCGCCCAGATCGCCTGTGGACAGGCGTAGCACGTTGACTTTGACGTCGGGCATGGCCGCGTTGGCCGCCTTCAGGTAGGCCGCGATCTCGTCTTCCTCAAGCGCGGTGTAGACGGTGATCGAGCCGGCGTGCGCCTGTGCATAACCTAGGGAAATTACTGCAACCACAAGACTGAGCTTCTTCATACATTGCATGATGGGACTCCAGTTGGAATACACGGCAACGGTGGCGAGCTACGTATGCGGACTGCGGCCTGCAAACCTCGTTACGAGTTGCAGTTTTAGGTATGTTTGCAAATTTGTGGCAACGTGTCTAGACTGGAAAAACCAGGATGCGGGCATTTTTTTCGCAGACGCATCCGCCCGCGCCACGCCCGGAGGCATCGTCGATGCAAACTTCATTGCCGTTATCCGCGCCGCAGCTCGCCGCCTATTCCGCATTCGCCCAGGCGCTGGCGGACCAAGTCCGGCCCTTGTCGCGCAAGTGGTTCCGGCACCCGCTGTCGGTCGACACCAAGGCGGACGACAGCCCGGTCACCCAGGCGGACAGGGAGGTAGAAGCCGCCCTGCGCGAAGCGATCTCCCGGGAATACCCCGATCACGGCATCTTCGGCGAGGAATTCGGCGCCTCGCACGCCGAGGCCGAGCTGGTCTGGTCGCTGGACCCGATAGACGGCACGCGCGCCTTCATCTCAGGCAATCCGCTGTGGGGCACGCTGCTGGCGCTGTTACACCGGGGCAAGCCCGTGCTGGGGCTGATCGACATCCCCATGCTGGACGAGCGCTGGATGGGGGCGGCGGGCGCGCGCGCAAGCCTGAATGGCGAAGCCTGCCGCGTGAGCGGCTGCACCGAATTGCGCCAGGCCATCCTTTACGCCACCTCGCCCGATATCTTCGCCGGCGCGGAGCTGGCCGCCTTCGACGCGCTGGCGCAGGCCGCGCGCATGCGCCGTTACGGCGGCGACTGCTACAGCTATGGGCTCCTGGCCAGCGGCCATGTCGACCTGGTGGTCGAATCGGGCCTGCAACCGTACGACTACCTGTCGCTGATGCCCGTGATCGAAGGGGCCGGCGGCGTTATTACCGATTGGTCGGGGCAGCCGCTGGGCCTCGAATCGCAGGGCCGCGTCGTCGCGGCCGCCACGCCACAGCTGCATCGCCAGGCGATGCGGGTGCTGGGGGCTGCCGTGACTTGAACGCCGCGCCGCCCGCCCGCAGGTCAACGCAACGCTTCAGCCACAGCAAGGTGAACGAGCATGCATGCACTAGGGGTAGCAACGGTGGAAGACGCGGAGCGGCTGGTGCAAGCCAGCACGCTCTCGCACATCAAGGTCGGTCTGTCCGACATCGACGGCGTCATGCTGGGCAAGTATCTGCGCCGCGACAAATTCCTGGGCGCGTTGCGCTCGGGCCTGGCATTTTGCGACGTCGTATTCGGCTGGGACCTCGACGATCAGCTGTACGACAACACCCAGTACACCGGCTGGCATACGGCCTATCCCGATGCCAAGCTGAGGATCCTCCCGCATACCGGCCGCAGGCTGCCCCTGGAGCAGGGCCCGGGGGGCGAGGACATGCTGTTGTTCCTCGCCGAATTCGAAGGGGAAGCGGGCGCCATTTGTCCGCGGCGCCTGCTGCATCGGGTCCTCGACCGGGCGGCCGCCATGGGCTACGACGCCTACGCCGCCCTGGAATACGAGTTCTTCATGTTTCGCGAAACCCCGCATTCCGTGCGCGCGAAGAACTACCGCAACCTCGAGAACTGGACCCCGGGAAATTTCGGCTACTCCGTGCTGCGCAGCACGGTCGAAGGCGATTTCTACCGCAAGCTGCTGGACATGTGCGAACGCATGGATATGCCCATCGAAGGCTTGCATACCGAGACCGGACCCGGGGTGCTGGAGGCCGCCATCGCGGTGGACCTGGCCGCGGCGGCGGGCGACAAGGCGTTTCTTTTCAAGACGTTCACCAAGGCCCTGGCGCAGCAGAACGGCCTGATGGCGACCTTCATGGCGAAATGGTCCCACGATCATCCGGGCCAGAGCGGCCACATCCATCTGTCCCTGCGCGACAGGAAGACGGGGCGTTCCGCATTCCACGACGAATCGCGGCCGCACGGCATGAGCGCGACGCAGGCATCCTTCATGGCGGGCGTGCAGCGCTACCTGCCCGAATTCATGTCCCTGTACGCGCAGACCGTCAATAGCTATTCGCGGCTGGTGCCCGGATACTGGGCGCCGCTGGACGCCACATGGGGCATGGAGAACCGCACCACCGCGCTCCGGCTCATCCCGGGCAGCGATAAATCGCAGCGCGTCGAGGTGCGCATCGGGTCGGCCGACGCCAACCCCTACCTGGCCTTGTCCGCCGCCCTGGCCTCGGGCCTCTACGGCATCGAACAGGGCCTGTCGCCGGAGCCGATGGTACAGGGCAACGCCTACACCCAGCAGTTTCCCGCCCACTTGCGGCTGCCGGGCACCTTGTGGGAGGCCGCCCAGCGGCTGCGCGAATCCGAGGCCGCGCGCCATCTGTTCGGCGATGCGTTCGTGGCGCACTACGTGGCGACCCGCGAATGGGAAGAGCGGCAATTCCGGCGTCACGTCACCGACTGGGAACTGGCGCGCTACTTCGAAATCATCTGATCCCCGACACACGCTTGCACAGGGCAGCCATGACTCAGGAACTCATCACCATCAGTCCCATCGACGGGCGCGAAATCGTCCGCCGTCCCTACGCCAGCGAAGCGCAGATCGCGCAGGCGCTGGCCGGCGCGCAGGCCGCGCAGCCGGCCTGGCATGCGCTGGGCGTGGAGGCGCGGGGGCGCATCGTGTCCGACGCGGTGGACCGTTTTGTCGCGGCCAAGGACGAGATCGCGCGCGCCATCACTGTCCAGATGGGACGGCCGTTGCGCTACACCCCGGGCGAAGTTGCGGGTTTCGAGGCCCGCGCGCGCCACATGATCTCGATCGCGAGCGAGGCGCTGGCGCCCATACAGGTACCCGCGCAAGCGGGCTACACGCGTTTCATCAGCCGCGAACCCATCGGCGTCGCGCTGACCATCGCGCCGTGGAACTATCCCCTGTTGACCGCCGTGAACAGCATCGTGCCCGCGCTGATGGCGGGAAACACCGTCATCCTCAAGCATTCCGACCAGACGCCGCTGTGCGCGGAGTTCATTGAACGTGCGTTCCGGGAAGCCGGCGCGCCCAACGGCGTGTTCCAGTATCTGCACGCCAGCCACGACATCGCGCAGCGGCTGATCCGCGCGCCCGAGATCGGCTATGTGTCTTTCACCGGCTCGGTGCGGGGAGGCCGCGCCGTGGAGGAGGGGGCCGCCGGGCGGTTCATCGGCGCCGGGCTGGAGCTGGGCGGCAACGATCCGGCCTATGTGAGGGCGGACGCCAAAATCGACCATGCGGTCGAAACGCTGATGGACGGCGCCTATTTCAACTCGGGCCAGTCCTGCTGCGGCATTCAGCGCATCTACGTGGCGCGGCCGCTGTACGACGAGTTCGTGGAACGCGCCGTCGCCCTGACGCAAGGCTACGTGCTGGGCGATCCGCTGCATGCCGACACGACGCTGGGGCCCGTCGTGCGCGCGCGGGCCGCGGCCGAGATTCGCGATATCGTCGATGAAGCCGTATCCGCCGGCGCCAGAAACCTGATAGATCCTTCATATTTCAATAAAGCGAGCAAAGACTCGCCTTATGTCGCGCCGGCCCTGCTGACCCAGGTCGACCACGGCATGCGCGTGATGAACGACGAATGCTTTGGCCCGGTGGTGGGCATCATGGCGGTCGACAGCGACGAGGAGGCCATTGCGCTGATGAACGACAGTCCATATGGGTTGACCGCGGCAGCCTTCACGCAGGACCAGGACGCCGCCCTGCATATCGGCAGCCGGGTCCAGGCGGGCACGTTCTTCATGAACCGGTGCGACTACCTCGATCCTGCCCTGGCCTGGACCGGGGTCAAGAATTCCGGCCGCGGCGTCTCGCTGTCGGTGGTTGGCTACGAGCAGCTCACGCAAGCCAAGTCCTTTCATCTGCGCAGCGTCTGACAGGGCGCCTACAGGAACCGAACCATGACCGTGCCCAGCGTAAATTGGAATTACCCCACCGCCATCAAGGCCGGTCCCGGCCGCATCAAGGAGTTGCCGGACGGGTGCCGCGCGCTCGGAATGACGCGCCCGTTGCTCGTGACGGATCCGGGGCTCGCGGCCCTGTCGATGGTGGGCGGCGCAGTGGCCGCCTGCCGGCAGGCGGGCCTGGAATGCGGCCTGTTCCATGAGATCAAGGGCAATCCCACCGGCCGCAACGTCGACGATGGCGTGGCCGCCTACCGGCAGGGCGGTCATGACGGCGTGATCGCGCTGGGCGGCGGATCCGCGCTGGACGCGGCGAAGGCCATCGCACTGATGGCAGGGCAGAAGCGCCCCTTATGGGACTTCGAGGACGTGGGCGAGAACCACCTGCGCGTGGATGTGGCCGGCATGGCGCCGGTGGTGGCGGTGCCGACCACCGCGGGAACCGGCTCCGAGGTGGGGCGCGCCTCCGTGATTACCGATGAGTCCGCCGAGGTCAAGCGCATCATCTTCCACGCGCGCATGCTGCCGGCCATCGTGATTCTCGACCCGGAGCTCACGGTCGGGCTGCCGCCGGGAATCACGGCCGCGACCGGCATGGACGCGCTGTCGCACAACCTGGAGGCGTACTGTTCGCCGTTCTTCCATCCGATGGCGGCGGGCATCGCGATCGAGGGCATGCGCATGATCAGGGAATACCTGCCCCGGGCGGTGGCCGATGGCAGCGATCTGCAGGCGCGCCAGCAGATGCTGGTCGCTTCCAGCATGGGGGCCACCGCCTTCCAGCGCGGCCTGGGGGCGATGCACGCGCTGGCGCATCCCCTGGGGGCGCTGTACGACACGCACCACGGCACCTTGAACGCGATACTCATGCCTTATGTACTGAAGGCCAACCAGCAGGCTGTGGCGCCGCGGCTGGAGGCATTGGCGCGCTACCTGGACCTGCCGGGCCAGGGGAGCGGCGCGGTGCTGGACTGGGTGCTGGCCTTGCGGGAGTCCCTGGGCATCCCCCATACGCTCGCGGAAATCGGCATCGACGAGTCCCAGGCCGAGCGGGTGGGACGCATGGCGGTCGAGGATCCCTCGGCCGGCACCAACCCCGTCGCCTACACGCAGCAGCAGTACGCCGATCTTTTTCGTGCAGCGATCCGTGGAAACCTGTAAGCTACGCCCCCTCTGCGCGCAAACGCGGAGTCGCTCTGAACGGGATTTTGAATATTTCGTCCGAATCGTTTGACACCGGATCTGAAAGTGTTCATAATCTCGAATTCTCTGGAGGGGTGCCCGAGTGGTTAAAGGGGGCAGACTGTAAATCTGTTGGCCTTGCG
>NZ_JBLZXF010000011.1:0-185644 GCF_050285585.1 Achromobacter sp. | reverse complement strand
GTGCGCTCGCAAGGCCGCACCAAGTCCAGCGTGATGGACGCCCTGGTCGAAGCCGGCAAGTTCGACGTGCCGAAGGCGCTGGTCGACAACGACGTGCAAGGCCGCGTCGCCGCCGCCCGCGAGGAGCTCAAGCAGCGCGGCATCCCGAACGCCGAGTCCGTGCCGATCCCGGCCGAAGCCTTCACGACCGAGTCCGAACGCCGCGTCCGCCTGGGCCTGCTGGTTTCGGAACTGGTCAAGCAAGCCCAGCTGCAGGCCAAGCCCGAGCAGGTGCGCGCGCGCATCGAAGAGTTCGCCGAAAACTACGAACAACCCGCCCAGGTTGTCAGCTATTACCTGGCCGACCGCCAGCGTCGTGCTGAAATCGAGGCGATCGTGCTCGAAGACAACGTCGTCGCGCACGTTCTGGAAAAGGCCAAGGTCACCGACGAAAAGGTGCCTTTCGATCAGTTGATGGGGATGGCGTAACACTATGCAGAGATTCACCGATTTCTATGCGGCAATGAATGGCGGGTCGTCGGTGACCCCCACCGGCCTGGGCTACATTCCCATGGTGATCGAGCAGTCGGGGCGCGGCGAGCGCGCCTACGACATCTATTCGCGTCTGCTCCGCGAACGGCTCATTTTCCTGGTGGGTCCGGTCAATGACGCAACGGCCAACTTGGTCGTGGCGCAGTTGCTGTTCCTGGAATCGGAGAATCCTGACAAGGACATTTCCCTGTACATCAACTCGCCCGGCGGGTCGGTCTACGCGGGAATGGCCATCTATGACACCATGCAGTTCGTCAAGCCGGACGTATCCACCCTGTGCACCGGCCTGGCGGCCAGCATGGGGGCGTTCCTGCTGGCGGCGGGCAAGAAGGGCAAGCGTTTCACGCTGCCCAACTCGCGCATCATGATCCACCAGCCCTCGGGCGGCGCCCAGGGGCAGGCCTCCGACATCCAGATCCAGGCCCGCGAAATCCTGGACCTGCGCGAGCGGCTGAACCGCATCCTGGCCACGAATACCGGCCAGACGATGGAGCGCATCGGAGTAGACACGGAACGTGACAACTTCATGTCGGCCGAAGATGCGGTATCGTATGGACTGGTGGACAAGGTGATGACCTCCCGCACGGAAGCCTGACTTCCCGGTTGATCCGAACCCGCTGCCACCACGTTTGAGTAAGCGCATGCGCTAGGCCTATTTCCCGGCCTGGCGCATCTTTACCTGAGATACGAAACAAATATGCCTGAAAAAAAGGGATCGGCAGACGCAAAAGTGCTGCATTGCTCGTTTTGCAATAAAAGCCAGCACGAAGTCCGCAAGCTGATCGCGGGTCCGTCGGTATTCATCTGCGATGAATGCATAGATCTGTGCAACGACATCATCCGCGAGGAGGCGCAAGCCACCGCGCGCGCGGCGATTCGTTCCGAGCTGCCCACTCCGGCCGAAATCAAGACCTTCCTCGACCAGTACGTCATTGGGCAGAATTCGCCCAAGCGCATGCTGGCCGTGGCTGTTTACAACCATTACAAGCGGATCCGCCACGGCGAGATCAAGGGCGACGAAGTCGAGCTTTCCAAGAGCAACATCATGCTGATCGGCCCCACCGGGTCGGGCAAGACGCTCCTGGCGCAGACGCTCGCGCGCATGCTGAACGTGCCCTTCGTGATGGCCGACGCCACCACGCTGACCGAAGCCGGCTACGTGGGCGAAGACGTCGAGAACATCATCCAGAAGTTGCTGCAGAACTGCAACTACGAGGTGGAGAAGGCGCAGCGCGCCATCATCTACATCGATGAAATCGACAAGATCTCCCGCAAGTCCGACAACCCGTCCATCACCCGCGACGTGTCGGGCGAGGGCGTGCAGCAGGCCTTGCTGAAGCTGATCGAAGGCACGGTGGCCTCGGTGCCACCGCAGGGCGGCCGCAAGCACCCCAACCAGGACTTCGTCCAGGTGGACACGACCAACATCCTGTTCATCGTCGGCGGCGCCTTCGACGGATTGGAAAAGGTCATCCGCGACCGCACCGAGAAATCGGGCATCGGCTTCTCGGCTTCCGTGCGCGCCAAGTCCGAACGGGGCGTGGGCGAGCTGTTCTCGGAAGTCGAGCCGGAAGACCTGATCAAGTTCGGCCTTATCCCCGAGCTGGTCGGCCGCCTGCCGGTGGTCGCCACGCTGGACGAGCTGGACGAGGCGGCGCTGGTGCAGATCCTGACCGAGCCCAAGAACGCCCTGCTCAAGCAGTTCCAGAAGCTGTTCGCCATGGAAGGCGCCGAGCTGGACGTGCGGCCCGCCGCGCTGAAGGCGATCGCCCGCAAGGCGCTGCGGCGCAAGACCGGCGCCCGCGGCCTGCGTTCCATCATCGAGCAGGCCTTGCTCGACACCATGTACGACCTGCCTTCCCAGGGCAACGTCAAGCGCGTGGTGCTGGACGAAAACGCCATCGAAGGCGAAGGCAAGCCCTTGCTCATCTACGCCGACGAAGCCGCTGCTTCGGACAAACCCGAGCGGGGGGAAGTCCGGGACGCCGCAGCCTGATATTTCAAAAAAGCCCGTTCCCGTAACGGGTTTTTTTGCCTCAGGGCCCGTCCTGGGTGGAAACACGCTTTTCTCACGGCCTCGACCCTTGCATACTGAAGGCGCTGCTCCGGGTTTTTTTTAGCCCTAGGGCTATCGAGGCGCCGAGATCTTGAATTTTCGGCTATTGTTCCCATAACAGACGTAACTGACGTGGCTGGCTCGGGTATACCCGGGTCACCTGTCCCCGATACGCCGAGTCATACCGAGGAACCTCCTATGTCTGCCAGCCAGACCCTGCCTTCCGACCCGATCGACCTGCCCCTGCTTCCACTGCGCGACGTCGTGGTGTTTCCGCACATGGTCATCCCGCTGTTCGTCGGCCGTCCGCGCTCGATCCGCGCGCTCGAGGTTGCGATGGAAGCGGGCAAAAGCATCATGCTGGTGGCCCAAAAATCCGCCGGCAAGGATGATCCCACTCCCGAAGACGTCTACGAGATCGGCTGCGTTGCCGGCATTCTGCAGATGCTCAAGCTGCCTGACGGCACCGTCAAGGTGCTGGTCGAGGGCACCCAGCGCGCCCGCATCAACAGCATCGAAGACGCCGATTCGCACTTCACCTGCCAGGTGACGCCGATCGAACCCGACGCCATGCAAGGCTCCGAAACCGAGGCCCTGCGCCGCGCGATCGTCGCCCAGTTCGAACAGTATGTAAAACTGAACAAGAAGATCCCCCCGGAGATCCTGACCTCGCTTGCCGGCATCGACGATGCCGGGCGCCTGGCCGATACGATCGCCGCGCATCTTCCCCTCAAGCTCGAGCAGAAGCAGAAGATGCTCGAGATCGTCGGCACCTCCGAACGCCTCGAAGGCCTGCTCACGCAACTCGAAACCGAGATCGACATTCTCCAGGTCGAGAAGCGGATTCGCGGCCGCGTGAAGAAGCAGATGGAGAAGAGCCAGCGCGACTACTACCTGAATGAGCAGGTCAAGGCCATTCAGAAGGAGCTCGGCGAAGGCGAAGAGGGCGCGGACATCGAAGAGCTCGAAAAGAAGATCATCGCCGCTCACATGCCCAAGGAAGCGCGCAAGAAGGCCGATGCCGAGCTCAAGAAGCTCAAGCTCATGTCGCCCATGTCGGCCGAAGCCACCGTGGTGCGCAACTACATCGATACGCTCATCAATCTTCCCTGGAAGAGAAAGAGCAAGATCAACAATTCCATCAGCAACGCCGAAACGGTGCTGGACAACGATCACTATGGCCTGGAGAAGGTCAAGGAACGGATCCTGGAATACCTTGCCGTGCAACAACGCGTGGACAAGGTGAAGGCGCCCATTCTTTGCCTGGTCGGCCCCCCGGGCGTCGGCAAGACCTCGCTGGGGCAGTCCATCGCCAAGGCGACGAACCGCAAGTTCGTGCGCATGGCGCTGGGCGGCGTGCGCGACGAAGCCGAAATCCGCGGCCATCGCCGCACGTACATCGGCTCCATGCCGGGCAAGATCGTCCAGAACATGTCGAAGGTCGGCGTGCGCAATCCCCTGTTCCTGCTCGACGAAATCGACAAGCTGGGCATGGATTTCCGCGGCGATCCCTCGTCGGCGCTGCTCGAGGTGCTGGATCCGGAACAGAACCACACGTTCCAGGACCACTACATCGAAGTCGACTTCGACCTGTCCGACGTCATGTTCGTGGCCACCAGCAACACGCTGAACATTCCGCCGGCCCTGCTGGACCGGATGGAAGTGATCCGTCTTTCCGGCTACACCGAGGAAGAAAAGATCCATATCGCCCGCGACCATCTGCTGCCCAAGCTGATGAAGAACAACGGCGTGAAGGATAGCGAGCTGACGGTCGACGACAGCGCCCTGCGCGACATCGTGCGCTACTACACCCGCGAAGCCGGCGTGCGCGCGCTCGAGCGCGAAGTGGGCAAGATCTGCCGCAAGGTCATCAAGCAGTTGCTTACCCAGAGCGACCGGGCCAAGGCGGAGGGCAAGACGCCCGAGGCCAAGCCGGTCAACGTGACGGGCGACAACCTGAGCGACTACCTGGGCGTGCGCCGTTATGCCTTCGGCATGGCCGAGAAGGAAAACCAGATCGGCCAGGTGACCGGGCTCGCGTGGACGGAAGTCGGCGGCGACCTGTTGACGATCGAAGTCGCGGACATGCCCGGCAAGGGCGTCATCCAACGCACCGGTTCGCTGGGCGACGTGATGAAGGAGTCCGTCGAGGCGGCCCGCACGGTGGTGCGCTCGCGCGCACGCCGCCTGGGCTTTGCCGACAGCGTCTTCGAGAAGCACGACATGCACGTGCACGTGCCGGAAGGCGCGACTCCCAAGGACGGTCCGTCCGCGGGTATCGCGATCACCACGGCCATGGTGTCGGCCTTGTCGCGCATCCCGGTGCGCGCCGACGTTGCCATGACCGGCGAGATCACGCTGCGCGGCGAAGTGTTGCCCATCGGCGGCCTGAAGGAAAAGCTGCTGGCGGCCCATCGTGGCGGCATCAAGACGGTCTTGATCCCGGAAGAAAACGTCAAGGACCTGGCGGAGATCCCGGATAACGTCAAGAACCATCTCGAGATCGTGCCGGTGCGCTGGATCGACAAGGTGCTGGAGCTGGCCCTGGAGCGCCTGCCCGAGCCCTTGGCCGAGGAAGAGGCCGTGAAGGAGCCGCTGGTCGCCAAGCCGGCCGAACCCGGTTCGACCGACCCGGTGCTCAAGCACTGACCGGATTTGCCGGGCGCCTCTTGACAGGAGCGCCCGGTAGCGACGGCATGAAAAAACCCGCCAGACCGGCGGGTTTTTTTGAGGCCGACGCTTTCTCTTTCGGCTTCAGTGCAGCGCGTGCGTGCGGATCAGGCCCACCGCGATGCCTTCCAGGGCGAAATCCTGGTCGGCTCCAACCACGATGGTCTGGAAATCCGGGTTCTCGGGAAGGAGTTCGATGTGGCCGTTCTGGCGCTGCAGGCGCTTGACGGTGACGTCGTCGCCCAGGCGGGCGACCACGATCTGGCCATTGCGGGCCTCGGAGGCCTTTTTCACGGCGAGCAGGTCGCCTTCCAGGATGCCGGCGTCGCGCATGCTCATGCCGCGGACCTTCAGCAGGTAGTCGGGCGCTTGCGCGAACAGATTGGGATCCACGCCGACTTCGCGTTCGACGTGTTCAGCCGCCAGGATGGGGCTGCCCGCGGCCACGCGGCCCACCAGCGGCAGCAGCAGTTGCGCGAGGGCGGGCAGGGGCAGCGATGCCTGCGTTGGCGCGGCCCCCGAGTCCTTCAGGCGGATGCCGCGGGATGCGCCCGCCGTGAGTTCGATGGCGCCCTTGCGGGCCAGGGCCTTGAGATGATCTTCCGCCGCGTTGGGGGACCGGAAACCCAGGGCCTGCGCGATCTCGGCGCGCGTGGGCGGAAAGCCGGTGCGCGCGACGGTCTGCCTGATGAGATCCAGGATTTGTTGTTGGCGATCGGTGAGTTTGCTGGCCATGGCGATGATCCGGTGCTAGCGGACTGTACATATATACAGCGCCATTCTGGGGGACGCAGCGCAAAAAAGCAAGCTTCGGGGGCGGGCCGCCTCAGCGTCAACGCGAAGGCGGGCCGGCCGGGCCGATGCGCCGCGTTATTCCGGCTTGATGCCGGCCGTCTCGATGACGCCGCGCCACTTGCGGGTCTCGGATTCGATGTAGTCCTGCAATTCCTCCGGGCGGGTGGCTTTGATCGTGATGGCTTTGTCTTCGAGCTTGCGGATGATGTCGGGTTCGGCAAGCGTTTTCCGCAAGGCGGAACTCAGCACGGATAGCCGGTCGGCGGGAATGCCGGCCGGGCCCATTACGCTGACCCAGGCGTCCACGCTCATGTTCTTCACGCCCAGTTCCTCGGCGGTGGGCACGTCGGGCAGTTCCTTGATGCGCGTGGTGCTGGTGATGGCCAGCGCCCGCACCTTGCCGGACTGCACCAGGCTCAGGGCGGCCGGCAGATTGTCGAACCCGAGGTCGACGTGGCCGCCCATCAGCGCGGTCAATGCCGGGCCGCTGCCCGAGAATGGAATGTGCTGCATGTTCGAGCCGGCCAGGATCTTGAAGTATTCGCCGGTCATGTGCGGCGATGTGCCGGCTCCGGGGCTGGAGTAGGACAGCTGCCGCTGCTTGGCGTCGGCGATCAGCGCGCCCAGGTCCTGGTATTTCGAACCGGCGTTGACCAGCACCAGATTGGTGTAGAAGCCGACCTCGCCGATCATGGTGAAATCCTTGATGGGATCGAAATTCAGTTCCTTGCGCAGCAAGGGGTTGATCACATTGGTGGCGACGGTACCCAGGAAGATGGTGTAGCCGTCCGGCTTGGCGTGCGCGACCGTAGAGGCGCCGATGGTGCCGCCGGCGCCCGCCTTGTTCTCGACGACCACGGCCTGGCCCAATTCGCGCGACAGGCCCTCGGCCAACACCCGCGCGACGATATCCGTCGAACCGCCCGGCGGAAACCCGACCACGAAGCGGACGGGCTGATCCGGAAAGGCCGCGGCGGCGGAGCCGCCCAGCGTGATGGCCAGCGCGCCGGCCATGGCGGCGATCCAGGTCTTGAATTTCATGATCGATGTTCCTCCTGCTGGCTCGCGTCGCGCAAGTCGCCGATGATTCGCCGCTTGTCGAGTTTGCCTAATGTGTTTTTTGGAAAAGACTGCACGATGTGGATGCTCTTGGGTGTCCGCACGGACCCCAGTTGCTGCTTGCCGTAATCGATCAGCGCCTGGACGCTGACCGACCCCGGCCGAACTGGAACGACCGCCATTTCGACGCGTTCGCCCCAGTAGTCGTCGGCGACGCCGAACACCACGCATTCGGCGATGTCCGGGTGCTGCGCATAGGCGTTCTCGACGTCGGAGGGATAGACATTGAAGCCGCCGCTGATAATGACGTCTTTGGAACGGCCCTTGATGAACAGGAACCCGCGTTCGTCGATGAAGCCGATGTCTCCCGTGTGGAACCAGCCATCTTTCAGGACGGCCGCGGTCTGTTCGGGCATGTTCAGGTAGCCCGACATCAGCAAGTCGCCGCTGGCGACGATCTCGCCCAGCGTGTTCGGGCTGGCGGTCGGGCAGCCGTCTTCGCCGACGACCGCGACCCGCGTCATGGGGCCCACGCGGCCCGCGCTGCCCTGGTTTTCCGGTTGGGAGCCTGTGGCGCCGTCCATGCCCGCGATGATGACCGGGGCTTCCGTCAGGCCGTAGGTAACGCCCAGCACGGGGCCGAACGCCGCAATTGCCTGTGACAGCAGGGGGGCGGGGCAGGGCGCTCCGCCATACAGCAGGTTGCGCAGCGCGGGCAGAGGGCGCGCTGCGGCGCGCTGTGCCTGCACCAGCCGCTGGAGCAGCGTGGGAGGCACCCAGGTGGACGTCACCTCATGGGTGTCGAGCAGGGCATGCAGTTGCTCGGCCGTGGCTTTGCCGGCGATCACCAGGCAGCCGCCGGCATGCAATACCGGCAGCACGAACGTGCCCGCGCCATGCGTCATCGGCGGCGCCAGCAGGAAGCGTTCCTTGCTGTGGAAGCCATACGCCATGGCCAGCGACGCCACCATGGTGTTGATACAGCGCAGCGACTGCAATACCGCCTTGGGAACGCCGGACGATCCGCCCGTGAACTTGAGGGCGGCTGTCTCGCCCGGGTCCGGATTGGAGCGCGCGGGCGACTGGCCCGCATGTTCACGCAGCAGCGCGTCGGTGTGGAGGTCGCGGCGCTCGTCGTTGCAGATGCGCAGGCCATGGTAGGAGGCCAGCAGCGCCTCGTATGCCGCGTCGTGCAACACGATATCGGGCGCGGCCGTCGCCAGCTGGCGGGCGATATCCTGTTCGACCACGGTCGGCGTCAGCGGCACCAGCACGCCGCCGCAGGCGTAGGTGGCCAATATGCCCAGCAGCATTGCATGCGAATTGCCGGCCAGCGTGGCGATCACCGGACGAGGCTTGCCCGACAGGCGTTGCAGCGCCGCGGCCAGCGCCAGCGCCTGGCCGCGCAGCGCTTCGTAAGTGTGGGCGCGGCCGGTAGCCGCATCGATCGCCGCGACGCGGTCCGGGTACCGCATCGCGGCGTGCAGGAAGAAGTCGATGGGCTGCATGCTAGAGCCTGTTGCTGAGCACCGTGACCACGGCCGCGGCATCTTCGTAATGCAGGAAGCCGCCGCCGTTTTCGGCCACCGCGGTACGGGCGCCGCGGACCTGGCGCGCTCCGGCTTCATGGCGCAACTGCGTAACGAGTTCATGGATCTGCACCAAGCCCGTTGCGGCTATCGGGTGCCCCTTGGACACCAGGCCGCCCGATACATTGACCGGGGTGGCTCCGCCCAGGGAGGTCGCTCCGCTTTCGGTATAGGGGCCGCCCTGGCCGCGGGGGCAAAGGCCCAGGTTCTCGATCTGCAGCAGTTCCGCGAAGCTGGATGCATCGTGCACTTCGGCTACGTCGATATCCTGCGGCGTGATCCCGGCCATGGCATAGGCGCGCCGGGCGGCCAGGTGCACGCAGTGCCGGTCCATGTCGGCGATGTCGCGGATCACCGTGCTGGCCGCGCCGATGCCCGCGACCCTGACGGCCCGCTGCCGGCGCGCTTCGGACAGGACGCGGCCGCTGGACAGCACCACGGCCGACGCGCCGTCGGAAATGGGCGCGCACATGGCGCGCGTCAATGGCCAGGCGATCTCGGGAGTGGCAAGCACTTCGTCGATGGACATATCGTTCTGGTACTGGGCCAGCGGGTTCATGGTCGAGTGCGCGTGGTTCTTGGCGGCCGCGCAGGCGATCTGCCGCTGCGTGGTTCCATAGGTGCGCATGTGCTGGCGCGCCATGGCCGCATAGATGTCCATGAAGAAGCTCTGCGTATTCCAGGCGCCGGGAGAGTTCAGCCGCTCGCGGATGGCGGGGTCGGTCTCCTGCCGGCAGAAAAAGTCCCAGGTCTGGCGCAACAGGTGTATGTCGGTGCCGCCGAAGAACGCGTTCATCATTTCCGTCTTCTTTTCCGGATAGAACATCTTCTCCGCGCCGACCACCAGCACCGTGTCGAACATGCCCGATTCGATCGCCATGCAGGCATTGAACAAGCCGGAACTGCTGCTGGCGCAGGCGTTCTCGATATTGAAGACGGGGATGCCGCTTACCCCCATCGCGTTCAGCGCGCATTGGCCGCGGATCGAATTCTGTTTTTCCATCTGGCCCTGGCGCACGTTGGAGAACCATGCCGCCTGCATGTCTTCCAGGCCATGGCCGCTGTCGGCCAGGGCATTGTTGACCGCTTGTTCGGTCAATTGCTTGACGGAAAGGTCGGGATGGCGGCCAAGCGGGGTATGGGCGATGCCGGTGATGTAGACGTTCATGGCGGGTAGGGGCAACTGGTCGATGAGTGGCTCTATTCTGCGTGGAGGGCCGGTTCGCATTAACCCCTGCTTACCCGTGAAAAAGAGGATAAAGTTTCGACATATGAAACTTTTCTGCCTCGTATGGGCCCGGACGATATGACGCAATCCTCCAGCATCCAGAAGGCGCTGCGCGTGCTCAAGACTGTGCAGCGCCATCACGAAGAGGGTCTGCGGCTCACGGACGTATGCCGGGAGCAGGGGCTGGAAAAGCCGACGGCGCTGCGGCTGCTGCGCGAGTTGCTGGCGCAGGGGCTGGTGGCCCGCAACGCGCGCAGCAAGAAGTACTACCTTGGGGACTATTGCCGGAAACTCGGGGAGTCGCTGGCTGCGCAATCGTCGCTGTCCCTCCGCTACGGGCCCTTGCTGCGCCGCATCTCCGACCGCACCGAAGACGCCAGCTTCCTGGTGATCCTGCAGGACCTGGATACCCTCTGCATCGGGCGGGAAGTGGGCGCCTATCCCATCCAGGCGCTGGCCATCCCGGTCGGCAACCGCCAGCCCATCGGCGTAGGCGCGGGCGGCCTGGCCATGCTGGCGAGCTTCGATGACGACCTCACGGAGCATTACCTCAAGGCAAACAAGGCTCGCTTTCTGAAGTACAAGTCGCTTACGCTGGATCAGCTGCGCATGCGCATTGCTCGCGCGCGCAAGCGCGGCTACGCCGTGATAGGCAGCCACGCAGTCAGCAAAGTGACCGGCGTGGGCGTGACGCTGAAGAATAAGGAAGGCGATGTGCTGGGCGGGGTCAGCGTCGCGGCGCTGGACAATCGCATGACGCAAAAGCGTCAGGAAGCCGTGGCCCGGATAATCCGCGAAGAGATGAACCGGTTCCTGGACAAGTAAGACCGCCGCGGACGCAAATGAAAACGGGACCCGAAGGTCCCGTTCCTGGCGGCGGGCCCGCGAGGGCCCGTGTGCGGTCGTCGTTTACAGCACGGCGGCGATGCTCGCGGCCACCTTGTCGATGTTGCCGCTGTTCAGCGCGGCAACGCAGATGCGGCCGCTGGACACTGCGTAGACGCCGTGTTCCTCGCGCAGGCGGTCGACCTGCGCCGAGGTCAGGCCCGAGTACGAGAACATGCCGCGCTGGCGCAGCACGAAGCTGAAGTCCTGCTTGCCGCCGTGTTCCTGGATCTTTTCGACCAACTGCTTGCGCATCAGGCGGATACGGTCGCGCATGCCGGCCAGTTCCTCTTCCCACATCGCGAAGAGTTCGGGCGAATTCAGGACCGTCGACACCACCGTGCCGCCGTGAGTGGGCGGGTTGGAGTAGTTGGTGCGGATCACGCGCTTCAACTGGCTCAGCACGCGGGTGGCTTCGTCCTTGCTGCCGGCCACGACGGTCAGCGCGCCGACGCGCTCGCCGTACAGGGAGAACGACTTCGAGAACGAGGAACTGATGAACATGGTCAGGTCCAGGTCGGCGAACATGCGCACGACCGCGGCGTCCTCCGTCAGGCCGTCGCCGAAGCCTTGGTAGGCGATGTCCAGGAACGGCACCAGGTTGTTTTCCTTGACCACGGCGGCGATCTGCTTCCACTGGTCCATGGTGGGATCCACGCCCGTGGGGTTGTGGCAGCAGGCGTGCAGCACGACCACGGTCTTGGCCGGGGCGGCCTTGAGGTCCGCCAGCATGGCGTCGAAGTTCAGGCCGCGGGTGGCGGCGTCGTAGTATGCGTAGGTGCCGACCTCGAACCCGGCGCGCTCGAACAGCGCGCGGTGGTTTTCCCAGCTGGGGTTGCTGATCAGGACCTTGGAGGAGGGGAGCAGCTGGCGCAGGAAGTCGGCGCCGATCTTCAGCGCGCCCGTGCCGCCCAGGGCCTGGGTGGTCAGCACGCGGCCGGCGGCCGCCAGCGCGGAATCCTTGCCCAGCAACAGGGCCTGCGCGCCCGCGTTGTAGCCGGCGATGCCTTCGATCGGCAGGTAGCCGCGCGCGGCGGCGGCCTCGATACGGGCGGTTTCAGCCTTGCGGACCGCGCCCAGGAGGGGGATCCGGCCCTGATCGTCGTAGTACACGCCCACGCCCAGATTGACTTTACCGGGACGCGTATCGGCGTTGTATTGTTCGTTCAGGCCAAGAATGGGGTCGCGCGGCGCGAGTTCGACGGAATCGAAAAGGGTGCTCATGGGAGTCTGGTGAGGTGGGTGGACGCAGTACGGAGTGCTGTGGATAATGGGGGGTTTACCCTGGAACAGTCTAGCATGTCTAAACGCGCAACAGACCCGGGCGCAATAGACCCGATTGCGGAAGATCCCGCGCCCGGGGGCAACGGCGCGCCCGCGGCATCGGCGGGCGCCCCGGCGGGAGCCGGCTTTGTCGACTTCCCCGGCAGCCCGTTCCATCTCTACCAGCCCTATCCGCCGGCGGGCGACCAGCCCGCCGCCATCGACGGCCTGGTCCAGGGGATGCAGGACGGCCTGATGTTCCAGACGCTCCTGGGCGTCACCGGGTCGGGCAAGACCTACACCATGGCCAACGTGATCGCCCGGCTGGGGCGCCCCGCGCTGGTGCTGGCCCCCAATAAAACGCTGGCCGCGCAGCTCTACGCCGAGATGCGGGAGTTCTTCCCGAAGAACGCGGTCGAGTACTTTGTTTCATACTACGACTACTACCAGCCCGAGGCCTACGTGCCGACGCGCGACCTGTTCATCGAGAAGGACTCGTCCATCAACGAGCATATCGAGCAGATGCGCCTGTCGGCCACCAAGAGCCTGCTGGAGCGCCGGGACACGATCATCGTGGGCACGGTTTCGTGCATCTACGGTATAGGCAACCCCGGCGATTACCACGCGATGGTGCTGATCCTGCGCGCCGGGGACCAGATATCGCGCCGCGAGATCCTGGCCCGCCTGGTCGCCATGCAGTACACCCGCAACGACGCCGATTTCACCCGCGGGACATTCCGGGTGCGGGGCGAGACAATCGACATCTTCCCTGCCGAAAGCCCGGAACTGGCGTTGCGGCTGACCCTGTTCGACGATGAGGTCGAAAGCCTGGAGCTATTCGATCCCCTGACCGGCCGCATCCGCCAGAAGCTGCCGCGCTTCACCGTGTATCCGGGCTCCCACTACGTGACGCCGCGGGATACGGTGCTGCGCGCCATCGAAACCATCAAGGAAGAGCTGCGCGAGCGCGTCAAGCGCTTCACGGACGATGGCCACCTCGTCGAAGCCCAGCGGCTGGAGCAGCGCACCCGCTTCGACCTGGAAATGCTGCAGGAGCTGGGCTTCTGCAAAGGCATCGAAAACTATTCCCGGCACCTGTCGGGCGCGGCCCCGGGCGAGCCGCCGCCCACGCTGATCGACTACCTGCCGGCCGATGCGCTCATGTTCATCGACGAAAGCCATGTCACCATCGGCCAGCTGGGCGGGATGTACCGGGGCGACCGCTCGCGCAAGGAAACGCTGGTGCAATACGGGTTCCGGCTGCCTTCGGCGCTGGACAACCGGCCGCTGCGGCTGGAGGAGTTCGAGGCCCGGATGCGCCAGTGCGTGTTCGTGTCGGCCACCCCGGCCGCGTACGAGAACGCGCACGCCGACAATGTCGTCGAGCAGGTCGTGCGGCCCACCGGCCTGGTCGACCCGCTGGTCGAAGTGCTGCCTGCCCGCACGCAGGTCGACGATCTGCTCGGGCGGATCAAGGAGCGCGTCGGGCAAGGCGAGCGCGTGCTGGTCACCACCCTGACCAAGCGCATGGCCGAGGACCTGACGGACTTCCTGAGCGAGCATGGCGTGCGGGTGCGCTACCTGCACTCCGACATCGACACGGTGGAGCGCGTCGAGATCATCCGGGATCTGCGCCTGGGCACGTTCGACGTGCTGGTGGGGATCAACCTGCTGCGCGAGGGCCTGGATATTCCCGAAGTCTCCCTCGTCGCCATCCTGGACGCCGACAAGGAGGGCTTCCTGCGTTCGGAACGCAGTCTGATCCAGACCATCGGGCGCGCGGCGCGCAACCTGAACGGCCATGCCATCCTCTATGCCGACCGCATCACCGATTCGATGCAGCGCGCGATCGAGGAGACCAGCCGGCGCCGGAACAAGCAGCTGCAGTTCAACACCGACCACGGCATCACGGCGCGCGGCGTGCAGAAGGCGGTGCGCGAATTGATCGACGGCATCGTCGCGCCCGCCCAGCATGACGCGCTGGAGGCGGCGGTGCCGGCCGAATTCATGAAGGATGAGAAGGCCATGGCGCGCGAAATCAAGCGCCTGGAGAAGCTGATGATGGACCACGCCCGCAACCTGGAATTCGAGCAGGCCGCGGCGGCGCGGGATGCCTTGACCGCCTTGAAGCAGCGCGTATTGCTGGATGGCGCCGTCTAGCGGCAAATACGTATCCTGGTGTGTCTTTTGCTGACATATTGCTGAATCGCCCGGAAATCTGCTGCGCTGCAATTGCGCTGTCGCAATCCGGGCGATTATTGCTGCCTGAACTTCCAGCATCACATTCAAATTTTCATGTAAACCATTGAATTAAATCGATAATTCAAGGGGACGTATTTGCGCGAATTCAATTGCGCAGGCGCAAAAAAAGCTTGCCTTATCTCGGGTTTTCCCGCACACTTACTCCCATGATGACCAAGGTACTTTTCGTTTGCATGGGCAATATCTGTCGCTCGCCGAGCGCAGAGGGCGTGTTTCGCCATTTGGTGAACGACGCGGGTTTGAGCGATGTGGTTCGCATCGACTCCGCGGGCACGCACGCGTTTCACATCGGCGAGGCGCCTGATGCCCGGGCGCAGGCCGCAGCGCGCAAGCGCGGCTACGAGATCACGCACTGCGAAGCGCGTCAGGTCACCGCGGAGGATTTCCGCGATTTCGACCTGATCCTCGCCATGGATTGGGACAATCTGTCCGCCATGCAGCAGCAGTGCCCCAAGGCCTACCAGCATAAGCTGATGCTGCTGATGCGCTTCGCCAACGAGTTCGAGGAGGCCACCGTGCCCGATCCCTACTATGGCGGCGCGGATGGTTTCGGCAAGGTGCTCGACTACCTCGAAGACGCCTGTCAGGGCGTGCTCGAGCTGGTGCGCAAGCGCGCCACCCAGTACCAGGCGGCCTGATCCGCCGCTGCGGTGGGGCCGTCGGCGTGCGGTTCCCGAGGGGGCTTGGCAGTAGAAAACCGCGCGGATGCGCGGTTTTTTCTAGCCGGGAGCCATACCAAATTAGTCGGGAATAGGCTATACTTGAGCCAATTACTCGGGTATTGGCCGCTGGATTCGCTGGCGGTCATTGCCGAATCACAGGGAACCTACCATGCGGCTAACTACCAAAGGGCGTTTCGCCGTGACTGCCATGATCGATCTGGCTATGCGGCAGCATAGCGGCCCGGTCACTCTTGCGGCCATCAGTCAGCGTCAGAACATCTCGTTGTCCTACCTGGAACAGCTGTTCGGGAAACTGCGTCGCCACGAACTCGTGGATAGCGTGCGCGGCCCGGGCGGCGGCTATTCGCTCGCCCGCCTGGCGCGCAACGTGACCGTCGCCGACATCATCTTCGCCGTCGACGAGCCCCTGGACGCCACCAGCTGCGGCGGAAAGCGCGACTGTACGAGCGGCAACGACGGCAAGCCCGGCAAGTGCATGACGCATGAGCTCTGGGCCACGCTGAATCGCAAGATGGTCGATTACCTGGATTCGGTGTCCCTGCAAGATCTGGTCGATCAGCAGCGAGTGCGCCAGCTGCAGGAAGCCAACAATCAAGCGCAGGCCTGCGCGGTGCACGTGAGCCGGGTGGGGGGCGCCAATGCCGCCAACGCCCCGACCGCGACCGTCGCAGCCAATGCCACCGTATAAGAAGTATCAGGAGTTGTAGAAATGACCACTCGCCCAATCTATCTGGACTATTCCGCCACGACGCCCGTCGATCCCCGCGTGGTGGAGAAGATGGTGCCCTGGCTGTACGATAACTTCGGCAACCCGGCCTCCCGCAGCCATGCTTTCGGCTGGGAGTCGGAAGAGGCCGTCGAGCGCGCCCGCGAGGAAGTCGCCAAGCTGGTGAACGCCGACCCGCGCGAAATCGTCTGGACCTCCGGCGCCACGGAATCCGACAACCTGGCCATCAAGGGCGCCGCCAACTTCTATGCGGAACGCGGCAAGCACATCATCACCGTCAAGACCGAGCACAAGGCCGTGCTGGATACCTGTCGCGAGCTCGAGCGCCAGGGCTTCGAAGTGACTTACCTGGACGTGAAGGAAAACGGCCTGATCGATCTGGACACCTTCAAGGCCGCGCTGCGCCCCGACACCGTGCTGGTGTCGGTGATGATGGTGAACAACGAAATCGGCGTCATCCAGGACATCGAAACGCTGGGCGAAATCTGCCGCGAAAAGGGCATCGTGTTCCACGTGGACGCCGCGCAGGCGACCGGCAAGGTGGAAATCGACCTGCAGAAGCTCAAGGTCGACCTGATGTCGTTCTCGGCCCACAAGACCTACGGCCCCAAGGGCATCGGCGCCCTGTACGTGCGCCGCAAGCCGCGCATCCGCATCGAAGCACAGATGCATGGCGGCGGCCATGAGCGCGGTTTCCGTTCGGGCACGCTAGCGACGCACCAGATCGTCGGCATGGGCGAGGCTTTCCGTCTGGCCCGCGAGGAAATGGGCACCGAGAACGAGCGCATCCGCATGTTGCGCGACCGCCTGTGGGCCGGCCTGTCGCAGATCGAAGAGGTCTACCTGAACGGCGACATGGACCAGCGCGTCCCGCACAACCTGAACGTCAGCTTCAACTATGTCGAAGGCGAGTCCCTGATCATGGCGATCAAGGAACTGGCCGTGTCCAGCGGCTCGGCCTGCACCTCGGCCAGCCTGGAGCCGTCCTACGTCCTGCGCGCCCTGGGCCGCAACGACGAGCTGGCGCACAGCTCGATCCGCTTCACGCTGGGCCGCTTTACGACCGAGCAGGAAGTCGATTTCGCCGTCGAGCTCATCAAGAGCCGCGTCGGCAAGCTGCGCGACATGTCGCCGCTGTGGGAAATGGCCAAGGAAGGCATCGACTTGAACACCGTGCAGTGGGCCGCGCACTGAGCGCCCGCGCCAAGAAATCCGTGGAGAAATAGCATGTCTTACAGCACCAAAGTTCTGGATCACTACGAAAACCCGCGCAACGTCGGCTCGTTCGACAAGTCGGACGAATCGGTGGGCACCGGCATGGTCGGCGCGCCCGCCTGTGGCGACGTCATGAAGCTGCAGATCAAGGTGAATGAAGCCGGCGTGATCGAAGACGCGCGCTTCAAGACCTACGGCTGCGGTTCGGCCATCGCGTCCAGCTCGCTGGTGACGGAATGGGTCAAGGGCAAGACGCTCGACGAAGCCATGAATATCCGCAACACCCAGATCGCCGAGGAACTGGCGCTGCCGCCCGTGAAGGTGCACTGCTCCATCCTGGCCGAAGACGCGATCAAGGCCGCGGTGCAGAACTACAAAGAAAAGCATTCGGTTCCGGCCGAAGCCGTGGCGAGCTGAACATGTCCGTTACCCTGACCCAACAGGCAGCCACCCATATCGGCCGCTACTTGCAGAAGCGCGGAAAGGGTATCGGGCTACGGCTCGGCGTTAGGACGACGGGCTGTTCCGGCATGGCCTACAAGCTGGAGTACGTGGACGACGCGGCGTCGGATGATGTCGTGTTCGAAAGCTTCGGCGTGAAGGTCTTCGTGGACCCGAAAAGCCTGTCCTACCTGGACGGCACCGAACTCGATTACGCCCGCGAAGGCCTGAACGAAGGCTTCAAGTTCCGCAACCCCAACGAGAAGGCGACCTGCGGCTGCGGCGAGTCGTTCACGGTGTAAGTCTTGGCTGGAGACGATCACTTCAGCCTGTTCGGCTTGCCGGCGCGCTTCGACCTGGACCCGCAGGCGCTCGAAACGGCGTGGCGCGCCGTCGCCGCCCAGGTGCACCCCGACCGCTACGCCACGGCCAGCCCCGCGGAACGCCGCGTGGCCATGCAATGGGCGGCGCGCGCGAACGAGGCCTACCGGTTGCTGCGGGATCCGCTGCTCCGCGCGCGCTACCTGTGCGAACAGGCCGGCGTGGACCTGCAGACCGAAAGCAACACGTCCATGGATGGGGCTTTCCTGATGCAGCAGATGACCTGGCGCGAAATGCTGGACGACGCGCGCGGCGACGCGGCGGCCCTCGCGGCCTTGCAGGCGGAATTGCAGCAGGCCCGGGCTTCCATGCGCGACACGCTCGCCCGCCTGCTCGACGAGGAACGCGATTACGCCAGCGCCGGGCTCAAGGTGCGGGAATGGATGTTCGTGGAGAAGCTGGCTGAAGAGCTGGCGCACGCCCAGCCCGCTGGATAGCCCAAGGCGCGACGGGCGCCTGCGACACGGACGCCGGCATTGCGGCGTCCACTGACCAGAAAAACAGAATCATGGCCTTATTGCAGATTTCCGAACCCGGTGAGTCGCCCGCGCCGCACCAGCGCAAGCTGGCGGTCGGGATCGACCTGGGCACTACCAATTCCCTAGTCGCGGCGGTGCGCAGCAGCGTTGCCGAAGTGCTGCCGGACGCGCAAGGCCAGGCCTTGCTGCCGTCCGCCGTGCGTTATTTCCCCGACGGCAAGGTCACCACGGGGCGCGAGCCGCTGGGCCAGCAGGCGCTGGACCCGCTGAACACCGTCGTGTCGGTGAAGCGCTTCATGGGCCGGTCGCTCGAAGAAGCGCGGGCCATGCGCGCGCCGTATGAGTTCGTCGATGCCCCCGGCATGGTGCGTATCCGCACTGCCCAGGGAGATCTCAGCCCGGTGGAAGTGTCGGCGCAGATCCTGGCGGTGCTGCGCCAGCGCGCCGAAGACGTGCTGGGCGACGACCTGGTCGGCGCCGTCATCACGGTGCCGGCGTATTTCGACGATGCCCAGCGCCAGGCCACGCGCGACGCGGCCCGGCTGGCGGGCCTGAACGTGCTGCGGCTGCTGAACGAGCCGACGGCGGCCGCGATCGCCTACGGCCTGGATAATGCCGCCGAAGGCGTGTACGCGGTGTACGACCTGGGCGGCGGCACTTTCGACATTTCCATCCTGCGCCTGACGCAGGGGGTGTTCGAAGTGATCGCCACGGGCGGCGACACGGCTCTGGGCGGCGATGATTTCGACTCCTTGATCGTGGATCGCGTCGCCCCGGGAGAGCTCGGACCGTCGGATCGCCGCAGCCTGCTGATGGCGGCGAGGGCGGCGCGCGAAGCGCTTTCGGACGCCGGCGAGGCCCGGCTGCAGCTCACGCTCTCGGATGGCCGCGCCGTGGATGCGGTGCTGACGCGAGCCGATTTCGAGACGCTGGCCCAGCCCTTGATCGAGCGCACGCTGGACTGCGCGCGCCGCGCGCTGCGCGACGCGGCGCTGGCTCCTGCCGACGTGCGCGGCGTGGTCATGGTGGGCGGCGCCACCCGCATGCCGGTCGTGCGCCAGGCCGTGGGGCGGCTGTTCGGCACGCAGCCCCTGACCGATCTGGATCCCGATCAAGTGGTGGCGCTGGGAGCGGCCCTGCAGGCCAACCTGCTGGCCGGCAACCGCGCGCCGGGCGAGGACTGGCTGCTGCTGGACGTGATCCCGCTGTCGCTGGGGCTGGAAACCATGGGCGGGCTGGTGGAACGCATCATTCCGCGCAACAGCACGATTCCGGTGGCACGCGCCCAGGAATTCACGACGTTCAAGGACGGCCAGACCGCCATGAGCATCCACGTGGTCCAGGGCGAACGCGATCTGGTCGCCGATTCGCGCTCGCTGGCGCGCTTCGAGCTGCGCGGCATTCCGCCCATGGTGGCGGGCGCGGCGCGCATCCGCGTGACGTTCCAGGTGGATGCCGACGGCTTGCTGAGCGTGACGGCGCGCGAGCAGAGCAAAGGCGTCGAGGCGATGGTCTCCGTCAAGCCGTCCTACGGGCTGTCGGACGACGAGATCGCGCAAATGCTGGCCGACAGCGTGGCGCAGGCAGATACGGATGCGAAGGCGCGCATGCTGCGCGAGCAGCAGGTGGACGCGCGCCAGCTGGTGGAATCGGTGCAGGCGGCGCTCGCCGTGGACGGCGATCTGCTGGACGCGGAAGAGCGCAAGCGGGTGGACGAATGCCTGCAGGCCGCCATTGCGGCTCAGGATGCCCCGGATGCGGATACCGTGAAGGACGCGGTGCAGGCCCTGTCGGCCGCGACCGACGACTTCGCCGCACGGCGGATGGACCGCAGCATCCGTGCCGCGCTGGCCGGCCGCAAACTTGATGAGATCGCCTGATAAGACGTTATGCCGAAACTGACTGTATTGCCTCATCCCGAGTACTGCCCGGAGGGCGCCGTAATCGAAGACGCGCCCAAGGGCGTGTCGATCTGCCGCGTGCTGCTGGATAATCACATCGACATCGAGCATGCCTGCGAACTGTCCTGCGCGTGCACGACCTGTCACGTGGTGGTGAAGCAGGGTTATTCTTCGCTGGAGGACGCCACCGACGACGAAGAGGACCTGCTGGACAAGGCCTGGGGCCTGACCCCGACTTCGCGCCTGTCCTGCCAGGCGGTGGTGGCGGATGCCGACCTGACGGTCGAGATTCCCAAGTACACGATCAACCACGCGAAAGAGGGCCATTGATGAAGTGGACCGACACCTACGATATCGCCGCCGCGCTGGTGGATGCCTATCCGGACGTGGATCCCAAGACGCTGCGCTTCACGCAGCTGCGTGAATGGGTCCTGGCCTTGCCGGGCTTCAGCGACGACCCGGCGCACTGCGGCGAGAAGATCCTGGAGGCCATACAGATGGCCTGGATCGACGAGGCCGACTGAGGAAAGGAGCTCCCTGCGGGGAGCTTTTTTTGTGCCCGGCAGATGGGGGGTATGGGGCGCCGGCTTCGGTTCCCGCGCCGTCGGCCACCTCGAAGGCATGGGATGCCCCGGTCAACGATCGCGGTCCGGAGGCGGCACCGCGCTCGCAGCGTTGGGGTAGTGCTTTCCCGGTATCATGGGGGGTCCCGTTGTTCTCCTTCCTGAGTCTACAGATGCCCGCTGCCCAATTGCGTTTTGGCCTGGCCGCCAACCGGCTCCACCACGAAACTCCCGATGCCGCCCTGTTTACCTGGCTGCGCGCGTGCTCGTCCACGATACGCGAACTGGGCGTGCAGCTGCATACGGTGGGTCGCACGCACGATGCGATCGTGCGCGAGGGCATGTTGCAGGGCTATAGCGGGCTGATCCGCTATCCCTATGGCCGCGAGGGCGGCCTGATGAAGCTGGTGGCCCGGGTCACCGAGGGCCGGGACGGGCAGGCGCCGTTCGATGGCGCGATCTACCTGATCGATCCGGTGGATCCCTCCTCGATTTTCCCCGAGGCGCTGGCGCTCAAACGTCAGTGCATCACGCATGGCCGGCCCTTCATTTCGACCCTGGCGGGCGCCATCGAATGGATGGAAGTGGAGCGCGTGCATGCGGGCCTGGCGCCCGACGCTTCGGCCTCGCGCCTGTTCGACTTCACCGGCCAGACCCTGGCGCTGATCGCGCACGATGCCTTGAAGGAAGAGATGGTCGCATTCGCCAGCGAGCATTTCGATGTCCTGTCGCGCTTTGCGCGCCGCGTGGCGACCGGCACGACCGGCGGCCGCCTCAATGACCTGGCGTGGTCGCGCGGGTGGCCCAAGGATACGCCCTGGGTCCACCGCTACCTGAGCGGCCCGCTGGGCGGCGACGCGCAGATCGCCGAGCTGGTGCTGGAACACCAGTGCCAGCGCGTGATCTTCTTCGAGGACCCGCACGTGGCCCGTCAGCACGAAGCGGACATCCAGCTGCTGGAGCGCGCAGTGCGCGTGGTGACTGAGTCGGCCACTTGCGCCACCTCGCCCACGGTGGCGCGGCGCTGGGCCCAGGCGGTGGAGAAGCGCGTTATCTGACCCGGGGCCGGGCGGCTGCCGTGGCGGACCGGCAATCCGCAATGATGCGGCCGACGCGGTCCGCGACGGCCGACGCGGCCATCGACAGCGGCAGCACGTCCGAACGGCATAGAAATACAGGCCGCGTCATGTGGAGCCCTGCGATCCTGTGCAACGTGACCTCGCCGCGCTCGGCTTCCTGGCACACCGCCTCGTACGAGAGTATGGTGTGGGCCACGCCGGCCTTGGCTAGCTCGATCAGTTGAGGAATGGCGTTGGCCTCGGCGATGACGCGGAATTCCACGCGTTCGCTCTGCTGATATTGATCGAGCAGCCGGCGCAGGCTGTGGGGATTGCCAGGCAGCACCAGTGGCAATGCCGCGAGCGCGTCCAGGCCCATCGTCGGCAGTCCGCGCAGTTGCGCGGATTGCGCCCGTTTGCCGCGTGCCGCGGAGGGCGGCGAAACCACCACGAGCTCCTCGTCGATCAGGTGCTGGAAGCGCAGGTCGGCCGAGGCGTCGTCACTGAATGTCAGGCCCAGGTCGGCATGTCCGGAACTGACGAAGCCCGGAATGTACCCGGTGCTGGATTCGATGACCTTGAGATAAACGCCGGGCCAGTGTTCCAGGCTGAAGCGCAGCAGCGGTACGGTCAGCAGTTTGGCCATCGACATCGACATCGCCAACGAGACGGTCCCGCGCGGGACGTTCGCGTCCTCTCGCACGTCCGCGCGCGCGGCATCGATGCGGCCCAGGATTTCGCGCGCGTGCGCCAGCATGCGCGCGCCGGCGGCGGTGGGGCTGACACCCCGGGCGCTGCGATGCAGCAAGACCACGCCCAGGTCCTCTTCCAGATTACGGATCAGCAGGCTCAATGCGGGCTGCGCCACGTGCAGCGTTTCGGCGGCGCGGCTGATCGATCCGGTGGAGACCACCGTGACGAAGCACTGCATGGCGCGTATGGACATCGACATCGCTGAATTCCGGTTGCCAGGGTTATCACAATTTTATTATGGCCTGCATATTTAAACGGTATTTCTAATATAGCCGGCGGTTTCGCATAATTCAGCGCAAGCCTACATAACTATGGAGACATCATGGCGCTGAAGAAGATCCTGGCCGCCTGCCTTGCCGCGGCGAGCTTGTCCGCCCCGGCGTACGCCGACAACTGGCCGTCCAAGCCCATCACGTTGCTGGTGCCATTTTCGGCCGGCGGCCCGACCGATTTCATTGCCCGCTTGGTGGCCGATCCGCTGGCGCGCGAACTGGGGCAGCAGGTCATTGTTCAGAACAAACCGGGCGCCAGCGGCAACGTGGGTTACCAGAGCGTGCTTAACGGGCCCGCCGACGGCTACACGCTTATGCACAACACGGTGGGCATGCAGGCTATCAATCCCTTGATGTATCCGAGCGCGAAAATGCACCCGCTGAACGACTTCGTGCCAGTCGGCACGACGGGAGCCATGCCCAACCTGCTGGTGGTGAACCCCGAGCGCACGCCCGTCGGCAGCTTGGGCGAGCTCGTGGAGCGCGGCCGCGGCACCGCGAACGGCCTGAGCTATGCGACGTTCGGGCCCGGCAGCTCGCCTCACGTCTATGGCGCGTTGCTGCAAAAACTGGCCAAGTTCCAGGCGGTGGGCGTGGCTTACAAGGGCAGCGCCAATGCCGTGACGGACGTGATCGGCGGCCAGGTCGACTTCCTGTTCGACAGCATGTCCACCAGCATCGGCCAGGTCCAGGCGGGCAGGCTGAAGGCGTTGGCGATCACCGCGGGCGAGCGTTCGCCGCTGCTGCCCGGGGTGCCCACGCTGAAAGAGGCCGGCTATCCAGGCCTGGACCTGAAATTCTGGTTCTCCCTGCAGGTGCCGGCGGGCACCCCACCCGAGGTGGTGCAGAAGCTGCGCGGGGCGATCGCGCGGGTCGTGGCAAGCGATGCCTACCGCAACGCGATGCAGGAACGCGGCGCCGAAGCGCTGCAGGTGCCGCCCGCCGAACTGGACGCGTTCTTCAAGCGCGAGACCGCCCAATGGACCGAGGCCGCGAACGCCATCGGCCTGAAGGCCGAGTGACGACATGGCTGACACCAAGCGCATGACGCCGCTCAAGAACATCACGGTGCTGGACCTGAGCAAGGTGCTGGCCGGGCCGCTTTGCGGACAGTACCTGGGCGAGCTTGGCGCCAGGGTGATCAAGGTCGAGCCGGTGGGCACGGGCGACGATACGCGCGCCTGGCTACCCCAGGACGAGGGCCAGTCCGCGACGTTCCTCGCGGTGAACCACAACAAGCGCAGCCTGGCGGTGGACCTGAAGTCGGCCGATGGGAAAGCGGTGGTGCACAAGCTGGCCGCGCAGGCTGACGTGGTGCTGCAGGGCTTCGGCGGGCGCACCGCCGCCCGTCTGGGAGTGGACTACGAAACGCTTAGCGTCATCAATCCCAAGCTCATCTATTGCGAGATCTCGGGCTACGGCAGAGAAGGGCCGATGGGCGAGGAGCCGGGCTACGACGTGATGCTGCAGGCCTTCAGCGGCATGATCAGCACCATGGGCGAGCCGGGCGGAAACTTCGCCCGCGCCAGTTTTTCTCCGGTCGACCTGGGCACGGGTTCCTTCGCATTGAGCGGAATCCTGGCCGCGTTGCTGGAACGCAGCCAGACCGGCCAGGGCCAGTACCTGGACGTCTCGCTGCTGGATACCTCGCTGGGCCTGATGTCGTACATGGCGCAGAACTACTGGCGCACCGGCCAGATTCCGCGCCGCATGGGCACCGGACATCCGGCGATGTGTCCTTACCAGGCGTTTCGCGCCGCCGATGGCGATATCATGCTCGGCGTGGGCAACGACGCGCAGTGGCAGCGGTTCTGCGCGGTGGCGGGCTTGCAGGACCACATGGAGGCGCCCGACTTCGCGAGGAACGCCGACAGGGTGCGCAACTTCGACGCGACGGTCGCCCTCGTGCAGTCGCGAATGGAAACGCGTACCGTGGCGCAGTGGCTGGATGTGCTGAAGCCGGCGGGCATCGCCTGCTCGGCGATCCATACCCTGGACCAGGCCCTGGCCCATCCCCAAGTCGCAGCGCGCGACCTGATCGTGAAAAGCCGGCATTCCGTACTGGGAGAGGTGCGCAACGTCGGGCTGCCGGTGCGCTTCGGACGCCAGCCCCGCGAAGCTGCGCTACCGGCGCCCCTGCTGGGCGAGCACAGCTGCGAGATCCTGGCCGAACTCGGCTACGACGACGCGCAGATCGACGCGATGCTTGCCGCAGGCAGCGTGCAAGCCCATATGCCTAAGGGAGAATCCGCATGAAATTCCTGCATTACGCAGTCCGCGAGCAGGTCGCGGAGATCCATCTCAGCCACGCGCCGGTCAACGCGCTCGACGTGGAGATGCTGGACGAACTGATCGCCGCGCTGGCGCGGGCCGACGCGGATCCGACCGTGCGAGCCATTGTGCTTGCCAGCGATCTGCCCGGGCGGTTCTGCGCCGGGCTGGACATGAAAAAGCTGCTGGACAGCACGCCCGCACGCATCCACCGCCTGTTGACGAGGCTGTACGTCGAGCTGTACGACGCGCAGTTCAATCTGGGCAAGCCGTCGATCGCCGTGGTGTCCGGCGCCGTGCGCGGCGGCGGCATGACGGTGGCCGTTTCCTGCGACATGATCGTCGCGGCGGAGACCGCCACTTTCGGTTATCCCGAGATCGACGTGGGCGTGCTGCCTGCCATCCACTACGTGCACCTGCCTGCCATCGTGGGCAAGCACCGGGCGTTCGATCTGCTGTTCACCGGCAGGACGTTCGACGCCACGGAGGCACAGGGGCTGGGACTGGTGGCGCGTGTGGCGCCGGAAGCGGAACTGCTGGAGCAGGCGCGCGCGCTGGCGCGGTCGCTGGCCGCCAAGCCGCCGCAGGTGCTGGGGATGGGGCGTCGCGCCTTCGTCTTCAGCAATGACAACGAGTTCCGGCGCCGTGTCGCCACCGCGGTGGAAGTGTTCTGCAACGCGGCCGCCACGCCCGAAGCCCGCGAAGGCTTGCGCGCCTTCGTGGAAAAGCGCAAGCCGGATTGGGCTGCCGTGGCGGACCGGACTTAACGGCCGGAGAACCGCGGCGGCCGTTTTTCGCGGAAGGCCTGGACGCCTTCCGCGAAGTCGGCGCGAGAGGCGGAGTCCAGGAAGCGCGCAGTCTCTTCCGCCAGCTGGGTTTCCAGCGTGGCGCCGGCGGCCGAGCGCAGCAACGCCTTGGCGCCCGCGATGCCGTGGGGCGCATTGAGGGCGATGCCCGCGGCATAGGCGCGCGCGGCGTCGGCGAGCCCCGCGGCGGGAGCCACGCGCGTGACGACGCCCCAGGCGTGTGCCTCGGCAGCGGTGAAGGCATCGGGGCGCAGCAGCAGGTCCAGCGCGCGCCGGGCGCCGAGCACGCGCGTCAATCCATGCGTCATGCCGGCGTCGGGCGTGGCGCCCAGCTTCAGGTAGGCCGTCATGAAGCGGGCGTCGTCGGCGGCGATGGCCAGGTCGCAGGCGAGCACCAGCGACAGCCCGGCGCCCGCAGCGATGCCGTGTACCTGCGCCAGCCACGCCTTGTCCATGCGCGCGATGCGGGAGACGAAATCGTTGAGCGGCGTGAACAGATCGAGCAGGGTCTCGCGCACGTGGCCGGCATCGCCTTCGAACATGGCGATGTCGCCGCCGGCGCAGAAGATCTTGCCCGCGGCGCGCAGCAGCACCACGCGGATATCGCTCCTGGCCTCCAGCCATTGGGCGGCCCGTTGCAGGTCTTGAGCCATCGCCACGTCGATCGCGTTGAGCGCATCGGCGCGGTTCAGCGTCACGGTCGCGATGGCGCCGTCGGTTTCCAGAAGCAGCGTCTGGAAGCTTGGAATTCCAGGGGGCATGACGTGTCTCCGTTATCGGGTAAATACCAACTGTCGATCCAAAAATCGCGATGCTATGGTCTGAACCGAGCGCTTGCTTGGTTTTCTTTCAAGCACGCCTAGCGTAACGCATAGAACGATTTTCCGGCGCTGTACTGGCGTAGGTAAAAGACAGGTTCGTTGCATCTCCTGCCTCGCGGGTTCGCCAGTCCGACGTCCCAGAACAGGCCTCCACGCCGCGTCTTCGGCTTGCTGCCCACAGGGCCGCGTCGTTGCCTTGAAGCGGTCCGGCGGCAAAGAACTTCGCGGCAAAAGCGAGGAGACAGATGGTGGATCAGTCCGATAGCCCTCCCTTGCTGGAGGTGGATGGAGTCACGCTGGCGTTTGGCGGGGTCAAGGCGCTCACGGACGTGGGGTTCCGCGTGGCGCCCGGGTCCATCACCACGGTCATCGGCCCCAACGGCGCCGGCAAGACCTCGCTGTTCAATACCATTTCCGGTTTCTACAAGCCCGCGGCGGGCCAGATCCGTTTCCTCGGGCGCGACATTTCGCGCGTGGCGGCCCCGGAGCGCGCCAGGCTGGGCCTGGCCCGCAGCTTCCAGAACATCGCGCTGTTCCGCGGCATGACGGTGCTGGACAACATCAAGCTGGGCCGCCATGCCCATTTGCGTTGCAACGTGCTGGATGCGCTGCTGTACCTGGGGCGGGCGCGGCGCGAAGAGATGGCGCTGCGCGCCGACATCGAGGCGCGCATCATCGACTTCCTGGAGATCGACCACATCCGCCATGCGCCGGTGTCGGCGCTGTCCTATGGCCTGCAGAAGCGCGTGGAGCTGGCGCGCGCGCTGGCCATGAATCCCAAGGTGCTGATGCTGGACGAGCCCGTGGCGGGCATGAACCGCGAAGAGACCGACGACATGGCGCGCTTCATCCTGGACGCGCGCTCCGAATGGGGCGTGACCGTGCTGATGGTCGAGCACGACATGGGCATGGTGATGGACCTTTCGGATCACGTGGTGGTGCTGAATTTCGGACAGGTGATCGCCGACGGCACCCCCGCCGAGGTACAGGCGGACCCGCAGGTCATCCAGGCCTACCTGGGCGCGGGCGACGTGGGCGACCTGCGCCGCAGGCTGAGGGAGGCGGCCTGATGGACCTGCTGTTCTTCCTCGAGGTCACGCTGGCCGGGCTGGGCAGCGGCGGACTGTATGCATTGGCGGCGCTGGCCTTCGTCATCGTCTACAAGGCTACCCGGGTCGTGAACATCGCCATCGGCGAATTCCTGATGCTGGGCGCCTACATGTTCTATGCGTTCGCCGCGGGTATGGAATGGCCTATCTGGCTGGCCATCGCGGGCGCCGTCGTGGCGTCGGGCGTGTTCGGCGCCCTGGTCGAGCGCCTGACGATCAGGCCCATGTTGGGCGAGTCGCCGATCTCGGTCTTCATGATCACGGTGGGGCTCGCATCCATCCTGGTGGGCGTGGTGGAGCTCATCTGGACGGCGGATCAGCGGCGCCTGCCCGAATTCATGCCGCGTTCGCCCGTGATGGTGGGCGAGGCCTTCGTGGCTCCCAAGGTCTTCTACGGATTCTGGGTGGCGGTGGCGCTGGCCCTGCTGGTGCTGACCGTGTTCCGCTATTGGCGCGGCGGCGTGGCGCTGCGGGCCACGGCGTCGGACCAGGGCGCCGCCTACGCGATGGGCATCAACGTGCCGCGCGTGTTTTCGCTGGCCTGGGTGGCCGCGGGGGCGATCGCGGCGGTCTCGGGCGTGATCGTGGGCGCGATCGGCGGGATTTCCTCGTCGATGGGCGTGTTCGGGCTGTCTGTGCTGGTGGTGGTGATCGTGGGCGGACTGGACAGCGTGGCCGGGGCGCTCGTGGGAGGGGTGTTCATCGGGCTGCTGGAGGCCTGGGCGGGCGCCTACCTGGGGGGCGAGTACAAATTGCTGGCCACGTTCATCGTGCTGGTCGTGGTGCTGATGGCCAGGCCCTACGGCCTGTTCGGCACCCGTGAAATCGAGAGGCTGTGACCGATGCGCATCGCGACTGCCAAGCAGACCTATCTTGCCGACGAAGCGCTGTTCGACACTGGCACGCAGCGGGTATGGCTGGCGCTGCTGGCCGCATCGCTGGTGATGTTTCCCTTCGTGGCCGACGCGTATTGGCTGTACCTGGCCTGCCTCGTGGCCATCAACATCGCCAGCGCCACGGGCCTGAACATCCTGACCGGCTACACCGGGCTGGTCAGCCTGGGGCAGGCCGCCTTCATGGGCCTGGGCGCCTATACGGTGGCGGTGATGGAGCTGCGCCTGGGCACGCCCGTGCTGCTCAACCTGCTGGGCGGCGGCGTGGTGGCGATGGCCGGCGGGCTGTTCGTCGGCATCCCGTCGCTGCGCGTGAAGGGCCTGTATCTGGCCATCTCGACCATCGCCGCATCCTTCATCGCGCATTTCATTTTCGCGAACTGGGCGTTCACGGGCGGCACCACGGGGCTGCAGGTGCCGCCGGCGCGGGTGCTGGGCGTGGACCTGGATACCTCGTTCAAGATCTACTGGCTCATCGTGCCCGTGACGGTGCTGATGGTGCTGGGCGCGGCGAACCTGTTCCGCACGCGCATCGGGCGCGCCTTCATCGCCATCCGCGACCGCGACATCTCGGCCGAAGTGCTGGGCATCCGGCTGCTGCGCTACAAGCTGCTGTCCTTCGGCCTGTCGTCGTTCTACGCGGGAGTGGCGGGCGGCCTGTGGGCATACTTTTTCCGGGTCGTCACGCCGGAGAGCTTCCCGCTGATCATGTCGATCTTCTTCCTGGCGGCCATCATCGTGGGCGGGATGGGTTCCATCCTAGGCTCGATCCTGGGCGCGGTCTTCATGACCATGGTGCCGGAACTGCTGAAGCTCATCGTCGGCTGGCTGCCCGTCGGCGGCGACGCGCTGCGTCTCATTTCGCCGGTGCGCACCATTGTTTTCGGCCTGCTGATCGTGGGCTTTCTGATCTTCGAGCCGCACGGGCTCGCGGAAATCTGGCGGCGCGTGCGCCGTTTCTTCCACCTCTGGCCCTTCCGCACCTGAGCCATGCGCAACCGGCGCGGCGGCGGCCACCCATAAGACCCTCAGGAGACAAACCATGAAGCGCATCCGGATCGGCAGCGGTTTATCGAGGTTGTTGGCCCCGCTGGGCCTGGCGGCGGCCCTGACATCGGCGCCCTCCGCGCAGGCCGCGGAGGACCTGGTGCTGGGCGGCTCCATCCCGCTGAGCGGGGTCTTCGCGTTCGCCGGACAGGGCATCCACGCCGGTATCACCGACTACGTGAAGATCGTCAACGATCAGGGCGGGGTGAAGGGGCGCAAGCTGCGTTACGTGCCCGAGGACACCGCATACAAAGTGGATGCGTCGGTGGCGGCCTTCAAGAAGATCACGAGCCAGAACAAGGTCAATTTCTATTATGGCGATTCGACCGGGTTCTCGAAGACGATCAACGCCGAGCTGAACCGCAGCGGCGACATCCTCATGACCGGCGCATCGTTCGCCACCGAGCTGAACGATCCGGCCAAGTATCCCGCCCAGTTCATGCTGGGGCCCGACTACACCGAGATGTTCGGCATCCTGCTGCGCTACATCGCCAAGGAGCAGCCCGGCGCCAAGGTGGCGTTCGTGTACTCGGACACGGAGTTCGGGCGCGACCCCATCGCCAGCTCTCGCGCGGTGGCCGAAAAACTCGGCCTGAAGGTCGCCACTGAAATCATGACCCCGCCGGGCAGCGTGGACGTATCGACCGAGGTGATCAAGCTGCGCCGCGCCGATCCCGACTACACGATCTTCCACGGCTACGTGCTGGCCCCGATTCCGGAGTTCGTGGGGCAGGGCAAGCGCATGGGCCTGAAGACGCGCTACATGGGCACGTTCTGGACGATGGACAATTCCACGGTCATGCAGATGGGCGAGGACGCCGAAGGCTTCATGGGCGTGATGCCGTACCGCTACTACTACGACACCGCGGCCGACGCGCCCATGCTGAAGAAGATCCGCGAGATGCGCCCGCAGTACCAGAGCACCGGCTATATGCAGGGTTTTCTGGCGGCCATGCTGTTCACCGAAGTGGCCAAGCGCACGCTGGACGCGGGCAAGGAACTGACCGGCGCCAATATGAAGGCGGCGCTGGACGGCATCAAGGACTTCGACACGGGCGGCCTGATCGGCGTGCCGATCTCGATCAAGGGCAACTCGATTCCCGTGGGCCGGATCTACCGGGCGGACGTGAAGCAGAAGCAGATGGTGCCGGCGTCGGACTGGATCGTGTTGAAGTGAGGAAGCCGTGAACCCCGGACATGACGCGCAGGCGGCACCGGCCTCGGCGGTGCTCGATATCAACAATATCGAAGTCGTCTACAACAAGGCGGTGCAGGTGCTGCGCGGCCTGTCGCTGTCGGTGCCCATGGGCAGCATCGTGGCGCTGCTGGGCAGCAACGGGGCCGGCAAATCCACCACGCTGAAGGCCGTGTCCGGGTTGCTGGACCTGGAGGACGGCGCGCTGGTGCGCGGGCGCATCGTCTTCGATGGCGGCGATACGGCCGGCGCCAGGCCCCAGAACCTGGTGCGCGCGGGCCTCGCGCACGTCATGGAGGGACGCCGCGTGTTCGAGGACCTGACCGTGGAGGAGAATCTGGTGGCCGCGACCTACGCCTTGACGGGCCGGTCGGGCGCCCGCGCGGACTTCGATCTGGTCTACACCTACTTCCCGCGCCTGTTCGAGCGGCGCCGCGGGCTGGCCGGCTACCTGTCGGGCGGCGAGCAGCAAATGCTGGCGATCGGCCGCGCGCTGATCGCCCAGCCCCGCCTGATGCTGCTGGACGAACCGTCGCTGGGCCTGTCGCCGATGCTGGTGGAGAGCATCTTCTCCATCATCGCGCGCATCAACCGGGAGCAGGGGGTGTCGATGCTGCTGGTCGAGCAAAACGCCTCGGTAGCGCTGGCGGTAGCGCACTACGGCTACATCATGGAAACCGGCAAAGTGGTGATCGACGGGAGCGCCGACAAGCTGGCGGCGGACCCGGACGTGCGCGAGTTCTACCTGGGCGTGGGCGGTTCGGGCGAGGCCCGCGGTTTTCGCGATATCAAGCATTACAAGCGCCGCAAGCGCTGGCTCTCATGATGGACAAGCAACGGAACTCCCCCGCGGCCGATACCGGCGCCTGGCCGGCGCTGACCCTGCCGCAGATGCTGCGCGAACAGGCCCGCCGGCAGCCTGCCGCCATTGCCATCCGGCAGAAGGACTTCGGCATCTGGAAACCTATTTCGTGGTCCGAATACTGGCAGCGGGCCTGCCGCGTGGGGCTGGGGCTGCGCGCGCTGGGCCTGGGCGCCGGCGGCCGGGTGGCCATCGTGTCGGAGAACCGCGTGGAATGGCTGCTCGCCCAGATGGGGGCGGGCGCGGTCGGCGGCGTGGCGGTGGGCGTATACGCCACCAGCCCCGCCGAGGAGATGGGCTACGTGCTGGAGCACGCCGACGTGGAACTGGTGGTGTGCGAGGACCAGGAGCAGACCGACAAGGTGCTGCAGGTGGCGGACAGGCTGCCGCAACTGCGGCGGATCGTGATGATCGAGAGCAAGGGCTTGCGTTCCTACCGGCCGGCCGAGCGCGATCTCATCGTGACCTTCGCCGAGGTCGAGGCGGACGGCGCGCGGCGCGAGGCGGACGAGTTGGCCGCGCTGGACGCGATGCTGGACCGCCAGACGCTGGACGATACCGGGCTCATGATCTACACGTCGGGCTCGACGGGCAAGCCCAAAGGCGCGATGCTGAGCTACCGCAACATGCGGGGCGTGGCCCCGGGCATTGCCGACCGGCTGGCGATGGACCGGCACAGCGTGCACCTGTCGTATCTGCCGCTATGCCACGTGGCCGAGCAGATGCTGTCCACCTTCGTGCCGGTCTATCTGGGCGCGCAGGTGAATTTCGGCGAATCGATACGGACGGTGCAGGAGGACCTGCGCGAGGTGGCGCCCACGATCTTCCTGGGAGTGCCGCGCATATGGGAAAAACTGCACGCCGCCATTTCGATCAAGATGCAGGAAGCGGGGCGCGTGCAGCAGTGGCTGTACCGGCGCGCGCTCGAGGCGTGCGCCCCTTTCCTGGAAAAATCGCCGGCGCAGTACACGGCCGCGCAGCGGCTGACGTATTGGATGTGGTACTGGCTGGTGCTGCGCGCGCTGCAGAATTTCATCGGGTTGCGCCGGGCGCGCGTGGCCATGACGGGGGCGGCGCCGATTCCTCCGGACGTGGTGCGCTATTTCCGCAAGCTGGGCGTGCCGCTGATCGAGGTCTACGGGCTGACGGAGTCGGCGGGCATGATCTTCGGCCAGCATCCGGACCGCGTGAAAGTGGGCACGGTCGGCGAACCCATCCTGGGCGTCGAATGGCGCATGGGCGAGGCGGGCGAACTGCTGGTGCGCGGGGACATGGTGTTCCAGGGCTACTACAAGAACCCCCAGGCCACGGCCGAGACCGTGCGCGACGGTTGGCTGCACACGGGGGACGTCGTGGCGGAGGAGGCCGGACGCGTGCGCATCGTGGACCGCCTGAAGGACATCATGATCACGGCGGGCGGCAAGAACCTGACCCCGTCCGAGATCGAGAATGCGGTCAAGGGCAGTCCGTATGTGAAGGAGTGCATCGTGATCGCCGACGGGCGGAAGTACGTGTCGGCGCTGATACAGCTCGAATTCGACACGGTGGGCAAGTGGGCGGAGTCGCGCCGCATCGCTTTCACGCATTTCCGTTCGCTCGCCGAATCGGCGCCGGTGCGCGAACTGATCCAGCAGGAAGTCGCGCGAGCCAATGCCGGCCTGGCGCCGGTGGCGCAGATCAAGCGCTTCCACCTGCTGACCAAGGAACTGGACCATGACGATGGCGAAGTGACCGCGACGATGAAAGTCAGGCGCGCCAGCATCTATCGCAGTTATGCGGAGGAGATCGAGGCGCTCTACATCGAGGAGACGACGGCATGAATGAAGCCGTGATCGTGGAGGCCGTGCGCACGCCATTCGGGCGGCGCGGCGGGTGGTGGGCCGATACGCGGCCCGATGCGCTGCTGGCCGGAACCGTGCGCGGGCTGTTGGAGCGCGCCGGCCTGCCGGATGGCAAGGTCGAGGACCTCATCGCGGGCTGCGTCAGCCAGGCCGGCGAGCAGGGCGCCAACATCGGCCGGCTGGCGGCGATGCTGGCCGGGCTGCCCGAAAGCGTGCCGGGCGTGGCCTTGAACCGCATGTGCGGATCCAGCCAGCAGGCCGTGCATTTCGGGGCGCAGGCGATTGCGGCGGGCGACATGCGCTACGTGGTGGCGGGCGGCGTCGAGAGCATGAGCCGCGTGCCGATGTTCCTGGACGTGACCTTGGGGCAAGGAGAGTTCCGAGGCTTCGAATCGCTGAATCCCAGGCTGCTGGAACGCTATCCGCTGATACACCAGATCGAAAGCGCGGAACGGATCGCGGAGCGTTGGCAGCTGTCCCGGGAAGACATGGACCAGTGGGCGCGGGAGAGCCACGCGCGCGCCTGGGCCGCGGCGCAGGCGGGCCGCCATGCCGAATTGCTGCCGGGGCCGCATGCGCAAGCGGGCCGCGACGAGGGCATACGCGAGGCCACGGATCCCGGCCGCATGGCAGCCATGGCGCCGGCCCTGAGGCCGCCAGGCCAGGGAAGCGTGACCGCGGCCAATGCCAGCCAGCTTGCGGACGGAGCGGCGGCAGTGCTGCTGGCGGATCGAGACACGGCGCTGGCCGACGGCCTGCGCCCGCGCGCGAGGTTCCTGGCACGGGTGGCGGTGGGATCGGATCCGGTGCTGCAGCTGACGGGCGTGATCCCGGCGGCGCGGCAGGCCCTGGCGCGCGCGCGCCTGGACCTGCGCGACATCGACTGGATCGAGATCAATGAGGCGTTCGCCAGTGTCGTCCTGGCCTGGCAGCGCGAGATGGGCGCGGACCTGGCGCGCGTGAACCCATGGGGCGGCGCGATCGCCCACGGGCATCCGCTGGGCGCGACGGGCGCGGGGCTGATGGCCAAGATGCTGACGGGGCTGGAAGCCAGCGAGGGCGAGCTGGGCATGCAGCTGATGTGCATCGGACACGGCATGGCTTGCGCGACCATCATCCAGAGGCAGTGAATCCAGATGGAAAAAAACGGGACCGCCATGCCGGCCGCCGCCGCCGGGCGGGACGAACGATCGGACTCCGAGCGCAGGCGCGAAGTGATCCTGACGGCGGGGCAGCTGTTCTGCCGGCACGGCTACGAGCGCACCACGGTGCGCGAGCTGGCGCGGGCGGTGGGGCTGCAATCCGGCAGCCTCTTCCATCATTTCCGCAGCAAGGAAGAGATCCTCGTCGCCGTGATGAACAACGGCATCCAGGAAGTGATCGACGGGGGGGAGCAGGCGCTGGCGCGCTACGACGCGCCGGCCGACCGGCTGGCCGCGCTGTTCCGGGTGCACATGTGGAGCATGCTGCATGGCGCGGGCGGCGATGCCATGAACGCGCTCGTGTACGAGTGGCGCAGCCTGTCCGCGCCCAGCCAGGCCATCGTCAAATCGCTGAGCGACCGCTACGAGGAAATGTGGCAGGAGGTGGTCGCGGCGGCGGTGGACGCCGGTTTGCTCAAGGGCGATGCGCGGGTCATCAAGCGCTGCGTGCTGGGCGCCATGAATCTGACGGTGCAGTGGTACAAGCCCGGCGGCCGCTTGCCGCCCGCGGAGTTCATCGACGCCATGCTGCAGGCCTCGCTGCCGGCGCTGCCGGAGGGCGCCGGCAGGTGGCCGGCATGAGGCCGGGGTTCAGCCGCGACGCTTGAGGAAGGCGCCGACGGCGCAGGCCACGGCCAGTGCCAGCAGGGAGCCGGCCACGGGCAGCAGGAAGTCCGCCTCGCCGCGATAGCCGCCGCCGGTGACGCCGCCCGCTACGCTGCCCATCCACAGCACCACGCTGAGCGCCGAGGCGACCGCCGAGATGGCGGCGGCCACGCACAGGGCGACGAAGGCCGGCCGGCGGGGCCGCGCGGGCGCGTACGGAGCGGCCGCCTGGACGCCGCGGGGCTGCCTGATCCAGTAGACCAGCCCCGCCACGACCAGCAGCAGCATCAGGATCTTGAAGATCATGACGCCGCCCGCCCGTCAGTCTTCACGGCGCAGGTGCGGGAAGAGGATGACGTCGCGGATGCTCGGGCTGTCGGTCAGCAGCATGACCAGGCGGTCGATGCCGATGCCGCAGCCGCCCGTCGGGGGCATGCCGTATTCCAGCGCGCGGATGTAGTCCGCATCGTAGAACATGGCTTCCTCGTCGCCGGCATCCTTGGCCTCGACTTGCGCGCGGAAGCGCTCGGCCTGGTCTTCGGGATCGTTCAGCTCCGAGAAGCCGTTGGCGATTTCGCGCCCCGTCATGAACAGCTCGAAGCGTTCCGTGATGCCCTCGCGGGTATCCGAGGCGCGCGCCAGCGGGGAAACCTCCACCGGGTAGTCGATGATGTAGGTGGGGTTCCAGAGCTTGGCTTCGGCGGTTTCCTCGAACAGCGCCAGCTGCAGCGCGCCCAGTCCGGCGCGCGACAGCACCGGGCCATCGGCGTCGGCGCCCAGCTTCTTGAGCTCGGCGCGCACGAAGGCCGGGTCGTCCAGCTGCGCCTGGGTGTAGCCCGGGGCGTACTTGAGGATGGCTTCGCAGATGGTCAGGCGGTCGAACGGCTTGCCGAGGTCGAGCTCGCGTTCCTGGTAGGTGAGCACGGCGCTGCCGGTGGCCGAGACGGCGGCCTGCCGGATCAGTTCTTCCGTGAAGTCCATGAGCCAGCGGTAATCCGCGAAGGCCGCATAGAACTCCATCATCGTGAATTCGGGATTGTGGCGCGGGCTGACGCCTTCGTTGCGGAAGTTGCGGTTGACTTCGAAGACGCGTTCGAAGCCGCCCACGATCAGGCGCTTCAGGTAGAGCTCGGGCGCGATGCGCAGGAACATTTCCATGTCCAGCGCGTTATGGTGCGTGACGAAGGGCTTGGCCGCCGCGCCGCCCGGGATCGGGTGCAGCATGGGGGTTTCCACTTCGAGGAAGCCCGCGTTCAGCATGAACTGGCGGATGCTGCCGATCGCCTTGCTGCGCGCCTCGAACGTGCGGCGCGTGGCGTCCGTCATGATGAGGTCCACGTAGCGCTGGCGGTAGCGCAGTTCCTGGTCGGCCACGCCGTGGAACTTGTCGGGCAGCGGACGCAGCGACTTCGACAGCAGGCGAGCGCTGGCGGCGTGCACCGAGAGCTCGCCCTTGTTCGTCTTGAAGACCGAACCCTCGACCGCGATGATGTCGCCGATGTCCCATTGCTTGAACGCGGCGTAGCTGTCTTCGCCCAGGGTGCCGCGGTCCAGGTAGATCTGGATGCGGCCGGTGCTGTCCTGCAGCGTGGCGAAGCTGGCCTTGCCCATGACGCGCTTGAGCATCATGCGGCCCGCGACCTTGACGGCGACGGGGTTGGCGGCCAGGGCTTCCTGCTCCTGGCCGTCGTACTTGTCGTGCAGCGCGGCCGCGCGGGCGTCGGGGACGAAGTCGTTGGGGTACGCGACCCCGGTTTCGCGCAGTTTGGACAGCTTGGCGCGCCGTTCGGCGATCAAGCGGTTTTCATCCTGGGCGGGTGCCGGAGCGGTCGAGTGGTCGGTCATGGTAGGGAAATCAGTCGTAATTGCGGATGTCGTCGATTTCGGTCGTGCCGAAATCTTCGCGATCCAGGTAGGCGAGGATGCGGGCGGCCACGTTGGCGGGCGAAGACAGCTTGCCGGTCGCGTGGAAGTCCTGGAACTTGGCCAGCGCCGGGAAGTCCTCCGGATCGCTGGAGCGGATGGCGACCTGCATGTCGGTGTCGACGATGCCGGGGGCCAGCGCGACGATGCGCGCGCCGCCGGCGCCTTGTTCCTGCTTGACCACGCGCGTGTACATGTCGAGCGCGGCCTTGGTGGCGCAGTACACGCCCCAGCCGGCGTTGGGGTTGCGGCCCGCGCCGGAGGAGATGTTGAGCACGCGGCGGTCGGCGTCCAGGCCTTGGACGGCGGACAGGAAACGGGCCGTGAGCAGCATCACCGCGGAGACGTTCAGGTTGAAGGCGGAGGCGATGGCCGCGCCGTCGGTGAGCGCCCCGGTGGCGAGAATGGGGTGCACGGTGCCCGCGTTATTGATCAGCAGGTAGCGTTTCGCGTCGCGCGGCAGCGAGGCGCAGATGCGCTCGGCGGCAGCTTCCGCCGCCTTCAGGTCGGAGAGGTCCACGGACAGCTGTTCCAGCTGCGCGTCCTGGGCGCGCGCGTACGCCGCCAGCTCGGAATCTTCGCGGCGCGCCAGCGTGATCAGGCGCGTGCCCGGCTTGGCCAGGCCACGGGCCATGGCGGCGCCGATGCCACGCGATGCGCCGGTGAGAATTGCAATGGTGTCGGACATTCGTGAACCTCTTGATGGGTGAAGGGGCGTGTCGCGAAACTCAGATGCCTTGCTTCAGGCTGGCCTGGATGAAGGGATCCAGGTCGCCGTCCAGCACTTTCTGCGTATTGGAGATTTCGACGTTCGTGCGCAGGTCCTTGATGCGGCTCTGGTCCAGCACGTAGGAACGGATCTGGTGGCCCCAGCCCACGTCGGTCTTGGAATCTTCCAGCTTCTGCTGTTCGGCCATGCGGTTGCGCATTTCCAGCTCGTAGAGCTTGGACTTCAGCATTTGCATGGCTTCGGCGCGGTTGCGGTGCTGGGAGCGGTCGTTCTGGCACTGCACCACGATGCCGGTGGGCATGTGGGTCAGGCGGACCGCGGAGTCGGTCTTGTTGATGTGCTGGCCGCCCGCGCCGCTGGCGCGGTAGGTGTCCACGCGCAGGTCGGCGGGGTTCACTTCGACTTCGAAGGAATCATCGACTTCGGGGTAGACGAACACGCTGGCGAACGACGTATGGCGGCCGCCCGACGAGTCGAACGGGCTCTTGCGCACCAGGCGGTGCACGCCGGTTTCCGTGCGCAGGTAGCCGAAGGCGTACTCGCCCTCGAGCTTGATGGTGGCGGACTTGATGCCCGCGACTTCGCCTTCGGATTCTTCCAGGACTTCGGCCTTGAAGCCTTTCCGTTCCGCATACTTGAGGTACTGGCGCAGCAGCATGGAGGCCCAGTCCTGCGCTTCGGTGCCGCCGGCGCCGGCCTGGATGTCCAGGAAGCAGTTCAGCGGGTCGGCCGGGTTGGAGAACATGCGGCGGAATTCCAGCGCTTCCAGCTTCTCCTGGAAGGCGTCGGCGTCCTGCTCGATGGATTCGAGCGTGGCGTCGTCGTCGTCGGAGGCGGCCAGTTCGAACAGCTCGTTCGAATCCGACAGCCCGGAGCCCAGCGCCGTCAGGGTGTCCACGACGTCTTCCAGGGCCTTCTTCTCGCGGCCGAGGTCCTGGGCGTGCTTGGGGTCGTTCCAGACGGCCGGGTCTTCGAGCTCGGCGTTTACGACTTGCAGGCGTTCAGCTTTGGCATCGTAGTCAAAGATACCTCCGTAGAGCCTGTTCGCGCTCCGCGTAGTCGGCGAGGCGGGCTGCGAGCTGGTTCTGACGTTCGGCTTCCATGATTGATCCTGTCTTGATGACTTTTGTGCGAAACCGAACATTTTAGCGCGCTTGACCCCGGCGCGTGGGCCGGATATCGCCAAGAGGGGGACGGATCGATCCTCTGGGTTCGGCCGGAAGGCTCAAAGTTGTTCAGTTTTTTGTCAACTGTGTGGTTCTAGGCTGCGTAATCGGCCATGCGGCCCTATCCGGCCGCGTCGGCCGCCAACGCGCCGGGCATAGCCGGCTATCCCGTCAGAGGAATGGAGACACAGATGGAAAATGCGATGGCCCCCGGGGTCTCGCCGGCGATCCCGGCGACTGAGGAGGACAGGATCTACCGGAAGGTAGGGTGGCGGCTGGTGCCGCTATTGGTGGTCTGCTACGTCGTGGCCTACCTGGACCGCGTGAACGTGGGTTTCGCCAAGCTGCAGATGTTGCAGGAGCTGCAGTTCAGCGAAACCGTGTACGGGCTGGGAGCCGGCATTTTCTTCATCGGCTATTTTCTTTTCGAGATTCCCAGCAACATCATCCTGCACAAGGTGGGCGCGAAGGTCTGGATCGCGCGGATCATGATCACCTGGGGCATCATTTCCGCCTGCATGATGTTCGTGACCAGCGTGCACATGTTCTACCTCCTGCGCTTCCTGCTGGGCGCGGCCGAAGCCGGGTTCTTCCCCGGCATCATCCTGTACCTGACCTATTGGTATCCCGCCGCGCGCCGCGGCCGCATCACCACGTTCTTCATGACCGCCGTGCCCATGTCCGGGCTGATCGGCGGCCCGATCTCGGGTTGGATCATGAGCACCTTCCACGGCGACCACGGGCTCTCGGGCTGGCAATGGCTGTTCCTGCTGGAAGGGATCCCGTCGGTGATTATCGGGATACTCGTGCTGGTGTATCTCGACGATCGCATCAACAAGGCCAAGTGGCTGACCGCCAGCGAAAAGGCGGTGCTGATCCGCAATATCGCGGCCGAGGAGCAGCAGAAAGAGGATCCGCCGATCGGCGCCGCGCTGGTCAAGCCACGGGTGTGGGCGATGGCGCTGATCTACTTTTCGTTCGTGATGGGGCTGTACGGCGTCGGATTCTGGATGCCCACGCTGATCAAGAGCACGGGCGTGCAGAGCCCGCTGGCGATCGGCCTGCTGACGGCGGTGCCCAATCTGTTCGCCGTCATCGGCATGATCCTGATTTCGCGCAATTCGGACCGGCACCGCGAACGCCGCTGGCACGTCGCGCTGCCGGCCTTGTTCGGCGCGCTGGGCCTGTTCTTCTCGGCGGTCTGGAGCGGCAATACGGTCCTGGCCATCCTGGCGCTGACCGTGGCCAACATCGGCATCTGCACGGTGCTGCCGCTGTTCTGGAGCCTGCCCACCGCCTTGCTGGGCGGCACGGCCGCCGCCGCGGGCATCGCGCTCATCAATTCGGTGGGCAACCTGGCGGGCTTCGTCAGCCCCTATCTGGTCGGCTGGCTGAAGGACATGACCGGCACGACCAACACCGGGCTCTACATGCTGGCCGGCTGCCTGGTGGTGGGCGCGCTGGTTGCGCTGGCGCAGCCGGCGAGGCTGGTGAATAAGTAGGATGGGTGCAGCGCGAGAACGCCGGCGCAAGAACGCAAGCGCCCATCGCGCGCAACCCATGCGGTGATGGGAAAACAGTGCCCCCGTTGGTCGGAAGGCAGTCTCTCGCGGCCGCATGGGTTACGCGCGTTCAGCGCTTGAGTTCTAGCTTAAGGACTCTCGCGCTCCATCGATCCTACGCTTTAACCCGCGTGCTCGATCACCAGTTGCACCGACACCATGCCGTTCCAGACGTTCTGCTCCAGGCGGTAGGCGGCCTGGATATGTTCCGGCAGGGATTGGTCGTGGCCGAACCAGATGGCGTCGAAGCGCTGGTGGCCGCGTTCCAGCGACAGTTTCAGGTGTTTTTCGCCGACCAGGCGCTGGTTGCGCACCACGAACTCATCGAGGAACAGGGGGGCGGCGAAGCCGGCTCCCCAGACCTGCTGCTGGAGCATGCCCGCCACGTCGGCGTTGGCATAGCCCGATTCCAGAGATCCATCCGTTTCGATGACGGGCTCGAACGTATCGCGCCCGGTGAGTTCGCGCACCGCGGCGTCGAAGGCGGGGGCGAAGGCGGCGAAGTCCGCGCGGCCGAGGGTCAGGCCGGCCGCCATGGCGTGGCCGCCGAACTTGCGTATCAGGTTGGGGTGGCGCTTGGACACCAGGTCCAGCGCGTCGCGCAGATGCACGTCCGGAATGGAACGTCCGGAGCCGCGGATTTCGTCGTCGCCCGCGGGCGCGAACGCGAGGGTGGGACGCCAGAACTTCTCCTTCAGGCGCGAGGCCACCAGGCCCACGACGCCCTGGTGCCAGCCGGGGTCGAACACGCAGACGGTGGCTCCGGCGGCCGCGTTGGGTTCTTCCATGGCGGCCAGCGCCTGTTCGCGCATTTCGGCCTCGATCGTGCGCCGTTCGCGGTTGATGTTGTCGAGCTCGCGCGCCATTTCCAGCGCCTGGGCTTCGTCATCGGTGGTCAGGCAGGCGATGCCCAGGCTCATGTCGGCCAGGCGGCCCGCGGCATTGATGCGGGGGCCGAGCGCAAAGCCCAGGTCGAAGCCGTTGGCGGCGCGCGGCTCCCGGCCGGCGACCGCGAACAGGGCGCGCAGGCCCGGCTGCAGGCGGCCGGCCCGCATGCGTTGCAGGCCCTGCGTGACCAGCAGGCGGTTGTTCGCGTCCAGCTTGACCACGTCGGCCACGGTGCCCAGGGCCACCAGGTCGGACAGCGCGTCCAGGCGCGGGCCGCCGTCGGGCGCGTAGACGCCGCGCCGGCGCAGCTCGGCGCGCAGCGCCAGCATCATGTAGAAGATGACGCCCACGCCGGCCAGGTTCTTGGACGGAAAGCCGCAGCCGGGCTGGTTCGGGTTCACGATGGCCAGCGCTTGCGGCAAGGTGTCGCCCGGGAGGTGATGGTCGGTGATCACCACGCCGATGCCCGCCGCGTTGGCGGCGGCCACGCCGTCGACGCTGGCGATGCCGTTGTCCACCGTGATGATGATGTCGGGCTTGCCCGAGCGGTGTCGGCACGCCAGTTCCACCACGGCGGGCGACAGGCCGTAGCCGGTCTCGAAGCGGTTGGGAACCAGGAAGTCCACGTCCGCGCCCATGGCGGACAGGGCGCGCAGCCCGACCGCGCAGGCGGTGGCGCCGTCGCAGTCGTAATCGGCCACGATCAGCAGCTTCCTGCCCGCCTGGATGGCGTCGGCCAGCACGCCCGCGGCATGGGCGGAATGGGTGAGGCCGGCGGGCGGCAGCAGCGAGGGCCAGGCCAGCCGGGTCTGGTCGGGATGGGTGACGCCGCGGGCGGCCCACAGGCGGGCCAGCAGGGGATGGATGCCCGAGGCTTCCAGGACGCGGCAGGCGTCCAGGTCGGACGGGCGGACAGTCAAGCGGGGTGTGACCACCAGGCGCTCCAGTTTTTCTTGGGCGCGGGCAGCAAGCCGAGCAGGCCCCCGCGCGGTTTCAGGGTAAGGGCGACCTTGCGGTCTTCGCCCAGCAGCAGCAGTCCGGCGGGAGCGTCCGGCAGGCCATTCCTGCCGGCCAGCGGCCGTAGGTGCTGCGCATCCAGGGCTGCCAGCGCGTCCAGCCAGGCGGCCCAGTCGCCGCTGCGTTGCGGCGCTTCCAGCCCGGCAAACACGCGCTCGGCGCCGGCCGGCGCGACGGGCCAGGGCGATCCGCCGCCGTACAGCCAGAGCGCGTTGACCGGCGGCAGGCCGCGGGCAGCGCGAGCATCGTTGACCGGGTGCTCGTGCCACGCCATCTGTATTTCATTGAGCAGCCGGCGCCACGGACGGGTCTGGGCGTCCTGGCGCCACCAATCGTTCAGGCGCTGTCCGGCCACGGCCAGCGGGCTGGCCGTCTGCGGGCGCAGGCCGTCGGGCAGCCGCAGGCGCCAGCGTGCTGGCGACAGCGGCTCGGCCGCGAAGTCCGTGCCCGCGAAGAGGGGCAAGGCCGTTTCCAGCAGGGCGGCCGTTTCCTCGGCGCGCAGGTCCATCAGGCCGGGGTCCAGCAGGGTGGCCTGGTCGGTGCCCAGCGCGAGGTGGACCAGTTCGGCCAGCCAGACGGCCTCGCCGCCGTCGGCCCGCGCGCCGGCCAGCAACGGCCCGAGACCGGCCCCCTGCAACAGGCCGGGCTCGGGCACGTAGCCTGCGCGGGCCAGTTGCCAGGACTCGAAGGCGGTGCAGCCATGGGCGCGCGCGTCGAAGGCTTCGGGCCGGGCGGCGCCGGCCTGAAGCCAGGCGTGCAGGGTGGGCGCGCGCTCGGGCAGGAGCTTGGCCAGTTCCGAGGCGACGGGTAGGGCGGGCAGGGCGCCCGGGATCACGATCAGCATGGCCGGGATTGTAGTCCGCGCGGGCCCGGGGAACTAAGCGGCGCCGGCGCTGCCATAGCTGAACATGCCTGTTCCGGGCCTGTCGGCCGCGAACTCAGCGCGCGGGCAGGCGGCCGGCGGGCCCTCCCGGCGCCGGGCGAGTCCCCGCCCGTTAATGCCATAATGCGCACGTGCTGAAAATACCTTACGAACTATGGATAGGCGCCCGCTACGCCGGGCTGGCCCGAATCCGCCAGCGACGCGGGCGCCGCGATCGCTTCATCTCCTTCATCGCCGCCAGTTCCATGGCGGGCATCGCGCTGGGCGTCGCCGCCCTGATCGTCGTGCTGTCCGTCATGAACGGCTTCCAGAAGGAAGTGCGCGACCGCATGTTGTCGGTGCTGCCCCACATCGAACTCTATGTCCCCGGCGCGGTGCCGGAACGGGTGCTGGACCAATGGCAGCAGTTCGCCTCCGCCGCCGAGAAGAACTCCGAGGTCAAGGCCGGCGCGCCCTTCGTGGCGGCGCAGGGCATGCTGGTGCGCGGGCAGGCCTTGCGGGGCGTGCAGGTGCGCGGCATAGATCCACAGACCGAAGGCAAGGTGTCTGACCTGCCCCGGCAGATGGTGTCGGGCCGGCTCACCGACCTGAAGGCCGGCGGTTTCGGCGTGGTGCTGGGCAACGAGCTGGCCGACGCCATGGGCGTGAAGGTGGGCGATACGCTGCTGATGATGGCGCCGCAGGGCTCGATCAGTCCGGCCGGCTTTACGCCTCGCATGCGCCAGTTCACCGTCGTGGGCGTGTTCTCGTCCGGCCACTATGAATACGATTCCTCGCTGGCCTTCGTCGACGACGAGGATGCCGCCCGCGTGTTCCGCGAGAGCGGCACCGCCGGCGTGCGCCTGCGCATCGCCGACATGCAGAGGGCGCCCGAGGTGGCGGCCGAGCTGCAGAAGGTGCTGCCGCCCTATGTGATGGCCAGCGACTGGTCCCGCAACAACCGCACGTGGTTTGCCGCCGTCAAGACCGAAAAGCGCATGATGTTCCTGATCCTGGCGCTGATCGTGGCGGTGGCCGCGTTCAACCTGCTGTCGTCGCTGGTCATGGCCGTGAAGGACAAGCAGTCCGACATCGCCATCCTGCGCACGCTGGGGGCAGGGCCCCGGGAAATCGCCCGCATCTTCCTGGTGCAGGGCGCGCTGATCGGCGTCATCGGCACGCTGCTGGGCGTGGCGGGCGGCATCCTCATCGCCTACAACGTGGACGTGATCGTGCCGTTCATCGAACGCCTGCTGGGCGTGCATTTCCTGCCGCGCGAAATCTATTTCATCAGCGCCTTGCCCTCGGACCCTCAGGTGGGAGACATCGTCACCATCGGCCTGACCTCCCTGGTGCTGTCCCTGCTGGCGACCCTGTATCCCAGCTGGCGCGCCTCGCGCCTGCAACCCGCCCAGGTGCTGCGCCATGATTGACACACTGACTCCCGCATTGCAGGCCGACAACATCGTCAAGGTCTACGACGAAGGCCCCGCGCGAATCGAAGTGCTCAGCAACGTCAGCCTGTCCGTGGCCCGCGGCGAGATGGTCGCCATCGTCGGCGCCTCGGGTTCTGGCAAGAGCACGCTGCTGCATATCCTGGGCCTGCTGGACGTGCCCACCAGCGGCACGGTGTCGGTGGACGGCGAGCTCGCCGTCGGCCTGTCCGAAAGCCGCAAGAGCGCGGTGCGCAACCGCAGCCTGGGTTTCGTCTACCAGTTCCACCATCTGTTGCCCGAGTTCTCCGCGCTGGACAACGTGGCGATGCCGCTGATCGTGCGCCGCCAGGGCCGCGACGCGGCCCGCGAGGCCGCCCGCGAAGTCCTGGGCCTGGTGGGGCTGTCCGCCCGCGAGGGGCATTTCCCGGGGCAATTGTCCGGCGGCGAGCGGCAGCGCGTGGCGCTGGCGCGCGCGCTGGTAACACGTCCGGCCTGCGTGCTGGCCGACGAGCCCACCGGCAACCTGGACCGCCACACGGCGCATACCATGTTCGAGCTGCTGACCCAGGTGAACCGGGAGTCCGGCACGGCATTCGCCATCGTGACGCACGATCCCGAACTGGCCGCCCGCGCCGACCGCCAATTGCTCATGGAGAACGGCCGCCTGGTTTCAGGTTGAGCGGGCCGGGTGGATAATCGGGGCAAGGAGGGCACGCCCATGCTGATCGACACCCACTGCCACCTGGATGCCGCCGAGTTCGACGACGACCGCGAACAGGTGGCCGACGACGCCTGCGAGGCAGGCGTCCAGTCCATCGTGATCCCGGCCGTCGAGCGCGCCAATTTTTCGGTCGTGCGGGAGCTGGCCGGCAGGATCGCCGGCGGCGCCTACGCGCTGGGCATCCATCCCCTTTACGTGCAGCGCGCCGATGACGCGGACCTGGACGCGCTGCGCGCGGCCGTCAAGCAATCGCTGGGAGACCCCCGCTTTGTCGCCATCGGCGAGATCGGGCTGGATTTCTTCGTGCCCGAGATCGCGTCCGGCGAGCCGCGGGAGCGCCAGGAGCGTTTCTATGCCGCGCAGCTGGCGATGGCGACCGAGTTCGGCCTGCCCGTGCTGCTGCACGTGCGCAAGTCGCAGGACATCCTGTTGAAATATCTGCGGAGGCATCCCCGCATCGGCGGCATCGCCCATGCCTTCAATGGCAGCGCCCAGCAGGCGCAAGCATTCATCGAGCAGGGATTCGCGCTGGGGCTGGGCGGGGCGATGACGTATGAGCGCGCGCTGCAGATCCGACGCCACGCCATGGACATCGACTTGGCGCACCTGGTGCTGGAAACCGATGCGCCGGACATTCCCCCCGCCTGGCTGCATCCGCCGCAGCGCCGCAACCGGCCGGGGGAGCTCGTCCGCATCGCCCAGGTCCTGGCGGAATTGCGCGGGCTGACGCCCACGCAGGTGGCGCATGCCACCACGGCCAACGCCCTGCGGGTGCTGCCCCGGCTGCCCGCCGCAATCCTGGCCGACGCCGACTGAAGCCTGTCAGGCGCGCAGCAGGGGCAGCTCCAGCCGCACGCTCAGCCCCTGGGGCGACATGTTCCGCGCCGACATGCGGCCTTTGTGGGCCGCCACCGCCGCCTGCGCGATGGACAGGCCCAGCCCCGCGCCGCTGCCGGGCTTGCGGGCGCCCGACGCCGTCCGGTAGAACGGCTCGAACAGGGATTCCAATTCATCGTGGGCCACGCCTGGCCCGCGGTCCTCGATTTCCAGGCAGGCCTCGCGCGCGCTCACCAGGAGCCGCACGCGTATCGTGCTGTGCGCGGGGGCGAAACGCAGGGCGTTGCGCAGCACGTTCTCGATGGCGCTGGCCAGGCTGCACCGGTCGCCGACCAGCGGCACGGGAGCATGGGCGTCCCAGGCGATGCTGATCTGCCGGCCGCCGGCTTCGTAGCGGGCGTCTTCGACGACGCTGGCGACGACCTCGGCCAGGTCCAGCGTTTCGGTGGGCACGGGCAGGGCGCCCAGGCGGGCCAGCCGCAGCGTGTTTCCGACCAGCGCGTCCAGGCGTTCGCATTCCCGCTCGATGCGCTCCAGCTGCAGGTCCTGGCGTTCGTCCCTGCGCCGCGCCAGTTCGGCGGCCAGCCGCAGGCGCGCCAGGGGAGAGCGCAGTTCGTGCGCGATGTTGTGCAACAGTTGTTCGCGGGTGTCGAGCAGGGCTTTCAGCCGGTCCGCCATGGCGTTGAAATCGCGCGCCAGCAACCCGAGTTCATCCTTGCGCCGGGCCAGCTTCGCGGGAGTGTGCGCGTCGAGCCGCCCGGCGGACAGCGCGTGCGTGGTCTGGCGCAGTTGCGCCAGCGGCGACGTGACGTGGCGGCTCAAGGCCCAGCAGAACGGAGCGGTTACCGCCAGCGCGAACAGCAGCAGCGCCAGCGCCACCGGCGATAGCGCCAGCACCTCCCAGTGGGAGGAGTCGAACGGCAGGAACAGCATGAGCAATTCCGTGCCATCCGGCAGCGCCAGCACTTGTGGGTCCCACCAGGAGACTCGTTCCCCTTCCGGGTCGGCGGGCGGGTACTCCGCCTGGGACGCGCGCTCGGGCGCGGCGCGGTACGAGCCCAGCCAGTCGTGCATGCGGGTGGGCAGGCGCCGGCCCAGGATGTCGGCGTCGCGGGCGTCCAGGATGTAGATCTTCAGGGCGGAGTAGCGCCGGTCCATGGCCTGTACCCAGCGCTCCAGTCCTTTTTCGCCCTGGGTACGGGCGATCTGCGCGGCGTCGCGCGTCAGGCTGGCGGGATTCAGGCCGTCCAGCGAATTGAAGCGGTACCAGGCGACCGCGGCGGTCAGCATCATGCCGCAAACCAGGATGACGGCCATGGCGCCCCAGAAGGTCAGGAAGGCGCGCCAGAAGAGCGAGCGGGCGGGCAGCCAGGCCATCAGGCGTCGCCGCCGGCCAGCACGTAGCCGAGGCCGCGCAGGTTGCGGATCGAGATAGCGTCCGCGGCATTGTCCAGGCGCAGCTTCTTGCGCAGGGCGCTGATGTGGGTGTCGATGCTGCGGTCGTAGCGATCCGGCTTGCGGCCCAGGGCATATAGGCCGATCTGGTCGCGCCCGACCACTTGTCCGGGGGCGCGCATGAGGATCTCGAGAATGCGCTGTTCCGCGCCCGTCAGCGCGATTTCCTCGTCGCCGACCCGCGCCCGCCCGGTGGCCGGGTCCAGGGACAGCGCGCCCAGCGTCAGGCCGGGCCGCGCGGCCTCCGGCACCTCATCGAAGCGGCGTTGCACCGCGGTGATGCGGGCCTTGAGCTCGCGGGGGCTGAAGGGCTTGGCGAGGTAATCGTCGGCGCCGAACTCCAGGCCCAGCACGCGGTCGGTTTCGCCGCCATGCGCGGTGAACATGATGACGGGGCGGCGCGAGCGCTGCCGGTAATGCTTGAGCAGATCCAGGCCGCTGCCGTCCGGCAGCATCAGATCGAGCAGCACCAGGTCGAAGTCGTCCTGCGCGAGCAGGGCGAGCCCGTCTGCGCCCGTGTGCGCCAGCGTCAGCCGGCAGTGATTGGGTTCCAGGTATTCGCGCAGCATCTGCGCCAGCTCGACGTCGTCGTCGATCAGCAGGATGCGCCGCGTCGCCAGAGATGAGGAAAAAGGCATGCGTATCGTCGGTTCTGCACCCGGCAGTGTGGCGGATGCCCACGGGCCCGAGTGTCAAGAAGTGCAAAGAAGATAAAAGTTGCGGAAAGCGTGTTGCCGGCCTAACTGTGGTCCTATTTTAATATGAGAATAGTTTTCATTCATAAATGCGAAGCGGGCGGATGCGGCACGTGGGGTGCGGCCCAAGCCTGGGACGGGAGAAATCGGAATCATGAGCAGGAAAGATCTGGCCGCCGGCTGGCGCGTACCGGGTTCACGCACGCGGCTGGCCGTGGCGCTGTGCGCGGCGGGTTTCGGGGCGGGGTCGGCATGGGCGCAGAGCGACGACGCCGCCAAGACGATGGAAACCGTGGTGGTGACCGCCTCCGGCTATGAACAGCAGATCCAGGATGCGCCTGCTTCGATCAGCGTCATTACCCGCGAGGACCTGGACAAGAAGTTCTACCGCGACCTGAACGACGCGCTGGTGGAGGTGCCAGGCGTGATCGTCACCGGGGGCGGCGACCGCCAGGACATCAGCCTGCGCGGCATGGGCCCGAAATACACGCTGATCCTCATCGACGGCAAGCGCCAGAACTCCCGCGAAACCCGCACCAACTCAGACTCCACGGGCGTCGAGGGAGGCTGGACGCCGCCGCTTTCCGCCATCGAGCGCATCGAAGTGGTGCGCGGCCCGATGTCCTCGCTGTACGGCTCGGACGCCATGGGCGGGGTGATCAACATCATCACCCGCAAGGTGCCGGACGCCTGGGGCGGCGAGATCCGCCTGGACACGACGATCCAGGAAAGCAGCAAGTCGGGCGATATCTACCAGGGCAACTTCTACCTGGCGGGCCCCATCAAGACCGATCTGCTCGGCCTGCAGATCTACGGCCAGGCGACGCAGCGCGACGAGGACCGCATCGTCGACGGCTTTCGCAAGCGCAACGCCGAAAGCGTGACCGCCAAGCTGGCGTTGACGCCCAACCGCGACCACGACATCGTCCTGGAAGCGACGACCATGCGGCAGAAGCTCCAGGAAACACTGGGCAAGACCGTCGCGCCGCTGGCGCCGGGCGAGGCCTGCTCGCGCAATGGATGCCCGGCTTCGTCGGAAACCGACTACCGCAGCAACAAATGGGCGCTGTCGCACACCGGGCGCTGGGGCTGGGGCGTGTCGGACAGCTACGTGCAGCAGGAAGAATTCGATAACCGCTCGCGGCAGATGAAGATCAAGAACCTGGATATTCAGACGAGCTGGTCTCTGCCGCTGGGTTCGCACATGCTGACCCTGGGCGGCAGCTACCTGAACCAGCGCCTGAACGACCAGACGGGCAACCAGCTGGCGGGCGGCCCCAGCAAGGTGGAACGCTACCAATGGGCGCTGTTCGCCGAGGATGAGTGGCGCCTGACCGAGGATTTCGCGCTCACGACCGGCCTGCGCATGGACGAAGACGAGAACTTCGGCACGCATTTCAGCCCGCGCCTGTACGGTGTCTGGCACATGGCGGAACGCTGGACCCTGAAGGGCGGCGTTTCCACCGGTTTCCGCGCGCCCGACCTGCGCCAGACGGTGGCCGGTTGGGGCCAGGTCAGCCGCGGCGGCAACATGTACGGCAACCCGGACCTGACGCCGGAAAAGTCGGTGACCGAGGAAATCGGCATTCTCTATGACGACGGCGAAGGCTTCAACGCCGGCCTGACCCTGTTCAACAACGACTTCAAGGACAAGATCACGCGCGTGGCGTGCCCGGCCAGCCAGTGCACGGACGGGCCCAATCAGTTCGGTTCGGATCCCACCACGTACATGAACGTGGACAAGGCGAATTCGCGCGGCGTGGAAGCCAGCATGAAGCTGCCGCTGTCGCGCGAATGGTCGCTGACCAGCAGCTACACGTTCACGAAGTCGGAGCAGAAGTCGGGGGAATACAAGGGCCAGCCCCTGAACCAGCTGCCCAAGCACCTGTTCACCACCACGGTGAACTGGCAGGCGTCGGACGCGCTGCAGGCCTGGGCGCGGATCAACTACCGCGGCAAGGAAAGCCAGCCCATCACCGGCCCGTCCTCGTCGTCGGTGGTGGCGCCGTCCTACACCTTCGTGGACCTGGGCGGCTCGTATCAGCTCAACAAGACCGTGTCGGTGTATGCCGGCATCTACAACCTGTTCGATAAGCAGGTCACGTATGACGACTACGGCTATGTCGAAGACGGCCGCCGCTACTGGCTGGGCGTAGGCGTGAAGTTCTGAGACCGGCGGGCGCGCGGCGCCCGCCACATGAAGAGGTACGCATGAAGAAGCAAATGCTAGCGGGCTGCGCCCGCCGATGGCTCGCCCGGACCGGAGTCGCGCTGGCCTTGAGCGCCGCCACCGCTGTGGCCGTGGCGCAGGCGACGATCCCTGTGAAACACGCGCGCGGTGAAACCGCCGTTCCCGCCAATCCGGCCAAGACGGTGGTGATGGACCTGGCCGTGCTGGACACGCTGCATGCATTGGGCGTGGAAGTGACGGGCGTGCCCAGCGTCGCCAAGCTGCCGCCGCAACTGGAACAGTACGCGGACAAGCGCTACCTGAAGGTGGGCACGATGTTCGAGCCCAACTACGAGGTGATCCACGCGGCCGCGCCGCAGGTCATCTTCGTGGCGGGCCGCTCGGCGCCCAAGTACGACGAACTGGCCAGACTGGCGCCCGCCGTCGACCTGACCGTGAACGCCAAGGACCTGGTTGGCAGCGTGGCGCGCAACACGGAAACGCTGGCGGCCATCTATGGCAAGCAGGAGGCGGCCCGGCAACAGCTGGACGCGCTGCGCGCCTCTATCTCGGATTTGAACGCCAAGGCGGCCGGCGCCGGCACGGCGCTGATCGTGCTGACCACGGGCGGCAAGATGAGCGCCTACGGCCCGGGTTCGCGCTTCGGCGTGATCCACGACGCCTTTGGCGTCAAGCCGGCGACGACGGGGTTGAGCGTGTCCAACCACGGCCAGGCGATCTCCTTCGAATTTATTGCGCAGACCGACCCCGACTGGCTGTTCGTGATCGACCGGGACGCCGCGATCGGCCGCGAAGGCGTGTCGGCGCAGCGCATGCTGGACAACGAGCTCGTGCGCCAGACCAAGGCCTGGAAGAACAAGCACGTGGTCTACCTGAACGGCTACAACTGGTACCTGATGGGCAGCGCGGGCCTGGCTGCCATGCAGCAGAACGTGGACGAGATCGCGCGCGCGCTGGCGGCTGGCAAGTAGCGCCGCATGCATGGAGCAGGAGCAGGGCGGGTGAGCGGTCGGCAGTCGATGGGCGGTTGGGGCGGGTTCGCGGCGGTGGCGGCATTATTGCTGCTGCTGTGCGCGGCCAGCGTCAGTCTGGGGGCGGGGCAGTTGTCCTGGGCCGCGCTTTGGGGCGGCGAGGACGCGGAGCGCGCCTGGCGCCTGCTGATGGTCAGCCGCGTGCCGCGCACGCTGGCGCTGCTGCTGGCCGGCATGTCGCTGGCCGTGGCGGGCCTGATCATGCAGATGCTGGTGCGCAACCGTTACGTGGAACCCACTACCGCGGGCACGGTCGAGTCCGCCACCCTGGGAATTCTCGTGATCACCCTGCTGGCGCCGGAAACGCCCGTGATCGGCAAGATGCTGACGGCTACCGGATTCGCCCTTGCGGGCACCCTGCTATTCCTGGCGTTGCTGCGCCGCGTGCCATTGCGCACGCCGTTCATCGTGCCGCTGATCGGGCTGATCCTCGGCGGGGTGATCCACGCGGTGACGACCTTCGTCGCGTACCGCTACGATCTGCTGCAATCCCTGCATGCCTGGACTACCGGCGATTTCTCCGGCGTGCTGCGAGGGCGCTATGAGTTGCTGTGGATCGGCTTCGGGCTGGCCTGCGCCGCCTATCTGGCGGCCGATCGCTATACCGTGGCCGGCATGGGCCGCGAGTTCGCGTCCAACCTGGGCTTGAACCACGCGCGGCTGACCCTGGCCGGCCTGCTCATCGTGTCGGCGATCTCGGCCGTGGTCGTCGTGACCGCCGGCGGCATCCCTTTCCTGGGTCTGATCGTGCCCAACGCCGTCAGCCTGATGCTGGGCGACAACATGCGCCGCTCCATTCCATGGGTGGCCGCGCTGGGCGGAATCTTCGTGCTGGCCTGCGACATCATCGGCCGGCTGGTGATCCATCCCTACGAGATTCCCATCGGCACCGTCGTCGGCGTGCTGGGCAGCATCCTGTTCCTTTGCCTGCTGCGCATGCGGAGGAATCGCCTTGCTTGAAAACGTGTTTCCGGCCGCCGCCCGCGCGCCCCAGGCCTGGCGCCTGGGCCTGCTGGCGGCCGCCGCGCTGGCCTGTATGGCCGCTTTCATGACCCTGGGCGCCAATGGGCAATGGTCGTTCGTGATCCCGTTCCGGGGAGCCAAGCTGGGAGCGATGCTGCTGGTCGCCTACGCCGTCGCGCTGTCGTCGGTGCTGTTCCAGACGATCACCCACAATCGAATCCTGACCCCGGCCATCATGGGGTTCGACGCCTTGTACCTGCTGATCCAGGCAGTGGTGGTGTTCGGCTTCGGGCAGGCGGCCGCGACCGTCGGGCATCCGGTGGCCGCCTTCCTGCTGGAGGTCGGGGCCATGACGGCGTTCGCCTGCCTGCTGTTTCGCTGGCTGTTCGCCGACGGGGTGCGCAGCCTGCACCTGATGATGCTGGTGGGCATCATCTTCGGGCTGTTGTTCCGCAGCCTGTCCAGTTTCGTGGTCCGGCTGATCGACCCCAATGAATTCCTGGTCCTGCAGGACCGCATGTTCGCCAGTTTCAACACCGTGCGCGTGAGCTTGCTGCCGATCGCGCTCGCGGCCGTCTTCGCGGCGTCGCTGCTGGTCTGGCGCATGCGCCATCGCTACGACGTGCTGGCGCTGGGACGCGAGATATCCGTGAACCTGGGCGTGGACTACCGTCGCACGCTGATGCGCACCCTCGCGGCCATCGCGGTGCTGGTTTCCGTTTCCACGGCGCTGGTCGGCCCGGTGACCTTCTTCGGGCTGCTGGTGAGCAATCTGGCCTACCAGGCCATGGGCTCCGACCGGCACCGGCACACCATCCCGGCCGCGGCCCTGCTGAGCGTGATCTTCCTGGTCGGCGGCCAGACGCTGCTGGAGCGGGTGCTGGGCCTGAACACCACGGTCAGCGTGGTGATCGAATTCGTGGGCGGCGTCATGTTTCTCGTCCTGATCCTGCGCAGGGGGCGCCGATGATAGAAATCCAGCAAGTCAGCAAACAGTACGGCGACAGCGTGGTCGTCGATGGCGTTACCTTGTCCCTGCCGGCGGGCGGCGTCACCGCCATCATCGGGCCCAACGGCGCGGGCAAATCGACGCTGCTGTCCATGGTCAGCCGCCTGCTGCCCATGTCCGCGGGCCGGGTGCTGGTGGACGGGCTGGACGTGACGAAGGCGGACAGCCGGGAACTGGCGCGCCGCCTGTCCATCCTGCGGCAGGACAATCACCTGCCGCTGCGGCTGACGGCGAGGGACCTGGTGGCGTTCGGCCGTTATCCGCACACTGGCGGCCGCCTGACGCTGGACGACAAGGAGCACATCGACCGAGCCATCGCCTACCTGAACCTCGAGCCGCTGGCCGACCGCTACCTGGACGAGATGTCGGGCGGGCAGCGCCAGCGCGCCTTTGTCGCGATGGTGCTGTGCCAGGATACGCGCTACGTCCTGCTGGACGAACCGCTGAACAGCCTGGACATGAAACACGCCGTCGCCATGATGGGCACCCTGCGCCGCGCGGCGGACGAACTGGGCAAGACCGTGGTGCTGGTGTTGCACGACATCAATTTCGCGTCTACCTACGCGGATCGCATCGTCGCGATGCGGATGGGCCGCGTCGCCCGGCAGGGGACGCCCGCGGAGCTGGTTCGGGCAGAGGTGCTGAGCGCGCTGTACGAACTGCCGATCGAGGTGCACGAGATCGGCGGCAGGCGCATCTGCGTGTACTACCGCCAGGCGGATTGACCGCGTCCCGGCCGGCTATCGGCGCAGCGGCGATTCCCGCGCCAGGCTGTCGGGCTCCAGCGCGGCCAGTGCGTCCAGGAACCGCCATGCGAACGACCCCGGCCCCGCGCAATGGGCGCCGGCGCGCTGGCCGGCGATAGCGAAGCACGACAGGGCCGCCACGGCGGCCGCATAGGGGTCGGCGCGCGACACCGCGGCGAATGCGCCGACCGTGGCGGTCAGCGCGCAGCCCGTCGCGGTGACGCGCGGCATCAATGCGGAGCCGCCCGCGATGCGCACCGAACGTTTGCCGTCCGTCACGAAATCCACCTCGCCGGTGACGGCCACCACCGTTTCGCGCGCCGCCGCGATCGCGACGGCCGACTGCTCGGCCTGGGCCACCGCATTGCCGGAGTCGACGCCCTTGCCGGCGCTGCGGCCGCCGGCCAGGGCGATGATCTCGGAGGCGTTGCCCCGAATGATGGCGGGCCGCAGATCCAGCAGCCGCTTTACGGCACCGCGGCGAAAGGCGGTGGCGTGATGCGCCACCGGATCCAGCACCCAGGGCGTGCCGCCCTGGCCGGCCGATTCCGCCGTCAGCAGCATGCTCTCCAGCCAGGGCGCCGACAGCGTTCCGATATTGATCACGACCGCGCCGCTCATGCGGGCGAACTCCGGGGCTTCCTCGGCGGCATGGACCATGGCCGGAGAGGCGCCGATGGCCAGCAGCGCGTTCGCCGCATAGTTCATGGACACGAAATTGGTCAGGCACTGCACCAGCGGCGCGTCGCGGCGCACGGCCTCGAGGAGGCCCTGCGAAATGCCGGCCTGAGCGGCGGGGGGAAGGGGATGGGCTTGCATGCCGGGCGGTCCTTGCAGGAAGAACGCGCTGGCGGGGAAGGCGGCCGCGCGCGCTGCGCGGGCGAAGGCGCCTGGCCGCTGCACCGTCCCTACGCCAGCGTTATCTGGATCAGGTTCGACGGGTCGCCGTGCATTGCGGGCCCCGGTGGGGCCCGCCAACGGATTCTCAGCTTCTTGCCGAAGCTCCCCGGGTGGATGTCCGTATGTTCCGAGCGGGCGTGGGGCTTGTCAAGTTGCGTAGCAAATTTATATGTAAATGATAAATATATTGAGATTGATTCTTGTATGTATGAAAATGCCGCACCTTTTTAGCTCAGTCCTATCCCGATACGCGCCGCACGCTCATGTCCGCTACCCGTTCGATTTCCGCAGCATTGATTGCCCTGGCGCCGTTTGCCAGCCCGGCCCGCGCCCAGAGCCAGAATATCGCCCCGACCTTGCCCGCCGTGAGCGTGTACGGCAGCGATGACACGTCACAAACCTATAACCCGCCCGACTCCTCCAGCGCCACCAAGATCGACGTTCCTCTGCGGGACATCCCGCAGACCGTCAATGTCGTGCCCGCGGAAGTCATGCGCGACCAGCATGCCAACTCGATACAGGACGCCCTGAAGAATGTGCCGGGGGTGAGCTTTTCCTCGGGCGATGGGCAGCGCGATCAGGTGTCGATCCGGGGCTTTACCGCCATCGCCGACCAGTTCGTCGACGGCTTTCGCGATGACGCGCTGTACTACCGCGATCTGTCCAATGTCGAGCGCATCGACGTCATCAAGGGGCCCGTCGCGGTCCTGTACGGCCGGGGATCGTCCGGCGGCCTGATCAACCGCATCACCAAGAAGCCAGGCGAGGACATTACGCAGCTGGGCCTGAGCTACGGCTCGTGGAACGACCGGCGCCTGGACCTGGACCTTGGCCGCGCGACGGAAGGCGGCAGCATGGCATGGCGCCTGACCGGGGCGGTCGAGAAGGGCGACAGCTACCGCGACAAGCAATTCCTGGACCGCAAGGCCATCGCGCCATCCGCCATGATGCGTCTGGGCGAGGACACGACCTTCCTGATCCAGACTGAATTCCTGGAAGACCGCCGCGTTACGGATTTCGGCATCCCCGCCTATCACGGCCGTCCGGTGGACGTGGACCCATCCACCTATTACGGCGCGGAGAATGCGCGCGATGTGGACTATTCGCAGGCGCGCGTGCAGTCCTACGCCGGCACGCTGACCCACCGCTTCAACGAGAACTGGTCGCTGCGCAACGCCACTCGCTACTACCACTACACCCTGGACCGCAACAACACGCTGCCGGGCGTCGTCAATGACGCCGCGCGCACGGTGACTCTGAACCGCTCGAACGTGCGCCGCGAAGAGCATGGCTGGACCAACCAGACGGAATTGACGCAGCGCGCGCAATGGGGCTCGGTAAGGCACGAGGTCCTGTACGGCGTGGAAGTCGGGCAGCAGAACAAGGACCTGGTGAACTATTCGGCCAACAACGTGGCGACCGTCGATCTGTTCGATCCGGTGCTGCCCACGTTGCCGAGGCAGATCGCGGGCCGGCCCGGCACGGACAACTTGGGCCGTTTCAATACCCTGGGCCTGTATGTCCAGGACATGGTGTCGCTGGGCGAGCATTGGAAGGTGCTGGGCGGCGTGCGCCACGACCGCTTCGAGCAGAAAACCGAAGACCGCCGCAACGGCACGAACCTCGCGCGCACGGATTCCAACTGGAGCCCGCGCCTCGGCCTGGTGTTCCAGCCCGATGCCGCGCAGTCGTACTACCTATCATGGAGCCAGTCGTACCAGCCCTCGGGGGAAGCGTTCTCGCTGGCTGCGAACAATGCCGATCTGGCGCCCGAGAAAACCACCAACTACGAGATCGGCGCCAAGTACGATTTCATGGATGGCAGGCTGTCCACCACGGTGTCCATCTTCCGGCTCGAGCGTACCGACATCAAGGTCAACAATCCCGTCACCAACTCGCTGGTGCCGGTAGGCACGCAACGTACGGACGGCGCCGAATGGACCCTGTCGGGCGATTTGAGCAATGGCTGGCGCGCGATGCTGGGGTACGCCTATCTGGACGCGCGCGTTACCGAGTCCATCGCGAAGGACGGCGGCAAGAGAGTGGAAGGCAAGCGCGCCACCCTCACGCCGCGGCATGCCGGCAATATCTGGATCACCAAGGATCTGGGAGACGGCTTTGGCGCCGGCGCGGGCCTGAACCTGGTGGGTTCGCGGTTCGCGAACCCGGGCAATACCGTCACGCTGCCTGGCTATGTGACCGCCGACGTCGCGGCCTGGTGGCGCAAGGGACCGTATTCGGTGCAGCTGAACGTGTATAACCTGTTCGACGCCGGCTATATCGTGTCGGCGCACGGGAGCAGCCCCAACCTGAACATGCCGGGCGCGCCGCGCAATGCGATGCTGAGTCTGCAGTACCGGATGTAAGGCCTTGGCCGGGGGGCTTGCAGCCCCGCCAGCGTCAGGGGGCGGACGTATCGAAGGCCAGCAAATTGCGCTTGACGAGGCTCAGCATGTCGGCCAACTGGTGGCGCTGTTCGGCGGTGAGCCCTTGCAGGATGGCTTCGCTCATGACGTCGCTCTTGACGCGCATGCGTTCGATCATGGCGCGGCCCTCCGGCGTCAGCAGCACCAGCTTGGTCCGTCTGTCCTGCTCGTCGGCTCCCCGGCGCACATAGCCCAGCGCTTCCAGGCGGTCGACCAGGCCGCCGAGCGCGGCGCGGCCCAGGTCCAGCACGTCGGCCAGGTCGCTTTGCGACATGCCGTCATGGCGGGACAGGTGCGCCATGACCCACCACTGGGACCGCGTGATGCCTTCGGGTTTCATGACCTCGTCGAAGACCTTGCGGCGCAGTCTCGATACATCGTGCATCAGGAAGCCCAACCGCTGGTCCCAGTTTTCCTGCGCGTTGTTCACCGCCTTGTTGGCCATTCAGGCATCCTCCAGCCGGATCAGGCGCTTGCCCATGTTCTTGCCCTGGTAGAGATCCGCGATCGATCCCGGCGCGGCTTCGATGCCGTCCAGGATCTCTTCGCGAAAGCGCAATTTTCCTTCGCGCACCAGGGGCGCCAGCGCGGCGACGGCTTCTTCGTAGCGGTGCTCATAGTCCCATACGAGGAAGCCCTGCATGCGCGCCGCCTTGTTGAGCAGGTGGCGCTCGACGCGTGGACCGGTGGGCCAGGGATCCCAACTGGCCACGGATGCGGTGCCGCAAATGACGATGCGCGCGTGCCGGTTGATCAGCGGGAGCACGGTATCGCTGATGCGCCCGGCGGTGTTGTCGAAGTAGACGTCCACGCCGTCCGGGCAGGCATCGGCCAAGGCTTGCGCCAACTCGGGCGAATGGTAATCGACCGCGGCGTCGAAGCCGAAGTCCTCCATGCAGAGACGGGTCTTGGCTTCCCCGCCCGCGATGCCCACGGCCCGGCAGCCCTGGTGGCGGGCCAGTTGCCCGACGACCGAGCCGACCGCGCCCGCGGCGGTGGAGACGACGACGGTCTGCCCGGCCCGGGGTTCGCCGCAGACGTTGAGCGCGAAGTAGGCCGTGACGCCGTTCAGCCCAAGAACGCCGAGCGACAGCGACAGGGGCAGATCGGTCTCCAGCACGCGCCGCCGGATAGCCTGCCCGTCGGTCACCGCGTAGTCCTGCCAGCCCAGCATTCCCATTACGAGGCTGCCTTCGGGATATCGCGGATTGCGCGACGCGACCACGCGTCCGGCCGCGAACGAACGCATGACTTCGCCTATCGCCACCGGGTCCGAATAGTTCGCGGCGGCATTGACCCAGCCGCGCATGGCCGGATCCACGGACAGGTATAGGTTCCTGACCAGGACTTCGCCTTCCTTCGGTTCGGGCACCGGCGCGGTGCGGACATCGAAGTGCGAGGCCTGCGGAATGCCCAGCGGCCTTTCTTTCAGGACGACCTGCCGGTTTACCAGGTTCCGGATCTGCATTGCCTGTCTCCTTGGGGTTGTTCCCAATATTGTATGGATGCATACAGTATGTTAGCGTTCATTTTAACGCGATGGGCCGGGATGTCCATGGCCAAGCGGGCGGCAGCCCCGCGGCGCGCAGCGAAGGAGACGACGATGGCAGGGTTGTACTTCGAGCAATTCCAGGTCGGGCAGTGCTTCCACCATGACGTGCGGCGCACGGTCACCGAGACCGACAACGTGCTTTTCTCCACCATGACGATGAACCCCGCGGCCATCCACCTGGATGCGGAATACGCCAAGACCACCGAGTTCGGCCGTCCCCTGGTCAATAGCGCCTTCACGCTCGGGCTGATGGTTGGGATATCGGTGGGCGACACCACGCTCGGCACCACCGTAGGCAACCTGGGATGGGACGAGGTGCGTTTTCCCAACCCCGTGTTCGCCGGCGACACCCTGCGCGTGGAAACGAAGGTGCTGGAGCTGCGCGACAGCCGTTCGCGTCCGCGCAACGGCATCGTGGTCTTCGGCCACGAAGCCTACAACCAGCGCGGCGAGCTGGTCGCCAGCTGCCGCCGCGTGGCGCTGATGCTGCGCCGGGCGGCCTGAAGACGCGGCCCGTTTCCCGCCGATTTTCCCTTTACTGGAAAGGCTACCCATGGATTTCGCGCTTAGCGACGAGCAGACCGCCATCCGCCATGCCGTGCAGGACCTGTGCGCGGGATTCGATGACGACTACTGGACCCGCAAGGACAGGGAAGGCGGCTTCCCCGAGGATTTCTACCGCGCCATGGCCGGCGCCGGTTGGCTGGGCGTGGCCATGCCCGCCGAGTACGGCGGCGCCGGCCTGGGCATACAGGAAGCCGCGCTCATGATGGAGACCGTCGCCGCTTCCGGGGCCGGCATGGCGGGCGCTTCGTCCATCCATATGAATGTGTTCGGGCTGCACCCCGTGGTAGTGCATGGCAGCGACGCGCAACGCGCGCGGTGGCTGCCGCCGGTCATCAGCGGGGAGCAGAAGGCCTGCTTTGGCGTGACCGAACCCAATACCGGGCTCAATACGCTCAAGCTGCGCACCCTGGCCGTGCGCCGGGGCGACCGCTATGTGGTCAACGGCCAGAAGATCTGGATCTCCACGGCGCAGGTGGCCAGCAAGATCCTGCTGCTGGCGCGCACGACGCCGCTGGATCAGGTGAGCGGTCCGACGCAGGGCCTGAGCCTTTTCTATACGGACTTGGATCGCAGCCGCGTCAGCGTGCGCGAAATCGAAAAGCTGGGCCGCAAGGCCGTCGATTCCAACGAATTGTTCATCGATGGACTGGAAGTGCCGGTCGAAGACCGTATCGGCGAGGAAGGCAAGGGCTTTTCCTACATCCTGCATGGCCTGAATCCCGAGCGGGTCTTGTTGGCGGCCGAAGCGACGGGGCTGGGGCGGGCGGCGTTGCGCCGGGCCGCTGCCTACGCCGGCGAGCGGATCGTATTCGACCGCCCCATCGGCCAGAACCAGGGCGTGCAGCATCCGCTGGCCGAACGCTGGGTGGAACTGGAGGCGGCCGAATTGCTGTATCGCCGCGCCGCCTGGCTGTACGACCAGGGGCAACCCTGCGGCGCCGAGGCCAATGCGGCCAAGTTCTTCTGCGCCGAGGCGGGCTTCCGCGCCTGCGAGACCGCGGTGCTGACCCATGGCGGCATGGGCTACGCGAAGGAATACCACGTAGAGCGGTACTTTCGCGAAGCCATGCTGCCGCGTATCGCGCCGGTCTCGCCGCAATTGATTCTTTGCTACATCGCCGAGAAGGTCTTGGGCCTGCCCAAATCGTATTGAGGAGACAAGCATGCGCAAATCGCCGAAGGTCATCATCACCTGCGCCGTCACGGGGTCGATCCACACGCCGTCGATGTCGCCCCACCTTCCCATTACGCCCAGGCAGATCGCGGACGACGCGGTGGCGGCCGCCGAGGCCGGGGCCGCCATGCTGCACCTGCATGCGCGCGACCCAGAGACCGGCAGGCCCGACCAGGCCCCGAAGCTCTTCGCGCAGTTCCTGCCCGAGATCAAGGCCCGCAGCAACGCCATCCTGAACATCACCACGGGCGGCGGGCTGGGCATGTCGCTGGACCAGCGGCTGGCGCCCGCCAAATGGGCGCAGCCCGAGGTCGCGTCCATGAACATGGGGTCGCTGAACTTCAATATCGCGGGCGCGGGCGATCGCGTCAGCGAATTCAAGTTCGACTGGGAAAAGCCCTATCTGGAGATGACGCGCGATTTCATCCTGTCGAACACGTTCGCGCAGATCGACCGGGGCCTGCGCGAGCTGTCGGACCTGGGCACGCGCTTCGAGTTCGAGTGCTACGACGTCGGCCACCTGTACAACCTGGCTCACTTCGCCGACCGCGGCCTGGCCAAGCCTCCGTTCTTCCTGCAGTGCATCTTCGGCATTCTGGGAGGCATCGGCGCCGACCACGAAAACCTGCTGCACATGCGCACCATCGCCGACCGGCTCTTCGGCGACGACTATTACCTGTCGGTGCTGGCCGCGGGCCGGCACCAGATGTCCTTCGTGACCGCCAGTGCGCTGCTGGGCGGGAACGTCCGCGTGGGGCTGGAGGACAGCCTGTATGCCGGGCGCGGAAAGCTCGCGACGTCCAACGCCGAGCAGGTCGCGAAGATCCGCCGCATTCTGGAGGAGCTGTCGCTGGAGATCGCGACCCCCGACGAGGCGCGGGCCATGATTCAAACCAAGGGCGGCGGCAACGTCGCTTTCTGAGCGCCGCGAGGCGCACGCGGGAGATGGATGCAATGGATGCCTTGCAGGGACTGAGAGTGGTGGATTTCTCCAAGGTGCTGGCGGGCCCCCTGTGCACGCAGTATCTGGGCGATATGGGGGCGGAGGTCATCAAGGTGGAGCCGCCCAAGGGGGATGACACGCGCCGCTGGCCGCCCTTCAAGGGGGAGGACGGCACGGTATTCCTGAGCGTGAACCGCAATAAGCGCAGCGTGGCGCTGGACCTGAAATCGCCCGAAGGCCGCGAAGCGGCCCAGCGCCTGATTGCCACGGCCGACATCGTGGTCGAGAGTTTCGGGCCCGGAGTGGCGGCCCGCCTGGGCATCGACTACGAGAGCGCGGCGGCGCTGCGCCCGGACGTGGTCTATTGCAGCATTTCCGGTTTCGGCAGCAAAGGGCCGCTGAACAAGGGCAAAGGCTACGACGTGATCCTGCAGGCGTTCTGCGGGATGATGTCCATCACGGGGGAAGAGGACGGGGCCGCGGTCCGCAGCCCGATTTCGCCCATCGATCAGGCCACCGGCATGCATGCCGCCACCGGGATCCTGGCCGCGGTCGTGCGCAAGCTGCGCACCGGCAAGGGTTGCAAGGTCGAGGCTTCGCTGTTCGATACGGCGGTCGGGTTCATGGGCTATGTGATGCAAAGCTATTGGGAACGGGGCAGCGAGCCGCGCCGTTGGGGCTCCGCCCATGAATCCCTGTGTCCTTACCAGGTGTTCGAGGCAGGCGACCGCCCCTTGTTGCTGGGCGTCGCGAACGATTCCTTGTGGCGCGCCTTCTGCAACGAGGCGGGCAGGGCGGAGCTGGCGGACGACCCGCGCTATGCGACGAACGCGGACCGGGTGCGCAACCGCGCGGAAGTCCTCGATCTCGTGTCGCAGATCATGCGCGGCGACGACAGGGATGGCTGGATCCGGCGTCTGGCGCGCGCGGGCATTCCCTGCGCGCCCATCCAGGGCGTGGGCGAGCTGCTGGCGCACGAGCACACGGCCGCCAGCGAAATGATCCATCGATTCGCGCAGTCCGCGCATGGCGAACTGAACGTCGTGTCCCAGCCGCTGCGCTTCGATGGCCAGCGGCCCAGGCCTGCCGCGCCGCCGCCAAAGGTCGGCGAGCATACGGCGCAGGTGCTGGCCGAACTGGGCTATGGCGAGGCAGCGGTCGGACGCTATCTGGATGCGCTGGCGCCGCGGGCAGGCATGGCCACGGCCGGGGAGGGCTGACATGTCCATCGATTTTCACGAACAGGACGGCGTGGCGCTGATCACCATCAACCGCCCGGAGAAAAGCAACGCGCTGGACCACGCGCACTATGACGCCTTGTCCGAGGCCTGGCGCCGGGTCCGCGATGACGACGCCATCCGCGTGGCCGTCATCACCGGGGCCGGCGACCGCGCCTTCTGCGCGGGCGCCGATTTGAAATCGTTCATTGGCGCGCCGCCCAACCTGGCCGCGTTGATGCATACGCAGCAGGGGCAGTTGCTGAACCGCGGGCTCGACGTCTGGAAGCCGGTCGTTGCCGCCGTGAACGGGCACTGCCTGGGCGGCGGCATGACGCTGCTGCTGGCCACCGATCTGCGCGTCTGCGTGCCCACGGCCACCTTCGGCCTGACGGAGGTCCGGCGCGGCGTCTTTCCGGCCAATGGCGGCACCCAGCGCGTGGCGCAGCAGCTGCCGCACGCCATCGCCATGGAAATGCTGCTGCTGGGCGATGCGTTCGACGCCGAGGCGGCCAGCCGCTGGGGTCTGGTGAACCGCGTCGTGCCGCGCGAAGAATTGCTGCCGGCGGCCATGGCGTATGCGCGCAGGCTGGCGGCCAATGCGCCGCTCGCGGTGCAGGCCGCCAAGGAACTTGCATTGCGCAGCCGCGATGCCGACCTGGCGACCGGCCTGCGGCTGGAGCAGTTGTTCCTGCGCCTCTTGCAGGATTCGCAGGATGTCGCCGAAGGCACGAAGGCGTTCGCCGAACGCCGCGCCCCCAGATTCCAAGGACAATGAGGAGCATGCAATGGCGTTGAGATCGATGTTGTTCGTCCCCGGGGACAGCGAACGAAAACTGGCAAAGGCCCCCGCGGCCGGGGCCGATGCCCTGATCCTGGATCTGGAGGATGCGGTGGACGCGGCGCGGCTGCCGGCGGCCCGGATCATCGTGCAGGAATACCTGGCGGCGCGCCCCGCATCCGGACCGGAACTGTGGGTGCGCATCAATCCCCTGGATTCCGGACTGGCGCTGGACGATCTGGCCGCCGTGGTGCGGTCGGCGCCCGACGCCATCCTGCTGCCGAAGGGGCAGGGCGCGCAGAGCATCGTCATGCTGGACCACTGTCTGGCCGCGCTGGAGGCGCGCGAAGGCCTGGCGCCCGGCGCGATCGGCATCATGCCGGTGGCGACGGAGACCGCGGGCGCCATGTTCAGCCTGGGCGGCTACGCCGACTGCAGCCCCCGCCTGCGCGGCCTGACGTGGGGCGCGGAGGACCTGGCGGCGGTGCTCGGCGCGGCCAGCAATCGGCGCGAGGACGGCGAGTACGACTTCACCTATCAGTTGGCGCGTTCCCTCTGCCTGCTGGGCGCCGCCGCGGCGGGCGTGCCCGCCATCGACACGATATGGGGCAACTTCCGGGACATGGAGGGCCTGCGCAAGGACGCCGCGCGGGCGCGCCGGGCCGGTTTCACGGGCAAGATCGCGATCCATCCGGACCAGGTGGCCGCCATCAACGATGCGTTCACGCCCGACCCCGCCGACGTCGAGCGCGCCCGCCGCATCGTCCAGGCGTTCGAGCAGGCGCCGGGGGCCGGCACGCTGCAACTGGATGGCGAAATGCTGGACCGCCCGCACCTGAAGCAGGCGATGCGCATTCTGGCCAGCGTTCCGGCCGCGAGTTGAACCGCCTGGGCGATACAGACCGAATCGTTTCCGCCCAGGACATTCGGCGACCGTCCGGATACAAGGCCGGCGCCTCTTCAAGGAGAGAGACATGACGCGTTCCTTATTCAAGCCGGTATGCGCCGCGGCGTTGCTCGCGCTGGGGCTGGCGGGGCCCGCACAGGCGGCGGACTACCCCTCCCAGCCAGTGAAGATGATCACGGCATTCGGCGCGGGCAGCGCCAGCGATATCGTCGCCAGATTGATCGGCGAGCGCTTGCAGGCCGCCTTGGGGCAGCCCGTGATCGTCGAGAACCGCCCGGGCGCCTCGGGTCAGATCGCCGCCGATCTGGTGGCGCGCGCCCAACCCGACGGCTACACCATCATGTTGGCGACCAACACCACCCATTCATCCAACCCGTATCTGTTCAAGAACCTGCGCTACGACCCGATCAAGGACTTCACGCCGCTGGCGCAGGTCTGCAATTTCCCGTTCGTGCTGGCGGTCAGCGCCAAACTGCCGATCAACAGCGTCGACGACCTGCTGCGCTACGGCAAGGCCAACCCTCAGGGCCTGAACTACGCCTACGGCAACAGCACGGGGCAGATTTCGGCCGCCTCGTTCGACAAGCTGACCGGGCTGAAGGCCACGGCGGTTCCCTATAAGAGCACGCCGCAGGCCATGACGGACATCATCGGGGGACGAGCCACGTTCATGTTCGTGGACCTGGCCTCGGCTACCGCCCATATCCAGGCCGGCACGCTGAAGGCGCTGGCGGTATCCACCGAGAAGCGCAGTTCGCTGGCGCCGAATCTGCCCAGTGTGTCGGAGGCGCTGGGCCAGCCCGGTTTCGACCTGGCGGCCTGGGTCGGGATCTTCGGGCCCGCCAAGTTGCCGCAGCCCGTCGCCAAGCGCCTGGGCGACGAGCTGTACAAAATCGTCTCGTCCGAGGACATCAAGAGGAAGCTGGTGCAGTTGGGGGCCGAACCCATGCCGGCGCCGGCGTCCGAGTTCGGACCTTTCGTGGCGCAGCAGGAAAAGGTCTGGGGAGACAAGGTCAGGCAGGCGGGCATTCAGGCTGAATGAGACGGAGAGGGCGCACGCGGCTGCCTCCGCGGGCGGCGCGCCTGGCGGTTTCCCGAGGTGGATGAAACCGCGCATGCCGCGGCCCGGACCGCGCAGCGGCGGCCTACGCTTCCCCCTTTCGGGAGGCGCATATCACAGGCCGCATTTTCTGCGTTGCGTTCGTGGCGGGGGCGGGGCTGGTCCAGGTGGCGCCGCGCCTGCCTGGGGCCGGCGCGGCTTGGCTGCTTGCCGCAAGCTGCGTCGCGGCGCTTGGCGCCTTGCTGCGCTTGCGGCAGGGCGGCGCCAGGGCGTGCGCGGCCGCGGCGCTCGGCTTGTGCGCGGGGCTGCTCAATGCCGGCGCGCAGGCGCAATGGCGGCTGGACGACGCGCTGGCGGACGAGCACCACGACGCCGTATCCCGGGTTGTGCTGCGCATCGCCGAACTGCCTGACGGAGATGATCGCGGGCAGCGGTTCCTGGCAGAGCTGGCCGAGCCCGCCGCGCCCGGCATCCCGTTCCGCATCCAGGTTGCCTGGCAGGCGGCGCCGGGCGCGTCGCCCGGGCTGCCCGCGCTGTTGCCGGGGCAGGTCTGGCGCATGGCGCTGGTGCTGCGGCGTCCGCACGGCCTGCTGAACCCTGCGGGCCCCGACGCGGAAGGGCGCTGCTTCGCGCGGGGCGTGCGCGCGGTGGGCACGGTGCGCGGTCAACCCCGCCTGCTGGCCGACCGGCCTTGGGCGACGCCCGGCGTTGCGATCGCGCGCGCGCGCCACCACGTCAGGGAGGGCCTGCGGGCGGCCCTGGGGGAACACCGCTATGCGCCGGTGCTGATCGCCCTGGCCATCGGCGACCAGGCGGGCGTGGCGCGCGAGGATTGGCGCTTGTTCAACCGTAGCGGCATCACGCATCTCGTGTCGATCAGCGGCATGCACGTCACGTCCATCGCGGCCATCGCAGGCCTGCTGGTGGCGGGCGCGTGGCGGCGGGCGCGATGGCGGGGCGCGGGGCTGGCGGAGTACGCGCCTGCGCGCGTGGCGGGCGGCGCGGCTGCGGCGGCCGTCGCATTGCTGTACTGCCTGCTGGCCGGCTGGGGCGTGCCGGCGCGCCGCACCTTCTTCATGTTGTCGGTGGTGCTGGCGGCGTCCGTGTCGCGCCTGCCGGTGTCGGCGGACAGGGTGCTGGCCTGCGCCGCGGCGGCGGTGGTGGCGCTGGACCCCTGGGCGCCGACGGCGCCCGGCTTCTGGCTATCGTTCGGGGCGGTGGCCATCCTGTTGCGCATTGCCGACGCGCCATTCGACGCGGAGGCCGGCTGGCGGACGCGTTGGGCGGCGCGCTTCGCCCAGGCGGCGCGCCTGCAGTTGATGGTCACGCTGGGGCTCACGCCGCTGCTGGCGTTCCTGGTGCGGCAGGTGTCCCTGGGTTCGCCCCTGGCCAATGCCGTGGCGATCCCCGCCGTCACCTTCGTGGTGACGCCGCTGGCGCTGCTGTGCGCGGCCCTGTCGATCGTGCCCGGCGCCGAATGCCTGGCCGCGCTCGCGGGGCGGGCGGGGCTGCATGCGTTCGACCTGACCATGGCGCCGGTGGCCTGGGTGGGCAACGCCGAGTGGGCCAGTATCCCGGTCGCCGCCGCGCCCTGGCCCTGGCTGGCGCTGGCGGTGGCGGGCATGGCTTGGGCGCTGCAGGTCCGCGGATGGCCGGGACGGCGGCTGGGGTGGGCCTGCATGCTGCCGCTGCTGTTCTGGCGTCCCGACCGGCCGGAACCGGGGTATTGGCGCATGAGCGCGCTGGACGTGGGGCAAGGCAGCGCCATCCTGGTGGAGACGGCCAGCCAGGCCTTGCTGTTCGACGCGGGGCCGCGCCACTACGGCGGGGGCGACGCGGGCGAGCGCGTGATCGCGCCGTTCCTGCAGGCGCGCGGCATCCGGCAGCTGGACGTGCTGGTGCTGTCGCACGCCGACATGGACCACGTCGGCGGCGCGCGCGCCGTGTTGGCGGCGGTGCCGGTGCTGCGCAGCCATGCCTCGTTCGACGTGGAGGCGTTTCTGCGCCGCGATGCCGCCGTCTGGCCCGACGCAGGCGCTGCCGCGACAGCCCCGCCGCGCGACATGCGGCGGTGCCGTCGGGGCGAACGATGGGAAGCCGACGGCGTGACGTTCACGTTTTTGCATCCCGCGCGCGAAAGCCGCGGCCCGGAGGAGGACCGCAATGCGGACAGCTGCGTGCTGCGCGTGGAAGGCGCCCGCCATTCACTGCTGCTGACGGGCGATGTAAGCGTGGCGCAGGAGCGCGAGCTGGCGGCCGCCGGGCTGCCAGCCACGGACGTGGTGCTGGCGCCCCATCACGGCTCGGCATCGTCGTCGGGGCGCGAGCTGGTGGCTGCCACCGCGGCCGGCCATGCGATCGCGCAGGTCGGGCACCTCAACCGCTTCCGTCATCCGGCCCGCGCGGTGGAACAGCGCTGGATCCGCGCCGGCGCCGCCTTCTGGCGCAGCGACCGCAATGGGGCTGTGATGGCGCAGTCGGGGCCGGCGGGTCTGGAAGTGTGGGCCCAGCGGGAGCAGGGACGCAGGTATTGGCACGGACGTTGACGGCGTCCGCTCACCCGCGCATCGGTCATGGCGCGGAGACGGCGCCGCGTTCGGCCAGGGCGTCGATCTCCTCGGCGGAAAGCCCGCCCAGGTCGACGAGGACTTCGCGGCTGTGCTGCCCGGGAAGCGGGGCGGGGGCGTCGTAGGACGCCTTGCTTGCGCTGAATTTGATCGGAAATCCCGGGCCCTGCGCTTGCATGGCGGCCCCGGCCAACGGGTTCCAGAGGGGCGCCATCATGTCGCGCTCTTTCAGCTGGCGCCACCGCATGACGTCGCCGATTTCGCGCACCGGGCTGCAGGGCACCTTGGCCTCGTTGAGGCGCCGCAGCACCTCCGCGGAAGCGAACCGCCCGGTCCACGCCGAAACCAGGCCGTCGACGGCCGCGTTGTTGGCCAGCCGCCAGGCCAGGCTGTTCATTTTGGGGGCGTCCGCCAGGTCCTCCTTGCCCATGACGCGCAACAGCGCATTCCAGTCGTCCTGGGTTGCCGCGCCCGCCACGATCCAGCCGTCCCGCGTGCGATAAGCGTTGAAGGGCGAGAACCGCATGATCCGGTTGCCCTGGCGCAGGGGCAGTCCCAGCGAGTCGTAGCAATCGAAAGGTTCGTCGAACATCAACGCGAACAGGCAGTCGGCCATGGACACGTCGACCGATTGCCCCACGCCCGTCCGGTTGCGGTGCAGGAGGGCGGCGAGTATGCCCATGGCGGCGAAGGTTCCGGCGATCGCGTCGGAAAGGGGCGAGCCCGCCTTGGCGGGCGGGGAGCCCGGCTGTCCGGTGATGCTCATCATTCCCACGGCGGCCTGCACCATGAGGTCGTAGGCCTTGAGATGCCGCTCGGAACCCGTCGATCCATAGCCGGTCAGGGAGCAGTGGACGATTTGCGGGTTGCGCTCCCGGAGCGCGTCGTAGCCTATGCCCAGGCGGTCGGCCACCCCGGAGCTGAAGTTGTCCACCACCACGTCCGCGGACCGGACCAGCTTCATGAAGGCGGCCAGCCCCTCGGGGTCTTTCAGGTTCAGGCCCACCGACTTCTTGCCGCGCGCGCGCTTCAGATAGGCAATGCCCATATCGGCGTGCGTCCGGCGATCGAACGACACGCCTTCCGGACCGGCGAAGGGAGGTGAGAACGTGGTGGGGTCGCCGGTGGCCGGGTCATCGATCTTGATCACCTCGGCGCCGAGGCCCGCGAGAAACAGCGTTGCCTGGGGACCCGAGAAAAAGCGGGTCAAATCGAGCACCACGGTCCCTGCCAGTATCTTTTCCATAAGCTCCACCTGGACTGTCATGTTTTTCCAGTCTAAGCAGAACTCGAGGCGAGTACGCCATAGGACTTTGCGCTGGGGGCATACCTGGAATCTATTGCGCGGGCCCGCCTTGCAGAAGACGGGCGCCCGCCCAGCGGCCGGAAGCCACCAGCTCGCATACCAGTTCCGGGATCAGCGCGCCGATCACCTCGGCGGCGGCGCCCATGCCCAGCACGTCTGAATTGCACAGGGACAGCCGCCTGCGCAAGGGCGGATCGTCAACCGACCGCACCGACAGCTTCTCGCGGACGCCGGCGCCCACCAGCGCCGAGAGCGAGAGAATCGTGGCGGCCTGTCCGCTTTCGACGATGGACTGGATCGTCGACAGGGAATCGAGCTCCATCATGACCGACGGCGCGAGGCCAGCTTCGGCAAAGCGGCGTTCGATGATCTGGCGCGTTACGTTCGAGCTTCCGGGCAAGACCAGGGGCACGCCCGCCGCTTCCTCCAGGGACACCGTCGGCGCGCTCCCGCCGCCGTGCGGCGGCCTTGCCAGAAGATAGAGATCCTCGTCGATCAAGGGGACCCATTGGATGCTCCCGCCCCGCTGGATTTCCTTGGACGGCGATCCCGCGCCGGGGACCGCTTCGAACAGAAGCGACATTTCCAGCCGCCCGGTGGCCACGAGTTCAAGCAAATGCCCGCTCAGGCTTTCCACGATACGGAGCTGGATGTCGGGGTAGCGCTGCTGGACCGCCGCGATCAACGGCCCCGCGAGCACGTTCGCCGCGCTGGTCGGCAGGCCCACGGAAACGGGGCCGCCCGGAAGCGCGTCCGTGTTCGCGACGTCGTATTTCAATCTTTCGATTTGCCGCAGCACGGCCTGCGCGTGCAGATACAGCGCGTCGCCCGCCCGGGTCGGGCTGACACCGCGCACGCTGCGCGAGAGCAGGCGCGCGCCCAGTTCCGATTCAAGGTTGGTGATCTGGGAGCTGAGGGCGGGCTGCGCGATGTACAGGTCTTTCGCCGCCTTCGACATGCTGCCCAGTTCCACGATCCTCAAGAAATAGCGTAGCTGTCTGAGTTCCATAGGTCTCGTGCCGATGCGGAAGGCGAAGCCCTGGCGGGCCATAGATTCGTCGTATACCGGGATCGCGATGTCCTATTTTCGCCGCCGATTCAATGTCCATACCATGGATCCCAGTCGTTGAGTTTACGTGACGGGGACCGTTGATGATCCAACTTTTCTTTTGGTCTACACCCAATGCATACAAGGTGTCGATCCTCCTGGAGGAACTGGCCATGCCCTATGAGGTGGTGCCGGTCCACATCGGGAAGGGCGAGCAGTTCAAGGCCGACTTCCTGGCGATCAGCCCCAACAACAAGGTTCCCGCGATCGTGGACGAGGACGGGCCGGGCCAGGAGCCCATCAGCATATTCGAGTCGGGCGCGATCATGGTCTACCTGGCCGACAAGGCCGGCAGCGATCTGTTTCCGGCCGAGCCGCGGCGCCGGTCGACGGTCCTGCAATGGCTGATGTTCCAGATGGGCGGAGTGGGGCCGATGCTGGGCCAGGCCCATCACTTCCGCAAGTACTCGCCCGAGCCCATTCCCTATGCCATCGACAGATACACGCGAGAGGCCCATCGTCTTTACGGCGTCATCGACCGGCGGCTCGCGCAGTGCGAGTACCTTGCCGGAGACCGGTATTCGCTGGCGGACATCGCCACGTATCCCTGGCTGCGGCCCTACAAATGGCAGGGGCAGGACCTGGATGAATGGCCGAACATCGGCAGGTGGTATTCGGAGGTGAGGGCCCGTCCCGCCGTGCAGCGGGGCCTGTCCGTCCTGGCAGAGAAGGTGGACCGCAGCGGGAAGCCCCCTGAAGGCGAGCGCTGGAAGAACCTATTCGGCCAGTCGTGAAAAAACGGCGCAACCGTCAACGAAGACCGCGAGGAACACGGATATGAGTACCGCATTGCCCATGCTCAAGGGATACCGGGTCCTGGACCTGACCCAGATCGTCGCCGGGCCCACATGCACGCGCATCATGGCGGAGCTGGGCGCCGATGTGGTCAAGATCGAGCTCGCTCCCTTTGGCGACCGGACGCGCATCGGGGGATTGAAGTCACGCGATCCCGATCACAAGGGCTCCAGCCGAAGCACCTACTACTTCCAGCACAACCACTCGAAGAAGAGCATCGCGCTCGACATCAAGCATCCGGGCGGGCAGGAGATCATCAAGCGCCTGATCTCGACGTCCGATGTGCTCGTCGAGAACTTCAGCCCCGGCGTCATGGCGCGCGCGGGGCTGTCCTACGAAGCGCTGCGGGAACTGAATCCGCGCCTGGTGATGTGTTCGATTTCCCTTGCCGGGCAGGACGGGCCGCTCAGCCAGAAGCCCGGCTATGACTACATTGCCCAGGCGTACGCGGGCATAACCGACCTGATCGGCGCGCCGGACGGCGATCCTTCGCTGATCACGATGGCGATGGGCGACACCGCCACGGGGATCACCGCCGCCATGGCGGTCGGGTTCGCGCTGCTGCATCGCGAACGGACCGGCGAGGGGCAGCACGTCGAGGCGACGCTGCTGGATACCTATTTCCAGATGCACGAGGTCGCGGTGCCGCGGGTCGCGCTGCGCAAGGGCTACGTGCCGGCGCGCACGGGTTCGCAGCACCCCGACGGCGGCCCGACCGGCATATTCCGTTGCGGCGACGGCACATATCTGTCCCTGGCCATCCTGCCGCATCAATGGAATGCCTTCGCCGGCGCGCTCGATATGCCGGAACTCCTGGAGGATCCGAGATTCGCCACGGCCTCATTGCGCAGGGACAACAACGAGGACATCAAGGCCATCCTCGAGGCATGGCTTGCCCGGATGGGCACACGCGAGCAGGCGATGGCGGCGCTCGACGCCAGACGGATTCCCTGCGCGCCCGTGCTGACGCTCAACGAGGCCATGGCGCATCCGCACCTTCGAAGCCGGGGCACGGTGCGCAAGGTCCGGGACGAGGCGATCGGGGAATTCGAGATTCCCGGGTTCCCGGCGAAGTTCTCGGCGTGGCGGCCGCAAGAAGCACTCCGCGCCTCCGCGCTCGGAGAGGACAACGAGGAAATCCTGATGGGGCTTCTCGGCCTGTCGGCCGCGGAGATCCAGGGCCTGTACGAGGACGGCGTCCTGGCCAGGGATCCCTTGCTGAAGAGGCGGGGCGCCGAAGCCCGAGTCCCTTGAACAACAAGACAAAGGAGACAAACGATGATCAAGAAGATTTTCGCCGCGGGGCTGATGGTCTTGCCGGGGCTTGCCTCCGCGCAGGCGTTTCCCAGCCGCCCGGTCACGCTGGTCGTTCCATTCTCGGCGGGCGGGCCGACGGACGTCGTCGCCCGGCAGCTCGCGGCGGCCATGGGCAGGGATCTCGGGCAGACGGTGATCGTCGATAACCGGCCGAGCTCGGGGGGGATCGTGGGATCGGAGGCGGTGCTGCGCTCGGCGCCGGATGGCTACACCCTCTTGATCCACAACATCGGGATGTCGACGCTCAAATCGCTGTCGCCCGAGATCAAATTCGATCCCCAGCGCGACTTCTCGTATATCGGCGAGGTCGTCGATGTGCCCATGACCCTGGTCGCCCGGAAGGACCTTCCCCCGGACGGCTTCGCCGGGCTGGTGGAATACCTGCGCGCGAACCAGAAGAAGATCAATCTCAGCAATGCGGGAATCGGCACGGCCTCCCATCTTTGCGGCCTGTTGCTGATGAGCCGCCTTAACCTGGCGCTCACGACCATTCCGTACAAGGGCGCGGCGCCCGCGATGACGGATCTGCAAGGCGGGCAGGTCGACCTGCTTTGCGACCAGATCACGACCACGCTGCAGCCGATACTCGGCGGCAGGGTGCGGGCCTATGGCAGCACCACGTCCAGCCGGTTGCGGGCGCTTCCGGCCTTGCCCACCCTGGCCGAACAGGGGCTGGAGAACTTCGAGGTCACGGTCTGGCATGGCGTGTACGCGCCGAAGGGCGTGCCCGGCCCCGTCGTGGAGCGACTGGACCGCGCGCTTCAGGCCGCGCTCGCCGATCCGGCGTTCGTGGAAAGCATGAGAAACATGGGCGCCACGCCCGTCAGCGCCGAGCGGGCGACGCCGAAGGGCTTGCGGACCAAGCTCGACGAGCAGGTTTCGATCTGGACGCCCCTGATTCAACAGTCGCAGGCCCTGCTGCGTTAGAACCCCCCATTGCGGAGAATCGTCGTGAAGAAGAATCAGATAGAAATGTATTGGGACGTGGGCAGCACCAATACCTATTTCGCATTGAAGCTCATCAAGCCATTGCTGGAGCGGTACGACGCCGAATTGCGTCTCCACCCGTTCAACCTGGGGTACGTGTTCCGCAACAACAATTACGAACTGATGAAGGAGTCCAAGGCGAAGTTGCGCAACCGGAAGCGGGACCTGATGCGCTGGGCCGAGAAGTACGGGCTGCCCTTCAGCATCCCCAGGCAGTTTCCCATCAAATCAAGCCGCGCCCTGCGCGGATCGCTCGTGGCGCGGCGCCATGGCGTAGAACTCGCATTCGTGCAGAGGGTCATGGACCGCTATTGGGAGCAGGGGGATGCCACCATCGCGGAGTATGCCGGCCTGCGCCCGATAGCGCAGGAACTCGGGCTCGACCCGGACGCTTTCGAGGCCTTGGCCGCGTCCGACGAGATTGCCGCCGAGCTGGCGCGGGAAACCGACCGGGGGCTGGAGCGCGACGTGTTCGGCGTGCCGATGATCATCGTGGGCGACGAGCTGTTCTGGGGGAAGGACCGCATGGAGTTCGTGGAAGACGAGCTCAAGCGCCGGATCTTGGAGACAAGCGCCGCGTAGCGCGTGGTTTTCTGGCGCCGCCCCCTTCCGGCGGCCGCGTGCCTCGGCGCCGGAGGCACGCGAAGCGCGGCCGCCGGCCGCGCGCCGTGTCGCGCAGCCTAGTTGCCGCTCAGCAGGTTGGCGCTCTTGACCAGCGAAGACACGCGTTCCGAATCGCGCTTGAGCAGCCCCGAGAAGGCGAGCGGGCCGCGTTCCTGCGCGGTGGGGGACTGCGCCGCCAGTTGCTCGAGACGGGTCTTGAACTCGGGCGTATCGATCGCCTGGGAAAGGGCCGCGGCCAGCTTGTCGACGACGGGCTGGGGAGTGCCGGCGGGCGCCACCAGGCCGTTCCAGATCGCCAGATCGAACTCGGGCAGGCCTCCTTCCGCGAAGGTGGGGATGTCCGGGCTCTGCGCAAGGCGGGCCGGACCGGTGACGGCGATCGCCTTGACGCGCTTGTCCTGATGCAAGGGCAGCATGGTCACGGTCTGATCGATGACCGCGTCGATCATGCCGCTCATCAGATCGGTCAGCGCCGGGCCCGTGCCGCGATAGGGAATCAGCTCCCCGCGCGCATTGGCGAAGTGCAGGAACATGGCCTCGGCCAAGTGCGCGGTGCTGCCCGGACCGCTCGAACCCAGGTTCAGCTTGACGGCCTTTTCATCGCGGACGCGCTTGAGCATGCCGGGCAGGTCCTGGATGCCGCTCTTGTTGCTGACCGACAGCACCATGGGAACGGTCGCGACGATGCCGATGGGCGCCAGCTCCTTCTGCGGATCGTAGTTGGCCTTGGGGTGCAGGTGCGGCAGGATCGCCAGCGACATGTTGTTGAATGCCAGGGTATAGCCGTCCGGCGCGCTCTTTTGCAGCTTCTGCATGCCGATGAGGCCGCCCGCGCCGCCCGAGTTCTCCACGACCACCGTCTGGCCCAGCTGCTTGCCCAGCGAGGTGGCCACCAACCGGCCCAGCGTATCGCTGGTGCCGCCGGGAGCGAAGGGCACGATGACGGTAATGGAACGGTTGGGATAGTCCTGCGCGGCGGCCGGGGCGGCAATCGATGCGGCGGCGAGGGCGGCGCACAGGATGGGGGCGATTCGTAGCATGGGGTGTCTCCTCGTGATGGGGTTCTTTTATGTATGAATGCGTCCCGCGGTCAGCGGGACAGCGCGCGGCAGACGGCTTGCGTCATGTCCGTGCAGCTAGCGGCGCCGCCCAGGTCGCGCGGCACGTGTTCGCCCTTGGCGAGCACCCGTTCGACCGCGAACTCGATGCGCTGCGCGGCATCGGTCATCGCGGCGTCGGCGTGCTTGTCGCCCAGCCAGCGCAGCATGAGCGCGCCGGACAGGATGGTGGCCAGCGGGCTGGCGGCGTTCTGCCCGGCGATGTCGGGCGCGGAGCCGTGCGCGCCCTGGAACAGGCCATGCGTGTCGCCCAGTTCGGCGGACGGCGACAGGCCCATGCCGCCGATCGTGGCGGCGCCCAGGTCGGAAATGATGTCGCCGAACATGTTCTCGGCCACGATCACGTCATAGAAGTCCGGCCGCTTCAGCATGTGCACGGTAATGGCGTCGGCGTAGGCGTAATCGATTTCGACGTCGGCGTAGTGCGCCGCGACGTCGTCGCAGACGCTGCGGAAGAAGGCGTAGGTGCGCAGGATGTTGGCCTTGTCGCAGACGGTGACGCGGCGCTTGCCGTCGCGCGGGGCGCCGTTGCGCCGGCGGGCGAGGTCGAAGGAAAAGCGGGCGACGCGTTCGATGCCCTTGCGCGTGACGACGATGGTGTCGGTGGCCACTTCGTCGCGCAGCACGATGCCGCCGCCGCGGCTGGCGTAGAGGCCCTCCGTGTTCTCGCGCACGATGACGTAATCGATCTGCCCCGGCTTGAAGTGCTTGAGCGGCGAGTCCACGCCCTGGTACAGGCGGATCGGACGCACGTTGGCGTACAGGTCCAGCCGGAACCGCAGGCGCAGGTGCAGGTCGTTGCCGACCTCCGTGCCGTCGGGGTAGGTCACGCCGGGCATGCCCGCCGCGCCGTGCAGGATGGCGTCGGCCGCCTTGCAGGCCGCGTAGGTGTCGTCGGGCAGCACGTGGCCCGACTTGACGTAGTGGTCGGCTCCGCCGTCATGGCCGCTGAACGCCAGCAGGTCGGCGCCGCAGGCTTCCTTCAGCACGGTGATCGCCGATTGGCAGACTTCCGGACCGATGCCGTCGCCGTCTATGGTCGCGATTTCATACTTAGCCATGTCTGGCTGTCTCCTTGTGTGGGTCTTGATGCAGGGGAGGCGGCCGCGCGGCCGCGCTACCAGTTGGTCGAGATGTACTTGGCTTCCATGAACTCCAGCAGGCCGTGGTGCGCGCCCTCGCGGCCCAGCCCGCTTTGCTTGACGCCGCCGAACGGGGCGGCCGGGTCCGAAACCAGGCCGCGATTCAGGGCGATCATGCCGCTCTCGATGCGTTCCGACACCCGCATGCCGCGCGCGAGGTCGCGCGTGTAGACGTATGCGACCAGGCCGTATTCGGTGGCATTGGCCAGGGCGACGGCGTCGTCTTCGGTGTCGAAGGCGACGATGGGCGCCACGGGGCCGAAGATCTCCTCGCCCAGCAGGTCGGCGTCGGCGGGCACGTCCACCAGCACCGTGGGCGCGTAGAAGTAGCCGGGGCGGTCCAGCCGGTTGCCGCCGGTGCTGACGCGCGCGCCCTTGGCGACGGCGTCGTCCACCAGCGCCGCCACCTTGTCCACCGAGCCCGCGTTGACCAGGGGGCCGCATTGCGTATCCTCGCCGACGCCATCCCCGGTCTTCAGCGCCGCCATGCGAGAGGCGAACCGGGCGCTGAACGCTTCGACCACGCCGCGTTGCACGTAGAAGCGATTGGCGGCCGTGCAGGCCTCGCCGCCGTTGCGCATCTTGGCGATCATCGCGCCTTCCACCGCGGCGTCGATGTCCGCGTCGTCGAAAACCAGGAAAGGCGCGTTGCCGCCCAGTTCCATCGAGCAGCTGATGACGGAGTCGGCCGCCTTGCGCAACAGCACGCGACCCACTTCCGTGGAGCCGGTAAACGACAGCTTGCGCACGCGCGGGTCGTCCAGGACGGCGTTGGCGAACTTGCCGGCAGACGAAGTGGTCAGCACGTTGACCACGCCGGCGGGCACGCCGGCTTCTTCCAGCAGGCGCATGACGGCATACGCGGTCAGGGGCGTTTCCGTGGCGGGCTTGAGAATGCAGGTGCAGCCGGCGGCCAGGGCGGGCGCGATCTTGCGGGTTGCCATGGCGGCGGGAAAGTTCCAGGGGGTCACCAGCAGCGCCACGCCGATGGGCTGGTATTGCACGATGATGCGGCTCGCGCCGCTGGGCGATACGCTGATGTCGCCGTTGATGCGCACGGCTTCTTCAGAGAACCAGCGGAAGAACTCGGCGGCGTAGGCGACTTCGCCGCGGGCGTCTGCCAGCGCCTTCCCGTTCTCCATCGAGATCAGGCGGGCCAGGCTCTCGGCATCGCGCATCATCAGCTCGAAGCACTTGCGCAGGATTTCCCCGCGCTGGCGGGCGGGGGTGGCCGCCCAGCCGGCGGCGGCGCGCGAAGCGGCGTCGACCGCGGCGGCCGCGTCCTCCAGCGTGGCGTCGGCCACGCTGGCGATGACCTGTTCGGTGGAAGGGTCGAGCACGTCGATGCGGCGGCCCGAGGACGAGGCGCGCCAGGCGCCGTCGATGTAAAGGTCAGTGGACAGCTTGCTGGCCTCGATGGTCATGTGTTTGCTCCGGGAGGGGGAAGAGAGGGGTTATCGGGATGCGCGGAACGAGCCTAGGCCGGCATGGGCGGCGGCCACGATGGATGCGACGCCCGCCTCGTCGAGCGGGCGGGGGTTGTTCGTGACGAGCCGGGCGGCCAGCAGGGATTGGCCGGCGATCCAGTCGAGCTGGTCCGCGCGCACGCCCAGCCCCGCTAGCGTCGCGGGAATGCCGATGGCCGAGAACAGTTCGTACACGTGGCGCGGGGCGTTGGCCGCGAGGCGGCCGGGATCCGTTTCCGTGTCGCCCATGGCCCGCGAGATGGCGGCGTAGTCGGCGGCGCAGGCCGGGGCGTTGAAGTCCATGACGTAGGGCATCAGCGTCGCCACGCCCGCGCCATGGGCGGTGTGGGTGAGGGCGCCGATGGGATACTGGATCGCGTGGGCGGCGGCGGTGCCGGCGACCCCGAAGGCCAGGCCCGCGGCCAGCGCCGCGGCCATGACCTGGCCCCGGGCCTGCAGGTCCGAACCGTCTTCCACCGCCCGGGGAAGATAGGCGGCCAGGGCGCGGATGGCGATCAGCGCCTGCTGATCGCTGAAGGCGTTCTTGCCCACGAACACGCGCGTCTGCGCGATGTCGGCGTCGGGGCTGCGCCTGACCGCGGTCAGCGCTTCGATGGCGTGGGTCAGCGCGTCGGCGCCGGCAATGGCGGTGAGGCCCTTGGGGCAGGTCAGCGTCAGTTCCGGATCGCAGATGGCCGTGTGGGGAATCAGCTGCGGGCTGGATATGCCGACCTTCAGGTCGCGGGCGCTGTCGGCCAGCACGGCCACGGGCGTGACCTCGGAGCCGGTGCCGGAGGTGGTGGGCATGGCGATCACCGGAATCGTGGGGCCGGGCACCTTGTATTCGCCGTAGTAGTCGGAGGCTTCGCCGCCGTGCGCCAGGAGCAGGCTGACGACCTTCGCCATGTCCAGGCAGCTGCCGCCGCCTAGCCCGACGATCGCTTCCGGCTGGAAGTCGCGGTGCGCGGCCACGCATTCGTAGACGCTGTCCACGGGCAGGTCCGGCTGGGTGCGGTCGTACACCTGGACGCGCACGCCCGCGCGCTCCAGTGCCGCGAGCAGTTCGGACATTTCCTGCGTGGCGGCAAAACGCTCGTCGGTGCAGATCAGCGCCCGGCGGCCCAGCGCGGCCGCTACGCGGCCGAGGGCGTGGCGCTGGCCGTTGCCGAACAACACGGCGCGCGGCGCGCGCATGATTCCAAACAAATCGGTCATTGCGGATCCTTCAGAGGGAGTCGTATGGAGTTCAGACGGCGCATTGCGCCAGGTCGAGGATGCGGTGCCAGACTTCGTCGGCCAGCTCGATGCCGGCATCCAGGCGATGGCGGCGCTCGGCGCGCGCCCGGTCTCCGGGTACGGCCACTGGACGCTCTGGAAGCAGGGCGGGGCAGGCGCGGATTTCATCCAGGTAATCGGAAATGCGGGAGGCCACCGCGCCGGCCCCCGCTTCGACCACGATGAAGACGTCGCCCTTGTTGCAGACCTCGCTGGAATCCAGCGTGCCCTTGACCGCCGTGCCCAGCGCGGATGCGGTCAGGCTGGCGACCAGCAGTTCGAAGGCCAGGCCGAGCGCATAGCCCTTGGCCTCGCCGAACGGCGCCAATGCGCCGGCCTTGGCGGCCGCGGCGTCGGTCGTGGGATTGCCGGCGCCGTCCAGCGCCCAGCCGGGCTCTAGCGCGCGGCCGTGATTGGCGTAGTCGTGGATCTTGCCCATGGCCACCTGGCTGGTGGCCATGTCCAGCACGAAGGGCTCGGCTTCGGTGGGCACGCCGATCGCGATGGGGTTGGTGCCGATCAATGCGCGGCGGCCGCCCCAGGGGTGGACCAGGGCCTCGCTGGTGGACAGCGCCAACAGGATCTGGCCTTCGCGCGCCACCTGTTCCGCATACAGCGCCAGCATGCCGATGTGGTTGTTGTTGCTGACCGCCGCGACGGCGATGCCGGTTTCGCGGGCGCGGCCGCGGATCCGGTCCAGCGCCGCCAGCGCGATGACGGGGCCGAGGCCGCGTTCCCCGTCCATGTCCAGGAAGGCGGGGGCGCGCCACACGGCCTTGCCGCGGGTGTTCGGGTCGGCGACGCCGTTGCGGATGCGCTCGATGATGCGCGGCAGCCGCAGCAGCCCGTGCGAGGCGCGGCCCCGCAATTCGGCTTCAAGCAGCAGGTTGGTCTGCGTGGCGGCGTGGCCTGTCGGGGTGCCGGCCTGTTCCAGCGCGCGGACACAGACTTCCCATGCCTCCCCCATTTTTATCGTTGTCGTCATAGTCTCAGCCAGTTGTTAAATCCGATCGGATCCGAAATACGATCTGATTTATGCTAACCTTGTAACAAATTGGACGTCAACCGATTGTTGGCAAACCTAGGGGAAACAACCATGACCACTCTCTCCCTCGGCTCCGCAGCCGCGTCCCCGGCATCGTCTGGCGGATCGCGCCTGGGCGAACGCGTGCGCTCGTTGGGCGATGAAGTCTATGAAGCGCTGCTGTCGCAGCTCATTTCCTTGAAGATCGCGCCGGGCATGCGCATCGCCGTGGACGCATTGGTCCGCGAACTGGGCGTGTCGCAGACGCCGATACGCGCGGCGCTGATCCGCCTGGAAACGGAAGGGCTGGTCGTGAAGACGCACCATGTGGGCTACAGCGCGGCGCCCATGCCTTCGCGCCGGCGCTTCGAGCAGATGTACGAATTGCGGCTGCAGCTGGAGCCGTTCGGCGCGAGCCTGGCCGCGCAACGCATGACGGACGCCTCGCGCCAGGAGTTGGCCGCGCTGTCCGCGGCGATGAGCGCCCCGAGCGCGGACGACGCGCGCGTGGCCTATGGCAAGTTCGCCGTGCTGGACGCCCAGTTCCATTCCTGGATCGCGGAGCACAGCGGCAACGAGCTGCTGGCCGAAGCCCTGGCCCGGCTGTACGCGCACACCCATTTGTTCCGGCTGCGCTTCCATTCGCGGGTCACGGAAGAGGCCGTGACCGAACATGCGCGCATCGTGCAGGCGCTGGACCGGCGCGATGCCGAAGGCGCGGCGGCCGCCATGCGAGACCACATCCTGCGCTCGCGCGAGCGCATGGCGCCGTTCTTCGAAATGCTGGATTGACCATGCAAACCGCGGCTAAGGGTTGGACTGCGGCCGGCGCCGGACGGGCGGGCGCGGTATGAAAGGTTCGCGCAATTCACTGGTCACGCTGCGGATTTTCCTGTCCGCGGCGCGCAGCCTCAATTTCAGCCGCAGCGCGGAAGCGCTGCACCTGACGCAGAGCGCGGTCAGCAAGCATATCGGCGCCCTCGAAGACCGCCTGGGCACGGCGCTGTTCAAGCGACTGCCCAATGGACTGCGGCTCACGCACGCCGGCGCGCTGTACCTGGAACGGATCAGCGCGGCCCTGCGCCTGATCGACGAGGCCGATGCGCTGGTGGCTCATCCCATGTCGCGGGTGGCGCTGAATGTCGCGGTGTCTCCGTCGTTCGCGCAGTTCTGCCTCATTCCGGGGTTGTCGGAGTTCTTTTCCCTGCATCCGGAGGTGCGGGTCAACGTAAGGCCGCGCCTGCTGCATGGGCGCGACCAGGCCGAGCGTTTCGATGCCGAGATCCAGCTGCACACCGGGCACGTGGCCGGTATGTCGGCCCAATACCTGTGCGGCCGCGAGATGACGCTGGTGGCCGCGCCGGGCCTGCTGGCGCGCCATCCGGTGCGCACGGTCGAGGACCTGGACGGGGTGCCGCTGCTCAAGCGCGCGCAGCGCGGCTACAGCTGGGACGAATGGCGCGCCGACGTCGCGCCGCTGTGGGCCGGCGCGCCGGCCACGGCGCCGGAATATGAAGGGTTTTCGGTGTTGCTGCCCGCCGTGCTCCACGGGCTGGGCGCGGCCATCGTGCCCGTGTGCATGGTCCTCGCGCATCTCGAGGCCGGGCAACTGGTGCGCCCCTTGGGCGAATCGGTCGACGGACGTTATGGCTATTACCTCATGCAGCCCCGTCCGAACGTGGGCGGCGCCTATGCCGACGCCTTCTGCGATTGGGTGGCGAAGCGGGCCGCGGCATTCAATGAACAGGTGAGGTCGTACCTGTCCCGGTGAGCGGGCGGGGAGGGGGCGGCGGTATTCCGCTGTGGAATGCCCCATGCGCATATGTCCTTTGCGCGGGCCGCCCGGCAGCCGCCAGAATGGCCGGACCCCAGTGACCTTCCGGTTCGACCGACACCATGAACATCTCCAAGTTCTTGCCGTTTGCCCGCATTCTGTCCGCATTGTCTGCTGCCGCGCTTCTTGCCGCCGCGCCGGCCCGGGCCGCCTATCCCGAAAAGCCGGTCCGCCTGATCGTCCCGTACGCCACGGGCGGCAGTTCGGACGTGATCGCGCGCGGCATCGGCGATCAGTTGAGCGCAGCGCTGGGCCAGCCCGTGGTGGTCGAAAACCGGGCGGGCGCGGGATCGATGATCGGAACCGCCTACGTGGCGGGCGAGGCCGCGGACGGCTACACGCTGCTGCTCGCCGACGTGCCGTTCACCATCGTTCCGGCGCTGTATGGCGACCGCATCAAATATGACGCCCGCAAGGACTTCGCGCCGATTTCGCTGCTGGGCGTGTCGCCCATGTACCTGTTCGTCAATCCGCGCTTCGAGGGCCAGACCGTGCCGGCGCTTATCGCCGCCGCCAAGGACAAGCCCGGATCCATTTCCATCGGCTCGGGGGGCAACGGCTCGCTGACGCACTTGATGGCCGAGTTGTTCATGCTGAATACGGGGACCCGGCTGGTGCATATTCCCTACAAGGGCGCCTCGGCGTCCGTCAACGATCTGGCGGGCGGCCAGATCCAGGTGAGCTTCACCACCATGCCCACGGCCGCCGCGCTGTACCAGGCCGGCAAGATCGCGCCGATCGCCGTGTCTTCGCCGGCGCGCGAGGCCGCCACGCCCAACGTGCCGACTTTCGAGGAACTGGGCCTGCCCAAGCTGACGGTGCAGAGCTGGTGGGGGCTGATGGCCCCCGCCGGCACGCCCAAGCCCGTGCGGGACAAGCTGGAAAGCGCCATGAAAACGGTCATGCAATCGGCTCCCGTCAAACAGCGGCTGAGCAGTGTGGGGGTGGAGGCGCTGGCCGATCCGAGCGCCCAGGCGCTGACCCGCTTGCTGGACGCCGACTTCGAGCGTTGGCAGGACGTGGTCAAGCGCGCCGGCATCAAATTCGAGTAAGGCGCGGCCCCGTCCGCCGCCGATTCCCATCAACGCGGCGCCGCCGTCCCGACGGATGCCGGCGCCGGAAACCGAGACATCCAAGATGCAACCCTGGCTTCGAGCCGCCGCCAACGACGCGGCGCTGATGAGTGATTTCAATACGATCTGCGGCTTTGGCGGACGCATGTCCGGCAGCGGACAGGACGACGCGGCCATGGCCTGGGCCATGGCCCGCGCCGCAGAGGTGGCCGCCACCCGGACGCTGACCGTGCCCTACGATGCCTGGCGCTGCGAGGCCGCGAGCCTGGAACTGCTGGGGCCGGCGCGCCGGTCCCTGGCATGCCGGCCTTTGTTGCGCTCGGCGTCCACGCCCGGGAGCGGTCTGGAGTTGGACGTCGTCGACGCGGGGCGGGGGCGCCCCGAGGATTTCGCGCGGCTTGGCGATCGCGCGCGCGGCCGCGCCGTGCTGGTGCGACACGAGTACCCGTTCACCGGCGACCACGTGCACCGGCGCCGCAAGTACGACATGGCGGTGGAGGCGGGCGCCGCGGCGTTCCTCATCGCCAACAATGTGCCCGGGCAAGGCGTGCTGTCCGGCTCCTCGGGCAGGCCGCGGGGCGGCGCGGGCATCCCCGCCGCCTACATCGACCACGAAGGGGGCGCGGCGCTGGCCTCGGCCTGCGAGGCGGGGGCGGCGCGCGTGCGCATCGCGGTCAGGGGCGAGGAGATCGAGGATGCGCGCGCCAGCGTCGGCATCGCGGAAATCGCGGGCGGCCGCGATGGCGTGATCGTCATCAGCGCCCACATGGACGGGCACGATCTGGGCGTGAGCGCGCTGGACAACGGCACGGGCGTGGCGGCCGCGCTGGCCGCGTTCCGCGCGCTGGCGGCGCGGGTCGGGCCGGACACGCCCAGCCTGCGGCTTTGCTTTTTCTGCGCCGAGGAATGGGCGCTGACCGGCTCGGCGCGCTACCTTGCGGCGCTCGCGCCCGCCGAGCGGGCGCGCCTCAAGTTCGACATCAATCTGGATACGGTGGCGGGCGATGCGAGCCTGACCGCGCTGATCAGCGATTTCCCGGCGCTGGCGGCCGTCGTGCAGGACGCCGCCGACGCCAGTGGCGTGTCGGTGGGCACCTGGCTGCCCTTGATGCCGAATTCCGACCATGCCAATTTTGCGCGCCATGGCATTCCCGCATTGCGCCTGCTGGCCGGATTCGGCAAGCCGGAGTCGCGTGTGAACAACATCCTCTCGGCGGGCGACGTGCCCGCCATCATCGAGGAGGCCGAGTTGCGCCAGGCCGTGGCGGTCACGTGCGCCATGGCGGACGTCGCCTTGCGGATGAGCGACGCGCAGCTCGAGTCCCTGGCCTCCCGATAGACGGCGGGCGCGCTACGGCCTGCCCAGGCTGATGCCGTCGCGGATGCGCCGGAAGGCGGGCAGGGCGGCCGCCATGCCGTCGCGGGTGGTGGTGCAGTTCATGGCGACCCGCAGCGTGAGGGTGTCCACGAGCGCGGTGTATTGCAGCAGCCGATCGCGGTCCGGCCCGCTGGCGGGCGGGGCGACGAAGTCCACGCCCCGGGCTCCGTGGAGCTCGAATGCCTGGCGTTCCTCGAGCGCGACGCCGCGCTCGGCCTGAGCGGCCTCGGCGGCGGCCAGCCGCGCCTCCGCCGTATGGGGCATGCCCGCGCCGGGACGGGTCTTCAGCGTCTTGCGCGGGGCCGCGAAGCCGATGCCGCACAGCGCGTCGGCGGCCCCCGCCGCGGGCGGCGCGCCGGGGGCGCTGGCAACCTGGACGAGCACATCGAATTCCGGCGTGCGGCCGGTGCGCAGGATCCGGTAGGGGGCGGGCACCGTTACGCCGAAGCCGCGAGCCGGGTCGGCGTACTGGCGCCCGGTGCTTGAGGAAGGCTGCGGCGCCTGGCCCTCGGTCTGGAAGCGCACCGGCAGCATCACGATTTCCTTTTCGGCCGCCATGTCGGGGGCGAAGGCGGGCAGCGGGCTGGCCCGGCGCACCATGCCGGCGGCAGCCTCGTCCACGGCCGCATAGCCGGAGGAACTTGCCAGCGCTACCTTGTCGATCTTGCCGTCGCGCAGGACCGTCAGGCGCAGGCGCAGGTTGAGCGGGCCTTCCAGATCGTGGGCTTCCCTGGGCATGGACAGGTGGCGCTGCAGCTGGCGCACCACGGCGCCGCTCCATTCGGCGCGGGAAGCCGGGGCGGCGGCCGAAGCGGTGGCGGACGCGCACAGCACGATCGCGGCCATCGTCGATGCGCGGAGCGGCCAATTCATGTCGGGGATTCTCCTGGGGCGGGCGCCCGGCAGGCGGTCGGGCGCGTGGCCGCAGCATAACCCGGCCGCGTGTCGGGGGTCAGGCCTGGCCCAGCGCCAGATCGTCGAACAGCAGGTCGCCGCCCATCTGGCCGCCCTTGAGCATCAGTTCCATGCCGTCCAGGCGCGGGTCGTCGCTGCGCGCGATGCTGACGGTGACGCCCGGCGCAAGCACGCAACGAAAAGACAGGCCCCACAGGCCCAGCGCCAGCGTCGCCTGGCTGGAGGTGTCGCCGCCCGCGATGCCGACGCGGCCGAGCCTCTGGCCGGCCTGCGCGCAGCCTTGCACGATGGCGGCGGCGAGCCGGGCGGTGGCGCGGGCGGTGGCGGCGGTGTGCTCCGCGGCGAGCGCCTCGCCAGGGTTATCGGTGTGCAGCAGCAGGTTCTTTCCCCGGGCCAGCGCGGCGATCGCCTGGCGGGTCTGTGCGGCGGCGTAGCCCTCGTCGCCGAGCAGGCGTTCCACGCGCAGCGGCTGGCGCGTGTAGTGGCGGCAGGAGGCGATCTGCCTGGCCGTGACGGGCGACAGGCTGCCCGCCATGACCAGCACCGGTCCGGCGGCGGCGGGCAGGGGGCCGGGCGCGAGGCCAGGGCGGGCGCCCGGCATGGCGCGGGCCAGCGCCTGCTGCACGCTGCTGGGGCCGACGGCCAGCAGCGGCAGACAGGTAGCGGCGCGCCAGATCAGGCGGCCGATGACGGCCAGTTGCTCGTCGTCGATCAGGTCCAGCAACAAGGGGCCGTCGGCCGTTTCGATGACCTGGTCGATCCAGCGTTCCAGCGCGGGCGCGTCCGCCGCCTGCCGCAGGCGGGGGTAGGCCGTGTGCGGCACCGAGCGCACGCCGAGCAGGCCTTGCGCGGCAAGATGCCGCCGCAGGTCCGCTTCGTGCATGGGCGTGACGGGGTGCGCGCTCATGACCGGATGGCGGTCGATGCGATGGATCTCGGGGTCCGAGCCCGCGCGGGCGAACAGCTGGGCGAAGCTGCAATAGCGCCCGATGCTGGGTTGTCCGCCCACGATGGGCACGAGCGGATTGGGCATGTGGCGGCGCAGTTCCTGGACGGCGGCGCCGATGTTGCCGACGTGGGGCGCGCTGTCGAAGGTGGAACAGCATTTGTAGTGCAGCACGCGCGCGCCCGTGCCGGCCATGAAGCGGCCCACGCCGCGCAGCTCGGCCTGCATTGCGGCGGGGGCCATGCCCCGGGCCGCGCCCGCGATGCCGATGGCGTCCAGGGCGCCGGCCCGCCGCAGCTGCTCCGCCGTGGGCACGCCCAGGAACAGCAGGCTGCGCAGGCCGGCGCGGGAAACCTCCGCAAGCGTGTCGGTGGCGCCGGTGAAATCGTCGCCGTACCAGGCCACGCGCGGCGGAGCGGGGCCGCGCTCGCCGCTCATGAGCGGTTTCCGAAGAAGTCGATCGCGCGCCGCAGTTCAGGGGCCTGACGCGCATGGTCTTCCAGGCTTTGCCCCGCGCGCATCGCCTGCCAGGCCTGGCGGATGCTAAGCACGCCGGCCGCCGGGCCGTCCGGGTGGGCGAGGATGCCGCCGCCCGACATGAACAGCAGGTCGTCGCTGCGCACGGCCGACCAGGTGGCAGGCACCGTGCCCGCCCATTGGCCCGACGAGAAGGCGGGCATGACGGGATCGTCGATGCCGAACGTCAGCGACGCCAGGCAATCGCGCGCGGAGTCCACGACTTCGCGGTCGTCCTGCGAGAACTTGCCCTGCAGGCCGTGGACGTGCATATGGTCGACGCCCGCCAGGCGCCACAGCGTCTGGTAGGCCTGGAAGCCCATGCCCAGCAGGGCGTGGCGCGATAGCGCGCCGTAGCCGTTGCGGTGGCCGTGCAGGACCAGCGGCGTGCTGCGGCGCAGGGTCTGGATGGCGGAATAGCCGCAGTGGTTCAGGCTGGCCATGACGCAAGCGCCCCCCTCGCTTTCGATCAGGTCGGCGTGGCGGCGCATGGCGTCGGTTTCGTCGGTGATGTTGAACGCCACCATGACCTGGCGGCCGGTGCGTTCGCGGTGGGCGCGCACCACGGCCATGACGGCCGCCACGCGCTGCGCCAGGGGCGCGTGGGCCGGGTTGGCGCAGACCTCGTCGTCCTTGATGAAATCGACGCCGGCGGCGCAGAGCTGGGCTACCAGGTGGGCGGTCTGCTCGGGCGACAGGCCCACGTTCGGCTTGATGATGGTGCCCACCAGCGGTCCGCTCTGCACGCCCGTCAGCGCCCGCGTGCCCGCGATGCCGGCGCGCGGCAGGTCGAACTGCGCGCGGTAGTTCGCTGGCAGCTCCATGCTTTCCAGGCGCAGGCCGGTCACTTCGCCCAGGTCGTACAGGTTGCCTCCGACCGTGGCCGCCAGCGTCGGCAGGTTGGCGCCCACGTTGGCGACCGGGAAGGCGATGCGCACGCGGGCGCGCCGGTATCGGGCAGGCATCCCGCCCGGCTGGCGCGCCAGCCAGGCGTTGGGCAGGCTGGGCGCGTCGGCGGCATCCAGTTCCTCGATGGATTCGACCCGCGCGCGGGCGCGGGCGCGAAGTTCATCGGTCTCGCCCTGCACGCGCGTGAACGTGCCGCAGGACTGTTCGCCGGCCATGACTTCCGCGACCCGGGCGGGATCCATGGGCGTTTCGATCAGATAGGTGGCGGTAAAGGATTGGGAATTCATGGTGGCGGTATGCGGCGATGGCGGGCGGGGCGCGTCAGAGACGGCTCAGGTCGGGGAAGGGGCGGACCGGGTCCTTGCCGTCCCAGTCGCGGGCGCTGTCCCGGATCAGGTCGAACATGCGGCCCTTGGGGCCGGCCACTTCGGACAGTTCGATCACGGTGCCGGGGTGGTATTCGGTGTCGAAATAGATGAAGCGGCCCTTTTCGCCCACTTCGCCGCTCATCTTGGGTTTGAAGCCCTGCGCGAGCAGGCGCTCCAGGTCGACGTCGTAGTTTTCCGTCCAATAGGCCACGTGCTGCAGGCCGGTGCGTCCGGCTTGCAGGAAATCGCGGTACATGGAGGGCACGTCGTTGCGGGTCTGGATCAGCTCGACCTGCACGAAGCCGGAATTGGCCAGCGCCACCGAGTTGTGGGGGTCATGGCTGGCGCCGTCGTACCGGTAGTTCACGATGGGCACGCGCGGGTTGTAGTACCAGGGGCCCACGCCCAGCGTGGCGCTCCAGTAGTCCATGGCGGCTTCGATGTCGTGCACCACATAACCGAGTTGGCGGATTTCGCCCAGGAAACGACTCATGATGGATCTTTGCGGAAAAAGGGTTGAAGAGCGCGGGAAAGCGCGGCCCGGCGCGGGCCGCGGGCCTCACAGGAAACCGATGGAGAACCAGGGGAAGGCGGCGACGATGACCAGGCCTGCCAGCAGAGCGGCGACATAGCCCCAGATCGGGCCGATGCCTTCGTTCGGATCGACGCGGCTGATGGCGCAGGCGCCGTAGTAGCCCACGCCGAAGGGCGGCGCGAACAGGCCGATGCCCATCGCGAAGATCACGACCATCGCGTAGTGGACTTCATGCACGCCCGCCTGCGTCGCGATCGGGAACAGCAGAGGGCCGAACAGCACGATGGCGGGGATGCCTTCCAGCACGCTGCCCAGGACGATGAAGGCCACGATGGATACGGCCAGGAATCCGTAGGCGCCGCCGGGCATGCCGGCCATCAGGCGGGCCAGGTCTCCCGAGAAGCCCGATTGCGTCAGGGCCCAGGCCATGGCCGTGGCGCAGCCCACGATCAGCATGATGGCGCCGGACAGCGAGGCGGTCTCGATCAGCATGGGCTTGAGGCGCGCCCAATCGAAACGCCGGTAGATCAGCAGTCCGACGATCGCGGAATACACGATGCCGATGGTGGAGACCTCGGTGGCGGTCGCCACGCCTTCGACCACCGCGGCGCGGATCACGAAGGGCAGCGCCACCGCGGGCAGCGCGATCACGAAGTAGCGGCCGATTTCCCTGGGCGTGAAACGCTGGGCCAGGCTCAGGTCTTCCTTGCGGTAGCGCCACCACACCACCGAGCACAGCGCCAGGCCCAGCACCACGGCGGGCAGCAGGCCGCCGGTGAACAGCGCGGCGATGGACACGCCCGTCACCGATCCGATCGTGATGAGCACGATGGAGGGCGGAATGGTCTCGGTTTGCGCGCCGGTGGCCGACAGCAGCGCCACCAGGTCGCCGGGCTTGGCGCCACGCTTTTGCATTTCGGGGAACAGCACCGGCGCGATGGCCGCCATGTCGGCGATCTTGGAACCCGAGATGCCCGACACCAGGTACATGGCGCCGATCAGCACATAGGACAGTCCGCCGCGCACATGGCCCAGAAGGCTTGCGAGGAACTGGATCATGGCGCGCGCCATGCCGGTCATTTCGATGAGCGAGCCCAGGAAGATGAACAGCGGCACGGCCAGCAGCATCAGATGGGACATGCCTTCGTCCAGCCGGCCCACCATGACCACCATGGGGGTGTGGGTGGTCAGCGCAAGATAGGAGAAGGTCGCCAGCGCGAACGAGAACGCGATCGGCACGCCGGCGAAGACGGTGGCCGCGACGATGCCGACGAAGAAGATCAGCAGGTTCAGTTTGCCCAGCGCCGAGAACAGCGGCTGGGCCAGCCAGAAAGCCGCCGCCACGGCGGCCGCGCCGGCCAGCGCCGCCAGCATCTGGGGCAGCGTCTGCGTGCGCACCAGCCGCAGCAGGGCCACCACGGCCATCAGACCCATTCCGGCCGGGATCGCGGCGGCGCGCCAGGCGTTGCTCAGCTCCAGCGCGGGCGTGATGATGAAATGTTCCTCGTGCGCATATTCCATGGCGGGCGCGAGGATCAGCGCCAGGAAGGCCAGCGACGCCGCCAGGGCGACGGTCTCCAGCTGCGCGCGCCGCGCGGGGCCGACATGGTTGACGAGGGCGGTCATGCGCATGTGCTCGCCGCGCCGCAACGCGACGACCGCGCCCAGCATGGACAGCCACAGGAACAGGATGGATGCGAGTTCGTCGGACCAGACCAGCGGGCTGTGCAACGCGTAGCGCGCCACCACGCCCGCGAACAGCACGGCGATCTCGACCAGCACGATCGCCGCCGCCACGTGTTCGACCACGCAGCCCAGCAGGCCGTCTAGCGCGCCGGCGGCCCGGCGCAGGGGGTGGGCCGCCAGCAGCGGCGGCGAGGCGTGGGGAGCGGACAGGGAGGACATGGCGCGACCTCAGGCCAGCTTGCCGACGGCCTGCTCCAGCAGGGTCCAGGCCTCGTTGCCGAAGCGGCCCTGCCATTCCTTGTAGAAGCCGGCGCTGCGCAACTGCTCGCGGAAACTGTCGGCAGAGGGCTGGTTGAACAGCAGGCCCTTGCCTTCCAGGTCCGACTGCACCGAGGCGTTGAGCTGCTTGATGTCCTCGCGCTGCGCTAGGCCGGCCTCGTTGATGCCACGGGCCACGACCGTCTTCAGGTCTTCCGGCAGGCCTTCCCACATGCGGCCGTTGGCGATGAACCAGTAGCCGTCCCAGATATGGTTGGTGAGCGAGCAGTACTTCTGCACCTCGTACAGCTTGGCGACCTGGATGATGGGCAGCGGGTTTTCCTGCGCGTCCACCACCTTGGTCTGCAGCGATGAATAGACTTCGCTGAATTGCAGGCTGGCCGGGGCGGCACCCAGGCCCTTGAACATGGAGATGGGCAGCGAGCTCACCGGCACGCGGATCTTCAGGCCTTCCATGTCGGCCGCCGTGTTGACGGGCGCCTTGCTGCTGGTGGTCTGGCGAAAGCCGTTGTCCCACATCTTCTCGAAGGCGTACAGGCGGCGCTGCGCGATGGCGGCGCGCACGTGCGCGCCCAGCGCGCCGTCCATGGCGCTCCAGACCTGGTGGTAGTCCTTGAAGGCGAAGCCGACGGCGTTGATCGCCGCCACCGGCACCAGGGTCGCGATGACCAGCGCGGAAGGCGTGAAGAAATCGATGCCGCCCGAGCGCACCTGGGCCAGCATGTCGGTGTCGCCGCCGAGCTGGTTGTTCGGGAAGATCTTGATGTCCACGCGGCCATTGCTTTCCTTGAGGATGCGTTCGGCGGCTTCCTGGGCGCGGATATTCAGCGGATGGGTGACCGGCAGGTTGTTGCCGTACTTGAGCGTGTAGTCGGCCGCGCGGGCGATCAGCGGGAAACCGCTGGTCAGGGCTAGGGCGGGAACCGCGGCAAGGCGGCGCAGGGCACTGCGGCGTGTCAGCAGCTTCATGGTTGTCTCCATAAACATGGTTATGATGTTTTTTGATGTGCCACAAAAGCGCCAATCCCATGCGGCAGACTGGACAATAGTGAATCGGCGCTATCATCGTCAAACTTCCTTTTTGATGGTTTTTGATGTGAATCGAACACCTTCCGAACGCAAGCTTGCGCGCCTGGCGGACGTGGCGGCCCTGGCGGGCGTCTCCACCGCCACGGCCGATCGCGTGCTGAACCGCCGTCCCGGCGTGCGGGCCAGCACCGCGCAAAAAGTCTTCAAGGCCGCGCTCGAACTCGACTACCTGCCCGAACAGGACATACGCTCGGCCGCCGCTCCCGAACCGATGCGGCTCGTGTTCCTGCTGCCGCGCGGCAGCAATCGCTATCTGCGCATGCTGGGCGACACGGTCAGCTATGCGCACGAGCACTTCGCGCCGCTCAACGCCAAGTGCCAGGTCGAATACGTGGAAAGCTTCAACCCCGACGCGCTGGCCCGGGCGCTGGCCAAGCACGGCAAGCGGGCCGACGGCATTGCGTTCATGGCGCTGGAGCATCCTGCGGTGCGCGAAGCCGTCGATGCGCTCGCGCAGCAGGGCGTGCCGACGGTGACGTTGATTTCCGACATCGCCAACAGCGCGCGCGCGGCCTACGTGGGCCTGGACAACCGCGCCGCCGGCCGCACCGCGGGGTATCTCATCGCGCGCTTCATCGGCTCGCGGGCGGCGCACGTGGCGCTGATCGCCGGGTCGCGCCATTACCGGGCGCACGAAGAGCGGGAAGGGGGGTTCCTGCAGCTGTATGCGGAACAGTTCCAGGCCATGCAGGTGGTGGACTTGCGGGAAGGCTACGACGATGCGCAACGAAACTACGAGCAGACGCGCCAGTTGCTGGAGCAGTATCCCCAGCTGGCCGGCATCTACAACATCGGCGGGGCCTCGGACGGCGTGGCGCGCGCGCTCAAGGAGGCCGGCCTGCAGCATCGCGTCGTCTTCATCGGCCATGGCCTCACGCCCGATACCCGTTCGCTGCTGATAGACGGCACCATGGACGCGGTCATCACGCAAAGCCCGATGGAGGCCCTGATGAGCTGCGTGCGCATCTTCTGCAATCTGCGCGACAAGCGTAGCCCCATGAACGGCGTGGAACTGGCGCGCAGCCAGGTGATCTTCCGGGAGAACCTGCCATAGGCGGCCGGCCAGGGGGCGGACCCGGGCGGCGCCGCGCTTGCATATTAACTGCCTAGGCAGTTAATATGCGGAAATCGATCCGATGAGCGGACGGCAAGACCCATCGTGAATAAAGCCAAAGCTTCCGTGCTGGACGAGTTTTGCACCGGCGACCTCGGTTTCCTGGTGACGTCCGTGCGCAACGGCATCCAGGATGCGCTGGAGCGCGAGCTCGCGCCCCTGCAGATGACGGTGCCGCAATACGTGGTGATGAACTGCCTGGCCAAGGGCTGGGGCCGCACGCTCAGCGATTTCTGCCGCGTGCTCGCCTATGACTCCGGCGCCATGACGCGGCTGCTCGACCGCATCGCGGCCAAGGGGTTCATCCGCCGCGTGGAGAACGAATCCGACCGGCGCAGTTCCCTGATCGAACTCACCGAATTGGGCCAGGCGGCCTTGCCGCAGGCGCGGCAGGTGACCGAAGTGGCGTTTCGCCGGCTGTTGGCGGGGTTCTCGGAGAAGGACGCCGAAACGCTGCACAAGCTGCTGTCGCGCATCCTGATCAACGCGAAGCCGGACTGACGCTCATCGGTCCGCTTTTTTTTAACTATTTATCTGCCTAGGCATATACAGCCTGGGCATGCAAAATCCATATCATGCATGCCTCGTCCCGCGCTCCAGGAATACCTGCCGTCCCCGCCTCGCTGCTATCCGTCATCGGCGCCCTGACTCTCATCGATTTCCTGCAGAACGGCATGGTGACTTTCGCCGCCGCGCCCATCATGGGCGAGATCGGCGCCAGCCCTGAGGAGTATTCCACCGTCGCCGTGATCTACGCCTGCGTGGCCGTGGTGATGATTGCGTTGCAGGGCTGGCTGGTGCACCGCCTTGGCTTGCGGCGCTATCTGCTGGCGTCGCTCGGCGCGGCCGCCGCGGGCGCGGCGGTTTGCGCGCTGTCGCGCAACCAGGCGGGGTTCCTGTGCGGCAGGATCCTGATGGCCGCGGGGTGCGCGGCCATGCTTACGTCGTCGCGGCTGAGCGTCAACCTGATTCCGCCCGGGCCCGCGCGTTTCCATGGCATCAAGGCCCTGGCGACCGGCCTGTGCGTGGGCACGGCGCTGGCGCCCTGGCTGGCCTCGATGGCGGTGGACCGCGATGGTTGGCCAATGATGTTCTGGCTTGTCGCGGCGCTGTCGCTGCTGGCGATGATTCCCGTCGCGCGGGCGATGCCGGGCAAGGAGGCGGGGGCGGTGCTGGCCGGCCAGGCGCGGCTGATGCCGATTGTCGCCCTGGGCGCGGGCAGCTTTCTGGTGCTGCACGCCTTGCAGCGGTCCTATTACGATTTCTTCAGCGACCGTCATCTGCTGGTGCTGTGGGCGGCCGCGGGCATCGCGGCGCTGGGCTACTTCGTGCGGTCCGAGACACGCAACGGCGCGCCGTTGCTCAAGCTGGGCGGCATGAAGGAGGTGCGCTTCATCTGCGGGCTGGCGCTGTTCATGGCGTGCTACCTGATGCTGGGCGCAAACGGTTATCTGGTGCCCGTGATGCTGCAGCGCGCCCTGGGCCAGTCCTGGTCCACGACGGGAGAATTCTTCGCCATGGGCCTGGGAGCGGGGGTGCTGACCTGGGCGGTGATGTCGCAACTGCTGCCGCGCTGGCCCGCGCCGCGCAAGTTTTTCGTTGCGGGATTCCTGGCGCTGGCGGCCTTCGGCGGGCAGATGTCGCGCCTGACGCCCGACGCCGACCTGTGGACCGGCGTCTTTCCCGGGCTGGCCTGCTATGGCATGTTCATCATGATCGTCATGCCGACCACGGCCATGCAGACGTTCACCGGCCTGACCGGGGACCCTACCGTGTTCGCCCATGCGCAACAGGTGAAGAACATGCTGGCGCAGGTTGGGCAGGCGCTGGGCATCATGCTTGCGACGATCGGCCAGCAGTGGTTCACGTCCGAGCATTACGATCGCTTGCGCAGCGGCATCGTGGCGGGCAATGCGAATTTCGAACAGGCCATGGCCCGCCTGGCCGAATCCTTTTCCGCGGCGGGGCCGCAGGCCCGCGAGCTTGCCCTGGAGCAGATCGCGCAGATGGTCGCCCGGCAATCGGTGCTGCTGGCCAGCCTGGATCATTTCCACGTGGTGGTGGCGGTGGCGCTGACGGCGGTCGTCGTAAGCCTGACCCAGCGAGTGTTCCGCTAGCGCGGCGGAGTCAATCGCCGCCTTGCTCGACGATCTGCCGCGCCACTTGCGCCAGGGACAGCCCGCCGTCCATGGCGGCGCGCCGCAGGCGTTCGTGCGCGGCCTGTTCGGTCAGGCCGTAGCGGCCGATCAGGAGCAGCTTGGCGCGGTCGATGCGTTTTGTCTCGTCCAGCGCGCCGCGCGCGGCGGCCAGGGCGTCGTCGGCCTGCTGCATGCGCAGCGTCTGTTCGCGCATCATGTCGAGGATGGAGCGTTCCAGCGCTGCGCCCACGCCGTCCGGCGGCGGCAGGTCCACCACGCGGCCCTGCACGCCGTACACCATGCTGGGCGCGCGGCCGCTGGCATGGTCGGCATAGCGGCTCAGCAGCAGGCGGCGGTCGTCCAGCTCCTGGCGGGTATCGGCGATCCGCTGCGCGCAGCGCCGGGCCAGCGCCTCGGCGAGCTGGCTCTCTAGCTCGCGCATGGCGTCGATGCGCGCCGTGTAGAGATCGAACCATACCTCCGCCAGGCTTGCGTCCACGGCTTGCGCCGCGGAGGTCCGTTGCGCCACGTCGCGCATGCGCCGCAGCTCCTGCCCCTGCTGCTGGATCCGCGCCCAGCATTGCATGGCGGCGGGATCCGCATATTGCGCGTAGATGCCGAAGCTGCGTTCCTGGCTGGCGGCGAGGCCCAGCATGCGCGCCTTTTGCGCCTCGGTGAAGTGGCCGGCCGTGTAGCCCATGACGCCGCAGGCGCGCTCCTGGCCGCTCAGCTCCTTGCCTTGCATGAAATTCAGCAGCGCCACCAGATTGCGGGTGACGCCGGGATCCAGCGCGGCGTCCGCGGTTTCGAAGACGATGGACAGCAGGCTGCCGATGGCCCGCGTGAAGCCGGCATCGGCATCCTCGGCCTCCACGCGCCGGTCGCGGATCCGTTGCCGCAGGCCGGTCAGCTCGTCCAGCCTGAACAGGGAATAGGCGATGGCGTTGAGCAGCCGGGCGCGCACGTTGCCCGGCGCGGGATCGGCCGCCAGTCCGTCCAGCAATTGGCGGACTTCGGATTCGACGGCCTCCGCCTGCCGGCTCAGACCGGCCAGTTCCGGCCGCGGGCGGACATCGGCGCCGCACAGGCACAGGTTGGAATAGCCGCGTTCCTTTTGCAGCGCGTGCGCCAGCGCGCCGATGCGCACGGCCAGCTCGCAGCTGCGCGCCAGCGCTTCCAGGCCATGGAGTTCGCTGCGGCGGGCGGCGAGGAGAAAGCGCAGCGGCGGCGGCATGTGGCGTTCGGCCATAAGGGCTCCGGTCTCGGTCGGATCAGGTTCAGGCGCTGCGGCGCAAATCGTGTTCGGGAAAGGCGGGGACTTCGGGAGCGGCGAACATCCGGCAGGCGGCGACCTGACCGATGACCAGCACCGCGGGGCTGCGCAGGCGGAACGCGTCCGCGTCGCGGGCCATGGCCGCGACCGTGGAGGCGCAATCGCGTTGCCCGGGCAGGCTGGCGTTTTCGATCATCGCGACCGGGGTGCCGGCATCCATGCCCGCCGCCAGCAGCTCGGCGCGCATGTCCTGCAGCCTGGCGACTCCCATGTAGACCACCAGCGTCGTGCCGCCGCGCGCCAGCGCGGACCAGTCGGGCATGCCGCCGTCCTGGGTGTGGGCGGTGACGAGTGTAACGCCCGTCGCCAGGCCGCGGTGCGTCAGCGGGATGCCGACAGCGGTCGCCGCCGCCAGGCCGGCGGTGATGCCATTGATCACTTCGCAGGACACGCCGCGCTCGTCCAGCCAGCGGGCCTCTTCGCCGCCCCGTCCGAAAATGCAGGGGTCGCCGCCCTTCAGGCGGGCCACGCGCAGGCCTTGCCGGGCGTAGCGCAGCATCAGGCGCTGGATGAACGCCTGCGGGGTGGAGCGGCAGCCGCCGCGCTTGCCCACGCGCACGATGCGCGCGCGCGGGCAGTACTGGAGGATCCGCGGATCGACCAGGTCGTCGACCAGGACCACGTCGGCCCGGCCCAGGGCCTTGACCGCTTTGAGCGTCAGCAGCTCCGGATCCCCGGGGCCCGCGCCGATCAGCCAGACGGCAGGATTCATGGTGAGCGTCCTTGCGTTCATGAGTGGAAGGAAACCAGGGCGAGAGCGATGGCGAGCGCCAGGCTCAGGCCCTTCCAGAAGGCCAGCGGATTGCGTTCCAGCAGCGGCAGGCGTTCGCCGTGCCGGGCGTCGCCGCCGGGATGGCGCAGCGCGTGGGTGAATTCGGAAAGTTCGGCGGTGCGCGAGCGCGGGTCGGGATGCAGCGCGCGGCTGAGCACGCCATCGATCCAGGCGGGAATTTCGCGGTCGCGGTCCAGCACCGATACATAGGCGAGGCGCAGTTGCGCGGCGCGGCTGCGGGCCCGCGCCACGCCGGGCCCGTAGGGCAGGCGGCCCGAGAGCATCTGGTAGAGCATCGCCGCCAGGGAATAAAGATCGGACCGCGCCGTGCCCGCCTCGCCCAGGAAGTATTCGGGGGCGGCATACTGGGCCGTGCCCAGCACGGCGGACGCGTGCCCGCCCGCCTGCGACAACTCCTCCATGCCGGCGACCTTGACGGAGCCCAGGTCGATGATCTTCGCCGTGCCGTCCGGCGTGATGAGGACATTGTCCGGCCGCAGGTCCTGGTGCACGAGTTCGAGCCGATGCAGGGCCTGGAGCCCGCGGGCGATCTGCTCGATGATCTGGATGGCGGATTCCAGGGCGGGCCGGGGATTGGCGGCCATCCACTGCGTCAGCGTGCGGCCTTCGATGTACTCGCTGGCAGTGTACAGATAGCGGCGGGGCCGCTTGCCAAGCCAGGCGCGCACCACGTGGCGGCTGTCGATGCGTCGGGCGATCCATTCCTCGGTCAGCAGCCGTTCCAGGTAGGCGGGATCGTGGCGCAGGTCCAGCGAGGGAATCTTGATGACGGCATGCGCGCCGCTGGCCTGATCGCGCGCCAGGTAGACGTGGCTGCGGCTGCTGGCGCGCAATTCATCCAGGATGAGGAAGCCCTCGAACGCCTGGCCGGGCGCCAATAGCGGCGGGCAGGGCAGGTCGCGGCTGTAGTCGCCCAGCTCGCTGGCCTGGCGGGCGGGCAGGGCGTCGATGCGAACGATCTGTACAGTGAGGTTGTCCTCGCTGCCGCGTGCGTAGGCCAATGCGGCCAGCTTGCGGGCGGCCTCGTCGAGGCAGTCGGCGTGCGCCGCGACGGCGGCGGCCATGTCTTCCGCGCCCACGTGCTCGTAGACCCCGTCAGTGGCCAATAAGAAGACGTCGCCCAGTTCCAGCGGTTGGGAGTGGTAATCGATCTCCAGCTGGGACGCCAGCCCCAGCGCCCGGCTCAGGCAGCTTTTGTCGCGCGCGATCCAGACGCGGTGGTCATCGGTGAGCTGTTCGAGCGCGCCGTTGCGCAGGCGGTAGAGGCGGGCGTCGCCCACGTGCAGGATGTGGGCCGTAGCGGACTTCAGCACCATGACCGTCATCGCGCAGACGTACCCGTGGTCGCGGTCCGGATCGTGGCGGTGGCGGGTCTGGGCATGCAGCCAGGCGTTGGCCGCGCCCAGCACCTTTTGCGCCGATTTCTTCACCGACCAGGTTTCCGGCGTGCAGTAGTAGTCTTCCAGGAAGCTGGCGACCGCGGTTTCGCTGGCGTTGCGGCTGACCTTGCTGCTGCTTATGCCGTCGGCCAGCGCAACCGCGATGCCCTTGGTGCCCAGCAGAGGTTCGCCGGGCAGGCACAGGCCGTGGAAGTCCTGGTTCACGGACTTCCTGCCCGGTTCGCTGTGCTGCCCCGCCGCGATTTTCAGCGAGGCGGCGCGTTCGCGGGGCGCGTGGCGATCCATGGCCGGCGATCTCAGTTGAAGCTGCGCTTGGGAGCGGTCTTCATGTGCGTGGTGTAGAGCGTCAGGCCCGTGAGCGACAGCCCGCCGATCAGATTGCCCAGCACCACCGGGATCTCGTTCCAGACCATGTAGTCCATGATCGAGAAGTTGCCGCCCAGGATCAGGGCCGAAGGGAACAGGAACATGTTCACGACGGAGTGCTCGAAGCCCATCGCGAAGAACAGCATGATCGGCATCCACATGGCGATGACCTTGCCGCTGACGGTGGTGGAGATCATGGCGCCAACCACGCCCAGCGACACCATCCAGTTGCACAGCACGCCGCGCACGAAAATGGTCAGCATGCCGCCCGCGCCGTATTCCTTGTAGCCCAGCGTGCGGTTCTCGCCGATGTGCGAGATGACTTCGCCGACCTTGCTGGGCGGCGTGGAGAAGCCATAGGTGAAGACGATGGCCATCAGGAAGGCCACGGTCAGCGCGCCCAGGAAATTGCCGGCGAAGATCACGCCCCAGTGCCGGACCACGGCCTTGAGCGTGACGCCCGGACGGCGGTCCATGAGGGCCAGCGGAGTCAGGACGAACACGCCCGTCAGCAGGTCGAAACCCATCAGGTAGAGGATGCAGAACCCCACCGGGAACAGTGCCGCGCCCAGGATGGGCGAGCCCGTCTGCACGGAGACGGTGACGGCGAATACGGCGGAAAGCGCCAGGATGGCGCCGGCCATGTAGGCGCGGATGAGCGCGTCGCGGGTGGCCATGTAGATCTTGGATTCGCCGGCATCCACCATCTTGGTGACGAATTCGGCAGGGACGATATAGGACATGATGGCTTCCTGTTTCTATGGGGGTCGGGTACTGCGGGGCAATGCCAGGGTCAACGGGCCCCGGGGCGTCAGCGGATTTCCACCGCGTCGGCGTTCAGCCGCGCGCGCCATGCGCGCAGCCGCTGGTCGGGGTACTGCACGCAGCTGCCGTCCACCAGGCGGAAGTGCTGCTTGTAGAGAGGCGAGGCAACCACGAGCTCCCCCGCCAGGTGGCCGACGATGCCGCGGCCGATGACGTTGGCGCCGGAGCGCGGATCGCGGTTCTCGATGGCGTACACCTCGCCGTCCGCGCCGCGCGGCACGTAGAACAGCGCGATCTGCACACCCTCGACCAGCGCGACTACGCCGGAATTGGGCACGAGGTCCTGGCGGCGGCAGACGGGCCGCCAGGGCTGCGGTTCATGGGCATGGACGTCCATCAGGCGATCTCCTCTGCGATGGGAATGACGCGCGCGGGAGCGGGGCGGGGCTGGCCGCGTTCCTGCACGAACTGGATGTCGGGGTCCGGGCGGCTGTCGTTGACGAAGGTGCGGAAGCGCTTGAGCTTTTCCGGGTCGTTCAGGGCATTGGCCCATTCGCATTCGTAGCGATCCACCACCAGCTGCATCTGGGCTTCGAGCTCGGCGCACAGGCCCAGGCTGTCCTCCAGCACCACCTGCTTCAGGTAGTCCAGCCCGCCTTCCAGCGACTCGCGCCATACCGATGTGCGCTGCAGCTTGTCCGCGGTGCGGATGTAGAACATCAGCAGGCGGTCGATGACGCGGATCAGCGCGGCGTCGTCCAGGTCGGTGGCGAAGAGTTCGGCGTGGCGCGGGCGCATGCCGCCATTGCCGCAGACGTAGAGGTTCCAGCCCTTCTCGGTGGCGATCACGCCGATGTCCTTGCTCTGCGCCTCGGCGCATTCGCGCGTGCAGCCCGAGACGGCGAACTTCAGCTTATGCGGCGAGCGCAGGCCCTTGTAGCGGTGCTCGATGTCCAGCGCCATGCGCACGCTGTCCTGCACGCCGTAGCGGCACCAGGTGCTGCCCACGCAGGACTTCACCGTGCGCGTGGACTTGCCGTAGGCGTGGCCGGTCTCGAAGCCCGCGGCGATCAGCTCGCTCCAGATGTCGGGCAGCTCGTGCAGCTGGGCGCCGAACAGGTCGATGCGCTGGCCGCCGGTGATCTTCGTGTACAGCCCATACTTCTTCGCGACGGCGCCGATGGCGATCAGCCCGTCGGGCGTAATCTCGCCGGCCGGGATGCGCGGCACCACCGAGTAGGTGCCGTTCTTCTGCATATTGGCCATGAAGGTGTCGTTGGTGTCCTGCAGCGGCACCAGGCCGGGATCCTGGATCGGACGGTTCCAGCAGGACGCGAGGATGGAGCCGACCGCGGGCTTGCAGATGTCGCAGCCCAGCTCGCCGCGCCCATGGCTGGACAGCAGTTGCTCGAAGGTTTCGATGCCGCCCACGCGCACGATGGCGTAGAGCTCCTGGCGCGTGTAGGCGAAATGCTCGCACAGGCTCTTGTCCACGGCGACGCCGCGCGCGGCCAGCTCATGCTCCACCACCTGCTTGAGCAGGCTGGCGCAGCCGCCGCAGCCCGAGGCCGCCTTGGTGCAGCCCTTGACCGCGCCCAGGTCCGCGCAGCCTCCGTCGATGGCGTCGCAGATGGCGCCCTTGCTCACGTTATGGCACGAGCACACGGTGGCCGAGGCGGGCAACGCATCCACGCCCAGCAGCGGGGCGGCCCGCCCCAGGGGCAGAATCAGGCTGGCCGGGTCGGCCGGCGGCGCGATGCCGTTCTGCACGTATTGCAGCAGCGTGTCGTAATAGCTGTTGTCGCCGACGAGCACGGCGCCCAGCACGCGCTTGCCGTCGGCCGACACCACCAGGCGGCGGTAGCCGGCGCCGGCTTCGTCGATGTAGCGGTAGCTGCGCGCGCCGGGCGTCGCGCCATGGGCGTCTCCGATCGAACCGACGTCGACGCCCAGCAGCTTGAGCTTGGTGGACATATCGGCGCCGGCGAAGGGCTGCGGCGATTCCCCGCAAAGCGCGGCCGCGGCGATGCGCGCCATCTGGTAGCCGGGCGCCACCAGGCCGAAGACACTGCCGTTCCATGCCGCGCACTCGCCGATGGCGTAGATGTTCTCGTCGCTGCTGCGGCAGAAGTCGTCGATCACCACGCCGCCGCGTTCGGCCACCGTCAATCCGGCCTTGCGCGCCAGCCAGGTCTGCGGCCGGATGCCGGCGGAGAACACGATCAGGTCGGTTTCCAGCGGCGCGCCCTCGGCGAAGCGCATGCGGTAGCGGTACTGCGTGCCGGGCCGGATATCCTGCGTCGCGCGCGACAGGTGCACGCCCACGCCCAGCGATTCAATGCGCGCGCGCAGCGCGGCCCCGCCTTGCTCGTCCAGCTGCACCGGCATCAGGCGCGGCGCGAATTCCACCACGTGGGCCTCCAGATCCAGCGACTTCAGCGCGTTGGCCGCCTCCAGGCCCAGCAGGCCGCCGCCGACGACCACCCCGCGCCGCGCGCCGTGGGCGGCCGCGCGGATCTGGTCCAGGTCATCGAGCGTGCGGTACACCAGGCGGGACGCGCCCTCGGCGCCCGCGATCGGCGGCACGAAGGGATAGGAGCCCGTGGCCAGGACGAGCTTGTCATAGGCCTGGCGGCCCTGGGCGGTCACGATCTCGCGATGGCGACGGTCTATCTCCAGGACCGCGGTGCCCAGGTGCAGGACCACGCCCTCGCGCTCGTAGAGCCCGGCGTCGCCCAGCGCCATCGAGCCGGCGTCCCGCCCGTTCAGGTATTCGGACAGATGCACCCGGTCATAGGCGCGGCGGCTTTCCTCGCCATACACGTGGATGCGATAGCGCTCCAGCGCGCCGAGCGCGACCAGTTGCTCGACGCAATGGTGGCCCACCATGCCGTTGCCGACGACGACGAGGGTTTGCAGGGAATCGGATGCGGCCGATACGTTCATGGGATATCCCCGGGCTTGGCTATTCAGGTTTCGGAAGACGAAAGGCGCCCTGGACCTTGGGGTCGGGGCGCCTTTGCCGGTATCGCTCAAATTGTCTTGCCGGCCTCGCGGCCCGCATGCCAGACATCAAGCAAAGTCCGTGCCAGGAATCCCGCCGAGGGCCGGGAAACGCCGCGGCGCCTGGGCAAGCGGGGGAGAAAGGGAGGAAATGCGGACCTCGCCGGGCGGCCCGGCGCCGGCGGCCGGACGGGCCGCTGCGTCAAGCCGGTGCATAGTCCTGTGCGCGCTGCACTCCTTTGGCGCAGCGCAGCAAACCGGCGCGGCGCGGACCTCAGCCGAACGCGGCGCGCACGGCGGAGAAGGCGGCCGCCACGAGCGGATCGTCGCGGCGCCCGGCCTGGGTGATGAAGGACAGTTCCGCCTGGATGGACAGGCCTTTCACCAGCAGCAGGCCGTTGGCCTGCGATTCGCGCAGGGCGATGGAGTCGCGCGCCAGCGACAGGCCGACGCCCGAGCGCACGAGGTCCAGCATCGACGATTCCTGGTCCACCTCGGCCACCGCGTTGGGGACGATGCCCAGGGCGTCGAAGCGGGCGGACAACAGGCGGTGGTGCACGGAATCCGGCGGTGTCCAGATCCACGGCAGCGCGGCGATCCCGGCCCAGCCGTGCCCGGCCACCTGGGCGCCCCAGCCCTTGGGGGCCACGACACAGTAGGCGAACGAGGCCAGCGGCAGCGCCTCCAGCCCGGCCGGGCCGTCGGCGGTGCCGGGCGGTCCCAGGAAAAAGCCCACGTCCAGTTCGCCCGAACGCACTTGCCGCCCCACCGATCCCGACATGCCGTGGCGCAGGGTGGGCCGGATTTTCGGGTAATGCTCCACCATGTATTGCAGGGTGGCGCCAAGCCGCAGGAATTCCGGATCGAGGATGGTGCCGATGCGCAACTCGCCCTGGACCGTGTCGCGCAGGGCGCCGATGGCGCGTTGAAAATCGTCCAGCGCGTCTAGGATCCGCTGCGCCGCCGGCAGCAGGGCGCGGCCGTCGGCATTGGGCGCCAGCCCCTGCGCGGTGCGCGAGAACAGCGCCAGGTCCAGCGATTCCTGGAAGTTCTTCAGCTGCAGGCTCAGCGCGGGCTGGGTCAGATGAAGATGCTCGGCCGCGCGCGTGAGATTGCCTTCCCGGGCCACGGCGGCGAAGGTGCGGATGTGCTTCAGGTCCATGGGCTTTTCCGGAAAATCAGCATGGGCAAGGCCTGTAGGATGCGGGTAGCGCGAGATCGGGAGGGCGAGAACGCCGGTGCCGAGCGCGCAACCCATCAAAACGGTGTCGATGACGTTGGCCTGGGCGGCCAGACGGCGCCGGCTGACCGCTTACGCAGCCAGAGAGCATCTTGCATTATTAAAGTTGCTTATAAACTGTTTTTCAACAATTCATTGGACAGTTTCGATAGGCTGCGCCAGAGTCATGGCAGATGCCCGGCGCGCGCCCATCCGCCGCAACCGGGTCGGCTCACCCGCCTGCGGCGCACTGCCCCGGCAAGCAGATAAGAAGAGCTTATGGAGACATACGACTACATCATCGTGGGCGCGGGCTCGGCTGGCTGCGTGCTGGCCAACCGGCTGAGCCAGGACCCGGCCGTGCAGGTGCTGTTGCTGGAGGCCGGCGGCCGCGATAACTACCACTGGATCCATATCCCGGTGGGCTATCTGCACTGCATCGGCAATCCGCGCACGGACTGGATGTACCGCACCGCCGAAGAGCCCGGGCTGGGGGGACGTTCGCTGATCTACCCTCGCGGCCGCGTGCTGGGCGGCTGTTCGTCGATCAACGGCATGATCTACATGCGCGGCCAGCGCCAGGACTACGAGAACTGGGCGGCGCTGTCGGGCGATCCGGCCTGGGGCTGGGAACAGGTGCTGCCGGTCTTCAAGCGCAGCGAGGATTACCACCGCGGCGCCGACGAATACCACGGCGCGGGCGGCGAATGGCGCGTGGAGCCGCAGCGCCTGCGCTGGGACATCCTGGAGGCCTTCGCCGCCGCGGCGGAACAGGAAGGCATTCCCCGGGTGCAGGATTTCAACCGCGGCGACAATTTCGGCAGCGGCTATTTCGAAGTAAACCAGCGCAGCGGCTGGCGCTGGAATACCTCCAAGGCCTTTCTGCGCCCCGTGCGCAAGCGCCCCAATCTGCGCGTGGAAACCGGCGTGACGGCCGAGCAGCTGCTCTTCGAGGGCAAGCGCTGCGTCGGGGTGCGACTGCGCCGCGCGGGGGCGGTCGCCACGGTGCGCGCGCGCCGTGAAGTGGTGCTGGCCGCGGGCGCGGTCAACACGCCGCAGCTGCTGGAGCTATCCGGCGTGGGCGAACCGGCGCGACTGCGCGAAAGCGGCATCGCGCTGCGCCACGCCTTGCCCGGCGTGGGCGAGAACCTGCAGGACCATCTGCAGCTGCGGGTCATTCTCAAGGTGAGCGGCGTGAAGACGCTCAACCGCATCGCTTCCACGTGGTGGGGCAAGGCCGGCATAGGCCTGGAATACCTGATCAGCCGCAGTGGCCCGATGAGCATGGCGCCGTCGCAGCTGGGCGCCTTCGCCAAGTCCGATCCCGGCCAGGAGCGGGCCAATGTGGAATTCCACGTCCAGCCCCTGTCGCTGGGCGCTTTCGGCGAACCGCTGCACGGGTTCGACGCCTTTACCGCCAGCGTGTGCAACCTGCGCCCGACCTCGCGCGGCAGCGTGCACGCGCAAGGGCCGCTGGGCGCGGGCAAGGGGCCCGTCATCGCGCCCAACTATCTGAGCACCGAGGAAGACCTGCGCGTGGCTGCGGACTCCATCCGCCTGGTCCGCCGCATCGCCGCGGCGCCCGCGCTGCAGCGCTACCGGCCCCAGGAGTGGCTGCCGGGGCCGGACTTCCAGACCGAGGCTCAGCTGAGGGTGGCCGCCGGCAAGATCGGCACGACGATCTTCCACCCGGTGGGCACCTGCGCCATGGGCCGCGACGCGGACGGCGGCGCGGTGGTGGACGCGCGCCTGCGCGTGCACGGGCTGGAGGGCCTGCGCATCGCCGATGCTTCGGTGATGCCGCTGATCACGTCGGGCAACACCAATTCGCCGACGATCATGATCGCGGAGCGCGCCGCGGACATGATCCGCGAAGATGCCGTGCGGCCCAGAGCCGCTGTCAGTGCGGACGTAGCCAGCGTCTGACGCCCGGCTACGTCGCCTTCAGCGCAGCGAACGGTACATGTCCGCGCGTTGCGGATGGGTCAGCATCACTTGCCAGAGCTGGCCCTCGCGCGAGCGGAAGAAGCCCGCGCAGCACATCAGATAGTATTTCCACATGCGGTAGAAGCGGGTGCCGTAGCGCGATTCCAGCTCGGGCCAGGCGCGTTCGAAATTCTCCCACCACGCCATCAGCGTGCGGTCGTAGTCGGCGCCGAAGTTGTGCCAGTCCTCGATGATGAAGCGGCCTTCGACCGCCGTCGCGATTTCGCGGGCGGACGGCAGCTTGCCGTTCGGGAAGACGTAGCGGTCGATCCAGGGATCGGTGCTCTGGCTGGTGGACGCGATGCCGATGGTATGCAGCAGGAATGCGCCGTCCGGGGCCATCAGCCGCTGCACGTGGGTGAAGTAGGTGTCGTAATTCTTGGGGCCGACGTGTTCGAACATGCCGACCGACACCACCTTGTCGAAACTGCCTTGCAGGTCCCGGTAGTCCTGCAGCAGCAGTTCCACGGGCAGGCCCTTCACGCGTTCCTGGGCCAGCGCCAGCTGTTCCTTGGAGACGGTCACGCCGGTGACCTTGACGCCATAGCGCTCGGCCGCGAACTTGGCCAGTCCGCCCCAGCCGCAGCCGATGTCGAGCAGGGTCTCGCCCTGCTTGAGCTGCAGCTTGCGGCAGATCATGTCCAGCTTGGCCAGTTGCGCTTCCTCCAGCGTCTGGGCGTGTTCCCAGTAGGCGCAGGAATAGATCATGCGGCTGTCCAGCATGGCTTCGAACACGTCGTTGCCGGCGTCGTAGTGCTGTTTCCCGACCTCGAAGGCGCGGTTCTTGGATTGCAGGTTGAAGAGCTTGTGGCGCAGGTGTTCGGCAATCAGCTTGACGCGGGCCAGGCCCAGCGCCGCCGATCCCACGTCGGCGCGCAGCAGCCGCGTGAATAGCTCGTCCAGCTGATCGCAATCCCACTCGCCGTCCATATAGGACTCGCCCAGGCCCAGCGACCAGCTTGCAAAGACCCGGTCGTACATGTGCTTGTCGTGCACCTGGATGTCCCAGGGGCGCGTGCCGTTGATCTGGACGTCGGCGCGGGCCAGGACGTCTTGCAGCACTTTGGGGGCTTGGGGGGGAGGGGAGCTGACGGCGGGATCGCCGGAGGTCAGCGGGGAGGCGGGACTGCTTTGCTGCATACGGACTCCATATCAATTTTGGGAAGACTGATCTGGCAATGCTCGAGAGTGCAAACTGTGGCGCCAAATGGCGGGCAACTCCAATTTAATGATTGGATCGCGCCGATAGGCAACCGCAATTCCGCTGGCCGCCGCGTGGCGGGCATCGATCCGGATGGGATGATCGTAGCGACGACCGGGCCGATAGTCCAGGGTCGAGCGCACGGGGCGGCCGCCCGTCCGGCTGTCATGCGCGCGCAAGCCTGCCGCGATTACACTACCGGGCCCGTTCGGCGTCCCCTACGTCCTATAAGATACCGGCCTGGCATGCCGCCGTATCGGCGGGTGCGGACTTGTGGAGTGTATCGATAGTGGACGCCAGCCTGGAACCCCGTTTGGAATTCGTCACGTGCGCCAGCCCGGCCGGCCTGCATCGCATGGCCTACTGGGAATGGGGCGATCCCGCCAACGATCAGGTGCTGGTCTGCGTGCACGGCCTGACCCGCAGCGGCCGGGATTTCGACACGCTGGCCCGCCGCGTGGCGGGCCGTTACCGCGTGGTCTGCCCCGACGTGGTGGGCCGGGGCCGCTCGGACTGGCTGGCCAATCCCGCGTTCTACACGGTGCCGCAATATGTGTCCGACATGGTCACCCTGATCGCCCGGCTGCGGCCGGCGAGGCTTGCCTGGCTGGGCACGTCCATGGGAGGGCTGATCGGCCTGGCGCTGTCTGGCGCGGCGGTGTTTGCCCAGGCGATGCTGGCCATGCGCCCGCACGCGGGCATGCTGCCGCCCGGCGAGGGCGTGCGCCTGGACAGGCTGGTGCTCAACGACGTCGGCCCCCGGCTGGAGACGGGCGCATTGGCGCGCATTGGCCAGTACGTGGGCGAGCCCGGCGAGTTTGCCTCGTTCGAGGAAGCCGTTGCCACCATGCGCGCCAATTCGGCGACCTTCGGGCCGCACACGGACGCGCAATGGGCCGATCTGGCGCGCTACCTGTATCCCGAGCACGGCGGCAAATGGGTGAAGCACTACGACCTGGCGCTGTCACAGGCCTTGGCCGCGCAGACCCCCGAGGAACTGGCCGCGGGCGAGCAGATCCTATGGCGTTCCTATGACACGCTGGACTGCCCGGTGCTGATCGTGCGCGGCGAGCAATCGGACCTGCTGACGCGCGCTACCGTCGACGAGATGCTCAAGCGCAACCCGCGCGCGCAGGCGCACGAGGTGCGGGGCGTGGGCCATGCCCCTACGCTGATCGCCGACGAGCAGGTGGGGCCGGTGGCGGCCTTCCTGCTGGCCTAGGGATACCCGCGCGGAAAGGCGCCCCGCCGGTCCTGCCAAACCAGGGACGGACGGGGCGCTATCCACGCTGGCGGGCCTTCCCTACAATAGCCCCATGAATACGCGCACCCTGAACATCGACCTGCATTGCCATTCCACGGTTTCGGACGGCGCGCTCGCGCCCCGCGACGTGGCGCGGCGCGCGCACGCCAACGGCGTGGACGTCTGGGCGCTGACCGACCACGACGAAGTGGGCGGCCTGGTGGAAGCCGCCTGCGCGGCGCGCGAGCTGGGCATGGAGTTCGCCACTGGCGTCGAGATCTCGGTGACGTGGGCCGGTCTGACGGTGCATATCGTCGGGCTGCGGTTCGATCCCGAAAACACCGGGCTGGTCGAAGGCCTGCGCAAGACCCGCGCCGGCCGCGCCGAGCGCGCCAAGCGCATCGGCGAGCGCCTGGCCGAAATGGGCATGCCGGGCGCCTATGAAGGCGCGCTGCCGTTCGCCGGCAACCCCGAACTGATCAGCCGCACGCATTTTGCGCGCTATCTGGTCGAAGCCGGCTACTGCCCGGACGTGCAGACCGTATTCAACAAGCATCTGGGCGACGACCGCCCCGGCCACGTGCCCATGCAGTGGGCCACCCTGGCCGAGGCGGTGGGCTGGATACGCGGCGCGGGCGGCCAGGCCGTCATCGCACACCCCGGCCGCTACAAGTACACGCCCTTGCAGTTCGCCGCGCTGTTCGATGAATTCCTGCAGCTCGGGGGCGTGGGCATCGAGGTCACCACGGGCAGCCATACCGTCGAGGAAGCCCGCCAGTACGCGGACGTGGCGCGCCGCTACGGTTTCCTGGCGTCGCGCGGTTCGGACTTCCATAGCCCCAAGGAAAGCCGGATGGACCTGGGCCGCCTGCCGGCGCTGCCGTCCGACCTGAAACCGGTCTGGCACGACTGGTTCTGACGCGGGCGGCCGCCGCGCCGCCCGGCCCTGCAAACTATCGACTGTGACCGCGCCCCACCGGCGCCATCGCCATGAACAAAGCATTTGTTAAAGAGTCCGACCACGAGGACGACGACGATCTGCCGCAAGCCCAGGCGCTCCCGGCGGGCACGAAGAACTACATGACGCCCGGCGGCTACGAACGCCTGCGCGGCGAGCTCGCGCACCTGATGAACGTGGAGCGCCCCTCCGTCGTGCAGGTGGTGTCCTGGGCGGCGTCCAACGGAGACCGCTCCGAGAACGGCGATTATCTCTACGGCAAGAAGCGCCTGCGCGAGATCGACCGCCGCATGCGTTTCCTGACCAGGCGGCTCGACATCGCGGAGGTCGTGGACCCCGCCGCCCAGCCCAACCGCGACCAGGTGTTCTTCGGCGCCACGGTGCGGTATTCCGACAAGGCCGGCGAGGAGCACAGCGTGACCATCGTCGGCGTCGACGAGGCCGAGCCCCTGGCGGGCAAGATCAGCTGGATCTCCCCGGTGGCCCGCGCCCTGATCAAGGCGAGGGAGGGCGATACCGTGGTGCTGCGTACCCCGGGCGGGGTCGAGGAACTGGATATTCTCGAAGTCAGCTACCCGGAGTAGGGCAGGCCGGCGTCCGGGGACGCCGCCGCACCGCGCTCCCCAAAAATTACGGGCGCCGGCTTGTGGCCGGCGCCCGTTGGCGGGCGGGATCTGGCGTCCCTGCCTCGGTTGGCGGCTTGCGCCGCCGTTTCCCCTGGGGCTTGCAGTGTTCTTGCGGGCTTACTTCTTGCGGTTGGCGATCGACTTTTCGGCCAGGTTCACCAGATCTTCGCCGATCTGCTTCTTCCACTTCTCGTAGACGGGCTTGGTGACTTTCACGAAGGCGTCGTGGTCGGCCTGCGACAGCGAGGTCACCGTGACGCCGTGGCCTTCGATTTCCTTCAGCAGCGACGGATCCTCGGGCGTCACGCCCTTGCGCGCGATCACGATCTGCTGCTTGCCGGCGTCCAGCGCAGCCTGGCGCACGATATCGCGGTCTTTCTCGGACCAGGAATTCCAGACCTCGCGGTTGACCACGAAGACCAGCGGGTCGGCCACGTAGTTCCACAGGGTCAGGTACTTCTGGCCCACCGTGTAGAGCTTGGAGCCGGTGTAGATGGACAGGGGGTTTTCCTGGCCGTCCACGGCGCCGCTGGCCAGCGCGGGCTGCGCGTCGGCCCAGCTCATCTGCGTGGGGTTGGCGCCCAGCGCGGTGAACGTATCGATATACAGCGGCGAGCCCACCACGCGCAGCTTCATGCCCTTCATGTCCTCGGGCTTCTTGATCTCATGCTTGGAGTTGCTGAGCTGGCGGTAGCCGTTCTCGCCCCAGGCCAGCGGCACCACGCCGGCCTTTTCGATGAGCTTGAACATTTCCTTGCCCACGTCGCCCTGAACCAGCGCGTCGATGGCGGCGTAGTCGGGCATCAGGAAGGGCAGGGAGAACAGGTTCAGCTGCTTGACCTGCGGCGACCAGTTGATGGTGGAGCCGACGGCCATGTCGATCACGCCCTGGCGGATGGCGGTGAACTCGCGGGTCTGGTCGCCCTGGACCAGCGAGGTGCCGGGGTAGACCTTGATATTGATGCGGCCTTGCGTGCGCTCGCGCACCAGGTTCGACCAGATTTCAGCGCCCTGGCCCCACGGGAAGGTGGTGCCCACGACGATGGACAGCTTGTACTCGGGCTTGTAGTTCTGCGCGTGGGCGGGCGCCATGCCCACCACTGCCGCGGCGCACAGGGCGGCGCCGATCAGGTTGCGGAATTTCATGTTGCGTCTCCTCTCTTTGCAAGTCTGTCTGTTGTTGTGTAATGCCTACCCGTCATGCCGGCGGGGTCCTGCCCATTCAATAACCCAGCTTGTGCGGCAGCCACAGCGCCAGCTGCGGGAAGGCCAGCACCGCGACCAGCACCAGGAACATCGCGCCCAGCAGCCACACCACCCAGCGCACCGTGGATTCCATCGGCACGCGCGCGATGCGGCACGACACCATCAGGTTCACGGCCAACGGCGGGGTGAACTGCCCCAGCGCGACCTTCAGGGTGAGGATCACGCCGAACCACACCGGATCCCAGCCGTAGGCGTTGGCGATGGGCATGAGCAGCGGCACGAATATCAGGAAGATGGAGATGCCGTCCAGGAACATGCCCACGGTCATCAGCAGCAGGATCAAGAGCGCCAGCACACCGTATTCGCCCAGGCCGGAATTGACGATGGCGTGCGTGATCGGGTCGATCACGCTGAGCGTGGACAGCGCCCAGGCGAAGATGCCGGCCAGCGTCACCACCAGCATGATCACGGCGGACAGTTCCGCAGCTTCGCGCAGGATGATGAAGAGGTCGCGCAGCTTGATGGTGCGGTGGATCGCCATGCCCACGAACAGGCCGTAGAACACCGCGACCACGGCGGCTTCCGTGGGCGTGAACCAGCCCATGCGCATCCCGCCCAGGATCAGGACCGGCGCGGCCAGGCCCCAGGACGCTTCACGCAGGCTCGCCCAGAAGGGCGGACGCGGCAGGTGCGCTTCCAGCGCGCCCATCTTGTGCTTGCGGGCCAGCCAGACCGCCGGAATGATGAGCGCGAAGCCGGCCAGGACGCCGGGGACCATGCCGGCCGCGAACAGCGCGGGCACGGAGGCGCCCGGCACCAGCACCGAATAGATGATGAAGGCGACCGACGGCGGGATCAGGATGTCGGTGGCGGCGCCGGCGGCCACCACGGCCGCCGAGAACGACCCGGGGTAGCCCGCGCGCGACATAGCGGCGATCATCACCGCGCCCACCGCCGCCGCGCATGCGGGCCCCGAACCGGAGATCCCGCCCAGGAACATGGCCACGGCGATCGACACCAGCGGCAGCATGCCCGGGCCGCGACCGACGATGGCGATCGCGAAATCCACCAGCCGCTTGGCCACGCCCGAGCGGTCGAAGATCGAGCCCACCAGCACGAACATGGGGATCGCCAGCAGCGGATACTTGGCCAGGCCCGCATAGAAGTTCTGCGGCACGGTCAAGAGCCCGTACCAGGGCGTGTCCAGGTTGGACAGCACGATGGCCACCGTGCCGCCGATGCCCAGCGCCACGCCGACCGGCACGCCGATCAGCATCAGGACGACGAAAACGGCGAAGAGGATGCCCGCGATCATGGCTGTTCCCCGCGGGCCGCGTCGGCGGCGGGCGCGCGCGCGATCCGGCGGATGATCCCCAGGGTGCGCAGCGAGATCGCCGCGGCCATCACCGGCAGCCAGATCGAATACCACCAGGTCGGCACGCCGATCGCGGGGGAGGTTTCTTCATAGATGAACTCGTCCGACACCAGCTTGACCGATAGGACGGTCAGCAGCACGAAGAACGCCAGGACGCAGCTATTGGATATCAGCGCCATGATGCGCTGGCGGCGCGGCGAGCCGTTGTCGGCCAGGATCTCGATGCGGATGTGGTGGTTGCGGACGAAGGCCATGTTGCCGCCCGCCATGGTCAGGACGATGAGCAGGAAGACCGAGATTTCCTCCGTCCACGCGAACGACTGGTCGGTGAAGTAACGCACCAGCACGTTCAGGAAGGTAATGACCGCCAGGGTCGCCAGCAGGATCACGGCCAGCCAGTCCTCGATGGCCAGCGGCACTTTTACGGCGGGATCGGTTTCTACGGGAATGATCGGTTCGACGGGCTCGGCGGGGGCTTCGGGGCGGGACATGTGAGGCGACGGCCAGCGCGCGGGTAGGCGCTGTGCTTTTTTATTTGTGGGGTCGCAGCATCCTACCGTTGCGCGGGGGGGGCGGAAGTTCGTGTTTTCCCGCGGTGCGGGATAGTCGCAACATGATGCGATGCACCATAAATCCGGAGAAATATCGGCCGCCATGGAATGCAAGGGCAGAATCCATAAGGAAATTGCAGGGCATGGTGCTGTGCATCATCAGGATTTCCGTGAGTCGGAATTCTTTTGTAACAATGGCCGGATCAGGCGATTCCCGGACGGATTGAACGGCGGCTCCGGGAAAACCCCCTAAACGGGTAAAATCACGTTTTGCACCTCTCTCCCTTATACGGCGCCCGCATCGTGTCCCTAGTTCAGCATCTGCCTGGTTCCTCCGTCCTGTCCTCCTTTCGTCGCGAACGCCTCCTGGCGCAGTTGAAGGAAGCCGGCCTGCCGGTGGCCGACATATCCGCTCGCTACGAGCACTTCGTCAGCACCGACGCCGCCCTGACGGCCGAGCAGCAGGCTCAACTGACCCAATTGCTGGACTACGGCACGCCCGCTTCCGGCGACGCGCCGGCCAAGAGCCTGGCGCTGCTGGTCATCCCGCGCCTGGGCACGATCTCCCCGTGGGCCAGCAAGGCCACCGACATCGCCCACAACTGCGGCCTGTCGTCCGTGCACCGTATCGAACGCGGCGTGCGCTACGTGATCACGCCGGAGCGCGGCCTGCTGGGCGCCAAATCCTTCGACGACGCCATGCTGGCGCGCGCGGCCGACTGCCTGCACGACCGCATGACCGAAACCGTGGTCGATGCCAGCTTCGATGGCCAGGCGCTGTTCCAGCCGCTGGCGGGCAAGCCCATGCGCACCGTGGACGTGCAGGCGCGCGGCGCCCAGGCGCTGGTCGAGGCCAACGTCACGCTGGGCCTGGCCCTGTCCGACGACGAGATCGAATACCTGGCCAAGTCCTTCGGGGACCTGGGGCGCGACCCCACCGACGTGGAACTGATGATGTTCGCGCAGGCCAACAGCGAGCACTGCCGCCACAAGATCTTCAACGCCCAATGGGTGATCGACGGCCAGGAGCAGCCCAACACGCTGTTCGGCATGATCCGCGCCACCCATAAGGCGCAGCCGGAAGGCACGGTCGTGGCCTATTCGGACAACGCCGCCATCATGGAAGGCGGCCCCGCGCAGCGCTTCCAGGCCGGCGTCCCCGGCGTGACGGGCGAGGGCGCCGAGGGGGCGAAGTACATCCGCCGCGACACCACCGTGCACACGCTGATGAAGGTGGAAACGCACAATCACCCGACCGCGATCGCGCCGTTCCCCGGCGCCTCCACGGGCGCCGGCGGCGAGATCCGCGACGAAGGCGCCACCGGCCGCGGCTCCAAGCCCAAGGCCGGCCTGACCGGCTTCACCGTGTCGCACCTGCGCTTCGACGACGCCCTGCAGCCCTGGGAAGCCGATCACCACGGCCTGCCCGAGCGCATCGCGTCGCCGCTGTCCATCATGATCGACGGCCCCATCGGCGGCGCCGCTTTCAACAACGAATTCGGCCGGCCCAACCTGCTGGGCTATTTCCGCTCGTTCGAGCAGACCGCCGGCGGCACGCGCTGGGGCTACCACAAGCCCATCATGATCGCGGGCGGCCTGGGCAGCATCGACGCCGGCCTGACCCACAAGGAAGTCATCCCCCCCGGCGCGCTGCTGATCCAGCTGGGCGGGCCGGGCTTCCGCATCGGCATGGGCGGCGGCGCCGCGTCCAGCATCAGCATGGGCAGCAACTCGGCCGAACTGGACTTCGATTCCGTCCAGCGCGGCAACCCCGAGATCGAGCGCCGCGCGCAGGAAGTCATCGACCGCTGCTGGCAGCAGGCCGAGAACAACCCCATCATCGCGATCCACGACGTGGGCGCGGGCGGCCTGTCCAACGCCTTCCCTGAACTGGTCAACGACGCTGGCCGCGGCGCGATCTTCGATCTGAAGCGGGTGCCGCTCGAAGAGTCCGGCCTGTCGCCCGCCGAAATCTGGAGCAACGAATCGCAGGAGCGCTACGTCCTGTCCATCCTGCCCAAGGACCTCGAACGCTTCGACGCCATCGCGCGCCGCGAACGCTGCCCGTACGCGGTGGTGGGCGTGGCCACCGAAGAGCGCCAACTGCGCGTGGTCGACGGCGAAGGCCTGCCCGGCCTGGACACGACCCGCCCGCAAGGCGAGGCCGAGGTCCGCCCCGTCGATGTGCCGATCGACGTGATCCTGGGCAAGCCGCCGCGCATGACGCGCGACGTGACGCGCCTGCCCGGCGTGTCCGAGCCGCTGGACCTGGCCGGCATCGACCTGACCGAAGCCGCCTACCGCGTGCTGCGCCACCCCACGGTGGCCAACAAGTCCTTCCTCATCACCATCGGCGACCGCACGGTGGGCGGGCTGTCCAGCCGCGACCAGATGGTCGGCCCCTGGCAGGTGCCGGTGGCCGATTGCGCCGTCACGCTCGCCGACTACGAAGGCTTCCGCGGCGAAGCCATGTCGATGGGCGAACGTACCCCCATCGCCATGCTGGACGCCCCGGCGTCGGGCCGCATGGCCGTGGCCGAAGCCCTGACCAACCTGGCCGCCGCCGACGTGGCGCGCCTGGAGGACATCAAGCTGTCGGCCAACTGGATGGCCGCCTGCGGCGTGGACGGCCAGGACGCCGCGCTGTACGACACGGTTTCCGCCGTCAGCGAACTCTGCCAGGCCACGGGCCTGTCCATCCCGGTGGGCAAGGACTCGCTGTCCATGAAAACCTCCTGGGAACAGGACGGCGAGCAGCGCCAGGTGGTGGCGCCGGTGTCGCTGGTGGTCACGGCCTTCGCGCCGGTGGCCGACGTGCGCGCCAGCCTCACGCCGCAGCTGCGCACCGACGCGGGCGACAGCGTGCTGATCCTGATCGACCTGGGCCGCGGCCGCCATCGCATGGGCGGCTCGATCCTGGCGCAGACCTACAACCAGGTCGGCGAGACCGTGCCGGATATCGACGCCCCGCAAGACTTGCGCGCATTCTTCGTCACCATCCGCACCCTGGCGGAAGCCGGCACCATCCTGGCCTACCACGACCGTTCCGACGGCGGCCTGTTCGCCACCCTGGCCGAAATGGCGTTCGCCGGCCGCACCGGCATCTCGGTAAACCTGGACATGCTGACCTTCGATCCGCAATCGGCGGATTGGGGCGACTACAAGATCCGCCCCGAACAGGTGGCGGTGCAGCGCGAGGAACTGACGCTGAAGGCGCTCTTCTCGGAAGAGGCGGGCGCCGTGATCCAGGTCCCGGCCTCGCAGCGCGACGCTGTCATGCAGGTGCTGCGCGGCGCGGGCCTGTCGGCTCATTCGCACGTCATCGGCGGCCTGAACGGCGCGGACGAAGTGGAGTTCTACCGCGACGGCAAGAAGGTCTGGGGCCAGCCGCGCGCCGAGCTCGGCCGCGCCTGGAGCGAGGTGTCCTACCGCATCATGGCGCGCCGCGACAACCCGGCCTGCGCGCAGGCCGAGCTTGACGTCTGGAACGATGCCAAGGATCCGGGCATGAGCCCGAACGTCGCCTTCGACCCGCAGGAAGATGTGGCGGCTCCCTTCATCAACACCGGCAAGCGCCCGCGCGTGGCGATCCTGCGCGAGCAGGGCTGCAACAGCCAGGTGGAAATGGCCTGGGCGTTCGACACCGCCGGCTTCGAAGCCATCGATGTGCACATGACCGACCTGCTCTCGGGCCGCGTGGATCTGGCGCAGGCGCAGGGCCTGGTGGCCGTGGGCGGCTTCAGCTACGGCGACGTGCTGGGCGCCGGCGAGGGCTGGGCGCGCACCATCCGCTTCAACAGCAAGCTGTCGGATCAGTTCGCCGCGTACTTCGCGCGTCCCGATACCTTTGCGCTGGGCGTGTGCAACGGCTGCCAGATGATGGCCGCGCTGGCGCCCATGATCCCCGGCGCCGACTTCTGGCCGCGCTTCACGCGCAACCAGTCGGAAAAATACGAAGCTCGCCTGTCCATGGTCGAAGTGGCCAAGTCGCCGTCGATCTTCTTCGCCGGCATGGAGGGCGCCCGCGTGCCGGTCGCCGTGGCCCACGGCGAAGGCTATGCCGACTTCTCGCAGCAGGGCGACGCCGCCCGCGTGCTGGCGGCCGTCCGCTATATCGACAACGCCGGCCAGCCCACCGAAGCCTACCCGTTCAATCCGAACGGCAGCCCCGGCGGCCTGACCTCGGTCACCACGGCCGACGGCCGTTTCACGGTCATGATGCCGCACCCGGAACGCGTGACCCGCAACGTGATGATGTCGTGGGCGCCCGAGAAGTGGGGCAATGCGGACAAGGGCGGCGCGTTCAGCCCCTGGATGCGCATTTTCCGCAATGCACGCGTCTGGTTGAAATAAAGGGGGAGGCCCCCTCGCCGCGCCCGCGGCGCCGGGGCCGGCCCGGACAACCCCGCCGCCTGGATCTCTTGTCCGGCCGGCGGGGTTTGTGCTTTCCAGACCTGCAGCTTCGCCTACTTCTTCTGCGGTTTCAGCGATTTCATGAAACGTTGCGCGCGCGTGACGGCGTCGTGCGCCTCGGCCGCGAGCGCGGCGACGAAGCGTTGCGCCGCAAGGCTGAGCGGGCGGCGCGGATGATTCACCACTACCAGCTGGCGCTGCATGTCGGCGTGGATCCGGCGCACCGAAAGGGCGCCGGCGTCCAACTCGTGCGCGATCGCGCTGATCGGCAGGATGGTGGCCCAGGCACCTGATTTCACCAGTTCCAGCGTCGGGGTGAGGGCGTCCATCTCCAGGCGCGGGCGCGCGGCCGGGCCGCGTTTCTTCAGCACTGGATCGATGATCGCGCGCAGGCCCTGGCCCAACGAAGGCACGATCAGCGTGTCGATGGACAGGTCATTGAATTCCACGCTGCGCAATGGGCTGTCGGAAGCCGTGACCAGCACCAGCTCCTCGCTGACCAGCGGCGTGGTTTCCAGGCTGCGCACCGGCTGGATCAGATTGACGATGGCCACGTCCAGCTCGCCCGCGTCCAGCCGTTCCACCAACCCGGCGCTATAGGCCTCCGTCAGCCGGATCGTCACGTCGCGATTGTCGGCGCTGTAGAGCGACAGCGCCCGCGGCACGATGCTCGCGCCTAGCGACGGCACGGTGCCGACGCGGATCAGGCCCGAGGTGCCGCCGCTGAGATCCAGCATGCGCTGGCGCACGCTTTCGACCTCCTTGGAAAGGGGCAGCAGCATCTTGTAGAGATCGACCCCCGCGGCCGTGGGCGTCACCCCCCGGCTGGAGCGTTCGAACAGCTGGACCTTCAAGGTTTTTTCCAGCTTGGCCAGTTGGGTGCTCAGGGCGGACTGGACGATGCCCAGCTCGGCGGCGGCGCGCGTCATGCCGCCGTTGCGGTACAGGCATAGAAAGCACTCGATCTGGCGTAAATCCATAGTGTGTCGCGTAGGTGGCTGATAGCCGGATTATAGGGAGGCCAGGCCTCGTGTAGGACTTGTCCTAGGGGTAAACGATATGATCAAAATAGATTGTAGATGAATATATTATTAAAAAAAGAGATGGCCTTGGCGATCCTGCGGCAAGGCCGGCACAGCGAGGAGACAAGACGTGGAAACCAGTACGAAAGTGTTAGGTGCCGTCGCGTTGGCGGTAGTCGGCATTTGCGGGGCGGGGGCTGCGGCCGCCGAGAGCGACAAGGTGAAGATCGCCTTCGTCACGGACATGAGCGGACCCTATTCGGACTTCGATGGCGCGGGCGGCCTGGATGCCATCCGCATGGCGGTGGCCGACTTCGGCGGCAAGGTGTTGGGCAAGCCGATCGAGGTGCTGTCGTCCGACCACCAGAACCGGGCCGACATCGCTTCCAACCGCGCGCGCCAATGGTGGGATCAGGACAAGGTGGACCTGGTGATCGGGGGCTCCAATTCTTCGGCCTCGCTCGCCATCAGCACGATCGCCGCCGAGAAGAAAAAAGTCTTCATCAGCGCGGGGGCGGGCGCCGACAGCCTGACCGAGGAGGCCTGCACGCCCTATACGGTCCGCTACACCTATTCCACCTCGGCGCAGGCGCGCGGCACGGCGGCGGCGATGGTCCAGCAGGGCGGCAAGAGCTGGTTCATGCTGACCGCCGACTACGCATTCGGGTATTCGCTGGAAAAGGCCAGCATGGACGTGGTGAAAGCGAGCGGAGGGTCGGTCTCGGGCTCCACGCGGCATCCGCTGAATACGTCCGACTTCTCGTCCTACCTGATGAAGGCGCAGGCCTCCAAGGCGCAGGTGCTGGGGCTGGCGAACGGGGGCGGCGACCTGATCAACTCGATCAAGACCGCCAAGGAATTCGGCGTCAGCGACAAGATGCGCCTGGCCGGCCTGATGGTCTTCATCACCGACATCCACAGCCTGGGCCTGGAAACGACCGCGGGCATGTACCTGACCGACGGCTGGTATTGGGACCTGAACGAGCGCTCGCGTGAGTTCAGCAAGCGCTTCTACGAACGCAACAAGAAGATGCCGACCACCTTCCAGGCCGGCGATTATTCGGCTACCACGACCTACCTGAAGGCGGTGGAGCGGGCCGGCACCACCGATGCGGACGCCGTCATGAACGCGCTCAAGTCCATGCAGATCGACGATATGTTCACCAAGGGGTACATCCGCGCGGACGGCGCCATGGTGCACGACATGTATTTGATGCAGGTGAAGACGCCTGCGACGTCCAAGGGGGAATGGGACTACTACCAGAAGGTGGCCACCATCCCGGGCGAGGATGCCTATGCGCCGACCCAGCCCGGCATCTGCAAGCTGAAAGCGAAGATCTGAGTTCCATCCACACACCGGAGGCAGGGAATCATGGCGGAAAGTTGGCCCGAGTTGGTCTATCGAAACTTGAAAGAGGCCGGGATCACGCAGATGGCGTACGTGCCCGATGCGGGGCATAGCCAGCTGATCAAGCTGTTCGAGGCGGATCCCGAGGTGGAGGCGATTTCCCTCACCACGGAGGAGGAGGGCGTGGCCATGCTGGGCGGCGCCTGGCTCGGCGGCGCCAAGGGCGTGCTGCTGATGCAATCCAGCGGCGTGGGCAACTGCATCAATATGCTCGCGCTGATCCAGGAATGCCGCATGCCGTTCCTCTGCCTGGTCACCATGCGGGGCGAATGGGGCGAGTTCAATCCCTGGCAGTGCCCGATGGGCCAGTCCGCCGAAGCCGCGCTGCACGGGGCCGGCGTATACGTGCAGCGGGTCGAGCGGGGCGAGGACGTGCCGGAGACGGTGCGCGCGGCCAGCCTGCTCGCGTTCAATTCGAACCGGCCGGTGGCCGTGGTGATTTCCCAGCGCATCCTGGGAATCAAGAACTTCAGCAAGTAGGACGGGGCGACGATATGAACGCGAAAGCGACGATGAACCGGCGGGCGGCGGTGGCCCGGATACTCGAAAAGCGCGGCGACGCCCTGGTGGTCGCCAGCCTGGGCAACCCCACCTACGACACCTCGGCCGCGGGCGACGACGACCGCAACTTCTACGTATGGGGGGCGATGGGCGGAGGCTGCATGGTGGCCTTCGGCCTGGCGCTGGCGCAACCGGCGCGCCAGGTGCTGGCTTTCGTCGGCGACGGCGAGATGATGATGGGGCTGGGGGCGCTCGCCACGATCGGCGTGCGCGCGCCGTCGAACCTGAAAATCATCGTGATCGACAACGAGCACTACGGCGAAACCGGCATGCAGGCTGCGCACTCCGGGCGGGGCGTGGACATCGCGGGGGTGGCGCGCGCCTGCGGCATCGAGGACTCGGCCACGCTGCGCAGCGAGGCCGAACTGGCCGACCGCATTCCCGGGCTGTGGCAGCCCGGCCTGCAATGCCTGGTGTTAAAAGTGTCTTCGGCCCCGGAGCCCGGCAGCCTGCCGTCTCGCGACGGCCCCTATCTGCGGTCGCGGTTCCGTGAAGCGGTGCTGGGCAAGGGCAAGGGTGGCCATGCATGATCCATCAACGATTCATGATCAGGAGCAGACAGTGACGCAGAAAGCAAACTACATCGGCGGCGCGTGGGTGGAAGGCGCCACCGTGCTTGAGAACCTGAACCCCGCGGACCCCGGCGACGCGATCGGCCAGTACGCCTGCGCGGACGAGGCGCAGATGCGCCAGGCGGTCCAGGCGGCCCGCGCGGCGGCGCCCGGCTGGGAACGCAGCACGACGCAACTGCGCAGCGACATCCTGTTCCGGGCGGCCAATGAGATTCTTGCCCGCAAGGACGAGCTCGGCGCGCTGGTGTCGCGCGAGGCCGGCAAGACGCTGGCCGAGGGCGTGGGCGAAGTGATGCGCGCCGGCCAGATATTCCAGTTCTTCGCCGGCGAGGCGGTGCGCTATGGCGGCGAGAACCTGCCGTCCGTGCGCCCGGACATCGGTGTGCAGATCAGCCGCCATCCGGTCGGCGTGGTCTCCATGATCACTCCCTGGAATTTCCCGATCGCGATCCCGGCCTGGAAGATGGCTCCGGCCCTGGCTTTCGGCAACACGCTGGTGCTCAAGCCCTCGGAGCACACGCCGGGCGCGGCCTGGGAACTCTTCGCCATCCTGGAACGGGCGGGGCTGCCCGCGGGCGTGGCCAACCTGGTCAACGGCGGCGGCGCGGCGGCGGGCCAGGCGCTGCTCGACGGCGTGGACGCCGTCAGCTTCACGGGCAGCATCGCCACCGGCCGCAAGATCGCCACCGGCGCCTCCGAGCGCATGATACGGGTGCAGCTGGAGATGGGCGGCAAGAATCCGCTGGTGGTGCTGGACGACGCCGACCTGGACGTGGCCGTCGAGTGCGCGCTGAACGGCGCCTTCTATTCGGCGGGCCAGCGCTGCACGGCCTCCAGCCGATTGATCGTGGCCGACGGCATACATGACCGCTTCGTGCAGGCGCTCACGGACCGGATGCGCAAGCTGGTGGTGGGCGATCCGCGCACGGCCGGCACCCAGATCGGCCCGGTCATCAACGCCGCGCAGCTGGAGAAGATCCTGGGCTACATCGAGCTGGGCCGCGCCGAGGGCGCCATCCTGGCCGAAGGCGGCAAGCGCGCCGAGGCGCCCACCGCGGGTCACTTCCTGCGCCCGACGCTGTTCACGGAAAGCAGCAACGCCATGCGCATCAACCGCGAAGAGATCTTCGGCCCGGTGGCCGCGGTCATCCGGGTGTCGGGCTACGAAGAAGCCCTGGAGGTCGCCAACGATACGCCTTTCGGACTGTCGTCGGGGATCTGCACCACCTCGCTCAAGCTGGCCAACCATTTCCGCCTGAACGTGCGCAGCGGCCTGACGATGGTGAACCTGCCCACCGCCGGCCTGGATTACCACGTGCCCTTCGGCGGCGTGAAAGCGTCCAGCTTCGGCCCGCGCGAGCAGGGCCGCTACGCGGTGGACTTCTACACCTCCACCAAGACCGCCTACATCGGCTATTGACCAATCGCGCCACATCGCCGGCGCGCGAGCGCCGGCACCAGAGGAGACAGACATGGAAAAAATCGGTTTCATCGGCCTGGGGCGCATGGGCAAGCCCATGGCGCTGAACCTGCGCAAGGCGGGGTTCGAGCTCGTGGTCCTGGACATCAACAGGCAGGCCATGGAGGAATTGGCCGCGGCGGGCGCGGCGCAGGGCGCGGACGTGGCGGACGTGGCGCGGCGCTGCGGCATTGTGGTGACGATGCTGCCCACCTCCAAGGAGGTCGAGCAGGTCGCCCTGGGCGGCGGCGGGATCTTCGAGAACGCGGCCAAGGGCAGCCTGCTGATGGACATGAGCACCATCGACCCGTTGGCGACCGACCGCCTGCAGGAACAGGCGCTGGCCCGCGGCATGTCCGTGGTGGACGCGCCCGTCGGGCGCCTGGCCGAGCATGCGGACCGGGGCGAGTCGCTGTTCATGGTGGGCGCGAGCGATGCCGATTTCACCCGCGTCAAGCCGCTGCTGGACGCCATGGGCACGACTACCTACCACTGCGGTCCGGTGGGGGCGGGAGGCCGCACCAAGCTGGTCAACAACTACGTGGCGGTGACCCTGTGCCAGGTCAACGCCGAGGCGCTGGCGCTGTCCCAGCGCTTCGGGCTGGACATCACCAAGACCCTGCAGGTGCTGTACGGCACCTCGGCCTCCAACGGCCAGTTGCGGATGAACTTCCCCAACAAGGTGCTGGTGGGCGATACCACGCCGGGCTTCACCATCGACCTGGCGCACAAGGATATGTCGCTGATCGTCGGCGCCGCGCACGCGGCCAAGGTGCCGATGCCCGTGGCCGCCGCCGTGCATGAATCCTTCAGCCTGGCCCGGGCGGGGCAGTTCGGCGGGATCGACTTCTCGGGCATCGCCGACGCCATCTGCCACTTCGCCCAGATCGAGAAGCCGCGCGTGCCGGAGGGCTGGAAACCGGCTTGAAACGGGGACGGAGAGCGGCGCGTAACTCAATGAGATATTTAACTTTTCATTGCAGGGCGCCGTTATAGGGGGGAGCTTTATGCAACCCCCCGGAGTGCCCCCCCAATGTTCAAGAATTTAAGTATCCGCGCGGTCTTGACGACCGCTTTAGTCGTTTTCTTTTCGCTTTTCCTGGTGACCGGCGTCGCGGTCCACCAGCAGCTCACCTCCAACCGCAGCTCCATCGAGCTGCTGCTCGACACCAACCTGGTCCGCGCCAATGCCGTGGACGGCGCCGGCGCCGAACTGCTGCGCGCCCGGCTGGTGCTGCTGGCGGCGCAGACCGCGCTGATGGAAGGAAAGCGCATCGACAACCTGGCCAGCATGCAGCGCCTGGAGGGTTACACCAAGAAGGCCGCCGACCTGATCCAGTCGGCGCGCCAGACGCCTGAGACTTCGGCCGAAGGCAAGCCGCTGTTCGACGCCGCGCTGGCGGCCTACGACGTCTACCACCGTGACGCCATCGTGCCCATGATCGCGGCGATCCGCGCCGGCAACGCGCAGGAGGCCGGCCGCCTGAACCTCGAGAAGGTGACGCCACTGGGCCTTACCTTCACCGCCTCCATCCAGAAATACGTGGACTACGCCGACGAGGTCGGCCAACGCGTGGCCCGCGAGGCCTCCACCCGCATCGACGGCGCGATCGCGCTGCTGGTCGGCCTGCTGATCGTCGTCGGCGTCCTGGTCGTGGGCCTGTACGCCGTGTTCGCGCGCTCGGTCTTCCGTCCCTTGCACGAGGCGGGCCGCCTGTTCGACCGCATCGCCGCGGGCGATCTGACCAACCGCATCGAGCAGCGCGGCAACAATGAAATCGGCGTGCTGTACGGCGCGGTCAAGCGCATGCAGGACAGCCTGGCCCGCACCGTGTCCGCCGTGCGCCTGGGCGTGGAGGAAATCCATACCGGCTCGCGCGAGATCGCCGCGGGCAACATCGACCTGTCGTCCCGGACCGAACAGCAGGCCGCCTCCCTGGAGGAAACCGCGGCCAGCATGGACGAACTGTCGTCCACGGTGCGCAACAACGCCGAAAGCTCGCGCAGCGCCTCGGAGCTGGCGATGGCCGCTTCCGAAGTGGCCACGCGCGGGGGCCGGGCCGTGGGCGATGTGGTCGGCACGATGCGCGGCATCGCCGACAGTTCCAACCGTATCGCGGACATCGTGGGCGTGATCGACGGCATCGCCTTCCAGACCAACATCCTGGCGCTGAACGCGGCCGTGGAAGCGGCGCGCGCGGGCGAGCAGGGCAAGGGCTTCGCGGTCGTGGCCAGCGAGGTGCGCGCCCTGGCGCAGCGCAGCGCCGCCGCGGCCAAGGAAATCAAGGGCCTGATCGACGACTCGGTGCAGAAGGTGTCGGTCGGTTCCGACCAGGTGGAGGCCGCCGGCGCCACCATGCAGGAAATCGTGACCTCGGTGCGCCGCGTGACGGACATCATCAATGAGATCTCCAGCGCCTCGGAAGAGCAGTCGCAGGGGATCCAGCAGGTGAACCAGGCCGTGTCGCAGATGGACAGCGTGACGCAGCAGAACGCGGCCCTGGTCGAGCAGGCCGCCGCGTCCGCGGCCTCGCTGGAGACCCAGGCCCAACGCCTGCGCGAGGCCGTGGCGGTGTTCAAGCTTCAGGCCGGGCAGGTGATCGACGCCGAGGCGCCCGCCCTGGGCCGCGGCGCCGAGCCGGCGCTGATCGGCGCCTGATCGCCGAAAAGGCGGGGAGGTCCGGCACCGCCCGGGCGCTTCCCGCCGCACGGGCCCCGCGCCCTCAGCGCGTCCCCCGATTCATCGCGGCCGGAACCGGCGCGACGGATCCGTTACTCAAGTTGGGGGGAGCCGACCTTCCGCGCTCCCGCCCACTGAGCCAAGGGGAATTTCAATGAACGACATTGCCGCTTTGCGATCAGGCGCTACGCTCCTGAGCAGTGAAGTCCAGGACCTCAGGCAGGATCACATCCAGACCGTGAAGCGCTACACCGCGCTGGCCGAGCTGCTGGAGCGGATCGACAGCGCCAAGCAAGGGCAGCACGACGACCTGGAAGCCCAATACCCCACCTCGTTCAGGCCGGATTTCACGGATCGGAACGCGATCATTCCGAGCGCGGGGGCCGTGTCGAACGGGGCGAGAGAAATCCTCTCCCAGCAGCAACTGGTCCACGAATGCCAGCAAGTGCTGCAGGCGCTGGCGCAGGAAGAACTGGAGCACGGCGAGCGCCTGGCGCGGGTGGGCGACCGCCTGGACGAGGCCCTGGCCCTGGTCCGGCCCCGGCATACGCCCACGCTTTCGGACGCCTCCCGGCTGCGCGACTGCCTGGGCGAAGTCCAGGATGAAATGGTCGTCATGTCGGACCGCCACGTGGCGATGCAGCAGGCGAACGAGCTGCTGGCCGACCTGATCGGCAAGCTGAAGGCCGAGCCGCCCGAGGTGCCGCAGGCCACCCCGCGGCAGACGCAGGTGCTGCATATGCGGGCCGAAGGCGCCATCCAGATTCCGGGTAGCCCGGGCGGCCATTCCCCGTCGTCGTTTTCTGTGCCGACTCCGCACCAGGTAAGCGGCCGGATTCAGGGCGGGCTGCGTCCGGGAAGCACGCTGGGCAACGACGCGATCGTCAGCGCCGACGACGGTCGCAACCAGGTCGTGTGCAGCAACGTGGTGCGCATTTCCGCCAGCGACCTGGGCAACCCGCAGCGGCTGGGCCAGGTGCTGGAATCGCTGACCACCAGGGCGTCGCGCGGCTGCCATGCGGTGGCGGCGGAACGGCAGGGCGAGACCGGCTTTCCGGGCGCGAAAACGGTGGCGGACCGCCTGTTCAAGACGGCGATCCTGGTGATCGACCCCAAGAAACTGGACGACGCGGACCAACTGGAGGTCGCCAGCCTGCTGGGCAATCCCACGCTGAGCACGGAGTGCTCGACCCGCGGGGTGCCCAAGAGCGCCATCGTGGCGGCGATCGTCCCGGCGCGGACCGGGGGTGACGTGGGCGTGCCCACATTGCAGGTCGGGGACCGGCAGGCATCCTTCTCCATGACGGTCAAGGACGGCGGCGGGCAATACCAGACGCGAGTCTTCGACGACCTGACCATGCCCGACTACGAGCAGGGCCTGACCGCCGTGCTGCAGGCCAATCCGGACCGGACCCTGCTGATCCACCTGACGCGCTTCCAGTAACGCGGGCTGCGTTTTCTGCGGGCGGGACGGGGCCTGGCGCGCGGCGCGTCCGGGCCGCCGTCCCCGGCTGCGCCGGACGGGCATAAAATAACGGATTGCCCATCCCTCCCGCACACAGGATTCCGCGCCATGAACGCACGCATCCCCGACGACGCTCTTCCTCCCACCCTCGATCCGAAGGCCCTGCAGGCTTTCGTGGATGACAAATGGGACAACGAGATCATTCCGGCGCTGACCGACTACATCGCGATCCCCGCCAAGAGCCCGGCCTTCGACGCCGACTGGGAAAAGAATGCGTTCATCGAACGCGTGGTGCGCGATGCGGCGCAATGGGTCGAGGCCCAGAAGGTGTCGGGCCTGAAGCTGGAAGTCGTGCGCCTGCCGGGCCGCACGCCCGTGATCTTTTTCGACGCGCCCGCCACCCGCAGCGACAACGGCGACACCGTGCTGCTGTATGGCCACCTGGATAAGCAGCCTGAATTCTCGGGCTGGCGCGCCGGCCTGGGCCCCTGGACGCCCAAGTACGAAGACGGCAAGCTGTACGGCCGCGGCGGCGCGGACGATGGCTACGCGGTCTACGCATCGCTCACCGCCATCATGGCCCTGGACAAACAGGGCATTCCGCGCCCGCGCTGCGTGGGCATCGTGGAAACCTGCGAGGAATCCGGCAGCTACGACCTGCTGCCCTACGTGGACGCGCTGCGCGACCGCCTGGGCAACGTGGCGCTGGTGGTCTGCCTGGATTCGGGCGCGGGCAACTACGATCAACTCTGGATGACGACTTCGCTGCGCGGCATGGTGGCCGGCACGCTGGAAGTCCAGGTGCTGGATGAAGGCGTGCACTCGGGCGACTCCAGCGGCGTCGTGCCCTCGTCGTTCCGCATCCTGCGCCATCTGCTGGACCGCCTGGAAGACAGCGCCACGGGCCGCCTGCTGCCGCAGAGCCTGCACTGCGACATCCCCGCCGACCGCATCGAGCAGGTGCATGCCACCGCCCGCATCCTGGGCGACGAGGTCTGGCGCCGCTTCCCCTGGAGCTGCGGCGCCGAAGGCGGTTTCGTGCTGCCCATGACGACCGAGCCCGAAGAGGCGCTGCTGAACCGCACCTGGCGCCCGACCCTGTCCGTCACCGGCGCCGAAGGCCTGCCGCCGCTGTCCAGCGCCGGCAACGTGCTGCGTCCGCGCACCGCGTTCAAGCTGTCGCTGCGCCTGCCGCCGCTGGTGGACGCCGTTGCCGCTTCGCAGGAAATCAAGGCGCTGCTGGAAGCGGACGCGCCCTACAACGCCAAAGTGATCTTCAAGGCCAACGAAGGCGCGGCCACCGGCTGGAACGCTCCGGCGTCCGAGGCGTGGCTGACCCAGGCGCTGGACGCCGCCTCCCAGCAGTACTATGGCGCGCCCTGCGGCTACATCGGCCAGGGCGGCACGATTCCGCTCATGAGCATCCTCCAGAAAGGCTTCCCCAAGGCCCAGTTCATGGTCTGCGGCGTGCTGGGCCCCAAGTCCAACGCGCACGGGCCCAACGAGTTCCTGCACGTGCCTTACGGCAAGAAGCTGACCGCCGCGGTGGCGCAGACGATGGCGGCGATGCCGGTATGATTTCCACTTCCGACGCTTACGCCAATGTCGTTGCCGAAACCAGGCATTGGCTGAACCAGGCCGTCATCGGCCTGAACCTCTGTCCCTTCGCCAAGGCGGTGCAGGTCAAGGACCAGATCCGCTTCGCCGTCAGCGACGCCACCGATGCCGAGGGCGTGCTGACCGATCTGCAGGACGAGTTGGCCTTGCTGGCCGAAACCGACCCCGAGCAGATCGACACGACCCTGTTGATCATCCCCGACGCGCTGGACGACTTCCTGGAGTTCAACGACTTCGAGGACCTCTCGGACCGTCTGCTCAAGCGCATGCGCCTGGTGGGCGAGCTGCAGGTGGCCACCTTCCATCCGCAATTCCAGTTCGCGGACACCGAGCCGGACGATATCTCCAACTATACGAACCGTTCGCCGTATCCCATCCTGCACCTGTTGCGCGAAGACAGCATCGACCGCGCGGTGGAGTCCTTCCCCGACGCCGCCGAGATCTACGAGAAAAACATCGAGACGATGCGCCGGCTGGGCCTGGAAGGGTGGAAGAAGCTGATGACGAAGCCCTAGCAGGGGCCAGATCGCATACCAAATACCGTCCTGCGGAATATCCCGGCGACGGCTCGCCAGGGGATGTCGGGATATCCCTAGATAGCCCGCCCCTGGTATTGCATACAACATACGTTTTTCTCGTCCGTCCGTTGCCTGGAGAGCCGTATGCGATTCACCCGCCGCCATGCCCTGGGCGCGCTTGCCGCGCTGCCCCTGATTTCGCGCCCGGCCTGGGCCCAGAACACATTCCCGACGCGCCCCGTGCGCCTGCTGGTGGGTTTCGCCCCGGGCGGCCTGACCGACATCGCGGCCCGGGCCCTGGCCGAGCGCATGGGCAAGACGCTGAAGCAGAGCGTCGTCGTGGAAAACCGGCCGGGCGGGCAGGCCATCATCGCCACCGTGGCGGTGGCGCGCGCCGAACCGGACGGCTACACGCTGGGGTTCGCCGGCACCAACGGCATGATCCTGAACCCCTTGCTCTACAACAACCTGCCTTATCAGCAGTCGGACTTCAAGCAGTTGGGGTCGATGGGCAAATCGCCCATGCTGCTGATCGTGCATCCCGATCTAGGCGTGAAGAACGTGCAGGAGTTCATCGCCCTGGCGAAGAAGAAGCCCGGCGACATCACGTGCGCGCACGCGGGGCGCGGCGTGATCAATCACCTGGCGCTGCTGCATTTCCAGTCCAAGACCGGCACGCAGTTCCAGGACGTGCCCTATAAGGGCAGCGGCCCCGCGCTGCTGGATCTCATGGCCGGCACGGTGCAGAGCACCTTCGATTTCCCCACTTCGGCGCTGCCCAACATCAAATCGGGCAAGCTGCAGGTGCTGGCGGTCACGGCCGACAAGCGCCTGTCCAGCCTGCCCGACGTGCCCACCATGAAGGAAGCGGGCGTGGACGGTTTCGAACTCTATACCCGGATGATGATTTCCGGCCCAGCCGCCATGCCGGCGCCCGTGGTCAAGACGCTGGAGAACGCGGTGCGCGAAGGCACCCGCGATCCCGGCCTCGTGCAGCAGTTCGCGGATCAGGGCGTGACCGTTGAATTCACCTCGTCGGCCGACCTGGACCGCGTCATCGCCGAGGAATCCGCCATGTGGGCGCAGGTCATCAAGGCCAATGGCGTGCCCAAGACCGACCTGAAGAGCTGAGGAGCCGCCGTGACCGAACCGCCCCGCATCATCGTCAGCCCCGAGCGCGCCCTGGTCGACGTGGCGCGCGATATCCGTATCGACGGATTCCCCGCCTACGCCTTCATCACCGTCACCGCCAGCATGCGGATGTGCGGCGCCCCATGGCGCTCGCAGGCCGTGTTCGTCGCCGGCCACGACGGCAGCCTGGACCTGTCGCGCGATTGCCCGGTTTCCGGCAGCTATGCCGAGCCTTCCGCCATGGGCATCGTGTGGTCGATGGCCTGCCGCGACGTGGACAGCGTGGTGTTTCCGCCGGACCGCACCGAGCCGCTGACCATCCATATCGAGGCCAGCGACGGCCGCCACACGGCCACCGCCCGGCTGGTGCAGGAGTTCCTGGCCGACGGCGTGACCCACCGAGCCGTGCGGGAGGAGCTAGGCGGCATGATGCTGTCGGGCGAACTCTACACGCCGGCGGGCCCGGGGCCGCATCCGCTGGTGATCTACATGAACGGGTCTTCCGGCGGCGTCAACGCGCCGCGCGCGGCGCTGTTCGCGGCCCGCGGCTACCAGTGCCTGGCGCTGGCCATCTTCAACTACGAAGGCCGGCCCAAGTACCTGAACGACATGCCGCTGGAATATTTCGAGCAGGCCTTGCGCTGGGCGCGCGCCGAACTGTCGCCGCGCGATGGTTTCGTGGCGTTGTCCGGCATCAGCCGGGGAGGCGAGACCTCGCTGCTCGTGGCCGCGCACTATCCCGAGCTGGTCAGCGCCGTGGTCGCGTACGTGCCGTCGCCCGTCATGCACGGGGTCGTCAGCGCCGGCTCGCCGGGCGCCGGCCGCAATGCCCAGGTCTGGACCAAGGCCGGGGAACCGCTGCCGCACCTGTGGCAGGACAACGCCAGCGCCGATTGGGAAGCCGCCTACGCCTCGGATCCGCCGTACCGCCAGACGCATGCTTTCCTCAGCGCCACGCGCGACAGCGCCGCCTTCGAGCGCGCGCGCATCCCGATCGAGCGCTATCCCGGCCCCGTCATGCTGGTCAGCGCGTCGGATGACGGCTTCTGGCCCAGCACGGCCTATTCCGAGATCGTCATGCGGCGGCGCCTCGCGGACGGCCTGCCGACCTTCCATCACGTCTGCATGGGGGCCGGCCACCACGTGCACTATCCCTACCTGCCCGCGACCCTGATCAGCAAGCCGCACGCAATGTCGGGCCTGCTGCTGGACGCGGGCGGTTCGCCGGCCGCCAATGCGGCGGGCAACGAAGGGTCGTATCTGGCGGTGCTGGACTTCCTGCGCCGGGAGTCCTCGGCGGCCTAGGCCGAATCGCCGCTCGTCTTCACGCCGGGCACGCCGATACGGATGTTGCGGGAATAGTCCGCGGCATCGAGCGTGGCGCGGGCCCGCTCGGTATAGCGGCCGCCGCGCCGGTACGCTTCGGGGCTGTCCGCGCCATCGAGCGCGCCCAGCCGGTACAGGTACTCGGGCAGATAGCCCGAGAGCAGCAGCCGGTAGTCCATCGGCAGGCCCGGCACGATCTGGTCGGCCAGGCGGTACACGATGGTGGTGCAGTTGGCGGTCAGGGTGTTGTAGAACCGCGGCTTGCGCACCAGCCTGTTGGCCGTGGCCACGTACGACAGCAGCAGCTCGCGGGCAGCGCCTTCGGGCATGCGCACGCGGTAAAGGTATCCGTCCTCGCCGCGCACGTTGGTGCGCACGCGCAGGCTGTCTTCCTCGGTGGATGCCAGCACCGCCAGCTCGTATTGCCGGAAGAATCCGCCGATCTCCGAGAACGTGTCGTGCAGCTTGCGGCGGATCTCCACCGAAAACACCACGTACTGGCCGTCGTCGAACCCGAACGACACCATGGCGTGGGCGATCGCGGGCCGTCCCCAATAGGACAGCGCCAGGTCCACCGACGCCAGGCGCGACAGGTCGTAGACGCGGGTTGTCCAGCGCTCGTCGTAGTCGTCCCGCGCACGCCATTCGAAGTCGCGCACGTTGTGCAGGGTGACGATGTCGCCGTCCACCGTGCCGTGAGTCTGGCGGGCGACCTCGGGCATCCATTGGCGTTCGTTGGACGGGCGCACGGCCAGGCGCCACCAGGCCAGCAGCCCCAGCAGCAGCGCGCCGAACAGCGCGGCGGGCAGCAGGCTGCCGCGGACCAGGCCGGCCAGCGCGGCGGCGGCCAGCGCCAGCCAGGCGGCGGGCAGGGCGCCGCGGGCGCGCGGACCGAATGGCGGCTGGAACCAGAGGGCAAGCGCGCCCCAGCCCGCCCCGGCCAGCACGGCCAGACCGATCGCGGCTTGCAGGATCATGGCGCGGTCGCGAACGGGACGCAGCGGGGGCGTGGAGCGCCGGCGGCAGTCATGGCCGGACCTCTTGCGAGGATTCGTCGCGGGTGTTGCGGGCGACGGCCTCGCGGTCCTGGCTACGCCAGCCGGCGCGCAGGCGCGCGATCTGGCGCAGGGCCTGCTGCGACATCTTCCACCAGCCGAAGGGGCGGGGGTCGGCCAGCATGCTGAGCGCACGCGCGTAGTCCAGCGTCAGGCCCGGGGTCCAGGCCATGGTCAGGGCGCGCTTGCGGATCTGCGCCGCCACCCAGAGTTCCGGCGTCAGCAATAGGCGCAGCAGCACGCGCCAGCCGGCCGTGGGGCCGTGCAGGCGGCCCACGACGCCGTCCAGCGCAGCTTCCAGGCCGTTGGCCACCGAGCTGGAGCAGTTCCGGTGGGTGAGGTTGTAGGTCGTGTCCTTGCGGTACTCGTCCCAGAACGTCTGCAGCTTGGCCGCGTCGTAGTTGCGGATGCGCACTTGCATGGTGGACGGGCACCATGCCTTGGACTCGGTCGGATAATCGGGCTGGAATACGCCGGGGACGTTATTGTCGGCCGTGGCGCGCAGCAAGGTGCCGAACTGTTCCGGGGAGTGGTCGATTTCCTGCGCCGGATACAGGCTGATATATACGCCTTCGGGCGATTCCATCGCCGCATGGCCGGTCGATACCACGCCATTGATGTCCACGGCCGCGATGTAGCGGTCCACCACCGGATAATTGCGCGTTTCCGTTTTCGCCGAGCCGGACGGGGTCCAGACGTGAACCGTCAGCGCGCGCTCGGACGCCAGGGGAGGGCCGTCGAATACCGTTTGCGGCGGGCCGTCGGCGCGCGTGGGCATGAAGTCCGGATGGGGGTTGGCGTCCAGGGCAGGATTCGAATCCAGGCGGCGGACCCGATAGGCGAGCGCCACCAGCTTGAGCCCGGAAAATGCCAGGAACAGCCCCAGGCAGTAGGGCACGGTTCCCACATAATGGGTGGGATAGGGCTGGAAAAAGAAAATGGCCAGCAATATTTCGGCCACGCCGGAGGCGAAAACGTAGCGCCAGCGCTCATAGCGCACCACATAGGCGGCCGTGCACTGCAACAGCCCGTCCACCAGGAACAGCAGGCCGAAAATCATGGACAGCAGGAAATGCCCGTGATGGTGGCCGGCCAGCACCAGGATGCCGGCGGCGAGCACGATTACGCCTTTGGCATAGCGCAGCACCCGCTGCCCGCCTACCCCCGACTTGGCGATGGCCAGTGTCGCCAGGCCCTCGATCACGAAGATCGCGGCGAAGAAATTCAGTGGAAAATAAATCGCGTTGTCCAGCGCATCGATGAAAAGCAGGACACCCGCAATCAGGAATAACCAACCGATAATCAACAGGCCGCGAGCCCGTTTGCGCAGATATTCGACACCAAGCAGCAATAAAACCAGGTGGCCCATCGTTCTCAGCGCTCCTGCCGCGTATTCGGGGGTGGGGATAGGGGGGATTTTCCGGTTTTCGGCTGCCGCTTCATGACAGGCGCCGAATCGGTCGAAAATAAGGGCCAGGGCAAATCCCGTCAATGGGATATTTTGCCATTCACGTTAGTAAATGTTTCGCCGCGGCGCGCGCAGGCCCGTCGAATGCTCGCGCGCCGGCCCGCCGCTCAGGGGCGGGCGGCCCCCGCCGCGTCCACGTACAGCGCATAGAGGCACTGCCCGGCCACCATGAAGAGCCGGTTGCGCCGGAGCCCGCCGAAGCACAGGTTGGCGCAGCGGTTGGGCAGGGCGATGCGGCCCAGCGGCACGCCGTCCGGCGCGAACACCATCACCCCGTTCAGGGCGGGGTCCGGTCCCCAGCCCACCCAGACATTGCCTTCCATATCGCAGCGCATGCCGTCCGGTATCCCCTGGTCGCCGGCGTCCACGAAAGTGCGCCCCTGCGCCAGGGTCCGCTCGTCCCGGACGTCGTAGACTCGGATCCGATTGGGCTGGGAGCCGTTCTCGGCGATGTACAGCAGGCTTTCGTCGGGCGAGAAGCACAGCCCGTTCGGATTCAGGATGTCCGAGGCGACCACGTCGAGGCGCCCGGTTTCCGGATCGAGGCGGTATACGTGGGTCGGCAGTTCGGGCTGCGACTTGTATCCCTCGTAATTGTTGAGAATGCCGAAGACGGGGTCCGTGAACCAGATCGAATGGTCGCTTTTCACGACGACGTCATTGGGGGAGTTCAGCCGCCGCCCCTCGTAGCGGTCGGCCAGTACTGTCAGCGTGCCGTCGTACTCCGTGCGCACCACCCGGCGGCCGCCGTGCTCGCAAGTGACGAGGCGGCCCTGGCGGTCCCGGGTATTGCCGTTGGCGAAGCCCGCCTGGCGGCGGTAGATCGAGACGGCGCCGCTTTCCTCGTCCCAGCGCATGATGCGGCTGTTGGGGATGTCGCTCCAAAGCAGGTACCGGCCGTCGCCGAACCAGACCGGCCCCTCCCCATAGCGGATGCCCGTGGCCAGGCGCTCGATCGCCGCATTGTCGATGCGGTATTTCAGGAAGCGGGGATCGAGCACTTCGACGGCCGGATCCGGATAGCTCTCGCTGGGTTGCCACATGGGTCTTCCTTCTGGGGCGGGGCCGGCCGTCGTCACGACGCGGCGGGCGGGATGTTCTGGTTATGGCGGAACAGGTTGCCAGGGTCGTAGCGGGTCTTCGCGCGCACCAGGCGTTCGAAGTTCTGCCCATAGGCGGCGCCGAGCCGTTCCGGCTCGTCCTGCGTCAGGAAGTTCACGTACACGCCGCCCTGCGAATAGGGCTCCGTCGTGCGGAACAGCGCCCGCGCCCACGCGATGCAGCGGTCGTCATCCTGCGGGGCATCCCACCGGCCGTGGACGTTCATCGCGAACTGCGCTGCGCGGTGCGGATAGGCGGTGGCCGGAACGGGCACGCGCATCGCGACGCCGCCGATATGGCCCAGGAATATCTCGCATTGCGGCGAGGGCAGGTTCTCGACGGCATCGATGATGGCGTCGATAAGCCCATCCTGCAGCGACCCCAGGTTGTGCGATTTCCAGTAATTGCGGGCCCCGGGCGTCAGCAGCGGATCGAAGGCCTTCTGCCAAGCCGTGTAGGGCATGGGCCCCAGATGCTCGCCATAAGGCTGGCCCCAGCCGCGCACCGCCTCCACGGCGGCCGGCCCTTGATCCGGATCGCCCGAATAGCAGATGGCGAAGCCGAGCATCGGCTTGCCGTGCGCGGACTCCGGCAGGAAGGGCAGCGGGGGCGCCAGTCGCAATACCGCCCACACCGTCAGGTCCTCGGGCATGGTTTCAAGCGCCTCGCGGTATTTCAGGAGGGCTTGCCTGCCTTGTTCCAGCGGCAGCACCACCAGCCCTCCGTACACCATCGGCCCGACGGGGTGCAACTGGAACTCGAACATCGTGACCACGCCGAAATTCCCGCCGCCGCCGCGGATCGCCCAGAACAGGTCTTCGTTGTCTTGCGCGGTGGCGCGCAGCAAGCCGCCGTCGGCGGTGACCACGTCAGCCGAGACCAGGTTGTCGATGGTCAGGCCGAACCTGCGGGTCAGCCAGCCGAATCCGCCGCCCAGCGTCAGGCCAGCCACCCCCGTCGTCGAATTGACGCCCAGCGGCACGGCCAGGCCGAAGGCCTGGGTTTCGTGGTCCACGTCCGCCAGGGTCGCGCCCGGCTCCACATAGGCCCTGGCGAGCCGGGGGTCTACCCGCACGGACTTCATCGGGGATAGGTCGATCATCATGCCGCCGTCGCAGACGGCGGTGCCCGCGATGTTGTGGCCGCCGCCGCGCACGGCCAGCACCAGGCCGTTGGCACGCGCGAAATCCACCGCGTGGCGCACGTCGGCGGCGCCTGCGCACCGCAGGATGACCGCCGGGCGGCGGTCGATCATGGCGTTCCAGATTTTGCGGGCGTCGTCATAGCCCGCCGCGCCGGGGGCCAGCACCTGGCCCCGCGCGGACGCCCCCAGGGCGTCCAGCGCGTCATTGGACAATTTGCTCATCACACACCTCCTTGAAGGTGCCGATTCCTAGACTGTGTCTAAAACGAGCCGTCTCTGCATGCGGGGCGCGACATGGCATCCGCCTCCTGTGAAAAGGGCCATGACCCTGGTGCACCACGCATCCGGCGCGTCGCGCCAGGAGCAAGTCGGCGGGCTCCCATTACGCGTTAATGGAGCGTGCGTGTCAGCAAAGTATAGGCCCGCGCCGGCCGGCTGGCAGCACCGCTTCGGGCACTTCCCGCCGGCCGGGCCTGGCCCGGCGGGGGCTATTCCTCGCTGGTCCACTCGACCTGCACGCCGAGGCTGCGCAGGTTTTCGACGAAGCGCGGGTGCGCGCGGCGGATCGGGGTGGCGTTGCGGATCTCCGAGCGGCCTTCGATGCTGCTGGCGATCATGAAGAGCGCGATCGCGACCCGGATGATGTAGGGGCTTTCCACCACCGCCGGCGTCAGCGGGGTGCCGCCGAAGGTGATCACGCGGTGAGGATCCGATGAGAACACGTGGGCGCCGAACTTGGACAGTTCGCCCGTCCAGCCCAGCGCGCCGTCGTAGACCTTGTTCCAGAACATGGCGTTGCCCTCGGCGCACACGCCCAGCGCGATGAAGATCGGCAGCAGGTCCACCGGGAAATACGGCCACGGCGCGGCTTCGACCTTGGTCAGCACGTTGCTGGTGAAGGGCGTCTGCACCTTTAGCGGCCCTTGGCGCAGCGCGCGCGACCAACCGTTCTCATGCACGATCCGCACGCCGAACTTGGCGAACGTGCGGTCGATCAGCGGGAAATTTCCCGGGGTGCTGTTGCGCACCACCACATCCCCGCCCGTGATCGCGCCGAGCGCAAGAAAGGTCGTGATTTCGTGGAAGTCTTCCTCGAAGGTGAATTCGCCGCCCCGCAGGCGGGCGCCGCCGCGCACCGTCAGGCGCGACGTGCCGATGCCGTCGATATCGGCCCCCATCATGGCCATGAAGCGGCAGAACTCCTGCACATGCGGTTCGGAGGCGGCATTGGTCAGGGTGGATTCCCCCTGCGCCGCGGCGGCGCACAGCACGAAGTTCTCGGTCGTGGTCACCGAGGCGTAGTCCAGCCAGTGGTGGGTGGGCTTCAGCGGCCCGCCGCTACGGACCAGCAGCGAGCCCGCCGCGCGCTCCACCTCGCCGCCGAACGAACGGAAGATATCCACGTGCGGATCGATCTCGCGCACGCCCAGCGTGCAGCCCTTGACGTTGTCCTCCAGCCGCGCCACGCCGAAGCGGGCCAGCAGCGGCGGCACCAGCATGATGGAGGAGCGCATTTCCTCGGGAAGCCGGTGCAAGGCGGCGTCGAAGACCGTGTCGCGATGGTGCAGGTCCAGCGTGCGCGTGGTCTCGTCCAGCCGCACGTCGCTGCCCAGCGTGCGGAAGATGTCCAGGATCTTGCGCACGTCCGTGATGTCCGGCACGCCATGCAGCCGCAGGGGCTGGTCGGTCAAGAGAGTGGCGCACAGCACGGGCAGCACCGCGTTCTTGTTTGCCGAAGGAATGACGCGGCCGCGCAGGGGCGTGCCGCCGTGGACGATGAGATTGGACATTGGGAAGGGGGCTGCGGGTTGGAGAGCAATGGGCGGAATTGTAGCGTCCACGTGCCGCGGGTCGGGTATATCCCTAGGTTCCGGGAGCGTGGTTTTCGGTTATTTATACGTATACGTACTGTATTTGGCCGCCGCTTTCTCGGGGCGCTCGTCGTGGACGCTGCATGCGCGTCGGGCGGATTGTCCGCCGGGCGCGATTCCAGGTATCACGGAGGAATCATGAAGGAAGGGGAAATCCTGGCGGGCTTCCTGGCCCCGCATCCGCCGCATCTGGTCTACGGCGAGAATCCACCGCAGAACGAGCCCCGTTCGGAGGGCGGCTGGGAAACGTTGCGATGGGCCTACGAGCACGTGCGCAACAGCATCGAACGCCTGAAGCCCGACGTGCTGCTGGTGCATTCGCCGCACTGGATCACGCAGGTGGGCCACCATTTCCTGGGCGTGCCCCGCCTGGAGGGCAAGTCGGTCGATCCGATCTTTCCCAATCTGTTCCGCTACCGGTTCGAGCTCGACGTGGACGTGGGGTTGGCGCAAGCCTGCTGCGACGAAGGGCGCGACCTGGGGCTGGTCACCAAGATGATGCGCAACCCGCGCTTCCGCGTCGACTATGGCACCATCACCACGCTGCACATGGTGCGCCCGCAATGGGATATTCCCGTGGTGGGCCTGTCGGCCAACAATACGCCGTACTACCTGGACACGCGCGAAGGCCAGGGCGAAATGGACCTGCTGGGCCGCGCCACGCGCGAGGCCATCCGCAAGACCGGCCGGCGCGCCGTGCTGCTGGCCAGCAACACCCTGTCGCACTGGCACTTCCATGAAGAGCCCGAGATTCCCGAGGACATGTCCAAAGAGCATCCCGAGCGCTACGACGGCTACAAGTGGGATATCCGCATGATCGAGCTGATGCGGCAGGGCCGGATGCGCGAAACCTTCGAGCTGCTGCCGCGCTTCATCGACGAGGCGTTCGCCGAGGTCAAGTCCGGCGCCTTCACGTGGATGCACGCGGCCATGGACTATCCGGAACTGCCGGGCCGCCTGCACGGCTATGGCTCGGTGATCGGAACCGGCAACGCGGTGATGGAATGGAACCTGGCCGACGCCGGCCTGTCGCGCATCGCCCCTGCCGCCCGCGCGGCCGAGGAGAACCCCGCATGAGTATCGTTTCCGCTTTCCTGGTGCCGGGCAACCCGCTGCCGCAGTTGCGCCCCGACATCGCCCCCTGGGGCCGGATCCAGGCCGCGCTGCGGGGGGCGGGCGAGGCCCTGGCGGCCTCCCGGCCCGATTGCGTGCTGGTCTATTCCACGCAATGGATGGCCGTGCTGGACCAGCTCTGGATCACGCGCGAACGCAGCGTGGGCCTGCACGTGGACGAGAACTGGCACGAATTCGGCGAACAGCCGTTCGACATCGCCAGCGACACCGCGCTGGCGCAGGCCTGCGTGGCGCGCTGCCTGGATGCCGGCGTGCGCGCGCGCGGCGTGGACTACGACGGCTTTCCCATCGATACCGGCACCATTACCGCCAGCACCTTGATGGGATTCGGCCAGCCGTCGCTGCCGGTGGTGATCGCGGCCAACAACCTCTACCACGATGCCGGGCGCACCGAAACACTCGCGCGGCTGGCGGCGGACTGCGCGAAGGAGCAGGGCAAGCGCGTGGCCGTGGTCGGCGTGGGGGCGCTGTCCAACTCGCTGTTCCGCGAACCCCTGGCCCTGGAAGAGGACCGCCTGCATTCCGCCTCGGATGACGACTGGAACCGCCGGCTGCTGGCCTTGATGGAGGCCGGCGACGCGCAAGCGCTGCGCGACACGCTGCCCGATTACGCGAGGCAGGCGCGGGCCGACATGGGAATGAAGCACCTGAATTGGGTGCTCGGGGCGTTTGGAGGCGAGTTGCCCGCCGCCACGGTGCATGCCTACGAACCCTTGTATGGCAGCGGCGCGGCGGTGGTCGAGTTCGGCCGTCGCCGCTGAATCGAGGGCCGGCGCGGCCGCCGCCGCCGCTGGCCAGCCCCGGGGCGGAGCCGTTACTGCGTGACGCTGATGAAGTAGATCTTCTTGACGGCCTGGTCCACTTCCCAGCGGCCCGAATAGCCTTCGGGCATGACGAAGGCGTCGCCCACGGCCAGCGCGTGCACGGTGCCGTCGGGGTCGACCAGGCGGCACGCGCCTTCGACGATGTACCCGAACTCGATGTAGCCCGCGTTGTTGGCCTGGAAGGTGCCCGCCGTGCTTTCCCACACGCCGGCGCGGGCCTTCTCGTGGTCGAAGGCCTTGACGCTGAGGAAAGCGGCGTCGCCGGTGAGCGGCTGCTTGGGTTTGCCGGGAACCGGGGCGACCATCGGGCCGCCATTGAAGCGGATCAGTCGCGCGTTATTGTCAGGCACTGAGGATTCTCCATGAAACTGGGGGTGAAAAAAATGGGGGGGCAGGCCCTAGGCGAAGCGCGACAGCCGGAAGGCGGCGGGGTCCACGCTGGGTGTCTTGCCCTGGACGAGTTCGCTCATCAGTTCGCCGGCCGCCGGGCCGATGCCGAAGCCATGGCCCGAAAAGCCGGAGGCCAGGAAGAACCCCGGCACGGCGTCCACGGCGGACATGACGGGCAGGGCGTCCGGCGTGACATCGATCATGCCGGCCCAGGCGCCTGCCACGCGGGCCGGCGCGAAGGCGGGGAAGGCCGCCTTGAGTTTCTCCAAAGCGGTAGAAATGGCGGCCATGCCGGGCTGCGGGTCGAGAATCCGGTGCTGTTCGAAGGGCGTGGGCGCGTCCAGCGCGAAGCGGCGCGGCATCATCAGTTCCTCGAAAAAACGGCGGCCCACGCGTAGCTTCAGGTATTTGCGCTCGGCCATCCAGGCGGGCAGGAACTGGCGCATCAGCCGGATGCTGTCGGGCGTCAGGTCGGCCGTGGAGGCGCCAAGCTGTGAAACCGTATAGCCGCCGTCGGCGCGCTTGCGGCAGGTGAAATCGCCACCGTTGATGGCCAGGTCCATGCCGGTTTCGAGCGCTGTGGTGCGCAGCACCGACGCGTGAACCTTGAGTTGCGGAAACGACACGCCGCTATTGCCGCAGAACAGCCGCGACCACGCGCCGCCGGCAAGCACGACGGCCGCCGCGCGGACGGCGCCCTTCTCGGTGACAACGCCGCCGGCCCTGCCCGCGGCCACGTCCAGGCCGCGCACGGCGCAGCCCTCGAATATCTGGCAGCCGGCCGCGCGCGCCAGGCCGGCGATTCCCGCCGTGGCCAGCTGCGGTTCCGCCACGCCGTCGTCGGCGTTGTACAGGGCGCCTGCCCAGTCGCGCGCGCTTTGCGCGCCGAGCAGGGCGGGCAGGCCGGCGGCGTCGACCAGCCTTGCGGGCACCGCATAGGGGCGCGCGGCCTCCAGCCATTTGGCGTGGCCCTGCATGTCGGCGGCGCTGCGGCCCAGGTAGGCCAGGCCGCGCTGGCGGTAGCCGACGTCGACCTGTTGTTGCAGTTCGCGCCACAAGGCGTTGGCGCGCAGCGCCAGCGGCAGTTCGCGGTGGTCGCGTCCGACCGAGCGGATCCAGCCCCAGTTGCGCGAGGATTGTTCGCCCGCGACGGCGCCTTTCTCGAAAACGGCGACACGCAGCCCGGCACGGGCCAGGGCCCAGGCCGTGCTGATGCCGATAATGCCGCCGCCGATGATGGCGACGTCGACTTGGGTGGGAAGTGGGGTGTCCATGAAACGGATGGCGTTCGAAAGTGGTTGTCGGGAGTTCAACGGACCTTGGCGCGCACGCTGGCCAGCGCAACGATCGCGACAAGGCCGATCACGATCAGGTAATAGGCGGGCGACATGATCGTGCCGGTGCGCGTCACCAGGAAACCCACCACCACGGGAGTGATGCCCCCGAAGAAGGTCTGCGAGGCGACGTAGGCGATCGACACGCCGGTGGTGCGGCACGAGGTCGGGAACAGTTGCGCCAGCAGCGAGCCGACCGGCGCGAAGTAGAAGCTGTAGAACACCAGCGACATCAGGCACTGGAACAGCACCAGCGAGCCGAACGAGGGTGTTCCGGTGAGCATCCTGAAGGTGGGCACGATGATGATCAGGCCCAGCACCAGGGCGCCCGCCATGGTCTTGACCGCGCCGTAGCGGTCGGCGGCCAGCCCGCCCAGCATCGGCAGGAAGGTGCACACCAGGCCGCTGCAGATCGACGCCACGAATGCGTCGTCCTTGGAGATGCCGAGGTTGTTGATGGCGAAGGTCGGCATGTAGATGTTGAGATAGCTGGCCACGTTGCCGGCGGCCACGATCAGCGCGCCCAGGAGCAGGTAGCGCTTGTGCAGGCGGAAGGTCTCGCGCAGGGGCGCCGCGCGCTGGGCCTTTTCTCCGTCGAATTCGGGCGTTTCGTCGATCTTGAAACGGATGTAGAGGGCAACCGGGCCGATCAGGCAGCCGAAGATGAAGGGCAGGCGCCAGCCCCAGCTGTCGATCTGCGCTTCGGTGAGGTAGTGGTTGATGAAATAGGCGAACAGCGCGGACACCACCAGCGCCAGGCCCGTGGTGGAGAACTGCAGGCTGGCCAGGAACGCCTTGAGCTTGGGATTCTGCTCGGTCAGGTAGGAATTCGCGGTGCCGAATTCGCCGCCCGCGGAAAAGCCCTGCAGCAGGCGGCCCGCCACCAGCGCCACCGGCGCGAGCGCGCCGATGGTGGCGTAGGTGGGGATGAGGGCCATCAGCGCGGTGCCGATCAGCATCAGCGTGGCAGTCAGGGAGAGGGCGGCCTTGCGCCCCTTCTTGTCGGCATAGATGCCCAGCAGGACGGCGCCCACCGGGCGGATCAGATAGGAACTCGCGAAGGTCAGGAAGCTGAACAGCAGGGCCGTCTGCGGGTCGTCGGACGGGAAGAACAGCCGCGAGATCGGCAGCGCGAACAGCGCGTAGACCAGCAGGTCGTACCACTCGAAGAAGGCGCCGATGTTGGCGGCCACGATATCGCGCAGCTTGCCTTTGCGCGCAGGAACGCGCGCCGGGCGCGCGCCGATCGATGCTGAAGACGAATTCATTGCGGTGTTGTCCCTTGCAAGGCCGCGTGGCGGCCCTTTATTTGCCGGTATTGGCTTGGAATGCGGTGGAGAAGCGGGAGGAGGGAAGTCAGACGTAGAAATGGGTGCTGTTGACGACCAGGAAGACGGTCTTCTGGTCCCAGCCGTTTTGCCACCGGTATGGGTGGCTGCCGGAGAAGCCGTAGCTGTCGCCGGCTTCCAGCAGGAAGGATTTGTCGTCGACGAAGACTTGGAGCTTGCCGGCGAGCACGTAGCCGATCTTGTCGCTGGCCTGGACCAGGAAGCCGGGGTCGGAGGCCGCGCCGGGTTCGAGCTCCATCAGAAAGCCTTCGAGCGCGGCGCAGCTGCTGGGGGTGATGCGGTACTTGGTGACGCCGTTGTTGCCCAGCTTCAACGGTTTGCGCGCGGACACCCGGACCGTGAATTCGTTCTGGTCGTCGCTCGCCGGTCCGGCCGCGGGAGGGGCCAGCAGGCTGGCGCCGTCGATATCCAGGGCGTGGCAGATCGCCCGCAAGGTGCGGATGGACGGTGAGCTGATGCCGCGCTCGACCTGGCTGATGAGCGCGATGGACATCTCGGTGCGTTCCGCGACGTCCTTCAGTTTCAGGCCTTGTTGCAGGCGCGCCGCCCGCAGGCGTTCGCCCAGGGCCTTGTCGTGTTCGTCTGCGGAGTTCGCGCTGTCTTCGGGCTTATCGATTTTCATGAAACTCTGGTTTGTATTTCACTCTCACTTCAAAAATATTAAGTAAATTTCACTGTTGCCACAATATGAGCTCGGGAATACCCCTAGGCGGCTACTTGTCTTTGTTCCGGAACGCCGCTTCGCCCGCGTCGGATATCTCTACCCACTTCCTGTCGGGCGCCGCGCCCTCGACATAGCTGTCGTGCCAGTTCCACCACTTGTAGGTGGGCGTTTGCGGATAGCCTTCGGGCGAATCCTCCCAGGTCTCCTGGCGGCCCAGCGGCGTAATGTCCAGGTAATTCCAGGTGCCGCCCATTTGTTCATCGCCGCGGTTGTTCAGGAAGTAGGTGCGGAATATGCGGTCGCCGTCGCGGAAGAACACGTTAGTGCCGTGCCATTCGTCCACGCCGAAATCGGCGTCGAAGCGGTCCGTGAGGGTGAACCACGGCATCTTCCAGTCCATCCGCGCCTTCAGGCGCTCGATGTCGGCCTGCGGCGCCCGGGAAACGAAGACGAGGGTGGTATCGCGAGCGTTCAGGTGGGCCAGGTGCGCGACCTGGTCGGCGACCATGGAGCAGCCGCGGCAGGCGTGCTCCGGCCAGCCGTATACGCCGGGCTCGAAGAACGCGCGGTAGACGATCAGTTGCCGGCGGCCATCGAACAGGTCGAGCAGGCTGCGCCGGCCGCCGGGGCCGTCGAAGGCGTAACTCTTGTCCACTTCCATCCAGGGCATGCGCCGGCGCTCGGCGGCCAGGGCGTCGCGGGCGCGGGTATGGGCCTTCTCCTTCACCAGCAACTGCGCGCGCGCGGCTTCCCACGCCTGGGGCGACACGACCGGGGGCGTGCGCATGGCGGCTTGGCCGCCGGGTTTGGCTTTGTCGGTTGATGCAGTCATGGCGTCTTGCCTCCTGTAGTCCGGTTGCCGGCCATGGAGGCGCGCGGGCGCTTCCTGACGGGCCGGCAATCCTGAGGACAGTGTGGCACCGCGTGCGCGGCGCCGGGAGTAACAAATGTGGCGGCATTCGGCCAAGGAGATTCCATGCCGCCCGCCGCAAGGAGAAATGGGGGCGGTTCGTCCGGTATAGTCACTGGACATGGCCCACTCCCGCGTTTGAGCGCCCGTCGCACATGTTCCCATCTCCGGTCCGCGTTTCCCGTTCCTGGCCAGGCGCGCTTGCGCTGGCGTTCCTGCCGCTGATGGGCGGCCCCGCCAGCGCCGCGCCCCGGAACGTGTATGCCGGCACGCTGCAAGGGGCCGGCGAGGTGGTGATGGAATTGCAGGCCGCGGACGACGGCACGCTTACCGGCCGCTATTTTTATCGCAGGCATGGCGTGGACATACCCCTGAAGGGCACGGAGGCGGCCCTTTTCGAGCCCAGGCCCTACCATGAGCGGACAGAAGCGGGGCTGGATCCGGAGGGGGACGCGCCGGCCGGCCGCGCCGCGGCGTGGCAGGGCGCGTTCGACGCCGACGGCTACCGCGGCCAATGGACGGATGCCCGTACCGGCAAGCGCCGCGGCTTCCAGCTTCGGCGTGTGGCCGAGTACGATCCCGACGCGCTGGCGCCGGATAGCGCGAGGGCCGTTACCGACGCGATCAGCGGCGGCATGGGCAGCGGCATCGCCTTCGACGCGACCATCGACGCCGAACACGCTCCCTACGAGACGCTGAAGCTGGCCGGATACGCCGTGCCCGTCGGACCGGACACCGGCACGGCCGCCGTGGCCTACCGCATGTGGCGCGATCCGCGCACCAAGTTTTCCTATCCCAGGCTGAGCCGTCACCCCGACGCGAAGGTCATGGCGCGCATCAATGGGCTGCTGGAGCAACGCCATTGGCAGATGAACCTGGCCGCGCTGGCGTGCAAGGCCTCCGTATACACCGATGGCAATCCCGCGGCCGGCACGCTGGGCAGCTATGACGAAGAGGCGATTACAGTGGACTGGCTGTCCACGGCCCTGATGACCGTGACGGAAGCGGGCAGCCTGTACTGCGGCGGCGCGCATCCCAACAACCATTTCGAACCCTACACTTTCGACCTGTTGCGCGGAGAGTACCTGGACTGGAACCGGGTCTTCGACGCGTACGAGTCCGACGCAAGCGGCTTCCGCACGGAGAGCCCGACACTGCTCCGGATCGTGGACACCGCGCGCAATGCGCTGGCGCAAGAGGACCCGGCTGTCTCCGCGGACGGCGAGTCCATGGGCGGCTGCGCCGACGTCTGGCCCAGCTTCCTGGCCCTGGGGGCCCAGGCGCCCGGCATGCTGAGCCTGTCGGTCTCCGGCGTCGGCCACGCGATGGGCGGGTGCCTGGGCCCCCATGCCGCGGTGCCGTTTGCGGACCTGGCGCCTTACCTGAAGCCGGGCGGGGAGGCCTACCTGGTGGTCGACTGAGGGCGCGCCCATCGCGGAACAACATTTTCCAAAGCTTCGTAACGCGCGCGGGCGCGGCGAGGGACTATTCTCCATTTACCGGAATCCCCTCAGGAGAATCAGGATGCCCAGCAAGAATACGATTTGCCTTTGGTACGACCGCGACGCCCTGGAGGCCGCCGAGTTTTACGCCAAGACGTTTCCGGACAGCGCGGTGGGCAAGGTCCTGCGCGCGCCGGGAGATTACCCCTCCGGCAAGCAGGGCGACGTGCTGACGGTGGAATTCACCGTGATCGGCATTCCCTGCGTGGGCCTGAACGGCGGCACCGCGTTCAAGCACAGCGAGGCCTTTTCTTTCCAGGTATCCACCGAGGATCAGGCCGAGACGGACCGCCTGTGGAACGCCATCGTCGGCAACGGCGGCCAGGCGAGCGAGTGCGGATGGTGCCGCGACAAGTGGGGGCTGTCCTGGCAGATTACGCCGCGCGTCCTCATCGAGGCCATCTCCGATCCGGACCCCGCGGCGGCCAGGCGCGCTTTCGAGGCAATGATGACCATGGGCAAGATCGATATCGCCACGATCGAGGCCGCCCGGCGCGGCTGACGCGCAGCGCCATAATGGCTTTTTCGCCCGTCCGGAAACAGGCCCATGAAAATCAAACTGAACAGCATCTTCGTCGACGACCAGGACAAAGCGTTGCGCTTCTATACCGAGGTGCTCGGTTTCGTGAAAAAGCAGGACTTCCCGGCGGGCGGCGCGCGCTGGATCACGGTCGTGTCGCCCGACGGGCCCGACGACCTGGAACTGGTTTTGGAACCCAACAGCCACCCCGCGGCGAGCGCCTACCAGACCGCGTTGCGCAACGACGGCATCCCGGTCACCGCCTTCGAAAGCCCGGATATCCAGGAAGAGGTGCGGCGGCTGAAGGACAAAGGCGTGGTATTCACGGTAGAGCCGACGGCCGCCGGGGCGGTCACGCTGGCCATTTTCGCGGATACCTGCGGCAACCTGATACAGATCTACCAGTTGAACGCGTGAGCGTGGCGCCGGGGCGGAACTTCACCCGCCGGCCGGCAACAGCTTCAGTCCGGTGCGCCGCACGAACTCCTCGTAGCTGATCGGCGGCCCCGCCTTGGTGCTGGCGGCGTTCGCCTGCCAGTGCACCCAGGATCGGCCCGACGTCGCGTCGTACACGACCTTGTAGAGATAGCTGGGCACGGCCACGCCGGATCCTATCGTTTTCGGCTTGTCCGAATAGACCGGTCCGGTAAACACGTACACGTCGCCGGCGGCGCGCATGACATACTTGCGGGTGTCCTGCTCGATGGCGCTCCACGCGCCGCCGTTGTGCGTCTGGTCCTGCGGCACCATATTGGCCAGCGAAAAGCTCTGCGCCATGCCTTCGGCCGTGGACATGTCGGCTGCCGGCGCCATGTGGCCGCGCGCGAAACCCGATCCGCGGTAGTCGTCCAGCTCGGCCCGTTCCGCGCGCGGCAGCCGGGCCTCCGCGTAGAACTTGTCCGTCCTGCGCTGCCCCTGCGCCTGCGTGAGCATCTGGCGGTTCAGGCGTTCCGCCACGAAAACCGGCGTTTTCGTCTGGCCGTTGTGCAGGATCGCGAAGGCCGAAAAGCACACCTCCCGCAACTTCTGGCTACCGGGCACTTCCGGCGGGCGCGAATGCGGGAAGAACTGCCGGCATTCCGAAAACATCGTTTGAGCGGGCGCGCCGGCGGGCACGGCTATCGGCGCCGTCGCGGGCGCCGTCTGTTCACGCTGCTGCGGGCGCGGCTGTTCCCGATGCGGCGCCCGGTGCTGCGGCCACCCCAGTTGCGCCAGGGCCTCCTGGACCGGCGCGGGGACCCGCCATTGCGGATTCAGGACATAGGAGGCGGCGCCGAAGCTGGCGAGCGACGAAAACAGCAGCGCCTTCAGGAAGCGGGGGAAACGGCCGCTGGAGCGGGCGCTGGCCCGGGCCGTGGATCTGCTGGTGGAACCTTTCTTCTTGGCAGGGGATTTCTTCGCGCGCGTCATTACTACCTGTGAGCTACTGCCCGGCCGCATCGGCGGCCGGCTCGGCCAAGGATTGTAGATGAGTGGCAAATTTGCCACGCACGCGCGTCCGGCTGGCTGGCCGCCGTCCCTTGTGAGACCTGGCCGAGCTTCTTTGCTGCGGGCATTCCCGGGGTTTTGTTACGCTTTTTTGCAGTATTTCCAACGTAAAATTCCGGCTGGCCGCCGCGACACGCCGGCGCCATACCCAACGGCTCCGATGTACGTCGATCTCCTTACTCTTTACTTCATCATCATCGGAACGCTGCTCGCCACGGCTGGCCTGACGTTTTGGGAGCATCGGGCCCATCCCAAGCGCAGCGGGTCGCTGCGGATCCTGTCGGCGGGCTTCGCCACGCTGGCGCTGGGCTGCACGGGGGCGCTGTTCCGCAGCGTGCCGCCCAGCCCGTTCGGTTCCGCCGGGGCCAACCTCGTCGTCCTCAGCGGCTACCTGCTGGTCATGAACGGCGCCGCCTCCTTGCGCGGCAAGCGATACCGCGTTGCGCCGCTTGCGCTGCTTGCCGTCATGGCCCTGATATGGGCGGTGGCCGGCGCGCAAGGGGAGGATCTCGTCTGGAAGTACATCAGCGCGTTCCCCATCGCGCTCGTAAGCGCGTGGACCACGTGGGAATTGCTGCGCTGCGGCGATCTGAAAGCGCTGAAGCCGCTGCGCATCGCCGCCGCGGTGACGGGCTTCCACGCGCTGATCTATGCCGCCCGGGCGTTCATCCTGCCCTGGTGGGTGGCGGCGCATGGCACAGGGGTGCAACTCACGGCAAGCACCCTCACCATGTACGAAGGCGTGCTGTATTCCATCCTGCTGCCCATGACCCTGATCAAGCTTGTCCGCGAGGAGACCCATGTCGAACTCGTGCGCGAATCGCAGACCGACTATCTGACCCGGCTGGGCAACCGCCGCTGGTTTTTCGAGCAGGGCGCGCGCCTGATCGGCGAGGCAAAGGGGCGGGCGCCGGTTGCGGTGCTGGCGTTCGACCTGGACCAGTTCAAGTCCATCAACGACCGTTACGGCCATCAGAAGGGCGACCAGGTGCTGCAATGCTTCGCGGAAACGGCTCGCGACATGCTGGGGCCCGGCGCGATCCTGGCCCGCATCGGCGGCGAGGAGTTCGCCGCGCTGCTGTCGGGCGACGCCGCGGACCGCGCGGCGGCGCTGGGCGAGTTCGTGGCGCGGCGTTTTGCCGAAACCATCTCCGACCGGATCGACAATGTCGGCATACCCGCCACCGTCAGCATCGGGCTCGCGCAGTACCCGCATGACGCGCCGCCGCTGGCCGACGCGCTGGCCGCGGCCGATCGCGCCCTGTACCGCGCCAAGGCGCTGGGCGGCAACCGCCTGGTCTCGGCGGGAGCGGCCCTGCGGGTGGCGGCGAGCTGACTCCTGGAGCGGAAAATGAAAATCCTCGCATCGCTGACCGTCATAGGCTCGCTTACCTTGAACCTCTCCGCCAGTCCGGCTGCCGCCGGCTCCATCGGCTACCTGGGCCCAGCCGGCTCCTGGACGCACCAGGCCTGCCTGGACCTCTACGGCGACAAGGACCTGGTCCCGTTGTCGCGCGACGACCTCTTCAAAGACTACGCCAGCGGCAAGCTGGAACGCGCCTGCGTGCCCGTCACCACCTCCGTGGTGGGCGTCACGCCTTACCTGGACGCAGTGCTGGACCTGCCCAACGTTACCGTCGTCGCCGAGTATCCCAAGATGCTGGGCTACAGTCTGCTGGCGCGGCCGGGCGCCAAGCGCGAGGACATCAAGGAAGTGCTGGCGCACCCCGTCGCCTTCGAGGAAGTGAAGCCGTGGGTGGACCGCGAGATGCCCGGCGTCCGCAAGACCGACGCCGCCAGCGGCGGCGCCGCCGCCCAGGCCGTCGCCAACAGCCCGGCGCTGGACAAGGCCTCGTTCGGCCCCAAGGTCGGCGCCGCGGTCTACTCCCTGGTGTCCCTGGTGGACGGCATCGAAGAGGGGCCCCACAACGTCACGCGCTGGTGGGTGCTGGGCCGAGACATGCCCGCGCCCACGGGCCGCGACAAGACCTCCCTGTTGCTCGACATCTCGGACGACCGGTTCGGCGCCACGCTGGCGTCGCTTGTCGCCGCCGGGGTCCAGGTCCTGACGGTATACGAACGGCCCAGCAAGAAAACGCTCGACACGCACCGCTACCTGATCGAGGTGGCGGGGCACGCGAAGGAAGGCAGGCTGGAGGAGTTCCTGGCGGGCAACCCGGCGTTCAGGGTGCTGGGATCCTATCCCAGGAAGTAGGGCCGCGCCGGGGCGGGCGCCGCCTGGAGATGTCCGCCCGAACATTTGTTGCGGCAGCGGTTTGGTTGTTACTCTCTGGGGCACCGTTTCCCAAACGCAGCATTGATAAAGGTCTTCCGATGCGCCTGAACCAGTGCCAGAATTTCCACGACTTTCGCCGCATGGCGCGCCAGCGCTTGCCGGGCCCCATCTTCAACTACATCGACGGCGCGGCCGACGATGAAACCACCTACCGGCGCAATACCCAGGCCTTCGAGGCCTGCGACCTGGTGCCGGACGTGCTGCGCGGGGTGGCGGAGGTGGATATGTCGGTAACCGTCATGGGCCAGAAACTGGCGTTGCCGGTGTATTGCTCGCCGACCGCGCTGCAGCGCCTCTTCCATCATGACGGCGAACGCGCCGTGGCCGCGGCCGCAGGCAAGTTCGGCACCATGTTCGGCGTGTCGTCGCTGGGCACCGTCAGCCTGGAGGAAGCCCGCAAGATCAGCGGCGGGCCGCAGGTGTACCAGTTCTATTTCCACAAGGACCGCGGCCTGAACCGCGACATGATGGCGCGCGCCAAAGAGGCCGGCGTCCAGGTCATGATGCTGACCGTGGACAGCATCACCGGCGGCAACCGCGAACGAGACAAGCGCACGGGCTTCGCGATCCCGTTCCGGCTGAACCTGTCCGGCATCGCCCAATTCGCCGTCAAGCCGGCCTGGGCCATCAACTATGTCACGCACGAACGCTTCAGGCTGCCCCAACTGGACGGCCACGTGGACATGGGCGGAGGGGCGATGTCCATCAGCCGGTATTTCACCGACATGCTGGACCCCGCCATGTCCTGGGACGACGTGGCCGCGATGGTGCGGGAATGGGGCGGCCAGTTCTGCCTGAAAGGCATCATGTCGGTCGAGGACGCCAGGCGCGCCGCCGACATCGGATGCACGGGCATCGTGCTGTCCAACCACGGCGGCCGCCAGCTCGACGGCTCGCGCAGCGCCTTCGACCAACTGGCCGAAATCGTAGACGCCGTGGGCGACCGCATCGACGTGATGATGGACGGCGGCGTGCAGCGCGGCACCCACGTGCTGAAGGCCCTGGCGCTGGGCGCCAAGGCCGTGGGGCTGGGCCGCTATTACCTGTTTCCGCTGGCGGCGGCGGGCCGGCCCGGGGTGGAAAGGGCGCTGGAACTGATGCGGGTCGAAATCGAGCGCGCCATGAAGCTGATGGGGTGCAGGACCGTCGCGGAACTACAGCGGCGGCACCTGCGGTTCCGTTGAACGGCGGGGATTTTCCGCCATCGCTTAGGCGCCGGATTCACTCTCCGTCTCGCCGATCCGGAATATTTGGGACAGATCCCAGTCTCCCATGCCGCGCTGCGCGGCATCCCGCAGCAGGCGGCGCACTTCCGGCAGCACGCGCTGCATCGTAGTGCTGGCCTGCGCGAGTTCGGCAATCGCGTCCAGATCCTTGAGCATCACGCGCACCGTGCCGGTGGCATGTTCGGGCGGCGTCACCATGCGGGGCCATAGCGTTTGCAACAGCACGGAATCGGCCCAGCCGCCTTGCAGGGCCGACGGCAGGGCGGCCGTATCGATTCCACTGCGCTTGGCCAGCACGAAGGCTTCGGCCAATCCGGCGAGCGTGGTCGCGACGATGGCCTGATTGGCGAGTTTCGTGGTCTGGCCCGCGCCGGTGTCGCCCATGCGGGTGACGCGCGAGGCGAATGCGCGCAGCACGGGCGCCACGGATTCGATGGCGTCCGCGGGGCCGCCCGCCATGACGGCCAGCTTGCCGGCCGCCGCGCCCTCCGTGCCGCCCGAGACGGGGGCATCGATCCACACGCCGCCGGTTGCCGCCGTCCAGCGGCCCGCCAGCGCGCGCGTGAGCGCTGGCGACAGGGTCGAATGGTCGACGAGATAGCGGGGCGGCGCGGCGGAGTGCGCAAGCCCATGCTCGCCGAACACCACGTCCTCCACGGCCTTGCCGTCGCCCAGGCAAAGCAGGACGATGTCGACTCGCCCGCCGAGTTCCTGCGGCGTGCGACGGGCGACGGCCCCGGCGGCGGCAAGCGGACCGAGTTTCGCGCTGGATCGGTTCCAGACGGCGACATTGTGTCCGGCGGCCAGCAGCCGCCGGGCCATGGGGTCGCCCATGCGGCCGATGCCGCAAAAGCCGATGCGCGGCGCCGCCCTCATTTCCGGCTTCCGTCAACGGGCGCTTCCCCGAGAGAGGCTTCATAAGGCCAGGCCACGGCCCCCGAATGGGTCACCGCGCCCAGCTTGGCCGGGCGCACCAGCGCTTCGTACTTTTCGAGCACGCCGCCAAGATGCCCGCGCGCGAACGGCCGGGTGACAGCCGCCCGCTGCGCGAGCTCCTCGTCGGAAAGCTCGACATCGAGAGTTCCCTTGATCGCATCGATGTGTATGCGGTCGCCATCGCGCAACAGCCGTATCGGTCCACCCGCCGCGGCTTCGGGGCCTACATAGCCGATGCACATGCCGCGGGTCGCGCCCGAGAACCGGCCATCGGTAAGCAGCGCGACCTTTTCACCCATGCCTTGTCCGTAGATTGCCGCCGTGACGCTCAGCATCTCACGCATGCCCGGGCCGCCCTTGGGGCCTTCATTGCGAATCACGAGGACGTCGCCTTCCCGATAGGTTCCGGCGGCAACGACCGCCATGCAGTCCTCTTCCGTCTCGAACACCCGCGCCGTGCCCGAGAACACCAGCTGCTTGAGGCCGGCGGTCTTCAGCGCGGCGCCGTCCGGGGCAAGATTGCCGCGCAGGACCACCAGCCCTGCGTTGGGCGAGAGCGGTTCGTCATGCGGCTTGACCACGCGGCCGTCGGGGCCCGGGAAGGCGCGCAGCGCCGTTTCCAGCGTTTCGCCGCTTTGCGTGAGGGTGTCGCCGTGTATGTGGCCGCCAGCCAGCAGGGCGTTGAGCACCGCCGGCACGCCGCCGACATGATGCAGGTCCACCGCCAGATAGCGCCCGCCGGGCTGCATGTCGCCGATAAGCGGCGTGCGCGCCAGGACTTCAGAGACATCATCGAGCGTGAATGCTATGCCGGCTTCGTGCGCGATGGCGGGGATGTGCAGCATGGCGTTGGTCGATCCCCCCGTGGCGGCGACGGCCGCGCAGGCGTTCTCCAGGCTCTTGCGGGTCACCAGGTCGCGCGGCAGCGGCCCGCCATTGCGCAGCGCGCGCATGACGTTTTCTCCGGCGCGGCGGGCGATCGCGATGCGTTCGCTGTAGACGGCGGGCACCATCGCCGAGCCGAGCGGCGCCAGGCCCAGCACTTCGGCGACCATCGCCATCGTGTTCGCCGTGAACTGCCCCGGGCAGGAGCCGGCCGTCGGCGTGCAGCGCTTTTCGATGCCGCGCAGCGTTTCGGCGGACATATCGCCGCGCTGCGCCGCGCCTACGGCCTCGATGGCGGTCAGGATCGTGGCTTGCGAGCCGTCCGGCGCCACGCCCGGCAACATCGCGCCGCCGAACAGGAATACCCCAGGGACGTTCACGCGCACCATGCCCATCAGAATGCCGGGCAAGGTTTTGTCGCAACCGGCCACGCCGACGAGCGCGTCGTAGCAATGGGCGCGCACGAACAGCTCGACGCTGTCGGCAATCGTCTCGCGCGAGACCAGCGAGAACCGCATGCCCGAGTGATTCATCGACGTGCCGTCGGACACCGAGATTGCCGAGCCGCGTATCGGCACGCCGCCGCCGGCCGCAATGCCGAGGCGAACGTTGTCGGAAATCTGGTTCAGCGACATGGAACAGGGCGTGTTCTCGCCGAACGTATCGACGATGGCGACGAACGGCTTCTCGATGGACTCATCGTCGAGGCCCGTGGCGCGCAGGAAGGCGCGGTGCGGCGCGCGCGTCACGCCCTCGGTCACCGTGCGGGAGCGGTGTTTGTGCAGATCTTTCATCGCAGGAATTCCTTGTGTCGTGGGGCTCAGGTGTTGAGCAGCAAGCCGTTTTCGATGGCCAGGACCTGGCCGGTCATCGCGGGCGCGCGGGCGGCGAGGAACCAGGCGAGTTCCGCGATTTCCGAAGGTTGGGAAACCCGCTTGAGCGGCGCGTTCTCGCGCATGCCGTCGAGCACGCGCGCGTAGGCGTCGTCGCCGAGTATCCGCCGCAGCAGGCCATCGTCGACCATGCCCGGGGCGATGGCGTTCACGCGGACGCGCGGGGCGAGATTGCGCGCGAGCGACAGCGTCAGCGAGTTGACCGCGCCCTTGGAAGCCGCATAGGCAATCGACGATCCTGTGCCGTTGAGGGACGCCAACGACGAAATGTTGATGACGCTGCCCGATGCCGCGCATGCCGGACGATCGCGCAGCAAGGGCGCCGCGGCGCGCGTCATCTGAAACATGCCGATGAGGTTCACGCGGTAGACGCGTTCGAACTCGCCGGCGTCAATGGCTTCCAGATCGGCGTGTGGCACCACGCGTGTCGTGCCCGCGCTGTTGACCAGCGCGTCCAGCCGTCCCCATTGTGCGGCGACGGCGTCGACGAGGCGGCGGCAGGCTGCGTCGTCACCCACGTCGGCGTCGACGACGATCGTCCGGGCGCCGGCGTCGGCGCACTGGGCGGCCACCCGCTCGGCGGCCTCCCGGGTGCTGTGATCGAAATTGTTGATGGCCACGGCCCAGCCGTCGCGCGCGAAACGCAGGGCGGTGGCGGCGCCGATGCCGGTGGCCGCGCCAGTCACCAGGCAGACGGGTGCTTTCATGCCTGACTCCGTTTGGTGCCCGGCGACATCACGATGACGGCGCCGCCGATCAGCGCGCACGCCAGCATGATCATGCCCGGCAGCAGCTGCCCCGTGCTGTCCTTGAGAAAGCCGATAACGTATGGACTCACGAAGCCTGCAAGGTTGCCGACCGAATTGATCAGCGCGATGGCGGCCGCAGCGCCCGCGCCGCTCATCATCGCCGTGGGAATGCCCCAGAAGACCGGCGCGATCGAATTGATGCCGATGGCGGCCACGACGAGCGCGGCCATCGACCACCAGAGGTGCTGGGCAAGCAGCACCGACGCGAGCATGCCGGCGGCGCCCAGCACGCAGCACACGGCGACGTGGACGCGGCGTTCGTTATGGCGGTCCGCATGGCGCGCGATGAGTATCATCGCGACGGCGCTGACGAGCGATGGCACGGCCGAAAGCAGGCCGATGTTGCCGAGGTTGGCGACACCCGCGGCGCGTATCATCGTAGGCAGCCAGAAGACGAGCCCGTAGTTGCCCATGGCGATACAGAAATAGAGCAGGCCGAGCAACCAGACCCTGCGGTCGCCGAACACCTGCCGCACGCTATGGCGGGCGCGGGTGCTGTCGTCGGCGGCGAGATCCTGCGCGAGCAGGCGCTTCTCGTCGGAACTGAGCCACTTCACGGTCTCGATCCGGTCCTGCAGCACGAAGAAGGCGGCGATGCCGACGACGAGCGATCCGAGGCCTTCGACCAGGAACAGCCACTGCCAGCCCGCCAGGTCGTGCGCGCCGCCGAACCGCTCCATGATCCAGCCGGACAGCGGACCGCCGATGGCGCCGGAGACCGGGATGGCCACCATGAACAGGGCGATGATCTGCGAGCGCCTGTTCGAGGGGAACCACGTGGCCAGGTACAGCACGATGCCCGGGAAGAAGCCGGCTTCGGCCACGCCCAGCAGGAATCGCAGCACATAGAACGACGTCGGCCCCTGCGCAAACATCGTCAGGCAAGAGATGATCGACCACGTGACCATGATGCGCGCGATCCAGACGCGCGCGCCGACGCGATGCAGGATCAGATTGCTGGGCACTTCGAAGAGAAAGTAGCCCAGAAAGAAAATTCCGGCTCCCGCGCCGTAGACGGTTTCCGACAGCGAGAGGTCCGCGAGCATTTGCAGCTTCGCGAAGCTCACATTGACGCGGTCGATGTACGCAACGATGAACGACAGGAACAGGAACGGCATGATGTGCCAGGCCAGCTTGCGATACAGCGAGTCGAGCTGCGCCGGATGCTGCGCGGCCTGAGAGCCGGCATGCGCATGCGCGCCGCCGGATAGGGACGTGCTCATGGGGGGTGTCTCCGTAGGTGTGTGCCATGGGGGCACATCGAGTTATTCGGCAGCCTGCGAGTTCGGTTATGTGCGTGGCATCGAAGCGGGAGCCGTCATCGCGCCCGGGGAATTCGTCCATGTGCCACGAAAAGTCCGCTCCACAGTGCTGTCCATGCGAAGGGTAAGGGTTGCTCCTGCCCCGCGGCAAATCACACTTTGGGCGCTTGGTATTACTGTTTGGTTATGATTGGCGTATTCCGCCATCACGTGATGCGCGCCGCTTTCCGAGGCCACCATTCCCGATATGTCCGCCAGCGCGCCAACCGACAATTCGATCGAACGCTTTTTCCGCAGCGGCCTGAAGCTGGGGCACCTGCGCATCCTGGTGACGCTGGGCGAACTGCGGCAGGTCACCCGGGTTGCGGCGGCGTTCCACGTCACCCAGCCTGCCATCTCCAAGCAGATCGCGGAGATGGAGGACGCGCTGGGCACGCCAGTCGTGCGCCGCGTGGGGAACGCCGTCGAATTGACGCGCATAGGGCGCGTGCTGGTCGAACGCGGGCGCGAGATCCTGCGGCAGATCGAACTGGCTCGGCGCGACGTCACCGCGCTGGCCTCGGGCACCGCGGGCCACGTGAGATTCGGCGCCGTGGTGACCATTCCCCAGCCCCTGATCGCGCATGCCGTCGAGCTGTTCACGCGGCGCGCGCCGAACGCGTCGTTCTCGTTCGTGGAAGCCACGCTCGATCGCCTGCTCAAGATGATGGACGAAGGCAATCTCGATCTGGCGCTTGGCCGCAACCGGGTGACCGGCTATCTGCCGGTGGTGCGTCACGAATCCTTGCATCACGAGCCGTTCGTCTTCGTGGTGGGCACGCGGCACGCCCTGGGAGGCTCCGATACCCCCGTGGCCTGGAGCGACTTGCAGGACGTGCGCTGGATCACGCCGATGCAGGGGTCGCCCGCGTTCGCGACCATGGCCGAGATTCTTGCCGAGCATGGCGTGACCCTGCTGCGCCCGACCATCGAGTCGAGTTCGTTGGCGCTCAATCTGTCCTTGCTGCGCGACGGGGAGTACGTCTCGATCCTGCCCTTGTCTCTCGCGCGGCGCTATGTGCAGCGCGGAACGATGCGGATACTGCCGCTGCCGCCGCTGGGGCCCCTGGGCGAGGCCATCCTGTACTGGCGCGAAGACACCACGACGTCCACCACGCAGCTGTTTGCCGATTGCCTGCGGGAGTCGTCGGCGGAACTGATCGATGCGGTCGGCGCGTAGCGTCCGGGCGCCAGGCTTCAGACGCTGGGCCATGAGAGGAACGCTCCGGGGCGAAAGCGGATTGACGTTCCGGCCCTGACGACGCCAACCGTTGCCATGTTAAAAAGGGGCGCCCGAACTTCGAACCAATCATTCGCCCATGTCCGAACACCACCAGTTTCTATGCCCGCGCGATATGCACCTGCCGCCTCCCGATTGGCGCGCGTTGGAAGCCAGGCTGCTGGAGGGAGGATACGTGCTTGAACCGCGGGGGGACGGCGTTCCGTACCGCGCCCTGTTGAACCTGAGCTTCGGCCTGGCCAGCCTGAACGAGGGATCGCACCAGTATCGGGAAGGCCTGCGCACCACGGGCGACGTGATCGCCATGTACGTGCAGGCAGGGTATCTGCCTGCCGACATGCCGATACGCCATCACGACACCATGGACGAAGCCCTGGCGCTGCTGGCCGAACACGGCATCACGCCGGGCGATCTGTATCTCGACAATGAAGGCAGCGATTGGAACAGCCCCCAATACTGCCTGGGCCCCGCGGCGCGGCCCTATCTTACCGACGACACAAAGGCCGCCTACGATGCCGATCCCAGGCATTTTCCGCTGATGCTATTGGCCTACGACGGTCCCGGCCCCAACGTTGCGGTGGGGGAGAATCTCTCCGAGCCCAGTTTGCCGGGGTCGGACGAGCTGCTGGAATCCATGCCGCCGTTCGACTCGCACGTCGACTTCATCGGCGCCGCCTACGACGATCCGGCCGCGCAATGGCATTGCCCGCAGGATGGCCGCGACTACCGGATCCTGGAGCTGGACTGGCAGTTCAGCCTGGCAATGGGCTTTCGCATGATCCGCACGGAGGGGCTGGACGACGGGAGCGCCAGGGGACTGGCCGGGCTGGTCGGGGAACTGGTCGGGCAGCCCATGGTCTGCAGCCATCGCCATCTGTAAAGACCCGCCGCCTTTATTCCCCGGCACGCCAGGCGCTGCGTCGCCGCGATCGCGGCCTGGGCACCACTCCTAGCCGCGGATCGCGCGCCAGCGCAAGCTCGACCAGTTGCACCGCGACCGCCTCGAACGACTCGTCCGTCTGCGGCAGGTAGAGCCACTTGCCCAGCACGGGATGCGGCCGCAGGCTGGGCAGCTCGGACATCAGCGCCGCATGCCGCTCTTTCGAGGTGCACACCAGAACGCCGCTCCACGGATCGTCCCGGTCCGCGGCGACCAGATACAGCGCCTCGTCCAGGTAGGCCGCGTCGCAGCCGAACATCTTCCGGTGGGAGTAGTTGGCGTCCCGTTCCAGGGGTTCGAGGATCCAGAGAAGGGAGTTCTGGCGCGCGGGCTGCCGCCGCTTGGGCGGGGAGAATGGGTCGGGGCGGTTGCGCATGGGGAGTTGCCGCCGTTAAGCCTCGTCGGGCGCCAGCCCCGCCGCCTCCAGGCGCCATCGCGGGATGCGGTATTCGTATTGGGCCTGCTCGATCGTCTGGTACCGCCGCAGCCACGGGGCGATGTGGTTCTCCACGTCGGCGGGCAAGAGGGGCAGCCATCCCGCCAGGTCCTCCGCGCACGTGATCTCGAGCACGTCGCCGCAAGCCCGCCACAGGCGACGCTTGCCCTTTTTCTTCCAGCCCGCGAACGCCGGTTGCGCTCGCAAGCTCCCCAGCATGTTCTGCTCAAGATCGGTAAACGCTATTGGCATTCGGGTCTCCGGCGCACGCGTGGGGGAAGTCTGTTGGCGCGCCAGATGGGAGTTTAAGTCACCATCGCGCGTCGGCGGCAACGGGGGACCGCCCGTCGGGCGGCGCGGCTCCTGCAAAGCGCGCCGCCAGCTGATCGCAGTGCCGCGCCAGAATTGCCGCATCCACGCCCACCGCCGTATACAGGCTCCCGGCAGCCATGTACCGCCGCGCCAGCGTCTCATCCGGCGTCAGCACGCCCGGCGCCTTGCCGGCCGCGCGCACCCGGCCGATGGCGCGTTCGACCTCGGCCACGACCTTTGGATGCTGAGGCTCGCCCGGATAGCCGAGGCTGGCAGCCAGGTCCGCCGGTCCGATGAAGACCCCGTCCACGCCATCCACCGCGATGATGGCGTCCAGGTTCTCCAGGGCCTCGCCGGTCTCGGCCTGCACCAGGAGGCACAGCTCGTCCTCGCAGCGGCGCATATAGTCCGGCACCCGGCCATAACGCGTGGCGCGCATGGTGCCGCTGACCCCGCGCACGCCGCGCGGCGCGTAGCGCATGCCGGCCGCGGCGCTCTCGGCTTCGGCCGCGTTCTGCACATAGGGCAGCAGCAAGGTCTGCGCGCCGATGTCCAGGTACTGCTTGATCTGGATCTTATCGTTCCACGAGGGTCGCACGACGGGATGGCTGCGGTAGGCGGCCGCGGCTTGCAGCTGGGCCATTACGGTCGGCAGCAGCGCCGGCGTGTGTTCGGTGTCGAGCAGCAGCCAGTCAAAGCCGCTGGCGGCGACCAGTTCGGTGCTGTTCGGATGGCCGAGCGTGACCCACAGACCGGTCTGATGGCGCTGTTCGCGCAGCGCGCGTTTGAACGTATTGATGGGAAGTTCCATGCGCCGTCCCTACGAGAAATGGACCGAGATGCTGCCGAGCTTGCCGTAGTCGGCATGCAATGTGTCGCCGCGCTTGACCGCCACCGTGCGGGTGAACGACCCGGCCAGCACGATCTGCCCGGCGGCCAGGCCCGTATCGTGCTGGGCCAGCTTGTTGGCCAGCCAGGCAATGCCCAGCGCCGGATGCCCCAGCACCGCCGCGGATACGCCCGATTCCTCGATCACGCCGTTTTTCAGGAGCAAGGCGCCCACCCATCGCAGGTCGATGTCCAGCGGCCGCACGGGCCGGCCGCCCAATACGATGCCCGCGCAGGCGGCGTTGTCGGCGATGTTGTCGACGATCCGGCGCGGATACTTGCTGCGCCCGTCGATCAGTTCCAGCGCCGGCACCACATAGTCGGTGGCGTCCAGCACATCGAACAGGCTCACGCCGGGGCCGTGCAGCGGCTTGCCCAGCACGAAAGCCAGTTCCACCTCCACGCGGGGCACGATCAGCCTGGCCGTCGGGATGGTCTCGCCATCCTGATAGAACATCGTGTCCAGCAAGTGCCCATAGTCCGGCTCGTCGATGCCGACGGTGCTTTGCATCGCCTTCGAGGTCAGGCCGATCTTGTGGCCGCGCAACTTGGCTCCGGCGGCAAGCTTCTGGTCGATGATGCGTTTCTGGATCGCATAGGCATCGGCGATCTCGATGCCGGGAAAGGCCTGGTCGAGCTGCGTGGTGGGGACGCCGCTGCGTTCCGCCTCCAGCAGGAGTCCGGCGGCGCGGTCGCGATCGTCTTCATTGAGCATGGCGGGTTCCTTGTGCGGGCGCGGTCGATTCGTCGGCCACGGGGTTGGACAGGGTACCGATGCCCGCCACTTCCACCTCGACCACGTCGCCCGGCTTCAGGAAGCGCGGCGGCGTGAAGCGCACGCCGGCGCCGATAGGGGTGCCGGTCGAGATGACGTCGCCCGGCCTGAGGGTGGTCCAGATGGAGATGTAGCGGATCAGTTCGGCGAAGGGGAACATCAGGTTGTCGGTCGAGTCCTGCTGGCGCAGTTCGCCGTTGACGCGAGTGCGGACCGTCAGCGGCGCGGCGGGGTCGAACTCGTCGGCCGTCGTCATCCATGGGCCCATCGAACCGCTGGCATCGAAGTTCTTGCCCTGGGTCACATTGAACTTGCCGTGCTTGATCCAGTCGCGCACCGTGCCTTCGTTCAGGCAGGTCAGGCCGGCGATGTGGCTCCAGGCGTCTTCGGCGGCGATGCGGCGGCCGGCCTTGCCGATCACGATGGCGATCTCGCCCTCGTAGTCCAGCTGTTCGGACTCCGGCGGGCGCAGCAAAGGCTCGCCGTGCCCCACGAACGATCCCGGAAAGCGCGGGAACACGCTGGGATAGGCGGGCGGCGCGCTGCCGTCCTGGTATTCCTCGTTGCGCTTGCCGTAGTTCACGCCCACGCAGATGATCTTCCCGGGCACGGGAACCGGCGGCAGCAGGCGCACTTCGTCCAGCCGGTGCGTGACCGGCAGGGTCCCGGCCAGGCGCGCCAAGGCGGGAAGGGCGCCGGCTTCCAGCGCGGCGAGCAGGCTGTCGTTGCCCTGGCCGTCCAGCGCAACGATCTCGTCCCGGCCGCGCAGGGCGCCAAAGCGCGCGCGGCCTTCATGGGTGAAGCTGAGCAGTTTCATTCGTCGAATCCAAAAAGGCGCGCGGGGTTGTCGACCAGGATCTTCCTGAGCGTGGCGTCATCGCCGGCATAGCGCGCCAGCTGATCCAGCAGGCGGCCCTCGTCCGGCGTGGCTTGCACCGAGACCGGATGCGGCCAGTCGCTGCCCCATACCACGCGGTCGGGGTTCGCGGCGATCAACGCCTGGGCCAGCGGAATCACGTCGTCCCAGGGCTCGCCCGCGCGCGACAGCTTTTCCGTCAATGACAGCATCACCCAGAAATTGCCGCGCGCCAGCAGCGATTCCAGCTTGCGCCGCGTGGGATCGCTCGCGCCCGCGCGTGGATCGGCGCGGCCCATGTGGTCCAGCAGCACCGGTATGTCCAGCGATTCGAACTGCCCGATCTGGGCCATCATGCCGTCGGGCTCGGGCTGGAACTTGGCGTACCAGCCCAACTCGCGGATGCGCGCGATGGAACGGTCGAACACGGCCGGCGCCATGCTGATGCCCAATCCCTGGCGCGTGAAGCGCGCGCCGCGCACCCCCGCGTCGTGCAGCTTCTGTATATACGCGTCATCGCGCTCGGCCAGCACCACCGCATTCGCGCAGCCGCGATACGACGGGCCGGCCGTGGCGAGGCCGTCCAGCACCACCTGATGATCGGCGCCATAGGTCGTGGCCTGCACGATCACGCCGCGCTCGATGCCGAGCAGCCGGTGCAGGGCCAGCGCCGTCTCGATCGTTGCGCTGGGCATTTCATACGCCGCGCCCGGGCGCACCGGGTAACGGTCCGCCGGTCCGAACACATGAAACTGGCTATCGCACGCGCCCGGCGGCAAACGCTGCGCCGGCGCGGTCGGATGGGTATGGAAGTGTTGGTATTGCGTCATCGCGGGGTTCCTTTAGCCGATCACCGCGACGAAATCGCATTCGATGAGCTTGTCGCCATCCAGATCCGCCTGAAGGGTGTGGCGCGCCGGCCGGTTCCCCGCATCCGGAAACGCCTGCAGCCATACCGCATTCAGGGCCGCGCGCTGGCCGCGGTCGCGCATCCATACCGTCATCTTGGCGATGTGGTCCAGCGAGCCTCCGCCCGCTTCCACGATACGGCGCACGTGATCGAACATCAGTTCGCACTGGCGTTCCAGCGACGCGCCGTAGGCGCCCGTCGCCGGGTCGGTGCCCTGGATGCTGCCGGAATACAGCATGGGGCCGATCCGGCAGGCGGCGGGAATGGGATTCTTGTGGCTGAAGCCTTCGGCATAGATGCTGCGTCTGCTCATGGCGGGTTCCGTGTCGGGATAGATGAAGGGGAGAGAGCGCCGGGTTGCGTGCCTGGCGCGCCCGGATTCAATTCGCCGTAATGCCGGCGCGCTTGATGATTGGCGTCCAGCGCGCGTCTTCCGCGGCCAGGTAGCGCGTGAATTCCTCGGGCGAACTGCCGCGCGCTTCCGCGCCCAGCTCGTCGAAACGCTGGATGATCGCCGGCTGCGCCAGGACCTTGCCCAACGCCGCGCTCAACTTGTCCAGGACCTCCGGCGGCGTGCCCTTCGGCGCCAGCAGCCCGGTAAAGGTCGCCGCCTCCATGCCCTGCACGCCGGCTTCCGCAAACGTGGGCACATCGGGCATCGAGGGCACGCGCTTGGCGGTCGTTACCGCCAGCGCCCGCAGCCGCCCGTCCTTCACGTAAGGCAGCGCCACCGAGATCTGGTCGAAATTGAAATCCACCTGGCCGCCCAGCAGATCCGTCGTGGCCGGCGCATTGCCCTTGTATTGCGCCGTCGTCCAGCGCGCGCCGGTCAGCGACTGCAACAGCTCGCTCACCAGATGATTCGTCGTGCCCGCGCCGGGCGACGCCATGTTCAGCTTGCCCGGATCCTTTTTCGCCAGCGCCAGCAGCTCTTGCAGGGTCTTCGCCTTCAGCGCCGGCCGCACCTGCAACACCAGCGGCGTATACGAGACCGAACTGATCGGCGCAAAATCCCGATCCCACTGGTATGCGTCGCGCTTGAAAATCAGCGGAGAAAACAGCAGCGGGCCATTCGCGGCCATGAACAGGGTGTACCCGTCCGGCGCCGAGCGCGCCACCTGTTCTCCGGCAATCATGCCGCCCGCGCCGGGTTTGTTCTCGACGATGAACGGTTGCCCCAGCGCCGCCTGCAACCCCGGCGCAATAAGCCGCGCCGCCACGTCCACATTTCCGCCGGGCGGGTAGGGCACGACAATCTTCACGGGCCTCTCGGGCCAGGCGGCATGCGCCATCGAGGTAAGGACAGCCAGCGCCACAGTGGCGCAGGCGCGGAGCGCGTTGCGGTTCATGGTCAGTCTCCTGTGCGTGTCATCGCGTTTTGTTTGATGACACTCTAGAAACTCCCGCGTTGCCGAACAACGCCAATTTCGCGAAAAGTTCCGAATATTGGACTATTTTTAGAGAGTGCTCCGTTGGATTCTTCAGGATGAGGCTCTCTACATCGGAAAATCAGGCTTGGCGCACTGTGCGCGTACCAAGGTATCCAAATTCTGATGTTCAATATCCGGACTACGGAGCGAGACAACATGCACTTCCCGGCCACCGACCTGAACCCCGAACAGACCTACCGCCTGATGAGCGGCATCGTCGTCCCCCGCCCCATCGCCTGGATCAGCAGCGTCAACGCCAGCGGCGGCGTCAACCTGGCTCCCTTCAGCTGCTACACCTTCGTTTCCAACCAGCCGCCCATGATCGGCGTCAACATCGGCAGGAAGGCCGGGGAGCGCAAAGACACCGGCCGCAACATCCTGGCCAACGGCCACTTCGTCGTGAACATCGCCGACGAGACGCTCCTGGATCCGCTCCACGAAAGCGCCCAGGAACATCCGGCCGACGTCAGCGAAGCCGAACTGCTGGGCCTGGAGGTGCTGCCCGGTTCCGCCGTGGCAACGCCCCGCCTGGCCGCCGCGCCCATCAGCCTGGAATGCCTGCTGCACAGCGTGACGCCGTTCGGATCCACCGGCGCCGAATTCTTCGTGGGCGAAGTCGTGATGTTCCACATCCGCGACGGGTTGATGCGGGACGGCAAGGTCGACACCCGGCAACTGTGGCCGATCTGCCGCATTGGCGGCCCCAACTACGCGTCGCTGGGCGCCATCGTCACCAAGCGCGGCATCGCGCAGACTCCCAAATCCGTCCTGAAGCCGGAGGCTGCATGAGCGATGCCGAAGACAAGAACGCGTCCGGCGCCCAGACGGTGCGCCGCGCGCTGGCGCTGCTGCGGCTGATTGCATGCGGACAGGAACGGGGAGTGCGCCTGGTGGACCTGGAGCGCATGTCCGGCCTGAACCGCCCGACCGTGCATCGATTGCTGAAGACCCTGGTGCAGGAAGAAGCGGTCGAACAGGATCCGGAAACGCGCCGCTATCTGATCGGGCAGGAGGTCACCCTGCTGGGTCTGGCGCGCACGCGGCGGTTTCCGTTATTGACGCTGGCCGATCCGTATATAACGGAGTTGGCCGATCAGGTTGGGGACACGGTATTTCTCAGTATCCGGCACGGGCACGACTCGATATGCATCGGCAGGCGGACCGGGCGGCACCCGATACAGGTGCTGTCGATTGAAGTGGGAGTGAGGCGGCCGCTCGGAGTGGGCGTGTCGGGGGTGGCCCTATTGGCCAGCCTGGATGCCGAGGAAAGCGCGGGACTGGTGCGCAGCAACGCGGCGCGGCTGGAGGTGTTGGGCGAGCGGGTGGAGGATGTGATTGCCCGGGTAGAGAAGGCGCGGAAAGAAGGGTTGGCGCATGCGCCGGCCGGGCTGATGCCAGGGACCAGCGCGGTGGCGGTGCCGATCCTGTTCGGCAAGAAGGAAGCGCTGGGGGCGATTACGGTGACGGCGATGGCGGAACGGCTGGCGGTGGAAAGGTTTGGCGTGGTGGTGGAGCGGATGCGGCAGGCGGCGGCGGGAATTGCGGGGAGGTATGCGCAGGTGGCTGGTAGAACCTGAAGCGGGCCGGCTGCCATTGCCTGGCCAGTTGCATGCCGCAGCGCGGTTGTCGGGTGACGCTGGGGAGGGCCCCGGGGCGCTGCGCGCTATCCGGCGGCGGCGTCGGCCTTGGGCCGCGGCTTCAACGCGCAGGCCGCCGCCGGCGCCATGCCGCGGCGCATAGCCTCGTCCGAGGGCGGCGCTATGGGCCGCCTGGGATGCGCATAATTCCAGCCCGACCACATCGGACCTATCCTTTGGCGGTCCAGCATTCCCGCCGCGTCCGCCTGACGGACCCAATAGTGCATGAGTTCCTCGCGTTCCTGCCGGCTGTACTGCTCGCGCGCGTCCTCGGCCTCGTAGGTCTCCACCATTGCCAGCATGGCCGCGCCCATGCCGCGCCGCGCCGCAGCGGCAAAGCAGGCGCGTACCGCGGTCATGGCCGTTGGCTCGTAGGCGGAGTTGCCGGACACGCCTTTTGCCGCTTCCCGCTGCAATATGATTCCGATGTTGTAGAGCGCGAGCACGTCGCCGTTGGCTGCCGCCAGCGTCACCCAGCGCGCGCCGGCCTCGCGGTCCTTCAGCAAAGCCGGATCGTCCGGATAGCGCGCATTCAGCTTCAGCCACAGCTCGGGCGTCCAACGTATCTGCCGGACGGTAACGTCCAGATACCGCAACCCCAGCCGGCCCTGCGCGGGCGGGTAGCCCAGCCTGGCCGCATCGGCAAGGGCATGGATCGCCTTGGTCTCGCAGCCCTTCCATTCGGGCCGCGCATTGCACCAGTCGTCCAGGTCATAGAGCGCCGGCGCATAGCCCGAATCGGCCGCCTGGCCCAGCCAGCGCCAGGCCTCGGGCAGATCCCGCGCGCCGCGGTCGTCCCGATAAAACTCCGCAAGCACCGCCGCGCCCTGCGGCAGCCCCAGTTCCGCCGCCCGCCGATAGCGCGATAGCGCGGCGGCCGGCATGCCGCCTTGCGGTCCGGCCTCACGCTGCAGTCGGGCGGCCTGATTGAACAACGCCCGGCGATGGCCCTGGTCCGCGGCAAGCTCATTCCACTTGCGCGCCGCCCGCTCATCCTGATGACCGCCCCAGCCGGCCTGCAACATGCGCGCCAGAGACGCCTGCGCGGCGGCATTTCCGCCCCGCGCGGCGGCCTCATACCAGCGCCGCGCCTGGGCCAGGTCCTGAGGCACATGCTGGCCCGCTTCCAGGGCCACGGCGGCGCGGTACTGGACGGCGGCATCGCCTTGCGGCGCGTCGCGCAGCCACTGCCGCACTTCGGCGGCGTTCCAACGGCCGGGGTCCTGGTCGTACCAGATAGCCGAATCCAGCCATGGGGGGCGAGTCTCCATGGGCGCCGCGTGCGCGGTGTGCGGCGATAGCGCCAGCAATGCCAGCGCGGCGAACGCTTTCAGAGTGCGTCGGAATCTGGGAAGGGGAGAGGACATGGATACTGGGGGATACACGACGGATGGGAATCGCCATCGGCTTGCGCCAGCATTGTAGTCTCGCGCCATTTGTGCGGCCGAACCGGGCCGCAAGAACCGGATATCCGCCTTCATGAACGCCCTGGAGAATGACGGAACGCCATTCATATCGGAGCCTCATCATGGGTTTGCTGCAGGATAAAGTCGCCATCATCACGGGCGCATCATCGGGAATCGGGCGTGCCGCCGCGCTCTTGTTCAGTGCCGAGGGGGCCGCCGTCGTCTTGAATGCCAGGGGGGAATCGGCGCTGGAAGTCGTGGCGGCGCGCATTCGGGATCAGGGCGGGAAGGCGCGGGCGGTTGCTGGCGACGCCAGCCAGCCCGAGACCCACCGGCGTCTGGTTTCAGAGGCGGTTGGGGCATTCGGCGGCCTGGATATCGCGTTCAACAACGCCGGGGCGACCGGCCCCATCGCGCCGCTGGCCGACATCGCCTTCGCCGATTGGCACACAACGATAGCGGCGAACCTGCACTCGGCCTTCCTGGCTAGCGTTCATCAAATCCCCGCCATGCTCGAACGCAAGGGCGGGGCGATCATCTTCACGTCCAGCTTTGTCGGCACCAGCGTCGGGCTGCCCGGCATGGCTGCGTATGCCGCCGCCAAGGCGGGGCTGATGGGGCTGGTCAAAGGAATCGCCGCGGACTACGGCGACAAAGGCATCAGGGCCAACGCGCTTTTGCCCGGCGGTGTCGACACTCCCATGGCCGGCGACAGCGCGCAGAAGGAATGGGCGGCAGGGCTGCATGCGATGAAACGGATCGCCCGGCCGGAGGAGATCGCTTCCGCGGCCTTGTTTCTGGCGAGCTCGATGGCGAGCTTCGTCACGGGTTCCGCCTTGTTCGCGGATGGAGGAAACGCGGCGGTGAAGTGACGGCCCGCATGCCATGCGGACATGGAGGCAGCAAACCGCGCGCGAGGTGATCGCCGTGCCGGGCCAGAACCGGTGAAGCCTCGATGCGCGGCATCAGTCTTTCTTATCTCCGTCCGCGCTTCGGTAAGGGCTTTCGAAAATATCCTCGATCCGCCGCTTGAAGAGCGCGCTGATCCGAAATGCAAGATCCAAGGACGGCGCGTGCTTTTCGGTTTCCAGCGCGTTAACGGCCTGGCGAGAGACACCCAATCGTTCCGCCAGGTCTGCTTGCGTCCAGCCTGCTTCGGCTCGCAGTACCCGCAACTTGTTTTTCATTCAATTGCTCGTGCGGACAAACGGGGATACCAGGGCGTAGATTCCCCAGAACACGGGATAGACGAGCCAGCCGGGCAGATGAGGGGCCGCCGCATAGGTTTCGCCAAATCCCCAGGCAGACCAGAGCGCCATCGTGGCGCCGGCGGCCAGGATGAAGCATTTGGCGACTATCACGCGCATGTATTCGTCGCTATGCGCCATGAGCCGTAGCGTGGCCCATATTTGACCCGCCACGAGCAGCGCGGCCAGCGCGGCCACCGCCCATCCGGCGGGCTGGCCCAGGATGCCATCGAAAAGCCCCCCGATCGCGGCGGCGTGAACCAGCACGTACGCGCTCATCAGAAACATCGTGCGGATAACGTAAGTGCGGCCGGGCGAAGGGGCGCGCAGGGAATCGGCGTGAGTCGGCATGGTGATCGCCTGTGTAAAGAAAACCTGACTTTATAGATGTCAGGTTATCGTGTCAATAAGTCTAGTATTCTTTACATTCCGTGGCCCGCTCCTGAGCGCCAGCGGCCCTCGAGCACCCGGTTCAGCCGTCATCCCCGTCCCGTACACTACCGCGATAACCAGGGAGCGATATGTCGATTCAGGTACTAGGCCGATGCGGTGTCGTTTGTTTTGAAGCGAAACGCTTGAACAAGAACTCGACCGATCGGTTGCGCCGAAGCGCCGGCAACTGATCCGCGATCGGGCTCTTAAGACCCGGAATATATAGCGCCGGTCCTTGATTGCTTGCCCTCGATCACCTCAAGCATGTGGCGCCACCGCCCACTTGCCAAGCCAAACGGCAAATCTCTGGCTCTCGATAGGAATGGGATTTTTCATGAAACCGTCCATGCACTTCGGCGTTGCATTGCTTCTCGTCACGTTCTGCCTCAGCGCCACGGCCCAGACCGTGACGCCGCTCAACGGGCAGTCTTCCGCAACCACCCAGCAAGATTCCGCCGCGTGTCGGGCGCTGGCCGACAGTGAGAGCAGCGCCGCTACGGAAAGTCCTACATCCGGCGGACGCGTCCGGGGCGCGGCCATCGGTGTGGCGGTGGGGGCGGCACCGATGGGCGCGGCGATAGCCGGTGTGCGCAAGCGCCGGCACGAGCGGGCCGCCCAGTCGCAAGCCAAGGCGGCCGCGGCTTCCGCCTACGCCGATTGCATGCAGCAGCGCGGCTACCAGGTGGCGCCCTGAGCGGCGCGGGCCGAGGGCAGTTGCACGCGTGAAAACCGTTAGGGGATTGAGGGGCGGAGATTTTTCGCAAGTTGGAAGGGGGCTGCCGCGATAGTCCGGCAAATAAAGGTGTCGGACCTTGATGGTCCGCCCAGGAAGACATCAAGAAAGTCGCGCTGTCGCCCACCGGTGGAGCTAAACTGGAATTTCCTGGCTCTCGATAGCAATGGAGTTTTTCATGAAAACGTCCATGTATTCCGGCATCGCGTCTCTACTCGCTACGCTCTGCCTGAGCGCCACGGCCCAGACGGTTACCCCGCTTAAAGGGCAGTCTTCCGCAACCACCCAGCAAGACAGCGCCGCGTGCCAGGCGCTGGCCGGCAATGGTGGCAGCGCCACTACCGAAAGTCCCAAATCCGGCGGACGCGTCCGGGGCGCGGCTGCCGGCGCAGCCGCGGGCGCGGCGGTGGCGGGCGCGCGCGGCCGGCAGCATGAAGAGGTGTATGACCGGATGGACGATGACGTCAAGCAGCAGTACCGCCAGAACCAGGCGAAGGACGCCGCGGTGGCGGGAGCGGTGGTGGGCGGTTCGCGGCAGCGCCAGGAGCGCCGGCAGGATAGGGCCGTCCAATCTCAGGCCAATGCGGTCGCTGCTTCCACCTACGCCAATTGCATGCAGCAGCGCGGTTATCAGGTGACGCCCTGAGCGGCACGCGACGTATCCGGGTCGGCTGCCTTTCGGCGCGCTTCCGTGCGCGCGGGCTCAGGCCCGCTATTGGCCGCGGAGATAAACCCTCAAGCCTCGCAATGCTCGGCGATGTTGCGATACTGGCCCTTGTAATACAGCAAAGGCTGCGTAGCCGCGGCTTCCTGCAGGTTCAGCGCCTTCACTTCACCGATCACGATCAGATGATCGCCCGCGGCGTATTCCGCATGAATCTCGCAATCGAGCCAGTGCAGGCTGCCGGCAATGATCGGATTGCCCAACGGCGATTCCCGCCATTCGACTTCGCGCCATTTGTCCGTGCCTCGCCGAGCGAACTGGTTGGAAATCCGTACTTGTTCGTCCGACAGGATATTGACCGCGAATCGACCGGCCCGGCGAATCTTGGGATAGCTGCCCGAGCTGGACATCACGCTGAACGACACCAGCGGCGGACTCATCGATACGCTATGGAACGACTGGCAGGTAAAGCCCACCGGCTCGTCATCGAACTGCGTCGTAATGACAGTGATGCCGGACGCGTAGTGCCCGAGGACTTCGCGAAAGCGCAATGGCTCGATCGCGGTACTGGAAAGTGACATAAGGTTTATTGCTGGGGCGTGGCCGCCGCGGGCAGCCCGCGACGACCATTCCCCGCCTTTGAATCAGTTCGAGAGTTCCTTGCGGACGATTTCCGCGCCGGCGCTCAACGCGGCCAGCTTGCCCCTGGCGACGGCGCGAGACAGGGGCGCCATGCCGCAGTTCGTGCAGGGATAGAGCTTGTCGGCATCCACGAACTGAAGCGCCTTGCGCAGCGTGTTGGCGACTTCCTCGGGGGTTTCAATCGCGTTGGTCGCCACGTCGATAGCGCCCACCATCACCTTCTTGCCCCGAATGAGCTCGATCAGATCCATGGGAACGCGGGAGTTCTGGCATTCCAGCGAGACGATGTCGATGCTGGACTTTTGCAGCTTGGGGAATGCCTCTTCATATTGCCGCCACTCCGATCCCAGCGTCTTCTTCCAATCCGTATTGGCCTTGATGCCATAGCCGTAGCAGATGTGCACAGCGGTTTCGCACTTGAGCCCTTCAATGGCGCGTTCCAGCGTGGCCACGCCCCAATCGTTCACCTCGTCGAAGAACACGTTGAACGCGGGTTCGTCAAACTGGATGATATCGACACCGGCGGCCTCCAGTTCCTTGGCTTCCTGGTTCAGGATCTTGGCGAATTCCCAGGCCAGCTTTTCGCGGCTTTGATAGTGGGCGTCATACAGCGTGTCGATCATGGTCATCGGGCCCGGCAGCGCCCATTTGATCGGCTGCCGGGTCTGCTGGCGCAAGAACCTGGCGTCATCGACGAACACCGGCTTGCGGCGCGCCACGGCGCCCACGACCGTCGGCACGCTCGCGTCGTAGCGATCGCGTATCCTGACGGTCTTGCGGTTCTCGAAATCAACGCCGTCCAGGTGCTCGATAAACGTCGTCACGAAATGCTGACGCGTTTGTTCGCCATCGCTGACGATATCGATACCCGCGTGCTGCTGTTCCTGCAGAGACAGGCGCAGCGCGTCCTGCTTGCCCTCGGCCAGGCCTTCATCCTGCAGTTTCCAGGGCGACCAGAGCTTCTCGGGTTCTGCCAGCCAGGAGGGCTTGGGCAGGCTGCCGGCGGTCGAGGTGGGGAGCAATTTCTTCACAATAGATGCCTTGGTGTTTCTGATTAATCAAAGAGGGGAGTTAGCGGACCACTGCTCAAGAATCGCTTGGTACGGCTTGATGAAGTGCTCTTCGACAAACCGTCCCTGCTCGATAGCCAGCCGGCTACGTTCCTCTCGGTCATAGACAATCCGGGTCAGCGAATAATCCTGGTGCTTCAGACTGGGCTGATAGGACTTTCCGGCCGCGGAGTTCGCGTTGTAGATCTCCGGCCGGTAGATCTTCTGAAAGGTGTCCATCGTGCTGATCGTGCTGATCAGTTCAAGATTGGTGTAATCGCCCAGCAGATCGCCCGAAAAATAGAAAGCCAGAGGCGCGGCACTGTTGGGCGGCATGAAGTAGCGGACCTTCATGCCCATCTTCTTGAAATAGTCGTCGGTCAGCGAATACTCGTCCTGCAGGTATTCAACGCCCAGCACAGGATGCTGGTTTTCAGTCCGAAGATAGGTCTTGCTGCTCGACACGCTCAGGCAGATCACGGGCGGCTTGCTGAAGTGCGCTTTGTACGTGCTTGAATTTACAAAGGCCTTGAACAGCTTCCCATGCAGGTCTCCAAAATTCTCAGGGGTACTGAACCCGACCTGGTTCTTGGTGTGTTCCAGCAGCAGCACGCTGAAGTCGTAATCCCGGACGTAGGAGGAAAAATTATTCCCTACGATGCCCTCGATGCGTTCGTTGGTTTTCCGATCAAAAATGCTCGTCTTCAGCACTTCAATCAAGGGCAGGGCGCTGCCGTTGCCTGCGCCGTCAATGCTCATCTCGACGGAAATGATCTCAAGCTTGACGGTATAGCGGTCGCCCTTGGGATTGTCCCAATGCGCCAAGGCATTGAAACGGTTGTCAATCATCCGCAGCGTGTTGCGCAGGTTCTCCTGGCGGCTCGTGCCCCTGGCGAGATTGGCAAAATTGGTGGTGATCCGCGTATTGTCCGAAGGACGATAGTCTTCGTCGAAACAAATGCTCTTGATGGCAAATGTGAATTCGTTACTCATGTTGATCTGCTGCCCTGATTCCTGAGATAAAACCCGCGTCCATTTATTGCTTTTCAGCGCTGCTCAACTTCTTCTGTTTTTTGTTTGGCAGTCTTCATATCGACGGCGTAGGGGGCGCAGTATAGGTTGGACCATCCATGAAAAAAAGTGAATTGATCTCATGAAACCATTAGCTGTGCTCATGGGTGGCCGGGCATGCCGGTCGGGGGGGCAGATCCGGCGCTCTCGATGGGCCGCGTTGCTGACGGGCTCCGCGCGCGGCCACGCAGAAAGCCCGGCGGCGCAATCATCGCGCGACCGGGAGCTTGGCCGAGTACAGGTTCAGAGGAGGTTGGCGCCGCGTCGTGAGCGGACGCGACCGCGAAGAATCAGGCTACCGCTGGTCCTTTTGCCTGCGCGATAAACGCACGCAGGTAATCGATATCCACGTCCGCCTCGCGAGCGCCCAGATAAATGTGCTTGGCAATGCCTTTCTTGCCCAGCCGGACCGGCACCACGTTCATCGCGTCCGCGTACTCCAGCACCAGCCAGCGCGGCAACGCCGCCACCCCGCGGCCGCTGGCGACCATTTGCAGCATGATGTCCGTCGTCTCGATGGCCTTGTGGCGCTTCGGCGTAATGCCGGCCGGCGTCAGGAACATGCTGTAGATGTCCAGCCTGTCGACCGGCACCGGATAGGCCACCAGCACTTCGTTGCCGAGCTGTTTGGGCGTGACGTACTCCTCCCTGGCAAGCGGGTGGTTGCCCGCGACGACCAGCACTTGTTCATAGTCGAACACAGGCTCGAACACGAGCCCCGGCTTGTTCAGCGGATCCGGCGTAACCAGCAAATCGATCTCGTAGCCGAACAGCGCCCCGATGCCCCCGAACTGGAATTTCTGCTTCACATCCACGTCCACATCCGGCCAGGCCGCCAGATACGGGGAAACAATCTTCAGCAGCCACTGATAGCAGGGATGGCACTCCATACCGATGCGCAGCGATCCGCGCTCTCCCTGGGCGAACTGACGCAGGCGTTCCTCGGCCAGGTTCAGCTGCGGCAATACCCGGTTGGCCACCGCCAACAGGTATTGACCGGCCTGCGTGAGCCTCAGACTGCGGCCTTCGCGCAGCCAGATGTCGGTGCCCAGCTGCTGCTCCAACTTCTTCATGCTGTGGCTTAGCGCCGACTGCGTCACGTGCAGGACGCCTGCGGCGGCGGTTAGCGAGCCTTGCTTTTCCACTTCTTGCACGATGGATAGATGGATGCGGTCGAGCATGGGTGATGAATAGAATTCATGGTTTGTGTCGGAATTTGAATTCTACTTCATCGTTCTGTGCGCCTGAAAAATAGGTGTCAGACTACAATTTGGCCGGAAAGATGGTAGTCCGACGCCATTATTTGGCCGGCGGCTGCCTTATTGGACTGTTTGTTCCAAAACTGCTATCTTCGCGCACTGAACGCTTCAGTTGTACTCGACGCATGAGCAAGGAAAAACCGCCCAGCCAGGGGCGCCCTCGGCAATTCGAAGACGAAGAAATTATTGATGCCGCGGTTGGGGTCTTCAGCGCGAATGGATTCGCTGGGACCTCGGCGCAGGACCTCTGCGACAGTACCGGCCTCGGGCGGGGCAGCCTGTATAACGCCTTTGGCAATAAGCAGGCGCTTTACGAGCAGGCTCTTTTGCGCAGCCATGAAAAGAGCATGCAAGCCCAGCTGACCATCTTGATGCAAGCTGGTTCGGTCAGGGACCGCCTGCGCACGCTCTTGCTCTGGGGTGTTGCCGAGGACTTGGCGCAGGCCGAGCAGCATGAGGCCATGGTGTTGTTCTCCGCGCTCGAGCGTGGCAGCAAGGATGAAGTCGTCGCCACGCTGAACACCGAATACCGCCAACGCCTGGAGACGGCCTTGGTCTCGGTTTTTACCGAAGGGCAAAACAATAGGGAATTCGGCACGACGATCTCGGCCGTCGAAATGGCCCGAGGCTTCCTGGCGGGCTACTACGGGCTGCGGGTGCTGAATAAAAATATTTCAGATAAGCGCGTTCTCAACGATGCCGTGACGGGGCTGCTGGCCAACCTGTAGGGGGGGCGAACACAATTTTTTATAGGCGTGATTCTTATGATTGCGTAGTCGACGCGTGTTTTTTTGACTATTTTTGGAATGATTGTTCAATAACTCTTGGGAAAGTAGGAAATGCCGTTGGTGGTCTACATTCTGGGGCTGGCCGTCTTCTCGATTGGCACCTCGGAATTGATGGTGGCAGGAATGATGGAAACCTTATCTGAGGCCTTCGGCATCACGATAGGGCAAGTGGGGCACTTGATCTCGTACTTCGCATTTGGCGTGATGCTGGGCGGACCGGTGCTCACGTATGTATTTCTGAAGCTCAAAGTCCCTTACCGGCCCACATTGCTGGCGCTGCTTGCCGCGTACGTGCTGGTGCAGGGTTTTAGCGCCTTCATCTCGGATCACGCCATACTGATCGCGGTGCGCTTGATCATCGGCGTCTTGTGCGCGGGGTGCCTGAGCTTGTCCTTGGCCACCAGTATGGCGTTGGTGCCCATTGAAAACCGACCGCGCGCGGCCGCCGTGGTGATTGGTGGCTTCATGGTCTCGAACGTCTTTGGCGTGCCACTGGCCACCATCATCAACCAGCACTGGGGCTGGCGCGTGAGTTTTGGCCTGGTGGCGCTCTTGGTGCTCGTTTGCTTGGTGGTGCTCGTTCGCACCTTGCCCAACGTTGGCGGCGGCAAGGGCGGCCTGAACATGGCCGAGGAGTTGCAGGCATTCAAGAAACTGGCGTACTGGAAGGCCTGCGCGACCAGTTGCCTGATTCTGGGGGCAAGCTTTGCCGCCTTCAGCTATTTCGTGCCGATTCTGACCTCGGTCACCGGTTTTACGATGCAGGTCGTGCCGATCATCTTGATGCTCTACGGCGCGGCCAATCTTGTCGGCAATATGATCACGGGGCGTTTAGCCTATCGGCATAGCCTCACGATCATGGTGACTGGCCTGACGGTGCTCAGCCTTTCGTTGATTGGCATGGCGCTGCTGGCGCAATATGCCTGGCTGGCAGTGGCTTTCGTCATCCTGATCGGCTTGTCCGGCGTGCCGATGAATCCGGCGATGATGGCGCGCATCGTCAGCGTGGCGCATCCGGGGCCACTGGTGAACGCGGTTCATACGTCCGTGATCAATATTGGCCTGGGCGGCGGGACGTTCTTGGCCGGCATGGCGATCTCCGCGGGTTATGAGTTTCGGGTCGCGTTATGGATCGGTGCGGGGTTGGCGGTGCTGGGACTCTTGAGCATCCTGCCTTACCTGCGCCGCCGCCAGGAGGGGTGGCACTGAAGAGCGGCTTGCGCTCTATGGTGTCTCCGTGATCGTGGGTGATTTCCTCGGCGAAAGGGGGGCGAACACCGCGTCGTTCGCGCCTCGGCCTGGATGCTGTCCACCCAGGCAGTGGTGTTGCAGATTATCTCTGTGAAAATAGGTCTCAGACTACAGTTTCGCCGGAGAAATTGCAGTCTGACACCTTTATTCCAGCACCACGGCCGGGCCGGTCCCTGCGGAGCGGACGAAAATCTTAGCGCCGTCCGCCATGGCGACGGTCTGACTCTTGAAGCTGCTCGGGAATGTAGGCTGTGCTGCGGCATTTGTGATGCGCAGCACTCCCGTCAATAGCGCTACTGCCATTGCAAGGCGACTTTTCATGTCGGCACTCCAATATCGGGGATCGGATCCGCCCGGAATATTGTGAAGCTTAGTCGCGCTTGCTGGCGAAGATATTTGGTTTCAGCCGAAAAACGGTGTCAGACTACAAATTCGCCAGGGCAGGGCACGCGGGTGCTGCGCGCTATCCAGGGGCGCCGTCGGCTTCGGCTCGCGGCTTCAGCGCGCATGCCGCCGCGGGCGCCATGCCGCGGCGCAGCGCCTCGTCCGACGGCGGCGCTATCGGCCGCCTGGGATGCGCGTGGAAATAGGTGTCAGACTACAAATGCGCTGGTTAGATGCTGCGAATCTGTAGTCTGACACCTATTTGTGCGTAAGTCGTGGGCTGGCGCGTGATCGCGGTCCTGTTGCCCTGGATACAAGGTGCTGAGGGATTTACCATGCAAATTCGAGAAAGAGCGTCCAACAGTGAAAGCTACGAATTCTGTTTAGCAATTTGACGCTTTACGCCACCTACACTCCGCTTCAAATCGCCGGTCCCTTGGGCAAATATCATGCGCATCTGGGTGTTAGGCTTGATACTTCTGGTATAACATCAAAATATCGTAGAGGACGTGAAAATGAGATATCAGACAAATGATGTGTTCGGTGTGCGAAGCCGACTTATTGCTTCATATATCGAACGGGATACGGTGGATCAAGCGTTTCGTGAGGCACTGACGGATGGGAATGAGGTAATTGTTTATGGCTCCTCGAAGCAAGGAAAAACCTCTCTTATTCTCAAGAACTTGAGCGCGCGTGATTACGTTAAAGTCGAGTGTTCTCCGCAAACCGCACCTGTAGACATCTACAAGTCCATTCTGCGTCAGTTAGATATTCGCTTTGTTGAATCGGAAGCAGTGGAAAGTAGAACGGAAGACGCCGCCAAGGTGTCTGGTGGTTTTAAAGTAAAAATCCCATTTTTTTCAGATGCCAATGCTGAGATTGAAGCTTTAACGAAGGCGTCTAGCGGAGTAACGCACAATGTCCGCTATATTGAATATAACCTTGAGCTTGCTCAAGATGTTTCGGAAATTTTGAAGCGATATGCTGTTAACCGATATCTCGTTCTCGAGAATTTTCATTATTTATCACTCGATGTTCAAGAGCGGTTGGCGTATGACTTACGAGTGTTTCAAGATCAGGGGATAATCTTTGTAATTCTAGGTATATGGCGAGAAGCGAATAGGTTGGTCCAATTTAATGGGGATTTGTTGGACCGAATAACGGAAATACCTGTGGAACCATGGCTTCACGAAGACTTTCGACGAGTTATTAAGAAGGGGTCGGAGTTGCTTAATGTGGATTTCTCCCAGATCGAGGATTTGCTAATTGAAGCATCGTTCGATTCGATCGGCGTCGTGCAGGAACTGTGCAAAAGTTGTTGTCTGGCTGCAAAGGTGGAGCACACGTCACCAAATAGGCAGATCATTACAATTGAGCATTTAAAGGTAGCGACGAAGAAGAAATCCGAGGAATATGGAGTACGCCATATCCGAAACTTCGAGTCCTTTGTAGATATCGCGAGGAAGACGAGTAACCAAAGTGGAAAATTATCATTGGCATTTCCTTACTATTTCATTCGACTTCTGCTAACCACAGATTTTACCAATATTGAACAAGGCTTGTTGAGATCGAGACTTCTGGAGGAAATTCGCCTACTTCATCATCGCCCCGATGATGTAAGGTCCGGAGACTTGGGGGCATTTTTACATAACATAACCCAGCATCAAATAAGTAAGAAAATTCAACCTCCCTTTGTGGATTACGACCGAGGCGGGAAGATAATGAAAATAATCGATTCTTCCATGTATTTTTTTCTTCGACACTGCGATCGGGCCGCCATTCTTGAAGATATTCCGAATCCATTTCCGCACGAGGGTGAGGATCAGGCGGGTGTGGTGGGTGAGCGTCAAAAGAATCTCTTCTAAGGAGGGGGTCTTGAGATTTTCCTCCATATGCCTCTTATGAAAATAAGGCGGCGAGGCTGAGTTTCCAGAATTCGTGGTCTAGTATTTTTATAGAAAATAAGAAACAAGAGAAAATTAATGGAATTTTTAAAAAAATACAAGGTGGAAGCTTCTATCCTGCTGGTAGGGTTGTTATCTATTAATGCGATTTTTTTTGCCCAGGCATACCGAAAGAGTAGCACAGTCGATCCCGCACTAGCCGGACAGTTAGGTGACTTTGTTGGCGGATACGTCGGTACTGCATTCGTTCTTATTAGTGTCTTATTGTTATATAGAACCCTGCGTATACAGCGTGAAACATCGCATCAGCAATTTCTTGAGGCAAAGTACTTCGAGTTGATAAAAATACACAGAGAAAATGTTTCTGAAATGAGACTAAATGATATCTGTGGTCGTCATGTTTTTGTTTTTATTCTCAAAGAGTTCGAGGCCGCGTTCGGGTTGGTTGAGTCGGTGGTAACTCGTGTGGGGAAAAAATCAAGTGACGACCAGATGTTCCAGATAGCATATTGCATTGTGTTCTACGGCATAGAGCAAACCGGATCGAAGGGCATGTTTGGCGTTCTTGATGATTGCGATATGGATCTAGTAGAAGAGCTAAAGAGTCGTTTTAAAAATCCGGTAACTCGCGCTGAAATTAAGGATAAGTATCAGCTTCCCTGTGACCCGTTCGAAGGTCATCAACCTCTTTTAGGTCATTACTATCGCCATCTATATCAGGCGATCATGTACATCGATAGCCATTCCTTGAATATTGATAAATATGCATATGTAAAGACACTTCGCGCGCAACTTTCCACGCAAGAGCAGGCTCTTCTTTTCTTAAATAGCCTTTGTCCTATGGGGAAGAAGTGGTGGAGTCTGGGGCTGATGATAAAGTACAGACTGGTCAAGAATCTGCCGAAAAATTATATAAAGAAGTCTGATAAAGTGCTATTAGACAAAAACTTCCCTCCATCTTATTTTGAATGGCAGGAAATTAATATGAAGAGTGGAGGTTGATGCGGCTGGAAAGGGGTTATTAATGTTTTCTTATAAGAATTAAATATATGTTTGAAAATAATATTTATGCTAAATGGGGTTTCACCGAAAGCCCTTTCTCAAGCAAACCGTTGTTGCCAAACAAGGTTGGCGAGAGCATACTGGTGGGCCGAAACGCAGAAATGCAAGCGTTAGCTAGTCGTATGGTTAATTCAGCGGCTGCCGCATGCCTTGATGGGCCAATTGGCGCGGGTAAGACTAGCTTGGCGAACATAGTTGTCTACAAGGGATTTCAGAACCATTTGGAAAAAAGGGGGTGTTCTCCACTGTTGATTCCGTGTGGAAAAACATTCCAAATCAAGGAAGATGAAAGCGCCGAAGAATTTAAGCTTCAAATATTGCTTGAGGTGGCGCAGGCATTGTCGGATGGTGCAGCAAAACTGCAGAACCACATAAAGGCCAGCGATAGCGCTGCACTCGAAGCCTGGCTCAGTGATCCAATTTTAATGAAATTGGGGCAGAATGCTGCATCGATTTTGCGCTCGGAAACCGGAATTTCTCAGGGCGATACTCACGGAATGAGTAAGATTGCTTTTGAGAGCTATCTTAAAAAATGGTTGGAAAGGATTTTCCCCGGTGGGGAAAGTGGTGGGGTCGTATGTATAATCGATAATTTGGAGTTGTTGGAGAAATCCAGCGATGCTAGACGAAAGATAGAGAACCTTAGGGATACTCTATTTAACATGCCCGGAATAAAATGGATATTTTGCGGGGCGCACGGGATCCTTCAGGGCGTTGTTACGTCGCAGCGGCTTGCGGGGTATTTGCAGGAACCTCTGTCCATCATGCCATTGCGGTTAACTGATGCGGGTGAAATTTTCAAAAGAAGAATAGAGGTTTTCCGCTCACCTGACGGGAACTCAACTTATTTGCCCCTTACAGCAGAGGATTTTCATACCCTGTATGTGACATTGCATCAGAATCTCCGTACTACGTTAAGCCATGTGGAAGATTACTGTTTGCATGTTTTTCAGCATGGCTTACGGCCGATTGCCGACAACGAAAAAAGAGATTCTTTTTTTTCCTGGATGCAAGCTAGAGCGAAATCTATAAGCGTTGCAATCAAGCCTCACGCTGGTGGTAAGGCTTTAAGCCTGTTCTACGCAGTTGCGAGCGATGCGGAGATGAAGGGAGAGTTCAGTCCTGGCGACTTCGAAAAATTTGGATTCAAATCTGTGGAAGCATTTCGTCCACATGTTCGAACGCTCGAGGAGTGTGGGCTGGTAGTTGCACAAAAAGATGATATTGATCAACGGCGTAAGAGTATATCGATAACGGGAAAAGGCTGGCTTCTTCATTGGTATAAAACGACGCAACCGTCCTAAGCGAAAACGGTGTCAGATTGGACTAACCCGGATTTTCCGGACAGTTTGGTTAAGGTACCGAGGCCTCGACCTGAGTGGGGGTTCGATAGCCTAGCCCCTGATGGATTCGCTGGCGGTTGTAGAACAAATAAAGGTGTCAGACTACAATTTCGGAAGCGAAAGTGTAGTCTGACACTATTTCTTCTTTTCTGGTTTTCGCCAACTGAGTGCGTTCCACGGCAGAGCCTAACAAGAGGGAAGGGGAAATTCTGTCCATATGTCTTATTCGTAATTCAAGTCTTCCGTTGCCGGAACTACTTTGTAATCACACCGTTGGCGAATAAAGTTAGTCGGCACGTCTACGGACGCTTCGAAAAAATCTGAAAAATCGAAATCGACCAATTTATATGGAGCTATCAGCACTGAATCTTGCGCATTTCCCAGGAAGATGACTGGTCGATTTTTTGGGACATTGGCGCACTCGTGCGAGTGGCTGAAATCTAAGGCATATGCCATTAAATAGATTTTTTCTGGAACTCTGGGATCAGATAGTTGATCGGTCGACCAATTTCCGCCGTGGTAGAGAATTACCGCTGATACCAAGGTAGAGAGCAGTGAGTAAAGCGGAATCAGTTGAGCAACTTCACCATTAAGCCGATCCTTTAGCCAGACAAGACTAATTAAAATATGTACTAGCGATAGCAGCAACGCTATGGCGAGAATGAATGGTACGAGCAACTTCAGCACTAGTAGCGCGGTAGTGAAGACCAAGGTGATCGGCAGCGCGGATGCGTCAACATGAAAAATCTCATTTATATGGCCTGCAGCTTTACCTCGGGCGTAAAGAACTAAGCCCGACAGAATAATGGAGACCAGAAATTTGGTGACAGTGAAGCTCCATAAGGATCGGATCACTGTCGATCGTTCCAATGTGACGCCAACAAACATGGTGCACAGAATTACCGCACATAGTCTGAATGTCAGAGTGTTTTCGCGGACCCAATTCCAATCGCTGCTATCCGAGCGATTTATCGCCAATAGAACTCCGATTGTTCCAATGAGAACAAGGGCCCATGTGAGTTCATAAGCTCTTTTTTCTTTTTCTTGTCTCTGTAGCCTAAACCATTCTTCGATTTTCTGGTGAATGTCGCGAATGTAGTAATTTAGCGATCTACCCCTTCCTAGATAAGGGTCGAGTTCATTTCCTTTCAGCTCTTGGTGGATGCTCTCGAGTTGCTTTTCTATCAGTTTGCTCATTTTTTTGAAGGCTATATTTTGTGCGTTGTTTATTAAATTTTATGTTTTCACTTATAACCTAATTCGAAGCTGGTGGCACGACGAAATTACGTGATTTTATTAAAATTTTGCTGTCCTTGAGATATATGCGAACGTTGTGTCAACGACGCTCGAGGGCAATTTACATTATTTTGGACTGCATCATCGAGATCCGGATACGCCAGAATGTGCCGCGCCAGAGTTGAACTAACGATTGACGCGTCCTTGTCGGAGGGGGGCGAGCCGGCATTCACGCAACGCAAACTTGCCATGCCCATTTTCGTTAATGAGCCAGCGGCTCCGATATAGCGAATCCAAAGCCCAGCTGTGCCGCATCAAGCTCCACTTCCACGAGACCCACAACGTGATCGCAAGGACTCTCAATCCCGCCTAGCAAGTTGGAAGTAATCCTAGGTCCAATGGCTGCGCGTCTGTGCTCTCCAGCTCATTCACGCTATTCCCCACAAGCAATAGCCCAAATTCCCAGGCAAGCCCGCTCCATCTTGCGAAGATCCGCAACCCGCACCCAGCCAAACTCCGGATCATCCGGCGTGGCCCAGCGGTCGTGTGTGAGGGGATAGTTGTCCATCAGGCGCTTCAGTGTTGACGATATGAAAAGAGAAACGGCCGCCAATGCAGCGGCCACGGTTCCTGTCTTTTCCGGCTGTCAATCCGGGCGATCTTGGTGGGATTGCGGGGCCAGTATCGGCGCCCTTGGGCATCTAGATCAAGGCTGATCCGTGCCAAATTGAGCACGCTCTCGCCAGGAAAGCGTGATTCGGACTACGTGCAGAGATTATTGGGCTTTGTCTGCGGAGAAGCCTTGTCCTGCCCAACGATCAATTCATTCGTGATCAAAGGTATCGATTTCCGACTCCACCCGATTTCGCCATCTCCATCTCCTACACTATCCATCAATCACCAGGGAGAGATATGTCGATTCAAACCTTAAGCCGCTGCAGCATCATCCTGTTTCTCTCCGCGCTGACTTCGGGTTGTTCAATAGGCAACGAGTGCGCGTGGTACCGCAGTAGCTGCATGTATGAAGGCCAGTACGAGCAGGGCGAGGAAGACTATGCGGAATCCGAAGCGCAGCGCCTGAACAAGAATTCAACCGATCGCTTGCGCCGTAGCTCTGGCGATTGATCCGTAGATCGGGCCTTTCCCGCTAGCGAAACATGACGGCCGGTTCTCAGGCCGCCGTCGCCAACGCCGGCAGGAAAAACCGGTCCTTCAGTTCCTGCAGCCCGATCCGTTCCAGCATCTCGGTCAGCCGTTCGGCAGGTTTGCGCCGCGGCAGGTTCTTGTACTGCGCAATGATGAGTTCATTCTTCATCGAGTGTTCCCACCCGACCAGTTCGGTCACGCTGACCTGGTAGCCGTGGGCTTCCAGCTGCAAGCACCGCAGCACGTTGGTGATCTGGCTCCCAAACTCCCGCGTATGCAGCGGATGCCGCCAGATTTCCGCCAGCGGATCCGCCAGCGCCTTGGCCTTGTTCTTCCTCAGCACCGAGGCCACTTCCGCCTGGCAGCAGGGCACGACGACGATGTACTTGGCCTTCTTTTCCAACGCGAAATGAATCGCGTCGTCGGTGGCGGTGTTGCAGGCGTGGAGCGCCGTGACCACATCGATGGTGGCGGGCAGCTTGTCCGAGGTGATGGAATCGGCCACGGACAGATTCAGGAACGACATGCCGCCAAAACCCAGCCGCTTGGCGAGTTCTTCGGACGACTTGACCAGTTCTTCGCGGGTTTCGATGCCGTAGAGGTGGGAGCCGTTCTTCAGTGCTTCGGGCTGTTCCTTGAAAAACAGGTCATACAGGATGAAGCCCAGGTACGACTTGCCCGCGCCGTGGTCGGCGAGGGTGACGGCACCGCGTTGTTGTTGGACGTCCTTGAGCAGCGGTTCGATGAACTGGAACAGGTGGTAGACCTGTTTCAGCTTGCGGCGGCTGTCCTGGTTCATCTTGCCGTCGCGGGTCAGGATGTGCAGGGCCTTGAGCAGTTCGATCGACTGGCCGGGGCGGATGTCGTGGGTTTTGTCGGACATGGGGTACGGCAATGCGCCCCGCGATGGGCGGGGCGCAGGAGAAGGCGGAAAGCGTCAGTGTAACGAAAACGCGGCCGGCCCTGGCGGAACGGGCGCGGACTGTGCCTCTTCTTGTGATCCGCACGATTTGGCAGGCGAGTAACATGCCCGATGCGATTGGAGCATGTCATGCATTTCTGAAAGCGCCTGACCGCCAGGGCGGGCGCAGGGAGCGTCGTCAAATGTTCAGCCACATCACTGTCGGGACGCGTGATCTTGAACGCGCGGGCCGTTTTTATGACGCGGTGCTGCTTCCGCTTGGATTGAAGCGTCGCGTTGTCACGCCCGATGGCGGGCCCTTGGCGCTTTGCTGGGTGACCGGTCAGGCGCCGCTGCCGCGCTTCTATGTCTACATGCCCTACGACGGCGAGCCGGCGACGGTGGGTAATGGCAGCATGGTGGCTTTTCTGGCGCCTACGCAGGAAGCCGTGAGCACGGCCCATGCGGACGGGCTGGCGCAGGGCGGGACGGACGAAGGGGCGCCGGGGATGCGTCCTCACTATGGCGATGGCTACTTCGGCGCGTATCTGCGCGATCCTGACGGGAACAAGGTGCATATCGTTCATCGTGGCGATCTCCCGCTGTAAGGCGGAGAGGCCCGACATCCCTGGAGAAACGCAAATGCTCGTGAGTCAGCTTGCTCTTGTGTACG
>NZ_JBLZXF010000010.1:0-225306 GCF_050285585.1 Achromobacter sp. | reverse complement strand
CTACGCGCGCTTGCTGCCCCCCGAGGGGGCGCTTTTCGCCTGGGGGCGGCCCGGCGGCGAAAAGTTGCCCCCCACGCCGCTCGCGGCGAGCCGCATCCATCCTGAACCTCAATGAACGCCGGGGACCTGCCCCGGCGTCGGGGAGCATCGAGTGCTGGCACTGGACCTGTTCGTCAACGGCCTGATCATCGGCCTGTTCTACGCGCTGATGGCGGTCGGCCTGACCATGATCTTCGGCATCCTGAAGATCGTGAATTTCGCCCACGGCGAGTTCTACATGATCGGTGCGTATACCTACACCCTGGTGTCGCTGGCGCTGGGCGTCCCGCCCTGGCTGGCGCTGCCCATCGCCGCGGCCGCGGGCGCGCTGCTGGGCTGGGCCACGGAACGCTGGCTGATGCGCCCGCTGTACGCCGGCTACGGTTCCTGGGGCCTGATGAAGGATGAGTACGCGGTGGTCGTCACCTTCGGCCTGTCCCTGCTCCTGATCAACCTGGTCGACAAGGTGGTGGGCCCGTATCCCATGCGCGGCCCCGCCCTGTCGGACGTGACGCGCATGGCCATCGGCCCCTTCATGATGAGCGGCCAGAAACTGATCACGGCGGGCCTGTCCATCGTGCTGCTGGCCGGGCTGGCGCTCTTCATCAAGCGTTCGCTCTGGGGCCGGCAGGTCCAGGCGGTGGCGCAGAACCGGCTGGGCGCCTCCATCGCCGGCATCGACACGGCGCGCGCCAGCAGCATCATCTTCATGGCGTCCGGCGTGCTCGCGGCGCTGGCGGGCGCGCTGCTGGCCCCGGTCATCAACCCCGCTCCGGACGTGGGCGCGTTCCCGGCCATCAAGTCCTATGTGATCGTCGTGATCGGCGGCATGGGCTCGATCCCCGGCAGCATCCTGGCGGCGCTGGCGCTGGGCGTGCTCGAAAGCTTCGGCGCGGTCTACCTGTCGTACGACTATCGCGACACCTTCGGCCTGGCGCTGCTGATCCTGATCCTGCTGTTCCGGCCCAAGGGCCTGTTCGGCGAACGCGCGCGGGAGGTCTGAACATGGATCCGCTTGCCCACCCCAACCTGCTGCGCAACAAGCTCAGCCAGGAAATGCGGCTATCGCTCTTGTTCCTTGCCGTCCTGGCGCTGCTGCCCCTGGGCGTCTCCTCGCCCTACTGGCTCGGCGTGCTGATCGTCAGCATGTACTTCGCGATGCTGGCCACGGGCTGGAACCTGCTGGCGGGCTACACGGGCCAATTCTCGCTCGCGCCGGCCGCCTTCGCCATGCTGGGCGGCTACACGACCGGCCTGCTGGCCTATCACTGGAACGTGCCGCTGTGGCTCGGGCTGCCGCTATCCGCGGTGGTGCCCGGGCTGATCGGGCTGGTGCTGGGCCGCATCGTGCTGCGGCTGTCCGGCCCGTACCTGGCGCTGACCACCCTGTCCTTCGCCGAGATCGTGCGCCTGGTGATCTACAACTCCATCGATTTCACTCGCGGCGACCAGGGCCTGCACGTGCCCGCGCTGCTGGAAAGCCGCGCCGGCAACTACTACCTGTTCCTCGGCGTGCTGGCGGCGGTCACGCTGCTGGTCTTCCTGCTGCTGCGGGCCCGCCCGGGCCGCTTCCTTCAGGCGATCCGCGACGACGAGATCGGCGCGGCCAGCCGCGGCATCGACGTCGTGCGCTACAAGACGCTGGCCTTCCTGGCCAGCTGCGCCATCTGCGGATTTGCCGGCGGCCTGTACGGCACGTTCGCGCAACTGGTCAGTCCGGAGCTGGGCATCGTGGCGCAGACCGGCATGGTGATCGCCATGGTGGTGATCGGCGGCATGGGCACGCTGGTCGGCCCCCTGCTGGGCGCCGTGCTGGTGTATGTCGCGTCCGAGCTGCTGCGCGACGTCGGCAATATCCAGATGATCGTGTTCGCGCTGCTGGTCATCGTGTTCGCGCGCTTTTTCCGCGAAGGGTTGTGGGGCCTGGCGCGGCGCGCCGCGCTGCGCCGTTCCGGCAACGCCAGGGGAGCCTGATGGCACTGTTGCAGATATCGGGAATACAGAAACGCTTCGGCGGCCTGCTTGCCGTGAACGGCGCGGGCATGGACGTGGCCGATGGCGAGCTGCTGGGGCTGATCGGCCCCAACGGCTCGGGCAAGACCACGCTGCTCAACGTGTTGTCCGGCCATCTGGCCGCGGACGCCGGCGACGTGAAGCTGGACGGGCGCAGCATCATGGGCCTGAGCCCGACCCGCCTGACCCGCCTGGGCGTGCTGCGCATGTTCCAGATGACCCGCGTTTTCAACCGCGTCAGCGCCTATGACAACCTGGTCGTATGCGGGCTGGCCATGGGGCTGGACGAGGCCGGCGCCAGCCGGCGCGCGCTGGCGCTGCTGGAAGAGCTCAAGCTGGGCCACGTCATGCACCTGGACGCCGGCCAATTGTCGGGCGGGCAGAAGAAACTCCTGGAATTCGGCGCGTGCTTCATGGTGCCGCCGCGCGTGGCGCTGCTGGACGAGCCCTTTGCGGCGGTGCACCCGGTCATGAAGGAAACCATGTCCGAGTTCATACGCCGCCGCAACGAGGGCGGCCAGACGTTCATCCTGGTCAGCCACGACATGCCGGTGGTCGTGGACCTGTGCCCGCGCTCCGTGTGCATGAACGCGGGCCGCGTGCTGGCCGACGGCCCCACCCAGCAGGTGCTGCGCGAGCCGGCCGTGATCGAAGCCTATCTGGGCGAGCAGGGACAAGAGGAGCAGAACCATGCCTGACACGCTGCTGGCCATGGAGAACGTGACCGCCGGCTATCTGGGCGACATCGACGTGCTGCGCAATGTGTCGCTGACGGTCGAAGCCGGCCGCATCAGCGGCCTGATCGGGCTGAACGGCGCGGGCAAATCCACGCTGATGAAAGCCATTTGCGGGTTCCTGCCGCCGAAGTCGGGCCGGGTCACCCGGGCCGGGCGCGACATCTCCGGCCAGGCGCCTCACCGCATGATCGACGACGGACTCTGGTACATCCCGCAGGAATCCAGCCTGTTCCCCTACCTGACGGTGGAGGAAAACCTGCGCCTGCCGCTGGAGGGCCGACGCAAGCGCTACGGCGAGGTGCTGGAGCCGCGCTTCGCCGACACGCTGCAACGGTTCCCGGTGCTGAAGGAAAAACTCAAGGACCAGGCGGGCAATCTGTCGGGCGGCCAGCAGAAGTCGCTGGAGTTCGCCAAGGCCTACATGGTGCAGCCTCAGGTCTGCCTCATCGACGAACCCAGCATCGGCCTGGCGCCGCGGGTGGCGGCCGAGGTATTCCAATGGATCCGCGCGTTCGCCGACGCGGGCATGGGCATCCTGCTGGTGGACCACAATGTGCGCCGCGTCGTGGCCATGTCCAACCACATCTACGTGCTGAGCCTGGGTGAAATCACGGCCTCGGGCTCGCCCGAGGATTTTGCCGGCGACCTCCACGAACAGGTGCGCGAATGGCTGGGAATCAATTTCTGATGGACGCCCGCAACCTGATCGCGCAGCCCCTCCGCGCCGAAGCGTTCGCGCCCTATGGCGAGATCGTCAGCAGCGCCGGCCGCGACGGCCGCGCCATCAACGCCGGCACCTCGCTGCGGGTGGAAATGGGCGAACCCGACATCCTGGACGCCGGCGGCCGGCCGTCGCTCTCCGTCTTCCGGGCCCGGGCCATCGCCCTGCCCTTCGCCGCGCAGGTGCTGGAACGCCACCGCCTGGGCAGCCAGACCTTTCTGCCGCTGGCCGCCACGCCCTACGTGGTGCTGGTCGCGCTGGGCGCCGACGCGCCCGATACCGCCACGCTGCGCGCCTTCCTGGCCGGGCCGGGCATGGGCATCACCCTGCGCCGGGACGTCTGGCACCATCCGCTGATGGCGCTGGCCGATGGGGATTTCGCGGTGCTGGAGCGCGCCGGGCCGGCGGTGGACTGCGAACTGGCGCCGCTGCCGGACGCGCCCTGGACGATACGGGCCGCCTGAACGCACTACCGCGCCGTCCGCCGCCAGACGCTGGCCAGCCAGGGCTGCTGCTCGCGCGGCAGGCCCTGCGGCCGGTAATAGTGTTCGAGTTCCTCGTACCCGGCGTCCGCCAGCAGGCGGCGCCAGCCGTCCAGGTCGTGGTAGGCGCCGTAGCGCCCGCGGTTCCAGCCTTCCTGGTTGCCGCCCCGCGGATTGGAGCTGAACAGCACCCCGCGCGGCTTCAGCGCGGCGCGCAGCTCCCGCAGTACCCGCGGCAGTTCCTGTCCCGGCACGTGGAACAGCACGGCGTTGGCGAAGATGCCGTCGAAGCGGCCGTCCGGCAGGGACAGCCGCAGCAAGTCCTGCTGCCAGACCTCGCAGCCGCTCGCCTGCCGCGCCATGTCGACGAAGCGCGGCGTGCCGTCCAGGCCGACGGCTCGGTGGCCGAGCGCCGCGAAGGTCTTCAGGTCTCGGCCGGGGCCGCAGCCCAGGTCCAGGATGTCGTACGGAGGCTCGCCTTCGATATGGCGCAGCAGCGCGGCGATGTTCTGGCTGACGTCGTGGTCGCGCGTGCCCGCCTCGAACGATTCGGCGTTTTCTTGATAGTGCGCCAAGGTCAGCGAGCTGATCTTGGCCAGGTCTTCGGCATCGAGTCTCATCAGGCGATTTTGCCTGAAATACGGGCGGGTTTCCGGCGCCGGGCCGGCCGGCGCCCGGCGAGGCGCGCCGCAAGCAGCGCAGGCGCTTCGCCGAGTTGCCTGCGGCTTGGGCCGGCAGCCGCCGCCGGCCCAAGCCGCGTCAGGCGGCCAGCCGCCCTTCGATCCTGGCCTTGGTGGCCGGCAGATCCTCGGGCAGGCCCTGCTCCAGCTGGCTGAAGAGCTCGCCATGCAGGGCCAACTCGTCGCGCCAGGCCGCGGCGTCCACGGACATGACTTGCTCGAACTTGTCCGGGCTGAACTCCAGGCCGGTCCAGTCGATGTCCTGGTAGCTGGGCGAAATGCCGAACACCTGGTCCACGCCCTTGGACTGGCCGTCGATGCGGCCGAGCATCCAGCGCAGCACGCGCATGTTGTCGCCAAAGCCGGGCCAGACGAACTTGCCGTCCGGGCTCTTGCGGAACCAGTTGACGCAGTAGATGCGCGGCAGGGTGGCGCCGGCGGCTTCCAGCTGCTTGCCCAGCTTCAGCCAGTGGTTGAAATAGTCGCTCATGTTGTAGCCGCAGAACGGCAGCATGGCGAAGGGATCGCGGCGCACCACGCCCTGCTGGCCCGCGGCCGCGGCGGTGGTTTCCGACCCCATGGTGGCGGCCATGTACACCCCTTCGACCCAGTTGCGGGCCTCGGTGACCAGCGGCACGGTGGTGGAGCGGCGGCCGCCGAAGATGAAGGCGTCGATGACCACGCCCTTGGGGTTTTCCCATTCGGGATCGATGGACGGACATTGCGCGGCCGGCGCGGTGAAACGCGCGTTCGGGTGCGCGGCCTTGCGGCCGGTCTCGCGCGCGATGGCGGGCGTCCAGTCCTGGCCCTGCCAGTCGGTCAGGTGCGCGGGCGGCGTATCCGTCATGCCTTCCCACCAGACGTCGCCGTCATCGGTGAGCGCCACGTTGGTGAAGATGACGTTGGCCTTGAGCGTGGCCATGGCGTTGTAGTTGGTCTGCTCGCTCGTGCCCGGCGCAACGCCGAAATAGCCGGCCTCCGGATTGATGGCGTGCAGGCGGCCGTCGGGGCCGGGCTTGATCCAGGCGATATCGTCGCCGATGGTGGTGACCTTCCAGCCGTCCATGCCCTGCGGCGGGATCAGCATCGCGAAGTTGGTCTTGCCGCAGGCCGACGGGAAGGCCGCGGCCACGTGGTACTTGCGGCCCTTGGGCGAGGTGACGCCCAGGATCAGCATGTGCTCGGCCAGCCAGCCCTGGTCGCGCCCCATGGTGGAGGCGATGCGCAGCGCGAAGCACTTCTTGCCCAGCAGGGCGTTGCCGCCGTAGCCCGAGCCGAAGCTCCAGATCTCGCGGTTCTGCGGGAAGTGGACGATGTACTTGGTGGGGTTGCACGGCCAGGACACGTCGGCCTCGCCGGCGGCCAGGGGCTTGCCCACGGAATGCACGCAGGGCACGAAATCGCCATCGGCGCCGAGTACGTCGTAGACCTGCTTGCCCATGCGCGTCATGATGCGCATGTTCACCACCACGTAGGGGCTGTCGGAGAGTTCCACGCCGATGTGGGCGATGTCCGAGCCCAGCGGGCCCATCGAGAACGGCACGACATACAGCGTGCGGCCGCGCATGGCGCCGTCGAACAGGCCGTTGAGCGTGTTGCGCATCTCGGCGGGATCCGCCCAGTTGTTGGTCGGGCCGGCGTCCTCGGGACGGTCCGAACAGATGAAGGTGCGGTCCTCGACCCGGGCGACGTCGGAGGGATCCGACCAGGCCAGGTAGGAATTAGGCCGCTTGGCGGGGTTCAGCCTGCGCAGAGTGCCCGACTGGACCATTTGCTCGCAAAGCCGGTCGTACTCTTCCTGGGACCCATCGCACCAGACGACGCGGTCGGGCTTGGCCAGCGCAACGAAGCTCGCCACCCAGTCGATCAGACCGCGGTGCTTGACGTAGGCGGGCACGTTCAAGGCTGCCAATCCCCCATCCAAAGGCTTATTCATCGGGGTTATCTCCATACTAGTAAAGCGAATGGTGTTACGGCCCCAATTCAGTGGGGCCGTAGCGATTTGCGCCATCATACTTGCAGCGGCATGCTGCCCGTCAACCCATCCTCATGGACGACATTGTCACGGGTTGAGACCGCTTAGGCGTAGCTGCCGTCGCGCAACTCCTTGCGGATGATCTTGCCGGTGGCGGTGGTCGGCAAACTGGTTACAAAGCGGATCGCGCGCGGATACTCGTGCGCCGCCAGGCGGGTGCGCACATGGGCCTGCAGGGACTTCACCAGCGCGTCGTCGCCCTGGAATCCATCGTTCAACACCACGTAGGCCATCACGATTTCGGTGCGCTCGGCGTCGGGCACGCCCACCACGGCGGCCATGCGCACGGCGGGGTGGCCGATCAGGCAATCCTCGATGGGACCCGGGCCGATGCGGTAGCCGGCGCTGGTGATGACGTCGTCGTTGCGACCCACGAAGCGGATGAAACCCTGCCCGTCGCGCACGCCCAGGTCGCCGGTCAGGAGATAGTCGCCCGCGAACTTTTCGGCCGTGGCCTGCGGGTTGTTCCAGTAGCCCAGGAACATGACCGGGTCGGGCCGCAGTACGCCGATATTGCCTTCCTGTCCATCCGCCACTTCGGCGCCCCGCTCATCCACGATCGCCACCCGGTGGCCGGGCGCGGCGCGGCCGATCGAACCGATGACGGGGTCGAACAGCGATGAGCACGACGACACCAGCATGTTGCATTCCGTCTGGCCGTAGAACTCGTTGATGGTCACGCCCAGCACTCGGCGGCCCCAGTCGATGAGTTCCGCGCCCAGCGATTCCCCGCCGCTGGCCACCGAGCGCAGCGCCAGGGCGCCGGCCCCGGGCGGCTGCGCCACGCTGCGCATCATTTTCAGCGCGGTGGGCGGCAGGAAGGTGTGCGTCACGCCGTGGCGCGCCATCAACTCGAAGGCGCTGGCGCCGTCGAATTTCTCGAAGCGGCGCGCCAGCACGGGCACGCCGTGGTGCCAGGACGGCAGCAGCACGTCCAGCAGCCCGCCGATCCACGCCCAATCCGCCGGCGTCCACATCAGCGTGGCGTTCTCGGGAAAGAACTCGTGCGACATCTCCACGCCGGGCAGGTGGCCGAGCAGCACGCGATGAGCGTGCAGCGCGCCCTTGGGCTTGCCGGTGGTGCCCGAGGTGTAGATGATGACCGCCGGGTCGTCCGCCGCCGTCGCCACCGGCGTGTAGTCCTCGGATTCCCGCGCCAGCGCCGCGTGGAACGGCACCGCGTCGTCGACCGCCTCGTCGTCGATGCAGTAGACGACCTTCAGGTCGGGCAGGCTGGCGCGGATCTCGCGCAGCTTGCGGCAGCCCGCCGCATCGGTCACGAGCGCGGCGGCGCCGCTGTTGGCCAGGCGGTACTGGATGGCATCCACCCCGAACAGGGTGAACAGCGGCACCGCCACGGCGCCCATCTTGTAGACTGCGATGTGCGTCACCGCCGTCTCGGGCGCCTGCGGCAGGTAGATGGCCACGCGGTCGCCGCGCTTGATCCCGTGGCGCTCCAGGCTGTGCGCCAGGCGGTTGGACTGCGCGCGGATCTGGTCGAAGGTGTAGCGTGACTGGGCGCCATCGCTTTTCTCGTAGATCAGCGCAAGGCGGCCGCTGCCGTCGGCCCATTTATCGCAGGCGTCGACGCCGATGTTGTAGGCCGCCGGCACCTGCCATTGGAACTGGGACGCAAGCTGCGTGTAGGAATCGGCTCTGGACAGCATGGTTTGTCTCTGATGTTGTTCGAATTCACCGGCGCCCGGCGCCGGCCTTTGGGGGAACGCTACCCCTGGCCTCCTCGGGGAGGCGTGTCTTGCCACAAACTTGACCCTGGCTCAATAATAAACCTCCTCCCCCTTGCCGCCCCTGCCCCGCATGGAAAAAACCGCCACCGTCCCGATGCGCCGCCCGCCGGCCAGCGCCAAATCCGAGCAGCGCATCCGGGACATCCTGCGCGTCGCGCGGCAGGTTTTTTCCGAGGCCGGCTTCCAGGCCGCCACGACCACGGAGATCGCGCAGCGGCTGGGCGTGTCCGAAGCCACGGTGTTCACCTATTTCGGCGGCAAGCGCGAACTCTGCGTGCGGGTCATCAGCGACTGGTACGACGAAATCATCGCCAAAGTGGAGGACGACCTCCCCCGCGTGCAAGGCACGCGGGCCCAGCTGCATTACCTGGTGCACGCGCACCTGCGGCACCTGTTGGCCGAAGGATCCGGCCTGTGCGCGTTCATCCTGTCCGAAGGACGGGCGCGCAACGACGACTTCGGCGAGGTCTACGCGGCGCTGCAGCGCCGCTACACCGCGCCGCTCATGCGCATCCTGGCCCAGGGCCAGGAAGACGGCGACATCCGGCGCGACATGCCGCTGCGGCTGCTGCGCTCGGCGGTCTACGGCCCGATGGAACACGTGCTGTGGGACGCCATCCTGCGGGGCGCGCGGGTGGACGTGGGCGCCACGGCCGACCAGTTGGTCGGCTTTCTGTGGCAGGCGCTGCAGCCGCCGGCGCGGGACGCGCTGGCGCTGGCCCAGTTCCGCGGCGAAGTGCGGGACGCCCTGCATCGCCTTCAGTCGTCGGAGAACAGGGACGGCGGCACGTATTGAGGAAAACCGTTGTAGGCCTCCTCCCGTTCGGCCGGCTGCAAGGTCCATGAATGCCGCGCGTTGGGCACGCCGCCGTCCACGCGGATGACGCTGCCGTTGATGAAGGCCGCCGCGGGCGACAGCAGAAAGACCACCGCCGCGGCCAATTCGGCCTCGGTCCCGAAGCGCTGCAGCGGCACCTTGGTCTTCAGTTCGCGCAATACCGCGCGGTACTCGTCGTCATAGCTGTCCATGCCGCTGGAGGCGATCCAGCCCGGCGCCACGGCGTTGACCCGCACGCCCGCGTGCGCCCATTCGCAGGCGGCCGTCTCGGTCAGGTTCCAGACCCCGGCGCGGGCCGCGCCCGAATGGCCCATGCCGGGCATGCCGCCCCAGATGTCGGCCAGCATGTTCACGATGGCGCCGCCGTGCTGGCGCATGTGCTGGGTGTAGACCTCCCGCGCCATCAGAAAGGTGCCGTGCAGATTGTTCTGGACCACCGCATTCCAGCCATTGAAGCTGATGCGGTCCAGGGGCGCGGGGAACTGCCCGCCGGCGCAGTTGAACAGGCCGTCGATGGCGCCGTGCCGGGCCAGCGCGTCGGCGACCGCGCCGCGCACGCCGGCCTCGTCGCGGATGTCGCAGGAGTGGACGCTGATGCGGCCGGCGGCTCCGGGATAGATACGCGCGATCTCCTGCTCCGCCGCTTGCAGCTTGTCCAGTTTGCGCCCCACCAGCGCCAGGCCGGCGCCCAGCGCCGCCAATTCGTGCGCCGTGCAGCGGCCCAGGCCGCTGCCTCCGCCCGTCACGAGTATCGTCCTGCCCTCGAAAAGGCCCGGCCGGAATACCGACGCGTAGCGCGCATCGGCGGCGCGTCCGCCTGTTTGTGCTTGCATGTCTCGCTCCGTCATTTTTTTTGAGGATAACTCAATATTTGGACATGATGCAGCGCCGGACCCGCGATTTCCTTCTAGAATCGATCCAGCCGTTCGCCGCCCTTATTGAGCGGCGATCAAGAACACAGGAGCCCCCGATGACGATGCAAGCCCCGCTGGATGTCGCCCGTGACGGCGCCATCGCCCGCTTGACGCTGAACCGCCCCGACATGCGCAACGCCTTCGACGACGCGCTGATCGCCGCCCTGACCGCCGCTGTCCGGCAAGCCGCCGAAGACCCGGACGTCCGCGTGCTGCTGCTGACCGGCGCGGGCAAGGCGTTCTGCGCGGGCGGCGACCTGAACTGGATGGGCAAGATGGCCACGCTGACCGACGCCGAAAACCGCGCCGACGCCGCGAAGCTGGCCGGCATGCTGCACGCGATCTGGTCCTGCCCCAAGCCCATCGTGGCCGCCGTCAACGGCGACGCCTATGCCGGCGGCATGGGGTTGCTGTCGGCCTGCGACATCGCCATCGCCGCCGACCACGCGCATTTCTGCCTGTCGGAAACGCGGCTGGGCCTGCTGCCCGCCACCATCAGCCCCTACGTGATCCGGGCCATGGGCGAACGCGCCGCCAACCGCTACTTCCTGACCGCCGAACGCTTCGACGCCAGCACGGCGCTGCGGCTGGGGCTGGTGCATCAAGTCGTCCCGGGGGACGATCTTGCAGCGCAAGCCGGGGCCCTCTGCCGCGGGCTGTGCGCCAACGGCCCCGGCGCCGTGCAGGCCAGCAAGCGGCTGGTCCGGGATTTCGCCGGCCAGCCGATCGACGCGGCACTGATCGCGGACACGGTCGAGCGCATCGCCGAGATACGCAGTTCCGGCGAAGCCCGGGAAGGCGTGGCGGCCTTCCTGGAAAAGCGCGAGCCGGCCTGGAGGCAAGGCGCATAGAGGCGCCGCGGCCGGCGCGCGCGGCGCGGCGCCGGCAAGGCCGCGTGCCATAATTCCAGCCGAATATCAGGAAGCCCCATGCCGCAAGCCACTTCACCCGCATTTCCCCCGCTGAACGCCGAGCGCCTCTGGGCCCGCGTCGAAACCCTGTCCCGATACACCCTGCCCGACGTCCCCTGGACGCGCCGGGCGTTTTCGCCCCTGTTCGACGAGGCCCGCGCCTGGCTGCGCGGCGAATTCGAGGCCGCCGGCCTGGCCACGCGCCTGGACGCGGGCGGCAACCTGATCGGCACGCTGCCCGGACGCGATCCCGCGCGCAAGCCCATCGCCACGGGCTCGCACTGCGACACCGTCATGAGCGGCGGCCGCTTCGACGGGATCATCGGCGTGCTGGCGGGCATCGAAGTGGCCCACAGCATGCGCGAGCACGGCGTCCAGCTGGACCACCCCTTCGAAGTCATCGATTTCCTCTCCGAGGAACCCAGCGATTACGGCATCTCGTGCGTGGGCAGCCGCGCGCTGTCCGGCCAGTTGAGCGCCGAGATGCTGGCCGCCCGGAATCCCGATGGCGAAACGCTGGCCCAGGGCATCGCCCGCATCGGCGGCGATCCGTCCGCGCTGGGCGCGCCGCTGCGCGGCGCCGGCGAAACCGCCGCCTTCGTCGAACTGCACATCGAACAGGGGCCGGTGCTGGAAAGCCGCGGCCTGCCCATCGGCGTGGTCACCAACATCGTCGGCATCCGCCGCGTGCTGATCACGGTGGAAGGCCAGCCCGACCATGCCGGGACCACGCCGATGGACATCCGCCGCGACGCGCTGGTGGGCGCCGCCCGCATCATCGACGCCGCCAGCCGCCAGGCCAGCGCCGCCAGCGGCAATCCGCACTACGTGGTGGCCACGGTGGGCCGCCTGTCCATGACGCCCAACGCGGCCAACGCCGTGCCCGGCCGCGTGGAGCTGACCCTGGAGATGCGCAGCGACAGCGACGCCGTGCTGGACGCCTTCCCCGAAACCCTGATGGCGGGCGTGGCCGAGGACCTGAAGGCGCTGCGCCTGAGCGCTGGCTTCACGCCATTGAGCCGCGCCCGGCCCACCGATTGCTCGCCGCTGGTCATGGACGCCGTGCAGGCCGCCTCCGACCAGCTGGGCTACGCCTCGATGCGCCTGCCCAGCGGCGCGGGACACGACGCCGTCTACATGGCGCCGACCGGGCCCATCGGCATGATCTTCATCCCCTGCCTGAACGGCCGCAGCCACTGTCCCGAAGAATGGATCGAGCCCGCGCAACTGCTGGACGGCACCCGCGTGCTGTACCAGTCGGTGCTCCAACTGGACCGCGTATTGCGCGGCGCCTGACCTCTCTATGCCCATGGAACAGATAGAACTCAACGACAGCACCGCCGACCGCTACCTGCTGGACGCGCCCGGCCTATCGCTGGTGGTTTTCCACAGCCGCACCTGCGGCAACTGCCGCGTCGCGCGCGAGCAGCTGCCGCAGCTGGAACTGCCCGTGGAGCGCCTGTGCTGGGTGGACGCGGGCGACAACCGCGGCCTGGTTGAACGCTACGAGGTCTTCCATCTGCCCGCCATGTTCGTCACCCGCGACGGCGCGTTCTTCGGCCCGGTGCAGGCAACCCTGGCCGAATGGGATCTGCGCCAGCAGATCGGGCTGGCCCTGGACAGCTATCCGGCCGAACTGCCGTGAGCGCCGCCGCCCCCCGGCCCCTGCGCCAGCCGCTGGATACGCTGGCCACGGGAGCCATGCTGCTCCTGTGCGTCTGCTGGGGCTTCCAGCAGATCGCGATCAAGCTGGTCGCCGGCGACGTCGCGCCCATCATGCAGATCGGCCTGCGTTCGGCCTTCGCGGCGCTGGTGCTGGCGGCGGTCGTGTGGCGCCGCGAGGGCGCGCGCGTCTTCAGCGACGGGACCGCCGTTCCCGGCCTGATCGTGGGCCTGCTGTTCGCCGCCGAGTTCCTGTTCGTGGCGCAGGGACTGGTCTACACCACCGCCTCGCACATGTCCGTGTTCCTGTACACGGCGCCCATCTTCGCGGCGCTCGGGCTGCACTGGCTGCTGCCGGAAGAACGCATGAAGCCGCTGCAGTGGATCGGCGTGGCGATTGCGTTCTGCGGCATCGCCGTCGCGTTCCTGGGCAAGGGCCAGCCCGAGGGTCACGCCGGCGCGCCCAACATGCTGCTGGGCGATGCGATGGGCCTGGTCGCGGGCCTGCTGTGGGGCGCCACCACGGTGGCGATCCGCAAGACCTCGCTGTCGGAAGCCGCGCCCGCGAAAACCCTGTTCTACCAGATGGCGCTGGCGGCCGCGATGCTGCTGGGGTTCGCCGCGGCCACCGGCAGCGACGGCTTCCGCTACACGCAGGCGGCGCTGCTCAGCGTCGGGTTCCAGTCCGTGGTGGTGGCGCTGTCGAGCTACCTGGCCTGGTTCTGGCTGCTGCGCCGCTACCTGGCCTCGCGCCTGTCGATCCTGTCGTTCATGACCCCGCTGTTCGGCGTGAGCTTCGGCGTGCTCATCCTGGACGAGCCGCTGGACGCCGCCTTCGTGCTGGGCGCCGCGCTGGTGCTGGCCGGCATCACGCTGGTGAGCGGGGCGGAACTGCTGCGCGAGAAACTGCGGCCCTCCCGCTGATCAGGCCTGGCGCCGCTCCGTCGGCGCGTCCAGGTTCAGCACGATCAGGGCCGCGCCCGCCAGCACCAGGCCGAAACCCCACCAATCCAGCGGCGCGGGCCGGTCTCCCACCAGGGCCATCGCGCCCAGGACCCCGACCACGGGCACCATCAGCGTGGTCAGCGTGGCGACCGTGGCGCTGACCCGTTCGCTCAGGACGAACCAGAGCCAGTACGCGACGGCGGTGCCCAGGACGATGTGGAACGACAACGCCGCCACCACGCGCGCGCTCCAGCCTTCCACCGGAAACGGCTCGCCCGAGACCAGCACGCCCATCAGCGCGCAAGCCGCGCCCACGACCAGCTGCCACGCCGTGACCACGATGCGGTGTCCCGCCACCGGCCAGCCTTTCAGGTAGACCGTGCCCGCGGCCCAGCCGAACGCGGCGACCAGGGGAAAAACCAGGCCCTTGGCCGCCGCCAGGTCATGTTCGCCGAAGACCGCGCGCAGCACCGGCCAGGCCAGGATCGACACGCCGCCCGCGCCCAGCAGCAGCGCCAGCGCCCGGCGCCGGTCCAGGCGTTCGCCGAGGACGATCCACGCCAGCACCGCCGACATCATGGGCATGGTGAAGGTCAGCACGGCGGCGCGCGAGGTGCTGGTGCTGAGCTGCGCCCAGGCCACGGCCAGGTTGAAGACCGCGACCGCCAGAAAGCCGCCCACCACGATGCCCGGCCACGACGCGCGCGGCGGCAGCAGGTCCAGCCGCTTGGCGCGGGCCAGCAGGAACAGCAGCAAGGCGCCGCTGCCCAGGCCCAGCAGGCGCAGGGTGAACGGCGGGACGATGGCCAGGATGATCTTCACCGCCGGCCAGTTCAGCCCCCAGAACAGGGCCAGCGCGACGGGAATCAGGCGCACGCGGCCTTTTCCCTGGCGATCAGCTCGGCGAGGCCCCGGCGCTGCCGGCCCTCCGCGTCGAAGTTCTCCGGGCTCAGCCACTGCTCGTAGGCTGCGCGCAGGGCGGGCCATTCGCCGTCGACGATCGCGAACCACGCCGTATCGCGGCTACGGCCCTTGTAGACGGTGGCCTGCCGGAAAATGCCCTCGAATTCGAACCCCAGGCGCGCGGCGGCCTTGCGCGACGGCGCGTTCAGGCTGTCGCACTTCCATTCATAGCGGCGGTAGCCCAGCTCGTCGAAGACCCGGCGCATCAGCAGGAATTGCGCCTCGGTGGCGATGCGCGTGCGCTTGAGCTGGCGCGAGAACGACACGAAGCCGACCTCGATCGCCCCGTTGGGCGGATCGATGCGCATCAGCGCGAGGGTGCCGAGGGCGCGGCCCGATTGCAGATCGATGATGGCGTGGTGCATGGGGTCGGGGCCCGCCTGGACCTTTTCCGCGAACGCGCGATACGCCGCTTCGTCGGCGAACGGCCCGACCGACATATAGGTCCAGTCGCTATCGTCCGGCGCCTGGCTGAACGCCCGGTACAGGTCCGCCGCATGGCGCTCGGCCGACAGCGGCTCCAGCCGGCAATAGCGGCCCGACATCGGCGTCAGGGGCGGGCGCGGACGCGCGGTCCAGCCCGGCATGTCCGGGCCGATGGGTTGCTGGAAAGCGTTGACGCGGGCTTGCATGCTTCTGGGCCTCTTCCGGGTTGGCGCGCCGCCGGCATGGCGGGCGCGATCTGCATGGCTTCACGATATCGGAATCGTGGCATCATAAAAAGCACCACGATCCAGGAATTTAATAGGGCCATGATGAACACTTCCGCCCTGCTCGCCAGTCCCCTCGCGCGCGGCCCGGGCTCCCTGCCGCGCCAGCGCCAGCTGATCCTGCGCCTCAAGAAGGCCATCCTGGCCGGGCAGTTGCCGGCCGGCGGCAAGCTGCCGTCCTCGCGCGCGCTGGCCGAAGAACTGGATATCTCCCGCAATACGGTGCTGATCGCCTACGAGCAGCTCACGGCCGAAGGCTTCGTCATCGCCGATCGCCAGGGCACGCGGGTCGCGCCCTTGTCGGCCGCGGCCAGCGGCGCCATGCGCGCCGAGCCGCCCCCGGCCAAGGCCCCGGCCACCGCCAGGCGGCTCGCCAGCATCGTCTCCACGCGCAACGCGAACGACGCCTCGCTGCCCATGACGCCCGGCACGCCGGCGCTGACGCAATTCCCCATCAACGCCTGGCGCCGCGCGCAAGACCGCGCGCTCCAGGCCGCGCCCGCCGCCACCCTGGGCTATGGCAACCCCGTCGGCGAACCTGCGCTGCGCGAAGCCATCGCGCAGTACCTGCGCGTGTCGCGGGGCGTGCGTTGCGATGCGTCCCGCATCGTCATCACCGAAGGCGCGCAAGGCGCGCTGGCGCTCTGCGTCCAGCTGCTGACCGACCCCGGCGATACCGCGTGGCTGGAAGAGCCCGGCTACCGCGGCGCGAAATCCGCCTTCCATGGCGGCGACCTGGACGTGCTCGCCCTGCGCGTGGACGCGGACGGCATCGCCATCCCCGAAAGCGCCTGGCGGGAACGCCCGCCCCGGCTCATCCAGACCACGCCCTCGCACCAGTACCCCACGGGCGCCGTCCTGTCGCTGGCGCGACGGCTGAATCTGATAGAACGGGCCCGGCAGGCGGGCGCCTGGATCATCGAAGACGATTACGACAGTGAATTCCGCCACCAGGGCGAACCCATCGCGGCCATGCAGGGCCTGGTGGCCGACGCGCCCGTGCTGTATGTCGGCACCTTCAGCAAGACCATGTTCCCCGCCCTGCGCCTGGGCTTCCTGGTGCTGCCCGAGGCCATCGCGGCGCAGGCCATGCCGTCCATCGTCGAAATGCTGCGCGGCGGCCACAGGCTGGAACAGCTGACCATGGCCGCCTTCATCGAAAACGGCCAATTCTCGCGCCATCTCGGGCGCATGCGCCGCCTTTACCGGGAACGGCAGGCCGCGTTGCGCGACGCCCTCGCCAGCCATCTGGGAATCGAACACGAAGTGCTGGGCGGGCACAGCGGCCTGCACCTCACGGTCCGCCTGCCGCCCCAGTTCCCCGACCAGGACATCGTGCGCCAGGCGCGCCGGATGGGCATGAACCCGGGCGCCCTGTCCGCGTTCGCGGTATCGCCCCTGTCCGAGGACAATGGTCTGGTCATCGGCTACGGCAACACGGCGGCCGACCGCTACCCCGCGCTGCTGCGGCGCCTGAAGGAAGCGGCCCTGGAATGCAGGAAGCGGCGCTAGCCGCCGCGGCGGCTCAATTGATCAGCCCCCCCAGCACCAGCACGGCCAGGAACAGCCAGAAGATGAACGCCAGGATGGCGCGGCGCAACAAGGCCTTGACTGCCGCCCAGAGCAGCATGAGCCCCAGGCCCAGCAGGACCAGGTTGAACACCGAGGGGCTCATGCCCATCGCGCCGGCCAGGCCCGAATAGAAATCGCCCAACGCGCCGCCGATGCCGCCCAGCAGCCACTTCAGGCCCGAGACGATGCTGCGCAGCGCTTCGCCGAGCATGCCGCCCAGCGACGCGAAGAAACCCTCTCCGGCGGGCATCAGCGGCGCGAATCCGTCAGCATGCGCAGCGCAAGCCCAGCCAGCACGGTGCCCATCAGCCAGCGCTGCGCGACCATCCACAAGGGCCGGCCCGCCAGGAAGCCGGCGATGGAGCCGGCCATGATGGCGATCAGGGCATTGATGGAAAGGCTGATCGCGACCTGCGTCATGCCCAGCGCCAGCGACTGCGCGAACACGCTGCCGCGCTCGGGCTGGATGAACTGCGGCAGCAGCGACACGTACATGATGGCGATCTTGGGATTGAGCAGATTGGTCACCAGCCCCATCGTGAACAGCGTGCGCGGACTGCTCTTGGGCAGGTCACGCACCTGGAACGGCGACCGGCCGCCGGGACGCAGCGCCTGCCACGCCATGTAAAGCAGGTACAGGGCGCCGCCTATGCGCAGCGCGTCGTACGCGTATGGCACCGCCATCAGCAGGGCCGTGATGCCGAACGCCGCGCAACATACGTAGAAGACGAAGCCCACCGCCACGCCCGCCAGGGAGATCAGGCCGGCCTGGGCTCCCTGCGAGATGGAACGGGAGACCAGATAGATCATGTTGGGCCCGGGAGTGAGCACCATGCCCAGGGCGACCAGGGCGAACGCGAGAAAATGTGTGAGGTCGGGCATGATGGGCCGGCGCGGCTGCGGGCAAGTGGAATCGTGTATTCACACCTTAGCCGAAAACTGTATCGGAACAGGGAATTTTTCCGGCGGGAGTTTACGGGCCAGTGGCGCCGGCGATACAGTTATTCCGTTCGTTTGCATGGAGAGTCCTGACATGCAGCATCCCCAACCGTCCCCGGAAAACGGCGCCCCCGCCATCCGGGTGGGCATCGGCGGGTGGACCTACGCGCCCTGGCGCGGCGCCTTCTACCCCAAAACCCTGCCCCACGCGCGCGAACTGGAATACGCCAGCCGCCAGCTCACCGCGATCGAAATCAACGGCACCTACTACAGTACCCAGAAGCCGGCCACGTTCGCCAAATGGCGCGACGAGACGCCCGAAGGGTTCGTTTTTTCACTGAAGGCGTCGCGCTACGCGACCAACCGCCGCGAACTGGCGGGCGCCAAGGATTCGGTGGACCGTTTCGTGCATGGCGGCATCGCCGAACTGGGCCCCAAGCTGGGCCCCATCGTCTGGCAATTCGCCCCCACCAAGGTCTTCCACCCGGAGGATTTCGGGGCATTCCTGGAACTTCTGCCGGACGAGGTCGACGGGCTGGCGCTGCGCCACGTGCTGGACGTGCGCCATGCCAGCTTCGCTTGCGAGGAATACCTGCAACTGGCCCGCCGCCACCGCGCCGCCACCGTGTTCACGGACAGCGAGGATTACCCGTCGATGGCCGACCGCACGGCCGGCTTCGTGTACGCGCGGCTGATGCGCGCCAGCGCGGCCTTCAAGGCGGGGTACGCGCCCAAGGCGTTGGACGCCTGGGCGGACCGCCTGCGCACCTGGGCGCGCGGCGCCGATCCGGCGGACCTGCCGCTGGCCGGCGCGCCCGCCCCCGCCGCGGCGAAGCCGCAGGATGTCTATGCCTTCTTCATCAATGGCGCGAAGGAACGCGCGCCGGCGGCGGCGCGCGCCCTGATCCAGCGGCTGTAGCCTACTGCGCCACCGGCGTGCGCAGGGTCACGAACTCCTCGGCCGCCGTGGGATGGATGCCGATGGTCTCGTCGAACACCTGCTTGGTGGCGCCCGCCTTCAGGGCGATCGCGATGCCCTGCACGATCTCGCCGGCGTCCGGGCCCACCATGTGCACGCCCAGCACGCGATCGGTCCGGGCGTCGACGATCAGCTTCATCAACGTCTTTTCCTGCGACGCGGTCAGGGTCAGCTTCATGGGGCGGAAGCGGCTTTCGAAGAGCTTGACCTCGTGGCCGGCCTCGCGCGCCTCTTCCGTCGTCATGCCGACCGTGCCGATATTCGGCAGGCTGAACACGGCGGTGGGAATCAGCTGGTAGTCCACCTTCCGGTATTCCTCGGGGCGGAACAGGCGCCGCGCAACCGCCATGCCTTCGGCCAACGCCACCGGCGTCAGCGGCACCCTGCCGATCACGTCGCCGATGGCCAGGATGGAAGGCTCGGCCGTGCGGTATTCGTCGTCCACCTCGATGAAGCCATCCTGCTTCAGCTTGACCGCGGTGTTCTCCAGCCCCAGGTTGTCCAGCATCGGGCGGCGGCCCGTCGCATAGAAGACGCAATCGGTCTCGATGACCGAACCATCCTTCAGGGTGGCGGCCAGCGTGCCGTCCGCCTGCTTGTCGATGCGGGCCACGTCCGTGTTGAAGCGCAGGTCGATGCCCTTTTTCACCAGTTCGTCGCGCAGGTGTTCCCGCACCCCCTGATCGAAGCCGCGCAGGAACAGCGGGCCGCGGTAGGCCTGGGTGGTCTGCGCGCCCATGCCGTTGAAGATCGAGGCGAATTCCACGGCGATGTAGCCGCCGCCCACGACCAGCACGCGGCGCGGAAGCTCCCTGAGGAAGAAGGCCTCGTTCGAGGTGATGGCATGTTCCTTGCCGGGGATATCGGGCACCTGCGGCCAACCGCCAGTGGCCACCAGGATATTGGCGGCGCGATAGGTCTTGCCGTTGATTTCGACCGTATGCGGATCCTGGATGCGGGCGTGCCCTTCCAGCAGCGTCACTCCGCTATTGACGAGCAGGTTGCGGTAGATGCCGTTGAGACGCTCGATTTCGCGGTTCTTGTTGGCGATCAGCGTGGGCCAGTCGAAGGTGGGCTGCCCGGCGGTCCAGCCGAAACCGTGCGCCTGTTCGAAATCCTCGCTGTAATGGGCGCCGTAGACCAGCAGCTTCTTCGGCACGCACCCCACGTTGACGCAGGTGCCGCCCAGGTAGCGGCTTTCCGCCACGGCCACGCGCGCGCCGAAGCCCGCCGCGAAGCGCGCCGCGCGCACGCCGCCGGAGCCTGCGCCGATCACAAACAAATCGAAATCAAATGCCATGATGTTTCCTTCGCGCGGCCGCCGGGGCCCGCGTTCACTGTCCGGGAAAGCTGTATTTAACACTACCTGGCGCGCGAGTCCGGCCCGGCGCCGTATCCCGGCGCCCGCGATTGCGCTACAGTGGCCCCCAGGCTGGCGCCGCGCCGCCACCTTCCTGGAGCCGAACCCATGTCGCTTGAAACCTGGCTGGCCTTCCTGGGCGCGTCCGCCCTGCTCGTGATGCTGCCCGGCCCCACGATACTCACGGTCATCAGCTATTCCCTCACCCACGGCAAGCGCGCCCGGCTGCCGCTGGTCCTTGCCGTGGCCCTGGGCGATTCCACCGCGCTGCTGCTTTCGCTGCTGGGACTGGGCGCCCTGCTGGCGGCGTCGGCGTTCTGGTTCACCGTCGTCAAGACCGTGGGCGGCCTGTACCTGCTGTACCTGGGCTTCAAGCTGCTGCGCGCCGGCGTCTCCCCGGCGCCGCTGCCCATGGCCGGCGCCTCCGGGTCGCGCTGGAAGCTGTTCGCCAACACCTATCTGGTGACCGCGCTCAATCCCAAGGGCATTATCTTTTTCGTGGCCTTCCTGCCGCAATTCATCGACCCGGCGGGCGACGTGACGCGCCAGCTCTGGATGCTGTCCGCCACCTTCGTCGCCTGCGCCGGCGTGAACGCCACCGTCTACGCGGTCTTCGCCGGATCCGCCCGCCGCCTGCTGGCCTCGCCGCGGGCGCAGCGCGGCTTCAACCTGGGCGGCGGCGCCCTGCTGTCCGCGGCCGGGGTATGGGCGCTGCTGGCGCGCCGCGCCTAGCCGGGCATGCGATTGCCGGCCCGAGCAAGGGGCAACAGGCCTTAGGGCAAGGCGGCCGACGCCGCCTCCGGGTCGATGCCATAGCGGGCAATGGCCTCGGCCGCCCGCTCGCGCGGCACCAGCCCATCGTCGGCCAGCGCCTTCAAGGCCGCCAGCGCGATGTGGTGGCGGTCCACCTCGAAAAAGGCGCGCAGGGCCCGCCGCGTGTCCGAACGGCCGAAGCCGTCGGTGCCCAGCGTCACGTAGCGGCGCCCTCCCACGAACGGGCGGATCTGCTCGGCCACCGTCTTCATGTAGTCGCTGGCCGCCACCACCGGCCCCGCGCTGCCGGCCAGCACCGTTTCCGCATAGCCGGGCCGGCGCTCCTCCAGCGGGTGCAGCCGGCTCCAGCGCTCCGCCTCCTGGCCGTAGCGGCGCAACTCTGAATAGCTGGTCACGCTCCAGACATCGGCCGGCACGCCGAAATCCTGTTGCAGCAGCTCGGCCGCCGCCAGCGTTTCGCCCAGGATGGCGCCGCTGCCCAGCAGTTGCACCCGCGCCGCGCCCGCCGCTCCCTCGCGCAGGCGATACATGCCCCGCACGATTCCGCTTTCCGCGCCTTCTGGCATGGGCGGATGCGCCGTTTTTTCGTTGATCAGCGTCAGGTAGTAAAAAACATCCTCTTCCTCCTGGTACATGCGGCGCATGCCATCCTGCAGGATCACCGCGATCTCGTAGGCATAGGCCGGGTCGTAGGCCACGCAGGACGGGATGACCGAGGCCAACACGTGGCTGTGGCCGTCGTCGTGCTGCAGGCCCTCGCCCTCCAGCGTGGTGCGCCCCGAAGTCGCGCCCAGCAGGAAGCCGCGGGCCCGGATGTCGCCGGCCGCCCACGCCAGGTCGCCCACGCGCTGGAAGCCGAACATGGAATAGAAGATGTAGAACGGAATCGTGGCCACGCCATGCGTGCTGTGCGCGGTCGCGGCGGCGATCCAGGAGGACATCGCGCCCGACTCGTTGATCCCTTCCTGCAGGATCTGCCCCTGGCGGTCTTCGCGGTATACGCTGAGCTGATCGGCGTCCTGCGGCGTGTAAAGCTGCCCCACGTGCGAATAAATGCCCACCTGGCGGAACATGCCGTCCATGCCGAACGTGCGCGACTCGTCCGGCACGATGGGCACGACGCGCGAGCCGATGGCCGGATCCTTGAGCAGTTGGGCCAGCACGCGCACGAACGCCATGGTGGTGGAGAACTCACGGCCGCCGCTGCCCTTCAAATGCGCGGCAAACGCTTCCAGCGGCGGCGTGGCCAGCGGGCCCGGGCCGGGCAGCCGCCGGGGCAGGTGCCCGCCGGCGCGCCCGATCGCGGCATCGAAATACGCCTGCTCGGCGCTGCTAGGCGCCGGCTTGATATAGGGAATGCGCTCCAGGTCCTCGTCGGCCACCGGGATGGCGAAGCGGTCGCGGAACGCGCGCACCGCAGGGTCCGCCATTTTCTTCTGCTGGTGGTTGGTATTGGCCGCCTCGCCCGCCGCGCCCATGCCATAGCCCTTGACCGTCTTGGCCAGGACCACCGTGGGACGGCCCTGGTGCGCCACGGCCTGGGCATAGGCCGCGTAGACCTTGGCATGGTCGTGCCCGCCGCGGTTCAGCGCGCCGATCTGCTCGTCGCTCAGGTGCGCCACGCGCGCCAGCAACTCGGGATCCGCCCCGAAGAAATGCTCGCGCACGTAGGCGCCGCCGCGGGCCTTGAAGACCTGGTATTCGCCGTCCACGCATTGCATCATGCGGCGGCGCAGGCGGCCGTCGTGGTCCCGGGCCAGCAGTTCGTCCCATCCGCCGCCCCAGATCACCTTGATGACATTCCAGCCGGCGCCCCGGTACACGCTCTCCAGTTCCTGGATGATCTTGGCGTTGCCGCGCACCGGACCGTCGAGGCGCTGCAGATTGCAGTTCACGACGAAGATCAGGTTGTCCAGTCTTTCCCGGCCGGCCATCGCCACGGCCGCCAGCGTTTCGGGCTGGTCCTGTTCGCCATCGCCAAGAAAGCCCCATACCTTGCGGCCCTGCGCAGGGATCAGCTGGCGGTCCTCCAGGTAGCGCATGTAGCGCGCCTGGTAGGCCGCCATCAGCGGTCCCAGCCCCATCGACACCGTGGGGAACTGCCAGAACGAGGGCATCGTGCGCGGATGCGGGTAGGACGCGAGCCCGCCCCCGCCGGTCTCGCGCCGGAAGCGGTCCAGTTCCTCTTCCGAGACGCGCCCTTCCAGATAGGCGCGGGCATAAATGCCCGGCGCGGAATGGCCCTGGATGTACAGCATGTCTCCCAGGAAGCCGGGGGTCGCGGCCCGGAAGAAATGCCGGTACCCGGTTTCGTACAGCGTCGTGGCCGAGGCATAGGTGGCGATGTGGCCGCCCACGCCGGAGGTCTTGCCCGCCCGCAGCACCATGGCCATGGCGTTCCAGCGCAAATAGGCGTCCAGCCGCAGCTCGATGCCCGCATCGCCCGGAAAGCCGGCCTGCTCCGGCAAGCCGATGGTGTTGACGTAGGGAGTGGCCAGCGGCGCCGCATAGCCACCGTGGCCGGCGCGGTCCTGATCGATCAGCCGGTCGAGCAGGTAGTGCGAACGCGGCCGGCCTTCATGGACCAGCACGGCCTGCATGGCTTCCAGCCATTCCTGGGTTTCCTGCGGGTCGGCGTCGGTGGGATCGATCGGGGTTTGCATGGCGTCCTCCTGGTGGGCGCGATGGCGGCGCCCGTCGCAACGGCCGCCGTCATTTCGCATTGTGAATTGCAATTGCACTATGTGTAATTGCAATCGTATGGAGGATTCTTGATAATTGCAAGTGCAACTATCTAATAGCCCGCCCGACGCCCGGACCGAGGCGGAGAGAAAGCGGACGCGCCTATCTCGCCGCGCTCATCATGAATTCCACCGCGGCGCGCAGCGTGGCCTCGTCGGCCGAGGAGCCGCCGCGCGGCGGCATGGCGCCCTTGCCCTTGAGCACGGTGACGAGCAGCGCGTCCGCGCCCTGCGCGATGAACGGCGACCAGGCCTGTTTGTCGCCCAGCTTGGGCGCGTTGGCCACGCCGCTGGCGTGGCACACGACGCAGGCGGACTTGTAGAGCTTTTCGCCGGCGGGATTGGCGGCGGCCAGCGTGTCCGCTTGCGCCCAGGAGACGGGCAGGCCGGCCAGGGCCGCGGCAAGCGCGATTCGATGAAAGTAGTGCATGGCGGTACTCCGTCGGAAAGTGTCGCGGCAAGAACGCCGGGCGGATGCGGCAACGCATCCGCCCGGTCTCGCCGGTCAGCGCGGGATCGGGGCGGGCGCCTTGATCTGCTTCATCAGGTCGTCGTTCCACTTGCCCTCGACCTTGATGTGTCCCGCCGCGCCCAGTTCGAACGCTTCGATCAGGTTGTGGTTCAGGTACGCGTACACGCCGGGCTGCTTGAAGGTGTAGAGCGCCGCGCCCGCCGAGCCGCCGCGGATGAACCAGGTCTCCAGGTTTTTCTGCGGGGGATTGGCGAACTTTCCGGTTTCCCATACCCAGTCGCCGTGGCCGCCGATCAGGTGCGGCCGCGTGTCGCGGTTGGCCTGCGAATGGATCAGCAGCACGGTCTCGCCGACCTTGGCCGTCAGGGCGTTGGCGCCCGTGAGCGCGCCGACCTTGCCGTTGAACACGATGTGCGTGGGCGTGAGCGTGCGCATTACCTCCACCGTATCGCCATAGCTTTCCGCAAGCGTCGCGTAGTCCTTGTATTTGCCGTTCTCGTCCTTGGGGATGTAGAGATCGAATTCGCCGATCGTGTAGGCGCGGTCATAGTGCAAGGGCTTGCCCTGCGGATCCTTGAGGCCGTCGCGCGGCAGCACCATCAGCGTGCCGCTCATGCCCGACACCACGTGCCAGGGCACCATGCCCTCCGGCGCGCAGTGGTAGACGAAGGTGCCGCTGCGGTCCGCCTTGAAGCGCAGCGTGGCCTGCTCGCCCGGATTCACGTTGGTCAGCTTGGCGCCGCCCAGCGCGCCGGTGGCCGCGTGGAAATCGACGTTGTGCGGCATGGCGTTGGTGGCGGGATTGACCAGGGTCAGCTCGACGTAATCGCCTTCATGCACCACCAGCGTGGGGCCGGGCATGGAGCCGTTGAACGTCATGGCCTGCAGCGTCGTGCCCTTGTCGTCGATGACCATCTTCTTTTCCTCGATGCTCATCGTGAACTCGACCACCTTCGGGCCCGATTTCGCGACCTGCTCGTGCGGATGGACCATGGGCGGGGCGACCAGCGTGACCTTGGCGCGCGGCAGCTTGTCCGCGTCCTGCGCGAACGCGGCCGTCGCGGCCATCGTGAAAGCCAGCGCCGCGGCAAGCAAGGTAGGCCGTAATGCGTTCATATCCAGCTCCTTATCGGGGTTCTTCAATCGCCGTGAAAGTCGGCAGCCCTATTGAAGAACCGCCCGCGTCCCCGCTCTTTGCTGTAGCGCAAACTCCGGCGCAAGCCCGCGCCTCGCGCGCATTGTCATCGCATCGCGGCGGTGTCACCATGGGCGCGTGGAGATCCCTCCGTCTCATAGGACCGCCATGCCGTCGCCTCTCTGCCACGCGCTGCTGCGCAACCTGGAACTCTTCAGTCCCTTGTCCGACGCGCAACTGAAGTCCGCGCTGCGTGGCGCGCAGCCCTGCCGGCTGCTCGCCGGCGCCATCGCCTACCGCCAGGGCGCGGCGGCCTCCCACTTCTTCGTGCTGCTCAGCGGGCGCCTGAAAGTCGCGCAACTGACCGCCGACGGCGAGCAGGTCGTCGTGCGCTACGTCAATCCCGGCGACATGTTCGGCCTGGCCCGCGCCATGCGCCAGTCGCGCTATCCCGCCACGGTGCAGGCCGTGCTGGAAAGCGTGTGCCTGGCCTGGCCGGACGCGCTCTGGGAGCGCTTCGTCGGCAATCATCCCCAGCTCAGTTCGATGGCGCTTCAGACCATGGGCCAGCGCCTGCAGGACGCGCATCTGCGCATCCAGGAGCTGTCGACGGACGAGGTGGAACAGCGCGTGGCGCGCACGATCCTGCGCCTGGTCGAAAGCTCGGGGCAACCCACGGCCGGCGGCATCGGCATCGGCTTTCCGATCACGCGCCAGGACATCGCCGAAATGACGGGAACCACGCTGCACACCGTCAGCCGCCTGCTCAGCGACTGGCGGCAGCGCGGCATCGTCGACAGCAGCCGCAAGCGCATCGTGCTGCGGTCGCCCGCCGCCCTGGCCCGCTTGTCGCGCCAGGACCAGCCGGCCATGGATTGCTCCGGTTGCGCGTCCTGTATCGATGGCGCTCCGGCGAAGACGGCCCAGCCGGTCCATGCGCAGGGCCGTCTGCGCGCGCCCGACGGCGGGCCCGCGCAAGGCGCGCTCTAGCAGCGCCCTACCCCTCCTCGAGCACCAGCCGCAGTCCCAGGTTGGCGGGCGGCACGCCGACCGAGCAAGCGCCGCCCTTGGGATCGCGGATGAAGTCCGGCAGGTAGGCCACGTGCCTGCCCGCGGCGACCCGGATGCCGCAATTCCGGCCGTCGTCCGCGTCCGTGGCGGGCGCGTCGAGAACCCGCCGCGCATGGCAGTCGCTGGTCCAGTCCCAGACGCTGCCCGCCATGTCCATCAGGCCCCGCGCGTTGACGCCGAACGCGCCGAACGGACGCACTTCCACGTCTTCCTGCTGGCGCCGGCTCTGCGCGTCGTACTCGGCCAACCAGCGCTGGGCGGGATCGTCGCCATCGGGCAGCCGGAGTTCTTCGCGATAGGCCTCGGCGGCGGCGTATATCCATTCGGGATAGCTGGGCAGGCGCCAGCGCTGCCCGGTGCGCGCGGAGAGCCAGGCCGCGTACGCGGAGGCATCGGTCCAGCTGATGCCCACCGCGGGCAGGTCGCGCGCCGCCGCCTGGCGTTGCGCCGCATCCAGCGGCCGGCAGCCGCCCGCCTGCACGCAGGCCGCGTACTCCGCCTGGCTGACCTGTCGCTTCATGATGGACAGCCCGCGGGGATAGCGGGCCGTGAGCGGCGCGGGCGTTACGGGCAGGCCGCCGCGCAGCGCCTCGCCAGGCGGCTGGTAAGCGACCTCGCCAGGCGGCAGCCGCGACAGTTCGGGCAAAGACGAAGGGGCCCGTTCAGCGGGCCCGCATGCGGTCAACAGTGAGAGAAACGCGGCGATCGGGAGGCGGCGCACGGATCGGACTCCGGTTGCGCCCGGGGCGGAACGCCCCGGGACCTGCCTCCATTGGACCGGCCGCCGGCCCTGCCCTCTTTGCGCTGGCGCAATGAGGGAGGAACCGGGGCTCAGCCTCGGGCGGGCCGCGCCTGCAGGCGCGGCCCGCTGGCGGCCGGCTTGCCGCTGAGCAGGCCCAGGATGACCTGCAGCACCATGGCCAGCGCGCCCAGCAGGAAGACCACGTCGCCGAAGGTGCGCCCCCAGCGCAGGGTCTTCAGGATGTCCTGCTGCATGAAGGCTTCGCTGCGGGCGTACCACATGCCCTCGCTCACGCTGGCGTGGAACTGGATCAGGCCGATGGGCAGCAGGCTGGTGAAGATCATCAGCGCCAGGCCCAGGTTCAGCCCCCAGAACGCCAGCTTCATCAGGCCGGGGCTCAGCGCGTACTGCGGACGGATGTAGCGCAGCACCAGCAGGGTGAAGCCCAGCGCCAGGAAACCGTACACGCCGAACAGGGCCGCGTGCGCGTGGACCGGCGTCGTGTTCAGGCCCTGGATGTAGTACAGCGAAATGGGCGGATTGATCATGAAGCCGAAAACGCCCGCGCCCAGCATGTTCCAGAACGCCACGGCCACGAAGCACATCAGCGGCCACTTGAGATCGTTCATCCACGCGGCGCGCGACTTCAGGCGCCAGTTTTCCCAGGCCTCGTAGCCCAGCACGATCAGCGGCACCACTTCCAGCGCCGAGAAGCTTGCGCCCACCGCCATCACCGGCGTGGTCGTGCCCGCGAAGTACAGGTGGTGGAACGTGCCCGGGATACCGCCCAGCATGAATAGCGAGGCCGAGGCCAGGCTGGCAGTCGTGGCCATGCGGCGCGACACCAGGCCCAGCGTCGAGAAGATGAACGCCAGCGCCGTGGTCGCAAAGACTTCGAAGAAGCCCTCCACCCACAGGTGCACGATCCACCAGCGCCAGTATTCCATCACCGTGAGGTGCGTGCGCTCGCCGTAGAAGAAGCCGGCGCCGTAGAACAGCCCGATCGCGCCGACCGATGCCGTGAGGAGCGCCAGCAGGTTCTTGTCGCCGCCCGGCTTGCGCAGCGCGGGCACGATGCCGCGCAGCATCAGGACGAGCCAGAAGCAGATGCCCGCGAACTTGCCGATCTGCCACAGGCGGCCCAGGTCCACGTACTCATAACCCTGGTGGCCCAGCCAGAAGTTCAGGTCCGGCGGCATGATCTGCGCGATCGCCAGGTAGTTGCCGGCGAACGAGCCGACCACCACCAGCACCAGCGCCCAGAACAGGATGTCCACGCCTGCCTTCTGGAACTTCGGGTCGCGCCCGCCGTTGATCAGCGGCGCCAGGAACAGGCCCGCCGCCAGGAAGCCGGTGGCGATCCAGAACAGCGCGCTCTGGATGTGCCAGGTGCGCACCAGCGAATACGGGAACCATTGCGACAGGTCGATGCCGTAGAACTTCTGGCCTTCGACCGTGTAGTGCGCGGTAAAGCCGCCCAGCAGCACCTGGAATCCGAACAGCGCGACGACCAGGAACAGGTACTTGCCCAGCGCCCGCTGCGACGGCGTCAGCGCGAACGCGGTCAGCGGGTCCTTGGCGGGCGCCTCGGGTTCCTCTTCCTCCTTGCCGCGCATGAAGGCCCAGGCCCACACGAGCAGGCCGATGCCGGCCAGCAGCACCACTACGCTGATGATGGACCACATGACGTTTTCGGCGCTGGGGACATTGCCGATCAGCGGTTCATGCGGCCAGTTGTTGGTATAGGTGGCCGTCATGCCCTCGCGCTCGGTCGCCGCGGCCCAGGCCGTCCAGAAGAAGAAGTGCGTGAGCTGCGCGCGGCGCGCGGCGTCCGGCAGGGTGTTCTCTTTCATGGCGAAGCTCTCGCGGCTGCCATGCAGCGCGGGCGCGTCGGAGAACAGCTGGTCGTAATAGGCCGCGGTCTGCGCCATCGCGCGGGCGCGGCGCGCGCTGACCGTCAGCGTGTCGGTCGCGGCGTCGCTGCGGTTGGCGCGGTACTCGGCTTTCAAGGCCTCGCGCAGCGCGGCCTGCTCGGGCGCGGCCAATTGCGCGTAGTCCTTGCCGTGCGCGTCGCGCGCGGCAAGGTCCAGCCAGGCCGTCAGCTCACGATGCAGCCAGTCGGCCGTCCAGTCGGGCGCCTGGTAGGCGCCGTGGCCCCAGATCGATCCCAACTGCATGCCGCCGACCGATTGCCAGGCGGTCTGGCCGTCCAGGATGTCGTCGCGGCCGAACAGGCGGGTGCCGTCGGCCGTCACGACCTGGCCGGGAATCGGCGGGGCCTGCCGGTAGACTTCGCCGCCGTAAAAGCCCAGCAATGCGAATGTGATCGCCACCACGGCGATCAGCGTGAACCATAACTTCCGATACGGACCCATGATGGGAACGCCCTCCAGTGTTGCTTGCGGTTAGTGGGGTACGTTCCCTAATGCGAATTTCGTGCCAGAAAAAAAACCTTTTAAATCAATGCATTGCTTAATTAAGGGTCTTTTTGACCACTGCACGCCAGGGTATAAATCACTCTCAAAGGGTTTTTTTGACCGTAACCATCAGGCACCGTCCACTTACAATCCCGCAACGTTTTCCCCTCTTTCAAGGAGCCGACCGCATGGCAACGGGCAAGCCGGATGCGTGGAGCCTCTTCCTCACCGCGCACGCGCTGGTGGCGGAGGAAATCGAAAGGCGGCTGTCCGCCGCCGACCTGCCCCCGCTGGCGTGGTATGACGCGCTATGGGCGCTGGAACGGGCACCCCAGGGCGCCGCGCGCATGTTCGAGATCGCCGAGCGCATGGTGATCGCGCGCTACAACCTGACGCGGCTGATGGACCGCCTAGAGGCCGACGGCCTGGTCGAACGCTACCGTTCGGACGAGGACCGGCGCGCCACCTACGCCCGGCTCACGCCCAAGGGACGGGCGTTGCGGCGCGAGATGTGGAAGGTATACGAACCCGCGATCGACGAGCTTTTCCTCTCGCAGCTGCCGCCAGCGCAACAGGCCTCGATGGCGGAGAGCTTTCGCCTCATCGCCCGCCACGTGCGCGCGGCGAACAAGGAATCCGCGCAATGACGGCGGCCGCTTTGCACATCGGCATCGTGGCCTGCTCGGCCGAAGGCGCCGCGCTCTGCTATCGCACGCTGTGCGCGGAAGGCGCCGAGCGCCTGGGGCCGCACGCCCATCCGGAAATTTCGCTGCACACGCATTCGCTGGCGGATTACGTGGCCTGCCTGGACCGAGGCGATCTGCCCGGCGTCGGCGGGCTGATGCTGTCTTCCGCGGGCAAGCTGGCCCGCGCGGGCGCGGACTTCCTGATCTGCCCGGACAACACCATCCACCAGGCGCTCGGCCACGTGCTGCCGCGCTCGCCCCTGCCCTGGCTGCACATCGCCGAGGAAGTCGCCGCGGAGGCGGCGGCGCGCGGCTACCGCCGCATCGGCATCCTGGGCACGCGCTGGCTGGTGGATAGCGCCGTCTATCCCGACAAGCTGGGCCAACGGGGCCTGCAATGGCTCCGGCCGCCGGAAGACGACCGGGCCGCGCTGGCCCGCATCATCATGGACGAACTGGTGTACGGCGTGTTCAAGCCGGACTCGGTGGCGCGGCTGCAGGCGGTCATCGAGCGCCTGCGGGACGCGGGCTGTGACGCCGTGGTGCTGGGCTGCACCGAGCTGCCGCTGGTGCTGGACGACGGCAATTCCGCGCTGCCCACCCTGGATTCCACCCGCATCCTGGCGCGGGCGGCCCTGGCGCGCGCGCTGCGCGCCGGCTGATCCGGCGCCTTCAGATCTGGTCGAGCCCGTACTGCCGCAGCCGGTCCAGGTCCAGCACCTTGATCTGGTTGTACGCCAGGGCCAGGACGCCCAGGTCGGCCAGGGCCTGCAGCGCCTGGTTGACCCGCTGCCGCGACAGGCCCGTCAGGTAGCCCAGCTCTTCCTGCGAAATCGCCAGCGTCAGGTCGGTGGACGGGTACAGCCGCGGATTGAAGAGCTGCGCCAGCGATTGCGCCACGCGCGCATCCGCGTCCAGCAGGCGGTGGTTCTGGATGGAGGCGATGAACTCGCCCATGCGGTCGTTCAGTTGCCCGATGACGAAATGCGAAAACGGCAGGCTCGCCGACAGCAGCGCATGGAACGTGGCCGCGGGGACCAGCATCACCACGGACGGCTGGATGGCCACCACGTCATACTTGCGCAATTCGCGCTTGATCACGCTGCCTTCGCCGAACCAGCCGCCCGGCGGCACGCCCGAGAACGTGCAACTGCGGCCCGACTCGTTGTAGATGGCCAGTTTCAGCAGCCCCGTGTGCACGCCCAGCCAGTAGTCCGACGGCGCATTGCGCCGCGCGATCCATGCCCCGTTTTCCACGCGCTCGGCGCGCGACGTGGCCAGTACCAGATCCTGGTGCGAGGCCTCCAGGGCGCCGAACCAGGCGCGCGCGCGGAACAGGTCCGCCAGTTCGTCGGCGGAAACGATGTTTGAAACGTCGGACATGGAAAGAACCGTGTAAAACAGGGGATATGCTGGCTTGCCGGCAGTCTGTCATGCAGGCGACAGACTGCATTTTCCGGCCGGCGATACGCTAGGGCAAGCACCGGGGCCGGCTATGCGAAGGCCGTCCCCGCACAAAGCAACGAGGGACGCGCATGCGCCCCGCCAGGAGACAGCAATGAGCGGCATGTTCGACCAAGGCCTTGCGCGCCGCGAGGCCAATTACACTCCCCTGACGCCCGTGGACTTCATCGCCCGCGCCGCCGAAGTCTACGGCCAGCGGCTGGCCATCGTCCACGGCAAGGTGCGCCGCAACTGGGCCCAGACCTACGAACGCGCACAACGGCTGGCCGGCGCCCTGGCGCAGGCGGGCATCCGGCGCGGCGATACCGTCGCCGTCATGCTGCCCAATATCCCCGCCATGGTCGAAGCCCACTTCGGCGTGCCGATGCTGGGCGCGGTGCTCAACACCCTGAACACGCGGCTGGATACGTCCGGCGTGCTGTTCATGCTGGGCCACGGCGAGGCGCGCGCGCTGATCGTGGACACGGAATACGCCGAGGTCGCCCAGCGCGCCCGCGCCGAGTTCCCGCATCTGAAAGTCATTTCGGTGCACGACCTGGAAACGGCGCCCGCCACGCTGCCCGGCGCCGTCGACTACGAAGCCTTCCTGGCCGCGGCCCCCGCCCGCTACGACTGGCAGCCCCCCGCCGACGAATGGGACGCCATCGCGCTGAACTACACCTCCGGCACCACCGGCGATCCCAAGGGCGTGGTCTATCACTATCGCGGCGCCTATCTGAATGCGATCAGCAACATCCTCGAATGGGACATGCCCAAGCATCCGGTCTATCTCTGGACCCTGCCGCTGTTCCACTGCAACGGCTGGTGCTTCGCCTGGACCGTCGCCGCCCGCGCGGGCGTGAACGTGTGCCTGCGCAAGTTCGATCCCAAGACGGTCTTCGACCTGATCCGGGAGGAAGGCGTCACCCACTACTGCGGCGCGCCCATCGTGCAGAGCGCCCTGGCCAATGCGCCGGCCGAGATGCGCGAAGGCATCCGGCACACCGTGCGCACCATGGTCGCGGGCGCCGCGCCCGCGCCGGCCGTGATCGCCAAGATGCGCGACATCGGCTTCGAACTGACCCATGTCTACGGCCTGACGGAAGTCTACGGGCCCGCCGCGGTCTGCGCGCGCCAGGACGCCTGGGACGCGCTCGAAGACGAACAACGCGCGCTGCTCACCGCGCGACAGGGCGTGCGCTACCACCTGCAGGCCGGCGTGTCGGTGCGCGACCCGGAGACCATGCGGCAGGTGCCGCCCGACGAGCAGACGGTGGGCGAAGTCATGTTCCGCGGCAACATCTGCATGAAGGGATACCTGAAGAACGAACGCGCCACCGAAGCGGCCTTCGCGGGCGGCTGGTTCCACACCGGCGACCTCGGCGTCATGACCGCGGACGGCTACGTCCGCATCAAGGACCGCAGCAAGGACATCATCATCTCCGGCGGCGAGAACATCTCCAGCATCGAAGTGGAGGACGCGCTTTACCGCCACCCGGCCGTGGCGGCGGTGGCCGTCGTGGCCATGCCCGACCCCAAGTGGGGTGAAACGCCCTGCGCCTTCGTCGAACTGAAACCGGGGTGCAGCGCCACCGCCGAAGAGATCATCGCGCACTGCAAGCTGCTGCTGCCGGGCTTCAAGGTGCCCCGCGCGGTGCGTTTCGGCGAACTGCCCAAGACCTCCACGGGCAAGATCCAGAAGTTCGAACTGCGCGCCGCCGTCGGCGCGACCGCGGCCATCGACGTGGCCGATCCCGGCAAGACCGCCTGATTCCCGGCCCGCGCCCCAACCTCATCCAGGAGCTCCGACGCAATGACGTACCAAGCCCCCGTGAAAGACATGCTGTTCGTGTTGAACCATCTGGCCGGCCTGCCGGAAGTGGCCGCCCTGCCCGGCTTCGAGGAGGCCACGCCCGACACCGCCCGGGCCGTGCTGGAGGAATCCGCGCGCTTCGCCGGCGACGTGCTGGCGCCGCTGAACCATCCCGCCGACGTCGAACCCAGCGCCTGGCGCGATGGCTCGGTGACCACCTCGCCCGGCTTCAGGCAGGCCTTCCTCCAATACGCCGAAGCCGGCTGGCAAGGCATGACGCATCCCGTCGAGTACGGGGGCCAGGGCCTGCCCGGCCTGATCGGCTCGCCTTGCTCTGAAATGCTGAACGCCGCGAACCTGTCGTTCGCGCTGTGCCCGCTGCTGACCAACGGCGCGATCGAGGCCCTGATGACCGCGGGCTCGCCGGAACTGCGCGAACGCTATATCGGCCCCATGATCGCCGGCCGCTGGACCGGCACCATGAACCTGACCGAGCCCCAGGCTGGATCCGACCTGGCCATGATCCGGTCGCGCGCCCGGCCCGTGGGCGACGGCACGTACCGGATCTCGGGCACCAAGATTTTCATCACCTATGGCGAGCACGATCTGGCCGAGAACATCCTGCACCTGGTGCTGGCCCGCCTGCCGGATGCGCCCGAAGGCGTCAAGGGCATCTCGCTCTTCCTGGTACCCAAGTTCCTGGTCAACGAGGACGGCACGCTGGGCGCCCGCAACGATGTCCGCTGCGTGTCGATCGAACACAAGCTGGGTATCAAGGCCAGCCCAACCGCCACCCTGCAGTTCGGCGATGACGGCGGCGCCCTGGGATACCTGGTCGGCCAGGAGAACCGAGGCCTGGACGCCATGTTCATCATGATGAACGCCGCCCGCTACGCCGTGGGCGTGCAAGGCATCGCCGTGGCCGACCGCGCCTACCAGCATGCGCTGGCCTACGCCGCAGAACGCGTGCAGAGCCGCCCGGTGGACGGCGCTTCGCGCGACGCGGTGGCCATCATCCAGCACCCCGACGTGCGCCGCATGCTGGGCACCATGCGCGCGCTGACCGAGGCCGGCCGCGCGCTGGCCTACGTCACCGCCGGCCACGCGGACCTGGCCCACGCCAGCCCCGACGCCGAGGCCCGCAAGCGCCACCTGGCCGTCCAGGAATTCCTGGTGCCCATCGTCAAGGGCTGGTGCACCGAGATGTCGATCGACGTCGCCAGCCTGGGCGTGCAGGTGCACGGCGGCATGGGCTTCATCGAAGAGACGGGCGCGGCGCAGTACTATCGCGACGCCCGCATCCTCACGATCTACGAAGGCACCACCGCGATCCAGGCCAACGATCTCGTCGGCCGCAAGACCCTGCGCGACGGCGGCGCGGTCGCCCGCGCGCTGCTGGCGGAGGTCCGCCAGACCGAGCAGGCGCTGGAAGCCAGCGCCCATCCCGCCGCGGGCCGCGTGCTCGCGCCGCTGCGCCGGGCCAGCGCGGCCCTGTCCGACGCCGTCGACTTCGTCCTGGCCAACGCCGCCAGCCATCCCAACGCCGTATTCGGCGCCGCCGTGCCCTACCTGCTGCTGGCGGGCACCGCGCTGGCCGGCTGGCAAATGGCCCGCGCCTTGCTGGCCAGCCTGGAACATCGCGAAGAAGACCCCGAATTCCATGACGCCAAGATCGCCACGGCGCAATGCTACGCGCTGCACAAGCTGAGCCAGGCACCCGGCCTGGCGACGGTCGTGCTGGGCTCGAAGGACTACGAGGTGCAGCCGTAGGAGGGGTCTCGCGCTCCGCCCATCCTATGGCTGGACGAGCGGGGCGCTCGCGCCGCGCGGCAGCGTCGCCGCCCAGAACAACAGGGCCGCCAGGCTGATGCCGCCGCCAAGCGCGCACACGCCCAGCCAGCCGGCCTGCGCGTATACCGAAGTCGCCGCGATCGAACCCAGGCCGCTGCCTGCGGCATAGAACATCATGTAGCCGCCCACCAGGCGGCTATGCGCCTGCGCGCTGATGCTGAAGATCATCGTCTGGTTGGTGACGTGCAGGGCCTGCATGGCGACGTCCAGGATCAGCACGCCCAGCGCCAGCGCCCAAAGGCTCTGGTCCAGGAAGGCGATCGGCACCCACGACAGGCACAGCAGCGCCAGGCCGGCCGCGGTCGTGCGCTCGCCGAGCCCCCGGTCGGCCAGCCGGCCGGCGCGCGCGGCCATCAGCACGCCCACCACGCCTACCAGTCCGAACGCTCCCACGGCCGTGTGCGTCAAGGAATGGGGCGGCGCGCTCAGGGGCAGGACCAGCGCGGTCCAGAACGCGCTGAACGCGGCGAACATCAGCAAGGCGATCATGCCGCGCACGCGCAGCACGCGTTCGGCCGCGAGCAAGCCGTACAGCGAACGCAAGAGCGCCCAGTAGCCCAGGTCCACCGCCGGCAGGCGGCGCCGTGGCAGGCGGCGGGCCAGCACCGCGGCGAGCACGGCGGCCAACACCGCCGACACCACGTACACCGCGCGCCAGCCCCACGCGTCGGCCACCACGCCCGCCAGGACGCGGGCCAGCAGCAGCCCTATCACCACCCCTCCCTGCGCCGCGCCGACCACGCGGCCGCGCTCGCCGGGCGCCGCCAAGGCGGCCGACAGGGCGAGCAGGCCCTGTGTCATGGCCGTTCCCAGCAGGCCCAGCGCCATCATGCCGATCAAGAGCCAGGGCGTGTTCGTCGCCAGCGCGACGGCGGCAAGCGCCAGCACCAGGAGTCCCAGCTGCCCGATCATCAGCCGGCGGCGGTCCAGCAGATCGCCCAGGGGCACCACGAGCAGCAGCGCGAGCGCGCAGCCCAGCTGCGTGGCGGTCACGACCACGCCCACCGCGCCCTCGGCCATGCCGAATTCCCGGCCGATCGCGTCCAGCAAAGGCTGCGCGTAATACACGTTGGCCACGCTCAAGGCGCAGGCGACAGCCAGCAGCAGGACCAACGAACGGGGCGTCCCCGCCGGAGGCTCGGGCTCGGGCACGGGTGCTGCGGAGGGGGTGGGCATGGCGATCTCCTTTTGGTTTCATTACAAAACTAGAATACTAGGTTTTATGGTTTTATAATGCAACCGAAAAATGCAGTCAGCCGTTGCCACCGCTCATCGACCTCCCTACCGCAAGGACCCGACATGGTTAAACGCACAAGTCTCGAAGGCGCCGCCTGCCCCGTGGCGCGCTCGCTGGATGCGATCGGCGACTGGTGGTCGCTGCTGATCGTGCGCGACGCCTTCGACGGATTGCGGCGCTTCGGGGAATTCCAGAAAAGCCTGGGGGTGGCCAAGAACATCCTCAGCGACCGCCTGCGCACGCTGGCGGCGCACGGCATCCTGGCCGCGGCCCCTGCCTCCGATGGCAGCGCCTACCAGGAATATGTCTTGACGGACAAGGGCCGCGCGCTTTTCCCGGTGATCGTCGGCCTGCGCCAATGGGGCGAAGACCACTACTACGCGCCCGCCGAAACCCATTCCACGCTGATCGACCGCAAGCGCGGCCAGCCCGTGCGCCGGCTGGAAGTCCGCGCACAGGATGGCCGCCTGATCGGGCCGGAAGACGCGGTCGTGCAGAAGGTCGCGTCGGCGGGCTAGGGGCTGCCCGCGCCGGAATCCGGCTCGCGCCAAGCGGCGTCGGGCCATTGCCCGGTCGCCAGCGAGGCCGGCGAGTAAGCATCGAAGCGCCAGCGCAAGGCCAGCGCGCCCGGCCGGAATGCCATGCGGCGCGCATGCACCCGCCACAATCTCTCCGCGCCTTCGAACGACGCGATCTCGGGGCTGTCCAGGATCACTTCCGCGCGCCCCGACAGCTGCAATACGTCGCCGCGCTCGAAATCGATGAAGAGCAGCCCCGCGCGCGGATTCAACACCATGTTGCCCAGCGTGTTGAAGTAGCGGTTGCCCGAGAAATCGGGAATGGTCAGCACGTTGCCCTCCACCCGGACGAAGCCGGGCTTGCCCCCGCGGTGCGACACGTCGACGGCGCGCTCGCCGGCGTCCGCATAGCTAGCCACGAACAAGGTGTCGGACCGCGCGATCAGCGCGCGGGCGGCATCGTCCAGCCCTTCGCGCTCGCACGGCGCTCCCGCGAAGCGCAAGGCGGGGGAGCGGGAGAAATGGAAATCCCGCGTCTGGATGTACTTCGGGCAATTGCCGAAGGACTGCGTCACGGCGATATCGAAGCGCTTGCCGTCCCAGGCGGAAATGCGGCCGTTCGCGCGATTGCGCCGGCGCGTGTGCAACTCGATTCCCAGCACCGCCACCGGCTGGCCCGCGCCCAGGCCGGCCAGCAGCGGGTCGTCGGCGTCGGGCACGGCGGCCACGCGCAGGACACGCGGATCGGGGGACGCCGCGAACCCCGGCAACCCTTCCAGCACCCCGGCCCAGGGATCGCCCTGCGCATCCACCGCCCCCGCCACCAGGAACGGCAGCTGCGCGAAGAACTCGCGATGCGGGTCCGGCATGTAATCGCGGATGACCTTGCGCCCGGCCTGTTCCATGCGCTCCGCCACGCCCGCGTGCCGCTGCAGCAGCGTTTCGCCGGCGTGCCAGGGCGACGGCGTGTCGATGATTGTTTCGGCTATCGGCATGATCGCATTCCTTGCGGCCCAGGCGGCCGCGGTCAGGCGGCCAGCAGGCCGACGGGCGAGGAGGCCATAGGCACGAAGCGCGGCAGGCTCTCGATGCGTTTGAGCCATGCCCGCACGTGCGCGTAGGTCTCCAGCGACACATTGCCTTCCGGCGCGTGGGCCACGTAGGCGTAACAGGCGACGTCCGCGATGGTGGGCGCGGCGCCCGCCAGGAAATCGCGGCCGGCCAGTTCGCCGTCCATGACCGCCAGCAAGGCGTGCGCGCGCGCCAGCGTGCTTTCCACGTCGAAAGACGCGCCGAACAGCGTCACCATGCGCGCCGCGGCCGGTCCGCCCGCGAGCGGGCCCGAGGCGGCCGACAGCCAGCGCTGCACCGCGGCCGCGCCGACGGGATCCTCGGGCAGCCAGACCTGGCCGCCGTAGCGCTTGGCGAGGTACACGAGGATTGCGGTCGAATCGGCAACCACCACCCCGCCGTCGTCGATCACCGGCACCTGGCCGAACGCATTCAGGGCAAGAAACGCGGGACGCTTCTGTTCCCCGCCGCGCAAGTCTACATCGATCGTCCTGTGCGGCACGTCCAGCAGGGACAGCATGAGGGCCACGCGATGCGTATGGCCGGACAGCGGGAAACTGTAGAAGGTCAGGAGAGCAGGCTGGGCGGTTTGCATGACGGGTTTTCCAGGTTGGAGACAGCCTCCATCTTGGACCCGCGCCGGCCGCCGGAGAATGCCCAGCCTACACAAGACACTCTTGCGCCGCGTGAAAGAAAGCCGCCCGGCCCCGGGCGGGCCCTAGGCCGGCAGCGCGGCCAGGTCGCGCCGCAAGGCTTCGACGCAGAACTCGACGAAGCTGCGCACCTTGGCCGAGCTCTTGCGGCCCTCCGGATACACCACGTGCACCGGCAGCGGCGCAAGCTCGAAGTCGCGCAGCACCACCTGCAAGGCCCCGCTGGCCAGGTGCCGCGCCACCTGATAGGACACGACCTGCGTCAGGCCCCAGCCTTCGCAGGCCGCCAGCACCGCGGCCTGGAATGTCGTGACCGTCAGCTGGGAATCCACCCGCACCCGCCGGGGCTGCCCGTCCTGCATGAAACGCCATTGCGGCCCCCGTCCTTCGAGCGTCGCCGTGATCGTGCAATAGCGCTGCAACGCGTCCGGATCCTCGGGCACGCCATGCTCCCGCAGGAAGGCGGGCGCGGCGCACACCACGCGGCGCACCTGCCCCACCGGCACGGCCGTCAAGGACGAATCGGGCAAGGCGCCGATACGCACGGCCACGTCGATCCCTTCGTCCAGCAGGTTCACCACGCGATCCACCAGCAGGGTGCGCACCGAAACCTCGCGGTGCGCCCGCAGGTATCCCAGCACGGCCGGCATCACGTGCAGTTCCCCGAAGAACGCGGGCGCGGTGATGCTGAGCGCGCCGCGCGGCGCGGCCATCGCGCCGGCCGCGGCGTCGTCCGCCTGCTCCACGTCCTCCAGGATGCGGCGGCAATCGGCGGCATAGCGCTGGCCGGCCTCGGTGAGGCGCAGGCTGCGCGTGGTGCGCACGAGCAGCAACGCCCCCAGCCGCCGTTCCAGCGCCGCCACGCTGCGCGTGACAGTGGGCGCCGACATTTCCAGGCGCCGGGCGGCGCCCGCAAAGCTTTGCGCATCGGCCACCGCCAGGAATACGCTCATTTCATGGAAGCGGTTCATGGTTCGAGGCGCTCAAGGCGGGACGGCCCAAAGGAGGCTGGCCTCATGCAATTGTCCTGTTTTCCAAAGCCGTCGGCGCGGAAAACGCCGATTTGCGCAACGATATTAGAAGCGGCTCTCAAGCCGCGTCAATCCAGGCGCTCGGGTTCCGGCGCGCCGAACTAGGCCTCGAATTCCCGACGCAGCCACGCCAGGAAAGCCTTGACCGGCGGATGCCGTTCGCGGCCCGGCGCGCACAGGGCGGTGTAGGCAGCGCCCGCCACCCGGATTTCCGGACGGTACGGCACGAGGGTGCCCGCGCCCACGCTGTCCGACACCATCACGGAACTGGCCAGCACCAGGCCCTGCCCCGCGATGGCGGCCTGCAAGGCGTAATGTTCCTCCGTATAGGCATGCTCCGCGGCCGGCCGCAACCAGGCCGGCAGCCCGGCCGCCTGGCACCAATCCTGCCAGCCCTGGTCATACAAGGGGGAATCGCGCCAGCGCACGGTCACCAGCGCGGGCGGGCGTTTCCCCTGCCGCGCCGCCAGGGCCGGCGCGCCATAGACGCCGAACCATTCCTGCAGCGTGCAGGCGGCGTGCAGTTCGGGAAAGCGCCGGCGGCTGTAGCGCACGGCCACGTCCACGCTGGCGTCCTGCAGCAGGTCCACCGGCTCGGCGCTGGCGTTCAGGCGCAACTGGTACTGCGGATAGGCCTCGTAGAATCGCCCCAGCCGCGGCACCAGCCATAGCGCCGCGAACGAATGCGTGGTGGATACCGTCAGCGCGCCCGAGGCCGGCGCGGGACGCAAGGCGTCCAGGGTCTGGGCCACGTCGAGCAGCGCCCCGTGCAGGCGCGCGAAAAGGCGTTCGCCCGCGCCGGTAAGCCGGACGCCGCGCGGCACGCGCTCGAACAGCGCGACCCCCACGTGCCGCTCCAGCGCCTTGACCTGATGGGACACGGCCGTGGCGGTGACCGAGAGCTCGGCCGCGGCCAGCTTGAAACTGCGCAACCTAGCCGCCGCCTCGAACGTGCGCAGCGCCGTGACGGGAAGCGTCGCGAACATGGATGCCTGCCATTCGGATGAAATTGATTCATCTTAGTGTAGTAATCCTCATTTGTCGCCCCTTACCGTTGTACCTAAATTTTCCTTGTCGCATCGAAAACCGCATGCGCAAACAAGGAATCCCACATGAATTCACATCATCTTCGAAAGCATCTGCTCATTCTGGTGGGCAGCCCGCGGCGCGACGGCAACAGCGCGGCGCTGGGCGCGGCCGCCCTGCGCGGGGCCGAAGCCGCCGGCACCTCCGCCACCCTCCTGTTCCTGGACGACTACATCCACGAGTTCCTGCCCGACTTGCGGCGCCAACCCGCGCCGTCAGACCGCTACGCGGAGCTGTTCCTGGAACATTTCCTGCCGGCCGACGGCGCGCTGATCTGCACGCCCATCTATTGGTACGGCATGTCGGCGCAGACCAAGGCGTTCTTCGACAGGTCATTCAGCCACTATGCCGGCGCGGGCCCCGAACCGGCGCAGGTCAAGGCCCGCATGAGCGGCAAGCGCCTGGGCCTGGCCGTGGCATCGGAGGAAACGTATCCCGGCGCGGCGCTGGGCATCGTCCACCAGGTCCAGGAATACGCGCGCTACACCCACTCGGATTTCGTTGGCTACGTGCACGGCGTGGGCAATCTGCGCGGCGAGGTCGCGGCGGATCCCTGGCGGCCGCTGGAGGCGGCGGCCGCGCTGGGCGCGGATTTCTTTACGCGGAAGTATTCGGACTACCGCATCGAGACGCCCCGCGCCCGCAATGTATGGGAATCGGCCGAGTCCGCCTTGCGCAGCACGCCGGGCGTGCTGCCGTAGACCTGCTTGAACACCCGCGTCAAGTGGGCCTGGTCCGCGAAGCCCACCGCGTGCGCAGCGTCCGCCAGCGGCAGGCCTTCGCGCAGCAGCACGCGGGCGCGCGCCACCCGCCAATTGCGCAGCCAGGCCAGCGGCGGCAGGCCGTAGCGCCTGGCGAACTGCTTCACCAGGGTGGTGCGATGGCGGTCCTGCGCCCGGGCAAGCGCCTCCAGATCGGGAGCGCATGCGGGATCGGCGGCCATGCGCGCGCGCAACAACTCGCACACGTCGGGCTCCCCGGGCGCGGCCGCCGGCCTGTGCCGGGCATGGGCCGCCAACAGGCCGAACAGCGCGGCCGAAATGCGCGCGCGGCGCATGGCGTCCGGTATGGAGTCCGGCGTCAGCGCATCCAGCCACTGCCCGCACAGCGCCGCGTCCGCAATGACCGGGCCGGCCAGCGACACCTCGCCGCCGAACAGCGCCCGCGCATGGTCCGCGAACCAGGCCGGCTCTATGTAGGCCATGCGATAGGCCAGCGGCGCATCCGAGGTGCCGCCGGTGTGAACCTGTCCGGGCGCGATCAGCACGAGTTCGCCCTCTCCCGCCGCCTGCCCCTGGCCGTGCACGGTAAAGGCGCAACGGCCGCGCGCGATGGCGCCGATGGACCAGGCATCGTGGAAATGGGGCGCGTAGCGGTACGCCCGCAGGTCCGCGATGAGCACGTCGCCGGGAAGCCCCGCGCCGCAATGCCAGATATGTTGGGAAACCGCCATGTATGCGCCTGCCGCTGGCGGCTACCCGAAATAGCGCCCGTCCGATGTCAGCGAACGGGCCAGCAGCCACGCGTTGCGAGGATTCTCTCCCACCCGGCGGATGGCATAGGGCCACCAGTCGCCGCCGAACGGCAGATAGACCCTTACGTTATAGCCCAGTCCGCGCAGCGCGAGCTGCCAATCCGGGCGCACGCCATAGAGCATCTCGAACTCGAAGGCGTCCGGCGGCCAGCCGCGTTCGCGCGCCAGGGCCATGATGGCGCCGGCCAGACGGTCGTCGTGCGTGCCGAAGACGGGAAAGAAGCCGGACTCCCGCGCCTCGCGCGACAGCATGATGGACGCGGCGTCCAGATACGCCTGGTCGCCGCGGGCCCGGCCGGCATGGTCCAGCGCCCGTTCCGGAAAAGCGCCCTTCACCAGCCTCAGCGAGGTCCGCCGCCGGATGGCCCAGGCCAGGTCTTCCGGCGTGCGGCGGCGCCTGGCCTGCAGGGTGAGCCCCGCGGGAATGCCTGCTTCCAGCAATTCGCGATGCAAGGCGCAGGTGCGGTCGCAGATGCCGGCGTCCTCCATGTCCAGCACCAGCCAGTCGCGGCCCTGGCCGCCGGCCCGGCGCGCCGCCATGCCGATACGCCGCGCGTTGTCCCGGCCCAGCGCATCGCTGCGCATGTAGCCGATTGCGGTGGGATCGACCGACACGTGCACGTCCAGCCCCGCGGCCTCCAGCGCCCGGCAGGCGCCGATCGCCTGCGCGACGTTGTGCTCGATGGCCTCGGGTTCGGCCACGTACTCGCCCAGATAGAACAGGGACGCCCGGATGCCGTGCGCCTCGCGCAGCCGCAGGGCGGTCCGCACCGCCGCGTCCGCATCGGCGCCGCCGACGAAACGGCGGGCCAGCGAGCTGCGGGCGGCCAGGCTCCGCATCGCGCGCCCCGCCATGGGATTGCGCGCCAGCGCGATCGCGGTTCTCTGGAACATGCTCATGGACTCTCCCTTCAAAGAGAGCCACTATGGCGGCCGCGCGCGCGCCCGTCTTGAACGTCCGTGAACGGCCCTAGTCCAGCGCCAGGCCGCGGGAACGGCCGAACAGGGGCCGCTGCACGGTCTGCGCCAGCAGCACGCCGGCCAGCGTCACAGCGCCGCCCAGCAGGTGGTACATGTGCAACGCTTCGCGCAGCATCGCGAAGGCCGCCAGCGCGGTAAACAGCGGCAGCAGGTTGATGAAGATGCTGCAGCGGTTCGGCCCCAGGCGATGCACGCCCTCGATCCACAGGAACGACAGCAGCACGGATGAAAAAATGCCGGCATAGAGGATCAGGGGAATGGTGTTCACGTCCAGCGCGGCCTGGGCGGCCGGCACGCGCAGATACAGGGGCAGCATGTAGAGCAGCGCGAAAAACGATTGCACGAAGGTCGATTGCCACGCCGGCACCGGCACCTTCCAGTGCCGCAGCAGCACACCGTAGAGCGCATAGGACAGGGCCGCCAGCAGCATCAGCCCATCGCCCGCGTGGATGCCGTGCTGGAACACGCTCAGCATGTCCCCCTGCCCGACCAGGTACAGCAGCCCCAGGAACGAGAGCGCGCCGCCCGCGGCCATGCCCAGGGTCAGAGGATCACGCAGGATCACCACGCTGAGCAGCATGCTCAGCAGGGGAATCAGCGCGGTCAGGATCGCCATGTTGGTGGCCGTGGTGGTCTCGGCCGCCCGGTACGACAGCGCCTGGAACACGGCCGACGACAAGGCGCCGTACAAGGCCAGCTTGGGCCAGTGGCGCAGCAGGGTCTTGCGGTTGCGCCAGGCGGGGCGCGCCGTGAACAGGCCCATGAGGAACAGCGCCAGCACCAGCCGGTAGAAGGTGATGGCCGTGGGAGAGATGGCGCTGGCGGCCATCTTGGAGACGATGACGTTGCCCGCCCAGAACAGAATGGCGAACAGCGGGAACAGGTAGGACATGATGGTTTGCGCTCGGGAAATGAGGGATCGGCTGCCGCCATGCGTGGCGCCCGAAGGCGCCGCGCATGGCGGCAGGATCGCTATCCTATTGAGCGCGGACCAGTCCGTCTGCCGATGGAAAGACAGCTGCTATCGCGAAATGGGCATCCCCATGCGTCAGGGGCGGAATGGCGCGGGGTCCAGCGGCAACGGCATGTCCGCCATCTGGGCGGTCAAGAGCGCGGCGCTGCCGCAAGCCAGCGTGAAACCCAGCGCCCCTTGCCCGACGTTGAGCCACAGATTGTCCGCCGCGCGGCTGCGCCCGATCAGGGGCTTGCCGGTCGGCGTGGCCGGCCGCAGCCCCGCCCAGGGAATGGCCTGGCGCAGGTCCAGCGCCGGAAACGCCTCGTGCACCTGGCGCTTGAGCAGCGCAATGCGCGCCGGATCGATGTCGGCATTGGCGCTGCCGATGTCGACCATGGCCGCGATGCGCAACACGCCCCCCACCCGGGCGTAGACGATGCGCCGCTCGTAGTCCGTCACGCTGATGCGGGGCGCCACGGACTCGTCGTCCTCTGCCAGCGGCACGCTCAGGCTGTAGCCCTTCAGCGGGTACAGCGGCACATCGTGGCCCAGCGGATTGAGCAGCGTCCGCGTGCCGACGCCGGTCGCCAGGACGACGGCGTCGGCGCCGATGTCGCCGTCGCGGGTATTCACGGCCACGATGCGGCGCCCTTCGCGCTGCAGGCTGGATACCGGATTGGACATGGCGCACTGCACATTGCCCAGGGACTGCAGGCGATCGAACAGCGCTTCGGTGAACTGGCGGCAGTCGCCCGCCTCTTCGCTGGGCGTGAAGATGGCGCCCGCCAGGCTGCCGCCCATTCCGGCCAGCGCGGGTTCCAGCGCCAGGGTCTGGGCCGCGTCCAGCACCTGCTGCTCGGCCCCGTGCGCCGCCTGGTACTCCACCAGCGCGCGCGCCTTCTCCAGCAAGGCCGGGCTGCGGTAGGCGATGAGCTTGCCGTTCTTGAGATGGCCGAAGTCCAGGTCTTCCTGCTCGAGCAGGGTATGCATCACGTCGCGGCTGAGGTAGGACAGACCGGACAATTGCGCGGTGGACTCCCGGGCCACGGACTCCCGGCACGCCAGCGCAAACTGCAGGCACCAGCGCCATTGGTGGGGATCCAGCCGGGGCCGGAAACGCAAGGGAGAATCCTGGCGCAGCAGCCAGCCGGGCACGCTGGGCAACACGCCGGGGCCGGCCAGCGGCGCCACGTAGCTGTAGCTGAGTTGTCCGCCGTTGGCGTAGCTGGACACCTCGGCCGGACGCGGCTGGCTGTCCACCAGCACCACATCGTGACCCTGGCGCGCCAGGAAATAAGCCGACGTGACACCCACGACGCCGGCACCGATAACGCAAACGCGCATATGCCTAGATCCAGAAGACAGGGAATTCACCCTATTCTGGGTGCCCCGCGCCCGTCCGGCAAATGCCAAACTCCGCAGGATCCATAACAAAACATCATGCCCCGCGTCACGCGGCGCGGTGCAGGCGGATGATGGCCGCGGCGGTCGGATCGCGCACCAGGTCGGCCAGCGTATAGCCGTTGAGCGCCTCGTAGAAGGCCTGCAGTGTCTGCGCCAGCACGCCCGACAGCCGGCACGAACCGTCCAGCGCGCAGGGCGGCTCGCGGCAATCGATCAGCGGCCCCTGCTGCTCCAGCTCGCGGATCAGGTCGCCCAGCCGGTAGTCCGCGGCGGGCCGCGCCAGGCGCAGGCCGCCGCCCTTGCCGCGCGACGTATCGATCCATTCGCGCTGCGCCATGAAGTGCGCCACCTTCACCAGGTGATTGCGCGACACGCCGAAGCGTTCCGCGACCTCCGGGATGGTGACGGCGGAAGGCCGGTCGCGGCACTGCGTCAGGTACATCAGGATGCGCAGGCCGAAGTCGGTGAATCGGGTCAGTTGCATGGCATGGATGGGAGATGCCCGGCGGCCCCGGGCAGGCAGGCCGCCAGGATACACGCTCAGGCGGGCGCGCCGCCGCTGCCGAAGGCCTCGGCATGGATGCGGTCTTCGGCCACGCCCAGGCTGGTCAAGGCCTGGCGCTGCGCGCGCATGAAGCCCGCCGGGCCGCAGAGGTAGTAGTCGGCGCCCGGAACGATGGCCTCCTCGCGGATGGCATGCAGGTCCACGCGGCCGGTATGGTCGTAGTCGCGGCCGCGCTGGTCGCCGTGGCCGACCTCCTCGTAGAACACCGCCTTGCGCACGTTGTCGCGCTCGGCGGCGATGCTGTTGATGTGCTCCTTCATGGCATGCACCGAGCTGTTGCGGCAGCCGTGCACGAAACGGATCTGCCGGTCGTCGTTCAGGCGCACCAGATGGTTCAGGATGGAGACCATGGGCGTCAGGCCCACGCCGCCGCTCAGCAGCACGACCGGAGCCTTGCTCGCTTCGCGCAGGTGGAAATCGCCCTGGGGCGGCGCCACGTCCAGCACGCCGCCCTCTTCCAGGCGGTCATGCAGGGCGTTGGAGACGCGGCCGGCGGGCGTCTGGTCGTTGCCCGCTTCGCGCTTGACCGAAATGCGCAGGCGGTCTTGCCCCGGCGCATCCGACAAGCTGTACTGGCGCGGCTGCATCAGGCCCAGCTCGGGCACGTACAGGCGCACGGAAACGTACTGGCCCGGCTGATAGGCCGGCACCGCGCCGCCGTCGGCCGGCGCCAGGTAGAACGAGGTGATCTCGGCGCTTTCACGCTGCTTGCCCACTACGCGGAACGCGCGCCAGCCCGTCCAGCCGCCCGGCTTGGCGGCCGATTCCCCATACAGGCGCGCTTCTTCGCCGATCAGCAGATCGGCCAGCTGGCCGTAGGCCGCGGCCCAGGCGTCCACCAGTTCGTCGGTCGCCGCTTCGCCCAGCACTTCGCGGATGGACGCCAGCAGGTGCTTGCCGACGATCGGATAGTGTTCCGGGCGGATGCCCAGGCTGACGTGCTTATGCACGATGCGGGTCACGACCGGCATGAGCACCGAAGGATCGTCGATGTGTTCGGCATAGGCCGCGACCGCCCCCGCCAGCGCCTGCTGCTGTTCGCCGCCTGCCTGGTGACCCTGGTTGAAGACGTGCTTGAGCTCGGGATTGTGCTGGAACATGCGGGCATAGAAATGCCGGGTCAGCGCGACGCCGTGCGTCTTGAGGACGGGGGCCGTGCCCTTGACCAGGGCGCGGATTTGGGGACTCAACATCTACTGCTCCTTGTGGTGCGATCGTGCTCGCCATTAAACATATATTTATAATACATCTTTTAAAAGTCTAATGGAAAACCCTGAACCGGGACTCAAACCAGGCCGGATTCCCACTCGCCCAAAACGGTAACCGCCGGCAACTCGCAACCGGTTACGGTTCGCCACGAGGGACGGATGGCCTCGCCGTCGCTCGCGCGCCATACGACCGAAGCAATCCAATCGTCGCCCAGCCGCCAGGAGCGGGCGCTCCACTGCCCGGGCGGGGCACGCAGGCGCCATGCGCCGCCTGGCCCGGCCGCCAGGCCGGTCAAAGCCATATCCGCGGGAAAATCCAGCGCCGCCGCCTTGATGAAGGCTTCCTTCAGCGTCCAGATCAGGTAGAAGTGCTGCAGCTGGCGGGCGCTGTCCAGGCCGGCAAGCGCGTCCCGCTCCTCGGGCGAGCAGACCCAATCCGCCAGCCGGAGCACCTCGCGCGGCCGGATTCTCTCCAGATCGGCGCCCAGCGGCCGCGCCGCCGAGATCGACGCGCAAACCGCGGAGCCGCCACTGTGGCTGAGCGACGTGGCCCCTGCCGGAGGCAATTCGGCCCGGACATCGCGCAACAGGGCCCGGCTGACCCGCCAATCCTCCCGCGCCTTCGCGCTGCGCACGGCCTGCGCCCGCCGGAAATCGTCGGCGGACAGGTCTTCCGTTCTGTAACGGCGGGCGGCCCGCGCATCCGCCCACCATACAAAAAGTTCCTGAATTTTCACGAATAAACGTAAATTTAGGTAAAAATAAATACAGAAAAGCCGTTAAAATGCGTCTTCTGTAACTGTATAAGTCAAAAGTGCGGCAATTTGCCGTAGTAGAATCGCGCGCTATGTTGACGTTTTCAATCGCGCAATGGCAAGGTTGGACGCCAGGAATCGATAGCCCCGAAGCTTGGTTGGACTGGGCGGAACATCCGTACTGTCCCCTCGGGAATCAGAGCGTGCCCAGCCTGGATTTCTTGCCCCCCCTGCAACGCCGCCGCCTGAGCCCCTTGGCTCGCGGCGTGTTTGCGTGCGCGTGGCCCATGGCCGAAGGGCGGCCGGGCATGCCGCTGGTCTATGCATCCCGGCACGGCGAAACCACCCGGAACTTCGGGCTCCTGCAGTCGTTGGCGGCGGACGAGCCGCTTTCCCCGACCGCCTTCGGCCTGTCCGTGCACAACGCGATCGCCGCGCAGTGGTCGATCATACGCCGTGAAACGGCCGAATCCGTTGCGCTGTCGGTCGAAGACGACGGCCTCGAGCACGCCATCGCCGAAGCCGCCATGCTATTGGCCCATGGCCACGAGGACGTGCTGGTGGTGCTGGCCGAAGAATTGCCGCCCGCCCCGTATGCCCCCTGGACGCGGGATGTGCCGTGCACCTACGCGGTCGCCCTCCACCTGCGCCCCGGCGCCGACTGGACGCTGAACCTGGATCCGCAACAGGCGGCCCCCGCCGCCGATGCGCCGCAGGTCTGGCCCAACCCCCTGAACCTGTTGCGCCACCTGTTGTTGCGCACGCACGCCTGGCGGCACGCGAACCACGCCCGCCAATGGACCTGGACGCGCACGGCATGACCCGCAGCACCCACCCACGGCAGGATTTCTGGCTCTGGCGGCTCGTGGCCACCGGCATGGCGTTCACTCTGTTCGGACTGGGCGGCGTGCTGCTGCGCGCGTTCGTCTTCCCGTCTCAGCGCCTGCTGCCCGGCGACAAGCTGGACCGCCAGCGCCGGGCGCGCTGGACCCTGAACCGGACCTTCCGCCTTTTCATCCGCTTCATGGTCCGCGTCGGCATCCTGACCGTGGAGTTCCGGGGCGCCGAACGCCTTGGCCAGCCCGGGCAGATGATATTGGCCAACCACCCCTCGCTGCTGGACGTGGTCTTCCTGGTGGGCCACGTCAAGAACGCCAACTGCATCGTGAAGCACAGCCTGGCGACCAATCCCTTTACCCGCGGCCCGATCGCCAACGCGCGCTACATTACCAACGACGAGAGCTTCGACATGTTCGACCGCGCCGCCGACGTGCTGCGCAGCGGCGAAACCCTGATCGTCTTTCCCGAAGGCACCCGCACGCCGCGCGACACCATGCCGCGCTTCCATCGGGGCGCCTGCGCCATCGCGCTGCGCGGCGCGCGCGTGGTGACGCCCGTCGTGATCAGCATGAATCCGCGCAGCCTGACCAAGGGCGAGCCCTGGTACCGGATTCCGCCCTGCCGGATGCGCTACGTCATCCATGTCGGCGAGGACATCGATCCCGCCACCTGGAGCGAAGCGCATCCGCTGCCGATCGCGGGACGCAGGATGAACGATCACCTGCACACCTATTTCGAGACCGAACTGGCGCGCACCGCGTCCTCGGGCGCCCCACTGAACCAATAATCGCCCATGGCGGCGAATGCGGAGTCCACGCTGGATGAATCAACTGGAACTTGAACTGAAGACCCTCGTCATCGAATCCCTGGGGCTGGAAGACATCACCCCCGAGGACATCGACCGCGACGCCCATTTGTTCGGCGACGGACTCGGACTGGATTCCGTGGACGCGCTGGAGCTGGGCCTCGCGCTGCAAAAGCGCTACGGCATCACCATAGATCCGGAAACGAGGAACATGCGCGAGCATTTCGCCAGCATCGCCAAGCTGGCGGCCTTTGTCACCGCGCAACGCCACGATTAACGCATACGGAGTTCACGATGCATACCCGCGAGGAAATCTTCAATACGCTGCGCGGCGCGCTGGTCGAACTGTTCGAGATCGAACCGGAACGCATCACGCCCGAGGCGAACCTGTACACCGATCTTGAAATCGACAGCATCGACGCCATCGACCTGATCGACCACGTGCGCCGGCAGACCGGCCGCAAACTCGACGCCAACGACTTCCGGACGGTGCGTACCGTCGAGGACGTCGTGCAGGCCATGTGGCAAAAGCAGGATCCCGCCGCATGAGACATGGCGCGGCAGCCGCCCTGGCCCTGGCCGGCATCGCCTACCCCTTCGCCGTCCACGCGGCGCTGGGGCGCCTGAGCGTGGCCTGGGTGGTTCTGCCCCTGGCGCTGCTGTGGCTGGCGCGCGGCCTGACGGCAGGCGCCGGGCAGCCCGGTTCGCGCCTGCTGCCCGCCGTGGCGATCGTCTTCTGCCTGATCCTGGCGGCCTGGGATTCGGAAGCCGGCCTGCGCTGGTATCCGGTATTGGTCAACGCCATGATGCTGGCCGTCTTCGGCGCCAGCCTGAAGGCCGGCCGGCCGGTGATCGAGCGCCTGGCGCGGCTGCGCCACCCCGACCTGCCGCCCGAAGGCGTGCGCTACACGCGCAACGTCACGCGGGTCTGGTGCGCCTTTTTCGCCTTGAACGGCGCAACGGCCGCCGTGCTCGCGGCCTGGGCGCCCTGGAGCTGGTGGGTCGCGTACAACGGCGCCATCAGCTACGGATTGATGGGCCTGCTGTTCGCCGGCGAATGGATTCTGCGCCCCGCCGCCGCCAGAGTGGCTTGAACCATGGCCTGGATTCCCCTGACGCATCTGCTGTTGCCCGCTGCGCCCGACGAGGCCGGCATCCCGGTCGCCGACGAGCCGCTCCTGTCGCGCGGCGCGCTCGCGCAGGCCAGCCTGGCGACGGCCGGCGCATTGCGGGCCAAGTCGCCGCGCCGCGTCGCGCTCTGGTTCGAAGACGCCGCGCAGATGGCGGCCGCGCTGCTGGCCTGCTGGCGCGCGGGCGTTGTCGCGGTGCTTCCGGGCGATGCCCAGGCGCACACCTGCTCCGCGCTCGACGCCACCGTTGACGCCTGGCTGACCGATGCCGCCCTTCCGGTGCCGGCGGACCGGCAATGGCGGCTGGAAGACCTTCAAGACCATCCTCCGCTGGCGCCCGCCGAGCTGGATCCCGCGCTGGAGCTGGTGCTGTGCACATCCGGATCCAGCGGCCAACCCAAGCACATCGCCAAGACCTGGCGGCAGCTGATGGACGAGGTCCGCGCGCTGCAGGACCAATGGCCCGATGCCCACACGCCGGTGCTGGGCAGCGTATCGGCCCAGCACATGTACGGCCTGCCCTTCCGGGTGCTGTGGCCGCTGTGCGCGGGACGGCTGCTCGACCGCCCCCAGCGCATCTACCCCGAGGACCTGCAGCGGGCCAGCCTGCGCCATCCTTTCTTCGTCTGGATCGCCAGCCCCGCGCTGCTGCGGCGGCTGGGAGACCGGCTGGATTGGCCGGCCTTGCGCGGCAGGCTGCTCCGCATCCACTCCTCGGGCGGGGAGCTGCCCGCCGACGTATCCGACCACATCGAACGCCATCTGGGGCTGCGCCCCACCGAAATCTACGGCAGCTCCGAGACAGGGGCCGTTGCCTGGCGCCAGGGCTCGGAGGATTGGCAGCCGCTGCCGGGCGTCGCGGTCAGCCTGAACGCCGAGGGCGCGCTACGTGTGCAATCCCCCTGGGTCAACGCCGCCGAAGCGCAAACGGCCGACGGCGCGGAGCTCGTCTCGGGCAGGTTCCGGCTGCTGGGCCGCCTGGACCGCATCGTCAAGATCGAAGAGAAGCGCATCTCCCTGCCCATGCTGGAGCGGGCGCTGTCGGGGCATCCCTACGTCACGGAGGCGCGCCTGGGCGCGATCGCCGGCGCTCCGCGGCTTGCCGCCCTGGTCGCCTTGTCCGCCACGGGCCTGCACATCCTGCGCAACCAGGGCCGGAAAGCGGTGACCGCCGCATTGCGCGCGCATCTGGCCGCGGGCTTCGAATCGCTGGCCATTCCCCGCACCTGGCGCTTCTTTGCGCAACTGCCCAGCAACGCGCAAGGCAAATTGCCGCGCCATGAATTCGAGGCCGCCGCGGGTCCGCGGCCCCTGGCCCCGGAAGCGCGGGAACTGCCCGGCCAGGCGGAAAACGAGCGCCGGTACACGCTGGAAATTCCCTACGATCTCGCCTATTTCAGCGGCCACTTCCCGTCCGCGCCCGTGGTGCCGGGCGTGGCGCAGATCGGCTGGGCCATGTCGTTGGCGTTGCGCGACCTCCACCCCGGCCTTCGCTTTGCCGGCATGGAAGTCCTGAAGTTCCAGCGGCTGCTCCGCCCCGGCGACGTCGCCTCCCTGGCGCTCAAATGGGACGCCGCGAAACGAAAGCTGCACTTCGCCTTCACGGTCGACGGCGCGCCATGCTCGTCGGGCCGCATCCTCGAAGGCGGGCAGCCATGACGGCGCACCGGCTCTGCGCGGTCATCCCCGTGTACAACCACGGCGCCACGGTGGCGGCCGTGCACGCGCAGCTGGCGGCGCAAGGCCTGCCTTGCGTGCTGGTGGACGATGGCTCGGAGCTCGCTTGCGCCGCCGAACTGGATGCCTTGGCGGCCAGGCCCCGCACGCACCTGCTGCGCCGCGCCGCGAACGGCGGCAAGGGCGCCGCGGTGCAGGACGGGCTGCGGGCCGCGGCCTCTCTCGGCTATACCCACGCACTGCAGGTGGATGCCGATGGGCAGCATGCATTGCCCGATGCGGCGGCGTTCGCGGATGCCTCGCGCGCCAGTCCGCAGGCCGTCATCTGCGGCCTTCCGGTATACGGCGAAGACGTGCCGCGCAGCCGCCTCTACGGCCGTTGGCTGACCCGCGTCTGGGTCTGGATCAATACGCTCTCGGCCGATATCCCCGACGCCATGTGCGGTTTCCGCGTCTACCCGCTGCGCCAGACGCTATCCGTGATCGACAACTGCCACGTGGGCCGGCGCATGGATTTCGACATCGCCGTCCTGGTGCGCCTGCATTGGCGCGGCGTCGCCATGGTCTGGCTGCCGACGCGCGTGGTCTACCCGGAAGGCGGCGTCTCGCATTTCAAGGGCGTGCGGGACAACATGCTGATCAGCCGCATGCACGCGCGCCTGTTCTTCGGCATGCTGGCGCGCTCGCCCGCGCTCCTGTGGCGCCGGCTGGCGCGAGGCCAGCGGCCATGAACACCATGGATCGGCACTGGGCAGGCCAGCCCGAGCGCGGCAACCTGGCACTCATGCGCCTGACGGCCTGGGCGGCGCGCAACCTGGGGCGACGGCTCGTCGCGCCCGTGGTCTGGGCGGTCGTCCTGTATTTCTATCTTTCCGGCGCCCAAGCGCGGCGCGCGATTGCCGACTATCAGCGCCGCCTGACGCAATCCGGCGACATGCCCGTCCCGCTGCCGCGCCGCATGCCGGTGTATCGCCAGTACCTCGCCTTTGCCCACGCAATACTGGACAAGCTGGACGTCTGGCAGGGCAAGATCACGCTGGCCAGCCTGGACATCGCCGACCCCGACGGCCTGCACGGGCAGATGGGCCAGGGCCGCGGCCAGATCCTGGTCGGCTCGCATCTGGGCAACATCGAGGTGTGCCGCGCGCTGGCGGAACGGACCGGCGCGTTGAAGCTCAATGTGCTGGTCCACGACAAGCACGCGGCCCGTTTCAGCCGCCTGCTCAACGAAGCGGGCGGCGGCTTGCGCATGATCCAGGTCAGCGAGCTGGACGCTCCCGCCATGCTGGACCTGGCGCAACGCCTGGACCGCGGCGAATGGCTGGCCATCGCCGGCGACCGCGTTCCCCTGCGGGGCGACCGCTGCGCGCCCGTGGACTTTCTCGGCGCCACCGCGCTGCTGCCCCAAGGCCCCTGGCTGCTGGCCGGCCTGCTGCGCTGTCCAGTCAACCTGCTGTTCTGCACCCGCCACGGCCCGCGCTACCGCGTCGCCATGGAACGCTTTTCCGACGGCATCGAATGGACGCGCGCCACCCGCCAGGCGCGGATCGCCGATTCGGCCCAACGCTATGCCGACCGCCTCGCCGCGCACTGCCGCCAGGCGCCTCTGCAATGGTTCAACTTTTACCCCTTCTGGAAAGACGATGCGTAAACGAGGCGTCATCGGCGCTGAAGTCGAAATCCGGGTGCCCTTCTTCGATGTCGATTCGATCAACGTCGTATGGCACGGCCACTATGTGAAGTACCTGGAACAGGCCCGGTGCGAACTGCTGGACATGCTGGGCTACAACTACGACGCCATGCGGGCCAGCGGTTACGCCTGGCCGGTGATCGACCTGCACCTGCGCTACGCGCAGCCCGCACAGTTCGGCCAACGCCTGACCGTGCGCGCCGAGCTCGTGGAGTGGGAGCATCGCCTGAAGATCAATTACCTGATCCTGGACGCCGAGAGCGGCCGCCGCCTCACGCGCGCCACCTCCGAGCAGGTCGCGGTCTGCATGCGGACCCGTGAAATGCAGCTGGCGTCGCCTTCCGAGCTCGGGGATGCCGTGCGGCGCCAGCTTCAATCGATGGGTGCGCCGGCATGAAACGCGCATTCGCTCCCTTGCTCGCCCGCCGCCTGGCCGCCCTGCTGGTCCTGGCCTTCCTGTCCTGGAACGCCAATGCCTTCGACCTGGCCGACTTGCAGGAGCAGCTGCGCGCCGCTCCCGTCGTGCGGGGCCACTTCGTGCAGCAGAAGTTCCTGCGCTCGCTCCCGCAGCCGCTGACCAGCCGGGGCGATTTCACGCTGGCGACCGGCAAGGGGCTGCTGTGGCTGCTGCGCACCCCTATCGCGCAGGACCTGCGCATCGACGCCGCCGGCATCTCGCGCCGCGACGAAACCGGTAAATGGCAGGCCTTGCCGCAGCGCTCGGGCGCGAGCCGCGAGAACCAGCTTTTCCTGTCCGTGCTGGCCGGCGACACCGCCGGGCTGCGCGAGAACTTCGACCTGACGCTCACCGGCGAATCAACTGCCTGGCAACTGGTGCTGACACCCCGGTCGGCGCTCCTGCGCCAGATCTTCGACAGCATCCGGATCGACGGAGCGGCGCTGGTGGACCGCATCGAACTGCGCGAGACCCAGGGCGATCGCAGCGTGTTGCAGATGACGGACGCGGTAGCCGCCCAGACCCTGACGGCCGAGGAACAACGTGCGTTTGCCGATTGAACGCTGGCTGCCCCGGCTGTTCAAGCTGGGCTTCCTGCTGATCCTCTGCATCGGCGCGTGGCAATGCCGCAATGGCTGGCCCGTCTCGGCCAACCTGATGGATCTGGTGCCGCAGGCCGGCAACGATGCCGTGCGCCAATTGGCCGAGGCCCGCATCCAGGAGCCGCTTTCCCGCCAGGTCATCGCCCTGGTCGCGGCCCGCCCGGGCGCGGACTCCGCCGCCCCCGCGCGCCGGCTGGCGCAGCGCTGGACGGACAGCGGCCTGTTCTCCTCCGTGCAGATGGAGCTGGCCGTCGACCTGGCCGCCCTGCGCGCCCAACTTGCGGCCGGCCGCCTCGCTATGCTGCCCGCGGCGGACCGGCGCCAGCTCGAAACAGACCCCGCCTCCTATGCCGCGCGCCGCGCGCGCGAGTTGTCGGATCCGTTTTCATCGTCGGGGCTGGTGTCCGTGGACCAGGACTGGCTCGGCCTCACCCGCCGCGCCGAACAGGCGCTGCATCCCGGCGGCGCGGTGCAGTACGACATCCGCACGGGTACCCTGCAGGCGGAACAGGCGGGCAGACGCTGGGTGCTGGTCCGCGCCGAAACCCGGGGCAATGCGTTCGACTCGAACGCGCCCCAGCGCATCGCAACGCAGCTGGAGCAGGACCGCCAGGCGCTGGACGCGGACGGCGCCGAACTGCTGGTGGCCGGGGGACCCTTGTATGCGGCCGCCGGCCGGGCGCAGGCCGTGGCCGAAAGCGGCTGGATAGGCACGGGCGCCACGATCGGGATCGTCCTGCTCCTGCTGCTGGCGCTGCGGCGCGCCCGCGCGCTGTTGGCGTTCGCGCCCGTGGCGGTCGGCCTGCTGACGGGCGCGGTGGCCTGCGTGGCGGTATTCGGATCGATCCATCTGCTGACCCTCGTGATCGGCGCCAGCCTGATCGGCGTGGCGGTGGATTTTCCGCTGCACTGGCTGGGCAAAAGCTATGGCATGGCGGACTGGCAGGCCTGGCCGGCGCTGCGGCGCGTTCTGCCGGGCCTCACCATCAGCCTGGCCGCGAGCCTGGTGGGGTACATCGCCCTGGCATTCACCCCGTTCCCGGCTCTCACGCAGACAGCGGTGTTCTCGGCTGCCGGCCTGCTGGGCGCCTATGCCTGCACGGTATGCCAGCTTCCGGCCTGGATGAGGAACTGGCGCCCCCGTCCCTGGCAGCCGCTGCTGCGCTTCGCCCAGGCCGCGCTGAGCGCGCGCGAACGCCTGGCTTCCCGCCGCCTCGTGCTGTGGCTGGGCGCCCTGGCATTGGCGGCGGCCACCGTGGGCGGCATTTCCCGGCTGGGCATCCAGGACGACCTGCGCCAATGGCTGAGCCTGCCCGCGCCGTTGGTGCAGCAAGCCCGGCAGATCGGGGAAATCACCGGCTTCGTGCCGACCAGCCAGTTCTTTTTGGTGCGCGCGCCCGACACGGACGAATTGCTGCGCCGGCAGGCCCGGATATCGCAAGCGCTGGACGGACTGGTCGAACGCGGCGATCTCGCCGCCTACAGCTCGCTGAGCCAATTGGTATCGCCCGCGGCCGACCAGCAGGCGCTGGGGCGGAGCCTGGCCGCGAGCGCCGCCCGTCCCGAGGTCTGGAAACCCCTGACCGACCTGGGAATCCCCTACGAGGCCTTGCGGCACGAGCTGCTGGCCATGGCCAAGCTGCCGCCGCTCTCGATCGACGAGGCCCTGCAAGGCCAGCAGGCGGAACGCTGGCGCGCGCTATGGCTGGGAACGCATGACGGGCAGGCCGCGGGCATGGTGACCTTGCTGGGCCTGCGCGATGCGTCCGCCCTGGATGCCGTTGCCCAGGTGGCGCCGGACGTGACGCTGGTGGACCGCAGCGGCGAACTGAACCGCATGTTCGCGGCGACCCGCATCGAGGCCGCCGAACTCAAGCTGCTGTCGTATGTCGTAGCCGCCGTCCTGCTGCTGCTGACCCTCGGGCGCGCCGCCACCTGGCGCATCCTGGCCGTGCCCCTGGCGGCCACCGCCTGCAGCCTGGCCGCGCTCGGCTATCTCGGCCAGCCGCTCACCCTCTTCAGCCTGTTCGGCCTGCTGCTCGTATCGGCCATAGGCGTGGACTACGCGATCTTCATGTACGAACGGGTCGCGGGCGCTCCCGCCAGCCTCGTGGGCATTCTGCTGAGCGCCGCCACCACGCTGCTGTCCTTCGGCCTGCTCGCCCTCAGCCATACTCCGGCCCTCGCAAATTTCGGGCTGGCGGTAGCGCTGGGCGTGGCGTTCTCGCTGCTCTGGGCGCCCTGGATCCGGGCGCCCCGGACCGCTACACAGCATCCTTCCTTCAATAACTAAATATGGATACTCAGGAAATGGAACATCGGGAAGTCGTGGTAATCGGGGCGGGCCCCGCCGGCGCGGTCGCCGCCGCCCTGCTAAAGCGGCAGGGGCATGACGTGCTGATGCTGGAGCGCCAGCAGTTCCCCCGCTTTTCCATCGGCGAGAGCCTGCTCGCCCACTGCCTGGAATTCGTGGAAGAAGCGGGCATGCTGCCCGCCGTCCAGGCCGCGGGCTTCCAGGTCAAGAACGGCGCCGCCTTCGCCTGCGGAAGCCGCTACACCTACTTCGACTTCCGCGACAAGTTCACCCCCGGCCCGGGCACCACGTTCCAGGTGCAGCGCGCGCACTTCGACAAGGTGCTGGCCGACGACGCCGCGCGCCAGGGCGTGGAAGTCCGCTACCGGCAGGAAGTGACCGCGGCCGATTTCGACGGCGACGGTCCCCTGCTCGACGTGCGCGGCGCGGATGGCCAGTCGTACCAGGTCAAGAGCCGCTTCGTCCTGGACGCCAGCGGCTATGGGCGCGTGCTGGCGCGACTGCTCGATCTCGAGCGCCCGTCCTCGATGCCTCCCCGCAAGGCCATCTTCACCCATATCGAGGATCGCATCGACGACCCCGGCTTCGACCGCGAGAAGATCCTGATCAGCGTGCACCCAGAGGAACGCGGCATCTGGTATTGGCTGATCCCGTTCTCCAATGGCCGCTGCTCCTTCGGCGTGGTGGGCGGGGAGAATCTCTTCGGCGGCCCGGAAGAGGACCTGATGACCACGCTGCGCGCCATGGCGGACGCGGCGCCGAACCTGAAACGCATCCTGAGGAACGCAGTCTGGGATACGCCCGCGAACACCATCGGCGGCTACTCGGCCAGCGTGGAGCGCTTGCACGGCCCCGGCTACGCCCTGCTGGGCAACGCGGCGGAATTCCTGGACCCCGTGTTTTCCTCGGGCGTCACGATCGCCCTGCGCTCGTCCAAGCTCGCGGCCGACGCGCTGCATCGCCAGCTGACCGGCGCCCAGGTCGACTGGCAGTCCGAGTTCGCGGACCCGCTCATGGTCGGCGTTGAGACATTCCGCGCGTACGTGCAGGGCTGGTACACGGGGGAATTCCAAGACGTGGTGTTCTACGAGCGCGCGCAACCGGAGATCCGCCGCATGATCAGCTCCATCCTGGCAGGCTATGCCTGGGACAAGACCAATCCCTTCGTCGCCAGCCCGCAGCGCCGCCTGCGCATGCTGAGCGAGCTCTGCCGCGGCCGGGAAGCGCCGCCGGTGCCCGCATGAGGCGTACGATGACAGCGTCCCGCCACCGCGCTTCGGCCTTGCGCCGCGCCGTCGGCGCGGCCGTGCTGCTGGCCGCGCTGGCGGGCTGCGCGGGCGCGCCGCCGGTGCCCGCGCGCGACGCGGCATTTGCGCTGCCGCGGCAGCTTCACGTCGTGCAGGCGGCGCCCGGCCAGCCGTCCCTGGACACGCTGCTTGTCGTGCAGCGCGAAGGCCCGGCCCTGCGCTGGTCGCTGTTCGATCCCATGGGCGTGCCACAGGCCAGGCAGATGCTCGAGCGCGGCAAATGGCGCAATGACGGGTTCCTGCGGCCCAACGGCCAGGCGCGCAACCTGTTCGCCGCCCTGATGTTCGCCTGGACGCCGGAGACGGAGCTGGATGCCGCCTATGGCGCGGGCAACTGGCAGGCGCGCAGCGAAAGCGGCGGCGCGGCGGAGCGCGAACTGCTGGAACATGGCCGTCCGCGCTGGACGGTGCGCTGGCCGCGGGCCGCGCAGGCCGACACGTTCACGGTCGTCGACTCGGACGGCATCACCTGGCGGATTTCGCCATTGAAGGAACAGCCATGAATACCTGGTTGGGCACGCCTGGCGTGGTATGCGCGCTGGGCTCGGGCATGGACGCCGTGGCGCAAGCCGCATTCGCGGGCGACACTTCCGGCATGCGCGCCCGCGCGGGCTGGGTCCATGGCCGCACCCTGACGCTGGGCGGCTATGCCGGGGCCCTGCCCTCCATCGACGAATCGCTGCCCGCGCATCACCATAGCCGCAACAATCAGCTGCTGCTGGCCGCCGCGCTGCAGATCGAACCGCAGTTGCGCGGCGCCGTGGCGCGGTACGGCCCCGCCCGCGTCGCCGTGGTGCTGGGCACCAGCACCTCCGGCATCAACGACAACGCCCCCGCCTTCCGCCAGCTGGCGGCGCAAGGCGGCTGGCCCGACAGCTACGACTATCGCCGCCAGGCCCTGTCCTCCCCTTCCGCATTCTTCGCGCAGTGGCTGGGCGCGCGCGGCCCGGCCTACACCCTTTCCACGGCCTGCACTTCCAGCGCGCGCGCGCTGCTGTCGGCGCGCCGCCTGCTCGAACTGGATCTATGCGATGCCGTGGTCTGCGGCGGCGCGGACACGCTCTGCCGGCTCACCATCAACGGCTTCGCCACGCTGGAAGCCATCGACGACACGCTCTGCCTGCCGTTCTCGGCCAACCGCCGCGGCATCAACATCGGGGAGGCCGGCGCGCTGTTCCTGATGGAGCGCGAACCGGCGGACGCGCGCTGCGTGGCGTTTCTCGGCGGCGGCGCCAGCTCGGATGCCTGGCACATGTCGGCGCCGGAGCCGACCGGCGCCGGCGCGCGCCAGGCCATGCTCGCCGCCCTGGCGTCGGCCGGCGTCGATGCCAGCCAGATCGGCTGGGTCAACCTGCACGGCACCGGCACGCCGCATAACGACGCCATGGAAAGCCACGCGATGCATGCCGTCTTCCCGCAGGGCGTGCCCTGCGCGTCGACCAAGCCGCTCACCGGCCACGCGCTCGGCGCCGCCGGCGCGCTGGAAGCGGCGCTGGCATGGGCGACGCTGTCTTCCGGCAACGCCAGCGGACGGCTTGTGCCCCATGTCTGGGATGGCGAACCCGACCCGGCGCTGCCGGCGCTGGAGTTCGGCACGACGGCCCATCGCTACGCCCAGGGCCGCCCGCGCCTAGCCATGAGCAATTCCTTCGCGTTCGGCGGCAACAACGTCAGCCTGATCCTCGGAGCGCAGCCATGAGCCCGTGGCCCATCGCCAGCCTGCTGCCGCACGCGGGCGACATGATTCTGCTCGACGAGGTCCGCAGCTATGATGCGGACAGCCTCTGCGCGTTCGCCGTCGTCAAGCCCGGCCCCTACTCGCTGCCCGACGGCTCGCTGCCGCCCTGGCTCGGCATGGAACTCATGGCGCAGGCCGTGGGGGCCTGGGCCGGTTGCCAGGCCCGCCTGGCGGGCGAACCCGTCAAGCTGGGCTTCCTGCTCGGCACGCGCCGATACGAAATCCATGCCGACACGCTGCCGGCCGGCGCCCGCCTTACCATCCATGTGCGCCGCGGACTGGTCGACGCCAGCGGCATGAGCGTCTTCGAATGCGAGCTGCACGATGAAGCCCGCCTGCTGGCCGAAGCCCGGCTGAATGTCTACCAGCCCAAGGATCCCACCGCCTTTATCCAGGAAGAGTCACCCGAATGAGCGCTGCCCCCATCCTAGTAACCGGCTCGAGCCGCGGCATCGGCCGCGCGATCGCGCTGGCGCTGGCCGACGCTGGCCATGATCTGGTGCTGCACTGCCGCCAGCAACGCGGCCAGGCCGAGGCCGTGCAAGCCGACATCCAGGCGCGGGGCCGGCAGGCGCGCGTCCTGCAGTTCGACGTCGCCGACCGCAAGCAATGCGCGCAAGCGCTGCAGGCCGACATAGACCGGCACGGCGCCTATTACGGCGTCGTCCTCAATGCCGGCCTGACGCGAGACGGCGCGTTCCCCGCCTTGAGCGGCGACGATTGGGACGAAGTCCTGCGCACCAACCTGGACGGTTTCTACAACGTGCTCAGCCCGCTGGCGATGCCCATGATCCGCCGCCGCGCCCCCGGCCGCGTCGTCTGCATGGCGTCCGTCTCCGGCATGGTGGGCAATCGCGGCCAGGTGAACTACAGCGCGTCCAAGGCCGGCCTCATCGGCGCGGCCAAGGCGCTGGCCGTGGAGCTGGCCAAGCGCCAGATCACCGTGAACTGCGTGGCGCCCGGGCTGATCGATACCGACATGCTCGACGAACACGTGCCGGTCGAGGAAATCCTGAAGGCAGTGCCGGCCCAGCGCATGGGACGTCCGGAGGAGGTGGCCGCAACCGTCGCCTTCCTGATGTCCCCGGGCGCCGCCTACATTACGCGCCAGGTCATAGGCGTCAACGGAGGGCTGTGCTGATGAAGCGGGTCGTCGTTACCGGCATGGCCGGCATCAGCGCGCTCGGTTCCGACTGGGCCACCGTGCAGGACGCGCTGCAATCCGGCCGAAGCGCCATCCGGACCATGCCGGACTGGTCGCGCTACGCCGAACTGAATACCCGCCTGGCGGGCCCCATCGATGATTTCCACCCGCCCGCCCACTGGACCCGGAAACAGCTGCGCAGCATGGGACGCGTGTCGCAGCTGGCGGTGCGGGCCGCGGAGCTCGCCCTGGCAGACGCCGCGCTGCTGGGCGACCGCGCCATCACGGACGGGCGCATGGGCGTGGCCTGCGGATCGTCGGTGGGCAGCACCGCCGAAATCCGCGCCTTCGGCAACATGCTGCTCAATGGCGTCACGGACGACCTGAACGCCAACTCCTACGTCCGCATGATGCCGCACACCACGGCGGCCAATGTGGGCATTTTCTTCGAACTGAAGGGCCGCATCATCCCGACCTCCAGCGCCTGCACCTCGGGCAGCCAGGGCATCGGCTATGCCTACGAGGCCATCCGCTACGGGCGCCAGGACCTGATGCTGGCAGGCGGCTCGGAGGAACTGTGCGCGAGCGAAGCCCTGGTGTTCGACGCGCTCTACGCCACCAGCCAGAAGAACGACACGCCCGAGCTCACTCCCCGCCCCTACGACCGCGACCGCGACGGCCTCGTGATCGGCGAAGGCGCAGGCATGCTGGTGCTGGAATCGCTGGACCACGCGCTGGCCCGCGGCGCCCGCATCCATGCGGAAGTCGTGGGCTTCGGCAGCAATTCCGACGGCACGCACATTACGCGCCCGGAAGCCAGGACGATGCGCATCGCCATGGAAATGGCGCTGGCGGACGCCAACCTGCCGCCGCAGGCCATCGGCTACGTGAACGGCCACGGCACCGCGACCGAACAGGGCGACATCGCCGAAACGCAGGCGACCCATGGCCTCTTCGGCAGCAGCATGCCCATCAGCTCGCAGAAGAGCTATCTCGGCCATACCCTGGGCGCCTGCGGCGTGCTGGAATCGTGGTTCAGCATCGAAATGCTCAACCGCGACTGGTACGCCCCCACGCTGAACCTGCGCAATGTCGACCCGCGCTGCGGCGAGCTGGACTATCTGCGCGAAGGCCGCCGCATGAGCAACGAATATGTGATGAACAACAATTTCGCCTTCGGCGGAATCAATACGTCGCTGATTTTCCGCCGCTGGCGCTAGATCCGGCGGCTGCGTCGCCCTTTCCGTTTCACTCCCTTGGAACCCACCATGAACCTGTCTCGCAAGCTGTTTGGAACCCTGGCCCTGTCGCTCGTCTGCTCCGCCCCGGCCGTCGCCGCGGACCGCACCGTCCACCTGCCGCTCCAGCCGGCGATCGAAGCCGCGCAGGCCGCCGGCAAGATCGACGGCAGCGTCCGCTTCTACCTGGCGGGCACCGGCCCCAAGGGGCAGGTGCTGCAGGCCGATGTCGTCACCAATCGCAAGACCAACGCGTTCGCCAAGAAAGATGAAGAGGCGTGCCTGTGGGTGGCCCAGTCCGCCGTCATCGCGCTGCACGAGGCGGCGAAGAAGGCGGGCGCCAACGCGGTGACCAATATCGTCAGCTACTACCGCAAGAACGTGTACAGCAACAAGACCGACTACGAATGCCACGCCGGCGCCATGGTTGCGGGCGTCGCCCTGCGCGGCGACCTGGCCAAGGTCAAATAGGAACGGGGCCGGGCCGCCCCGCCGGACCGCGGGGCGGATCGCGGGCTGCCGGTTTACACTGTTTATTTGCCGCTACACCACCACAAAGGTTCACCATGAGCACAGCTACGCTCAAAACCCGCCTCTCCGATTCCGTCAAGGAAGCGATGCGCGCCAAGGCCACCGAGCGCCTTGCGACGCTGCGCTTCCTCCTGGCCGCCGTCAAGCAGAAGGAAGTGGACGAACGCCGCGACCTGACCGACGCGGAAATCACCGCCATCATCGAAAAACAGGTCAAGCAGCGCCGCGAATCCATCGCCGCGTTCGAACAGGCCGGCCGCACGGAAACCGCCGAGCAGGAAAAGGCCGAAGTGGTCGTGCTGCAGGAATTCCTGCCCCAGGCCGCCACGCCGGAGGAAGTGTCCGCCGCCATCGACGCCGCGCTGGCGGAAGTGGCCGCGCAAGGCGTGACGGGCGCGCCCGCCATGGGCAAGGTCATGGCCCTGCTCAAGCAGTCGCTGGCCGGCCGCGCCGACATGACGGCGCTGTCGCAGCAGGTGAAGGCCCGCCTGGCCTGATTCCGGACGGCCCGCCATGCGCGGGCCCCCATGCCCCGGCGCGCGGGGCCCGCCGCCCGCGCGGCCTCAGAACGCGCCGCCGAACAGGTCCGGCTGGCGCGACCGCTCCGCCGGATCGGCGAAATTGCTCATCCCCACCCCCGCCAGCCGGTATAGCGTCTCCGGCGGCAGTTCCACCCGTTCGCACAGCAGCCTCGCAACGGCGGCAAGCTCCGCCGCCGATCCGGGCGGATTCGGGCTGGTCTGGCTGCGCGTCAGGATGCGGAAGCGGTCGGTTTTCAGCTTGAGCACCACCGTGCGGCCCAGCGCCCCTTTCTTCAGCGACTGCTCCCACACCTTCTGCGCCATGCGGTCGATGGCCTCGCCCAGCCCGCCCAGCCGCACGTCCTGCTCGAACGTGGTTTCGGCCGACACCTGCTGCAACGGGGCGTCCGTCTGCACCTCGCGCTCGTCGATGCCGCGCGCCAATTCGTACAGGCGCCGCCCGTAGCGGCCAAAATAATGTTCGAGCTCCTGCACGCCGTGCGTGGCCAGGTCGCCCACCGTATGGATGCCCAGCTGTTCCAGCCGCGCCTGCGTGACCTTGCCCACGCCCGGGACCTTGCGCACGGGCAAGGGTTCCAGGAAGGCCAGCACCTTGCTGGGGCGGACCACGAACAGGCCGTCCGGCTTGTTCCAGTCCGACGCGATCTTGGCCAGGAATTTGTTGGGCGCCACCCCGGCCGACGCGGTCAGCCCGGTCTCCTCGCGGATCTGGTGACGGATGACCTGGGCGACCTCGGTGGCCGAGGGCAGCCCGTACTTGTTGACGGTAACGTCCAGGTAGGCTTCGTCCAGCGACAACGGCTCGATCAGGTCAGTGTGGCGCGCGAAAATCTGCCGGACCTGGCGCGACACCTCGCGATAGCGGTTGAAGTCCGGCGGCACATAGATGGCGTGCGGACAGAGCCGCTCCGCGCGCGCGGCGGACATGGCCGAATGGATGCCGAAGCGCCGCGCCTCGTAGGAAGCCGCGCAGACGACCGACCGCGGGCCCGTCCAGGCCACCACCACCGGCTTGCCGCGCAGTTCGGGGTTGTCGCGCTGCTCCACGGACGCATAGAACGCGTCCATGTCCACATGCACGATCTTGCGCGCCTCAGACACAGGCCCTCCGCGCCGCGCCTGCCCGCCGCCCCGCCCGGGGGCAACGGTTTCCATGGCCTTTCATCGCCTGAAATCCCGTGGCAAAAGCATATATTATGACCGGCGACACCTTACTTTCCGTCCATAACGGTTCCATGACTGCACCCGAAACTGCCCAGACCGATTACTTCGGCCTCACCATTCCCTTCATGCACTTCCTCGGCCTGGTTCCCGAGCACATCGAGCAAGGCTATGCCCGCACCACCCTGCCCTGGCGGCAGGACCTCACCAATAGCCGCGGCGACGTGCACGGCGGCACGCTGATGAGCGTGCTGGACTTCACGCTCAGCGCCGCCGCCCGCGGTTGCGCCGACGGCAAGGAAGGCATGGCCACCATCGACATGAACACCTCGTTCCTGTCGCCCGGCACGGGCGACCTGACCATCGAGGCCCGCTGCCTGCGCCGCGGCGCCTCGATCGCCTTCTGCGAGGGCGATGTGCGGCGCGCCGACGGCGAACTGGTCGCGCGCGCCACCGCCACCTTCAAGATCATCCGCCGCCGCCCGGGCAGCGACTGAGGTTCCGGGCGGCCTTGCGCCGCCGGCTCAGTCCGGCAGGTCGCGCGAGGGCTTGACCTGGGGACGCGGATCCAGCGGCATATAGCTGCTGCACGACACCAGGCTGTAATAGACCGCGTCCTGCATGGCGCGCATGGCGGCAGCGTCCCAGGTGCCCTTGCCCCACATGACGATGCGCACGTCGGTGCTCTTGGCGCCGGCCGCCTTCAGATCGACCCGCGACATTTCATTGTCGCTGAAGGGAGCCAGCACCCGCACCACGCCGGACTGCGCGCTTTCGTCCAGGTCGGCCAGCACGCGGTACGCGTTGTCCGTGCTACGCAGGCAATCCCTGGATTGCCGGATCGCCGTGGCATAGGCGTCCTTGAAAGCCACCGGCGCCTTGAACTCGCTGTGCGGCGATGCGCCGTTCTGCGAAATGCCTATCGAGCACCCCGCCAGGCCCAGGGCCAGCGCCGATGCCGCGACCAGTTTCCCGTACATGTCTATCTCCAAATCAGTGCCCGCGATTATCCCGCATATCGGCCCGCTGCGCGTGGGCCGGGCCGGTCCGCCCCCCGATAGCGCGCCGCGCCGCCGGCGGTTCGACACCGTCGGCGGCGCTATGGCATTATCGGTGGACCAGCCGGCAGCCGGCCCAGCCCGCGGCCGCAGCAACCTCGGAGGTCCCCTTGTTCTCATTCCTGAAGCGCACCGTCCTGGCCGCCAGCATCGTCGGCGCATCGCTGGGCGCCAGCGCCGCCCAGCCGCCGCGAGCCTATCCCCTGAAGGACTTCTTCCGCAATCCGGAACGCGGCTTCTTCCGGCTCGCCGATGACGGCAAGACGCTGGGCTTCATGCAGCCCACCAGCGTGGACGGCAATCCCGCCCGCATGAACATCTATGTGCAGCCGCTGCAAGGCAGCACGCCAGTGGGCGAGCCGCGCCAGCTGACCAGCGAAACCGCGCGCGACATCAGCAATTTCTTCTGGAAAGGCGCCGACGTGGTGCTCTACCAGAAGGATTTCGGCGGCGACGAGAACTTCCACGTCCTGGCCGTCAATGCCAAGACCGGCAAGATCACCGACCTGACGCCCTACGAGGGCGTGCGCGCCGGCATCGAGGACGACCTCGAAGACGATCCCGACCACGTCCTGATCAGCCACAACCAGCGCGACCCCGAAGTCTTCGACGTCTACCGCGTCAACGTCCACACCGGCGCGGGAGTCCTGGTGGCGCAGAATCCCGGCAACATCGTCGGCTGGCAGACCGACCATGCCGGCAAGGTGCGCGCGGCGGTCACCAGCGACGGGCTGAACACCACCCTGCTCTATCGCGACGACGAAGCGTCCGAATTCCGTCCGCTGATCACCACCGACTACCGGACCAGCGTCAGCCCGGCGTTCTTCACCTTCGACGACAGGAAGCTCTACGCGCTCTCCAACCGCGGGCGCGACAAACTGGCGCTGGTGATCGTGGACCCGGCCAAGCCCGAGGCCGAAGAAGAGATCTTCACCCCCGACACCGTGGACCTGGACGCCGCGGCGTACTCACGCAAGCGCCGCGTGCTGACGCTGGCCGCCTACCAGACCGACAAGCCGCAATACCGTTTTTTCGACGCGGAAACCGAAACCCTGTTCAAGAAGCTGTCGGCCAGGCTGGCTGGCTATGAATTCGCGATCCAGGGCTCCAACCGCGACGAGAACACATTCATCGTCGCCGCCTACAACGACCGCACCCCGGGGTCGCGCTACATCTACGACGCGGCCGCCGACACGCTGACCAAGCTGGCCGACATCAACCCGGCCATCCCGGAAGCGGACATGTCCCGCGTGCAGCCCATCAGCTACCAGGCGCGCGACGGCCTGACGATCCACGGCTACCTGACGCTGCCCGCCGGCCGCCCTTCCACCAACCTGCCCTGCATCGTGAACCCGCACGGCGGCCCCTGGGCGCGCGACGGCTGGGGCTACAACCCCGAGATACAGTTCCTGGCGAATCGCGGCTTTTGCGTGCTGCAAGTGAACTTCCGCGGATCGACCGGCTACGGCCGCGCCTTCTGGGAAGCCAGCTTCGGGCAGTGGGGCCTGAAGATGCAGGACGACATCACGGATGGCGTGCAATGGCTGGTGCAGCAGGGCATCGCCGACCCCAAGCGCATCGGGATCTACGGTGCCAGCTATGGCGGCTATGCCACGCTGGCCGGCGTTGCCTTCACGCCCGACCTCTATGCCGCGGCGGTCGATTACGTCGGGGTGTCGAACCTGTTCACGTTCATGAAATCCATCCCGCCGTACTGGAAGCCCATGCTGGACAAGATGTACGACATGGTGGGCGATCCCGAGCGCGACCGCGACCGCCTGGCCGCGACCTCGCCCGCCCTGCACGCGGACAAGATCAAGACACCGCTGTTCGTGGCGCAAGGCGCCAAGGATCCGCGCGTGAACAAGGACGAGAGCGACCAGATGGTCAAGGCGCTCCGCGCGCGCGGCGTCGACGTCGAATACATGGTCAAGGACAACGAAGGCCATGGCTTCCACAACGACGAAAACAAGTTCGAGTTCTACGAGGCGATGGAGAAGTTCCTGACGGAACACCTCAAACCGTAGATTCCGCCCCCTCCCGCGTGGCGGACCCGTCGTCCTCCGCCATCGCGTCCGCCAGGCCTTCCGGCAACGGGCGGCCGGCGGTCCGCCCGGCCCAGGCCATCTCCACGCGGTCGCGTCCCTGCTGCTTGGCCCGGTACAACGCGGCGTCGGCGCGGGCCAGTATGCCGTCTGCCGTGTCGCCCGCCTGATACACGGCCAGGCCGCCGCTCGTGGTCATCGGCACTTCCACGCCCTGCAGATGCAGCGGCGCGTCGCGCAAGGCGTCGCAGACGCGCTGGGCCTGCACCAGCGCGCGGGCCGGATCGCAGTCGTACATCAGCAGCACGAATTCCTCGCCGCCCAGCCGGCCGACGCGGTCGCTGGCCCTGACGGCCCGCTGGACCACTTGCGCATAGTGGCGCAGCGCGGTATCGCCTCCCGCGTGGCCGTAGCGGTCGTTGATGGACTTGAAGTGATCGATGTCCAGCACCAGCACCGCCAGCCTTCCGTCGACGCGCTTGCAGCGCCGCAGTTCGCGGTCGAGCTCGTCCAGGATGCTGCGCCGCGAATAGGCCCCGGTCAGGCTGTCGAAGGTCAGCGCCGCCTGCATCTGTTCGGACAGGCTGGTCTGGACCAGCAGGAGCAGCGCCAGGAACAGCGCCGGGACGGTGACCGCGCCGCAGACGATGAAGAACAGCCCCCAGGGCGTAGGGTCCAGCATGGACGCGGGCGCCTGTCCTCCCACGGTATAGACCGCCACGCGCAGCGCATGCAACGCCGCCAGCCCGAAAATGGCCACCATCAGGTACAGCATCACGCCGCGCGTCTGGAGCCGTCCGCGCTGCTGGAAAATCACCCGGCCCGTGGCCAGGGCGGCGGCGCAGGTGTAGGTGGAGAACAGCAGCATGCGTCCGCCCAGGTTATCCCTGGCATACAGCATCAGCGCGAACGCCAGCACGCAGAGCGCGCCCAGGCCGGCCGTGCGCCGGACATGCGCAGGCATGCCGAAGAATTGCCGCACGCCGATATGGACCAGGCTCAGCGAACAGACCCACGCCGCGTTCGACACGATCACGTAGACGCCCGGCGGAAACACGCCGGAAGCCGCGTACGCCAGCAGGGACAGCACGGCCAGCGCGTTGGCCGCCGTGAACGCCTTGACGCCTCCGATGCCGCGGGCGTGAAAAGGCACGAGCAATGGCAATGCCAGCGCCGTGGCCAGGCCCCACATCAGGAAGAATAAGGAAGTCGTCATATTTCTTGTCGGCCCACGCTTTCGGGAGCGCCGCCGCCGCTCGGAATTGCCGCTGCACAGGGTCCGCATCCCGGGACCGGTTACATCTCAGCATTACTGACGCGTTTTGTTACTAGGCAACGAAGAATACGCCAACGCCGCCCCGACGCGCGCTTCCTTTGCAGTAATTGACAGTTAAATTCCCCAAAAACACCTAAAGTTCAGCCTATTGACGGGGCCGCCAGAGCGCCGCAATCACGCCCCACGGGCGTGGCGCGTACTAGCCATGCACTCCCATTGCGCGAGTGCGAAGGTCCCCGAAGCGGGCGCCGCGCATCAATAACCCTAGTCTCCACCTCCGTCGCGGGCGCCTTGCGCCCGCGTTGCGTCCGGCTGCCGCGCTCGCGCGCGCCCGGCGGAGGTCGCGAACGCCCTTAGTTGCAACTGCGGAAGTACTACAGATGCCATGCAAAGGAAGACCCGCGGGGGTCGCCGCCGACAAGCGGCAAACGCCTCGCATTGACGCCGCAGGCTTGAGCCTGCTTGCCGCCTGCGTCGCCCTGACGCCCGTCCTGGCCCTCGCCAGCCCGGCCGATGACTACGACAGTCTGATCTCCCGGGCGCGTGCCGGCGAATACGAACCCGCGCTGATCATGCTGCGGCGGCAGGGCCCGGACGCCGGCTGGCGAGCCGTCCATGACCGCATCGTCATCGCGGGCTGGGCCGGCAGGCCGGCCGAAGTGGTCGAGGCCTACGAAACGCTGCCTGCTGGCGCCAGGCCGCCCGCCGAAGTCCGATTGGCCGCGGCGCGCGCCTACCGCGACCTGCAGCGCTGGCCCGAAGCGCTGGCCGCCTACCGCGCGGGCCTGCGCAGCCACCCTGGGCAAGCGGCCTTCCAGGCCGGCGAAATCATGACGCTGGCCGACTCGGGCCAGCCGCAAGCCGCGCGACAGGCCGGCGAACAATGGGTCCGCCGCCAGCCGCGGAACGTCGATGCCCGTCTGGCGCTCGCCTACGTGCACGCCCGCCAGCGCCGCCCCTTCGATGCCCTGCACCAGGCCGACCAGGCCCTGGCCATCGCCCCGGACACGCCCTACGTCCAGCGCGAATACATCCAGGCGCTGCAGCGCGCCCGCATGTCCGGCGCAGCCCTGGCCCGGGCCCGCGAACATCCCGGTCTGTTCGATGCCGCCGAAATGCGACGCTTCGAAGCGGACGCCGTGGCGCAGCAGGTGCGCCTGTCCTCCATGCCCACGCGCGGCGAAGCCGAGCGCTTCACCATCGCCGACCGCGCGCTGGCCCGCTATGACGAGCTGATTCCCGCCTGGCGCGAACTGGGCGAGGCCGCCCGCGACGACGTGCTGCGCGCGCGCATCGACCGCCTCCACGCCCTGCACGCCCGCGTGCGCATGGCCGATCTCGTGCGCGAGTACGAGGCGCTGCGCGCGGAAGGCGCCGACGTGCCGCGCTATGCTCTGAACGACGTCGCCTCCGCCTACCTGTACCTGCGCGAGCCCGAGAAGGCCCGCGACATCTACCGGCAGGTTGCCGCGGACGACGCCGCGCGCAACGACGATCCCGAGGACCGACTGAGCAACGAAACCGGCCTGTACTACTCCCTGGCCGAAGCCGAAGCATTCGGGGAAGCCTCGGAAAGCCTCGCAGCCACGCGGGACGCCTATCCGGAATGGGTCTACATCAAAGGCCAGCCCAGCCGCATCCCGAACGATCTGAACCTGGAACGCCTGCAGACCGAGGCGTCGGCCAGCCTGCTGGCCGATGACACCGAGACCGCCCAGCGCAGTCTGGAAGACATGGTGCGCAAGGCGCCCAACAACTCCACCCTGCTCGCCCAGCTCGCCGCGACGTACCGGGCGCGCTCGCTGCCGCGCGCCTCGGAACGCACGCTGAAGATGGCGGAAACGCTGACGCCCCGCAGCCTGGGCGTGGAGAACGGCCAGGGCTTTGGCGCGCTGGAGCTGCAGGAATGGCGCCAGGCCGAAGCCCTGAGTCAGGACACGCTTGCGCGCGCTCCCGAAGACCTGGTTTCGCGCCGGCTGGCACGGCAATGGGAAGTGCACAACAAGGCCGAACTCCAGATCAACGGCTATCGCGGCCTGGCATCCGACAGCCCGGTTTCCGGCAGCGGCGATTTCGGCATCGACGCGGTGCTGTATTCGAAGCCGCTGGACTACAACTGGCGCGTGTTCGGCGGAGGCGGATACGCCGCCGGGGACTTCGAAGAGGGCCGGGGCACCTACCGCTGGGTGCGCACCGGCGTGCAATGGCGCGGCCGCGACCTCACCGTCGAAGGCGAGGCCTCCACGCATGACTATGGCCACGGCGTCAAGCCGGGGCTGCGCCTGAGCGCCGCCTACGACGTGGACGACCACTGGCAGCTGGGCGGCTCGGCCGAGTTGATGTCGCGCGAGACGCCGCTGCGCGCGCTGGCAAGCGGAGTTTCGTCCAACAGCCTGTCGGGCTTCGTGCGCTGGCGCGCCAACGAGCGCCGCGAATGGACGCTGGCGCTGTCGCCCTCGCATTTCAGCGACGGCAACAACCGCTGGGCGCTGGGCCTGAACGGACGCGAGCGCGTCTACACCGCGCCGCACCTGAAGGCCGACCTGGAGTTCGACATTTCCACGCAACGCAACAGCGGCGGCAGCGACGTGCCCTATTTCAACCCGCGTTCCGACCTGATGCTGCTGCCGGGCTTGCGGCTGACCCACACCCTGTATCGCCGCTACGAAACCGCCTGGGAGCAGATCGGCACGATCGGCGCCGGCGCCTACGCCCAGCAGTACTACGGCACGGGCGGCGTGATCGCATTGGGCTACGGCCAGCGCTATCGCGCCAACGACGTCCTCGACATGGGCGCCATGATCACCGGCATCAGCCGCCCGTACGACGGCGACCGCGAGCGCGAACTGCGCATCGTCTTCGATCTCGCCTACCGCTTCTGAGACCGCTTCCATGCTTAGAACCCATACCCGCGTCCTGTTGGCCGGCCTGCTGTTGCTGCTCATCCTGGTCCTGACAGCCTGCGCCAAGGACATTCCCGTCTATACGCCCCCGTCCGAGCGGGCGGTCGCGCCCGTCGACCGTCCCTGGGTCTCCGGCCAATTCCTGGCCCTGGCCTATCACGATGTCGAAGACGAGGACCCCGACCAGGGCTTCCTCAGCGTGCGCACCGACCGCCTCGTCGACCAGTTGGCCTGGCTGCGCGAGAACGGCTACCAGGCCGTGTCCGTGGACCAGATCCTGGATGCGCGCAACGGCGGCCAGCCCCTGCCCGACCGGGCGGTGCTGCTGAGCTTCGACGACGGCTACCGCAGCTTCTACACCCGCGTCCTGCCCATCCTGAAAGCCTATCGCTGGCCGGCCCTGCTGGCGCCCGTGGGCATGTGGATGGACACCCCCGCGGCCAAGCAGGTGGACTTCGGCGGCAGCCCTCAGCCGCGCGACCGCTTCCTGAACTGGAACGAGATCCGCGAAATCTCGCGCTCCGGCCTGGTGGAGATCGCCGCGCACACGGATGCCTCGCACTACGGCGCGCTCGCCAATCCGCAGGGCAACACCGAGCCGGCGGCCGCCATCCGGGTCTACGACGGCCGCGCTCGCCAGTACGAAACCGAGCGGCAGTTCCAGGCCCGCATGGGCCGGGACGTCGCCGCCATCACCGAAAAAATCCGCCGCGCCACCGGCAAGGCCCCGCGCGTCTGGGTATGGCCCTACGGCGCGGAGGGCGGCTCGACGCTGAAGATCGCGGACGAGCACGGCTACCGCATGGCGCTCACGCTGGAGGACGGCCCGAGCCGGGTGTCGCGCCTCATGTCGACGCCGCGGCTGCTGCTGTCCAACGACCCGCAGCTCCGGTCCTTCGCCGACAGCGTCGCCGGCATCGAGGCCCTGCCGAAGATGCGCGTGGCGCACGTGGACCTGGACTACGTCTACGACCCCGATCCCGCGCAGGCCGAGCGCAATCTGGGCGACCTGGTGCAGCGCATCGTGGACATGCAGATCAACACGGTGTTCCTGCAGGCGTTCGCGGACCCGGAGGCCGACGGCCTGGTCCGGTCCGTGTACTTTCCCAACCGCTGGCTGCCGATGCGCGCCGATCTGTTCAACCGCGTCTCCTGGCAGTTGCAGAACCGGGCCCACGTAAGCGTCTACGCCTGGATGCCGGTGCTGGCTGTCGACCTCGACCCCTCCATCGCGCGCGTCACGCGCTGGGACCCCGAGCATCCCGACGCCACGCCCGCGCCGGACCCGGACCAGTACCGACGTCTCTCGCCTTTCGACCCGGTGGCGCGGCAACGCATCGGCGATCTGTACGAAGACCTTGCGCGCTACACGCTTTTCGACGGCGTGCTGTTCCACGACGACGCCCTGCTGAGCGACTTCGAGGACGCCAGCCCCGGCGCGCTGGCGGCCTATCGCAAGGCCGGCCTGCCCGGTTCGATCGCCGAGCTGCGCGCGGACCCGGACACGATGCAGCGCTGGACGCGCCTGAAAAGCCGCGCCCTGGTCGATTTCACGGCCGAGCTGGCCGAACGCGTGCGCGCCGTGCGCGGCCCGCAGATCAAGACCGCCCGCAATATCTACGCCGAACCTGTCCTGAACCCCGGCAGTGAAACCTGGTTCGCCCAGAACCTGGACGATTTCCTGGGCGCCTACGACTGGACCGCGCCTATGGCGATGCCGCGCATGGAAAACGTGCCCGAGGCGCGCGAAAACGCCTGGCTGGACCAACTGGTCGACGCGGTCGCGCGGCATCCCGGCGCGCTGGACAAGACCGTGTTCGAACTGCAGGCGCGCGACTGGCGCACCGGCCCCGGCCGCCCCGAAGCCACGCCCATCGACACGGACGTGCTCGCGGGCTGGATGGCGCGGCTTCAATTGCGCGGCGCCCGCAGCTTCGGCTACTACCCCGACGATTTCTCGCAAGACCAGCCCCGGCTGCAAGGCATCCGGCCCGCCATTTCCGACGCCTGGTACCCCATCCGATGATAGACCGTCTGATCGCCCTGCTTATTCTCTGCGCGATGCTCGGCGCGCCCTTCGGCTTCACCCTGATGCTGACGGGCGAAGCGCTCCTGGGCTTCGTGTTCTTCTACCCTCTGTTCATGTCCGGCATGTGGATGACGGGCGGCCTCTACTTCTGGTGGCACTGGGAACGGCACTGGAAATGGGGCAAGGACCGCGAGCCCCCTGCGCTCGCGGGCAATCCGCTCGTTTCCATCCTGGTCCCCTGCTTCAACGAAGCGGACCACGGCGAAGACACCCTGCTGGCCGCCCTGGGCCAGAACTATCCGCACATCGAAGTCATCGCCATCAACGACGGCTCCACCGACGGCACGGCGGAAATGCTGGACCGCCTTGCGGCCAGCCATGACCGGCTGCGCGTGGTGCATCTCGCGCAGAATCAGGGCAAGGCCATGGCGCTGCGCATGGGCGCGCTGGCGGCGCGCAGCGAATACCTGGTCTGCATCGACGGCGACGCCTGGCTGGATCCGGACGCGGCCGCCTACCTGGTCGCGCCGCTGATCGACAATCCGCGCGTGGGCGCCGTCACCGGCAACCCGCGCATCCGCACCCGCTCGACGATGATCGGCCGGATCCAGGTAGGGGAATTCTCCTCGATCATCGGCCTGATCAAGCGCACGCAGCGTGTCTATGGACAGGTGTTCACGGTGTCCGGCGTGGTCGCCGCCTTCCGGCGCGCGGCGCTGGACCGCGTGGGGTACTGGAGCCTGGACATGATCACCGAGGACATCGACATCAGCTGGAAGCTGCAGCGCGACCACTGGTCGATCTTCTACGAGCCGCGCGGCCTGTGCTGGATCCTGATGCCCGAAACCCTGCGCGGGCTGTGGAAGCAGCGGCTGCGCTGGGCGCAGGGCGGCGCCGAAGTTTTCCTGAAGAATCTGCGCTCCATCTGGACGTGGCGCCACCGCCGGCTGTGGCCCCTGGTGGCGGAGTTCTGCCTCTCCACCGCCTGGTCCTTCGCCTTCGGCATATCGGTGCTGCTGTGGGCCATCAGCCAGGTGGCCACGCTGCCCAACAACATGCACATCGCAAGCCTGATGCCTCCCGCCTTCACCGGCATGATGCTGGCTGTCGTGTGCCTGCTTCAATTCGCCGTCAGCATCCTGATCGACCGCCGCTACGAGCCCGGCCTGCCGCGCGCCCTGTACTGGGTCATCTGGTATCCGCTGGCCTTCTGGATGGTGAGCCTGTTCACCACCCTGGTCAGCTTTCCCAAAGTCATGCTCCGCAAGCAGGCCCAGCGCGCGCGCTGGACCAGCCCGGACCGAGGCATCAAATCACCGGACGCATCATGATCATCACTACGCAACGTTCCCGCGCGGGCTACGTGTTCGACTTCATCCTGACCGCCGTCGGCTGGTTCGCTTTCGTCTATCTCTTCGGCGCGGGCATCCTGGCCATTCTGCGGGACGCGGCGCAAGGCCCCGGGCTGTCGCCTTGGCCCGCCTTCGTGCCCACGGTGCGCACGCTCTCGGGATATGCCCTGCTCGCGGCCGCGAACGCGGCCGTGCTGGTGGCGTGGGCGGTCTACAACCATCGCCGCTTCGCCGGCAAGGACCGCCGCAAGCCGATCAAGCCCCTGGGCGATCGCCGGCTGGCGGCGAGCTTCGCGCTCACGCCCGCGCAGCTGTCCCACTTGCGGTCCGCCCGCTCGGCGGTCATCCACCATGGGGCGGAAGGCGAAATCACCGACATCGAGACCCGCAGCCCGCTGCTGAGCGCCCTGCGCACGGGCTGAGCGGGCCGATCCGGAGGGCGCGGCGCGCCCTCCCGCTCAGGCGCGCGCCTTCTCCACGTTCGGCAGCAGGATCGCCACCACGCCCAGCAAAGGCAGATAGGCGCAGACCTGATACACGTAGCCGATGCTCGTGGCATCCGCCAACTTGCCCAGCGCCGCCGCGCCCACGCCGCCCATGCCGAAGGCAAAGCCGAAGAACAGGCCGGCGATCATGCCCACCTTGCCCGGCACCAGTTCCTGCGCATAGACCACGATCGCCGAAAAGGCCGAGGCAAGCACCATGCCGATGATCACGACCAGCGCGCCGGTCCAGAACAGATTGGCATGGGGCAGCAGCAGCGTGAACGGCGCCACCCCCAGGATCGACACCCAGATCACGATCTTGCGGCCGATGCGGTCGCCGACCGGGCCGCCCACCACCGTGCCCACCGCCACCGCGGCCAGGAACAAGAACAGATAGAGCTGCGCCTCGCGCACCGACAAGGCGAACTTGTCGATCAAATAGAAAGTGAAGTAGCTGTTCAGGCTGGCCAGGTAGAAATACTTCGAAAACACCAGAACGCCGAGCACGGCCAGGGCGCCCAGCACCTGCCTGCGCGACAGCCCGTTGCCGGCCCCTTCGCGCCGCGCCTTCGGCTTGAGCCTCACGCGGTTGGCGCTGTACCAGCGCCCGATGCCCGTCAACACCACGATACCGAACAGCGCCGCCAGCGAGAACCACGCCACGCTGCGCTGCCCGTGCGGAATGATGAACAGCGCGGCCAGCAGCGGCCCCAGCGCGGACCCCACGTTGCCGCCCACCTGGAACAGGGATTGCGCCAGCCCGTGGCGCCCGCCCGAGGCCATCCGCGCCACGCGCGACGACTCCGGATGGAACACCGACGAGCCGGTGCCCACCAGCACCGCCGCCGCCAGCAGCCAGCCGAACGACGGCGCGACCGACAGCATCACCAGCCCCACCAGGGTGAAGCCCATGCCCACCGGCAGCGAATACGGCTTGGGATTGCGGTCGGTGTAGAAGCCGATGAAAGGCTGCAACAGCGAGGCGGCCAGCTGGTACACCAGCGTGATCAGTCCGATCTGCGCGAATGACAGGCTGAACGAATCCTTCAACATCGGGTAGATGGCCAACAGGATCGACTGGATCATGTCGTTCATCAGATGCGCCACGCTGATCGCGCCCAGGACCTTGAAGGCGGTGGACGGATCCGAGGCGGCGGGCGGGGCGGGATTGCCGTCGGCTACGGCGGCGGGGTTCTGGGCGGAAGTCATGGTCTCGGGCGATAAGGGGATGGCCTGCCCGGCAAGCACGCCGGGACCTGGGGACAGTGTAGGAATCCGGCGCCTGCCCGATCTGCCATTTTTCGTCGTATAAGTGACAAGATACGGAAATTGCCCTTTTATTTCCCTTCTCATCCTTATGTCGGAAGTGACATCCATGCCCGCACGCCTTACCCTGCCCGACCCCGCCCGCAGCGTCAACGCGCAGGATTACCAGGACCGGCCGCGCGTGGTGACGGCCATGGCCAAGGAGTTTCCGGCCGGCGCGCGGACGGGCACCCATTCCCATCCCCGCGCCCAGCTGATCTATGCCGTCGAGGGAATCATGCGCGTCACCACCCCCAGCGGCTTCTGGGCCCTGCCGCCGCTGCGCGCGCTGTGGGTGCCGGCCGGCGTGCCGCACGGCGTGGACATGGTGGGCGCGGTGTCCATGCGTTCTCTCTATCTCCAGGCCGAGGCCGCCAGCCGCTACTGGCCGCAATGCCAGGTGATTGAGGTCAGCGGGCTGCTTCGCGAACTGATTCTGGCGCTCACGGCCGAGCCCATCGACTATCCGCTGGGGGGCCGGGCCGAGCAGATCGCCGCCCTGGCCCTGGCCGAACTGTCCGCCGCCCGGGTGGCGCCCATCCAGATTCCCTGGCCGCGCGACCGCCGCCTGCAGATCGTCTGCGCCGCCATCCTGGACCGGCCGGGGCTGCAGCGCGGCATCGAGGACTGGGGCAGCGAGGTCGGCGCCAGCGCGCGCACCCTGATCCGGCTGTTCCAGGCAGAGCTGGGCCTGAACTACCGCCAGTGGGTGCAGCAGGTGCGGCTGGCGGACGCCGTGTGCCGGCTGGCCCTGGGCGAGCCCATCGCGCGGATCGCCTCCGATCTGGGCTATCGCAGCCCCAGCGCCTTTTCGGCGATGTTCCACCGCGCGCTGGGCGCGCCGCCCCAGCGCTACCTCAGGGCCGCCCCCACAGGCTGACCGGGCGCCGCGGGCCGCCTTGCCGTTTGTCACCGCGCGCAATACATTTCACTCCGCGCGCGGGCGGATCCGGCGCGGCAGAGGCGCGCCGCGCCTATGCCAGGCCCCGTCCCTGATTTCTATCGCCTCCCCGCGCCCCTCCGTCCCCCGGGCAAGTTTGGTTACCGAAACCTTCTCGCGCGCTGGGCGGTCTATACCGTTCTGTCCTAGAATCGCCTGCAATGAGCACCCCCCAGCAATCTCCCGCCACCCCGGGCGGCAAATCGGGTTTCCCCTGGAAACGACTTCTCGTCAGAGCGGGCATCGCCGCCGCCGGCGTCGGCGTGTGCGGCGCCGTGCTGCTCGGGCTGGCGCTGGCCCTCGCCTGGCCCAGCCTGCCCGACCTGCACGCCATGACGGACTACCGCCCCCGGGTGCCGCTGCGCATCTATACCGCGGACAAGGTGCTGATCGGCGAATACGGCGAAGAGCACCGCAACGTGCTGCGCTTCGACGAAATCCCGCCCGTGATGCGCCAGGCGGTGCTGGCCGCCGAGGACGACCGTTTCTACAGCCACGGCGGCGTGGACTGGATGGGCGTGGCCCGCGCGGTGCTGACCAACATCATCAAGCAATCCAAGACGCAGGGCGGCAGCACCATCACGATGCAGGTGGCGCGCAACTTCTACCTGTCGTCGGAAAAGACCTATTCGCGCAAGTTCTACGAACTGCTGCTGACCTTCAAGATCGAATCGGAGCTCACCAAGGACCAGATCCTCGAGCTCTACATGAACCAGATCTACCTGGGCCATCGCGCCTATGGCTTCGCCGCTGCGTCGCGCACCTATTTCGGCAAGCCCCTGTCCGAGGTCACCCCCGCGGAAGCCGCCATGCTGGCCGGCATCCCCAAGGCCCCCTCGCGCTTCAACCCCATCACCAACTTCCCGCGCGCCGAGATCCGCCAGCACTATGTGCTGGGCCGCATGAAGACGCTCGGCTACCTGACGCCCGAACAAACGGACGAAGCCCTGAAGCAGCACCTGACCATCCGCGGCGCTGACGGCACGAGCGCTCGCGGCTTTGCCATACATGGCGAGTATCCCGCCGAACTGGCCCGCCAGCTGATGTACGGCGTGTTCCAGGAAGACACCTATTCCAAGGGCATCGACGTCTACACCACCATCGACTCCAAGGATCAGGAAGCCGCCTACCGCGCCGTGCGCGACGGCGTGCTGGACTACACGCGCCGCGCGGCCTATCCCGGCCCGGAAGACCAGATCGACCTTCCGGCCGACGTGGAGAAGGACTCGGTCGCGCTGGACGAGATCCTGGACGGCGTGCAGGAAAAGACCCCCGACAGCGAAGACATGCTCACGGCCGTGGTGCTGTCCGCCAGCCCCACGGAGGTGACGCTGGCCCGCAGCGCCCGCGAGATCATCACCATCTCCGACAAAAAGGCCCTGGCCGTGGTCGCCCGCGCGCTCAATCCCAAGGCCAACGACAGCCTGCGCCTGCGCCGCGGCTCGGTGGTGTACCTCCACAAGAACGGCGACAACTGGGAAATCATCAATATGCCGGCGCTGCAGGCCGCGCTGGTGTCCGTGGTGCCCCAGGACGGGGCCATCCGAGCCATGATCGGCGGCTTCGACTACAACCGCGGCGGCTTCAACCGTGTCACCCAGGCCTGGCGCCAACCCGGCTCCAACATCAAGCCCTTCGTCTACGCGGCGGCCCTGGAACGCGGCCTGACGCCGGCCACCCAGATCTCGGACCAGCCTTTCATGCTCACCGCCGAGCAGACCGGGTCCAAGGCCTGGCAGCCCAAGAACGACGGCAACAAATACGAACCCATGCTGACGCTGCGCCAGGGCCTGGTGCGCTCCAAGAACATGGTGTCGATCCGCATCCTGCAGGCCATCACGCCGCAGTATGCGCAGGACTACCTCACCCGCTTCGGCTTCGAGAAATCGCGCTGGCCCGCCGTGCTGCCGCTGGCGCTGGGCGCGGGCGGCGCCACGCCCCTGCAGGTCGTCAATGCCTACAGCGTGTTCGCCAACGGCGGATACCGCGTCACCCCCTATCTGGTGGACCGCGTCACCGACCGCTCCGGCAATGTGCTGATGCAGGCGCAGCCGGTCGTCGCCGGCGACGAGCAGGCGCGCGCCATCGACCCGCGCACCGCCTGGGTCATGGACGACATCCTGCGCGGCGTCACGGTCAACGGCACGGCCGCCCGGGCGCACCAGGTGCTCAAGCGCAACGACGTGGGCGGCAAGACCGGCACCACGAACGAAGCCGTGGACGTCTGGTTCTCCGGCTTCACGCCCAAGCTGGCCACCACCGTCTGGATGGGTTTCGACCAGCCGCGCTCGCTGGGCACCAACGAGTTCGGCAGCGGCCTGGCGCTGACCACCTGGCTGGACTACATGCAGCCCGTGCTCAAGGGCGTTCCGGAAAGCAAGCCCGCGCCGCGTCCCGACGGGCTGCTGGTGGACAACGGCGAATACTATTTCTCCGAATTCCCGCCGGGCCAGGCCGTCGCCTCGCTGGACCTGTCGTCCGGCGACGAATTGACGGATTTCCTCAACAACAACCGGTCGACGGACGGCGTCGACACCTCGGTCAAGCCCCTGCCTCCCAACGGCGGAGCGGCGCCGCTCGCCCCTCCCGTCCAGACGCCGCAGGCGCTGCCGATCCCGGTGCCCCGCGCCGACGGCGCGCCGGCAGGCAGCGCGCCGGCCTTCCCGCCCATCCCGGTGCCGAGCGTCGACGCCAACACCCCGGCCCAGGCCGGCACCGTCAACAGCCCCGGCGTCGTCACCGCGCGGCCGCTCTAGCGCGAGCCGCCGGCGCCTGGCGCACCGGAAATCAGACCTCCGTCACGACTTCCCTGGGCCAGGCCCGCAGCGATTCCAGTTCCAGGAATGTGAAGTAACCCGACTTCCACCCCTCGGTATCGATGTGATAGACGTTGCCCAGCGCCAGCGGCGCCGCAACCGGCGTGTGCCCTGCCACCACCGCCCGCACGCCCTGGATGCCGGTCCGGTTCATCTGCTGGAGGCGTTCGCGCGACCACTGGCAGGCTGCGCTGGTGCGCCGGTAGCGGTCCTGCAGCGCGGATTCCAGGCGCGGCCAGAACAGCACCGGGCAGTCGGCGTGCAACAGGCCCACCGCCCCGGCGGAGGTCTCGACCTCGATGGCGATGGGCAGTTGCGCAAAAGCCTCGGCAAAGACTGCCTGCCGCTCCTCGGGTAGATCCAGAAACCAGCCGCCGCCGTAGTCGCGCCAGTTCGCCACGTCCACCTGCCCCGTGCGCACGTGGCGGATGGCGTAGTCCTCGTGGTTGCCCTGCACGGCGTAAAACCAGGGACGGGCCAGCCAATCCAGCACGGCCTCGTTTTCGGGGCCGCGGTCGACCAGGTCGCCCACGGAAAAGAGGCGGTCCCGGGACGGATCGAAACCCAGCCGGTCCAGGCCGTCCTCCAGACGGGAAAAATGCCCGTGCAGGTCGCCCACCGCGAAATCGCGCCCGTGCTCGTTGCGCGGGACTTTGAGAAAGCGCTGCTCCATGATGCGGAACTACCACCGTGTCGATACTTGACCCTTCTTTTTAACCCGCTTTCGACCCGTCCCCGCAAACGCCCGCGTCCCGTCCCGGAAAAATTCCGTGACGAGAATCGATATTATTCGTGATAATGTTCCGACTTTCCCTACTCGCGCCTTAAAGAGGCTGCGCAACCCGCTGCCCCAGCCCTGCCCATGACAGCCGCGTCCACCATCAAAACCTGGTATCTGGTCCATAAATGGACCAGCCTGGTCTGCACGATCTTCCTCCTCATCATCTGTCTGACGGGCCTGCCGCTGGTGTTCCATCACGAGATCGAACACTGGCTGGACGACGCCAAGCCGCTTTCGGACGTGCCCGCCTCGACCCCGCCCGCCAACCTGGACAAGCTGGTCGGCACCGCCCTCTCCATGTATCCGGGCGAAGTCGTCGATTACCTGTTCTTCGACCCCGACGAGCCGCAGGTCTACGTCGGCATGGCGAAAAAGCCCGGCGACGGCCAGGTGTCCGGCCACGCGGTGCGCATGGACGGCCGCACGGGCGACGTGCTGCTGGACGGGCCGCCCTATGCCCAGGACCGCTTTTCGTTCATGGGCATCATGCTGGCCCTGCACGTGGACCTGTTCGCCGGCCTGCCGGGCGAGCTGTTCCTGGGTTTCATGGGCCTGCTGTTCTGCGTGGCCATCGTCTCGGGCGTCGTGCTCTACGGCCCCTTCATGAAAAAACTGGAATTCGGCACGGTGCGCGCCACCCGCTCCACGCGCCTGAAGTGGCTGGACCTGCACAACCTGCTGGGCATCGTGACGCTGGTCTGGGCCTTCGTGGTTGGCGTCACGGGCGTCATCAACGAACTCTCGACGCCGCTGTTCCGCCTGTGGCAGGGCACCGAGCTGGTGCGCATCCTGGAGCCCTACAAGGGCGAAAGCGTGCCCACCGAACTGGCCTCGGCGCAGGTCGCCGCCGACACGGCCCGGAAGGCCATGCCGGGCAACGAAGTGTCGTTCATCGCCTTCCCCGGCAACGCCTTCGGCAGCCCCCACCACTACATCGCATGGATGCGCGGCGATTCGCCGCTGACCTCGCGCCTGAACACGCCCGTCCTGGTCGACGGCAGGACGGGCGACCTGACGACCGTGGCCCGCATGCCCTGGTACCTGACCGCGCTCGAGCTCTCCCGTCCCCTGCACTTCGGCGACTACGCCGGCATGCCCCTGAAGATCATCTGGGCGCTGCTGGACATCGTCACCATCATCGTCCTGGTCAGCGGGCTATACCTCTGGCTGGCGCGCCGCCGCGCCACCGAAGCGCGCATCGCCGAACTCGTGCGCAAGCACCAGGCCGCCGCCATCCCCGACAGGACTCCCGCATGACGAAAGCAACCCGTGGTTTCATGTTTGTATGGGGCGCGCCGATCGCGCTGGGCGTGCTCAGCGTGTTCGGCCTGATGGCCGCCCTGCTCGGCACGGGCGCCTGGCACTGGGCCTCCTGGGTCGCCCTGGCCATCCTGCTCGCGGTGATCGTCCGCTACTGGGCCTGCCCCCTGAAATAGGATGGGCGCAGCGCGAGCGTTCAAGCGCCACAACGCGATTGCTCGACGCGCGCGCCGCGGGCCGGCGCCCTAGCCCAAGAAGCCTCGCGCCTCGCCCCTCCTACGAGAACGTTTCCGGATCGGGCCCCAGGCGCTTGCCGTCCGGGATGCCGTCGATGGCGGCCATGTCCGCCGCCGACAGCTCGAAGTCGAAAACATCGATGTTCTCGCGGATGCGGGCCGGGGTGACCGACTTCGGAATCACGATCAGATCGCTCTGCAAGTGCCAGCGCAGCGTCACCTGGGCTGGCGACTTGCCATACTTCTTCGCCAGCTCCAGGAGGGTTTGTTCCTTGGCGACCCCGCCTTGGGCCAGGGGGCTCCAGGATTCCGTCGCGATGCCGTGCCTGGCGTGAAAGGCACGCAGGTCCCGCTGCGCGAAGCCCGGGTGCAATTCGATCTGGTTCACCGCCGGGACGACGCCGGAAGCCTCGATCAGCCGCTCCAGGTTGGCCTGCGTGAAATTGGACACGCCGATCGAGCGCGCCCGCCCATCTTCCTTCATCTCGATCATGGCCCGCCAGGCGTCCAGGAACTTGTCGCTGCCAGCCACCGGCCAGTGGATCAGGTACAGGTCCACGTACGCCAGGCCCAGCTTCCCGAGGCTCTCGTCCATGGCCTTGTGGGCGTCGTCGTAGCCGTGCCTGTCGTTCCAGAGCTTGGTCGTGATGAACAGATCCTTGCGCGCCACGCCGGATGCGCGCAAGCCCGCGCCTACCCCGGCCTCGTTCCCGTAGATGGCCGCCGTGTCCACCGAGCGGTAGCCTGCCGCCAGCGCCTCTTTCACGCTGGCGGCCGCCTGATCGTCGGGCACCTGCCAGACGCCCAGGCCCAGCTGAGGAATCTTGCCGCCGTCGTTCAATTTCACTGCGGGTACCTTCGCCATAAGACCCTCCGTAGCTTGCAACGCGACGCAAGCGCGGCGAATACGCGCCAGATCGCGCAACCAAGGGGCAGCCAGGCTCAATCCTTGGTTGGAACAGTAAAAAAGCGGGCCCGTCAGGCTGCGCCCGTGTCGCGATACCGGATTGAAGGCCGCCGGAAGGGCCTTGCCATGCCCGGGGCCATGATCCCGATGATACCCCCATGCCCGCCTCCGCCCCGCCAGCCCGCCGCCGGGCAGGATTGCGGCCAGTGCCCGATAATGCGGTTCACCCGGCCCGCCGCGCCTGCGGCGGGCCAAGCGCAACCTATTCCGTCCGCCCCATGAATCCTGCAGAAACGCGGCCCAAGAACCGCGGCAATCTCCACACGCTGCGCACGCTCTTCCCCTATCTGTGGCCGCCCGGCAAGACCGGCCTGAAGGCCCGGGTGGTCGCCGCGCTGCTGTGCCTGTTCGCGGCCAAGGCGGCCACCGTCTACGTTCCCCTGCTGTACAAGCAGGCCGTGGACGAACTGGGCAAGGGCGCGCCCGGCACCGTCACGGTGCCGCTGGGGCTGATCCTCGCCTACGGCACCGCGCGGGTGTTCTCCCTGCTGTTTTCCGAACTGCGCGACGCCATATTCGCCCGTGTCGGCCAGCACGCCATTCGCGCGGTGGGCCTGCAGATATTCCGCCACCTGCACGCCCTGGCGCTGCGCTTCCACCTGGCGCGCCAGACCGGCGGCCTGAACCGCGCCATCGAACGCGGCACCAAAGGCATCCAGACACTGCTGTCGTTCCTGCTCTTCAACATCCTGCCCACCTTCTTCGAAATCGGGCTGGTCTGCATCGTGCTGTGGAAGATGTTCGACGCCTGGCTGGCGCTGGCCACCGGCACGACCGTCATCCTGTACATGGCGTACACCCTCATCGTCACGGAATGGCGATCCCAGTTCCGCCGCCAGATGAACGAGACCGATTCGGAGGCCAACACCAAGGCCATCGAAAGCCTGCTGAACTACGAAACGGTCAAGTATTTCGGCAACGAGGAACACGAAGCCCGCCGCTACGACGCGTCGCTGACACGATACGAGCGCGCGGCGGTGCGCAGCCAGGTGAGCCTGTCGATACTCAACATCGGCCAGGCCGCCATCATTTCCGCCGGGCTGACGCTCGTCATGTGGATGGCCGCCACGGGGATCGCCGAGGGCCGCTACACGCTGGGCGATTTCGTCCTGGTCAACACCTATCTGCTGCAGCTGTATTCCCCGCTGAGTTTCTTCGGCTTCATCTACCGCGAGATCAAGCAGGCCATGGTCGACATGGAGCGCATGTTCGAGCTGCTGGGCCAGGACCGCGAAGTCGCCGACCGGGCGGATGCCCGCCCCCTGCGCGTGACGGGCGGCCAGGTGGAGTTCCGCGACGTGCGTTTCGGCTATGACGCCCGCCGGCCTATCCTCAAGGGGGTGAGCTTCACCATCCCCGCCGGCAAGACAGTGGCCGTGGTGGGCACCTCGGGCGCCGGCAAATCCACCATCGCGCGCCTGCTGTTCCGCTTCTACGATGCCGACGGCGGCGCCATACTCGTCGACGGGCAGGACGTGCGCGACGTCACCCAGGCCAGCCTGCGCGCGGCGATCGGCGTGGTGCCGCAGGACACGGTGCTGTTCAACGACACCATCCGCTACAACATCGGCTATGGCCGCCCGGACGCCGGCGACGCGGAAATCGAGGCGGCCGCCCGCCTGGCGCACATCCACGACCTGATCATGGCCATGCCGGACGGCTACCAGACCATGGTGGGCGAACGCGGCCTGAAGCTGTCCGGCGGCGAAAAACAACGCGTGGCGATCGCGCGCACGCTGCTCAAGAACCCCGCCATCTTCCTGTTCGACGAAGCCACCAGCGCCCTGGACACGCATACGGAACGCGAGATCCAGGCCAACCTGCGCGAAGTCAGCCAGGGCCGCAGCACGCTGATCATCGCCCACCGGCTGTCCACCGTGGCCGACGCCGACGAGATCATCGTGCTGGCGGAAGGCCGCATCATCGAACGCGGCCGCCACGTCGAGCTGCTCGCGCAGCGCGGCGTCTACGCCGGCATGTGGGCCCGCCAGCAGGAACGCGCCCAGGCCGAGCCGGCGGATTGACAAGGCCGCCGCCTTGCACGACTATCGCACCCTTTGATTTCCAGGCCTCCCATGCAGGACTCCGCCCCCACCCCTGAAGTCCGCGTCTGCGCCGCCCACGATCTCGTCAATGGCGGCCTGGGCGTGAAAGTCCCCGTCTCCGACGGCTCGGGGCGCACCACCGCCTTCTTCGTGCGCTACCAGGACCGCGTGCATGGATACCTGAACCGCTGCGCCCACGTCGGCGTGGAACTGGACTGGGAAGGCAGCTTCTTCACCCGGGCCGGCGATCTGATCATGTGCGCGCGCCACGGCGCCACCTACGAGCCGGACACCGGGCTGTGCGTGGGCGGCCCCTGCAGGAACGCCCGCCTGACCGCGCTGTCGGTCGAAGAGCGCGACGGCGCCGTCTACTGGCGGCCCGCCGGCAAGATCCGCCCGCTGGAAGACGCGGCGGCCTGATCCCCGGCCGGGCGCTCCGCATAGCGGCGCGCCAGCACCGCGCACACCATCAGCTGCATCTGGTGGAAGATCATCAGGGGCAGCACCACCACGCCCATCTGCGACGTGCCGAACAGGACGGTGGCCAGCGGAATGCCCGATGCCAGCGACTTCTTGGATCCGCAGAAGACGAGGGTGATCTCGTTTTCCTTGGACAAGCCGAGCTTGCGCGCGCCCCACGTCGTGATCAGCAGGACCGAACCCAGCAGCAATGCGTTCACCAGCACCATGCAAGCCATGTCGATCGCCGGGAAAGCGCGCCAGATTCCTTGCGTCACGGCCTCGCTGAACGCGGTATAGACCGCCAGCAGGATGGAACTGCGGTCGACCTTCGCCAGCGCGCGGCTATTGCGCTGAGCCCAGGCGCCGATCCATGGCCGCAACAGGCTGCCCAACGCGAACGGCAGCAGCAGCTGCAACAGAATGCGGCCGGCATCGGCCAGCCCGTGGCCCCCGCCCTGGCGGTTCAACAGCACCGCAACCAGCAGCGGCGTCAGCACGGTGCCCAGCAGATTCGACGCGGTGGCCGCGCAGATCGCGCCCGGGATATTGCCGCGCGCCATGGAAGTCAGGGCGATGGAGGACTGCACCGTCGATGACAGGGTGCAGACGAACAGCACGCCCAGCCATAGCGACGGCGCCAGCAGGCCCGGGAACAGCGCCCGCAGGCCCAGCCCCAGCGCGGGGAACAGCAGGAAGGTGCAGGCCAGGATCAGCGCGTGCAGGCGCACGTCCTTCACGCCAGCCACGATGGCATCCGTAGACAGGCGCGCGCCGTGCAGGAAGAACAGCAACGAAATCGCCACGTTGCTGGCCACCATCATGAACGACGCCCCCTTTCCCTCGGCCGGGAAAAAACTGGCGAACACCACGGTGGCGATCAGGATGAGCGTGAATTGGTCGGGCAGAAAGCGGCGCATGGCAGGGATTTCCGAGAAGCTTGCGGAAAACTATAGGCGCCCGGGTTGTCATCGTGAAGGCCACTGGTTACTTTAACTGTCATCGGAATATCCTATGGCTAACCTCATGCTGAATCCCTTGTGGCTCAAGACCTTCGCGGCCGCGGCCGCCGCCCCCAGCTTCACCGAAGCCGCCCGGCGCCTGGGCCTGACGCAGCCCACCGTCAGCGAGCACATACGCCAACTGGAATCGGCGCTGAACCGCCGCCTGTTCCTGCGCGACACGCACTCCCTCTCCCTGACCAGCGACGGCCGCAGCCTGCGGGTGCATGCCGAGATCATCCTGGACGCCCACGAACGCGCCGAACGCCTGTTCGACGCGCCCCGTCTGCGCGGGCGCGTGCGCCTGGGCACCTCGGACGACCTGGCGATGGGCCCCCTGCCCGACGTGCTCGCCGCCTTCCGGCTGGCCCACCCCGAAGTCGAGCTGGACCTGACCATCGGCGTCACCAGCGAACTCTACAAGCTGCTGGACGACAACGGGCTGGACGTCATGATCGGCAAGCGCCGCCGCGGCGACCGCCGCGGCCAGACCCTGCACAAGGAAGCGCTGCTGTGGCAGGCAAAGGAAGGGCTGCGCGTGGCGCCCGACGTGCCCCTGCCCCTGATCCTGCTGCGCGAGCCCAGCGTCACGCGCACCCTGGCCCTGGACGCCCTGGCGCGCGCGGGGCGCAGCTGGCAGATCGTATGCACCAGCACCAGCTATGCCGGCTGCCAGGCGGCCGCCCGCGCGGGCCTGGGCATCACCGTGCAACCGTCGCACCTGTCCACCGCGGGGCTGGCCGCGCCCGCGGGCGCCGCGCATCTGCCGGTGCTGCCGCAAGTGGAATTCATCGTTATTTCGGCGCCCGCGCCCAACCGGCCCACCCGCGCGCTGACGGACATCCTGATGCGCAGCACGCTGACCTGAGTCCGGCGCGTCCCGCGGGCGGCGGGATGCGGGCCGGTCGCAAGCGCCCTATGCGGGCAGATGGTCTGGCACGCCGTCGGCGTCCACGGCGCCAACACGGTCCAGCGCATTGCGCGCGGCCGACATGGCTTCGACGGTGCTGCGAAAACGGCGGCTCGCGAAGATCTCGAATACCTGGTTGTCCGGCGCGGACTCGTCGTCCTGGGCATCGTCCGCAGGCGCGGCGCCCCGTTGGCCCAGCTTTCGCGTTTCCAGGAAGGCGCGCGGCGGAACGCGCCCCTCGGGCTGGGTCGCATACGCGACCACCGAGAATCCGTTGATGATCTTCTCAGCCATGGCGGCTCCGGTTGGCCGTTCCCGAAAGCGGCGCGGCGTCTGTTACCGACTACGGCCCGCCGCCTGGAAACTTAAGCCTGCGCGGCCTGGCGCGCCCGCACGTATGCCGCCACTTGCGCAAGCACATCCGACAGATCGGCCTTCAGCGAAGCGAAGCCCGAATTGCGCTCCCGCGTGGCCTCGTCCATGTATAGCGGACGGCGGATCTCGACCTGCAGGCTATGGCGGTTCAATGCTGGCTGGCCGATCTGCGCGATCAGTTGCACGCCCTTGTAGGGATCGTTGCGCGCTACCGTATAGCCCTTGTCGCGCAGCGCGGTTTCGATCAGGGCGATGAACTCCGGCTCGCACGTCGTGCCGTCGCGGTCGCCCAGCACGAAGTCCGCCAGCGGATGCTCGCTTTGGCGGCCCAGCCGTTCGTAGGCGTCGTTGGGCATGGAATGCAGGTTGAGGTGCCACACCGCGCCGAAGCGTTGGGTCACCCGCTGGATCGCCTCCGACAGGGCGGCATGGTACGGCTGGTAGTACGCCTGGATGCGGTGCCGCACTTCGGCCAGCGTCAGCTTGCGGTCGTAGATCGGCGTCGCCTTGTCCATCCTGCGCCAGATCAGGCCCTTGCCCAGGCGGGTTTTTTCGCCCGGATCCAGCGCTTCCGGCCAAGGTTCCGCCAACAGCTCCGGATCCAGGTCCTGCAAGGTCCGGTTGGGGTCGATGTAGACGCGCGGGAAATTCGCGGCGATCAGCGTGGCGCCCAGCGCGGGCGCCGCCGACCACAACTCGTCCACGTGCGTATCCTCGCCCTGGCGCAGTTGCGCCAGGGTTGCCGCCGCCCCGAAATCCTCGGGATAGCGCTCGCCGCTATGCGGCGAATCACAGACCAGCGGCACTGCCTGGCCTGCTGGTTCATGCACGGAAACTGCGTCGAAGTCGGCGTGTGTCATCGTCAATCAGCCTGAATGTTGGCGGTCTTGGCCACTTTGGCGTAGCGGGCCAGGGCCTGTTCGATCTGCGCCTGGAACTCCTGGGGCGTGGTGGGCATCAGCGTACCACCCACGTCCTCGGCCTTCTTGCGGAACTCCGGATCCTGCTGCGCGGCGCGCACGGCCTGGTTCAGGCGATCGACGACAGCTTGCGGCGTGCCGGCGGGCGCCACCAGGCCGAACCAACCGCCCGTGCCCATGTCGGGGTAGCCCAGTTCGATATAGGTCGGCACGTCCGGCAGCAGGGGCGAACGCTCCATGCCCAGCACGGCCAGCGGCCGCAGCTTTCCGCCCTGCACTTGCGGCAGGGTCGAGGACAGGTTGTCGGTGATCGCGTCCACCTGCCCGCCCATCACGTCGTTCAAGGCCGGCCCCGCGCCGCGGTACGGCACGTGCAGCAGCTTGATGCCCGACAGCATCATGAAGTTCTCGATGTTCACATGGCCCAGCGAACCCACGCCGGGCGAGGCGAAGCTGTAGCGGTCCGGCTCGGCCTTGGCCAGGGCCACGAATTCCGCCATGTTCTTGGCGGGAACCTGCGGATTGATCGCGAAGATGCTGGGCACGGCCACCACATTGGCCACCGGCACGAAGTCCTTGACGGGGTCGTAGTTCATCTTCCGGAAGACGGCCGGGTTCGAGCCGTGCGTGCTCATCGTGGCCATGCCTATCGTGTAGCCGTCGGGCGTCGCGCGCGCCACCTGTTCCATGCCCAGGGAGCCGCCCGCGCCAGCCTTGTTCTCGACCACGATGGTCTGCTTCAGGTCGCGGCCTGCGTACTCGGCGACCAGGCGGGCCACGATATCCGTCGATCCGCCGGCCGCGAACGGCACCACCAGCTTGATCGGGCGGGAGGGATAGTCGGCGGCCTGGGCGGCGCCGGCGAAAGTCAGGGTGGCGAACAGGCCGGCGAGCGCGAAGCGCGCGGACCGGCCGAAAGGACGGCGGGACATGGGGATGGCTCCGAAAGTTGAAGGTCAATCGACAAGGCCGCCAGTGTCCGAACTTTACCGTCCCCTTTCAAACGACTATATTGCACTCTTTCATTACCAAAGGTCATGCTAGAGATGCGCCTGCAGTCGCCATCCATGTCCGAACTGCATGCTTTCGTAACAGCGGCGCGTCTGGGCAGCTTCACGCTGGCCGCGGAAGCCCTGTGCGTCACGCAGGGCGCGGTCAGCCGGGCCATCTCCAGGCTGGAGGCCCATTTCGGGCAACCCTTGATGCACCGGAACGCCCATGGCCTGACCCTCACCGATACGGGCCGCCGCCTCTACGACGGGGCGCTCGCTCCCTTGCAGGCAATCGAAACGCTCAGCGCCGAATTGCGGGCGGACGACCGCCGGCTGCGCCTGACGCTTTCCACGGTTCCCACGCTGGCCAGCGCCTGGCTGGTGCCGCGCCTGCCGGATTTCCACCGGCGCCATCCCGATATCCAGCTCGGCTTCGCGGCCTACCGCCGCAACGAGGATTTCTCCGGCGCCACGCCCGACGCCAGCATCCTGTCCGGCACACCGGAACAATGGCCCGGCTGGCAGGCCGACTATGTAATCGGCCGCGAAATGGTCGTGATCTGCCATCCTGGCCGCCTGGCCGCGCGCCGGGCCCAGGGCCTCTGGAGCACGCCCGCCGGCCTGCTCGGGGAAGAACTGCTGTATCACTCGAACGGCGTGGACAACTGGGCGCAATGGTTCGCCGCCGCCGGCGTGCCGCGCGGCTCGGTCAAGCTGTCCAATGGATTCGACCAGGTATCCATCCTGGTGCGCGCCGTCATGGCCGACATGGGCATCGCCGTCCTGCAGCGCTGCCTGGTGCGCGACGACCTGCTTGCCGGACGGGTGGCGGCCCCTTTTCCCGAATTGCCCATACGCATTGCGCGCGGCTATCACCTGTGCGCCCCGGCCCAGCGCCGCGACCACTATGCGCTGGCCTGTTTCCGCCAATGGCTCCTGGAAACCGCCGGCCGGGACCCCGACGTGCTGGCCGCGGGATCCGCCGCCTGAGCGGACCCGGGCGTCGGCGCGAAGCAACACGCTGTTTCCCGATATGCGGGAAAATGCGTCAAAATAAAACAGGCTCCTTCCGGAGCCCGTTTTCATTGATGCCGCGCAACGCTCAAGGTGCGAGCTTGAATCCCAGGTCGACGCCCCACTTGTCGGTCTCACGCAGCCACTTGGCGCCGCAATTCAAGCAGCGGAAATGGTCTTCGCGGCTTTCTTCCCGCCCTTTCTGCGTAGGATTGGTGAATCCCTGATGTCCGAGTTGAGCGTGCGGCGCAACGCCAGCAAGTCCCGGGTTAATGCGTTGGCAAGCCAAGCACATAACGCTCATTGATGCTTCCCCACAAACATAGTTACTAAATTGTAAGGGATTTCACCAATGCTTTTCTATCAATTTATGTCTATAACGCCACAAAAAATTGTTAACGCCGCAATTAAACAACGGCCGGCAGCGCGGAAATGCAGGTAGCGAGGTGATACGGCGAGGTGGAAGGCATGTCCGCGCGCACGATGGTCCCGTCCGCGTCCAGACATTCGTGCCACCCTCCCGGGTGCAGGAAGCGGTCCCGGAAAACGGCCAGGCCCTCCTCCAGCGCGGGCAGGTCTCCCAGCACCGCAAGCACGCGCAGGTATTCGGTCTGCGCCCAGATCCGGCGCGTATCGTCAATGACGGCGCCCGATTCGTCCAGGGCCGCCACCACGCCGCCGGCGTCCACCCCGCGGCTGCGGGACCATTGCACCGCGCGCGGCAGAGACTCCGCCAGGTCCAGGCCTTCGAACACGGGGGCCGCCCCCTGCACCAGCGATAGCCACTCGAATTGATGTCCGGGCTCGAGTCTGTTGCCGGCAGTGCCCTGCCGCTCTTCCGAAATGCACTGCGTGGGCGCATGCACGAAACGGTGGCTGATGCCTTGCGCCAGGCCGCGCAGATGCTGCGCGAACAACGCCGGCTCCGCCACTTGCGCGGCCGCCAGGTACGCTTCGGTGAGGTGCATCATGGGATTCTGCGCTGGCGGGCGCAATGCCTGGCTCATGTCGGGGCTCAGCGCGGCGTGATACAGGGAGTCGGCGGTCTTGAAACGCGCTTCGATGATCGACGCGGTGGCCAGCATGAGCTTGCGCGCGTCGGCATTGCGGCTGCGGCGGAAATAGGCCGCGCAAGCCAGCACGATGAATGCATGGGTGTACAGGTCCTGCGTGTCGTCGAGCGGGCGCGCCCCGGCGTCGACGCTATAGCGCCAGCCGCCATGCGCTTCATTGCGGAACACGCGGCGCAGCGACTCGAAGAGCACATCGGCATGCTTGCCTGCCGCGGCGCCCTGCGCCTCGGAAAAAACGTACAACTGGCGCGCGCAGGCCATGGCGCGATAGCGCTCCACCGGCAGCGGCGCCCCGGTGGCCGAATCCAGCGATTCGAAAGGAAGACCCAATGCGGCATTGAAGCCCCGCCCCAGCCATAGGGGCAGGACGACGGAATCGAAATGCTCGCGCAATGCGCGTATATGCGCCGCGAGAGTGGTGGTGGTCTGTGCGGCAGTCATCTTGGAACGGCGCATGCCCGGCCGGAACCCCAGGTTTTGGAGCAGCAACGATAACCGAAATTTTCGCCGCAAACCGCTGAGCATTCTCCGTAGCATCATGCACGCACAGACCGGCCCTGCTGATCAACTCCGTCGAGGGCAGGAAGCCCTATCGGAAGATATTTTCCTCTACCCAATTCTGCGCGAAGATTTCCGCGCGGTCGCGAGCTTCGTCCAGCGAAGCGCAGTTGCCCAAGTGGGAAAACGCGGCATCCACTTCGGTGCCGCCCTCGGCCGTTACCGTCAGCAAAACGCCATATCCGCCGGTATCCATGGCCGCCGTGGAAACGTCGATCAGTACTTCCTGGTCACGATGCTGCATGTGCTACCTCCCAGTCGGTTACCTAAACGCGTGAACCACGCGTGACGTTGCGGGACCAGCTTTCCCGCGCAAATGAATAGACCAGCAAACGTCACGCAAGTTCATCTTACTGGCGGCGCGGCGCCGGCGATATGCAGAAAGCGACCAAATCGCGCATTCCGTCTCAGGAGATTCCCGTAGCCTGTCGCGAATCGTCGCGAATACGCGAAATACTGCGAAAACATTCGCAAATCTTGCAGGATCCGGATTTCCAAACGGTCAAGACGCAACAAAACGCGGCACGAGTGCCGGAATACGCGTGGATGATCGTGCGCCGGATGCCGGCTGCCGGACTCGCGGGGTTGCGCGGGCTATCTCAGGTGGATGGCGCCCGGCTCTTCCATGCGCAGGGCAAGCCTGCCCTTGTCCGTGATGAGCCAACGCCCGTCGGCGCCGGCTCCGATGCAACGCAGGGTTTCCAGCGCCTTCGCGACGTGCTCGGGAACTTCGGTCTGCTCGGCGCCCGGTTCGCCGTTGTCGGAGACGATCCGCAACCAGTGCCCCAACTCGCCCTTCTGGAAACGATGCAATGCCATGCTTGACTCTCTATAGAACCCATTAACGATAGCACGCGCGCCGCGCGGGCATCGCCTGGCGGCGCGCCCACCACGCCGTCGGCCAGCCTGCCCCCCACGACGATACGCGGCAGCCGGGCCGCGAACAGCATGATCGGGCACCAGATGGCCAGCAGCCCGCCGATGAAGGTCTTGAACACCAACGGATCCAGGTGCGGCAGCAGCTTGACGCCCAGGGGTATGCCGAGCAGCCCGCCCGCGACGAAGGGCAGCAGGTGGCCCACGGCGAAACCCGCGGCGCACGGTGAACGCGGCCAGCAATTGCCCGGTCAGGGCGCCGAACACCACCATGGCGGCCGCAAGCTTCGGGTCCACCGTCCATGCCCAGAACGACATGGCCACCATGCCGAAGCCAAAGCCCGAAAGGCCTTGCACGAAACCCGCGGCCATGGCGCCCGCCACGACCAGCACGTAAAGAGAATCCATTTCCGCCGCACGCCCGCATGAAGCCGGGCCCTCCCGGCGCATGCCATTCTAGGGCCTGTTTGCGCCAATTGGCGTGGCGCGCGGTCCCTGGCGCGTTCTACGAGGGGCGCAGCATGAGCGGGCGCTTATGGCGCGCCGCGGCGGCCGAAGCCGCGACGCTCGCGCCGATCAAGGCCAGGCCCAGGGCCAGATCGGCCGAAATGCGCTCGGCGAATACCAGCGAGGAAACCAGCAGCCCGATCACCGGCACGCAGAGCATCGCGATCGAGGTCGCCACCGGCGGCATCTTCTGCGTCATGCCCAGCACCACGATGAAGGTCAGCGCCGTGGCCAGCGGCCCCGTATACAGGATCACGGGCCAGGCTTGCGGTGCGGCGAGGAACGCCGGCGCGCCGTCGCGCATCCACGCAAGCGCCGCAAGCGGCGCCGCCGCGATGGCGGTTTGCCACGGGATCATGTCGGCGCCCAGGCGGACGTGCCGGTTGCCGCGCAACTGGATGATGTTGCAGGCCCAGGCGAAGGACGCGCCCAGCAGCATTGCCAGGCCGATCACGGCGTGCGCCTGCCATGGGCTGAAGGCGGGGGCCACAATCACGGCGATGCCCGCATAGCTCAGCGCCGTCGCGAGCCATTGGCCCATCGACAGGCGCTCCTTGAGAACCAGCGACGACAGCGGGATCACCCAGATGGAAGTGGCGTACGCGATCACGGACGCGCGCCCGGGCGCCACATATTGCATCGCCCACAACGCCAGCGCGGTAAAGGCGCCCATCTGCAGCAGCGCCACGCCCGCCACCAGCGGCAGTTCCTGCCTCGTGGGCAGGCGCAGGCGCCCCAGCAAGCCCAGCACCAGCACGCTGATCGCGGCGGCGGATCCGAAGCGGCTGGCGGCCAGCCATAGCGGGCTCATGTGCGCCAGCCCCAATTTCATGACGGGCCAATTGCCCCCCCAGATCGCCACCGCGCCCATCAACGGCAATAACCTGCCCCACGCACCCTGCTGACTCATTACTGCTCAACTTACCGCATGAATATTCCGCGTTTTGGCCGATTGACCAAACGATGGAATAGTCTATAGGGTAAACCCCAGCATATTTCACCTCAATTTGCCGGAATAACCGGCATACTCAGCACATCTGAACTGCGTATTGACGATACCTTGGTGACTTATGCCGGAAATCAACCTCGACGCCACTGACATCCGCATCCTGAACGAGCTCCAGCGCGATGCCCGCCTGACCAATGTCGAGCTGGCGGCACGCGTGAACCTGTCGGCCTCGCCTTGCCTGGCCCGGGTGCGCCGGCTGGAGGCCGAAGGATTGATCGACCGCCGCGTCACGCTGCTCAACGCGCGCAAGCTGGGCCTGAAGGTCAATGTGTTCATCCAGATATCCCTGGACAAGCAGCGCAAGGCCGCCCTGGACGTGTTCGAGCGCGAAATCGCCGTCCTGCCCGAGATCATGGAGTGCTACCTGATGTCGGGCGACGCCGATTACCTGATCCGCGCCCTGGTGCCCGACGTCGACGCGCTGGAGCGCCTCATCGTCGAACACATCACCCGTATACCGGGGGTGGCCAGCATCCGGTCCAGCTTCGCGCTGAAGCAGGTGCTCTACACCACCGCGGTGCCGCTCTCCTGAGGGCCTCCGGCCGGCCCGCCGCGCCCTTGCGGGATCGTCCGGCCCAGACCACAATGAAAGCGCCGCGCGGGCCGCCCCGGCCCCGCCGGTCCCCTCCCATCGTCTAGCAAGGAGCAAACCATGCCTGAAACCGACTGGTTCCCTGGCGGCACGCTACCCGATCGTCAGGGCTACTTCGAAGTGGAATTCGATACGGGTGAAACCGAAATCACGCGCTACGGCTTATTGGGCTGGGAACCCGGGCAGGATCGCGGCCGGATCAAGCGCTGGCGCGGCCTCGACCCGAACATAGAAGCAGCCGAGATGCAGCGCGAAAGCGCGGTGCGCGGCAGCGGCGATTCGCTGATCGGCTGAGCCGCCGGCGGCGCGCCGGCAAAGCAAAACGCCGCGGATACCCTCCGCGGCGTTTTGCTTTGCCGATAGTCGCGATCAGAGATTCAGCTTGGAGATCTTCGTGCCGGCCAGCGACACGCCCGCCATCAGGCCGCCGTTGTTCATCACGAACCCCACGATGGGCTGCTGCGCCGTATTGGTGTCGATGCGGCCGTTGGCGCCGATATTGACGACCGCGACCGTGGCGTCGGCGCCGACGGTCCAGCCGCTGCTGTTGCGGAATTTGTTAAGCGCCTCGTCAGTCATGAACAGCAACACCATCGCCTTGGACTGCGCGCCGGCCTGGAAGCCGATCGAACCCGCCGTCGTGCTGTAGTAGCCGGCGTTGGCGCCACCCACCCGCAGGACGCCCTTGCCGTGCTCCGCGCCCACGATGAAGCTGCCGCTCAGCACGTCAGGAAAGATCAGCACGCCCTTGGCGCGCGCGACCAGGTCCTTGGATTGGGGCGAGGCCTCGTAGAGCTTGCCCAGCGTGGCATCCGCCGCGCTGCTGAGCGATTGCCGTTGCTCGGACGCCGTCGCGGCGGACTTGGGACTGGTGGTGGTGCAGCCGGCGAACAGCAAGCCAGCCGCGCCGATCGTCACGGCGGCCACGCCGGCGCGACGCAAGACAGGAAAAGAATCGAACATGGAATTCTCCTTGTTGATGGCACCAGCTACCAATGTACCGGGCAAATCCGTTAACGCAAGGCACACGATTGTGCCAAACGCAACAAAACCTGCCGGATAGCGTTGTCGCCCGATTACGCGGCGCCCGGCGGCCTTATCCATTGCGCGTCCCACAGCGCTTCGCCACGTTCGAGCGCGGCGCCCAGCGCCTGTTTGCGGCGCTGCGCAACCGCCGCGAGCAGCGCATTGCAGACGGAGAACGCGGCCGTGTAGGAATCGAAGGGCGAGGCGCTGGCGCTGCGCGCGACCAGGACGTGGTGCGCGGAAGCGGCGGCCGGCGCGGATGCCGAATCGGTGATCAGGACCACTTTGCCGCCACGCTGGCGAAAGTACTGCACTGCGCCGGCCGCCGCGACTGAGTAGCGCCTGAACGTGAATGCCAGCAGCACGTCGGCCTCGTCGACCCAGAGCAGTTGGTCTTCGAGCGACAGCGGGCCGGCGGCCACCATTGGCTTCACGGCGGGCAGGCACATGTTCAGGTACAGCGCCACGTGGCTCGCCAGCGGCGCAGCCTGCCGCAGCCCCAGCACGTGCACGCGCGCCTTGCGCTGCGTCAGCAGGCGCACCGCCGCCTCGAAAGCCGTCACGTCGATCGATGCGAACGTTTCCTTCAGGTTGTGCTGGTCATGCAGCAAGGCGTTGTTCAGGCATGCGCGCGCCGACGGGCTGTCGGCGTTGACGACATCGGCGCGCTCGCCGGGCGATGCAAGCCGCGCCGTCACTTCCGACCTCGCCTCCATCTGCGCCTGCGCATAGCTTTCATAGCCCAGCTTGGCCAGCAGGCGCACCACGGTGGACGCGCTGGTGCCCACTTTCCGGGCCAGCGCCGTCGCCGACTCCAGCAGGCCTTGCGGGTAACGCGCCTGCATTTCCTCGACCAGCAGGCGTTCGGTCTTGCTGAGCTTCCTGCCGTAGCCGGCGATGCGTTGATTCAGATTCATAGGAAGTCGGATTTCCGGTAGCGGCTGGGGCCCTAGGTAATAACCCCAAATTTCACAAACAGCATTGCATCTTATATTTCGTTCTGCAATTTTCGTTGCAAATTAGACCAAACACGCAGTCACCACAAGAGACGTTCATGAAGCATCACCCCCAGGGGCCGTCCCTCACGCGCCGCAGCCTGATCGCCGCCGGCCTGGGCGCCGCCCTGCTGCCGCTGGCCGCGCGCGCAACCCCCTATCCGTCGCGCCCCATCACGCTGGTCGTGCCCTTTCCCGCCGGCGGCTCGGTCGACCTGATCGGCCGCATCTACGCGGAATCGCTGGGCAAGGCCCTGGGCACCGCCATCGTCATCGAGAACCGCGACGGCGCGGGCGGCGCCATCGGAAGCAAGCGCGTCGCGCGCGCCAATCCGGACGGCTATACCCTGGTTGCGTCCTCGCAGAGCTCGCATCTCGCCAATCCCCTGATGCGCAACGACCTGGGTTACGACCCGATCAAGGATTTCGCCTCGATCTCGCAGTTGTCCCGCACGCCCAATGTGCTGGTGACCAATGCCGATGTGCCCGCCGCCACCTTCGCGGCGTTCGTCGCGCTGCTGAAGGCCCGGCCGGACGAGCTGCACTTCGCCACCGCGGGCATCGGCAGCATGGGCCAGCTCAACGCCGAACTGTTCAAGAACACCTTGCAGCTGCAGGCCGTGCACGTGCCCTACCGCGGCGGCTCCCCCCTCATCAATGCGCTGCTCTCCAATCAGGCCCAATTCGCGCTGGACAACCTCGCGCCGTTCCTGCCCCACATCCAGGTCGGCAAAATGCGCGCCCTGGCCGTGGCGGCGCCCAAGCGGCTCGCGGCCCTGCCCGACGTGCCCACCTTCGCCGAACTGGGATACCCGGTACTCAATTCCATGTCATGGATCGGCCTGGCGGCGCCCGCGGGCACGCCCGCCGACATCATCGAAACACTGCTGGCCGCCGTGCGCGCCGTCGCCGGGCAGGACGGCATGGCGCAATCCCTGGAAAAGGCCGGCGCCCTGCCCCCCGAAGAGCAGACGCCCCAACAGTTCACCGCCATGATGTCCGAGCGCCTGGCGTTGTACAAAGACCTGATCGACCGCGCCGGCATCCGTCCTGAATAGGCCTACTCCCATGAACAATCCCGCTTTCGAACCCGACACCGCCCCGCTGGAAGTCCTGCCCCGCGACCTCTCGGCCTACCGGGAGGGCAACGTGGGCATTCCCTACGTCCACCGTTTCGAGTCGGGCCGGCCAGGCCCGCACGTGCTGATCAACGCCATCACTCACGGCAACGAAATCTGCGGCATGGTGGCCGCCGCCCACCTGCTGGATACCGGGGTGCGGCCCAGGATAGGCACGCTGACGGTCAGCTTCGCGCACGTCGAGGCCTACGAGGCCTTCGATATCGAGCAGCCCTACGAAAACCGCCAGTTGGTGCACAACCTGAACCGCATCTGGTCGGCCGACATGCTGGATGGGCCGCAAGACAGCCCCGAACTGCGGCGCGCCCGGGAACTGCGTCCCGTGCTGGACGCCGCCGACTATGTGCTGGACATTCACTCCACGCGCGCGCCGGTGCAACCGTTCTGGGTCTACACGGAAATGGACCGCAACACCGCGCTCGCCAGCGCCGTCGGCGCGCCGCAGGTCCATCTCGTCATGCCCCCGGGCATATTCCCAGGCACGGGCGTCATGGGCTATGGCCGCCATGGCGATCCGGATTCCGACAGCGGCGGCTCGCTGGTGGTCGAATGCGGCCAGCACTTTTCGCAATCCGCCGCCACGCTCGCCACCGATGTCACGCTGCGATTCCTGGCGCATCTGGGCCTGATCGACACGCCCGCCGGCACGCCGCCGCCCCCGGCGCCGCGGCGCTACCGGCTGCTCGAAGTGCACATGGTGAAGTCGGCAGACTTCTCCTTCACGCGGCCGGTCCTCGGCTTCGAGACCTACGCCAAGGACGAACTCATCGCCATGAACGGCACCGAGGAAATCCGCTCGCCCTGCGACGACTGCACGATCTTCATGCCCACGCGCATGCCCATCGTGGGCCGCGAGGCGGTATACCTGACCGTAGAGGTCTGACGGCCCCGGCAGGCGCCCGGGCCTCGGTCCTTCAGAGGTCCGGGATCAGGCGCTTGCCCAGGCTGATGACTTCGTCCTGCTGGAATCCCAGCGTTTCATAGAAATCCTTCACCGCGACGTTGCTGGAGCGGATCAGCAGATTGATCTTGGGACATCCCATTTCCAGCAGCTTACGCTCCACGGCCCGCATCAGCGCCGTCGCGTAGCCGCGGCGCTGATGCGCCGGAGACACCGCCAGATAGTTGATCCAGGCGCGGTGCCCGTCATAGCCGCCCATCAGCGTCCCGACGATCCCGCCTTCCGCTTCGCCCACCAGGAACAGCTCGGATTGCACGGTCAGCTTGCGGGCGATGTCCTTGCGCGGATCGTTCCATGGACGGGTCAGGCCGCAGTCCTGCCACAGCTGGATGATCGCGGCCTCGTCCGACGAATGGTAGGGCCGGATGACGATGGGTTGAGAGCTCATGCTTCGTTCCTTCGGTAGGGGAAACGAAAGCCTTGCGATACGCCTCGACAGCGGGAAGAGCGGGCCAAAAGCACAAAAGCCACGAGGAGTATCGTGGCTTTCGGGAAAAGCGCTGAAGGGTCAGCGCCCGGATGCGACCAGCCACTCAACGCAGGCGTCGAGTGATTCGTCGATTGAAGACGCCGGCGAGCGGCGCGAAATGCGGTGCTTCCATGCGCGCAAGCATACAGGAAGCGCGCGCGGACGCCAACAGATTGGCGCGCTCAGGCCTGCGCAGGCGCGGGCAGGGTCCCTTCCATGACCACCACGGCCTCGCCGGCCACGCCCGCCCATACGCCATCCGCGCGGGGTTCGGCATGCGCGAACAGCAGGCTGGCGCGGCCCATGTCCACCCCCTGGCCCACGCGCAGGCGCAGCATGCCGCCGCGCAAGGCAGCGCGCAGCGCCGTGGCGGCAGCCGTCGCGCTGCCGGTGGCCGGGTCCTCCGTCATGCGGCCGGTGAACATGCGGGCCTGGACGTCGGTCCCTGGCTCCGCCGCCGTGTCCGTGGTGTAGGCATAGATGGACTTGGCGCCATCCAGCGGCAGCAAGGCCGCGTAGCCCTGCGCATCGGGCGCGGCGCGCCGCAGCGCGTCGCGGCTTGCCAGTTGCACGACCAGGAACGTCAGCCCGACCGACACGACCTGCGGCGGATGCGTGGACGCATCGATATCCGCGGGGTCGAGCGTCAAGGCCCGCGCCACCGCATCGACCGCCGCCACGCCCGCTCTTTCAAGCGGCCGAGGGGCGGTCAATTCCGCCCTTTGCACCGCCGGCTCGCCGGTCTTCAGCGCGATGCGGACCAGGCCCGCCTCTTCTTCGAACACCAGGGTTTCGGGCACGGGCCTGCCCGCCGCCCGCCACTCGCGAGCGAGCACGATCGCGGTGCCCACGTTCGGATGCCCGGCAAAGGGAACCTCCCGGTCCGGCGTGAAGATGCGCACCCATGCCGTGTGCGCGGGGTCGCGGGCAGGCAGGACGAAGCTGGTTTCCGAGTAGTTGAACTCTCGCGCGATGCGCTGCATCTGCGCGGCGGTGAGCCCCTGGGCGTCGAGCACGACCGCCAGCGGATTGCCGCCATACGCGCGGTTGGTGAAGACATCGGCGGTGACATAACGGTAGCGCATGGAACCTCCTTTTCCAGCCGCGCGTAGCAGGCGGCGACGGCAAAAGTGTGCCCGCGCGGCCGGCCTGCGCGCCAGACACAGAGCGGCGGAATCGGAGCCGTAACAGGAGACGGCCCATCCTAGGGTAAGCCGCAATTTCCACGCCCAGGCGCTCCACGTACCGTTCCGATAAATATGTTTATCGTACAAAGTCGCAACCAGGAATCGGAGCAGCACGTGGTGTAGCAAAACCAACCCAAGGGGAAGTCGTCATGGAACGTCGCAGTGCGTTGAAACTGATGGGAGCCGCGGCCGGCCTGGCCGTGACAGGCAGAGGCTGGGCTCTTGACGGGCCCTACCCGTCCCGAACGATCAAGATCATTGTCTCTTCCACCCCCGGAAGCGCGACCGATCTTGCCGGCAGGCTGGTCGGCGACCTGCTGTTCGCCAAGTACGGCCAGAGCGTGGTGATTGAGAATCGCGCCGGCGCGGGCGGCGTGATCGGCATGCAGGCCGCCGCCGCGTCCAAGCCGGATGGCTACACCCTCACGACAGGCGGCCTGGGCCACAACGTGCTGCCACCCGCGACCTTGCGGGGGCTGCCGTTGGACATCCCCACGGCATTGCTGCCCATCGCCCAGGTTGCGGAATTCGTCAATGCGCTGGTGGTGCGGACCGACCACCCCGCCAACTCGGTGCCCGAGCTCGTCGAATACCTGCGCGCGAGCAAGCGCAAGCCGCTGTACGGCAGCAATGGCGTCGGCAGCTCGTCGCAGATGACCGCGGAGCTGTTTGCCATGCGCACCGGCCTGAAATTCGACCACGTTCCCTACAAGGGCGCGGCCGACGCCCTGGTGGGCACGGCCAACGGCGACCTGGACATCTGTTTCATGAATCTTCCGCCGACGCTGGCCATGGTGGAAGGCAAACGCCTCAAGGCCCTGGCCGTCACCAGCGCCTACCGGGCGCGGCAGTTGCCCGACGTGCCCACCATGCAGCAGCAAGGCATGAAGGATTTCGACGTGACCAGCTGGCTGGGCATGTATGCCCCCGCCAAGGTCGATCCCGCCATCATCGCCCAGCTCTCGCAGACCATTGTCAGCGGCCTTTCCACCCCCGAATTCCAGGCCCGCATCGTCGGCGCGGGGTTCGAGCCCAAGCTGCGCAATGCCGCGGAGTTCCAGGCGTTTTCGGCGGCGGAGTTCAAGCGCTGGAGCGAAGTCGCCCAGCAAGCCGGCATCGTGGTCGCCTACGGCGGGAAATAAGCCAGCCGAAAATGGCGGGGACGCCCCGAAGGGCGCCCCCGCCATTCCCTTTTCTGCCCGCGCTCAGGCCCGCGCCTGCCACACCTGCGGGTTGACCATGGCCTGCGGCGTCCGCCCGGCCAGCGCGTCCAGCAGGTTGGCCACGGCCAGGTCGATCATGGCCCGCCGCGTTTCATGGGTAGCGCTGCCCACGTGCGCCTGCAGCACCACGTTCGGCAGTTCGCACAGCGGGCTGGATGGCGGCAGCGGTTCCTGCTCCATGACGTCCAGGCCGGCGCCGGCGATCGTGCCGGCGCGCAGCGCCTCCACCAGCGCCGCCTCGTCCAGCACCGGCCCCCGCGCCGTATTGATGATGTAGGCCGTCGGCTTCATCAGGCCGAACTCCCGCTTGCCCACGGAATGGCGCGTTTCGGCGGACAGCGGGATATGGACGCTGAGCACGTCCGAAGACTTGAACAGCTCGTCGCGCGCGACGTACGTGGCCAGGCTCCCCACCGACGGATCTTCGCGGCGGTTGTGATAGATCACTTTCATATCGAACGCCTGCGCGGTGCGCGCCACCACCTTGCCGATGCGGCCCATGCCCAGCAGCCCCAGCGTCTTGCCGCGGATATCGGTGGTAAGGGGGAAGGCGCCCTGGGTCCAGGCGCCGCTGCGCACGAACGCATCGCCGGCCACCAGATTGCGGGCCAGACACAGCATCAGGCCGATCGTAACGTCCGCGACCGCGCCATCCAGCACGCCCGGCGTATTGCAGATAAGCACCCGGCGGCCCGTGGCGGCCTCCAGGTCGACGTTGTCGAAACCGACCGCGAAGTTGGAACTGACGGCAAGCGCGGGAAAGGCGTCGAGCAAAGCCTGGTCGACCCGGGTGCGCACCGTGCAGACCATGCCTGCGACCTGGGGACGAACCTCCGCCGGCACGGCTTCGGCGGGGTTCTGTCCCACCGGCACGTCGATGATCTCGCAGACGGCGGCGACGCGCTCGCGCAAGTCGGCCGGCAGCGGCGCGGAAACGATGATTTTGGGCTTTTGATTCATTGCGGCTCCATGAAGGTCAGGGTTCGATCGATTCGACGTCGGTGGCGAACACTTGCTGCTCACCGGCATCGACCAGGGAGGAATCCGTGGGATGGTCCAGGTAGCGGACGATCAGCCAGAATCCGTCCTGAGGGTTTTCGACGATCTCGGCGACGGCGCCATCGGCCATGCGCACGCGCACGCCGGGCTGCAGATCGACGAGGTTGATGGACTTGTTGTCGGCCATGTCGGCGGCTCCTTGCGATAGCCGCGGCTACAGCTCGAGTTGCGCGGACGGCACGCGCAGGCGGATGCCGTCCAGCTCGGGCTTCATGATCACCTGGCAGGACAGGCGGCTGGTGGCGCAGCGTTCCGGCACCACCTCCAGCAACGCCTCTTCGGCCATGCCTGGCGGATCGAGCCGGTCGAACCAGGCCGCGTCGACCTGGACGTGACAGGTGCCGCAGATGGCGCCGCCGCCACACTCGGCGACGATGCCTTCCAGCCCGTCGCGCCGCGCCGCTTCCATCAGCGACCAATCATCGGGAACGTCCAGCACCTGCTCGGCGCCGTCGGGCAATTCGAATACTGCTGAGGGCATGTCCACCACCTTTTTCAAGCAACGGTTTCCGGCGTGCCGATGCGCGGCACGCCCTTGATGAATTCGACCGGACTGTCCACCGCTTCGATCGCGGCCAGGCGTCCTTCCTGATAGCGTTCCACCAGCCATCCCTTGGCCGTGGGCAAAAGCACGTCGCGGCTGGGTTGCGCCGGATTCACGAGGCCCGCCATCTGCAGGCGCCGCCCATGCTGCTCGGACCAGAAGGTGGGCGGCCGTGGCGCCGGCGGGCTCTTGCCGGCGATGGCGGCGGCCGCGATGCGCGCCTGCGCCAGCGCGTTCTGCACGCTTTCTATCCGCGCGTGGCGCTGCAGTTCGCCGCGGAAGGCGCTGGCGCAATCGCCGATGGCGTACACGTCCGGCGCGGAAGTCCGGCAGCATTCGTCCACCACGACGCCATCCAGGCAGATCAGGCCTGACGCCTCGGCCACGGCAGTCTCTGCGATGGCGCCGATCGACACCAGGATCAGGTCCGCGTCCTCCGAGGAGCCATCGGCCAGGTGCGCGCGCCAGCCCGCCCCCGTGCGCTCCCAGTTCGCTACCGCCGCGCCGTGCCGTATCTCGATGCCGGCGTCGCGGTGTATGGAACCCATGCGCTCGGCGGTCGGTTCGGACACCTTCCCGCCCATGACGCTGCCGCCCTGCTCAAGCACCAGGACCTCTGCGCCCAGCTTGCGCGCCGAACACGCGGCCTCCAGGCCCAGGTATCCGGCCCCCAGCACCAGCAGACGGCAGCCGGGCCGCAACGCCACGCGCAGGCGGCGCGCGTCCTCCAGGCCGCGCACCGCGTAAACGCCCTCGCCCTCCACGCCGGCGATGCCGCGCGCCCGCGCGCCGGTGGCGAGCACGCAATGCTCATAGCTCACGCGGCGCCCGGATCGGGTGTGCACGATGCGCCCTGCCGTGTCCAACCGTTCCACGGGGTCGCCGGCCACGATGGTCACGCGCAACTTCTCATACGCGCCATCGGCCCGCAGGGCGATGCGCTCTTCGCTGGTGGCGCCCGTCAGCAAGGCCTTGGAGAGCGGCGGCCGCTCGTAGGGCGCATGCCGCTCGGCGCCGAACAGCGCCACGTCGCCTTCGATGCCTGCCGCGCGCAGCGCCCAGGCACATTCGACGCCCGCATGTCCCGCGCCGATGATGGCCGTATGCACGTGGCTCAGGCGAGAAAGATCTTCCATACCGCTCAGGCTCCAAACTTCAGGGATACGTTGGCGCGTCCCGCCACCTGTTTCCAGCGCGCCAGCTCGACGCGATTCAATTCGGCGAAAGCGTCGGCCGACGAGGACTTGGGCTCGAAGCCCGCCGCGCTCAAGGTCTCGCGCGACGAGGCCTGGGCCATGCCTTCCTGCAGCGCCGCGCTCAGGGCCTGGACCACGGCCGGCGGCATGCCGGCAGGCCCGTACAGGCCCAGCCAGCTGGTCACGTCGAAATCCGCCACGCCCTGCTCGGCCATGGTGGGCACGTCCGGCAACTGCTTGCTGCGATAGCTGCTGGTGACCGCGATCGCCCGGATGGAACCCTTGCGGATCAGCCCCATCACGGGCGGCAGGTTGCTGAAGCTGAAATCCAGGTTGCCGTTCACCACATCGATCAGCATTTCGCCGCTGCCCTTGTAGGGCACGTGCAGCAGGTTCGCGCCCGTGCGCTGCGCGAAGAACGCGGTGGTCAGGTGCACCGACGTGCCTATGCCGTTGGACCCGTAATTCAATCCCTCCTTGCTGCGGGCGCGGGCCGCGGCGATCAGATCGTCGACGCTGCGGATCGGGGAGTCCGCGCGCACGATCAGCACGTTGATGAACTCTGCCATCTGGCCGATCGGCGCGAATGCCCGGGACATATCCAGCGGCAGACCGGTGACGGTGGCCATGGGCAGCACCATGCCGCCCAGCCCGTTGAGCAACAGCGTGTAGCCATCCGGCGGCGCCGCGGCCACGTGCTGGCTGCCTATCATGCCGTTGGCGCCCGGGCGGTTTTCCACGACCACGGGCTGCCCGAATTTCTTGCTGATGATCTCGCCCGCCAGGCGCCCGGCCACATCGGTGACGCCCCCGGGCGGGTACGGCACGATCAGGCGCATCGGCTTGGAGGGAAATGCCGCCTCGGCGGATCGCGCCGCCGGGGCCGAGCCCATCGCGGCCGCGGCGGCGATGGCTTTCAGTACAGTACGTCTATGCATGCTGCGACTCCAGGTATGGGCGCGCCCCGCCCTCAGCGGACGCGCCCTGATCGGAAGGAAAACCATCGAACTCCGGCTGGCGGGCCGGCGCCGAAAAAGCCGTGCGCTAGAAGAAGATCGTGAGCGCCTTGGAAAGCAGGACGTTCTGGTCCAGGTGGATCTCCCGCGAGAGCACCTTCCAGCGCCCGTCGCGGCGGCGCAGCACGTCTTCGCGCTTGCCGACGAACAGGCTGACCTCCGCCTGCAGGCGGTTCTGGTAGATCAGGAAGCGCGAGCGCACACGGACGCGCTCTCCCCCGCCCTCGTCGGGCGCCACCTCCAGCACGCGGATATTGGTCACCAGGTGGGACACCCGCGAGGCCGGCTCCTCGGCCCAGTGAATGCCCGTCCTGATCTGCGCCACCCGTTGCCGCAGCGTGTCGATGCCTTCGTCGAACCAGGCTGCGTCACGCGTGCCCGAATACTCCTGAGCCATGGCGTCGCGACGCACGTTGCGCGTGAGCGGCATGCGGTAGCTGATGTCCTCGTCCAGCAACTCCAGCCAGGCGTCGAACTCGCGATGATCCAGCAGGTCCGCCTCGTAGTGCATGAAACGCTGCACCTGCCACCAGATCTGCATATCGTCGATGCTGGAATCCTGCGCGGCGATGGGCGCGTTGTCGGTGGGCGCGTTCATGCCGCCTTCTCCTGGGCGCGCGCGGCGCCGGCCATCAGCTCGTCCCAGGACAAGCCGTTCATGAATTGCGCCCATCGGCGGTAATAGATCCGGGCATTCTCTTCCGTGTACTCGCCGTTGACCGCGCAACCCGGAATCTCCGGCACCGGCTCGGCATGCCCCACGCCCATCTGGTAGTTGAAAAAGAGTTCGCGCGACATGGTGCCCATGCTGGCCTCGGTGGCGCCCGTCCAGTTCTCCATATCGTCCGACTCGGTCATGCCGCCGGGGCCCGAATAGCGCAGGAAGTAATGGCGCGCCGCTTCCTTGACCGCCTCGGGGGCATCCTTGTCCACCAGGTACATGCGCCACATTTCCATTTCGGTCGGGCTGATCGGGTGGAACACCGCCAGCGTGCGGGGCTGGCGCCCGTGGAAGGACATGTTCGGGAAAATCGTGCCGACGCTGGTCTGCACGCGCATGGCCGAACCCAGCGTGCGTTCGCGGCGCTCATGCACCTCGCGGTAATAGGCCTCGACTTCCGGGTAGCGCGCGTACTGCGGCGCGTATGGCCCTTCCTCGTAGAAGGGCAGCCGCCCCAGCAGCCCATGCCCCAGTTCGGGGAAACAGATGGCCGAGCGCGTCGCCGAGGGATCGCGCCGCCCCCTTCCGCCGCCCGGGCCGATGCCGACGATATCCACGGAACGATGGCTGATGTCGTGGTACAGATCGCCGATGAAATTTTCCGGCGCGAATTTCCAGTTGCACTTGACCCGCCACTTCTGCACGCCGCCGATGACCTCCGAGCCCCCGGCGCTGCCGTCGCGATGGTCCAGGGCAGCATCGAGATACAGCCGCATGTTGCCCAGATAATCGAGGAAAGGCGGCGCATCCGGATCCCATGTCGCCCACACCGCGCCCTTGTAGTTGACCACCTGTGCAACCGTCTTCAGGCCCCACTGCTTCTTGTCCAGCTCGCCCTTGTAATGCGTGGCGTGCCCCGGCACCCCAACGAGCTCTCCCGGCCGTTCCACCAGCTTGCCATCGGTGGAAAAGCTCCACCCGTGGTACGGACAGGTGAAGGTCCTGTTGTTGCCGTGATCGTAGCGGCACAGCTTCATGCCACGGTGCGCACAGCTATTGAGCATGACCTGGATCTGGCCCTGCCTGTCGCGGGTCAGGATCACGGACTCCGTTCCCATCCGGGAGACGAAATAGTCGTCCGGATTGGGCACCAGGCTTTCGTGTCCCACGAACAGCCAGGCCCGCGAAAACACCTGCCGCAGTTCCTGCTGGAAGATCTCGTCGTCGACGAAGATGGAGCGGCTGATCAATCCTTCGTCCGCCCGCACCAGTTCGTCTATCGCTTTACGCCCCATCGCCACTTCCCCTTGGAGATTGCCCGCAATCGGAGGGCTACGGCTTTTCCGCCGTGGCTGCCGCCGTGCGCAGTCGTGCTTCAGTGTTGTCGACGTGCGTGCGCGCCTGCTGACGCGCAAGCTCCACATCGCCCTTCTCTATGGCGGCGAACAGCGCTTCGTGTTCCTTTTGCGCCTGGGCGCCGCGGCCGGCTATCTTGGCCGACCGTGAACGCGAAACGCGCAGGTTCTTCTTGAGCAGCACCGCCAGGAAATCGAAGAAATTCAGGTAGTGTTCATTGCGGGTCGCCCGCGCCACGCAACGGTGGAACTCCATGTCGGCATCCACGCCGACCGCCACGTCCCCCGTGGCGATCGCATCGGCCATCTTGCGCAGGGCCCGGCGCATGGCGGCCAGGTCTTCCTCGCTGCGCCGCTGCGCCGCGAGCTGCGCGGCCTCGATCTCGAAGCCCCGGCGCAGCTCGACGATGCGCAGCACCTGATCGGCGTCGCCGATATCCGCAGCCTGCATGCGCAGCACGGAGGGCCGCGCCGTCTGCATGACGGTCAGGCCTCGGCCTTGCTTGCTCTGCACGATGCCATCGCCCTTCAGGCGCGAAACCGCTTCACGCAGCACAGTGCGCGAGACGCCCATGCGGGTGGCGATGATCTGTTCCGGCGGCAGCACTTCGCCGACCTGGTAATCTCCGCTGGTAATCTCTTCCAGCAGCATTTCGGTGACGCGGTCGGTCAGATTCGGCTCCGACTGCACGGGCGCGACCGAGTCTCTTTTCAACAGTGATCGAGAAGCTGAAGTAGGCATAAGGAAGTTTCTGTCCGAAAACGTTCATCATTGCCAGCCCGCGTTGCCTCGGCTGTGTGCGCCGGACGCAGGGCGTCGGCGTTGAAAATATGATAATCGTATAAAAAATCGGACGGATACTAGGGAAAGCGCGGATGCCCGCAGCCCAACCCACGCCGCAAGCCGCTAGACTATGACGGCCCGCCGCAATCCCATCCCTCAATCGCACCACGGGTTGCGCACCACAGGAATCCGCCATGGCCAGCAGCCCACGCACCTATTTCCTGAACCGCCTGCCGTCCGGCGAGCTCGGGCGCATCCTGCTCGGCCGCGAACGGTTCTTCCTGGAAAACGTCGGCGACATGAACGCAACCGTGGCGATGATCGAAGCGCATTGCCGGGAACATGGCCTGACCACCCGGATACGCAAGCAGCCCTACAACCCCGGCCTGTCGGGCTGGGACGCACTTCTCCTCGTTCCCACCTGGATCGGTTTGCTCGCAGCCACGGCCCTGGCTGCCCTCGGCCTGCGCGGGCCACGCACGGATCTGGTCATCACCCAGCGCAGCAACAGCCTGCTCGACATCCGCTATTGCGCGCCGCGCGCGCGCACTTGACGCAGCGCATCCCGCGGCCTGCGTCCGGCCGCTACACTATCCCATATATGGGGATGACCGACATGAAAGACAGTGCCGCGCACTCGGGTGAACTCACCATCGACGACGCATTGCGCCTGGCGCAAACCTGGGCCGCCGCCCATCACGCGGATGCCGACCGAAGCCGGAAATTCGCCGTCCAGTGGCATCAGGACACCCCGGCCTCCGACAGGCGCGGCGACGCCCTGCTCCGGGATCTGGCGTTCTTTTTCCAGGCCGCCTCGAAGGATGCCGCCTACTGGCAATCGGTCGGCGACTTTTCCGAAGAAGCCACGGGCGTCTGGGGCGTGCAGGCGCTCAAGGCGCTGGCCGGCCTGAATGCCGTGGGCCTGCTGGCCGCGGCGATTCTCCTGGCGGCGCACGGAGGCTCGGCCTACACCGCCGGCGCCATCGGCGCCTGCGTCCTGTTCCTGGCGGGCGTGCTGCTGGCCTATCCCGCGCTGCGGCTCATCCGGATATCCCGCAGCCGCGCCAACGCCGCCGCCGCGTCCCAAAGCCGTGAGGCCGGCAGCGCGTCGACCTGGGAGCAACTCCGGTCCGCCAACGACGCCAATCCCAACGTAGGGCGCCAGGAGCGCAAGCTGGCCGTCCGGCTGGCGGCGGTCATGGCCATCACCGCCACGATAGGCTGCGCCGTGCTGGTGACGACGGTCTGGCTCTAGCAACCACTTGGCCCATGCGCTGCCGCCCGGTAACAAGACCTTCGGCGGCGCCTGGCGGCAGCGCATCGGCAGGCAGGCCCTGGTTTGCTGCGGCCCGCCGTCTCAGGATAGAATTGCGGCCTTCCCGGATTCCTCCCGCCTTCCGCCTACCCATGTAACTCTGCGACACCCGACCTCTCAGCCTTTTTTCAAGGCCCTCTCCGCCAGAGGTCTGTCGCGCGCGGCTACTTTTTCTTCGAAAGCAGCCTGCATCGGGTCCCCCCAGGTACCGCCAATCAGCCACCTCGTCGTGTCGACGCGGGCGCGAGCCTACCGTGCGCATCCGGCCTCTCGATCCACTGCACGGTCCATCAGGATCGAACACGCAACCCTGCATACTTCATGATATCCCGCTCCCCACGCCAAGAATGGCTGTCCAATATCCGAGGAGACCTCCTCGCCGGCCTGGTCGTCGCGCTTGCCCTCATCCCTGAAGCGCTCGCCTTTTCCATCATCGCGGGCGTCGATCCGCAAGTCGGCCTGTACGCGGCATTCAGCATCGCGGTCGTGACCGCCATCGCCGGTGGACGACCAGGCATGATCTCCGCAGCGACGGGCGCGGTCGCCCTGCTGATCACATCCCTGGTCAAGGACCACGGCGTCCAGTACGTATTCGCTGCGGCGATCGGGGCGGGAATCCTGCAGATCGTCGCGGGATTCTTGAAACTGGGCGGGCTGATGCGTTTTGTTTCACGTTCGGTCATCACCGGCTTCATCAACGCCCTGGCCATCCTGATTTTCCTGGCGCAGCTTCCCGAGCTGACGAACGCGCCCACGGCCGTCTATATCCTCGTCGCGGCGGGCCTGGCCATCATCTACACGCTTCCCCGAATCACGAAGGCGGTTCCTTCGCCGCTGGTATGCATAATCATCCTCACGGCGATCACGATGTTCATGGGCCTCGACGTGCGGACCGTCGGGGACATGGGCTGCTTCCCGAACGCGCTGCCGTCCTTCCTGTTGCCCGCCGTCCCCCTGTCCTGGGAGACAGTGCAGATCCTCTTTCCCTACTCGCTCGCCATCGCGCTCGTCGGCCTGCTCGAGTCCCTGATGACTGCCTCCATCATCGACGACTTCACAGATACCCCCAGCGACAAAAACCGCGAATGCAAAGGCCAGGGCATCGCGAACATCGTCGCGGGGCTGCTTGGCGGCATGCCGGGCTGCGCCATGATCGGCCAATCCGTTATCAACGTGAAGTCCGGCGGGCGCGGGCGGCTATCGTCACTCACCGCCGGCGTGCTGCTCCTCATCATGGTCGTGTTCCTTGGGCCGTGGGTAAAGCAGATCCCCATGGCCGCGCTGGTGGCCGTCATGATCATGGTGTCGATCAGCACCTTCAGTTGGCGCTCCATCAAGGACCTCTTCACACACCCCAAGAGTTCGTCCTTCGTCATGTTGACGACGGTCGTCGTGGTCGTCGCCACGCACAACCTCGCCATGGGCGTTCTCGCCGGCGTGCTGCTCAGCGCAGTCTTCTTCGCATCTAAGGTGCAACGCGTGCTCAGCGTCGGGTCCGCCCTGGAGGCCGGCGGAGCGACGCGGAAGTACATCGTCCGCGGACAGGTGTTCTTCGCGTCGTCGGAGGCGCTGGTTTCCGAGTTCGACTTCAAGGAAGACGTCAAGAACGTATTGCTCGACCTTTCGCACGCGCACTTCTGGGACATCACCGCGATCGACACGCTGGATCGCATCGTGCACAAATTCCGCAGGAACGGCGTGGAGGTCACGCTGCATGGCCTGAACCGCGCAAGCACGACCATGGTGGAAAAATACGCCACGCACGACAAGCCCCAGGCTTGCGCCGCGCCGCTCTCTCATTGATCCTCGAGACCCTCGCCCGGCCGTTCGTCGTTGCTGCGAACGGCTGGAGAAACCGCTGCTCCTCGCAAGGCCCGCGGCTGAGTTTTTGCCTCAGTATCCGAGCAGCGACTCGCGGCCAGAGACTTATGGCCAAAGACTTCGAGTAAAGCTCCGTGGCAGAGCAAATGAAAAAGGCCGTCAGTGATTTCTCACTGACGGCCTTTTGAACTACTGGTCGGGACGGCGGGATTCGAACTCGCGACCCCTTGCACCCCATGCAGAGGAGCGATTTTCAATCCCTTATATTTCAACAACTTACGGCTGCGCTCGCTGCTAACCGTGTGCAACGATGCCCCTCTGGGAGCAACGAAGTCCCCACGAAAGTCCCCATGTCCGCCCCGATCGGGTAGAGTGCGGAGCATGGAACCCTGGCCCTTTGACACCATCACCCCCGAGGAAATCGACGCCCTGACCGACGAGGAGAAGCAAGGCCTCGATGCAGCCGTCGCGGCCTACATCGGCGAATGCCTGCGCCGGCGAGGGGTGGATCCGGCACCGCCCACCAGCACACCAGCCTGATCCTATACTGACCCTTCGACCGGGAGGGCACCATGTGCAGCCATTACACCGCGCTCAAGAAGCAGGAGCAGCTTGAAAAGTACTTCCGCGCGCGCGGGATTCCGCTGCCGCCGAAGTCTGACATGTGGCCGCGCTACGCCGGCCCGTTCATCCGACGGCCACCGGAGCATGACAGCGGCGACGAGGCTGTACCAGAGCGTGAGGCTGTGATTGGGCGCTGGGGCATGATCGCGCCCGGCACCCCGCCCGAGAAGCTGGCGCAGGCCGAGAAGATCGCGACTTTCAACGCCAAAAGCGAGACAGCCCATAAACTCTGGACTTTCCGCCTAGCCTGGCAGCATGGCCGGCGCTGCATCGTTCCGGCCGAGGCCATATTCGAACCGGATTGGCGCTCGGGCAAAGCCGTGGCCACCCGATTCTCCCGCGCCGATGGTGGGCCGCTGGGAATCGCCGGACTGTGGGATCGCTACCGGGACGCCGCCGGCCAGTGGCAGGAGAGCTACACCATGCTCACAATCAACGCCGACCAGGACCCGCTGTTCAAGGACTACCATCAGGCCGGCAAGGAAAAACGCATGGTCGTCATCCTGCCAGAAGGGGCCTACGAAGACTGGCTGACCGCGCCAGTGGCCGACACCCGGGATTTCCTGCTGCCCTACCCGGCTGACCAGCTGGTCGCCGAGCCCATGGAAAAGACCGAAAGCTGACCCCATTTAAGGCGGAATATACTGTATTTTTATACAGTATTTCTAGCATGCCTGTGGATCTCCAATGCGCAGTACAGCGCACACATCACCGCGGCGAGCGGCGTCGTGACAACGACCCCGGTCTGATCGTGGTCGGCTCGGTGCATATGTATTCGATCATGCATCCCGAGCTAAAGCGTTATGTCTCCGTAATGACGATGAAGCCGCTCCACGGATACGACAGCGGGCCAAAGGTGGCAATCCCGGACCTCTTGGAGCCAAAACTCCTGACGTTCGGCTCCGACCGCGGAATGATGGTCGGCGGCTTCGAAGAAATCGACGGCCGCCGCTACTACCAGGGATGGTGGATGCAGTGGATTCGGGAGTAACGGGCAACCGCACAAGGGAATAACACGACGATGTTCGACTACGACGACACCTATACCAATAGCCCGCCCGTCCGTGACATTTGGGTTCGCGCTCTTCCCGCTTTGGCTGGCGTCAAGAACGGAGACTATCTTGCGATTGAACGGCTGCACGCGGCATTCGGAGTTGACAGCGGGCAAAAGCTTCGCGACGTGCTAGCCGCCGGCGAACGCGACGAGCTGCTGGAGATTGACCGCGGCGCCGAGCCCCCCCTACCTACCTAGCGACGTCCATCCTGGAGCGGGGCTTGCGCTCGTATGTGCCGAGTGGGTTGGCTGACTAGGGAATCCGCCCTTCGCATGGTTCCTTTGCTACGCAGTCAGTTCCTAAATTCTGCACTTCTGAAAGCGTCCGCGCAGCGATCGCACTCAGTGCCAGCATGACAGACAGCGGATGCAGTTATATTTATCACAATGCCGTCTATAATGCTAAATAAGGAATTTCCAATAGGAACAAAATCGTCATGTCCATCGAACAGGTATTGAAACTATCGAGTGCGTTCAGCCCGAGCGCACCGATTGATCAGGCGACACTGTTTTCTGGTCGAATCGGCCAGCTCACGGACGTTCTAAATGCGCTGAATCAAAAGGGGCAGCACGCGATTCTGTTTGGAGAAAGGGGGGTGGGCAAGACCTCCTTGGCCCGCGTACTGTCACGCGGATTCCTGATCGATGGGAAGCCATTGCCGACCGCTACTATCAACTGCGATCCCACCATGACCTTTTCTGGGCTGTGGAAGAAGTTGTTGCGGGAGGTTCCCATCAACTTTCAACGCCAGCCTGCAGGCTTCACCGGCGCTGCTGAGGTGTCGCAGGCCTCCCTGGCTGATTACTTGCCAGACCCGGTGACACCGGATGATGTACGCCATCTTCTCTCCAAGATGGGCAAGATTCTCCTAGTCATCGATGAATTGGATCGGATTGAAGATCCTTCGGTCGCTTCGCTACTCGCTGACACAATAAAGACACTGTCCGACCACGCTGTCGACGCCACGGTGCTGCTGGTTGGCGTCGCGGACTCGGTGGACACTTTGATTAACGAACACCAGTCAGTTGAGCGCGCACTGGTCCAAGTACGCATGCCCAGAATGTCTCGCATTGAACTTTTTCAGATCATCGACAAAGGTTTGTCGCAAGCGGGCATGACGAGCGATACCGACGCCCGCTTAAAAATCGCCGCGCTGTCTCAGGGGCTGCCCCACTACACACACTTGCTCGCACAGAATGCGGGCCAACGTGCAGCTGGAAATGACCGCACGGTGGTAACGATTGAGGATGTCCGGACTGCCATTGACAACGCTTTGGCCAAAGCCCAACAATCCACCGTCAATGCCTATCACAAGGCTACCAACAGCCCTCGCGACAACCTCTACCCTCAAGTTCTGCTAGCGTGCGCGATGGCGAAGCAAGATGCGCTCGGATATTTTGCCGCAGTCGATGTTCGACAGCCACTCTGCGACATCATGGGGCGCGCCTACGATATCCCGGCCTTTTCCCAGCACCTCAACAAATTTTGCGAAATCTCTCGAGGTCCCGTTTTGCAACGCACAGGAACCGCGCGCCGCTTTCGGTTTCGCTTCGTCAACCCATTGTTGCAGCCGTACGTTTTGATGGACGGGATTAGGAAGAGTCTGATCAGCGAAGCGGCAATCATTGGCTAGCGAGGCCAAGCCCGTACCGTGGCTTGATGCCGCGCCGCGCACACGCCGTACGCCACCAGCACCTGATCCTGCATCCATATCTGCCATTCGTCGTAATCGCGCGGGTCCTGGGGCGGATCGGGGATCTCCGGGCAAGACGCCGCCAGCCCGCTATCGAGCGGCGGCACCACGCGCGGCACGTACAGAGTCGGTGAGGCTCCGCACCCGGTCAGGATCAGGGCGACAGCCAGCAGGCAGAGGATTCGCATTTTTTAAGGCCTTCGAGAGCGCGCCGATCGACGCAGTGAGTTCAGGGCCGGCTGCCGCCGCGGCGCGCGCGCTCTTGGCCATGGCCGTCAGGTCCGAATTGGTTTGCTGGATAGCCTCACGCGCCACGGCCAAATCATCGCGCGACCGTTCCAGCTGCAGCTCGGCGATTTCACGCCCGTGGAAGGCGCTCATCACGAACCAGGTGGCGGCCGCGCCGAGCAGCGCCGTTGCAGCGTAGCCTCGCCACCCAGCCAGGGCGCCGGCCAGCTTCGCGCCGTCGGCCATCATGCCGGCGCCTTCCAGCCGCGGGGCAGCTGAAAATGGGGGCCGTCTTTCAGCGTGCGCCAGTCCCCGCCCCACTCCACCGGCGTGCCCAGTTCCGCTGCGCAGGCCTTGACCACCTCGGCCAGGCGGCGAAACTCTGCCCAGTCGTCCCACGGGATCACTCCGTTTACCAGCGGCGCCAGGTCCACGGCGTGGCCGTAGCCGTCCGCCTGCACCAGATGCAGGCCATTGAGGGTCTGGCTCTTGCCAGCAGCCTTCAGCTGGCGCTGGCGCTCGGGCGTGCGCAAGCCCTCCACGACAGTGAAGTCCACGGCCGTGCGCTGGATTGCCAGTTTGACGATTTCGACAAGTCGGGGGTGCACGCCTTCCAGCCGCTGCAGGCTGCGGGCGGACAAGATGAATCCGGACATCGTTGCTCCTTCAATGAAAAGCGCGCCCGAAGGCGCGCGGTATGGTTTGGGGGAAGTGCCCGCCGCCCGTCAGGGACGCGCAGCACGGGCGTTCTGGTCGGCAAGCATCGCGAGGCGGTTGCGGGCGCGGTACAGCAGTTCCAGCTGCGCCCGCTTTTCTTCCGGCGACAAGGTGGAACGCTCCAGGGCCTTGATCTTGGTATTGACGGCGCGCAGCTGGCTGTCGGCCGCCTTGAACAGGGTGCGCAAGCGAAGCTGATCGTCCCCAGCCAGCGCGCGCGCCCGCTCGAGATCGCCAAGTTCGCGCGCCTGGGAATAGGCGGAATACACCTGGTTCACGTCCCGCTGCTCGTCGTAGAACCGCTGGATGTACTTGCTGCTACGCGGATCAGCGTCCTTCACGAAGTCGCCCACGACGAACCAGTTATCGACGCGCCCGAGATCGCGGCGCGGGTTCTCCGGCAGCCCGGATAGCGGCCTGGCCAAGTAGTCGGACACGTTCAGCGCCTGGGTGCCCAGCCAGCCGAAGTAGCCGCGCACCAGGTGCTCCACGCGCTGGGGCGACACGCCCAGGGTGCGGCCCAGCGCCACCGCGCCGGCGGACGTCGATGCCGTGAAGCGATCGCCGGCCGGCAGGCGCTGCTGGCCTACGCTGTCGATGTCGCGTTCGCGGAACGAGTCATAGTTGAACGCGGCCTCCATGGCGGGTTTCACCAGCTGCGGCACCGGGTTCATGGACAGCTGATCGCTCAGGATGGCGCCCACCGAGCGGCCGAAGTCGCCAAGGCGGAAGTCATCACCGCCGAACGCCAGCTCCGTGACGCGCTCGACCACGCTGCCCAGCGCGCCGATTTCGAACGGCTTCGGGATGTAAACGAACTGGTTGGTGCCCGGCAGCTTCGTGATCCAGAAAGAATTGCGGGCCCAGTCCGGCAGCTGCTTGTAGTCGTCGTCATCCTTCATGCCCAGGTACAGGAGCGCCGACGCCATCGCCACGGCGCCGGAGACGACGGCGAAGCGCGCGGGATCCGCAGCAGCTCCCCGGCCCAGCTTGTACATGCCCTGCAGCCGCGCATTGAAGAACGGCACCACCTGCGACAGCATACGGATGGCCGAGAAGGTGCCACCCGCCGTGAAGTCCATCAGGTCGCGCGCCGCGTAGCTGGCCTCCAAGTGGCTGCGCCCGGCCTTGCGGGCCTGCTGGTAGATGGCTGCGCGGTTGATCGTCTCGGACCGGTCGCCAGTTTCCTGGTACCAGTCGAACGCCTTGCGCAGCGCGCGGCCCATGCCGGCCGGCGACGTGATGACGTCGTCCGGGTGGGCGCCCAGCTCGTCGACCAGGCGTTTCACGTTGCGGGCGTTGCCGTCGTTGAAGGATCCGAAGCGCACAGCCCCGCCGCCGGCCATCAGCCGGCGCCACGTGTCGCTCTCGGCACCCGTCGCCTTCCAGCCCTCCACCATGTTGCGCAGCGGATTCGTGGACAGGTTGCTGTCGATCGCCATGGCCTGGATGGTGTCGCGCAGCAGGTTGCGCACCCGGAACGTCGGGCTGATCGTCACGCCCACGGTCAGCGCATGCTTGAACTTGCGTGCCGCCTTGGTGAACGGGTCATTGGAGCCCACGTAGTGCAGCGCCGTCAGGGCGTTCATCACCAGGGGATCGCTCACCATGTAGTGCTGCTCGTGGCCGCCGACCATCGCCCGGACGCTGCCGCGTTCGGCCTGGCGCACACGCGTGGCAATGCCCAGTTTCGCCGCCTCCTTCAGCGCACCCTGGGCGGCCAGGTTCTTCATGCTGGCGGAAAGCAGGTGCGACCAGTTGGAAACGGTGTTCGCCACTAGGTCGCCCAGCTTGTCGGTGCCGCCCTTCAGGCGCTTGTAGGCCTGCTGGCCCACCAGCCCGCCGATCTGGCCCGGGCCCATGGTGCCCGTGGCGTCGTCTTCCATCACGCGATAGAACGGGACGTAGAACTCGCTCTCCCACAGGCCCCGCGTGCTGGGGTCGACCAGGCCGGCCTCCTGCGCCACGTCCAGCACAGACCGCTGCAGCTCGTTGAACTGGCCCAGCGCCTCCCGGTAGACGCTGGCGCGGTCGCGGCCGTCGGCCATCTTGCCGCTGGCCAGCCGCTTCCCGGCCGCAATGTCCTCCGGCGTGAACAGGCGTTCCCGGCCGGCCGGCTCGGCCTTGGAACCCGGCCACTTCTCCGCCTCGGCCCGCGCGGCTGCTTCATTGGCGAATCGCTCGGTGACGCCATTGTCATAGCGAACCTGCCACTCCGCGGCCAGGCGCTCGGCCCGGTTGGCCGCGATCCAAGCCATGAAATGGTCATGCTCGCCGTTCAGGCCCGCCAGGATCTCGGCCAGGCCCTTGCCGCCAGCGGTGTCCAGGGCGCCGTCCTCCAGCTTGACCGCGCCGTGGCGCACCAGATATTCGGCGGCGCCGTCCGCGCCCTTGGACAGGCGCGCCTGCATGTAGGCCGTGGCGCTGATGCCCTTGAGCGGCGCGAACTGGTCGAAGATGCCCTGCACCAGCTTGGCCTGCCAACGGTCGGACACCTTCGCCATGCGCGCCTTGATGGGCTCCTGCTCGGCCCATGCCCCGATCTTGCCCAGGAATTTATTGCGCTGCCGGCGCTCGAAGTCCGACAAGGACTCGCCCGGCCGCTCGATCCTGGATCCGCGCTTCGGTTCGCGGGGCGTACCGGGATCCGCCGGAGGCGCGCCAGCCGTCGCAGTGGCCGCGCGCGATTCCATGGGGCCAGAAGTGCGAAGCCCCGCGGCGGGCGGGGCTTCTTTCCTGGGCTTGCGCGACTCCATGGCGCCGGGGTCGAAGATCCACCCCGCGCGGCCCTCGCTGTTGACGATTGCCGCAATTTCTTCTACCGTAAGCCTACGCCCTGACGGCGTCCGATCTGCGCCCGCTTTGGAAGCGGGAGTGCTTACGGCGGACGAGTTGTCGGGGCGCTTTGCTTCAACCACGTCTGACAGGTCGTGATCGTAGAACAGGTGCCCGTTGGCACTTTCCTTCACGACCAGGCGCGCCAGGTAGTCCTGGCCCGCAATTTCCACCGGCGCATACAGCGTGTGCACCTGGCTGGTGAACGGATCCCGCTGCTTGTTCCGGTTGGCCTCCGAATGGCCCAAGACTGCCTGTTCGATCAGGCCGGGCAGCGCCGCCATAGACTGGATCTTGCTGATTCGCGCGCTGCGCGACAGCGATTCCTTGATGCCCCGCTGGCTGACCTGCACGCGCCAGCCGGTGGCACGGTTCACGAAGCCTTTGCCCTTCAGGTTCTCGGTAGCCCACGCCCGCGCTGCGTCGCGCAATTCCTTAGCGCCCAGCTCGGGCGCGCCCAGTTCCTGTCCGGTCAGCACCGTCACGCCAGCGCCGCCCTCGCCCTGCCCGCGGCTGGCCGCCATCGACGCCGCGGCCTCCTGCATGCCTGCGCGCACCCGTGCGGCCGGAGCGCGCTGCAGGAACCGGCCGGCGTCGATGACCATCTGCCTGATATCGGCGTTGGTCAGCTTCAGGTTCAGGCCCAGCCGACGCAGCGCCGCCCGGATCTTGCCGTAAAGGCGTTCCAAGAATATGGTGCGGCGCCCCTGCTCCGCCATCCGGGCCAGGACTTCCCGGGCGCGGTTCTCCGCCGAGTAGTCGGGATAGCGCATCGTGACGGCCTCGAACGTGGCGTAGTGCGGATGCTCCGGCCCGGCATTGCGCGGGATGTGTGCGCCATCCGGCGCGCGCGCCAGGCGGCGGACGTCGGCCAGCACGTCGCGGAAGCGTTCACCCAGCAGCGCCTCAACGCCGAAATGCCCCACCACCTCGTGCGCCAGGACCTGCTGCAGGCGCTCGGCCGTCGGCAGGTTTTCGGCCACCAGGTAGATGCGGCCGCCGTCGCCGGCCGGGTAATAGGCCCCCTCGGCCAGGGTCGAGGGCTTGGCGCCCTCCGGAATCTGGTCGACGCGCGCCACGACCGACACGCGCAGGCCGGCCGCACCCGGCAGCTTGCCCATGAAATCGGCAGCCAGCGCCTTGGCCTCAGAAACAGAAACCCCGGCACTGGGCCGGGGCTCTTCGGTGGTGCGGCGCTCGAGCGGCCCGCCGTCGGACAGTAGGGTGCGCTGGCCTCGAGCGGCCGCGCGGTCCGCATCCCTGTCGCTGCCGGTAAGGACAAAGTCCCCTGCCTCGGCATCGACCCGCGCCCGCGTTTCAGCATCCTTCGCGGCCTGTGCCTGTGATGCATCGCGCCGCGCCCGGCTGGCAGCCTGATCGCGCAGCCCGTCGGCAGTGGGATTCTCCAGCGCTAGGGCTTGCGGGCCGCCCGCTGGATCACTTCCTGCGCCTGCTCCATCGCCTCGCTCTCCTGATTCTTGCGCAGCGCGCCCAGGATTGCCATTGTCCCGGCGGCCAAGCGCTTTTGCATGGGACTGAACGGCTTGCCGGAAGGTGTCGGGGTCTCCGTCGGCCTGGATTGAGGCGCGTTCGATGATTGCTTCTTGGGTTGAGACATCGGTGATTCCTTGGTCAGCCAGATAGGCCGCGGCATCGAATTGCGCGGCCAGTTCCTGCATGGTCATGTCGGCCGGCATGGCGTCGATCACGCCAAACAGATCCTCGGCCAGCTTATTTTTATCCTTGGCATTGCTGAACCGTTCGGCTTCCCGCTCAGCATACGCGCGGCGCGCCGCCTCGTCCATCTGCTCGAGCGTATAGACGGCCTCGCCCTCCAGCGCCTCCCGCACGCGATCCATCGCCGTGCCGGCGAGGTCGACGGTGTCGCCGTCCATGGGAAGGTAGCCGGACTGTTGCATGGCCTCGACCAGCATGTCGGCATCCATGCCGCCGTTGCGGAACAGGCCAGGCGCCCGGCGGTTGGCCAGGTGTGCCCGGTCGCCATAAATGTCGGCGGCCAGTGCTGGCCGAATGCCGCCGGCCTGCCGCACCATCTGCAGGAAGTCACGGCGCGCCGCGCGGCCGAATTCCGCAGCTGCCGGTGCGGCAGCCGCCGGCTGGCCCGTGCGTGGACGCGCGACAAACCCACCGTCGACCTGCACGGGCTCGGCGTTGCCGTGTGCCGTCGCCGCGCGCTGCGCTGCGCCACGGGTCAGGAACGGGCGCCCTCCCTTCGCGGTAATGTCGGGCTCCGACACGAGCGTGCCCAGGCCAGAATCGGCCGCTGGCCGCGTGGTGTCGCCCTGGCCGATCCAGCGCTTGAACGTCGGCACGTCCATCTGGGTGATCTTGCCCATGCCGCGCCAGTCCGGCGTGTAACTGTCTCGATAGGCTCGCTCTGCCTCCTCCCGGGTGTCATAGCCCAGCATCACCTTGGATTCGTCGAACCCACCACGCGCGGGGTCCACCTGGTCAATGATGAAGACCGGCCCGCCGAAGTCGGCCGCCGTGCCCGGGCGGACGAACACGTCGACCTGATCGCCGTCGGCGCCTTCCGTGCGGCGGATGTATCCGTAGTGGCCCGCCATTCGGTTTGCCCATGCCGTACCATCCGGGGACGTGCCGCGGCGTTCCGACCCCTCCGGGTTCTCGATGGATATGTCCAGGCCCGCCACGCGCGTGCGCCCGACCTTGTAATTGCCGGCCTCCTTCTGGGCGTCCGTCGGTTCCGGCAGATCGTTTGAGGGCGACGTGGCGGCCTCGTGCGCAGCCGCGTCGGTTGCAGCGCCAGGATGGCGTTCGCCGGCGGCCACGACATCCGGCGTCATGCCGAGCGCGGCCTGGCGCGCCAGCTCGACGTCACGCTGGCCGGCGGTGGCGGCCACCCCTGCACCGTCGACGGCATAGACTGGCGCGGGAAGGGCCGCACGCGCCGGCGCTCCGGCAAGGGCCGCGGTGATACCTTCATCCATCTGTCCTGCGCTGTACGGCTGCATGCCGTTTTCGTGCTGGATGATGGCGGCAGTCAGCTTGGTCAGCGTGTCGGGGTTGCTCAGGTCCAGTTGCTGGTTGGGCTCCACGCCTACGGCTCGCGCCACCTGCTGCACATAGGCGCCCGTATCGTTCTCGGACGGTGGCGCCCAGCGGTTGATGATGCCCTCGACCGTATCCAGCCCGTGCTGGCGCTGGTAGGTCAGCAGGTTGACGGCCAGGCCGCGAATACCGTCTTCCGGCTTCCTGAACGTCGCAAAGCGAGGATCGTTGCCAGCGATTTCCCCGTCGAACCCCACGCCCTTCTGGATGTTGCCCGGGTTGTTGTTGCGGATCCCTCGCGGCGCGTTGGCCGGCATGCGCCAGGATTCGCTGGTGGTGAAGCCGTCGCCAGCGGCGTAGCCTTCCGGCGCGGGCAGCGCATCGCGACGCGCAGGCCCATCCAGCACCGGGTACGCCTCCGGGCCTTCGAGCGCGGCGGGCCCATTCGCGGCATCGCTCAAGGCATTGCCAGGCAGCGGATCGGCGGCCAGCTCCGACAGGCGCACGAACCGGCCGCGCCCGTCCGTAGTCCGGATCCGGGCCAGCGGTTCACCCCCAGGCCGTGCCGTGGCCGCATTCCGTTCGACGCCAAGGAATTCCACGGGCAGCTCGCGGCCGTTCTGACGCAGGTAGACCTGCTGCCCCCGCGTGAACAAGTCTTTGGCCTCGACCTGGCCAGAATCCGATCCCGCTGCTTGTTGGGACGGTTGCGGCGGCTTTACTAACTCATCAACTGCCACGACATAAGGTTCACCGTCGGGCTCGCCGCTTAATGTTCTGACCACGCGCGCATACTGCTGCCCATCGGCACCGACGTCCGGCTCCATTCCTAGGAACATCACCCGAACAGGGTCATCATCGAAGTCCGGATCCTGCCGGAGAAGGTGCTCGCCGGGCGCATAGCTTGTCACATCGCCCGGCCTTGCCAATGAATCCGCAGGCACATACGACACCTCTCCGCCCACCTCCACCTTGGCATAGCGTCGCCCATCCGCTCTCGCTTCCGGTTCCATTTGGAGGAACCGAACCGGCTGATTGCGGTTTGCGCTTGCCCAAACGACCCAATCGCCCTGCTCATAAGTCGGCGAAGCTTGTGTCTGCTCCGAAGCGCCTTCCGTCTGGGCGGCCGCCTCCGACTCTCGGCCCGGACGAACGATGAATCCGTTTTCGTGGCGCATAACCTGGGTATCGCCACCCAGCTCCGCCGCACGCTGGCGCGCCGCGCTGGCCGTGACAAACGGCTTGCCGCTGGCGTGCATCACGTCGCCCGCCTCCAGGCTGGGCGCCGTCGGCATACTGCGGCCGCGCGCCCCATCGGCCGCGCCGTGCACAGCCCCCGGGCCCATACCGGCGGCAAAACCCAGGGCAGCATTGCCGAAGGATCCCTCGAGCGGATCCAGGGCCATGCCGGCGCCAGCGTTGATCCCCGTCTGCGTTGCGGCGCCCTCGCCCACTTCCTGGACCGCCTCTTCCGTCCCGGCCAGAGCCGCGCGCCCCGCCGTCTGCGCCAAAACGCCACGGTCCCCAAGCACGCGGCCCGCAGGCGACAGGATCCGCCCCGTCGCAGCGCCGCCCACGGCAGAAACAGGAAGGGTATGGACGAAGGCAGCATTCTCCGCATCGGCGCGGACGCGGGCCCGGGCCTCCGACGGCGCGACGCCCTGCGCAATGAACTCGCGATACGCGGACGACGCCGCGGCCAGCTGCTGATCATCCAGCTGGTCGATGGTTTCACGCGCCTGCTCGATCGCATTGCCGCCACCTTGGACGCCGCCAGCACCGGCACCGGCGGCCATACGCGCGCCCACCCCGAACGGCCCGGCCGCCGCGGACGCCGCGACCGGGAGGACGCTACTGCCCAGGGCATTCAGGCCCTGCAGCGCAAGACCGGAAACCGAAGGGTCGCGGCCCAGAGTCCAGGTTTCGGGCTTGTCGATGTCGCCGCCCGGCTGGGAATCCGCCTCCCGTCGCTTCGCCTCCGGCGTACGCGATGCCAGCACACGCTCGCCCAGGTCCTGGGTCGCATCGGCGGCACCTTCCAGGGGATTCGAAGGCAGGTCCAGGCCAGCGTCGAAGGCCTGGTTCAATGCCGTCACACCCACGCGGCCAAGGCCTTCGGCCACTTTTCCGGCGCCGCGCACGGCACTGCCCGCGCCCTTTATGGCGCCGCCGGCCAGCGTCTTGGGGAAGTCCACAAACTCGATGCCACCTTCTTCCTGCCGGGGCTGCGCGAAGTCGGCCACCCGAAAGGTGAACGGCGCGGCCGTGCCGATCGTGCCGGCCGGCGCGCCGGCGTCGGAGAACTTCACGCCAAGATTGGAGCGAGCCGCATCACGGCGCGCGTTGACCTCGTCTTTGAACTCGATCCCGTCAGCGGGATTTTCAAAGTTGTTCATTCGTACCCTCTACGTTGGGGCGCCCCATTGCGGCGCGCGTGATTTCAGTTCCTTCGGTCGCGCGTGCCCAGCGATCAGCCGCGGCCTGCTCGGCCATCCGGGCCAGCTCGACATCACGTTCTGCCTGCGCCAGCAGTTCGGCGTGCTGGGCGCGCGCCTGCTCCCCAGCCTTCAGGCCGGGCGGCTTGGTGCGAAGCTGACGGACCTTGTCCTGCGCCTGGCGCAGTTGCGCGCGCGCCGCGTCCAGCTGCACCCCCTCGGCGCTTTCGGCTGTCGGCGGCGTCGTCGGGCTGGCAGGCCTGGCGGTCGGCGGCGCGGCGGGAGCGGCCGCAGCAGCTTGAGCGCCACTTGCCGGGTTGGATGCTGCCGCCGCGGCGCTTCCATTGGCGCCACCTTCCCCGCCCTGCAGCCGCGCGCGAATCTTGTCCTGCACGTCCTTGGGGACCACCGACACCGGCAGACGGACCAGCCGGCCTTCATGCTCGACACCGAAGCCGAATTGCCGGTCGCCCAGCTTGATAGGCATGATCTCTGCGGTGCCGGCCTGCACCTGCTGGGCGAGCTGGGCGAGATTGCCCGCGGTAAGGACTTCGCCAGCGGGCGTTCCGGCGTTGAGGCGATTGATGTTCTCACCGGTGGCGATGACACCGCTAACCAGCTTGCGCTGGTCCTCGCCCAGCCCCTCCATGCTCTCCACGCCATTCAACCGCATGACGTAGCTGGCAAAGTCCTTATCCGAAGTCGCCGTCTTGGGCTTGCCTGCCTCGCTTCCCTGCGCGCCCACCCGCATGCCGCCCTTGCCATCCGGCACGTACAGGGTTTGATCCTTGCCCACGATGCGGGGCTTGTTCCGCTCCTCCTGGGTCTTGAGGTCGCTGGCCAGGGTCAGCTCGCGCCGCTTCTGTTCCGCATCGAAGAGGAGCTTTGCCTGCTGAGCCACCATGGCCTGCTGGGCCTTGGGATCGCTGATGCTCCGCACGAACGTCTGCAGCATGTGTTCGCTGATGGGCTGTGCGACGGGCTTTCCGGTGGCGGTGTCCACGCCGACGAAGTCGTACAGCGGCGCCCCACCGCCCTGCTCGGCTCGGCGATTGATCGACTTCACCTCAATGCCACCCGGCATGAAGCGGTTCACGAAGGGAACAAAGGAGTTCGGGTCGCCCGTGAGCTGGTAGCGGCCCTGGGCCGCAGCGAATGCCTGCTCCCGGTGCTGCCCGACAATCTTCTCGCGGTTTGCCAGCAGCTCCATCGCACGGCCAGGCTCCCCGAGTTCCAGGGCTTTGCGATATGCGCGGGTCAGGCCATCGGCGAGCTGGCCGAATTCCCCCCCTCCGAGGAAGTCATCGGCGGCCGGGCTTTTTTTTTCCAATACGCCGGACAGGGGCGAGGTTCCGGGGCGGACGGCGGTACCGGCCCCCCACTGGGCGCCGGGAAGGACTTCAGCCAAACCAGCCGCGCTGGCAGTCGGTTCGGGGGCCGCCATCGGAACCACAGGGGTGCTGACCGGCAAACGCTGCAGGCCTTCCACACCGCCCGCTGCCGGCCCAGTCGCCACGGCTTCAGGCACCTGGATTCGCTCCAGACCTGCGGGGACCTCGGGAATCGAAGGTCCCCCCGCCATAGCGGCGGCGATTTCTGCCTCTGCCCGCTTCTTCCGGTCTGCTTCCTCTCGTGCGCGCTGCCTATCCTTGGACATGTCATAGGCTTGCGCGATCGCCATCCCGTTACGCAGCCCGTCCGCCAGGCCGCCCGCAAAGCTTCCGTCGATAGCCATCAAATCCTCTCCAGTCCAACCAGTCCCGCCGACAGGTCGCCGGCCAATGCCGGCGGCAACGCGCCGGCCCCTTCTTGCTCCGCAACTTCCACGCGCTCGAGGCCACCGTCCGAACCACCCTTGGTCCGACGCTCCAGCCGAGCCACCTTCTTGGCCAGCGCGCGAATGGCGGCGTGGTGCACGCCGCTCACGCTGACCATGTCCAGGCCGACACCAGCGGGCGCCACCTGGTCGCCGAACTGCGCCTGCATGTCCTCGGCGTACGGGCCGGCGTGCTCGCCGCTGTCAGCCACCCCTTTCCGATACTTCCAGGTCTCAACCGGCACCTTGGTGAGGCCGGCCAGCGCCTGTTCGTCGTCGACCGGTGCGCCATCCTCTTTCAATTCCTTCGACGAGAAGGCCATCGCGCCAGCCATCATTCCCGTGCCGATGAGCGATCCCAATCCAGCCTGGCTTGAGGCGTTCGCCTGCTGCTGCATGTTCATCTGGTTCAGGCCCATCTGACCCAGAGAGTTGAAGGCGCCGCCGGCCACGCCAAGCAGCCCCTGGCCCGTACCGGCCGCGTTGCCCTGGGCGGTCTGGCTGCCCATGATCCCGGCAGCCGAATTTCCGCCGGCAAGCGCCGCCTGCGACGCCGCGATTCCGGTGCCGGTCTGGTTCCGGCCAAAGCGCGCGGCGTTCTCCCGCAGGCTCATGCCCAGCAATTTCGTGTCATTGCGCTCCTTGTTGACTGCGCCGGCCGTCGCCAGGGCCCGGGCGTTGGCCTGGTCGGTCATCGCGGAGCTGCCCAGGCTGCTGGTGGGCGAGACGCCCATGCGCGCCATTTCGCGGGACGTCTGCGCCTGGGTGTTGTCGAACTGCCGGCCCACGGTCGCCGCGGCCAGGCCTTCGCGCCGCGCCACTTCCTCCGGGCTGTCGTAGTTCATGGCCTCTTCGGCCATCTTGTTCTCGATCGGCTGGAACACGCTCTTGTACTGGTTCCACTGATCGTCGCCGCGCTCGGCGTTCTTGGAGGCTTCCCCCAGCGCGCTCTTGAGCAGCGCTTCGTACGTGGGCGCAAATTGCTCGGTCAGCTGCTGGTTCCACTCGAAATTGCGCTCGGCCAGATCCTGCGCGCGCATGCCCAGCTGCGCATTGGCCTCCTGCGCCCGGCCGACAGCCGGGTCCTGCTTCACTTCCGTCGACATGCAGCCCATGTCAATCACCTCGCGCGGCCTTCTCGGCCTCCAGGTTGGTCAAGTACTCGGGGTAGGGTTCGGCCAGCTGGCGCAGCTCGACGCCGACCTGACGGGCCCACGTCTGGCCGCCCACCAGCAGCGCGCTGTGCGTCACCAGATCCACGTAGGAAGCGCGCAGCACATAGGCGGTGCGCTTGGCTGACACGCCGCCGCGCCGCTCCAGCTCGGTGGCGATCTGCCAGTTCGTGATGGCGTTCGCCAGCACGGCGTTCAGATCCGAGAAATGCGCCTGGTAAAAGGCGTTGCGCGGCAGCAGGACCAGGGCCTGCAGCATGGCCGCGTGCACCTGGGCGTCGTCGATGACCTTGTCGCGGTCGATCAGATCGTCATAGAAATGGGCCACCTGGAACGCACCGCGCAGGAATTCCACGGCGCTGGCGTTGCCGCGCATCCAGCGCATGGCCAGGTCGGGATCAAAAAAAGGCGCGCTCATTTGCGCGCCTTGCTGGATACAGCCGCCTTGCGGGCCGGCCGCTTCGGTTTCGGTTTCGGCGCCGCCGGCCCGCCGGTGCTGCCGGCACGGGCATAGGCGGGATCCACGAAATCCTGGAAGCCTCCACCCTGAGGCGGTGTGGGGGGATCCGGCACCGGCTGGGCATCCCCGACCTGGCCAGCATCGGGGCCGGCCAGCGCGGCCTGTTGCGCGGCGTCCACCGCCTGCTGCGCCAGATGGGTAATGGTCATGATCAAGCCGTATGCCAGCTCCTGCGTCAGGCGGTTTCCCACGTTGGAGAGAATGGCGCTCTCGATCTGCTTCTGCATGATGATCCTAGGTCGGACAGGGTTAGAGGATGCCGGCCACGTCGATGATCGACACCTGGCAAGTCGGCTCGTAGCTGATGAAGTTGTTGGCGTTGGTCGGGCTCCAGCCGAAGATCGGAGTGAATTGCTCGGTGAAGCGCACAAAAAAGCCGTTCGGCGTGGGGAGAATTCCCTCCGGACGGATGCGGCATTGCCAGCCGCCGCCCGCGACCGGATAGGAGTCGAAGCCCCGACGCACAAAGCCGACGTTGTAGGCGTACTTGCCGCCCACCAGGCCGCTGTATGTCCAGCCGTCCGCGTAGGCAGTCCGGTAGGCGTCGTAGTAGTTGCCGACGGTGACGCTGCCAATCACGTTCAGCGGGCGCTGTGCCGCGGTGAATATGTGAGCCGAGTTGCCGTCGAACACGTCCAGATAGCTGGCCTCGGTGGGCCGGTCGAAAACGTAGTACTCCGCCAGCTGATTTCCCGCCGTGATGGTCAGTGTGTAGCCGTCATGGATGGCCGTCAGATGGACAGGATCACTTCCAAGGGGCCGGAAGAACACCACCGGATCCGAAGCCGGCAGCGCGACAGATCCGCCCATGACGCCCGCATGCCTCAGAAACATGGTGATGCTCGGGCCGTCAACGATCAGCTCGCTGTAGGCGTTCCATACCTGCATACCCTCCGGCATCAGCGCACCCCGTACACAATCTTGATCGGGCGCCGATCTCCCGGCATACCTTCCACGAAGGTCCAGGAGATCGTGTAGCCGCTCATGGCGATCGCGGGCGTGCTCTGGAACGGTCCTCCGCCTGGCGAGAGCGTCGCGATCCAGGGAATGCCCTGTGCCAGTTCCGGCAGATAGACCGAGCCGTTGGAGGTGCCCGTGTTGACGCTTCCCAGCTGCCGGCCGATCTTGCTGGTGTATGACACCAGCGTGGCGCCGTTGGGTCCGTAGGTTTCGAGGCCGGCCGGCACTACCAGATCCCCAGCCGCACACGCAGGACGTTGTTGGCGTCGAACACCAGCAGCAGGTTGTCCCGGATCTCCAGGCGCGCGCCGCTGACAGCCGTGCGCAGCAGGCCAATAGTGGCCGTGATGGCGGACAGCGAAGCAACGTTGATCTTGTCGGACGTTATAGACCCTGCCCCAATCCGTGCCGCGTTCAGCACGCCCGCCGTGATCTTGTCGGCGCTGAGGTTCGCGATCTTGGCGTTGGTGATCGCGGCATCCTGGATATTGGCCGTCTTGACATAGGCATCCGTGATGACCGCCAGGCGCGCCGACAGGGACGCCACGGTCAGCCGGTCAGCGTTCAGGCTGTTCACCGCGATGCGGTCGCCGCTCATCTCCCCGAAGGTGACCTTGGCCGCAGACAGGTTCGCCACCTTGGCGTCCGTGATGACCGCGTTGCCCAGCTTGGCGTTGGAGATGGAGCCGTTAGCGACGTACAGGTCCCGGATATAGATGCCTGCCGGCACCGGCACGCCATTGATTTCCGTCGGCTCGGGGATCTCGTACAGCAGCGCCTTGGGGTCGCCGGCGGCCGACAGGACGTCGATCAGGTACGCCGGGTCCAGAGAGACAGCGCCCGTGGTCCCGCCCACGGCGTTGAACGGGCCGACCTTGCCGCCCACCGATACAAAGCGGATCCAGTAGTAAAAGGTGGTCGCCGAGGCGCCGCCCACCAGGTCGGCGTAGACCCAGCCGGTGGTCTGGCCCACGCTCACCGCCTGCGCCTGGTTGTCCGTCGTGCCGCGGAAAATCTCCGCATAGCCGAAGTAGGCGAAATTGGGCTTGTCCCATTCCAGCACGACGGTGCCCAGCCCCGGCGTGGCGGTGAACCCCGTAGGCGCCGGCGGGATTCCATCCACGACCGGCGGCGTGCTGGGCTGGAACGAGCCCCCGGGGTTCTTGATCAGGATCGGCTTGCCGTCGGCGCCCCGCATCGTCACGATGCCGTTTTCCACCAGGTCGCCCCAAGTGACGGCCCGATCCACGGCCTGACCGCCCTGCCCGAACCGGGTGGACAGCGTCAGGCGCATCTGCTCGAGCGCCCGCGTCGCGGCCGCGTTGTCCGGGAACCTCGCGGTTTCAATCGCCGGCAGGTCTACGTAGCGCAGGCCGGATAGCTTCGAAACAGCCATGGTCAGACCGCCGTAACGTTGGCGAGGGTGGACGCGACGGTAATCTCGGTAATCGCCGCCGAACTCTCCACCGTGAATTCGTAGCTGCGGGCACGGTAGTTGCCCTTCAGGCGGAACGGCCGGCCATTGCGCACCACCTTTTCCACCATGACGTCGCGCGGGCCATCATCGGTTTCGATGGTGGCACGCAGACGGAAGACCACCGGGTAGGCCGCCGCGAGCACCTGGGCGGCGCCGATGTTCTGGGCGCGCTCCAGGATGTACATCTTGCTCACCCGGTGCATGCCCAGCGGCACAGTGCCGCCGTTCCATTTGTGGACATCGCCGTCGGGCAGCGCCAGGAACAGTTCGTCGCGCCGGCCGTCCGAATAGGAAGCCGTGGCGTACACGTCCGTGCGGGTCAGGGACATGGCGCCCCGGGTCAGGTCGAAGATCAGGCCACCGCGCTCGGCACCCGTGTCGTACCAGCAGAAATAGCGGTTGTCGTGCACGCTGGCGTGCATCGACGCCGGCACATAGGCCTGCCACTGCTCCCGAGTCACCAGCTCTTCTGTGACCACGCCCATGCCGCCCGCCTGGTCCACCATGACCAGGCCATCAGGCGAGGCGTACACCACGCCGCCCTTGAACGCCCGGATGGTGCGCTTGGCGACGCACGGCTGGTTGCCCTCGAGGCGCACCGGCGTCAGCGTGACAGGGTCCGCCTGGGTCGCCAGGTATGTGTCGCCCTTGGTGCATATCACCGTGGCCTGCCCCATGATGTCGCCGCCGACAATCTCGTCGGCAACCGGGGAGTAGTACGGCCAGCCGAAAGGCTTGAAGACCTCTGACCGATACACGCGCTTGCCCGAAAACCCGATCATGAACCCGCCGGGGTGCGCCAACAGCCCGAAGAGATCATCGGGCGGCGGAACCAGGGCGTGCTCCGGCAGGGCCTCGCCCAGCTCCGTGAAATCCACCTTGTCGGAGAATTCCACCGCGCCGGCCGGAACCTCCTTCCAGAAGCGAAGGATGGCCGTTCCGGTCGCGTCCGTCGTGGAGATGTACAGGCGCTTGAGCGTGATGTTGTATTCGCCGGCGGGCGGCCCTTCCAGGTTGATGACGTTGAGCGTGTCATCCGTCGCCGCATTGAACGGGTCGCTGACCTCGTTCGGCGGGCCCTCTTCGCCCCAGGCGGAAACGAAGGTATAGGCCAACAGGCAGGACTGCCGCTCCAGGTTGCTCGGCGGATCGGGTTGCTCTGCCACCGTCACCGTGGCGCGCACCGTGGGCGCCGGGATCCCCAGGCGATACCAGGCCGACGGCATCAGCTCGTCCGTGGTCGCCATCGTCGAATCGGTCACGCGCGGCGGCTGGCCGGCCTCGGTGAAATAGGTGCGTTCCTGCGTGTCATCCGGGATGGCGCCGCGCGCCACATCCGTGTCATTCAGCCAGTGGAACCAGTAGCGCGCATCGTCATCCAGCGACCGGCCGAACCGATAGATGGCCAGCTTGGTGCCCGCCTTGGCCAGGTCCGCCACCTTGGCCGGCCCCTTGAACGGCACCAAGGAGCCCCGCTGCAGGTCGGCATTCAGGACATCCTGGCTGGCGCCGGCCGGCAGGACATGAGGTTCCAGCCTGGGCAGCATGCCCGTGAAGGCCTTTTCGGCTTCCCGCATATCTACCTCGCCCGGCCCGCCGGCTTTCCGATCTGTGCCACATTGCCGCGCGCGCGGTAAACCAGGACGGCCAGCAGGATGGCCAGGCCTAGTTGCCACGGGGATACGGCGCTGTGGCGCGTGATGACGTCCAGGGCCTGGCCGCCCGTGAACACGAACATCAGGTAGGCGACGACCGACATGCCCGGCCGGTACCGCGCGCCGCAGCGCCGATAGCAGGCCAGCCGCAAGGCGGTGGCGAAGTTGGCGACGACAAAAAGAAAGGCCACCAGATGGTGGCCCGTGATGGCGTTGCTCATGTCCGCAGGTTGCATATCAGCCTCCCCGTTTCCAGAACCCGAAATCCGCTGCCTTGATCCTCTCGATCAAGGTCAGCGCCAGGGTCACGGCCACCGCAGCAGCCCCGAACCCCGTAACGACCGATTCCTGGATCCCGATCATGCGGCCCAGCTCAGGCGCCGCGAAATACCCGATGAGCCAAGACACCAGGCCATAGACCAGACGCTTGACCACGCCCAGCTCGTTGTTGTGCAGGATGAACACCGCGGCGCCCGCAAATGCCCCGATGAGCGCCCCGCCGTCCACTCCGGGCAGCATCGCCCCAAAGAGCACCCCGGACGCCGTGGACGCTGCCGCGCCGATCCCGCTGGTAGGTTCAGCCATCATTTCTCCGGTGTGGTGGGCATTGGCCCGTATTTCGTTGTTCATTGAGCGCGGCCGCTGGCTACGCCCTGAGGGATGCCGCAAAGAGAAACAGCTTGTCCAGGGCTTCGCTGGTCAGCCCCAGTTCATCTGCAATCGCGATCAACGTCGGGCTGGTGCGTTCGAAATCCTGCAGTTCCTCCCACGCCCGCACGTAGTAGGCCGGCGTGTCCGGGGTCGCCATCAGCGCCTCGACGGCGTCGAAGAGCGACACTCGCTCGCCGGGGTTGCCGTGGAGTGTGAGGAGCATGGCCTCGCGACCCTGCCAGCGCGAAACAACCTGGGGCACCGGCGGAGGCGGCAAGACCCAGATTCCGCCCGGGCTTGCCACGTGGTCGGGGCTGGGGCGTGCCCCGTCCATCAGGACCCACCCATCCGGGCAGTCCCCGCCGATCTGCTGAAGGCTTTGGCCGGGTTCGGCGTAGATGTTCATAGTGTCGTCCTAATTTTCCACACGAGAAGCCGCATCTGTGCGGTCGCAATGGCCGATTGCTCACCACCGCCTCCACCGCCAATACTTCCAGGGCCAGCGACGGCGGTCCTCCCTGTCTGCAATACGATCTGCCCGGACGAGAGTTGGCTTGCCTTTGCCCCATAGACGGACCAAACGCCAGTCGCGTCGTTGTAGCTAGAAGCCCACCCCGGATCAAACCAGGCGCCCCCCGTATTAATCTGACATTGGGCAATAACCGCGAAGCCAGGAAAAGGGTTGGTCAGCACGTATCGAGTGTTATTGATGATCGATGCTGGAGACGCCTGTGAGCCGTTGGCGTAGTAAATCAGGCCATTAACGGAATCGTTCAGACTCTGAAAAGACGCTGCCAGCGCAGCGAGGTCGCTGGCAAGCTGCGCCGCGTCCACGCTTCCGGGGTTCACTACCGCGCCGAACGCCTTGATGACGAAGCAGCCGGTGACGTTCTGCGGGTACGTCTTACCACCGGTTCGAACGGGGTCCCCCAAATGGGTTGTGGGCGGGCCGTCAGTACCGTATTGCGATCCGCCGCCAACACCAAAATCCACCTGACCGTATGCCGTCCCGGTGCCTGCACCGGCCTTGATGTTGATCTGGTGGTTGTGGTGCTGGAACTGGTCCCTTTGCAGCAGACCGGACGTACCCGCCGAATCGCCACCGTCGCCGGACAAGAAGACGCGGCCCAGCGAACCTGAAGACTTGCCGTTGTAGTCCGGAACACGAATCGTCGTGGCGCCGTCGCCCAGCGTGTAGGCGCCGCGCTTGAGCGGATCAGCCTGCCAGTCCGCCTCGGACACAACCGGCACGCGGCCATCGATCACCGCCTGCGCTAGGTCAGGATACGTGGCGCGGGACACCGTCTGGCCATCGCCAGGAATCCATCCTGCCCAGATGGCCGCCCTCAGCGAACACCAGTCCACCTTGCCTACGGGCAGTTCCGAGCGAACGCTGTAGCTGCCTTTCGCCACATCCCATTCCGCCATTCCCTGGCCATTCAACCAGATCGGCCCGATGTCGCTGGTGGGCGTCTCGCTCGCATCAAAGGGTTGGACCGTCCGGCGCAGCAATCGGGCCTCTTCGACCCAGCCATCATTGGCGGCATTGCGGCGCTTGAGCCAGCCCGTACCCGTGTCGGCCCAGCGCATGAATGGCAAGACGAAGGCGCCCACAAGAGAGGCGGGATCCTCGGCGCCAGAGAAATCGGTCACAACGTTGACGAAGTTGTCATCGACCTCGTCGCGGGTCAGAAGGCGCGCCAGATTGCGCCGAAGCGTGAGCAAGCGGCCCATGGCTTACCCGCGCTGCTGCGCCAACGTCCAGTTGATCGTAAACACATCCTCGGGTTCCTTGTTCTTCACGCCGAACACCGAGCGGTTCGTCATCATCCCCGCCGTGGCTGCGTTGAACAGGCCCGCCTCCGTGACGGGGCCCGAGCCCACGCCTTCACCGAAGGTTGCCGTATAAAGCCGCTCGGCGCCCACGCCCGAAATCGTCACGGGTACGCGGCTCCCGGCAATTTCGGATTCCAACGCGCCGTCGGTCCCGGCCGCCGGCGTCGTGCCGATGCCGAGCGCCATGTGGGAAATCACGTCCACCGCCTCGCCCGCCGCGCGGGCCGCCAGGTAGGCCAGGCCTGCGTCGGTAAAGAGATTCTTGATCAGGAAGCGTTCGGTTTTGCCGGTGCGGCCGCGATAGGCGATGATCTCCAAATCGCCTCGGGCCAAGGTGCCGGAGCGGCGTTGCATTTTCTTCATGGAATTTCCTTCAGAAGGAGATGGCGTCGCCGACGTAATCGGCGGCGTAGTCAAGGGCGTAGTTCTCCAGCACAACATCGCCGGAGTCTTGGGACATGGCAACGTCGCGCCGTTCACGCGCTGCCGCGAGCGCCAGGACGTCGACCGCCACCGCGGCGTCGAATCTCACAGAGCGCACCGCCTGGCTCGTCCAATCCACGGCCGCGCCGGCCGATACCCGCACAAAGGCAAGGGAAAACAGGTCGATCGATCCTGCAGCGTCACGTCGGGGAAAGGCCACGCCGGCGGCGGTCCGGTCCCGGGTCGCCGAGACGTCACGCCGCCGCCCAGTGATATCGGTGGCATGCCAATCCATGTTGGCGGCCTCATCGCGCCGGTTCAGGATGCGGATCAGGCGGAAGTACTCCACCGCCAGGCCCAGGTCGGTCAGGATCGGATTCAGGCCCAGCGGATCCGCCACGGCGTCCACCGTCGCCACGACCGTGCCGGACGGATCGACGGTGGCCTGGACAATCTCGTATTCGATGTGCACGGGGCCGGTCATCTAGAACTGCTCCCGCACTTGGAATTTCAGGATGGCGAACGCCGTCTGGATACGGCCATCCGGAAAGGTCACCTCGACTTCGCCCTCGTACTCGCCTGCGGTGTCCAGAGCGTCGTCCGACCAGTTCATGGCCAGGCGGCCGCCGCGGCCGGCCACGTCATACGGCGGGCGGAAATCCACCTCTCCAGTCTCAGGATCGACGTAGCCCGCGATGGCAAAGCACGGCATCGTGTCTTTCACGGTGTTGGCGCCCACCTCCCGGAACAGCAGGCGCGCCGTGGTGCCGGGCGAGGACAGGTCCAGCGGCCGCCGCGTGCGCTGGTCGGTCAGCGACAGCTGCAGCTGCGGCCCGGTGTCGCCCTGGACCAGGCGGATTTTGTTGGTTGCCATGCGCTATTTCTGCTCGTTGGGGCTGGTCACGGCCTTCGCCGTCACGTCGCCGGTCAGGGTGGAGTGGCAGGCGGCCAGGTGCTGCGCGGCGCGCTGATGAAAGGCCGGCACGGTGTCGGCCTCTTTCAGGAAGGCCCGGTACAGGACGTAATCGACGAGCGCCGCTGCGTATTCCCCCTCCTGCTCGAGCTCCACCTCGCCATCGGACTGCGACACTGCCGCGGGCCGCTTCGCATACGAAAGTTCGATCACCACGCCATCGCGCGCCGGCGGGTACACCTCAAACTGGCCGGGGCTGCGTTCGTCATAAAGGAAATGTCGGATCTCCTGGGCCTTGGCCTGGCTGCGCCAGTTCGGGCGCACGCGGCCCAGGGCGCCGGCGTCCGCCACGGTGATGGCACGCTGGCGGGTGGCCGACACATTGCGCGGCACGTCGAAGAGCACCCGCGCGCCATTGGGCAGCTGCTGCCGCGCCCCTTCGACGCAGACGAAATCCTCGGAGACTTCGAACAGGTCAGGCCGCATCCGATAGGTTTCCAGGCGCCCATCGCTCAGCCACATCGGCAGCTCGGACTCTTCCCAATAGTCCGCGTCAGCGTCCTGCAGGATGATCCTGGCGCGGTCAAGGACTTCGCTGACCTTCATTTGAATTCGTCTCCGCCGGTGCGCATGCGCCGCTTGGCGAAGCCGCGGGCGCCATCGTCGGCCAGCCGATTGCAGGCCTGGTCAAACTCGGTCCGGTAGGCTGGCGCCCTGCCCGCATCGGCATAGCCGGCCTTGTGCAGGTGCAGGCGCGCCAACGCGCCATCGGCCACATGCTCGGCGTAGCGATTGAGAAGCACGTCGGCCAGCTCTCGCGCGGTGCGAGTAGGCGCATAGGCGACCTCCAGGCGCAGCGCCCTGGGCGCCTTGACCGTCAGGGACGGCACCAGCTGGATAAATCCCGGCAGGCGGCAATAGAAGCGCTGCACCTCCGCCGTGGTCCCTGCAGTCCGCCACGCCCATCCATCCGGGTACAGTTCCTCCAGCTCCGGCCGCGTGGCGGGACCTATCCGTCCCTCGGGCAACCAAGCCCCCATCACATCGACGACCTGCGTATCCGCCTCGGGCGCGTCCAGTTCGTACTCCGTCGTACCCGGCACCAGCGTCACCGGATCCAGGAATGCCCGCAGCAGGCGCGTGCGGGTGCAGAACTCGACGGCGGCGTCCAGGATGGCGTCTTCGACGGCCGGCGCGGGCGCACCCTCTGCGAACGGATAGACGAACCGCTCGAAGTCCGCGAGGCTGGCCATCAGGTCGGCTCACCCGCGGCGCGCGAGTTGGACAGGCTGATGATCTGCTGGATCATCTCGTCCTTCTTCAGGCCGTTGTCCAGCTGCTGGTTGAATTCCCCCAGCGCGAACGCCACCAGATCCTCTTTCTTCATGCCCTGCAGGTTGGGCATACTGAAGGGCGGCACCTGGCTCTGCTCCTTGCTTTGAATACCGGCCGGGACTTCGTTCTCCGTCACCACCAGGCCCACTCGGGCCGGGTCGGCGTCGGCTTCGTCCCAGCCTTCGCGCCAGACATCGGCATAGCGCGTCAGCTGCGCCGCGATCAGCGGCGGCAGGTAATGGATCTCACCGCGCTGCCACACCAATCCGGTGCCGGCGACGGTGTCGACCTTGCGTTCCTTCTTCCCGACATAGAGGATCGGGATCAGGTTGTTTTGCTCCATGGGAACCCCCAAAAAAGACGGGGCCAGACGGGTAACCGTCCAGCCCCTGAATGCCGCGCGTAGCGGCACAGCCCCAGCCAAGGAAACTAGGCCACGCCCACCATCTGGCCGTTGATCAGCGCAGTCAGCCGCGGCGTGCCCGTGAAGGCGGCGCCAGCGACCGTGGCAATCAGCTTGACCGGCCGTTTGAAGGTGATGGGGTGGGCTTCCGATTCCACGATGCCAGCCGCGGCGACGTCAGCGCCCGCCAGCCAGGCGTCCAGGTCGGCGAGCGGGCCATCGCTGGCGTCGTAGGGCTCGAAGCCCAAATCGAGAGTGACGCCGGCGCCGGCCGCATCGGTGATCAGCCGCACCGCGGTCACCACGACGCCGGCCGGAATGACGCCCAGGTAGATCTTGTCGCCGATGGCGGCGGCCGCCTGATAGCCGTAGGTTTCCACCCAGGCATTGCCGAAGGCCTGCGTGTGCAGCGGCTTCGAGTTGTAGTCGGGAGAGTAGCGGTCCATGAATTTCTCCAGTTCCACCGGAGCAGGCGGCCGGGTGGCCGCCCGCCGCCGATCAGGTGTTGAGGTTGACGACGGTGTCCAGGGCGATCACGCCGTGGTCGGTCGGGATCTTGTTGCCGCGGGAGTCCGGAACGGAGAAACGCAGCTTGGCCTTGCCGCACATCACTTCACCGGCCACTTCCAGGTTGCGCTCGAAGTTGTAGCGGTTCTCCATCCAGTTGGCGTAGGTGTCCGAGCCCTGGTTCTTTCCGTAGACGTGCGCCAGCGCCTGGGCGCCCAGCAGCATGGCGCGGTCGACGTTGTAGCCGGGCTGCAGGCTGTTCACGGTGACGGAAGACTCCGCCGCCGTCGCCTGTCCGGCCTGGGTGCAGTAGTTCACGGCGTCGCCCGCGTTGAAGCGGATCGCCCGGTCCATCTTGCGCACCAGGATGTTGTGCCAGATGCCGGCCTCGCCCGTGAACAGCGGATGCTTCTTGCCGCCCGTGAACGACGAGGCGCGGTTCCAGGCATTCTGCAGGAACGTGCGCCATTGCAGGCTGTTGGCCGCCGTGTTGGTCAGGATGCTCTGCCACTGGCGATTGGTGACCAGCAGCAGGTACAGCGGCTCGTCGTCGGCCGCGGCATCGCCCGGGATCTTGATGGGCTGGAGCTTGAACTCCATGTCATCGATGATCGCGCCGAGGTGATCGATATGTTCCAGCTTGAACGTGTCGGTGGTATCGATCGCGCTCAGCGCCTGGCCGCCCTGCACCAGCGACGTGCCATCGGCGACCCAGTGGCGATTGTAGGTGGGGGCCTTGACCGGGTTGATCAGGATTTCATCGAACTCCGGGTCGCTCACCATCGGCACCACCCAGTCCGTGCCGACCTGGGAACCGCGCGCGCCCGCCAGGTGGGTAATCGTGGTCTGATCGTTCAGACGCTTGAAATAGCCGATCAGGTTGGCCATCGCCAGGCCGCGCAGATTGTGCACCGTGCGCTGCTGCGTCATCTTGCCGCCGGCGTCCACGACCTTCGTGGCCAAGTCGATGCGGATGTCCATGCTGGACATATCCAGGCGCTCGCCCTTGCCCTCGGCCTGCTTGTCCCCCATGATCGGCTTGCCGCCGGTCTGGTTGATCAGGTCTACGCTGACCTGGTCACCCTGGGATTTGGACAGGTCGGTGACGCGCACCAGCGGCATGTCGGGGCTGGTCTGCCCCTTCAGCTTCGCTTCGGCGCCCGACTGCTTGGGCGCCGGGCCCGTGAGGTTGTTCATCAGCGAGGGCTGACGCTGGGTGTTGGCGAACAGCGCCGCGCCGAATACCTTGCGCGCGAGCGGCGAGCCAACGGGAACATTGGTTTGGGACATATTGCCTCCAGTTCGTGAGAATTACGAAGAGAGGCGCGCCAGCTGCGCTTCGATTTCATCCGGCGACATGTTCATGAAATGGTCCGTCAGGGCACTGCCCGACAGCGCCATCATGGCGTCGGCCTGGGAACCGGCGGCCGGCTGGCCGCCAGGGATATCGGAAAGCGTGGAAGGACCCGATGCGCTTTCCTTCGCCTTGGCGACGGCTTGCGCAACGCGCGCGGCTTCATCGGCTGGCTGCTGCGCAGGCGCGGCCTTGGCCGCGCTGGGCAACTCGATGGTTCCGCGTTCGGCTTCGTACATACGGACCGCCGCTTCGAACCGCTCGGAAAGCGGTTTGTCCTTCCACGCCGCGCGGCTGCGCAGCATGGAGTCGATGTCGGCGACCTCGTTGAACGCGGCCGGGTCGGTGGCACGGAGATGGGCGAGCTTCTGATTGGCCTGGATGGTGTCCTCGATGGACACCAACGCCTGAACCTGCTGTTCGCGGCGCGCGGTTTCGGCCTCCTCAGCTGCCGGACGGCCGGCGTCCACCTGGTCGCGCAGGTCTTTCACCATGGCGATCAGGCCGTCCATCCGCTGGGCAACCTCGGGGGCTTCTTCGCGCAGCTGCTCGAGCAACTGTTCGTCGACGATCGAAGACAGATCGGCCGACTTGGTGGCCTTGCCCTGCTGGGCGGCGGCCTGGTCCAGCTCCAGCTTGGCCGTCAGGTCCCGCACCATCTGCTCCGCGCGGATGCGGTTTTCCCGCTCCTGCGCCAGCACCTGGTACGGAATGACGTGCTTGCCGTCCTTTGCTTGAACACCAGCTGCAGCGTCGTCGCCTTCGACGGCCGAGGCCGCCGCGGTCAGTTCCTGCTGCTGCTTTCCTTCCTCGCCGGTGCCGGGCGCTGCACCGCTGGTATCGCCCTTGGGGGTGGCGCCGGCCGCGGCGTCCGCGCCGGCTCCTTCGTTCGAGGGATCGTCGGCACTGATGGCGGCATGCTGCCCGCCGACCAGCGCGGCCAGATCCTCGTCCGACATGCTGAGGGGATCGCGCAAGACCTCTTCGAGGTTGCCGATGTTGGTGTCCGTCGTGTTTTCCGTGCTCATCTCTTCCTGCTCCTAGTTTTCGGATAGGTCCGGGGGGTTGAAACGAAAAAAGCCCCCAGCGATTTCTCGATGGGGGCCTGCGGTTTGCCCGTATCCCAGGGCGGGGAATCTGTACGTGAGGCGCTACGCTGCCGCCGGTTGCTGGCCAGACAGGCGCGCCAGGACCTGGTCGACCTCGTCGGTGAGCTGCTTGAACTGGGCCTGCAGCTGGGCGCCGCCCGCCTGAGCCTCGGCGCGGATACGCGCTCGCTCGGTTTCGGCTTCTTCGTGCATGGCGGTCTGCTGCAGGCGGGTCCGCCATTCCGTGGCACGGTCGGCCAGCTGCTGCCGCAGCTTCTGCAATTCCTGCTGGTACTGCGCCAGCGCGCCGTCCACCTGGCCGACCGTGTCGGTGTCGCCCGCGGCGCTGGCGTCCTGGCGGATCTTCTCGGCCTCGGCCAGCAGCTTCTGCGTGCGCGCCTCGCGCTCGGCGATCTTGGATTGCGCGTCGGCCATCGCGGCCTGCATCTGAGCCTGGGCCGCCTCGTCCGCCTGGGTCTTGGCGGCCTGCGCCTCCGGTGAATTGGGGTCAGCCTGGATCCCCAGCTGCGACCGCAGGAACTCCGCCATTTCCTTGCGCTTGCTGAAATCAGACATTTCCAGCGCGAAGGGGATCAGCAGGCCCTGCATATTGGGCGGCATGGACTTCAGGATTTCCGCGAAGGCGGCGAACTGCTGGGCGCGGTAGGTGGGCGTGCTGGGCACGTCGGTCAGGGCGACCTTGACCGGCGCCGTCTGGACGTCGTTCTCCTTGTAGGGCTGGCCGGTGACCGGGTCCTTTCGGGGAATGTTGACCATCACCTTGCGCTTGACCGTGCCGTTGTCCACCAGGATCTCGGCCTGGCCGGTCATGTCCTCTTTGATGAGATCCAGCAGCGCATTGCCGACGCCGCGACGGGCGACCCGGTAGTTGTCGTTGATCTTGGCCAGCGTGGTAACGCCCTGCTCCACCAGCGACTGGATGGCCAGGCCGGAGCTGGCATTGGACTGCTGGCCCATCATGGCCGCGTAGACGCCGGCGGCTTCCTGGATCGCCTGCTTGCGCTCCTGCATGATCTGGAACTGCTGCTGGGACAGCTCGAAGTTGGTTTCGACCTTGATCTGGCCGCGTTGCGCCCGGGGGTTGGTGACGACGAAGGCATCAGCCTTGCCCAGCTCTCGCGACACGTCGCTCATCGTGTTGTATTTTTCGTCGATCGCATCCGAATCGACGAAGGCCCGGCGGCTGTTGAGCAACCACATCATGCGGGCCGTCCGCGCGTTCACTTCGTCCTGGGGGGAAATCATGGCGCGGATCAGGCCGTAGGGCACGCCCGTCAAGTCCTCCCGGTAGCCGAAGAACGGGATATAGGGAAACCGGCGGCGGTTCGTCGCGCGGTCCAGCACCCTGATAGGGCCGATATAGAAGGCCGACCGGATCTTGTCGTAGACGGCCAGCTTGGGCTGCACGGCGCCGGAGGCGACCAGCGCGCGGTGCACCTGGTTTTGCTCGTTGAACTCCAGCGTGCGGCCGCCGGGCAGCGCCAGCACCAGGCCGCGCACCCAGACCCGGTACCAGACTTCGAAGCACGTCACGATCCGGCGATCGATGTCGCGCCAATCCAGGTCGTCCCAGGTCGTGCGCGTGCCCTGCAGCGCATCATTGAAGAACTCGGCGGAAACCCGCGCTTCGTTGGTCAGGTAGTCCGCCCAGTCGCGCCAGTTGGCCGCGGCGAGGATCATCTCCCGATGCTGCGGAAAAAATGCGGCGATGTGGTCGGCGTCGTACCGCTTCCTGCGCACCACGTACCGGGCATCACTCCAGTCCAGGGCCTTGCTGCGCCAATCCCAGAACATTTCCGACCGGTGCACGCTGGTCACGCGGTACGGGTAATGAAACGGGTTGCTATCTCGGGAGACTTCCACCACGCCCAGGCCAGCCTTGATCTGGCCCGCGTATGCGTCGGATGTCGCCGTGTCCGCCTGCGTCTCGCGCTCGGTTTCGTGCATCTTGGCCGACAATGCCTCGGCGACGTCCTGGTACTTGTCGTCATCCCCGCCGACCCGCCAGTCGGTGCGGGTCTTGGCCTCCATACCCAGCACAGCGTTGACGGTGGGCTGAATCAGGTTGGTGATCAAAGTGCCCAAGCCCTTTTCGTCCAGCCGCGCCAGAGTATCCGCGTCCAGCTGGTTGCCGTCGTAGTAGTCGCAGGCGCGATCCGCTTCGCGGCGCCAGGCCGGTTGATCGCGGATCTCTTCTAGCCAGCGCTCAAGCTGCGTGACGGACAGCGCGCCCGGCTCGGTCTTGGCCTGGTCGCGGGCGTGCGCAGTCGCGCCATCGTCGCCGCCGAGGAGGCGGAAGCCGGTAACAGAAGTGTTCATGCGCGCCAGGATTCCCGGTGTCGTTTGAAATTGATGGGCACGTTGTTGATTGCGAAGCGGAGGGACATCACGCCGTAGCGCGATGCGGAAATGACGTCGTCATCGATCTTCACGATGGCGCCGTCCTTACGGTGAAAGGTGCGGTACTCGGAAAGCCACAGCTCCAGGTGGGAAAACACCTTGAACCGGCCGGTGACCATGCGGTTGAGCATGATCTGGATGCCGGCCTCGACGCCATTCGAGCCATCCTCGAACTGCGTGCGCTCCGGCAGCATGGATACACCCTCGGCGATGTAGGCGTCGCGCATCGGCGTGCCGGTGTCTTTCTGCGCCTGGAGGGCGTCATGCGGCCAGGCCACCGGGATCCAGCTGCCGCGGCCCTTGATGGCGCTGGCGTGCACGGAAACCGGCTGCTTCTTGGCGGCGTAGACGTCGTACACGTAGACGATGTCGGCGTCCTGGTTGTGCGCCAGCCAGGCCGCCGCGGTCGGGTGATCCCAGCCCAGGTCCAGGCCGCAGATGCGCGGCCAGCTGTCCGGGATGTTGAACGGCGGCACCACGATGCTGGACTCCGGCACCGGGAACACCGCGCCGGAGCCCAGCACCGGCTTGCCGTAGGCCCTGGCCTCGCGCTCGTGCTCCGGGTAGCTGGCCAGGATCGCATCGGCCTGCTCACGGCTGTAGTGCTCGGCATCGTAGATGCCCATGAACACCACGACCGTGCCGGTGTGCTTGTCGATCAGGAAACGTTTGACCGTCTCCGACATGCCCATCAGGGGCGTGAAGGTCATGTACACCGGGCCCAGCGTCGTGTTGGTCCGGGTGATCGCCTCCATGTAGATGTCGTGGGGCGGCTCTTCGTCCAGCCAGACGAAGTCCAGGGTTTCCGCCTGGAACTTCGCCCGGCCCTGCTCGTAGTTCCGGAACCCCAGGACGCTCTCGCCGGCCTGGACGTCACCGCCGCCACCGTGCCGCACCACGATGATGGAGACGGCGCCAGGGACACCAGACAGCGGCGCAACCTCCTTGATGGCGTCCGCCGGGATGGCGCCGGTGCCTCGATCGCTCTCCACGCCGGGCCGGCCCAGCAGCAGGCGCTGCATGCCGTCCCGAGTCAGCGCCGCGGAAACCGAGGCCGCCCAGCCCGCCGTCGGCCGCTGGAAGACCTTGCCTTCCCACCAGTCGGGGTAGCGCCCCGTCAGGTGCATGGCCGTCTCATACGCGCCGGAATAGGTCTTGCCCAGCTGGTTGCCGGCAGAAAAAAGGCGCTCGCGATAATCGGCGCCCTGTGCGTGGAACTCCCTCTGCTTCTCGTACGGCCGGTAGTACTTCAGCCGGTTGCGCTTGGCACGCCAGGCGCGTTCCTGCAGCGCCCGGGCCAGCATCAAACGCGGGTTGGACATCAGTGCATCGTGGCCCCGGCGGCAGCGGCGCGCAGCTGGGCGAGGACGGTTTCCACGGGCACGCCTTCCAGTTCGGCGATCTCCTTTGCCGCTTCGGCGATGGTCTGGTCCAGTTCGGCATCCGACTTCTTGTCGAGGTCGCCGATGCGCAGTTCCTTGCGCTCGACGAACATGCCTAGATTGCGGCCGATCAGTTCGAGGTTCGGCGTCTTGGCCGCCAGCTTGAGCGTGAAATTGCCGTTGCGGTCCCAGCTCCAGCCGACGATGCAGCGGCGCACGCGCTCGGGCAGCAGCCGCAAGTCCCGGGGGCTGGTGATGTCGCGTACCTCGCCCGTGGTCGGGTCGGTGACCACCAGGTCGGCCGGATCGTAGAAGCCCATTGCCACCAATTCGGCCATGACGCGCTCGGCCGTGATCTCCAGCTTCTCCGACAGCTTGTCGCGCAGCGCCTGGACCGCAGCAGCGACATTAGCCTGCGCTAGCAGCCGCGACGCACCACTGACGGCCGCCGCGCCCCTCGCCCGATAGGCAGCCTCGTAGGCCTTGGTCTGGTTCAGGAAGCCGCCGGCGGCGAACTCGTCCACGAACCGGCGCTGCTGGGGCGTCAGCGGGCTATCCGCAGACACCACGCGGCGGGCGGACGGCGACAGCGTGCGTTTCGAGCGCGCAGGCGACTTCCGCGCCGGCGTGGGCGCTTTGGACGGAGAATTGGACATGAGAGGTTCAGGTAACGAATTGAATACAATCGCCGCAACGTAGAAGCAGCACCGGAGGAACTGTGCCAATCGAGGATGTGCCTGACAAAGCGCGCCGCAACTTGATGTTTGTCGCCACAGGGATCATTGCAGTCTGGGCTCTGGGGATACCCCTTGACGGAAGGCTCATCGGCGTTATCGAGGTTCAGCAAATTCAGCCCTGGCGAGCGTGGGCGTGCGCCGTACTCGTCCTCATGTACTGCTGCGCTCGCTATCACTACGCACCGAGCACGATTGCGGGCCTGTCTGACTGGAGGAAAGCCAGAGCCAAGATGCGTTCAGAAATCGTCGGGGACTTGGTGAGAACCGCCATCAAGAAGAGACTTGAAGGCACTACCCAGGACCGAGTGTCCCTTACATACCCGCATGAGCCGACGGACGGGTATCGATTTGGACGGATCGTTCCGGGTCACGAAAGCGCCTTCAACCAGTGGAAGGGAAAAGTGGAAATCCACTGGGCTCCCAACGATGTTTTGGCGGCTCAGCCGAGTGTTGAAGTCTTGAAGAAAATGGGGCATTCCGCCCTTGTCGGCTTCAACGTAAACTTCCGTTCCCGCTTTCGAGCGGAAATAGCAGTCTGGCGTCATAGCCTTCGGCTGGGGTGGACCACATTAGAGTATCTACTTCCCTACCCGCTCACGGCCTTGGCATTGGGAATAGCTCTTTACCACCTGACGGCGGACATAAATGCAGCTCAACACGTCTGGTGGCTTCCCCCGTGGTAGCTCCAAATAAAAAACCCCGCTCGGTTTCCCGGCGGGGTCTTAAGACGCACTGTTGACCAGTGACAGAATGGGGCCGATTTTGCGGGTGCAATCCGCAAATGTCAAGAATTCGTGGTGGGAGGACGGGAATCGAACCCGCGGCGGCGCAAAGGCCAATCGTTTATCAAACGACCATGTCTACCACTCCATCACTCTCCCAGCACACAAAGTGTAACACGTGACAGTGCTATGCGTCCCCTACAATGCCTGCACCGCGCAGCAGGCATTCAGCTAGCTCCATGGCGCGGGCCTCCTCACCCTTCTTCCCTTCCTCGACCACGCCGGCGCCCTTGAGCACTACGCGCGAGCCGCGCAGCCAGATGGTGATTTTTCCGTTCTGATCCGTAACGGTGCGATCGCTGATGCCGGCGTGCACGGCCAGGTCGGACAGCATGACCCGGCCGCGGTTGGCCTTGGCGGCGAAGTAGCGGGCGACGATGCCGTCGCGGACGGCGCGGTGCACGATGTGCCCGGACAGGATGCCGCAGGCCATGACGCCGTCGGACACCGCGCGCACTGCGGCAAACCAGTCCTGATCCCACACGCTGCTACGGCAGCACGGGCATGGCGTCGTCTGTGGCAGAAACCGCGCCTCGAGAATGCGCTGGTGCAGCGGCGCCAGCGCCTGCAGCTCGCGCAGGATGAATCCAGCCTGAGCGGCGCCGTCGACGCCGGCCAGGCCGCGGCCGGTGCGCGGCGTGCGATCAGCCATTTTCACCATGGCCGGCCGGTCCAGGGTGCCGGCGGAGTAGTTGAAGGCGTAGGTGAGCGCCTGGTGGGCACCCTTGAAAAGCGGTTCGGACACTGTGCGCTCCTGGCAATCGTGAAAATTCTGTGCGCCGGCCTGCCCGGCCAGCTGGTCATTCCTGGTCATGGAATCCGCCGGTACGCGCGCGGCTGCCGCCGTGCATCGAGTGCATGGGCGGCTGGGCGCCGAGGCGCTCGGCGTTCAGGCCCAGTCTGGCGGCCATGCGCAGCGGCGCGCGCTTGGCAACGCCTGGCACCACATGCACCTGGCTGGCGTGAACCGGTGTGAGCGCGGGTTGTGCCGGTGTAGGTTCCGGCTGCAGCTCCACCGGAACACTGGCGACCGTGGTGGTTGTCGTGCTGGAGGGGCTGGTGGCGACGGGCCCCGCAGATTGCCAGCGCGCATAGGCTTCCAGCTTCGTGGCCCCCACCCCCATGCGGCCGGCGCCGACGCACTCGTACCACTCGGCACCGGCCGGGCGACCGGGCCACAGGCGTAGCCGCGGACGCACAACGGGCCGTGTCGGCACCGCGGCGCTGGCCGGGTATCGCCGGCGCTGTTTGGGCGGTTCACCGCGCAGGCGCCGCTGGGTAGCCGTGACAATCTGCCAGACGCGTTCCGCGGATACGCCGAACTCGCGCGCCAGGTCGGTCGGCGATTCGCCGGCCTCGCGCCGGCGGGTGATTTCGAGGTCGCGATCGCGGTTGCTCATGCCTGCGCCTCCACGCCAAGGAGGCTAGCGTTCAGCGCAGCCCTCTTCACTCCTTGGGCCGGTTCCAAATGGTCGAGGAAGGTCACCTCCACCGTGACGCCCAGCTTGGCGCCGTAGACTTTGGTTTTGCCGTCATCGACGACCTGGACGTCATCGCGGTACACAACGCCGTTGCAACCGTCCTTGATGGCCTTCTCGACGTTGTCGCTATCCGGCTTCACAGTCGGTGCGATCAGACCGCCCGCGGCGCGGCGCTGGCGCACGCCGGACCAGGATTGCGGGATTGGGAGCACGATATGCAACCGCATCCGTATTGCCCCGGTATAGGGCGGACGACCCGCCATGGCCTTCGCCGCGGCGAGCCTGACCAGGCTTTCGTAAGCCACGGTCGCCTCGGGCGTGTAGTGGCGCGTGAACACGCGCGCCGCGCCGGTCTTGGGATCACGGCCGATGCGCGAGCTGGACTTCGCGCGGCCCTTCCCCTTGGGCAGACCGGGCACGTGGAAGGTGATCTGGTTCGACATCAAACTCCCTCGCTGCGCAGGTCGCGCAGCCATTCGATGCGCGCCTCGGCCTTGGCCGCCGGCGCAGGTTGGAAATTGCCGCAGGCGCGGCGCCAGAGCGGGCTGACGAAGGTGCCCGGCCGATCGGTCATGCTGGTGCAGCGTCCCAAGCCCTGAGCCGCCATGGCGGTGTGCTGGTGCCGCAGGGTGAAGCGTTCGCAGTAGACGCACTGGACAGTGTCGGTCATAGGCTCACCCCGTAGTCCGCGCGCAGCCGCGCTTTGTCGTGGTCGGTGAGCCCGGCCGCATCGATCACCCTGGCCTTGAAGCGCCAGAACTCTTCCCCTTCGCCCTGGGTGATGCCGAGCCTGGCGCCGTGCTCCGTGATGCCGCTGGCGCTGGTGACCCAGGCGTGAGGATCCGCGGCCTTTGCCGCGGCAGCGCGTTTGCCATTGACCGCACTCTGTGCGGCCGGCGGGTTCAGCACCTTGGCGACGAAGACGTCCAGGAATCCGGCCGTGATCGGGCTGTGGTCGGCCTTGTCCTCGCGATCAGCGACGGCCAGCGCGTAGGCCTCGGCCAGCTGCTCGCCCGTGACGCCGGCAGCGATCCAGGCGACGATGCGCGGGTCGTTGCTCTGCGTGCCCTTGGGCTGCTTGCCTCGGTCCTTCTCCCGGCGGCGCAGCCACACGGCCACGGCCAGGGCTTTTTCCTCGGGGCTTTTTTCCCCGTCGAGCGGCGGCGGCGAGGCGTCGCCCTCGTGCGCAGGCGCATGCGCGAGAGATGCCGCCGCTGCTTCTTTTTCTTTTAAATACTGTCCCTGTCCCTCTCCCTGTCCCTTGGAGTGAGTTTCCCGAGGGACATTGGGGGGGTGTCCCTCGGGACCACTACCGGTGTCCTTCGGGACATGCTTTTTTGTCCCAGGGACAGCGATCGGTTGTCCCTGGGGACAACCAAGGGACAACCACTCATCGAGGTCAGGGACATGGACGTCCGTACCGTGCCGCTGGTTGTGCTTCTTGATGCGCGCGCACTCGGTTTTCCAGCGCTGGATCATCTTGGCGCGCCAGGCCTCGGTGGCCTTCTCCGCCACTACAGGGTGATACAGCCGGCCGTCGGCGCACTTCACCCAGCCACGCAGGGCGCCGTCGCGGTGGCGCAGCCATTCCTTCGTGACGCGGCCGAAGCCGGCCAGCTGCGCCAGGACGTCGTCGTCGTCCGGTAGACTGGCGGCCGGCACCTGGTGCCAGGACGCGCACCACAGCAGGACCGCGCAGCGGAACGATTCGCCGTCGGCCTTCACCGCCAGGTCACTATCGCGCAGGCGCAGCACGTCCAGCGGCATGAAGGCGAAGTCCCGCAGATCACAATCCGGCGGGGTCAGGGGCGCGGGCAACTGTTGAAAATCAGTCATGTGTCACTCGCAAAAACGCAGGTCGTGACGGCACACTATGGGCTCCACAACCATGTTTCCGAGATATCAAAAATGAGCAACGAGGCCGATCTGGATCGCTACATTTCCCTGCGGCGCATCGACCGCAGGCACTGGGATTGGACCGTTCGCATCCCTGAAAAGGGGTACAAGAACTGCGAGGAATGGGCGCCAAACGAAACTGTCGCTCGCGACGAAGCCCGGGAAGCCGCTCGGCGGCTACTGGATGGTGATGATTGAATTCGGGCTTCATGGAGCCGCCTTCTGCTCAAGGCGCGCATAGGCGTCCCACATGCGCAGGCTGGCCAGGCGCGCGATATCGACCGCCGCGGCCGGGCTGATCGCCGGCGCATCGCGGTTTGGCGTGGCGCGGCGCACGCACTCCACGCGCATGACATCGCCAGCCGGGCGCGGGTAGCCGTCGCGGTCCAGCAGCAGGACGCCGCTCTGGGCGCTCGGCAGGGCCGCCAGCAGATCCGGGTGCCAGATCTCCTTAGGGAGCGCGTAGTAGTGCTTCCAGACCTTTGCGGGCCAGTCCTTCGGCGTGCTTTTGTAACGGGCGCGCCGGGCAATACTCTCGACCCGCAGGTCGTTCGACCAGGCGCTGTGCCGCAACACTGTCACGGACGGCCAGGAGCCGATGTACTCGCGGCGCCACCATTTTTCCTTCTTCGCGTCGGCCTTCAGGTCAGCCCGGCTGATCTTGATTTCGACGTCGATGATGCGCAGGTTCTCCGTCACCGCCAGCAGGTCGCATTCATGGCCGGTCCAGTTGCAGTTGGGCACGACAACCAGGTATTTCCGGTTGAACGTCTGCCGCACCAGCGCGCGGGCGATGGCAGTCTCGGACCACGTCATGACCGCCCCCTACGCGCGGCCCGCAGCCGCGTCACCATGTCCAGGCTCGCCATGGACGAACCCATCCCGTCCTCGGGCAGGATCGCCTCGTTGCAATGCGGGCACAGGGGTGCCATCTTGCGGCCGCGCCAGATGCTTTCGATCACGCGCGCGGCCTTGAGGTGCAGCGTCCGGCTGGCCAACTCTTTCAGGCCAGCATCACGGGCGTCTAGGGCGGCCCGCTCGCGCTGGAATCGCTCGATGAGCATGGTCAGAGCCCAATAGGCGCCCACCTGCACCTGGCAATCCGAACAGCGGACAATCTCACCCTCGTCGTCCAGCGCCAGATGCAGGTGCCGGCACGCCCCGGGGCGGTAGTTCCGGCGATCGCGCGAAATTTTCGCGTCACTAAAGCTGATGATGGTGCTCATGCGCCCTCCCCGCCGCGCACGGCCAGCGCGGTCGCGATCGGCCGCACCCAGATGGGCGTGGACGAGAGCTGGAAGGATTCGCCGGCTCGTGACAGCAGGATGGCCCTGCCGATTTCTTCGGCCATGGCCCGGGCGGCCTTCTTCGGGACGGCGTTTCCGATGCGCTCACGGTGCGCGCTGTCGCTGTTGCCATCCATCTGGAACGGTTTGCCGCGTGCCTCGGCCTCGGCGTAGTCGTCGGGGTCGTACAGGCTCTGCAGGGCGGCCAGCTCCAGCGTGGTGAAGGGTCGGTGCCAGGTCCCGTCCTCGGCGATGATGCGGCATACCAGCTTGTCGTTGGCAGCCGGTAGCTGGCGCGGGTCGGCCACAGACCATGATCCGTTGTCGTGGCAGGCAGACGCCGACACGGCGCCGACGTGCTGGTCCCAAGCCGCCACGCCATAGTGGCCGGCCGTCAGGTAGTGGTCGCCACGCTCGCGGGCCAGGCCCGGGCGCGGGTCAGCAACGCACAATCCGCCGCTGCCGAACCGGGCGCCGGTGACGGTCTTGGCGTGGTCCGCGTAGGCCGTGATGGCCAGCTTGCTGCCGTGGGCCGACTCGGGCCAGCCAGTGCGCGGATCTGCCACGCATTGCCCCGTGCCGTGCGCGCCCGTCACGGCGCGCGCCGCGGCGTCGTAGCGGACGATGCGGAATTCGTTGCTGTGCTTGGCCGGGCCGTGGTGGCGCGGATCGGCGACGCTGTACGCGCCCTGCCCCGGCCCCTGTTGGCCGGCCACCGTGCCGGTCGAGGCGTCCCAGCGGCGCACGCCGTAGGCCTGGCCGTCCTTCCATGCGGCCGACGGGTCGAAGCGCGGGTCCGCGACCGAGAAGGCTCCGGTAACCGGCCGGGCGTTGCCCGTGACCGTGCCGCAAGAATCCGACCAGTTGCGCACGCCCAGCACACCCGCATGCATTTCGGGCACCAGCAGGAAGTCACGCAGGTAGCCGTCCCGCACCGCCAGGCGGTTCAAGCTGCGCCAGTCGCTGCCGGCTTCGACGAACGCCAGCCGCACCCAGGTTTTCCAGCTCAGGTTCGGAATCCGGTGCATGGGCCCGGCGCGCAGGTCGCCCGGCAAGTGCATGCGCCCCAGGATCTCGCCGACGGCGCGCAGCGGACGTCTCGGCGGCTCGTAGATGAAGGCCGGCACCTTCTCGGCGTGCCGCGCGATCAGGAGGAAGCGCTTGCGGCTCTGCGCCAGGCCGCCCAGCTCGCCGCAATCGTGGGCGGTTTCGCGCACGACGTAGCCGTAGTGGCGCAGCAGCTGGACGATCTGGTCCAGGAAGTGGCGGCCGCGCGACGCGATGCGCGGCACGTTCTCGAACAGGATCACCTCGACCGGGTCGTCCTTCCAGGCCTCCAGCGCCAGCCAGACACCGCGCAGCGTCAGCTCGTTCAGCGCCTGGTACTTGGCGGTCAGGCTGCGCGAGTGCGACAGCAGACCGGAGAAGCCTTTGCACGGCGCCGACAGGAACGTGATGTTCGGCCGGCGGCCGCCGGCAGCTGCCTGGATATCGGCGGGCGTGGCCTCTTTCCAGCCGTCCGACGGTTGGCGGCCGTGGAACGCGGCGTACTGCTGGCGGCTGAACAGGTCCCGCACCGTACAGCGCACGCCCGTGAACTGGTGGAAGTCCGCGGCGCCGGCGGCGTCAACGTCAATCCCGCCCAGGCAGACCATGCGCCCGCGCAGGCCCGGGATTTCGGGCTGGGCTTCCTGCATGCCCGCGGCGCCGACGCCGGCACCCGAAAACAGATGGAAGTGGTTGATGTCAGATACGGCCATGACGTCAGCCCACCGGGTTGGCGCGTGCGCGCACGTAGCCGAGGGCGCCGAATGCATGCTGCTCGAGCACGGCGCGCGCGTACTCGGCCTTCGTCTTGCCGCTCATCGTGGCAAGGGCTGCGATCGCGTCGTAAAGATCGCTGGTGCAGGGAATATCCAGGCGCTCGGTGCATTTGCCGGCAGCGGACGTTTCAGAGGGGCGGGATTCGAGGGTGTGCAGGACGGGATTGCTCATTGGATACCTATCGGATGTTGCTCGGCTGGGCCCGGCGCGGCGCGGTAGGCACAATGCCGCTATGGACATGGATCAGGGGGAAAGGGAGAAGCGGCTTGCTGTGCATAGCGCAGGAGCCGCGCGCGCTGTGTGGACGACAGCCGGCACATGCGCAGCCAATGGCGCAGGCGCCAGGCCTGCACCCCGGCGGCGTCGAAAGGGCAAGACGGGCGAACGCAGGCTCGCGGGCAGGACGTCAGCCATGGCGGCCTCCCCGCTGGCGGTTCCCACGCAACGTAGAATCGGAGGCTCCTACACCACCCTTTTCTACGTTGGGGGAACCCTTATGGACGTCACCGCCATCTTTTCGATGGTCACCAATGCAGTCAGCGCCTACAAGGCGGCCGTAGAGCTTAAGGACGAAGCGCAGATCATTGCGGCCACCAACGAATTGCAGATGAAACTGTCGATCGCCCTGGCGCATGTCATCGCGGTGCAGGAAAAGGATGCGGAGCGCGCCAAGAGCGAGCGCGCGCTGTTGACTCGCATACACGAACTTGAAGACCAGACCCGCGACCTTGAAAAGCGCATTGCCGAGCGAGAGCGCTATGAGCTGGTCGAGGACTATCCGGGAACGCTCGCCCTTCGTCTTAAAGAGTCGTGCCAGAACGGAGAGCCCATGCATTACCTTTGCCCCGGGTGCCTGGACAACAAGCAGGTGAAGTCGATACTCCAGTTCTACGACAAGTACAAGCGCCTTGCCCATTGCCCGGCGTGCACCCAGAAGTATCGATTCGCGGATAACCCTCCGCTGCGAATATCCCGCCCTGCGAGCAACTGGCGCACGTGACCGCGTCATGCAGCCTCCCGCGCATGCTTCACTCCCTCGGCCGGGATGGCGCTGTGCATACTCCGATTGCGGCAGATCAGACTCTGGTCGATACCTGCGGTCCCGAAAGCAAAATCTTCGAATAGGCACTTACCATGAAACTCGATAGAGACCTGCAGCGATCCATCCTGCAAGCGCTGGCCGATGTATATCCGGGGCCAACAAAGCCCGCTTGGCAGAAGATCACACGCCTGGCCGAGGAGAATGTCGTTGTCGGAAACCTGCTCTACATGGAAGAGCATGGCTTGGTCGAATCCGGGCTCAGACGAAGTGCGAGTGGGGGCTACACGATCAACACCGGTAGCTTCAAGATCACTGCCCGCGGGCTCGACTTTCTTCAAGACGATGGCGGCCTGTCGGCAATCCTTGGGGTCGTAACGATCAAAATTCATGACGACACCATCAAGCAACTGATTGAGGCGAAGATCCTGCAATCGGATCTGCCCGCCCAAGAAAAGAAGCGATGGACCGATCAGCTTCGATCGCTGCCCGCCGAGACCACAAAACACCTCGTACTGAAGCTACTGGATAAGAGCCTGGAGTCGGGGCCGGCAGCACTTGCCGCAATAGGAAGTCTTCTTGGGATAGCCTCGTGAATAAAGCGAACCCGGCCTCTGTACCCAACGGAATCCAGAATCCGTCGACGTCGGTACGCACCGTCATGACGACATTGCAGTTGTGGCACACCAACGACGTGGGCCGCAGCTCGAACTCAGACATGCTCCACCCCCTCGGCCTCGGGCGCGCGACCGTCTGCCGCGTCGCTCCGCTCGAAGTAGTCGTGCAGGGCCTGGACGGTCTGAACGCGGGGGTTTTTCACCTCCCCGTATCGCAGCTTGCGCACGGTGCTTTCCGGCACACCAGACCCCTCTGCTACCCGGGGAAGATCAGGAAATCGAACGGCGCTCAGGCGAGCGAGTACGGAGGAGAGAAATGTCGGCTGGTTCATGCGCCGCATTTTCAACCCATATTTGGGTTGCGTCAACCCGCAAATGGTCCGCAAGCCGGGGCATAGTTCCATTTATGGGTAAAAAGTCCGCTGCGGAAATCGTTGGCGCAAACCTCGATCGATTGATGGGCGAAGCTGGCCTTTCCAACGTCACGTTGGAAAACCGGCTGTCCCGGCGCGTCACCAAGTCCACAATCGGACGTATACGCAACGTCGAGATAAGCGCCGGTATCGGAAATATTGAAGAAGTCGCGCGGGCCTTCGGGTTAGAGGCATGGCAGTTCCTGATACCCGACGTGTCGACTACCAATAAGCCACGCCTCGCGGGCAGTAGCGCCGCGGCCAATAGCGTCACGTCAAGCGCGGCCGACGCCGAACTCCTGGAGCTGTTTCACCAGTTGGACGATACGTACCGAGCCCTGCTCCTTGCAGACGCAAAAAAGTATCTCCAGGTGCAGCAGCCGACCATCAAAAGTGCCAGTGCCAAGAGGGCTAATGCGTCCTAGCATTCGTCTGGTGTGGTCGGACGGAAAAAAATTTGGCCCTAATGCAACAAAATAGGTCAAAAGATGAGCAAATTAGTACTTGTCCTATGTTCGATTGCGGTGGCTGGTGCTATATCGGGCTGCGCCGCCTCCCCATCCCCCTCCGATCGCAAGCTTGCCGCCTTTTCCGAATGGCAGAAAGACGCATCGGCACGCGAGGCGGCCGGCAAGCTGTCGCGAGTGGACAAGCTAAAGGAAATGTACGCGCAGCTGGCGAAGGAGCCGGTTTCCATGTCGGACGTGGCTGGAATGCGCTGGGCAAGCTCAGACATTACGACGCTGGAAGCCTACCAGGCAGGGAAGATTGACCGTGCGGAGGCGGAAAGCCGCCTCCATCAGAGCGAAACGACGTGGCAGTCCGAAAGGGCCGCACAGAACGCAGCAGCAAGGCCGGCCAGCACGCGCTGCATTACCTGGCAAGGTTTTACCCAATGTGCAACACAATAATCGGGCGCTGACGAACTATGAAACGCATCACCAAAGCAGCTGTCATTCTGGGCTTAGCTGCTGGGCTTTCTGGCTGTAAGCCTGACGCCGAGACGGCGGCAGAACTACGTTCTCTTCGGAGCGCTGTCACAGAACAAGCGCAGGCCATTGCACAGCTGAAGGTCGCGCATTCGAAGCTGACCTCCGACATCGTGAAATTGCAGGAGGATGTGTTTAACTTGCGATGGAAAGATGCTTCCTCAGACGACCTCGCCCAAACTGCCTACCTTTCGTTGACCGACAAGGGCTACAGCGTCGCTGAGATGCCCGTTGGCAGCGTACTGATCGCGGTCCGGGACGTCACTCCTTACGCGAACGGTGTCAAGGTCAAGCTCGATGTTGGCAATCCGACCTCTGCGACTTTTCCCGGTCTGAAGCTGCAAGTTGCCTGGGCGAACGCAGCGCCAGGCACCAAGAATTACGATTCAAACAGCCATCAGAAAAAAGAGATCAGCATCTCGGGCGATATCAAACCCGGAGCCTGGAACACGGAAGAAATCATCCTTGCCCCGGCCAAACCCGATCAAGTCGATTACGTGACTATCAAACCTTCCGCGCCAAGGGTGGTTCTCAGAACATCACCTGAACGGAAGTAGCAACAGCGGCCCCTCTCAGGGGCTTTCTTTTTTTCGTGGCAACCCATTTTCGGGTTGACACAACCCATTTTTGGGCTGAGAATCCTCGCATCGACCCATTTACGGGTCATCAACGACGCGAGGATTCCATGCTCTCGACTTGCCAAGCGCCTGCGCACGTAGGCATGCCGGCGGCCACACCCAGCACCGACGGCTACCCGGTGGTGCATATCCCCCCGCACGAACTGAGCGACGCCGACATCCTCAGCGTCCTCTGCGATCTTTTCGCCGGCCGCGCGAAGCACGCCTTCGGCGAAACCCTGGAATGGTGGGTCGAAACCCTGCAATGCGATCTGAGCCCTAAGGCCGCTGCCGGCGTGGCGCTGACCGTCATCAGCAAGTGGCATTTCGACCAGCGCGACGGCGCCGAAGGCGTCCAGCAGCTGAAGGACGAGCTCGTACTGCGCGCGCGCCAGCTGATTCCCCGTGCGCCGCGGAAAACCGGGGAGGTCGCCTGATGCTCGGTTTCTTCATTGTCGGCGTGCTGACCGTCTGGTTCGAAGTCCGCGACATCATCGCGGCCCGCTGGAGGACCCGCAAATGACCGGCGCCCTCTTCCTCATCCCCATCGCCTACCTCCTGGCCCGCGCTGGCGACGCCGTCATGGCTCGCCTGCGCCGCGCCGATTCCTGGAGCCCGACCGCATGACCGCCGCCACTCTCTGGGTCCTGCTGGCCTTCCTTCCCGCCGGCCACGACCGGCCGCCCGTCATGGTCGTCGAGCGCTTCGCCACCCAGGCTGAATGCCTCGACGTCCTCGCCGTCTTCCCGCCCACCGCCCGCGTCACCTTCGACTGCTTACCCAGCCGTCAGATCCGCGCGGGCGCGGCCACCTTGGAGATCCGCCCGCTATGAATGCCCCCATTCCGCTGCCGTCCACGGCCGAAATCCTGCAGGACGCCCTGGACCACATCAGGCGCACGGCACGCGCCAGCACGACGCAAACGCGCCGCCTGCGCTGGATCGCCAGCCGCGCCGAAGCCGCGCTGCAAGGCCGGCCCTATGTCGCCGCCGAGCATGAGCTGCCCAAGATGGTCAGCGAGGCCGTGCTGCAGGCGAAGAACCACCAGCTGCGCCTGGCCAACGCCCGGCTGCGCACCGCCCTGGCGCAGGTCGCGGGCGGCGCCACCGGCCACCTGGACCGCGACGCCGAGCTCGCCGAGATCGCCCAGGCCGCGCTCGACGCCGAACGGGAGGTCCGCGCATGAAAGCCACCCGCAAACTGATCCGCGCCAACGGCGCCGAAACCGAGCTGCATGGCCCGCATGCCATCCAGGACATCTGCCAGATGATCGGCGCCGATGCGCTGGATACCGTCAGCCTCTCCGACCGCGTGCACGTAATGCTCGTCGACGACCAAGGCATCCTGAAAAACCTGCCCGTCAACCCTGCAGCCACGCGCCTGTACCAGGACGCCCGCGGCATTCCCCACCAGATCCGCGGCGACGTGGTGATCGTGCCCGACTCCGACTACGCGAGGCACGCATGAGCGCCCAGCACACGCCCGGCCCCTGGCTTTGCACGAAGGCGAAGCACGGCGTTGACGCCGGCCATTACGTGATCGCCACCGTGGCCGATGACCGCGGCGATCGGTGCCTGATCATCCACGCCGAAGTCGGCGACGACAGCCAGGTTGAGGGAAACGTCAACCTGGTCCTTGCCGCCCAAGACCTGCTCGCTGTCGCCGAAGCCGCCCTTTGGGAGGACGACGGCTTGCACTGTGCCGACGCACTGCGCGCCGCCATCGCCAAGGCCAAGGGGGAGCAGCCGTGACCGCCCCGAACAGCAACATCCTGGTCCTGTTCCACGACGGGCACTACCTGGCGGAGATCTCGAACGGGCTGCGAGCCGCGCACCAGGACGGGCCCCGCGTCGATTTCAAGTCCGGCAGCCCGACGCAGATCGAGTTGCAGGTCAGCTACCAGCAAGACTCCATGGAAGATCTGCACGCCAAGGTCATCAACGCCTTGCAGGCCGCGCGAGGTGCCCAATGACCTCGACCGGCCAGTACCAGTGCCAGGCGTGCGGCGGCACATTCACCGCTAGGACGGCCGACCGCGCCCGTGGTTGGGCCCGCTTCTGCTCGAAGTCCTGCAAGGCGCGAAAACAGGAGGCCCGCACCGGGCAGCACCGCGACTATCTGGCGCACCGCGCCGGCGAAGAGTGCTTCCCCTCGCCCGCCGAAGGGGACGTTCAATGATCCGCCGCCTCCTCACCGCCCTCGATCGCGACCAGGTCGTCGCCATTCTCGTCGCCCTCGGCGTCGTCTTCGCCTACGGCGAGGTCCAGCAGGCAGAAGAAGCCGCCACCCTCGCCGCCGGCGCCCAGCAGCAGGCCTCCAAATGACCGGAGCCACCACCATGGAACCCAACGTTTTCACCGTGCGCGCCTCCAGCTGGGGCCGCCTGTTCGACTGCGCCCACGCCTGGGAGGGCACGCACATCCTGGGGATGAAGAAGCCCGCCGGCATGCGCGCCCTGCTGGGCACGGCCGTCCACGCCGGCACCGCCGCCTATGACCTGGCCCGCCTGGAGGGGAACCCCTGCACACCCGACGAGGCCGCCGACGTGCTGGTCGACGAGCTGCACAACCCGGCCTACGAGGTCGACCACGCCCAGGATGGCCTGACGCTGGCGACCGCCGAGCGCATCGCGCTGACCGCCCTGGTGAAGTACTGCGCTGACGTCGCCCCCCGATTCACGTACATCGACGTCGAAACGAAGCTGGACCCGCTGGATATCGACTGCGGCCGCGGCATGGTCGTGCGCCTGACCGGCACCATGGACCGCGCGCGGGTCGCCGAAACCGAGGGTGGCATCGTCATCCCCGACGTCAAGACCGGCTTGCGCGTGATCCAGGACGGCCAGGCCGTCACGCAGGGCCGCGCCCCGCAGACGGGGACCTACCAGCTCATGTACGAGCAGACCAAGAAGGTGCGCACGGTCGGCTCCCAGATCATCGCGCTGTCCACCGGCGCCACCGCCGCCGCCGCCGTCAGCCCAGTTTTCGACGCGCGCCGCGTCATGGTCGGCGAGCCCGACCAGCCCGGCCTGATCGAGCATGCCGCGGCGATGTTCCGCTCCGGCCTCTTCCCCCCGAACCCCTCCAGCGTCCTGTGCAGCCAGAAGTACTGCGCACGCTGGTCCACCTGCCTTTTCCGATAACCAGAGGAGCCCCGCATGTCCCTCCACCCCGTCAGCCGCGACGTGTACGTCCGGCGCACCGACCAGGCCGGAAAAACGGTCGTCACCCAGCACCTGGCCTGGGATCCGGCCTCGTTCTTGGTCAGCCAGGTCAAGCAGTACGACCGCGAAGCCAAGCCCGAGGACCGCCAGATCGTCGGCATGGCAACGGCCGCCGAGTATCAGGCCTATCGCAACCAGCAGAAGAAAGGACATTGATCATGACGCAGCAACAATCCTCCTCCATTGGCGATCTGCAGAAGACCGGCGAGCCCACCAAGAACCCGCTCGCGGCCTTCAGCCACTTCATGGACCGCTTCAAGCCGCAGCTCGCGCTGGCGCTGCCCAAGCACCTGACGCCCGATCGTATGGCGCGCCTGACGCTCACTGCCTTCAGCAGCAGCCCCCAGCTGCAGAACTGCGACCATCGATCCATTGCGGCTTCGATCATGACTGCCGGCCAGTTGGGCCTGGAGCCGGGCGTCAACGGCCAGGGGTTCCTCGTTCCCTACGGCCGGACGTGCACCTTCGTCCCCGGCTGGAAAGGGCTGGTGGACCTGGTGGCTCGTAGCGGCCGTGGCACGGTATTCACTGGCGTGATCTTCCGCGACCAGGACTACACCTTCACCGATGGCGCGCGCCGCGACCTCGTCATCCACAACGAAACGGACCTGGACGCGCCCGAAGACATTACGCACGCCTATGCCATCGGCTGGGTACGAGACGCCGCGATGCCCATCATCGAACTCTGGCGCGTGTCGAAGATCCAGAAGCACCGCGACAAATACAACAAGGTCGGCCGCAAGCACTACAGCTACCGCGATTGGGAAATGTACGCGCGAAAGGTCCCGCTCCTGCAGGTGATCAAGTACATGCCTTGCTCCATCGAGGTCGCCAACGCACTGGCGGTCAGCCACGCGGCAGAAGCGGGCCGCGGCGTCAATATCGAACAGGGCATCGTCATCGACATGGACACCGGCCGCCCTGTCGAGGAAGTGGACCAGGAAACCGGCGAAGTGATGCAGCAACCCGCCGGAAGCGCAGGCCGGTCGACTCGCACCACGCAATCCGACACCAGCTCCGCGAAGGCGCAAGCCGAGGCCGGTGACCTGGCGCAGGGCGCGGCAGCTGCCACCCCCGCTTCTCAGGCGCAGCAGGCCGACCAGCAGGGCGCCGATGCCGGCCTGGACCCCGCCAAGGTCGAGCACCAGATCCTGAACGCCAAGTCGCTCGACGTGCTGGACCTGGCCGCCGATTCCATCGACGGCGTGGCCGATCTTGGTGAGCGTTCCCGCCTACACCAGGTGTACCAGGAACGGCGCCTCGCCATGACGCGCCCGCAGCAGCCCGCCCAGCAGGACCTGCAGAGCCAGCAGGAGGTGCAAGCCCAGCAGCGCCCGGCCGGCACCACTCGCCGCCGCATGGCCGCGCCGGAATAAGGGGACGCCACCATGTTCAAGAACGCCAAGATCTACCGGCTCACGTCCGTCGGGCCCTTCTGGGACCTGGACGAGCTGAACGACAAGCTGGCCGCGCACGCCTTCGTGCCCGGCGGCCAGCTGGCGCTCCAGACGGTCGGCTGGGTGCCGCCGCGCGAGGGCGCCGACCTGGCCCATGCCGTCAGCGGCAAGATCATCCTGACGCTCCGCGTCGAATCCAAGCTGCTGCCCGGCAAGGCCATCAACCAGGCCACGGCGGCCCGGGCCCGCGAGATCGAAGAGCAGCAAGGCTACAAGCCGGGCCGCAAGCAGATGAAGGAGATCCGCGAGCTGATCATCGACGAGAAGCTGCCCACGGCGCTGACGCAGTATGACGATATCCGCCTGTGGATTGACCCGATCGAGCGCTGGCTCATCATCGATACCAGCACGCCGTCGAAGACGGACACGGTCATCGGCCTCCTGGCCAAGTCCATCGAACCGTTCCCGCTCGAGAACCTGTATGTCGCGATGTCGCCGACGTCCGCCATGACCGGCTGGCTGGCAGAGGACGAAGCGCCGGCCAACTTCAGCATTGACCAGGATGCCGAGCTGCGCGCTTCGGGAACAAGCGGCGCGACCATCCGCTACGTCAGGCACTCCATCGATGCTGCCGACGTTCGCCGCCATATCCAGTCCGGCAAGCAGTGCACGCGCCTGGCCATGACCTGGGCAGACAGGATCTCGTTCGAACTGACGGAAGACCTGGATGTCCGCAAGATTCGGCCGCTCGATGTGCTGAAGGAGAACCACCCCGCCGAGGACACCGACGCCGAGGTTTTCGACGCGGAATTCCTGCTCATGGCGAGCGAGATTGCCAAGCTGCTGGCCGAGCTCGTCTACGCCCTGGGCGGCGAGAAGCAGATTCCAGGATCCACGGCTGCGCCGACGGCGGGGCAACTGCCGCTCGCAGGTGGCGAAGACGGCGGCGACGCCGGCGACGTAATCGACCCGCTCTACACCGAGGCCGTAATGGTGGTGCGCAAGCACGGCCGCCCCTCAATTTCCCTCATCCAGCGTCACCTGCAGATCGGCTACAACCGCGCCGCCCACCTCCTGGAATCCATGGAACTGGCCGGCCTGGTGACGCCCATTCAGTCCAACGGCAGCCGCGAGCTGCGCGCCTAAGGAGCCGCCATGCGAATCAACCGCATCACAATCGAAAACTTCCAGGGCGTGCGCGCCGTCGATCTGGAGCTGCGCACGCCGGTGGCGCTGATCGCCGGCGCGAACGGCGCCGGGAAGTCCAGCATCGCCGAGGCCGTACGGCTGGCCCTGCTGGGCACGCCCGAGCGCGTCGGGCTCAAGAAAGAATTCGGAGCCCTGATCACCGATGGAGCGAAGGTCGGCGCCGTCGCGCTCGATCTGGACGACGGCACCGTCGGCATCAGCCTCCCCAAGGGCACCCAGTCCGGCGAGGCCCTGGTGCCCCAGTCCCCCGCCCTGCCCTTTGTTCTGGCGCCTGATCGCTTTGCCGCGGCCAAGCCCGACGAGCGCCGCACCCTGCTGTTCGCGCTGACGGGAACGAATGTGAAGGCCGACGAAATCGAGCGCCGGCTGCTTGTCCGAGGGTGCAGCCCTCTTCTTGTCCCGTCCATCAAGCCCATCTTGCGCGGCGGCTTCGGTGCCGGCGCCGAATATGCCAAGCAGCAAGCCACCGAAGCCAAGGGCGCGTGGAAGGCGGCCACTGGTGAGCAGTGGGGAAGCCAGAAGGCCGAAGGCTGGGCCGCTGACGTCCCGCACTTCGACCAGGCCGCCCTGGTGGGCGAGCGCGCCACCCTGGCCACCGTCGAAGCCAAGATCGAACAGGCGACCACCGCCCTGGGCGCCTTGCAGCAGAAGGCCACCCACTATGCGGACTGGCAGCATCAGCATTCGGCCCGCCAAGCCCAGGCCGCTAAGCTGCCGGCGCTGCGCCAGAAGCTGGAATTCGACCAGGCCGAGCACGCCAAGCTGGCCGAAAGTGTCGCCGCGATCGAGGCGAAGGCCGGCGCCGGGCCGAGAGTCGGCCTGGTGCACGCACTGGCGGAATGCTTGGGCGAGGCTTTCGACACGCTGGCCCACGATCATTTCTCGGTGGCCCTACACGGCAAGTCGCTCGTTGCCCTCACACAGTATGAGCATCAATTCGGCAAGATCGGTACTGTCGGCGACGCCGAGGCCTCCGCCGCGCTGCCCAAGGCTATCGAAGCCCGCGACCTGATGGCGCGCAGCGTCGAAAACGACCGCCGCGACATCGCTGCGGCTGAAGCGGCCACCGAGCAGCTGGGCGGGAACAGCCAGCCCGAAGCAATCGCGCCGGCCGACGTGGAAGCGGCGCGCGCGAAGGTGACGGCCCTGCGCGCCGAACAGAAGACGATCAACGAGCGCGTGCAGGCGCTGCTGAACGCCAAGCAGGCCGCCACCAGCGCCGCGGAACGCACGGCGAACGCCACGCGCTACCACGGCGACGTGCTGGCCTGGCTGGCCATCGGCGACGCCCTGTCGCCCGACGGCATCCCGGGCGAGCTCCTGGCCGAGGCTCTGCAGCCGTTCAACGCCAAGCTGGCCGAACTGGCCGAGTTGGCTGGTTGGCTCTCGCCTGCCGTCGCCGGCGACATGACCGTCACCTGGGGCGGCCGGCCCTACCGCCTGCTGTCGGAGTCGGAGCGCTGGCGCGTAGACGCCTTGATCGGCGCGGCGCTGGCGGAAATCTCCGGCCTGCGCTGCCTGGTGCTGGACCGCTTCGACTGCCTCGATCTGCCCGGCCGCGGCGACGCGCTGGGAATGCTCGACGCCCTGGGCGCCGACGGCCACCTGGACACCATCCTGGTGCTGGGAACGCTCAAGGCAGCGCCGCCGGCCCCTTCCGATGCCTTTACCACCTTCTGGATTGAAAACGGCACCACCGAACAGCAGCAGCTGCGCGCCGCCGCCTGAACGAGGACCTACACATGAACACGAAGCTCTTCTACGACTCCGAAACCACCGGCCTGCCCCTGTTCAAGGATCCGTCCGACCACCCCGGCCAGCCGCACATCGTCCAACTGGCGGCGGCTCTGGTTGACATGGACAGCCGCGAAGTGATCGCCAGCATGGACGTCATTGTCCGCCCCGATGGCTGGATCATCCCGGACGAGGTCGCTGCCGTCCACGGCATCACCACGGAACACGCCGCGGCCGTCGGCGTGCCGGAATCCCTGGCACTGTCCATGTTCTTGGAGCTTTGGGCAGGACGTCCGCGTATCGCCCACAACGAGCAGTTCGACGCCCGCATCATCCGGATTGCCCAGCACCGCGCTGGTGAGCTCGAAAGCGAGCTGGAGCGCTGGAAAGGCGGCACCACCGAATGCACGGCGCGCATGGCTACTCCCATCGTGAAATGCCCGCCCACGGCCAAGATGCTGGCCGCCGGCCGGAATCACTACAAGACGCCCAACCTGGCCGAGGCCGTGCAGTTCTTCACCGGAAAGCCCCTGGAGAACGCCCACAGCGCCATGGCCGATGTTCGCGGCTGCATGGACGTGTACTTCGGGATCCAGGACATGCGCAACGGCGCGCCCGGCGCGTTGGTTGACGCCGAGTTGGCGGATTGAGGAGGCAGCCATGCACGCCTACATGAACCGCCGTGATCGCCGCTTGGCGCTGCGCATCGAAGGTCGCCGGCCCCGGCGGCCGGCACGTCACGAGATGCGCCCCAAAGCCTCGCCCATGATCGTCGGCGCGGAAATCGTCATGCGCCCGCTAGAGCAGCTTTTCGACGAACTGGACCGCACCGGCAAGGTGACGGTGAATTCCCGCGGGTTCCCCGAGTTCCTTGCCTGCGACGGTCACTGGTACGAGGCCGCGCCCGCGATCGAGGGCCTAATCTGGCACTTCGAAATGTGGTGCACCCGGCACCGCAAGGAGTTGCCCCTGCAGCCGCTGCGTGAGCTGCACATCGCGCTGCACTACCTGGTACCCGTCCAGGAATCCACCATCGACGCGCTGCGCCAGGCCCTGCCGGTCCTGCGCCGCGTCATCGCCCTGGGCTTGCCCGAGGACCAGGTGGACTTGCTCCAGCAGACCAGGATCAAGGCCGAACTGGAGGGACCGCGCGCATGAACAAGCCTGCTACCACCTGGCAGCTGGTCCCGGCTGCCCCCACCCAGGACTGGACCAACGCATTCGCCGCGCGCGGCCCGCGCATCGGGACGTTCGACACCACCATCCGCGACGTACTGGCCACCGCGCCGGCGCCCGGCGTTGACGTGCTGCAGGATCTGCTTGCCGTCCACGCATCGCTGGCGTTCCTGCCTCCCGCCGACGCGGCTATCGCCGCGCTGGAACGCATCATCGGCATGCTGAGTGCCGAAGCCAAGCACTCGCCGGCCGCTCAGGGCGATCAGCACGACGACCAGCGACGGGAAGCCGTCATGGAAGCGATCGCTGCGGCCCTGGGCGAGGCCTACGACTGCACGCGCACCTGGTCGGCCTGGAGCCACGGCACCATGGGGCCGGACGATTTCGCGCTCGTCGCGGAGGATTCCGACCGTCTGGCAGAATTGGCTGATGCGGCTATCGCCGCGATGTGCGCTGCTCCCGCTGCGGGCGATGCGCCCGCCACCGTATCGCTCGTAACCCGCCAGGGGCCGGGCCAGCAACTGTTCACGTACACGTCGCAACCTTGCGACAACGTTATCGCATGGCGGATTGGGGAGGCTTGCACCAAAGCCAGTCTGGCGTCGGCCGGCGATTACATCGACCGCGGCCTGGTCCTATTGAAAGCACTTCAGGCCAAGGGCTATGGGATCGCCGCCATTGCCGCTCCGCAGGACAACGGGGGTGCAGCATGAAGCGCATGACCCTCGAAGAGTTTCACGCCGCGTGTAAGGCCCAAGCCAGCAGCGGCGAACTGACGACGGTGAAGTGCCCTATGTGCGGCACGTTGCAGAACGGCCTCGACTTCATCGCTGCGGGCGCCGGCAAAGATTGGGGCGACGTAGCGCGCCATGTCGGCGTCGACTGTGTCGGACGCTTCACTGGTGCCGGATCGCCCCGAAAGGAGCCGGACGGCAAGCCCTGCAACTGGAGCCTGGGCGGCCTGTTCAAGACCCACCGCCTGGTCGTGGTCACGCCCGACGGCATCGAGCATCCGCATTTCCAGCTTGCCAGCCCGGAGGAAGCGGCAGCGCACAACGCTGCCCAGCAGCTCGCGCGGCAGGGAGGCGAGCATGCGTAAAAGCCATTCCACCATCGAGGCGATGCTCAAGCACGCTCGCAAGCGCATGCAGCAGCGCGCGGGCAAGCCGCTGGCAAAGCACGCCCGCGAGACGATGCCGCGCCGACGTGAACGCGACCAGGACGAGGGATCCCATGGCTGACCTGCCCTCGATCCCGTACCCCCTCGCCCATCAGGACGCCGCCGGCAGAACCTGGCACCCCTACGAGGTCCAGTTCACCAGCCCGGACGGCACCTACGCCTGCCACATCTACGCGATCAGCGACGACCACGCCCGCCTCCAGCTTGATGCCCTCAAGGAGAACGGGAAGCTGATCGGCCAGACCATTGAGGTGAACGATGCCTGATACCACCAACACCTCCCCCGCGCAGCCCGTGCTGACGGACGACCAGATTGAAGCCCTGGCGAAAAAGCACATCGCGCCCCACGCAGGCCGCCTGGACGCGATCATGACCAACCCCGTGCCGTATCAGCAGACCGAGCAATTCCGCCGCGTGAAGGCGCTGATCGTGGACGTTCTGTCCAACCTGCGCGCGCCTGTAGCCGATGAGCGGTCGGTGTTCAATCTAGCCATCGAGGCGGCCGGGAAAGTAATTCCGGCCTACGGCAAGCGCGGCGACATGATCGCGCTCTATGCCGACCAACTAGCGGCGGTAGCTTCCCTGGCAAGCGCCCCTAACACGATCCCCACGCAAGACTGCATCCGATGGCAGGCCGGCGCGTGGGACATGACGCTGACGGAGGTCATGGTTGATGGTCGGCGCTGGTATCGCGAAGACGACCCGAAGTTGGCAAGCGCCCCTGTAACGCACTATGAATGCGGACGCAGCAACGGCGACGGCACATATGAGGCCGTGCCTGTGCGCGCCCCTATAGCCGATGAAACGTACACGGACGAAAACGGCACGGTATGGACGCGCCCCACGGCATGGGCCTACGCGCAGGTATGCAAGGCCCGCGACAAATGGCAGGCAGCGGCGAGCGCCCCTGTAGCCGGGGAGGCGCAGGAGCACTACGACGAGGTGAAAGCCACGTTGCAGGGCGCGCATCGCATCATGGAAGGCGTCTCCGCCATCGAGCGCCGAGCCGGCCCTATCGGATCGCACGCTCGCGGCTACACCCACAAGATCACCAACGCCCTGCGCCACCTGGACGCGCTCTATGCCGCGCCCCAGGCCAGCGCTGAGCAGCTCGTGCGGTACTGCCCAGGCTGCGGCAGCATCGGGCCGGTAGAGGAAAAGTACCGCGACTGCTGCCCCGATGGCGACGAGGCTCGCATGATCCCCGCAGCGCTCGCGGAGAAGTGCCGCGACACATTCAACATCGCGGTGAAGGCCATGCTGACGGATGCGGCGGCAAATGACAGTACCGCACCCCAGGCCAGCGAGGCGGTGTCCATGGAAGACTTGAAAGCGATAGCACGGGAAGTGACTGCCGACAGTGCCGCGATCCGAGCCGAAGAGCGCAATGCGGCGCTAGAGGAAGCGGCCGGCTTGCTGGACGACAATCGGGAGACGTGGCTTGTCGGCCGCGCCGCCCAGGAGATCCGGAACCAGAAATCCGCGCCCCAGGCAGGCAAGCCCGACTTCGCAGACGTCTACGAGGGCGCCCGCGAGGATCTGGCGATCTGGAAACGGCGCGCCCTGGAAGCCGAGCGCGACTTACGCGCAGAGCGGGAAACGTCGTCCCGCCTCGTTGCGGCTCTGAACGCCGAGAACGGCCCGACGCACATGGGAGAACCCGCGCCCCAGGCCAGCGAGGCGGACGTTCCCACCATGGCAAGCTCCGTCATCAATGACGCCTGCTGGAAGTTCGTCGAGACCATGCCGCATCAACTGCCCGGCCCAGTCTTCAACGATTTGAAGCCCGCGCTGTATGCGGCGGTGTGCCATGTCCTGGCCGAGCTCCGACAGCGCGCCCGGACCAGCATCGACCTGGACGCCGCCGCAAAAGCGCTGGCCGAGCGCATGGACTATCCCTGGGTGGAAATGCCCGAACAGGGACGTGCCCATATGCGGGAGCATGCGCAGTCCGTGGTCAACGCCGCCCTGTCCGGTCCGCCCGCACCCCAGACCGAAGCGCCTCGCGATGATCAGTGGACTCCTGAGCAGATGGCGGCAATCAAGGGCCGAGGCCCGGCTGAGCCGCTCAAGATCCCACTGGTTCCGTTCACCTACCCAGTCCCTGATGAGGTCGCCGATCCTTGCCCCCAATGCGTGTCAGGCGCGGTATGCAAGAAGCCGACCTGCGGCAGGCTGGCCGCATCTACCCAGTCCACTGAGGACGGAGGCAGAAATGGCTGAGAACTCCAAGATCGAGTGGACCGACCACACGTTCAACCCGTGGGAAGGTTGTCAGAAGGTCGGGCCCGGCTGCGATCACTGCTACGCCGAAACGCGCAATGCCCGCTTCGGCGGCGGCCAGGCCGTGAACTGGGGGCCGGGCGCGCCGCGCCGGCGCACCAGCGCCGCCAACTGGCGCCGGCCACCGGCATGGAACGCCACCCCGTTCTATGCGTGCAGCAACTGCGGGTGGCGCGGTTCATTCGCCACCCGTCACCAGCCTGGGGCGCTTCGCTTCTTCCAATGTCCGGAGTGCGATGCTGATGCCCACCCTGCACGCCAGCGCGTGTTCTGCGCCAGCCTGGCCGACGTGTTCGACAACGCCGTGGACCCGGCCTGGCGCCGCGACCTTTTCGACCTGATTGAGCTGACGCCGAATCTGGACTGGCTGCTGCTGACGAAACGCATCGGCAACGTGGCGCGCATGCTGCCCACCCATGACTGGGCCGCGCGCGGCAATGTCTGGCTGGGTGCCACTATCGTGAACCAGGCCGAAGCCGACCGCGACATGCCCAAGCTGCTGGCCGTGCCGGCGCGGCGGCGCTTCCTCAGCATGGAGCCGCTGTTGGGGCCGGTAGACCTGGGGCGCGCGTCGAGGTTGGCCGCGTTCCACGCCAACGAGGTGCTGGATTGGGTGATTGTCGGCCGCGAAAGCGGCCGCGCAGCTCGCCCGATGAATCCGGCATGGGTCTACAGCCTTAGGGATCAGTGCCAGACGGCAGGTATTCCTTTCCTGTTCAAGCAATGGGGTGAGTGGGGCCGCGCCGGTGTACACGCGTCCGGCCAGCCAGGTCGGTACGCGCTCGCGCCGCGTGAAGGGTGGTTTAGCGAGGGAGCGCCCACGCCGACGGAAATGGAACGGTACCCGCGGCAATACCTGGCCTTCGGCTCCGACGTGGTCGAGCGCGTAGGCAAGGCCGCTGCGGGCCGCCTGCTGGATGGCCGGGAATGGAACGAGGTGCCGCGATGAAAGAGAGCCCCATCATCTTCAACGGCGCAATGGTCCGCGCCGTGCTGGCCGGCGACAAGACGCAAACCCGACGCGTAGTGAAGATTCCAGGCATCATGCCCGGCACCAGCTATGCAATAACAAGTCCCGACGAAGAGATCCTTCGATTCGACGATGGGACATTCCACTACCTTTCGACGGCGGCCCTTTCTGGGCCATATCCGTGCCCCTACGGCCAGCCCGGCGACCGGCTGTGGGTGCGGGAATCGGTCCGCGCAGAAGAACTATCCACCGGCCTCGACGGCGTCCGCTATCTCGCCGACGACGCCTTCGTACCGATCGAGGACAGCAGTGCATCGGCGGATGCATGGCTGGCCCTGCACCATTACCGAGGGAAGCGCGGCGCGACGGTGCCGTCGATCCATATGCCGCGCTGGGCCTGCCGCCTCGTGCTGGAGGTTGCGCGCGTGCGCGTCGAACGGTTGCAGGCCATCAACCACGTGGACGCGCTTGCCGAGGGCGTCGGCCTGAATCCGTCCGCCGCGGATGTGTCCATGACCGTGCCGATCGGCGAATCGATGCCGCGCGTCATGTTCCGCGCGCTGTGGGAACAGATCAACGGCGCCGGCGCCTGGGACGCGAACCCCTGGGTCTGGGTGGTCGAATTTCGGAGGATCCGATAAATGTCCGACATTCCTCCGCGATTCATCCGAGTGGGCAAGGCACCGGCGTATCTGGCTATGTGCCGACGCGTGTTCGACAAGGATATCCGCCCTTTTCTGCGGGAAATCAGCATCGGAAAACAAGGTATTGCCTTTGATCGCAAGGAGCTCGACCTGGTCGCGGACGAGTATGCCGAGCGCAAGGCAATTGACAAGGCAGCACCTGCCGGCAACGATAGCCCACGCAGCGAGCGCCGCCATAGCCAAGGAGCATCTAGCCTATGGGGCAGAAAACAATCACCGGCCTTACGCTCAAGGAAGGCGTCTGGCACATCGACAAGGTCGTCCGCGGGGTTGGCCGAATTCGAGGCAGCACTGGAACAAGCGTACGCGCAGAAGCGGAGCAATTCCTCTTCGCGCGCATCGTCGAAGCCCAGGCCGCGCACGCCGAGCAACGGGACCAGCGGCGCACCTTCCGCGACGCGGCCACCCGCTACCTAAAGGAGTACGCGCACCAACCATCAATCTGGCACACCGGCACCTACCTGAAGCAGCTCGACCCGTACATCGGCGAGCTGTATCTGGACGAGGTGGACGACGAGGCCTTGCAGCCCTATGTGGAGGACCGACTGGAGCTCGGGCGCGCGCCGCGCACCATCAACATCGCGCTGCAGCGCGTGGTCCGGGTCCTCAATGTCTGCGCGCGGAAATGGCGCGACGAGGACCGCAAGCCCTGGCTCAGCACCGTGCCGATGATCGAAATGCTCAGCGAGAAATCGCGTCGGCAGCCCTACCCGCTTTCATGGGAGGAGCAGGCCGTCCTATTCAAGGAGCTCCCGGATCACCTTCTGGCCATGGCCCTCTACAAGGTGAACACGGGCTGCCGCGAACAGGAGGTCTGCAAACTGAGGTGGGAGTGGGAGATAAAGGTGCCCCAACTGGAAACCAGCGTCTTTCTCATCCCCGCCGACTTCGGCGGCAGGTTTGAAGATTCGGGCGTCAAGAACGGCGAGGAGCGCCTAGTCGTGCTGAACGACGTGGCCAGATCGATCATTCGCAAGCAGCGCGGCCTGCATCCGGAGTGGGTTTTCCCCTACGAGGAACGGGCGCTGCACCGGATGAACGACACCGCATGGCGAAGCGCGCGCAAGCGCGCCGCGGAGAAGTGGAAGAAGCAGCACGGCGCGCCTGCTCATCCTGGTTTCGGCCGGGTGCGCGTACACGATCTGAAACACACCTTCGGGCGCCGTCTCCGCGCGGCCGACGTGCCGGAGGAAGATCGCAAGGCGCTGCTGGGCCATACGGACGGCAGCATCACCTCGCACTACTCGGCAGCCGATCTGGCCAAGCTGATCGAGTATGCGAACCGCATCGCGGCAACTGATACGCGCAGTCCGGCGTTGACGATGCTGAAGCGGCGGGCGGCTTGATTGTGGGGGGCAGTAAGTCCCCACAAAAGTCCCCACAATGAGAAAGGCCGTTAGTGAGTACTCTCACTAACGGCCTTGGAACTACTGGTCGGGACGGCGGGATTCGAACTCGCGACCCCTTGCACCCCATGCAAGTGCGCTACCAGGCTGCGCTACGCCCCGAAAGAAAAAGAGTATAGCAGAACAAAAAATTGTTTGCACGCATTCGTGCAAAAAAAGTGCTGAATACTCAAAAAAATTTGCGCCCCGTGTTCGTCGATCGCATCAAATGCATGCGGACGGCGGCGCGCGGGGCGCAAGGTATTGCCGTTGGCGACGCGCGACGCGCCGCGTTTGCTCTCAGGCAGCCGGCGTTGCGCTGGCGCTGCTTGCGGCGCCAGTTGTGTTGGCCGCGGTGCCCAGGGCTTCTGCCAGCATGGTCGAGACGTTGCCGAGCTCGTTGCGCAGGGCTTGCATCTCGGCGCCGGATAGACGCACGGCCGCGTCCTGGTCGTGCGGCACGTCGCGCGCGTCGCCCAGGCGATTGCGCGCGCCGCTGATCGTGAAGCCTTGTTCGTACAGCAAGGAACGGATGCGGCGGATCAGCAGCACTTCGTGATGCTGGTAATAACGGCGGTTGCCGCGCCGCTTCACCGGCTTGAGCTGCGTGAATTCCTGTTCCCAATACCGCAAGACATGGGGCTTGACGCCACACAGGTCGCTGACTTCACCGATGGTGAAGTAACGCTTGGCGGGGATGGGCGGTAAGGTGACGGTGGATTCTGTACGTGTCATAAGAGAATTTTATGCCGCGATACGTGGAGTGCCGATAACAATTACCGACAAAGCGTATCACTCCGCGGCGTCGTCGGATGCAGCAGGCACCGCCTGCTCCACCACGCTCTTGAGTTTCTGACTCGCATGGAACGTAACCACGCGGCGTGCGGCGATGGGAATGGTCTCGCCGGTCTTGGGATTGCGGCCCGGGCGCGGGGGTTTGTCGCGCACCTGGAAATTGCCGAAGCCCGAGAGCTTCACGGAATCTCCGCGCGCCAAGGCGTCGCGGATTTCCTCGAAGAAAGTATCGACGATGTCCTTGGCTTCGCGCTTGTTCAGGCCGACCCGCTCAAAGAGCAGTTCGGCCAGCTCGGCCTTGGTCAGGGTGCGTGGCTCGGCAAGCATACTGTTCCCCATGGTTCAAGCACGCTGGCGCGCGCCGTGCGCGGCCACCAAGGCATCCTTGATGCGCGCCAGGCAATCCGCTACCCGGGCTTCGTCCAGCGTGACCTCAGTGTCCTGTAGCCAGAACCGGAAAGCAAGGCTTTTCTCGGTCACGGGCTCGCCGCCCTGGGACTTCTCGCGCCACACGTCGAACAGTCGCACGTCCTGCACCACCGCCAGTTGCGGGTCCGCCTTGACGGCCGCCGCGACGGTATCCAGCATGGACTGCAGCGACACGTGCGCATCGACCCACAGGGCCAGGTCGCGCATTACCACCGGCTGGCGCGACAGCTCGCGCACTTGCGGCAGCTCGCCTTCCGACAGGATCTCGACGTCCAGCTCGAATACGACGGGCGCGTGCGCCAGGTCGGATTGCTGCGCCCAGCGCGGGTGCAGTTCGCCGATCCAGCCCGCGTGGCGGCCGTCGAGTTCGATGCGGGCGCTGCGGCCCGGATGCAGGGCGGGATGGGCGGCGGCCTCGAAACGCAGGCGGCCGCCGCGAATGCCGAACAGCGCCTCGACATCCATCTTCACGTCATAGAAGTCCACCTGGCGCGTCGGCACGCCCCACTGCTCTTCCGCTGCCGGCCCCCAGGCCGCGCCGGCCAGCCTCAGTGGCTGGCGTACGCCGGCCACTTCCAGCGGGCCGTCCTGTGCGGACGCGTCGCGCATGAACACGCGGCCCAGTTCGAACAGGCGCACGCGGGACTGCTTGCGGTTGGCGTTGTGGCGGATGTTGGCCACCAGGCCGCCGATCAGGCTGGAGCGCATGACCGACAGATGGCTCGCAATGGGATTGACCAGGCGGACCGGGTTGTCGTTACCGGCATAGTCGCGTTCCCAATCGGCCTCGACGAAGCTGTAGTTCACGACCTCCTGGTAGTCCTGCGCGGCGGTCAGGCGGCGCAGCGCATGGGCGCCGCGGCGGATCTCCGGCTGCGAGAACATCTTGGCGCGCGCCATCGGCGGCACGGCGGGAATGTTCTCGAAACCGTAGATACGGGCCACTTCCTCGATCAGGTCCTCTTCAAGCTCCAGGTCGAAGCGGTAGGACGGCGGCGTCACGATGAAGTCGTCGCCCTCTACCGCGTACTCCAGGCCCAGGCTGCCGAAGATCTTCGCGACGTCGGCCTGGGTGACCGGCACGCCCAGCACGCGATGACAGCGCGCCAGGCGCATGCGCACCGGCAGGCGCTTGGGCAGATTGACGATCTGGTCGTCCAGCGGACCGGCCTGGCCGCCGCAGATGTCGACGATCAGCCGCGTGATGAATTCGATGTGCTCGGGGATCGTGGCGAAGTCCACGCCGCGTTCGCCTCGGTGGCTCGCCTCGGAGCTGAACTTGTAGCGGCGCGCGCGGCCGGCCAGCGCTTCCGGCCACCAGAACGCGGCTTCCAGGTAGATGTTCTGCGTATCCAGCGTGACCGAGGTGGCCTCGCCGCCCATGATGCCGGCCAGGCTTTCGACCTGCTCGCCCGCGGCGACCACGCCAACCTTGGGATCCAGCGTCACGGTCTGGCCGTTCAGCAGTTCGAGGGTCTCGCCTTCGCGGGCCCAGCGCACGCAGAGGTCGCCCTGGATCTTGTCCAGGTCGAAAACGTGCGACGGGCGGCCCAGTTCGAGCATGACGTAGTTGGAAATGTCCACCAGCGCCGACAGCGAGCGCTGGCCGGCGCGTTCCAGCCGCGTCTTCATCCAGTCGGGCGTTGCCGCGCGGGCGTTGACGCCGCGGATCACCCGGCCGCCGAAACGGCCGCACAGGTCAGGCGCCTCGACCTTGACCGGCAGGCGTTCGTCCAGCGTCACGGGCACGGCGGCGGCCGTCGGCACCGACAGAGGCGCGCCGGTCAGGGCCGCAACCTCGCGCGCCACGCCCAGGATGGACAGGCAGTCCGCGCGGTTGGGCGTCATCTTCAAGGTGAAGAGCGTGTCGTCCAGGTCCAGCGCCTCGCGGATGGACTGGCCCGGCACCATGTCGGCAGGCAGTTCCAGCAGGCCGGCATGGTCTTGCGACAGGCCCAGTTCGCGCGCGGAGCACAGCATGCCCGACGATTGCACGCCGCGCATCTTGGCCACGCCGATCTTCATGCCGCCGGGCAGTTCCGCGCCCACGCGGGCCAGCGGCACGGTCAGGCCGGCCGCGGCGTTGGGCGCGCCGCATACGATCTGCAGGCGTTCGCCCGAGCCGTCGTCCACTTGACAGACGCGCAGCTTGTCCGCATCCGGATGCGGGGCGATTTCGACGATGCGAGCCACCACCACGCCCGAAAAAGCGGGCGCGGCGGGAACGGTGTCTTCGACTTCCAGGCCGGCCATCGTGAGCCGGTGCGCGAGTTCGTCGGTTGCGATCGGGGGATTGACCAGCGTACGCAGCCAGGATTCGGGAAATTGCATGATCAGCCGTGGGTTATTCGTTGAACTGGCGCAGGAAGCGCAAATCGCCTTCGTAGAACTGGCGCAGATCGTTGACGCCGTAGCGCAACATGGTCAGGCGCTCAAGCCCGGAACCGAAGGCGAAGCCGATGTAGCGCTCGGGATCGAGACCGAAGTTGCCCACCACTTGCGGGTGCACCTGGCCCGAGCCGGAGATCTCCAGCCAGCGGCCGCGGTTCGGCCCCGAGGTGAACATCATGTCGATCTCGGCCGACGGTTCCGTGAACGGGAAGAACGACGGGCGGAAACGCACGACGAGATCGTCGCTTTCAAAGAAGCAACGCAGGAAATCGGTGTACACGCCCTTCAGGTCGGCGAACGAAATGTCCTCGGCGATCCAGAGCCCTTCCACCTGGTGGAACATGGGCGAGTGCGTGGCGTCGCTGTCGACGCGGTAGGTGCGCCCCGGCGCGATGACCTTGATGGGCGGCTTGTGCATGCGGGCATAACGCACCTGCATGGGGCTGGTGTGCGTGCGCAGCAGCAGCGGCAGGCCGTCCGCGTCGTTCATGTCGACGTAGAACGTATCCTGCATGGACCGCGCCGGGTGATCCAGGGGATTGTTCAGCGCGGTGAAATTGGTCCAGTCGTTTTCCACTTCGGGGCCGTCGGCCACATCGAAGCCGATGGAACGGAAGATCTCTTCCACGCGTTCCCAGGTGCGGATCACGGGATGGATGCCGCCAGGCACGCGGCCTCGGCCCGGGAGGGTGACGTCAATGGTTTCGGATGCCAGCCGGGCATCCAGTTCCGCCTGCGCCAGCGCGGCGCGGCGCAAATTCAGGAGCTCTTCGACCTTCTGCTTGGCCTGATTGATCCGGGCGCCCATCTCGCGCTTCTGCTCGGGATCGAGCTTGCCCAGGGCCTTCAGCAGCACCGTCAGCGCGCCTTCCTTGCCCAGGAACCGAGCCTTTGCGTTTTCCAGCGCGGCGGCGTCGGGAGCCGCGGCGAACCGTTCTTGCGCCTGGGAGACCAGGTCGTCAACCGTTTGAGTCATGAAATCCAGCCTTCAAAACGCAAACGGGGCCATTACAGCCCCGTTTGCAGCGATGCGCGATGAGTTAAAGCGCGCGATCAGGCAGCCAAGGCAGCCTTGGCTTGCTGCACGATGGCGGCGAAGCCGGCCTTGTCGCGCACGGCCAGATCGGCCAGGACCTTGCGGTCGAGTTCGATCGAAGCCTTCTTCAGGCCAGCGATGAACACGCTGTAGCTGACGCCATGCTCACGGACGGCCGCGTTGATACGCGTGATCCACAGAGCGCGGAACGTGCGCTTCTTGTTGCGGCGGTCGCGGTAGGCGTATTGGCCAGCGCGCATGACTGCTTGCTTGGCAATACGGAACACATTACCGCGGCGGCCACGGTAACCCTTGGCGGCGGCAATGACTTTCTTGTGACGTGCGCGGGCAGTTACGCCGCGTTTGACGCGAGGCATAGTAGATCTCCCTTAGATCAAGCGAAAGGCATCATGGCCTTGACGGAGGCCACGTTGGAGTCATGGACCGCCGTGGAACCGCGCAGTTGGCGCTTGTTCTTGGTGGTCTTCTTGGTCAGGATGTGACGCTTGAACGCCTGACCACGCTTGATGGAGCCGCTGCCGCGAACCTTAAAGCGCTTGGAGGCGCTTTTCTTGGTTTTCATCTTGGGCATGTTGATTCCCTAAACTAAAACACGCATTGTTGATTTATATGACGCCAGGTGCTTGACGCGCATACGGCCGATGAAGCCCTATGCCGCGGCAAAACTTGTCTACCTGTTGCCACTTCTGGGGTACTGCTGGGGGTACTGCTGGGGGTACTGCTGGGGGTACTGCTGGGGGTACTGCTAAATTTACTGCTTGGCTTACCGCCAAAGGCGCGGCCGAGGCCTTCACCCCAAGGCCTTCACCCGAGCCGGCGTTGCTGCCGGCCCTGCCCGCCTCATTCTTCCCGGCAGGCAAATGTAGCCCAGACCCGGGAAAGCCTTTGATTATATGGTGATTTCCCGTAGTTTGTCGAGCGAAGGGCTGGACGGGCCCGGCAGGGTCCAGCGCGCGGAAGCGGGCCGCGCGATCATACCCCCGCCCGCCGGTACTGCACCGCCTGGGCGACGTGGCGCGCGGCCAGGATGTCCTCGCCGTCGAGATCGGCGATGCTGCGGGCGACCCGCAATGCCCGGTGCAGGGCCCGGCCCGATCCCGCCAGCCGCCGCATGGCCTGCGACAGCAGGGCCCGGGCCTCGCCATCCATGCGGCAATGCTCGTCCAGTTCGGCGCCCGCCAGCGCGGCGTTCGGCTTGCCCTGGCGGGCCATCTGGCGCTGGCGGCAATCCGCCACGCGTTCGCGCACGGGGCCCGATGGCTCGCCGGGCGGACCGGACATCCAATCGGGGTCGGATGGAGGCAGGCTCACGTGCAGATCGATACGGTCCAGCAAGGGGCCTGATATCTTGCCAACGTAGCGCGCCACCTGGTCCGGCGTGCAGGCGCAAGCCCTGGCCGGATGCCCGCGCCAGCCGCAAGGACATGGATTCATGGCGGCCACCAACTGGAAGCGGGCGGGAAACTGCGCCGTATGCAGCGCCCGGGCGATGACCACCCTGCCCGCCTCCAGCGGCTCGCGCAGGGCTTCCAGCGTGCGGCGGTTGAATTCGGGCAGTTCATCCAGGAACAGCACGCCCCGGTGCGCCAGGCTGATCTCGCCCGGGCGTGGGCGGCTGCCGCCGCCCACGAGCGCCGCCACCGAAGCGGAATGGTGCGGCGCCCGGAATGGCGGCTGCTCTCCCAGGGCATCGGGCATGCCCGCCAGGGCAGCCAAGGCCGCGGCCTCCAGGGCCTCGCTCCGCGCCAGGGGCGGCAACAGGCCGGGCAGGCGCGCGGCCAGCATGCTTTTGCCCGCCCCGGGGGGGCCGATCATCAGCAGGCTGTGCCCTCCGGCCGCGGCGACTTCCAGCGCCCGCCGCGCGCCGGCCTGCCCGCGCACGTCCGACAGGCACGGGGCGGGCGCAGCCACGGGCCAGGGCCGGGGGATGGCGTCAGGCAAGCGGCAAGCGCCAGCCGCATGCGCCGCCACGTCGGCCAGGCTGCGCGCCGACAATACCCGCAGGCCCGGCACCCAGGCGGCCTGCTCGGCGCTGCCGGCCGGCAGGATGAGCGTGGCGCCCGGCGCCTCGCGCGCGACGCTCAACGCGATGACCAGCGGCGCGGCGACGGGCACCAGCGCTCCCGTCAGCGAAAGCTCGCCGGCCAGCACCAGGTCCGCCAGAGCGGGGGCCGGCGCCCGGGCATCCGGAACGCCATCGCCGGAGGAAGCCCCCAACTGGCCGGAAGCCAGCAGCAGGCCCAGGGCGATCGGCAGGTCGAAGCGGCCGGATTCCTTGGGCATGTCGGCAGGCGAAAGATTGACGGTGATACGCCCGGGCGGAAACTCGAACCCGCTGTTCTGAATGGCCGCGCGCACGCGTTCTCGACTTTCCCGCACCTCGACGTCCGGCAAGCCCACCACGTTGAAACTGGGCAGACCGGGCCCCAGGTGCGTTTCCACGCGCACCGCGTGGGCATCCAGGCCGCTGAGGGCCCGGCTGGCAAGCACGGCTAGCGTCAAGGCGTTCTCCATGGATGGACGGAAAGCGCCAGTATCCGCAAAGACGGGGAGGCGCGCGCCCCCGGCAGAGACAAAACCATCGCGCCCTAGCGCGGCGGCAGGGGCGCCCGTCCGCAAAAACGGCCGCTCGACGCGGCCGCAGGAATGCTGCCCAGCCCGGCCGCTGCGCAGCCGGCGGCGCCTATTTGTCCAAGGCGGATAGGCGGGATTCCAGTTGCTGCACCTGGGCGGCCAATTGATCCACGCGGGCCCGGGTGCGGGCCAGCAGATCGGCCTGAACGTCGAACTCCTCGCGCGTCACGAGGTCCAGCTTGGAGAACGCCTGCGTCATCATCGCGCGCACATTGCGCTCCACGTCCGCGGCCGGACTGCGGGCGATCAGGTCGGAGAGGTTCTTCTGGATGTCTTCCATCCACTGGGTGCGATTGTTCATGACTGCCTCACTGTGTGCTTGATGCCCCAAGTGTAGTGCGTCGGAACGCCCCTTCCGGAAAGCCGGGCAAAAAAAAAGGGCGGGCCGCATGCGGTGACCGCCCTTCAAAGCACAGGAGAAAACCGGGCTGCCATGGCGGCAACCCCCTACCAACATCAATACTTCAATACGCACCTGACCGCTGGCCGCGGTCCCAGCCGATCACCGATCGGCATGAACTGTTGTCGATTCTTCTTCAGCCGACGATAGGTAACAAGCTAATGGGTGTAAACCCTCGTATCAGGCGAACGGCCTCGCGCTCGCCGTTCCGCGGCCCGCCGACGAGCCTGCGGACCTTCCCCGCATTCGTCCAAGAGCCATGTGCCGCAAGGCTTGGCGGCTAGCCGCAGATTTCTCCGCGGCTGGCAAATTAGGGGCATATGCAGATATGAATCGCAATATAAGCCGCATCAATTCGCAACACATAACGAGCGCAAAACATATTTGGTTTCATCTGCAAGACCCACGCCGCGCGCACCAAATTGAAGCCGGCCCCGGATGCATGCCGCACCATGCTGGTGCGGGCGCGCACGAATTGCGGGCGTTTTCCCTTTCCTTCCAGCGCGGCTCCACATGGCATGGAATTTGCTTGATACCGAGTGCCAACGTGCAACCATGAGAGGAAATGCCATGAAACTCATCATCGCCATCATCAAGCCCTTCAAGCTCGACGAAGTGCGGGTGGCTCTATCCGGAATCGGCGTCCAGGGCCTGACCGTCACCGAAGTCAAGGGATTCGGCCGCCAGAAGGGCCACACCGAGCTGTACCGCGGCGCGGAATACGCCGTCGACTTCCTGCCCAAGCTGCGCGTCGAGGCCGCCGTGCCGGACCACCTCGTCGATCAGGTCATCGAGGCAATCGAAATGGCCGCTCGCACCGGCAAGATCGGCGACGGCAAGATCTTTGCCGCCCCCCTGGAACAAGTCATCCGGATCAGAACAGGCGAAGCCGGCGAAGCGGCGCTCTGAACGAATAGAAAAAGACTCATTGGAGCCTGAAAATGGATAAAGCGGATATTTCCTGGTTGCTCGTCTCTACCCTGCTCGTATTGATGATGGCCGTGCCTGGCCTGGCGATGTTCTATGGCGGCCTGGTACGCAGCAAGAACGTGCTTTCCGTGCTGCTGCAAGTGTTGTGCACGTTCGTGCTGGGCCTGGTTCTCTGGTTCATCTACGGATACTCCCTCGCGTTCACCGAGGGCAACGCCTTCTTTGGCGGCCTGTCGCGCGCCTTCTTCTCGGGGATCTTCAATCCGGCCGATGGCTCGTACGCCATGTCGAACTCCCTGACGGAACTGCTCTTCGCGTCGTTCCAGGCCACCTTCGCCGGCATCACGTGCGCGCTGATCGTCGGCAGCTTCGCCGAACGCGCGCGCTTCTCGGCGGTGCTGGTGTTCACCGTGATCTGGTTCACATTCGCCTACGTGCCGATCGCGCACATGGTGTGGTTCGCGTCGGAAACGGCGCCCGGCCTGCTCAACGCCAAGGGCGCGCTGGACTTCGCCGGCGGCACCGTGGTGCACATCAACGCGGGCGTGGCCGGCCTGGTGGGCGCCTATGTGGTCGGCAAGCGCGTGGGCTACGGCCGCGAAGCGATGCAGCCGCACAACCTGCCCATGACGTTCGTCGGCGCCGCCCTGCTGTGGGTGGGCTGGTTCGGCTTCAACGCGGGCTCGGCGCTGGCGGCCAATGAAAACGCCACCCTGGCCTTCTTCAACACCATGATCGCCACCGCGGGCGCGGTCCTGGCCTGGCTGTTCACCGAGTGGGCCGTCAAGGGCAAGCCCTCGATGCTGGGCGCCGCCTCCGGCGCCGTCGCCGGCCTGGTCGGCATCACTCCCGGAGCCGGCCTGGTCGGCCCGGTTGGCGCCCTGGTCATCGGCGTGGTCGCGGGCGCGATCTGCGTCTGGGGCGTGAACGGCCTGAAGCGCCTGCTGCGCGCCGACGATGCGTTGGACGTGTTCGGCGTGCACGGCGTAGGCGGCATCGTCGGCGCGCTGCTGACCGGCGTGTTCAATGCACAGGTCCTGGGCGGCCCCGGCCTGGCCGAACCGGGCATGATCGGCCATCAGCTTTGGGTTCAGCTGGAAGGCGTGCTGCTGACCATCGTCTGGTCCGGCGTGGTCGCCTGGATCGCGTACAAGATCGCCAACGCCCTGTGCGGCATGCGCGTGCCGGAAGACCAGGAACGCGAAGGCCTGGACGTCACCAGCCACGGCGAATCGGCCTATCATAGTTAGGCCCACCCCCGAGGCGCTTTGCGCCTCCCCCTCAAGGGGGCGCGGCGAATGGACCGGCTAAGCCGGATCCATCGCCGCCTCGATCGGGTCGGCAGCAATTGCTAGATTGCGGAATGGCAAAAGCCCGGACCTTGCGGTTCCGGGCTTTTCTTCGAGTGGGGCGAAGCCGTTCTTAGCCCGGGCCCAGGGCGTCCAGATCGACCGGCAAGGCGCGGTTCAGGGCCGCGGCCACCTTGACGCGCAGGGCATTGGAATGCGCGCGGCGCACTTCGCGCTTCACGTCCAGCAACTGCTGCGGGTGCATGGAGAACTCGGTGAGGCCCAGGCCCAGCAGCAATCGCGTCATGCGCGAATCGCCCGCCATCTCCCCGCACACCGCGACCGGCTTGCCGGCCCGCTCGCCCGCGTTGATGGTGTGGGCGACCAGGCGCAGCACCGCCGGGTGCAGCGGGTCGTACAGGGCGGCCACGTCGTGGTCCCCACGGTCGATCGCCAGCGTGTACTGGATCAGGTCGTTGGTGCCGATGGAAAGGAAGTCCAGCGCCTGCGCGAAGGGCTCGATGGCGATGGCGATGGCGGGCACCTCGACCATGGCGCCCACTTCCATGTGCGGCGCATAGGCCTGGCCGCGGGCGTCGAGTTCGCTCCGGGCGGATTCGATGGCCGCCTTGGTCGCCACGACCTCGTGCATGTGGGCGATCATCGGAATCAGCAGGCGCACGGGCCCATGGGCCGACGCCCGCAGGATGGCGCGCAGCTGGGTTGCGAACATTTCCGGGCGCGCCAGGCAATAGCGGATGGCGCGCTGGCCCAGGGCGGGGTTGGTGGCCACGGTGGCCTCGCCGTCCAGGGTCTTGTCCGAGCCGATGTCGAGCGTCCGTATCGTGACGGGCCGGCCGGCCATCACCTTCACGACGGACGAATAGGCTTCGTACTGCTCTTCCTCGCCCGGCAGGTCCGGCCTCCCCATGAACAGGAACTCGCTGCGGAACAGCCCGATGCCATGCGCGCCGGAAGCCAGCGCCAGCGCGGCCTCCTCCGGCAGCTCGATATTCGCGTGCAGCACGATGTCGATGCCGTCCAGCGTGACGGACGGTTCGTCGCGCAGCAAGCCGAGTTCGGCGCGCTCGTCCGCATAGGCGGCCTGGCGGCGGCGGTACTCTTGCAGGATGCGGTCGGAAGGGTTCACGATCACCGCGCCGGCGGCGCCGTCGATGATCAGCATGTCCCCGTCGCGGACCAGTTCGCGCACGTTGCCCATGGCCACGACCGCGGGCACGCCCATGCTGCGCGCCACGATCGCGGTATGAGAGGTGGGGCCTCCCAGATCGGTCACGAAGGCCGCGAAACGCCCCCCGCGCAGCCGCAGCATGTCGGCGGGCGAGATATCGTGGGCCACGACCACCAGCGCGTCGTCGCCGCCCATGTGGGACATGTCGGGCAGGATCGCCGACGAGCCCGCCAGCACGTGCAGCACCCGTTCGATGACCTGGCGCACGTCGGCGCCGCGCTCGCGCAGGTACTCGTCCTCCATCGCGTCGAACTGCTGCCCCAGGATCTGCCCCTGCGTGGTCAGCGCCCATTCGGCGTTGTAGTGGCGCTCGGCGATCAGAGCCAGCGTCTGCTCGGCCAGCAACGGATCGCCCAGCAGCAGGCCGTGCACGTTCAACATGGCGCCCAGCTCGCGCGGCGCATCGGCAGGCAAGGTATCGGCCAGTTGCTGCAATTCCTGCTGCGCCGCCGCCAGGGCCTCGGTCAGCCGGCTGCTTTCGGCCGGCACATCCTCTGGCGAGATGCGGTAGTGGGCGACTTCCAGCGCCGCGGCGCCCATGACGACGGCCCGCCCGATGGCATATCCCTTGGCGACGCCTTTGCCATAAAGGCACACGACGGGACTGGCAGAGCCAGCCCCGTCGTGTGCGGTGTCCATAAGGGTCGTAGACGTGCCGGCCTGGGCTGCGCTCAGGCCGGCCGATTCAGAAGACGTTCTATTCCTGCTCACCGAATTTGCTGTCGAACAGAGTTTCAATTTCCGAAAGGGCTTGCTCGGCATCATTGCCCGAAGCCTCCAGCCTGACCGTCACGCCCAGCCCGGCCGCCAGCATCATGACGCCCATGATGCTCTTGGCATTTACGCGCTGCGCGCCACGCGAGATGAAGATCTCGCTGGAGAATTTGCTGGCCAGTTGCGTCAACTTGGCGGCCGCCCGGGCGTGCAGGCCCAGTTTATTGCTGATGACGATGTCTGTATTAGGCATAGGAAATATTATGACCGCGGCTGGAGCGCCGCGGGTGTGGATTGCAGCAAAACGCCGATCCGCTTCATCGGCGTAAAAAATACCTGCCGACATCATAGGGCAAATTCCGGCCCGTCAGTCTACACGCAAGACGCCCTGCACTCCGCCGGCCAAGGCCTTTTCACGGGTTTCGGCCAAAGGCAGGCCGCGGTAGGTCAAGGCCCTCAGCAGCATCGGGGTATTCAGCCCGGCCAGCACGCAGCATTGGATGCCCTGGGCCTGGGCGTCGGCGACGGCCCGCTTCGCGATATTGGCAGGCGTGGCGCCGATCAGGTCGGTCAGCACCAGCACCCCGCCACCGTGCTCCTGTTCGAGGATGTCCTTCAGGACGTCCGGCGCCAGGTCGTCGGGCCGGTCTTCCGGCTGGATATCGTGAATGGCCAGCATGCCGTCAAGGTTGCCCATGACGTGGCTGGCGCATTCGCGCATCGCCGCGCCCAGGGGCGCGTGCACGACGATGACAATACCCGTGGTCATGGCGGAATCCTGGCGCTCAGGCCGCGGCTTTGTCCGCCACGGCTTTTTCCAGCGCCGAGACGAACATGCCCGCGACATCGAAGCCGGTCTGTTCTGCGATTTCCACGAAACAGGTGGGGCTGGTGACGTTGACTTCGGTTACGTAGTCGCCGATGACGTCCAAACCGACCAGCAACAGGCCGCGCGCGGCGAACTTGGGCGCCACGGCCTCGGCGATCTCCCTGTCGCGCGGCGACAGTTCCTGGGCCACGCCGCGCCCGCCGGCCGCCAGGTTGCCGCGGGTTTCGCCGGCCAGCGGAATGCGGGCCAGCGAATACGGCACGGGCTCGCCGCCGATCAGCAGGATGCGTTTGTCGCCCTTGACGATGTCGGGGATGAAGCGCTGCGCCATGATGGTGCGCGCGCCGTTGTCCGTCAGCGTCTCGAGGATGGCGTTCAGGTTCGGATCCTTGGGCTGGAGCCGGAACACGCCGGTGCCTCCCATGCCGTCCAGCGGCTTCACGATGACGTCGTGGTGCGCGTCGTGGAAGGCCTTCAGGCGGGCCATATTGCGGGTCACGAGCGTAGGCGCCGTGAATTCGCTGATTTCGGTGATGGCCAGTTTTTCGGGATGGTTGCGGATCGCGGCGCCGCCATTGAATACCCGGGCGCCCTGCGCCTCGGCGTATTCGAGGAGATGCGTCGAATACACGTATTCCATGTCGAACGGCGGGTCCTTGCGCATGACCACCGCGCCGAAATCCGCCAGCGGCAGATCCTGGGCGGCGGATTCGCGCCACCAGTCGTGGCCGTGCAGATCGGCGTCCGCGACCAGTTCGATGGGCGTGGCGACGGCCTTGACCACGCCGGCCTCGATGTAGAGATCGCCCTGCATGGCCACGCTGAGCGTATGGCCGCGCGCCACGAGGGCACGCATCATGGCGACTGAGCTGTCCTTGTACGCCTTAAGCAGCGGCAAGGGATCCAAAACGAACAAAACGTGCATCGCGACACCCTGAACGGACGCCGCCTTCCCTCGCGGGAAGGCGGCTTTGTGACATCGTAGCGCAGAGCCGCCCAATAAGCGAACCCGCCGGTCCACGGAGCGGACGGCGGGTCGAACGAGCGGCCAGGCCTCCCGGGGAGGCCCAGGCTGGAGCTCAGGCCGCCGATTCGGGCTTGCCTGCGGGCGCAGCCTTCTTCTTGGGCGCCAGCACCATGACCATCTGACGGCCTTCGAGCTTAGGCATGGCTTCGACCTGGGCAAGTTCCAGCAGATCGTCGCGCACACGTTCAAGCACCCGCATGCCGAGTTCCTGGTGCGCCATTTCACGGCCGCGGAAACGCAGCGTCACCTTGGCCTTGTCGCCTTCCTCGAGGAAGCGGCGCAGGTTGCGCAGCTTGACCTGGTAGTCGCCCTCGTCGGTGGCCGGACGGAACTTGACTTCCTTGACCTGGATGACCTTTTGCTTGGAACGAGCTTCGGCTTGACGCTTCTGCTCTTGGTACTTGAATTTGCCGTAGTCCATCAAACGGCAGACCGGCGGCTCGGCGTTCGGCGCGATTTCCACCAGATCCACGTCGTTTTGCTCGGAAAGACGGAAGGCGTCGGCAATCTTGACGATGCCCAGCTGTTCTCCGTCCAGACCTATCAGGCGCACCTCGGGGACGCGGATTTCACCGTTGATGCGATTGGCTTTTTCAGTGGCGATGTTGAAAGCTCCTAGAAATGTTAAGCAGCGCTGCTATCGGGTTGATTGACGTCGCGACGGGTGGAAACGTCCTCGGCCAATCGCGCGACGAACTCGTCGATGGCGATGGCGCCGAGGTCCAGACCCCCCAGTCCGCGTACGGCGACGGTGCCGTTTTGCTTTTCCTTGTCGCCGACGACCAGGATGTACGGCACCTTTTGCAGGCTGTGCTCCCGAATTTTACGAGTGATTTTTTCACCGCGCAAATCGGACTCCACTCTAAAGCCTTGTTTTTTCAGGCTTTGCGTGATTTCAGCCGCATAATCGGCGGAAGGTTCGGAAATGCAGCATACGACAGCCTGCACGGGAGCGAGCCAAGGAGGCATCGCGCCGGCGTGGTTTTCGATCAGCATGCCGATGAAACGCTCCAGCGAACCCAGGATCGCCCGGTGCAGCATGACCGGCGGGCGGCGCTGGTCGTTCTGGTCCACGTACTCGGCGCCAAGGCGCACCGGCATGGAGAAATCGACCTGGATCGTGCCGCATTGCCAGTGGCGCCCGATGGCGTCCTTCAGCGTGTACTCCACCTTGGGACCGTAGAACGCGCCCTCGCCCGGCGAGATTTCGAATTCGCAACCGGTGCGGCGCAGGCTCTCCATCAGGGCCTGTTCGGCCGTATCCCAGACTTCGTCCGATCCGATGCGCTTTTCGGGACGCGTGGCGACCTTGTAGAGCACCTCGGTAAAACCGAAATCGCGATAGACCTTCTGCAGCAGGGCCGTGAAATCGGCGCACTCGTCCTGGAGCTGGTCTTCGGTACAGAAAATGTGGCCGTCGTCCTGCGTGAAGCCGCGCACGCGCATCATGCCGTGCAGCGAACCCGAGGGCTCGTTGCGGTGGCATTGGCCGAATTCGCCATAGCGCAGGGGCAGTTCCCGATAGGAATGCAGGCCCGCGTTGAAGATCTGCACGTGGCCCGGGCAGTTCATCGGCTTCAGGCCGTAGACGCGGTTTTCGGACTCGGTCGTGAACATGTTTTCACGGTAGTTGTCCCAATGGCCGGTCTTCTTCCAGAGCGAAATATCGAGGATCTGCGGCGCCTTCACTTCCTGGTAGCCGTTGTCGCGATAGACGGAGCGCATGTACTGCTCCACCTGCTGCCACAGCGTCCAGCCCTTGGGGTGCCAGAAAATCAGGCCCGGGGCTTCGTCCTGGAAATGGAACAGGTCGAGTTCGCGGCCAATCTTGCGGTGGTCGCGGCGTTCGGCCTCTTCCAGCATGTGCAGATAGGCCTCCTGCTCTTCTTTGGTGGCCCAGGCGGTGCCGTAGATGCGCTGTAGCATCTCGTTCTTGCTGTCGCCGCGCCAGTAGGCGCCGGCCACCTTCATCAGCTTGAAGACCTTCAGCTTGCCCGTGGAGGGCACGTGCGGGCCCCGGCACAGATCGATGAAATCGCCTTCACGATACAGGCTGAGCGTCTCGTTCGACGGGATCGAGGCGATGATTTCGGCCTTGTACTTTTCGCCGATGCCTTTGAAGAATTCGACGGCGTCGTCGCGCGACCACTCTTCGCGCGTGACGACTTCGTCCTTCTTGGCCAGTTCGGCCATTTTCTTCTCGATGGCGGCGAGGTCCTCGGGCGTGAACGGGCGCTTGTACGAAAAGTCGTAATAGAAGCCGTTGTCGATCACCGGGCCGATGGTTACCTGGGCATCCGGAAACAATTCCTTGACGGCATACGCCAGCAGGTGGGCCGTGGAGTGCCGGATCAGATCCAGCCCGTCCGCGTCCTTGGCGGTCACGATGGACAGGCGCGCATCGCCCTCGATGCGGAAACTGGTGTCAACCAGCCGGGATTCCGCGCCCTCGAATGTGACGCGCCCGCCCAGGGCGGCCTTCGCCAAGCCCGTGCCGATCGATTGCGCCACTTCGGCAACCGTTACCGGCCCCGGAAATTGGCGCTGCGAACCATCGGGCAATGTGATCTGTACCATCGGGAATATTTCCTGGGAGGTTCTTGGAACTAAAAAATCAAAAAACGGAAACGAAAAACGCGGCCTTGAAGCCGCGTTCCTTTGATTTGTCTTGCTGAGTTCTGCCGCTGACCTGACACGGAGAAACCCGACGCACGAAAAAACTAACGCGACATAGGGCGAAAGTTCCGGGTCGTAGTTCGTGCCAGCGGGAAAAACATGGTGTTGGGGCCTGTCCGGGACGCGCCTTCGGCGGCGCGAATCAAAATGGCGACACTGCGCGATCGCAGCGGCAACAAAAGTTGCGTTTATCGTCCACGATTGTAGCACTATTTACGCCTGCCTGTGGCGAAAGCGCCACAGTGCGCGCTGCGCGGCCTAGAGCAGGCCGCGGCTGCCCGACAGGGCAGCCAGCGCGTGGACAACGCCGTCCTGCCAGGGCGGCGCATGGATGCCGAAGACGCGGGCGAGCAGCCCGGTATCCAGGCAGGAATTCAGGGGCCGCCGCGCCGCGGCCGGACACTGCGCGGAAGGCACCGGTTCGATGTCCTCCGGATTCAAATTGACCGGCAGGCCGGCGCGCCGGGCCTGGGCGGCGATGAAGCGGGCGTATTCGTGCCAGCTGGCCTCGCCCGCCGCCGCCAGGTGATAGAGGCCGAACGGGAACCCCTCCCTCCCGTTCGCCAGGTAGCGCGCCACCGCCAGCGCCGTCACATCGGCGATGAAGGACGCACCCGTCGGCGCGCCGCGCTGATCGTCCACGACGCGCAACGCCTCGGCCTGGCGCAGCGCCATCAGCACGGTCTTCAGGAAGTTGTCGCCGAAAACCCCATAGACCCAGGAGGTCCGGAACAGCAGGTGGGCCGGGTTCGTGGCCGCGACGGCCCGCTCGCCGGCCAGCTTGCTGCGGCCGTAGGCGTTCAGGGGCGCCGGCGCGTCCGCCTCGGTGTACGGGGCGGCCTTGGCGCCGTCGAATACATAGTCGGACGAGTAATGCACGATCAGCGCGCCACGGCTGGCGGCAAGCGCGGAAAGCTCGCCCGCCGCTTCGCCATTGATCCGCATGGCCCGCACCGGGTCCTCTTCGGCGCGCTCGACGGCCGTATAGGCCGCGGCATTGACGACCACGTCGGGCTTCTCCCTCCGGACCAGCCGCGCCAGATGCAAGGGATGGGTCAGGTCGCAATCGCGCCGGCCCGCCGCCACGACCGCGCCCAGCGGCGCAAGACTGCGCCGCAGCTCGAATCCCAGTTGGCCATCCTTGCCCAACAGCAGAATCTTCCTGGTCATGAGTCCGGTCCCGGTCTAGCGGCCCAGGGCCTGGTCACCCTGGGGTGCAACAGTCTGATTTTGGCGCGTTTCCGGTGCGAATGGCCAGGCGAAACCGTAATCTGCCCACTCGAATTCTAGGACTGTTGGCGAACTCAGCGCGAAGCCGGCCGCCGGCTCCGCCTCCAACCCGATCGTGGAAGCACAGATGAAACATGTCCCAGCGCGCAACCCCGCAGCGCTTCCTTCTTCCCATCCCGCACGCAACGATGCGGGCAACCCTCAGGGCGCGCGCCAGCACCTGCTTCTGTCGCGCCTGCCGCCCGTCGTCAAGGTGGCCATCCTGGACGACCATCCCGTGATCGCGGTGGGCGTCGGCGCCTACCTGGAAAGCCGGCCCGGCTTCCGGGTCCTGCACCGGGAGACCTCCTCGCGGGGCCTGCTGGAAAAGCTGTCCCATTCCCCCTGCGACGTGGCGCTGGTGGATTTCTACCTGCCCCAGGAGCCCTGGGACGGGGTGAGCTACCTGCGGCGCCTGCGCCGCTATCACCCCAACATGGCGATCATCACGTTCTCGGCCGGCAACCGCCAGGAAACCCAATACGCCGCCTTCCGCGCGGGCGCGAACGGATACCTGGCCAAGCAATGGGGCATGGGCCTGCTGCCGGAAATGATCCGCGGCGTGCTGAGCGGCAGGCACAAGTTCCTATCGGTGCGCGAGGGCCGGATCCACGCCCAGGAGCCCACCGCGCCGCACGAAACGCTCACCGCCTCGGAAGTGGAGGTACTGCGCCACATCAGCCAGGGCCTTTCCGTCACCCAGATCGCGGCGCGGCTCGTGCGCAGCAAGAAGACGATAAGCACGCACAAGCGCTGCGCCATGCGCAAGCTGCAGCTTTCCGACGATCTGTCGCTGGCGCTGTACCTGCGCGAAAAGTTCGCGCTTGCATGACGGCGGGCTGCTGCCCCGGTGCGCCGCCGCCCTAGATGATGCGGGAGTAGCTGGCGCCGCTGGCCGCAGACTGCAGATAGCCGTCGAACGCCATCGCGACGGCACGCACGAAGTACCAGCCCAGGTCGGTCACCTGCAGCTCTCCCGGCCGCAGGTCCACCAGGCCGAGTTCGGCCAGGTCGGCCATCTGCAGCAGCTCTGCGCCGAAATACTCGCCAAACCGCAGCTTGTGCCGCGCCTCGATCCGCTCGAAATCCACCCGGCCCTGGCACATGACGTCCATGATGACCTCGCGCCGCACCAGGTCGTCCGAACTCAGCGCCAGCCCTCTTTCCACGGCGAAACGCCCCGCCTCGATGGCGGCATAGTACTCATCCAGCACCTTTGCGTTCTGGCTGTAGGTATCGCCGATCCGCCCGATGGCCGAGACGCCCAGCGCAACCAGATCGCGGTCGGGCTGGGTGCTGTAGCCCTGGAAGTTGCGATGCAGTTCGCCGCGCTGCTTGGCGATCGCCAGTGAATCGGAATCCAGGGCGAAATGATCCATGCCGATGTAGGTGTAACCCTGCTTCAGGAAGCCGTCGATCGCGGCGCTCAGCAGGCCGACCCGCGTGGCGCGTTCCGGCAGATCGGCCTCGTTGATGCGGCGCTGAGGCTTGAAGCGCGTGGGAAGGTGGGCATACGCGTACAGCGCGATGCGGTCCGGCCGCAGCTCGATGACCTGTTCGATGGTGCGCGCGAAGGATTCCGTGGTCTGCAAGGGCAGGCCGTAGATCAGGTCCACGTTGACCGAAGCGTAGTCCAGTTCCCGGGCGCTGCGCACCAATGCCTGCACGTCCTCGAACGACTGCACGCGATGTACCGCGACCTGCACGCGCGCATCGAAATCCTGGACGCCGAAACTCAGGCGGTTAAAGCCCAGCTTGCGCAGGTGGGCCAGGCGTTCGGGCGTCGCCGTGCGCGGATCCACCTCGATGGACAGTTCCGCGTCGGGCTGAAAACGGAATGCGCGGCGCAGGTCCGCCATCAGCCGGTCCAGCTCGGCGTCGGACAGGAAAGTGGGCGTGCCGCCGCCGAAATGCAGTTGAGAAACCGGCACGCCCTCGCCCAGTTCCTGCGCGTGCAGGCGGATCTCGGCGGCGAGCGCGTCCAGATAGCGGGCAGCCCGGCCGTGCTGGCGGGTCACTACCTTGTTACAGGCGCAGTAATAACAGACCGATTCGCAGAAGGGAATGTGCACATAGAGCGACAGGGGTTCGTCGGGACTCGTCGCGCGCCGCTGCCTCAGCGCCAGCCGGTAGTCCAGTTCGCCAAAGCCGGCGTGGTAGCGGTCCGCGGTGGGATAGGAGGTGTATCTGGGCCCGTTCTTGTCCAGCCTGGCCAGCAGCTGGGGCGGAAAAAGGGGCTTGGCGACCGCGGGCGCCTGGGGGTCTGACGGTAGAGGACGTAGAGCGGCTTGCATACCTTGGATTATTCGCCTGTGCCGGCCGCCCCCATTTGATCTTGCGCAAACCTTGGCCCGTAAAATGAGCCCATTCAAGCCACACGACGAGGAAACCACAATGGGCACTGAACTGGATGGCCGCTTGCTGGCCATGCGCCAGGCCTTGGCGATCGCCATCGCCCTGTCCACCCGCAGCAGCCCGCAAGCCACCGGCATGGCGCTGGAGCTGCTCAACGACCTGAAAGCCAGCCTGGACGACACCCCGTCGGACAGTCCCTTCGACACCCCCGAATGGGTGGCCGGCGCGCACGACGAACTGGACGGCATCGCCCGCCTGGTCCGCGCTTTCACCCAGACGCCGGAACCTGACGGCGAGCCGCAGTAGCCATCCCCGGGCGCAGCCGTCCAGGCGCGCGCCCACCTTCCATTCCTGCTTCCCTCCATCGGGATCACACCGGCCCTAGCTGGCCTGACCACCGCCGCGAAAGAGGTGGAATCCCTGTGATCGTTTTCCCTTGAAACGTGAAATTCCCCTTTTTATTCAATGAGGGGATGCCTATATTGGTGGCCTGACCACTGGCATGCGTTCTCGCTACCCCGACAGATGAGCACCTTCCAAGCCGTAGCCATCACCCGCCTGTATCGCGTGATCGCCGACCAGATCGCCGGTCGCATCCGGGCGGGCGAATTTCCCCGCGGCGGCAGGCTGCCGTCCGAAAGGGAATTGGCAGAGCAGCTCCAGGTCAGCCGCGCGTCCATCCGCGAAGCCCTGATCGCGCTCGAAATCGAAGGTTATGTGGAAGTGCGCGTCGGCACCGGAGTTTTCGTCACCCGGGAAGGCGCCGGCTTCCCCGCGGCCTCCGGAGCGTGCGCAGGCGTCGAACAGGAGCATGACGACATCGGCCCGTTCGACCTGCTGGAGGCCCGCATGCTGATCGAACCCGAGTGCGCGGGCATGGCTGCGCAGCAGGCCTCCCCGGCGCAGATCGCGGCCATCCGCGACGCCCACGAAGGCATGTCGCTGACGGACTCCCCGGGCCGGCACGACCGCGACTTCCACAATGCCATCGCCGCGGGCTGCGGCAATGCCGCCGTGGCGGCGGCGGTAGCCCGGCTGTGGGAATTGACGCAGGCGAGCTCCGTATACAGCCGCATGCAGGATTATTTCGTCAACACCAAGGTCTGGGCGGCGGCCCACGCCGAGCATCAACGCATCCTGGTCGCGATCCAGGCGCGCGATCCGATCCGGGCGCGCCACGCCATGCACGCGCACCTGCTCGGCATCCTGGCGCGCCTGCGCGAAGACTTCGGCGACGACAACCCTCATCACCGGTAGCGCCCATTCATTCCATGAGGTCACCGCCATGCCACAGCGACTTATCGATTGCGCCTGCCGCGCACCGCCGGTTTCGCCGCCATGGTGCATGGCGCGTTGAAGAGCACCCCGACGAAGCATTGTTGTAGCGGCTCCACCCGTAGTACCCCTGAAAACGCAGGTGGCATGCAGTTTGCTTGCCGGACAGGGCATCCGCCCCGCACCGGCAGACACCTGTCACACCCTTTCAAGCCCGGAGGCTCGCAGTGAAATCGCAAAAATGGTTCTCCTTGAAGCTCGGCGCCCTGGTCCTTGCGGCCGCGCTGCCCGCCACGCAGGCCCTGGCCCAGACCAAGGGCGGCACCCTGAACATGATCGTCCAGCCCGAGCCGCCCGTGATCGTCACCGCCATCAACCAGCAGGGGCCCACGCAATTCGTGGCGGGCAAGATCTATGAAAGCCTGCTGACCTATTCCACCGACCTGAAGCCCCAGCCAGGCCTCGCCAAATCCTGGGAGGCCTCGCCGGACGGCCTGACCTATACCTTCCACCTGCAGGAGAACGTCAAGTGGCATGACGGCAAGCCCTTCTCCTCCGAAGACGTGGTGTTCTCGCTGGCGGACATGCTGCCCAAGACCCACGCCCGCGCACGCGTGATTCTGAACAAGTTCGTGGATTCGGTGCAGGCGCCGGACGCGAAAACGGTCGTCGTGAAGCTGAAGTCGCCCTTCCCCGCCTTCATGCTGATGTTCGAGCCGGGCTTTGCCCCCATCATGCCCAAGCATCTCTATGCCGGCACCGACTACATGACCAACCCGGCCAACCAGAAACCGGTGGGCACGGGCCCCTTCATGTTCAAGGAATGGAAGCGCGGCGAATACATCAAGCTGACGCGCAATCCTGACTATTGGAAGCCGGGCAAGCCCTACCTGGACGAGCTTGTCTTCAATGTGATCCCCGACGCGGCCTCCCGCGCCGTGGCCTTCGAGCGCGGCAGCGTGGACGTGCTGCGCGGCGGCGACGTGGACAACGTCGACATCAAGCGCCTGCGCGCCCTGCCCAAGGTGGAGTACACCACGTCCGGATGGGAGATGTTCTCGCCCCAGGCGTACCTGATCTTCAACATGCGCAAGCCGCCCTTCGACAATCTGAAAGTGCGCCAGGCCGTGATGGCCGCGATCAACCGCAACATGGTGGTCAACAACATCTTCTTCGGCCTGGGCAAGGTATCCACCAGCCCCTTCGTCCCCTCCGAGATGTTCTACGACAAGAACATGCCCCCGCTGCCGTTCGACATGAAGAAGGCGCGCGCGCTGATCAAGGAATCCGGAATCAAGCCCGAGGACTACACGATCCGCCAGTTGAGCTTCCCCTATGGGTCCACCTGGGACCGGCTGGGCGAATACACCAAGCAGGCGCTCGAACAGCTCGGCTTCAAGGTGAACGTGGAGTCCACCGACGCCGGGGGTTGGGCCAGCCGCACCGGCAACTGGGACTTCGACATGACGACCACCTACACATACCAGTACGGCGATCCCGCGCTGGGCGTGCAGCGGCTCTACGTTACGTCGAACATCGTCAAGGGTTCTCCGTTCGCCAACGTGCAGGGCTACAGCAATCCCGAGACCGACAAGCTCTGGGAGGCGGCCGCCTCGGAAGTGGATCCCGCCAAGCGCCAGGAGATCTATACCAAGCTGCAGACCACGCTGGTCAACGAGATCGCGAACGGTTTCCTGGTGGACATGGAATTCCCGACGCTGTATCGCTCGAACGTGAAGAACCTCGTCAAGACCGCGATCGGCCTGAACGACACCTTCGACGACGTGTACATCGAGAAGTAAGCGCCGCCGTGCGCCGCCGCGGACGGCTGCCGCGGCGGCGCATCCCGCGGCCGCGCGACGGACGCACGCCCCGCCCGTTCACGGAGGAGCCCCACGCATGAAATTCCTGTCTTTCCTCTTGTCCCGCATCGGCAAGGCCCTGGTGGTCGTGCTGGGCGTGGTGATCATCAATTTCTTCCTGATCCGCCTGGCGCCCGGCGATCCCGCCGCCGTCCTGGCGGGACAGGCGGGGGCCGGCGACGCCGCCTACGTCGAACAGCTGCGGGTGGCCTTCGGGCTGGACAAGCCCATCATGACCCAGCTGCTGCTGTACCTGAAGGGCGTGGTCCAGCTGGACCTGGGGTTCTCGTATCGCAACCACGTGCCGGTCCTGGACCTCATCGTGGAGCGCCTGCCCGCCACCTTCCTGCTCATGTCCTGCGCCTTTGTGTTCTCCATCCTGCTGGGCGTGTTCCTGGGCGTGGTGGCGGCCAAGGCGCGCTACCGCAACAAGCGCCGCTGGATCGACAGCTCGGTCATGACGGGCGCGCTGCTGCTCTATGCCACGCCGCTCTTCTGGCTGTCGCTGATGGGCATTCTGCTGTTCTCGGTGGTGCTGGGCTGGCTGCCGGCCTTCGGCATGGAAACCGTGGGCGCCGGGCTGTCCGGATGGGCCCGCGCCGGCGACATCGCGCTGCACCTCATCCTGCCGACGGTAACGCTGGGCTGCTTCTTCATGGCCGTGTACGTGCGCTTGACCCGAGCGTCGATGCTGGAAGTGATAGGCATGGACTTCGTCAAGACGGCCCGCGCCAAGGGAGTGAGCCCGGGCCGCGTCATCCGCGCCCACGTGCTGCGCAATGCCCTTTTGCCGGTCATCACGTTCGCCGGCATCCAGCTCGGCCAGATGGCGGGCGGGGCCGTGCTGACCGAAACCGTCTTCGCATGGCCCGGCATCGGCCGGCTGATGTTCGACGCGCTGCTGCAGCGCGACTACCAATTGCTCCTGGGCATCTTCCTGGTCACGTCCATCATGGTGGTGGCGTTCAACCTGCTGACCGACGTGCTGTACCGCCTCATCGACCCGCGCATCGCCGCGGGCGCACAGCAAGGAGCCGCCGCATGAAGGCTTTCGCCCGACGCTATATGCGCAACTATGGCGCGGTGGCCGGCCTGATCATCATTTTGATCGTGGTCGTCGTCGCCCTGGCCGCGCCGCTGCTGTACGAAGAGTCGCCATGGATGATGGTGGCCGATCCGCTGATCCCGCCGTTCACCAATGCCGACTACCCTTTCGGCACCGACATGCTGGGCCGCGACATCACGGCGGGCCTGGTCTGGGGCGCCCGCGTATCGTTGATGGTGGGCTTGCTCTCGACCGCCGTGGCCCTGGTCTTCGGCATTCTGGTGGGCTCGATCGCAGGCTACTGCGGCGGCCGCGTGGACGATGCGCTGATGCGCTTCACCGAGTTCTTCCAGACCATCCCGCAGCTGGCGATGGCCGTCGTGCTGGTGGCCATCCTGAGCCCCTCGATCTATTCGATCATGGGCGCCATCGCCATCGTGTCGTGGCCGCCGGCCGCGCGCCTGGTGCGATCGGAATTCATGACGCTCAAGCAGCGCGAGTTCGTGCAGGCCGCCATCGTGATCGGACAGACGCCGGCCCGCATCGTCGGCACCCAGATCCTGCCCAACGCCATGTCGCCCATCATCGTGTCCGCTTCTTTCATGGTGGCGACCGCGATCCTGACCGAATCGGCGCTGTCCTTCCTGGGCCTGGGCGACCGCAACCTGATGAGCTGGGGCTTCATGATCGGCGCCGCGCGCACCATGATCCGCGAGGCGTGGTGGATGAGCGTCTGGCCTGGCGTGGCCATCCTGCTGACAGTGCTGGCCATCAACCTGATCGGCGAGGGCCTGAACGATGCGCTCAATCCGCAGCTGCGCAAGCGCGGCGACTAGGGCCCGCGCCCTGCCTACTTTCATGCGAACAGGCCTTAGGATGACGACATGACCGAACCCACGCCTTTGCTGTCCGTCCAGAACCTCAGCATCGCCCTGCCCCGCGGCGGAGACCGCGCCTACGCCGTGCAGGACGTCTCGTATGACATCCGGTCCGGCGAGATCCTGTGCATCGTCGGCGAATCGGGCTCGGGCAAGTCCATGAGCGCAAACGCCATCATGGGCCTCCTGCCCGACTACCTCGCGCCGCAGCAAGGCCGTATCCTGTTCCGCGGCCAGGACTTGCTGCGGCAGGACGAAACGGCCCTGCAGGCCATGCGCGGCAAGGACATGGCGATGATCTTCCAGGAACCGCTCTCGGCGCTGAACCCGCTGATGACGGTGGGCGAACAGATCAGCGAAGTGATGCGCGTGCACAATGCCTATCCCGGCGCACAGCGCGTGGCGCGCGCGCTGGAGATGCTGGCCTTCGTCGGCCTGCCCGATCCGGCCACCCTCTACCACGTATATCCGTTCCGCCTGTCGGGCGGACAGCGCCAGCGCGTCATGATCGCCATGGCCCTGGCGCTGGAGCCCGCGCTGCTGATCGCCGACGAGCCCACGACGGCGCTGGACGTCACGACCCAGGCGCAGATCCTGGCGCTGATCGCCCGCATCCAGAAGGAAAAAGGCATGGGCGTGATGTTCGTGACCCATGATTTCGGAGTCGTGGCCGAGATCGCGCATCGGGTGGCGGTCATGGAAAAAGGCATCCTGGTGGAACAGGGGCCGGCGGACGAGGTGCTGAACCGGCCGCGCCATCCCTATACGCAGCGGCTGATCGCCGCCGTGCCGCACCGACGCGGCGACGAACGCGCGCCGGCCGAAGGCGACCGGCCCGTGCTGGACGTCAGGAACCTGAAGAAGACCTACGTCGTCGGACGGGGCTGGCTGCGCGGCAAGCGCGAAGTGCACGCGGTGGATGACGTCAGTTTCAGCGTGCGGCGCGGAGAGACGCTGGGCATCGTGGGCGAATCCGGCTCCGGCAAATCCACGATCGGCAAATGCCTGCTCAAGCTGGTGGGCATCGACGGCGGCCAGCTCGTCTTCAACGGCCAGGACATCGCTTCCATGCCGGAAGCGCGCTTCCGGCCGCTTCGCCACGACATCCAGATGATCTTCCAGGATCCCTATGCCTCGCTCAACCCGCGCCATACCGTGGGCCGCATCATCAGCGACGGCCCGGTCGCCAATGGCGTGCCGCGCGCCCAGGCCGAGGCTCGCGCACGCGAGTTGCTATCGCTCGTGGGATTGGATCCATCCGCCTTCGATCGCTATCCCAACCAGTTCTCCGGCGGGCAGCGCCAGCGTATCGGCATCGCCCGGGCGCTCGCGCTGGAGCCCAAGGTGCTGGTGGCCGACGAATCGGTATCGGCGCTGGACGTCTCCGTGCAGGCCCAGGTGCTGCAACTATTGCACGATCTGCAGCAACGCCTGAAGATTGCGCTGGTATTCATTACCCATGACCTGCGCGTGGCCGCCCAGATCTGCAATGCCGTGCTTGTCATGCACCGCGGCAAGGTGGTCGAGTACGGCTCGCCCGCCCAGATCTTCGACAACCCTCGGCATGCCTATACCCGGCAGTTGATCGCCGCCGTGCCAGGCCAGCACTGGGATCCTTCCCGGGCGCAGGCAGCCTGAAACGGTTTTTCGCGCTTTCACCCTTCATCCCCAAGGAGAACCACCCATGCAACGCCCCGCAGCCATACCGACCGTGCAGATCGACAATGAGCAGGTCACCGTCACCGAATGGCGCTTCCCGCCCGGCGGGGAAACGGGATGGCATCGCCATGGCATGAACTACGTCGTCGTCCCGCAGACCACCGGCCCGCTGCTGCTGGAAACCCCCAACGGCGAGGTCACCAGCCAGCTCACCACCGGGGTGGCCTATTACCGCCCCGTGGGAGTGGAGCACAATGTCATCAATCCCGGCGATACCGAATTCGTATTCGTCGAAATCGAACTCAAGCGCGCGTAGCGGAAGCGGCCGGGCCGTCACGCAACGGGCGCAAGCGGAGGTTCCCATGCCACAGACTCCCCGCAGGCTGCGCAGCCAGAAATGGTTCGACGACCCGGCGCACGCCGACATGACCGCCATCTATGTCGAACGCTATCTCAACTACGGTCTGACGCGGCAGGAACTGCAATCGGGACGGCCCATCATCGGCATCGCCCAGACGGGCAGCGACCTGGTGCCCTGCAACCGCCACCACATCGCGCTGGCTGAACGCATCAAGGCGGGCATCCGGGACGCGGGCGGCATCCCGATGGAGTTTCCCGTGCACCCGCTGGCCGAGCAGGGGCGGCGGCCCACCGCCGCGCTGGATCGCAATCTGGCCTATCTGGGCCTGGTCGAGATCCTGCATGGCTATCCGCTGGACGGCGTGGTGCTGACCACGGGCTGCGACAAGACCACTCCCGCCTGCCTCATGGCCGCGGCCACCGTCGATATTCCCGCCATCGTGCTTTCGGGCGGGCCGATGCTCGACGGCTGGCACGAAGGCAAGCGCGTGGGCTCGGGCACCATCATCTGGCACGCCCGCAACCTCATGGCCGCGGGCAAGCTGGACTACGAAGGCTTCATGACCCTGGCCACGGCATCGTCCCCGTCCATCGGGCACTGCAACACCATGGGCACGGCGCTGTCGATGAATTCGCTGGCCGAAGCGCTGGGCATGTCGCTGCCCACGTGCGCGAGCATTCCGGCCCCCTACCGGGAGCGCGGCCAGATGGCCTACGCCACCGGCATGCGCATCTGCGACATGGTCCGCGCGGACTTGCGGCCCAGCCATATCCTGACCCGGCAGGCGTTCGAAAACGCCATCGTGGTGGCTTCCGCGCTCGGCGCCTCCAGCAATTGCCCGCCGCACCTCATCGCCATCGCCCGGCATATGGGCGTCGACCTGAGCCTGGCCGACTGGCAGCGGCTGGGCGAAGACGTGCCGCTGCTGGTCAATTGCGTGCCGGCCGGCGAGTATCTGGGCGAGAGCTTCCACCGCGCGGGCGGCGTCCCCGCCGTGCTTCATGAGCTGGCCGCCGCCGGACGCCTCCATGCCGATTGCCCCACCGTGTCCGGCCAGACGATCGGCGAGATCGCGGCCGCGGCCCGCCCCCACGACGCGGAGGTCATCCGCAGTTGCGACGCGCCGCTGAAGCACCGGGCGGGGTTCATCGTCCTGTCGGGCAATTTCTTCGACAGCGCGATCATCAAGATGTCGGTCGTGGGCGATGCGTTCCGCCGCGCCTATCTCTCCGAACCCGGCTCCGAAAACGCCTTCGAAGCGCGCGCCATCGTGTTCGAAGGCCCCGAGGACTACCATGCCCGCATCGAGGATCCGGCGCTGAACATCGACGAGCGCTGCATCCTGATCATCCGCGGCGCCGGCGATGTCGGCTACCCGGGCAGCGCGGAAGTGGTGAACATGGCTCCGCCATCCTATCTGCTCAAACGCGGCATCGATTCCTTGCCCTGCATGGGCGATGGCCGGCAGAGCGGCACGTCGGCAAGCCCCTCCATCCTGAACATGTCGCCGGAGGCCGCGGTGGGAGGCGGCCTGGCGCTGCTGCGCACCGGCGACCGCATCCGAGTCGACCTGAACCAGCGCACGGTCACCGCGCTGGTGGACGAAACGGAAATGGAGAAACGCAGGCAGGAGCCCGGCTATCAGGCGCCCCAATCGCAGACGCCCTGGCAGGAACTGTATCGGCGGATGGTCGGCCAGCTTGCGACCGGAGGCTGTCTGGAGCCCGCCACGCTCTACCTGAAGGTCGTGGAAACCCGCGGCGATCCCAGGCACTCGCATTGAACGCGAGGCCGCGGGCGCCTATTCCCGGTCACCCCTGCCGCCTGGGCCCGGCTCGCGCGGCGCCGGCCGCGTAAGCACGTAGGCGGCGCTGGCCAGGAAGAAAACGCCGACGGCGGAGGCGAGCAGCCACGACGGGTGCGCGCCCCACCAGAACAGCACATACCCGACCGCCATCCCCAGGCAGGCATAGGTCTTGCCCTTGCCCGACACGGCCCCCTGGTCGCGCCAGGCGCGCAACGCGGGGCCGTAGGTCGGGCTATCGAGCAGCCATTTTTCCAGCCGGGGCGACGAGCGCGAAAAGCAGGCCACCGCCAGGATCAGGAAAATCGTCGTGGGCATGACCGGCAGGAACGCGCCGATGATGCCCAGCGCCAGCATCAGGCAGCCCAGGCACAGCCATAGCACTCTCATCATGATGGGCGGCGGGATATCGGGAAGGTGGTGGACATTGCGGGGGGGCAGGCCCGCTCAGGGCTGCGCTGGCTCCGGCATTTTCACGCGCAGCCGTTCCACGAACGCCGGGCTGGGCTGGCCGCCGGCGGCGCGCGACTTGAAGATCATGGCCCAGGCATCGGAGTACTGACCCCGCCGATAGAAAGCGGACGCCCACGAGGCATAGAGGCGGCCTTTGTCCGGCTCGACTTGCTCGCCCTTGCGAAACATCGCGTCGGAACGCAAGGTCGCCGCCACGCGCGCCTCCGGAGGCAGGGTCTTGTCCTCGGCGGCGCAACGCGCGGCGGTGCGGCCGGCATCCGCATAGGACCCGCGGAACGACCGAGGATCCAGGCTGAGCGCCCGGTCCATCATGTTCATGGCGTCGCAGAACCTGCCTTCGTCATGCAATACCGCGGCAAAGCCGGCGTAGACCTCGGGATTCTTCGAATCCAGCAGCCAGGCCTGATTGAACCGGCGCATGGCCATGCCCGGCTGATCCGCCCGGTAAAAGCGGTAGCCCTGCTCCACCCAGGCCCGGGACGCGCTCGCTCGGGACCCATAGGACTGCGTAGCCTCGGCGATCAGTTTGTCGTCGGCCGCCCTCAAATCGGCGGCGGCGGATCTGTCCGCGCCGCCATACATCGGCGCCTCATCGAGCCGGGCCTTTGGCGCTGCCGGACCGCCGCCGGCCGCGCAGCCGGCCAGCCACAGGGCGGGCAGCAGAAGAAGGGACCTGGCGGTCTGGCGCATGGAGGGCGAGTCCGAATCTGAAGGAACACCGCAATATACCGTAGCGGGCGATCCCGGCCGCCGCCGCGCGCCCCAAGGCGGAGGAGCCGCCGTCATGAACGGCGGATGAACGCCCCCTTCAGAATGGGTTCATGGCGACGCTTCCAGAATGGTCTGCGACGTCCGGCGGGCTGCCGGCACTGCGAACCTCATTGGAAGACCATCATGCGTATCAAAATGGCTATGGGTATCTGGCTGCTGGGCATCACGCTGGCGTGGTTGGCGGTCGCGCCCGCCGATCCGGGCGTGCTGCCTCTCGTCGACCCGCAGGGCGCCGCTTCGGGCGGATGGCAACTGCGCCAGCATGCCCTGTATCTTTCGGGACTTTGGAGCATCGGCCTGATGAGCCTCACGATGCTGCTGGCGCTACGCCTGCCTTGGCTGGAGCGTCCGCTGGGCGGAATGGACCAGGTCTATCGCCTGCACAAATGGGCCGGCGTCGGCGCGGCGGTCACCGCCATTCTGCATTGGGGCGCCAAGGAATCCAGCGGCTGGCTCAAGACGCTGTGGGGAACCGCCGGAAGACCCGGCCGCGATGCCGTGCTGCCCTGGCTTGCCGACTTCCGGGGCACGGCCAAGGACCTGGGGGAATGGGCCTTCTACCTGCTGCTGGCCATGGTGGCCATTACGCTGCTGACCCGGCTGTTGTCCTACAAGCCGTGGCGGCTCCTGCATCGCGCCATGCCGCTGCTGTTCCTGGCGCTGGCGCTTCACACGGTGGCGCTGATGCCCCTGGACTTCTGGGCTCTGCCGCTGGGCGTGCTCATGGGCGGCCTGCTGGCGCTGGGCAGCGTCGCGGCCTTGTGGTCGTTGGCGGGATGGGTCGGTCAGTCGCGCCGCCACGCCGGCCGCATCCAGGCCGTGCGCGTGCTGGGCGACGGCGGCCCGCAGGCGCCTGTCGAGGTGATCTGCGCCTTGCCGGCAAGCTGGCCAGGACATCGGCCCGGCCAATTCGCATTCGTGCGCTTTCACCGCGCCGAAGGCGCGCACCCCTTTACCATCGCTAGCGCGCCGGGCAGCCTGGGCGCGAACGAACGGGGCGAGTCCTTGCTACGCCTGATCATCAAACCGCTGGGAGACTACACCCGCAATCTGGGTCGACGCCTGCAGGCAGGCCAGCCGGTGGATATCGAAGGCCCCTACGGCCGCTTCGACGGCCACGGCGGCCATGGCCGCCAGCAGGTGTGGGTGGCGGGCGGCGTGGGACTAACGCCATTCCTCTCTCTGCTCGAGTCGCGCCAGCCGGGCGCCCAGCCTCCGCGCGCCGGCCAGCACCCCGCTCACATGCACTACTGCACCCGCGACGCCGCCACCGATCCCTTGCTGCCGCGCTTGCGCAAGCTATGCGAACACGCTCAGCCGCCGGTGGCGCTGACGGTGCATGGCGACGCGCAGGGCCAGCGCCTGACTCCGCGGGCGTTGGAAGCCGGCACGGCCGGTCCGATCGACATCTGGTTCTGCGGGCCCCAGGGCCTGGGCGACGCGTTGAGCGCGCATGCCGGCAGGCCGCGCTCCTGGCGGCTGCATCGGGAATCGTTTGCGATGCGCTGAACCGGAACGGGCAGCTACTGCCGCTCAGGCGCGCTTGAGCGGCAGTAGCCGCTGGTACCCTTCGGGCAGCGGATGCCCCGCATGATCCTGCACGGCGCCGGCCAGCCGCGCCGCCACCTCGGAGGGAAACGGCTTGGCGCGGCGCGTTTCCAGGTCCACGTGCAGGGACAATTGCTCCATGGTCGCGGCCAGGTAGCCGTCGCGCGCCTGTATCAGTTCCATCAGGCAGAGCAGCCTCTTGTCGTCCGCTTCCAGCAGGCGCAGGCGCAGTTCCAGCGGGTCGTCCGCCAGCACCTCGCGCCGGTAGGCGACGTGGATGTTCATCGTGTAGATGCCGCAACGCGTCTGGCGGGTGTAGTCCGAACCGACGCCGTAGCGGCCCAGCAGTTCGAAACCATGGCGGTCGAACACGCCCACGTAGTGAGCGGCATTCATGTGGCCATACTCGTCGATCCAATCGGGTTTGACGGCCAGGGACAGCGCGGGAAGTGCGGGCATGGTGGTCAGCTTTGGTTGTGGACCTGCAAGCATACGCCGGGTGCGGCGCGAGCGCCGCCGTTCTAGCGCAGCTTCTGCTCGTATAGATCCTGCGCCGCCCCGAGCGAGGCGCGCATGCCGTAAATCGTGCCCCCGCTGCCGCGGCTGAACCACAGCTCGTACTGCCATGAGCCTTCCACGAAGACCCGGCAAATAGTCCAGCCGGGCGGCCCCTGCCAGTAGTATTCGTCCCGCTGCGTCCATTCCACCTCAGCCATGCCCCGCCCCTAATCGGCCGAAACCGCGGCCGAAATTCATTACCATAAGGATGAAATATACTGTGTTTTTATACAGTATATAGGACTGATTCACGGGAGTCCGACACGGAATGCGGCGCATCCGCCCTCGAGGCGACCGGCCAGGGCAAGACACAAACCTCGGACCTGCTTACATCTTTATCAGTTTGGCCTCTACACCAAAAGAGCAGGCCAACTCTAGAATCGGCTCACTATACTTTCGGCTGAGTAGGAGCCATGATGACTCACCCCAACGCTAAGAAAATCGTCACTGCCGCGATCTGCTGTTTGTTCCTGGCCGGCACCGTGCTGGCCGCCCCTCCTGAAGGAAAAGGCAAGCCCGACAGCGCAGGCCAGGGCCAAGGGCAAAACAAGGGCAAGGGCAACAGCGGCGGCAATGGCTCCGGCAAGGGCAATAGTTCCGGCAAGGGCAATAGCGGCAACGGAGGTTCCTCCAAAGGAGGCGGAAACGGCTCCGGCGACGTCAACGTCACGCTTCGCCACGCCGGCATCACGATCTCCACCGCCAGAGGCTACGCGCAAGAATACGGGTTGTCCGGTTACAGCTCGCTGCCGCCGGGAATCAGGAAAAACCTCGCCCGCGGCAAGCCCCTGCCTCCCGGGATCGCCAAGAAGATGGTTCCGGGCCCCATGCTGGCCCGCCTTCCAGTCTATCCCGGCTATGAATGGCGAGTCGCCGGCTCCGATCTCATCCTTGTAGCCGTCGCCACGGCGATCGTCGCCGATGTGCTGTTCGACGTTTTTGATTGACGCAATCGCCCGTTCCTTCGATGCCCGCCATGCTCATCGGCCATGTTGGCCTCAGGGCGTCGAGGGAACGCATTAACTTGCGTAATGCGCCGGACCCAACTTCCGGTGCCATCGCTTGGTGCCATCGCTTCGCCGTGAAAAACAAAAAAGCCGCCAAGTTCGTAACTTGGCGGCTTTCTTTTTGCCGTGCTGTACAGCACTTTGCAGGAATTTGGTAGGCGGTATTGGAATCGAACCAACGACCTCCACGATGTCAACGTGGCGCTCTAACCAGCTGAGCTAACCGCCTGCAAAGAAGAAGAATTATATAGTGCTTTTTTGAACTGTGCAAATCGTCTTGGAAGATTTTTTGCAGATTTCATTTCGTTCGAAGCGGCTTGGCATCTTTGCCAGCGGCCTTGCCTAGCGGCTTGCGCCATGGCTGCTCCGAATCGCTTTTGCACTACTTTCAGGGCTGCTTATTCATCAGCACTGCTTCGCTCTTCAGCTTCGAATCTGCGGCTTGCACCGCAGCAACGAAGAACGAGATTCTATCAGAACTTTTTATTCCTTGCTCGACTTCCACGCCACTGCTGACATCCACGCCCCAAGGCTTCATCCATTGCACGGCCTGGCCGACATTTTCGGCGTTCAAGCCGCCCGAAAGAATCAGCGGACGCGAAATGGGATCGGCCCTGACCTCATCGAGCAGCGCATAGTCAAAGCCATGGCCGCTGCCGCCATAGCCCGCGCTGTAGCTGTCGAACAGCCAGCCCGCCGCTTCGCCGTAGGCGCGGCAGGTGGACGCCAGGTTTTCCGCGGTTTCCAGGCCCGGCGCGCCGGCGCGGAAGGCGCGCAGAAAGCGGTGGCCGTAGTGGGCGCAGTCCTGCGGCGTTTCGTCGCCGTGGAACTGCAGCAATTCCGGTCCGACCTGGTCCAGCACGGCTCGCACTTCATCCTGCGAAGGATTCACGAACAGCGCCACGACGTCGACGAAAGCCGGCACCATGCGGCGCAGCTGAGCCGCCCGCAGCGGGGTCAAGCAACGCTTGCTCTTAGGGTAGAAGACAAAACCTATCGCATCGACGCCCGCCGCAACGGCGGCGTCGATATCCTGTTCACGGGTCAATCCGCAGATCTTGATGCGTGTGCGCATGGAACTCATCACTTACGCCGTCGCCCCGCGCGACGGTTTGAATCAGTATATCCGCCGCGCCTAGGCGGCAGGCTGGCCCAGGGTTGCGACGAGGTTGTCGAAACTGCCTTCGGCCATGCGGAACCAGGGGACTTCCTTGTCGCGAAACGCGGCCATGCTCTCATACAGCTTCTTGAACATCGGGTCCTTTGCGCTCATCTCTTTATAGACGGCGAGAGACGCTTCGTAGCTTGCCTGCAGGACCGGCTTCGGAAACGCTTTCAACTGCGCGCCGCGAGACACGAGGCGGCGCAGCGCGTCCGGATTGCCGGCGTCGTACTTGGCGATCATATTGCCCGTGGCCATGCGGCAAGCCAGCGCAAGCGCGGACTGGTACGGCTTGGGCAGCTCGTCGTAGGCATCCTGGTTCACGTACAGCGACAACTGCAGCGTGCCGGCCCACCAACCCGGAAAATAATAGTTCCTGGCCACTTTATAGAGAGCCAGGCTTTCGTCGTCATAGGGGCCGATCCAGGCCACCGCATCCACGATGCCCTGTTCCAGCGCCGCATAGGTTTCGGCGACCGGCACTTCGACCGGCGTGGCGCCCAGCCGCGCCAGCACGTGGCGGGCGAATCCGCCGGCCTTCACTTTCAGCCCGCGCAGATCGTCGACCGTCTTGATTTCGCCGCGGAACCAGCCGCCCATCTGGGCGCCGGTATAGCCGCAGGGAAAGTTGAGGACGTTGTACTTGTCGAACAGCACCCGCGTGAGCGCCAGGCCTTCTCCCTGGGTCATCCATGCGTTCATCTGCCGCGTGTTCAGTCCGAACGGCACGCCGGCGTCGAAGCACAGCGCCGGATCCGTATCGAAATAACGGGTGGAAGCCGTATGGCCGCAATCGACCACACGATACTGCACGGCTTCCAGTACCTGGCCCGGCTGCACCAGATCCCCGGCTGGGAATATCTCGATACTGAAGCGCCCATCCGTTACTTCGGCCACATAACGGGCGACATCCTCCGCCCCGGCGAACAGCGTCGGCGACTCATTGGGAAAACTGGAGGCCAGCCGCCATGAGACCGTAGGAGCATCCTGCGCGAAAACCGGGGCCGCCAGGGCTGCCCCGCCGGTGGCGGCTCCCAGGGCGGTCTGTTTCAAAAACGCGCGGCGTCGCATGGCAAAAGCCTCCATCGGGCGCGGAAGGTGTCGCCGTTGCCGGCGGCTTCCCTAATAGGTTTGAGTAAACGGCGACAGCAGCTGCGAGCCGCCGTCGAGTTCGTCCAGACCGAACTCTTCGGGATATTCAATGGCGGACAGGTACAGCCCGTCCGGCGCGAACGTGGGCGCGCCGCGCTTGCGGTCGCGCCACGACAGGAGCTGCGCCATCCAGTCCACGGGCTCCCTGCCCTGCCCGACCTGCAGCAGCGCTCCCATGATATTGCGTACCATGTGATGCAGGAAGGCATTCGCCTTCAGCGTAAACACCAGGAACGGACCGCGCTCTTCGATGTCCAGCCGGTGCAGATGGCGCACCGGATGCTTGGCCTGGCATTGCGAGGAACGGAAGCTGGAAAAATCGTGCTCGCCCAGCAGCGCCCTTGCCGCCGCCCGCATGGCGTCCACGTCCAGCGGCTGAAAGCACCAGCCCGCGCGCCCCGCCCATAGCGCCGGACGCACCCGGCCGCGCCATAGCAAATAAACGTATGTCCGCGCGCGAGCCGAAAAGCGTGCGTGAAAATCGTCCGGAACCGGCTGCGCCCACTGGACGGAAATGCTGGGCGGCAGAAAGGCGTTCACGCCGCGCACCCAGGACTCCATCCTGCGGTCCAGCGCCGTATCCAGGTGGATCACCTGCATGGCGCCATGCACGCCGGTATCCGTGCGGCCCGCGCAAATCGTGGGGACCGGGCCTTCTACATCGCAAAAACGTCCCAGGGCGGCTTCCAGCGTATCCTGCACCGTCTGCCGGTGCGGCTGCGTCTGCCAACCCTGCCAGGCGGAGCCGTCATATGCCAGCCCCAATGCAACTCTAGACATGTATCAAACCTGTGGACCGCCGACCCGGCGCGGTTCGTCCGTGGGCGGTTCGTCCAGGTCGAGATTGATGCTATTGAGCTTGCGGTTCAGCGCTGCCGTGTCCAACGCCGGCTCGGTGTATTCGTAAGACTCCTCGTCATCGTCTCCGCGCCTTGCGCCCGCCCTGCGAAGCAGCCAGGCGATGGCAAACGCGATCAACGCCAGCACGGCGGTGACGATGACGAGCAGGTTGTCGGCCAGCCATGCGGGCATGTCCGACGTGGCATCCTTGCTGGGCGGCGTGACTGCGGCCTTGTCCGGCGAAGCAGTGCTCGGCGCGCCCGTTGCGCCGGGAGTGCCTGCCGCACCCGGCGTGCCCACTGCGCCCGCTACGCCCGGAGTGCCCGGAGCGCCCGCTGCGCCCGCTGCGCCCGCTGCGCCCGGCGGGGTGCCCGCTGCGCCCGCTGCGCCCGGAGTGCCCGGAGCGCCCGCTGCGCCGGGAGTGCCCGCGGTGCCGGGAGCGCCCGCTGTGCCGGGAGCGCCCGCGGTGCCGGGAGCGCCCGCTGTGCCGGGAGCGCCCGCTGCGCCCGGAGCGCCCGCTGCGCCCGGAGTGCCCGCGGTGCCGGGAGCGCCCGCTGCGCCCGGAGTGCCCGCGGTGCCGGGAGCGCCCGCTGCGCCCGGAGTGCCCGCTGTGCCGGGAGCGCCCGCTGCGCCCGGAGTGCCCGCGGTGCCCGGAACGCCCGCTGCGCCCAGAGTGCCCGCGGTGCCCGGAACGCCCGCTGCGCCCGGAGTGCCCGCTGTGCCGGGAGTACCTGCTGCGCCCGGAGAGCCCGTCGCGCCCGACGTGCCTGCGCCTGGCGTACCCGCGGCGCCAGGCGTGCCCAACCGTTCAACCGCCTTGTTCAAATCGTCGACGTTGCTTTGCAACTGATCCACACGCCCTTGGACATCCGCCATGGCGCGCTGGTTGGAGGTCCGGGCATCGGCCTGCGCTTCGGCCTGGGCGGACGCACTGTCGGCCGCAAGGCCCGAGGAAAGACGCACGCGGTCCTGCGGAGGCGTCGCCGTGGCGACGCCGTTATCGACGGGACGGGTAACGCTGCCCGATGCTCCGCCCTGCCCCTGGATGACGGAGGGATTCGCGGCGGACGCGGCGCCTATGCGCGAACGGTATTTCGCGAAGGCCTCGGCGTGTTCGTTGAAGATTCTGCGCGCCTCGGCCGGATCCACCGCGCGCACGGTGGCCGCGTCCGGGATCGACAGCTTCTTGCCCGCGCGCACCAGATTCATATTGTTCTGGATGAACGCCTCGGGGTTCGCGCGCCACAGCGCCACCAGCATCTGGTAGACGGACGCGTTGGGCACGGCGTTGCGTTGAGCGATTGCGAAGAGGTTGTCGCCGGTCTTCACGTTGACCGTCCGGCCGCCGGCCGGTCGGGACGGCGTGCCGACCGAGGCGGGAGTGACCTCGGCGCTGGTGCCGCGCAACGGCACCAGGATGCTGACCTGGACCTGCCGCTGCCCCGCACTGGAGCTGATGTCCAGCAGCAGGTCCACCGCCCCGCTGGCGGGCGGCTGCGCGGCCCGCACGCGCAGGTTCTTGCGCGTGGCGTCCATGCCGTCCTCGATGCGCACCACCATGCTGGCCAACGGCACCGGGGGCTTCAGGCCCGCGCGCTGCCATGCGGCCTCGTCGGCGACCGATACCTTCAGCGACGCCACCTCGTCGGGAGTCAGTTCCTGCAGCCCCACGACCGCCTGCAGCGGCGCGCCCGGCACGGAAACCACCCGCGAATGCCCCACGCGCATGGCCATCGCCGAGCCGCACACGCTTGAGCCAATCGCCAACGCAATCGCCCATTGCAGGGCTTTCAAACGGCGGGCATGCTTCACTTGGCGCGAACGCTGGGTCATAAGCTGGAATTCCGTTCTTGTAGTCGAATTACGGGCTGGCGCCGATTCGCGCCGAACAGGCGTAAATCGGCATCAATTCACCAGAAAAGTGTAATGGATCAAGCGCATTTCACAAACCTGAAAGGCGCGCCGGCGTTCGCTGGCATGCACATCCGCCACACTGCCGCGACCCCCTTGCAAACGGCAAGGGCACCCGAAGGTGCCCCTGCTTGGCTTGCCCGCGCGGCGGGGCGGCGCCAGGCGCCGCCCGCAGGCGCGTCAGGCTTCGGCCAGCGCGATGCGCAGCATGCGGCGCAGCGGTTCCGCGGCGCCCCACAGCAACTGGTCGCCCACGGTGAAAGCGCCCAGGTACTGCGAACCCATCGACAGCTTGCGCAGGCGGCCGACCGGAATATCGAGCGTGCCCGTCACGGCGACCGGCGTCAGCGCGGCAACGGTGGCTTCCTTGGTGTTCGGCACCACCTTGGCCCATTGCGTGCCCTGGGCGATCAGCGCCTCGATCTCGTCCAGCGGCAGGTCGCGCTTGAGCTTGATGGTCAGCGCCTGGCTGTGGCAACGCATGGCGCCGATGCGCACGCACAGGCCGTCGATCGGCGTGGCCGGCGTGCCGAAGGCGGCGCCGCGGCCGAGGATCTTGTTGGTCTCGACCTCGCCCTTCCATTCTTCCTTCGACATGCCGTCGCCCAGGTCCTTGTCGATCCAGGGAATCAGGTTGCCGCCCAGCGGCACGCCGAAATGCTCGTGGGGCAGCGCCGGATCCTTTTGCTTGGCCAGCACGCCGCGGTCGATTTCAAGAATGGCCGACGCGGGATCGTCCAGCAGCGGCTTGACCGACTGGTTGATCTCGCCGAACTGGGTCAGGAGTTCGCGCATGTGCTGCGCGCCGCCGCCCGAGGCCGCCTGGTACGTCATGGTCGTCATCCATTCGACCAGATCGTTGTTGAACAGGCCGGCCAGGCCCATCAGCATGCAGCTGACCGTGCAGTTGCCGCCGACGAAATTGCGCACGCCGCGCTTGAGCGCCGCGTCGATGACCGGACGGTTGACCGGATCCAGCACGATGATCGCGTCGTCGGCCATGCGCAGCGTGCTCGCCGCGTCGATCCAGATGCCGTTCCAGCCCGCGCCGCGCAGCTTCGGATAGATCTCGGAGGTGTAGTCGCCACCTTGCGCCGTCACGATGATCGGCAGTTTTTTCAGAGCATCAATATCGTAGGCGTCCTGCAGCGGGCCCGCGCCGTCGGCCCAAGTGGGCGCCGCGCCGCCAGCATTGCTGGTGGAGAAGAAAACCGGTTCGATCAGTGCGAAGTCGTTCTCGTCGCGCATGCGTTGCATGAGCACCGAGCCGACCATACCGCGCCAGCCGACAAGGCCTACTGCTTGATTCATTTCAATCGCTCTTTAAAGGTGGAGACAAGGTCCGGGGGAAGAAAAGCCGTGCAATTCAACAATTTATCAGAATGCACGGAGAGATGTTGCGGCGCAGCTAGAAAAAATAGGGGCCACAATGGACGCCGCAGGCCTTCGCAGCGCCCGGGCAACGGAAAAGCAAGGGCCGGCGGGCACATTGGCGCCCGCCGGCCCGCCTTGCGCAAACGGGATCAGGCCAGGGCCTTCAGGACCGCGTCGCCCATTTCCGCCGTGCCGACCTTGGTCGTGCCCGGCTCGTAGATATCGGCGGTGCGCAGGCCCTCGGCCAGCACGCGGCGCACGGCGGCCTCGATGCGGTCGGCCTGGGGCGCCAGGTTCAGCGAATAGCGCAGCAACATGGCGGCGGACAGGATCGTGGCCAGGGGGTTGGCGACGCCCTTTCCAGCGATGTCGGGCGCGGAACCGTGGCTGGGCTCGTACAGGCCCTGTCCGCCGGCGTTCAGCGAGGCCGACGGCAACATGCCGATCGATCCGGTCAGCATGGCCGCTTCGTCCGACAGGATGTCGCCGAACAGGTTGCCGGTCACGATGACGTCGAACTGGCGCGGGTTGCGAACCAGCTGCATGGCGGCATTGTCCACGTACATGTGCGACAGCTCCACGTCGGGATAGTCGCGCGCGATTTCGATGACGATGTCGCGCCAGAATTGCGAGGTTTCCAGCACGTTGGCCTTGTCCACGCTGCACAGCTTCTTGTTGCGCTTGCGGGCCGATTCAAAGCCGATACGCGCGATGCGGCGCACTTCGGATTCGGCGTAGCGCATGGTGTCGTAGCCTTCGCGCTCGCCGGCGAACGCGCCCTCGGGCGACGAACGCACGCCGCGCGGCGTGCCGAAATAGATGTCGCCGGTCAGTTCGCGGATGATCAGGATGTCCAGGCCGGACACGATCTCGGGCTTCAGCGACGAGGCGCTGGCCAGCTCGGGATACAGAATGGCGGGACGCAGGTTGGCGAACAGGCCCAGCGCCTTGCGCAGGCCCAGGATGGCCTGTTCCGGACGGAATTCGCGCGGCAGGCTGTCGTATTTCCAGTCGCCCACGGCGCCGAACAGCACGGCATGCGATTCCTGGGCGAGCTTCAGCGTTGCCGGCGGCAGCGGGTGCTCGAAGGCGTCGAACGCCGCGCCGCCCACGGGCGCCTCCTTGATGTCGAAGGAGACGTCCAGCGCCTTCAGGACGCGCACGGCCTGTTCGACGATTTCCGGGCCGATGCCGTCACCCGGCAAGACTGCGATGTTGTGAGTCATACGAAAACGATCCTGTGATCAAAGAATGGAGGCGTCAGGCGATGGGGCGGCTTTCCAGCCACGGATGGCGGGCCAGGCGCTCGGCCTCGAACGCGCGGATCTTGTCGGACTGGCGCAGGGTCAGGCCGATATCGTCGAAGCCATTGAGCAGGCAGTACTTGCGGAAGGGTTCGATGTCGAAGCCCATTTCCCGGCCGTCCGCCGCCACCACGACCTGCCGCTCGAGGTCGACGCGCAGCTTGTAGCCCGGGAAGGCCTTCACTTCGTCGAACAGGCGCGCCACTTCCAGCTCGGACAGCACGATGGGCAGCAAGCCGTTCTTGAAGCTGTTATTGAAGAAGATGTCCGCATACGACGGAGCGATGATGGCGCGGAAGCCGAACTGCGTCAGCGCCCAGGGCGCGTGCTCGCGGCTGGAGCCGCAACCGAAGTTCTTGCGCGCCAGCAGCACCGAAGCGCCCTGGTAGCGAGGCTGGTTCAGCACAAAGTCCGGGTTCAGCGGACGCTTGCTGTTGTCCATGCCCGGCTCGCCGTGGTCCAGGTAGCGCAGTTCGTCGAACAGGTTCGGACCGAAGCCGGTGCGCTTGATGGACTTGAGGAACTGCTTCGGGATGATGAGGTCCGTGTCGACGTTTTCGCGGTCGAGCGGGGCCACCAGGCCTTCGTGAGTGGTGAATGCTTGCATGATGTCGGTACTCGGTGCTTGACGCTTAACGGAACGTGCGGACGTCGACGAAATGGCCGGCGACCGCGGCGGCGGCAGCCATGGCCGGGCTCACCAGATGGGTGCGCCCGCCCTGCCCCTGGCGGCCTTCGAAGTTGCGGTTCGAGGTGGAAGCGCAACGTTCGCCGGGTTCGAGCCGGTCGGCGTTCATGGCCAGGCACATGGAGCAGCCCGGCTCGCGCCATTCGAAACCGGCATCGATGAAAATCTTGTCCAGCCCTTCGCGCTCGGCCTGCTGCTTGACCAGGCCCGACCCCGGGACCACCATCGCCTGGCGCACGTTGGACGCCACGTGCTTGCCGCGCGCCACGGCGGCGGCGGCGCGCAGGTCTTCGATGCGCGAGTTGGTGCAGGAGCCGATGAACACCCGGTCGACGCGGATGTCGGTCAGCGGGGTATTGGGCTTCAGGCCCATGTATTGCAGTGCGCGCTCCATGCCGCTGCGGCGCACGTCGTCTTTCTCGCGGTCGGGGTCCGGCACGCGGGAATCCACAGGCAGCACCATTTCAGGAGACGTGCCCCAGGTGACTTGCGGTTTGATATCGCGGGCGTTGACTTCCACGACGGAGTCGAACTTGGCGCCTTCGTCGGTATGCAGCGTGCGCCAGTAGCCGACGGCCTGGTCCCAGAGCACGCCCGTCGGCGAGAAGGGACGGCCGCGGAAGTATTCGATGGTCTTGTCGTCCACGGCGACCATGCCGGAACGGGCGCCAGCCTCGATAGCCATGTTGCAGACCGTCATGCGGCCCTCCACGGACAGCGCGCGGATCGTGCTGCCGGCGAACTCGATGGCGTGGCCGGTGCCCCCGGCCGTGCCGATGATGCCGATGATGTGCAGGACCACGTCCTTGGCCGTACAGCCGAAGGGCAGCTCGCCCTCGACCTTGATCAGCATGCTCTTGGCTTTCTTCATGAGCAGCGTCTGCGTGGCGAGCACGTGTTCGACTTCGGACGTGCCGATGCCGAAGGCCAGCGCGCCCAGCGCGCCGTGCGTGCTGGTATGCGAATCGCCGCAAACCACCGTCATGCCGGGGAGGGTCGCGCCCTGCTCCGGGCCGATCACGTGCACGATGCCCTGGCGCAGGTCGTTCATGCGGAATTCGGTGATGCCGTACTTCTCGCAGTTGGAATCCAGCGTATCCACTTGCAGGCGGGAAACCGGATCGTCGATGCCCTGGGCGCGGTTCAGCGTGGGCACGTTGTGGTCAGCCACCGCCAGGTTGGCGCCGGTGCGCCACGGCTTGCGGCCGGCGATCGCCAGGCCTTCGAACGCCTGCGGGCTGGTGACTTCGTGCACCAGGTGGCGATCGATATAGAGCAGACAGGTGCCGTCTGATTCCTGGTGGACGACGTGGGCGTCCCAGAGTTTGTCGTAAAGGGTTTGGGCCATGGATGCGCTCTGCAAATAGACAATCCGGCTCGTGCCTCGCGCGGTTGAAAGCAAATCGCTTCCGCGCCGGCCACTGCGGCATGAAGGGATTATGCACAGGGTCTGAACCTAGTACAACCGCACCACATATACCAGTACTACCACTACCATGCTGACCGGATGACGGAGCCTGCGAACGGGCCCGGATTCAATCCCGGGACAGGCGCGACGAGACCGGCATGCATGGATACAAATTCGGCCGGGAAAATAGATACAAAATTATCAAAACGATAAAATCGCGCAACGCTTTCGCCGAGCCATTTACGAAATAAAACGAAATAAATAGCATCAAAGCCGCATTAAATCAGCACATTCAAGACATACAGAGCGAAGTTGATGCAGATTCAGCAGAATTAGAGGATGATGCGCGACGAAACCAAAGAAATGGCCGCGGAAATCTCATCAAGAATTAACAAATATTGACTCGTCAAAACTGACATTTCCACACAATATGCGGCCATTCATCCTCAACTCGACTCGCGAATAATCACTATGGCTTCGTTTTTGCTCAAAAGCACGACTTCGGTCCTTGCCCTGGCATTCGTTCCTGCGGCATTTGCACAGTCTTCAGCTCCCGCTGCCGCACAGCCCGCGGTCACGATGAACCAGATCGTCGAACAGACGCTGCTCGGCAATCCGGAAATCCAAGCCAAGTACCATGACTTCCAAGCGTCGCTGGAAGGCCAGAACGTCGCGCGCGGAGCCTTCTTCCCGCAGATCAACGCGCAAGGCTACGTGGGTCGCGAGTACCGCCGCAATGTGCCTGGCGTGGGTTCGCAGGACTGGAGCCGCCCCGGCTACAGCGTCGAGTTGCGCCAGTTGATTTTCGATGGCTTCCGCACGAGCAACGACGTCAAGCAGGCCGGTTTCGACAAGCTGGCGAAGTTCTACGACCTGCTGGCCACCAGCGACAGCACGGCGCTCGCCGCCGTGCAGGCCTACATCGACCTGCAGCGCTACCGCGACATGGAATTGCTGGCCCGCCAGAACTATTCGCTGCACGAAGAAACGCTCAAGCAGATCAACGAGCGCGCCGAATCGGGCGTGGGCCGCCGGGTCGACCTGGAACAGGCCGGCGGACGCCTGGCCCTGGCCCAGACCAACCTGATGACCGAGACCGCCAACCTGCTGGACGTGCAACAGCGCTTCCAGCGCGTGACGGGCGCCCTGCCTCCCCAATCGATGCAGCCGCCGCCCGACATCAGCGGCAAGCTGCCGGCCAAGCCGGCCGACTTCAATGAGTCGCTGCGCCGCAATCCCAGCTTCCTGTCCAAGCAGGCCGGCCTGCAGGCGGCCGAAGCCGGTGTGGCCTCGTCCAAGGGCGCGTTCTCGCCGAAGTTCGAATTCGTGGCCGCCACGGGCCGCGACCAGAACGACCCGACGCCGCAAAGCCGCGACATCCAGAGCTCCAGCGTCCAGCTCGTCATGAGCTACAACCTGTACCGCGGCGGCGCCGACTCGGCCCGAGTGCGCCAGACCGCCGCGCAGTCCTATGCCGCGCGCGACATCCGCGACTACACCTGCCGCAACGTGCAGCAGGACCTGGCCGTGGCCTGGAACAACGTCGTCAGCCTGAACCAGAAGCTGCCTTTCCTGCGCGACCACGAAGTGGCCACCACGAAGGTGCGCGAAGCCTATCGCCAGCAATTCCAGATCGGCCAGCGCACGCTGCTCGACCTGCTCGACACCGAAAACGAACTGTTCGAATCGCGCCGCGCCCTGACCAACGCCCTCTACGACCTCCAGCTCGCGCAATACCGCTGGCTGGCGCTGTCGCACCAGTTGCTGCCCGCCCTGGCCCTGCAGCCTGCGCGCAACGAAATGCCTGAGGAAAACGGCAAGCTGGTCGTGTCCGATGACGTGATCAAGCTCTGCAATTCCACGGTTCCCGACACGGCCCGCCTGGCCCCCGTGCGCGTGCAATACAACGAAGGCACGCTGCCGCCCACCTTCATCCCGATGAACGCGCCCAGCGCCAAGCCCTGAGCGCCCTTAAGCGCTAGGAGACCCCATGCCGAAACAGGGCAAAGACTTCTCGCAGTTGGACGCGGACTTCGTCCGCGTCCTGGAAGACCTGATCGACGCACTGATCGCCAACGGCACCTTGCGCATGACAGACCTGCCGATACAGGCACAACAGAAACTTACCCAGCGCAAGCAGCAGCGCGCGCGGCTCTCGGAACACCTGGACCTGCTGGATGACGAAGATGGACAAGTTATCTGAATTGGCCGCCCGGGAGTGGCGCGCGGATGCGCGCGCCGCGCACGATGATCCGCTGCTCGATTGCCTGGTCGAAATCACCCGGCTGCATGGCGTGACGGCCACGGCGCAAGCGCTGTCCTCGGGGCTGCCGCTGGAGGAGCATCGGCTCACTCCTGCCCTGCTGCCGCGCGCGGCCGCGCGCGCGCAACTGTCCGCCCGGGTGGTCAAGCGCACGCTGGACAGCATCTCGCAGGACTTGCTGCCCGCCATCCTGCTGCTCCATGGCGAACGCGCCTGCCTGCTGCTCAAGAAGGACGGCGGCACGTATGTCGTCAGCCACCCCGAGCTGGGCGGCAGCTCGATCGAAATGAGCCCCGAGGAACTTGCGGCGCAGTACACCGGCCTGGTGTGCTTCGTGCGCCCGCAGTTCCGCTTCGACGCGCGCGCGCCCGAGGTCGCCAAGGTGCGCCAGCGCCACTGGTTCTGGGCCGCCATCATGGAAAACCGGCGACTGTACCGCGACGCGCTGATCGCCGCCCTGCTGATCAACCTCTTCGCGATGGCGATGCCCCTGTTCACGATGAACGTCTATGACCGGGTCGTGCCCAACAATGCCATCGAAACGCTCTGGGTGCTGGCAATCGGCATCACGCTGGTCGTGATCTTCAACATGATCCTGGGCACGGCCCGGTCGCACGTGGTGGACAGCGCCAGCAAGCGGGTCGACGTGCGCCTGTCCGCCCAGATCATGGAACGGGTGCTGGACCTGCGGCTGGAGGGCCGGCCGGTATCGGTCGGCTCGTTCGCAGCCAACCTCCGCTCTTTCGAATCCATCCGCGACTTCATTGCCTCGGCCACGATCACCACGCTGGTCGACCTGCCCTTCATCCTGCTGTTCCTGCTTGCGCTGGCCTGGATCTCTCCCTGGATGATCCTGCCGCCGCTGGTCGCCATCGTGCTGATCCTGCTGGTGTCGCTGGCGGCGCAGGCCCGCATGGAATCCCTCACGATGGCCACCTTCCAGGCCTCGTCCCAGCGCAATGCGACGCTGGTGGAAGCGCTGACCGGCCTGGAAGCCGTCAAGACCCTCAACGCCCAGGGCTCGATCCAGCGCAACTGGGAACGCGCCACGGAATACATTGCCCAGACCGGCGGCAAGCTCAAGCTGATTTCTTCGTCCACGGTCGGCTTCGTGCAGGCCGTCCAGCAGATGGTCTCGATCTCGGTGGTCATCATCGGCGTGTACCAGGCGCAGGAATCGGCCATTTCCATGGGCGGCATCATCGCCGCCTCCATGATCGCGGGGCGCTGCCTGGCGCCGCTGGGGCAAGTGGCCGGGCTCTTGATGCAGTACCAGAACGCCCGCACCTCGCTGGGGTCGATCGACAGCTACATGAAGCTGCCGGTCGAGCGCCCGGCGGAAGCCGAATTCCTGCACCGCCCGGTCTTTCACGGCGGGCTGGAGTTCCGCGACGTGACCTTTACCTATCCGGGGGCCGCGCAGCCGGCGCTGAAGAAGGTGTCGTTCAAGCTGAAGCCCGGCGAAAAAGTCGGCGTCATCGGCCGCATCGGCTCCGGCAAGACCACCCTGGAGAAATTGGCGCTGGCGTTGTACCAGCCCACCGAAGGCGCTGTCCTGCTGGACGGCGTCGACGTGCGCCAGATCGATCCCGCCGACGTGCGCCGGGCAATCGGCCACGTGCCGCAGGATCCGCTGCTCTTCTACGGCAGCCTGAAGCACAACCTGGCCATGGGCGCGCCCTATGCCGACGACGCCAGCATCCTGGCGGCGGCCAACCTGGCCGGCGTCTCCGATTTCGCCAACCTCCATCCCAACGGGTTCGACATGGTGATCGGCGAACGCGGCGAGTCCCTCTCCGGCGGACAGCGCCAGTCGGTGGCGGTGGCCCGGGCCCTAATCAACGATCCCCCCATCCTGCTGCTGGACGAGCCCAGCAGCAACATGGACCACCAGAGCGAAGCCCAGTTGCGCAAGCGCCTGGGCGAAGCCAGCGAGACCAAGACGATCCTGCTGGTCACCCATCGCACCGCCCTGCTGGACCTGGTCGACCGGCTGATCGTGATCGACAACGGTCACATCGTGGCCGACGGCCCCAAGGAACAAGTCGTCGAGGCCCTGCGTCAGGGTCGCGTCGGACGCGGAGGCTGAGGTAGCCATGCTGAACAACCCAGCCGAAACCCGGCACGGCCTGTTTGGAACCCTGTGGCGCAAGCTGCGCGGCGTGTTCGTGTTCTTCTTCGACCGCCTGCTGGACGGCACCGAAAAAGGCAAGCCCCAGCACCGCTCCGACTACGTCGGCAATGCCGAGTGGGTCATCCATGAATCCCAGGCCCGCGGCTCGCGCATCCTGCTGTGGGTGAGCCTGCTGGCCACCGGCGGCCTGCTCGTCTGGGCAGGCACCGGCAGCATCGACGAGGTCGTCCGGGGCGAAGGCAAGGTCGTGCCGTCGCGCCAGGTCCAGATCATCCAGAGCCTGGACGGGGGCATCGTCGACGAGATCCTGGTGCGGCCCGGCCAGGAAGTCGAGGCCGGCGAGGTCCTGCTGAGGATCGATTCCACGCGCTTTGCATCGTCGCTGGGCGAGAACAACGCCGAATACCTGTCCCTGCTCGCCAAGGCAGCGCGCCTGAAGGCCCTGGCCACCGGCGAACCCTTCGTGGCGCCCGAAGAAGCCCTGGCGCAGATGCCGGGCGTGGTGGAAATGGAGCGCAACGCCTGGCAGGCGCGCACCACGGAACTGAACGCCACCGTCAACGTGGCCCGCGAACAGCTCAAGCAGCGACAGGAAGACCTGCGCGAAACGATCGCCAAGCGCGACCAGGCCGCGACCAGCTGCGGGCTGACGTCGCGCGAACTGCAGGTGACCCGCCCGCTGCTCAAGAGCGGCGCGGTCTCCGAAGTCGACCTGCTGCGCCTGCAGCGCGACGTGGCCCGCTATTGCGGGGAACAGAAAGGCGCGGAGGCGCAGATCGATCGCTTCCAGGCTTCCATCAAGGAAGCGGAAAGCAAGATCCAGGAAACCGAGCTGAACATCCGCAACCAGGCCCGCAGCGAACTGTCCGAGACCAACACCAAGCTGTCGACGCTGCGCGAAGGCAAGCTCGCGCTGGCCGACCGCGTCAAGCTGGCCGAGGTCCGCGCGCCGGTGCGCGGCACCATCAAGACACTGTTCAACAACACCGTGGGCGGCGTAGTGCAGCCGGGCAAGGACATCATCGAGATCGTGCCCAAGGACGACACCCTGCTGCTCGAGGTGCGCGTCCAGCCGCGCGACATCGGCTTCCTGCACGCCGACCAGAAGGCGGAAGTGAAGTTCACCGCCTACGACTTCGCCATCTACGGCGGCCTGGAAGGAAAGGTGGAACAGATCGGCGCGGACACCGTGACCGACGAGAAAGGCAATTCCTACTACGTGGTCCGCGTTCGCACGGACCGCAGCACGGTAGGCGACAAACTGTTGCCCATCATCCCCGGGATGGTGGCGGAGGTTCATATCCTGACAGGCAAGCGCACGGTGCTGCAGTACCTGCTCAAGCCCATATTGCGCGCCAAGGCGAATGCCTTTACCGAACGTTAAAGGAGGGCTGCAAGGCTTTATGAAACCCGTTCCTGTCCTGTTGATTACGCACGACGACCTGTTGTGGCAGCATTGGCGCGCCCTGGACCCGGCGCGCTGGCTGGCGGCCCGCGGTCGCGGCCTGGCCGATCTGCAGCGCTGGCGCGAGCAGGGCCGCTCGCTGGCGGTGCTGGACACCGGCCTTCCCCGCTTGCCCTCCTGGCAGGATCCCGTCTGGGCCACCACCCTGCCGGACATGCGCGTGGTCGTCGCCAGCCCCAGCCCGAACGACGAGGAAGGCACCCGGGTGCTGGGCGCCGGCGCCCATGGCTACTGCCACGGCTATGCGCCCGCCGCGTCGCTGTCGCAGGCGCTGGAAGTCGTGGCCTCCGGCGGCATCTGGATGGGCAGGTCCCTGGTATCGCGGCTGCTCAAGCTGGTTGCCGAACGCGCCCAGGACACGCACTCCTGGGACGGCGGCCTGCTGACCGAACGGGAAATCACCGTGGCGCGCTACGCCGCCAACGGCCAGGCCAACGCGCCGATCGCGGAAGCGCTGGGCATTACCGAACGGACGGTAAAGGCTCATCTGTCGGCCGTTTTCGAAAAGCTGGGCGTCACGGACCGCCTGCAACTCGCGCTGCGCGTGCACGGCATTTCCGCACCCGCCGACAGCCGGATCAAAATTACCTCCTGATACTGTCCTTGAGGACAATATCCCGCGCCGGCGGCGCAATCTAGTATCTGGCCATCTTGGATAACTCCCTGAAACGGAACCAACATGGCCAACACCTCACCTGCAGTCGTCAACGAAATCACGGGTCGCGCGTGGATACGCAATAGCGACGGTTCCCTGACCGAACTGCACCAGGGCAGCAAAGTCCCCGCGGGCAGCGACGTCGTCACTGCCTCGGGCGCCACGGTATCCCTTCAGGTGGGCGACGGCATGCCGATCGTCATTGGCGAGGGCCGCGAAGTGGCGATGAACGGCGACATCGGCGGCCCGCTGGCCGATCCTTCCGAAGCCGCGGTCGCGCCGCCCAGCGGCACCGACTCCGACCGCCTCCTGGCCGCCCTGCGCGATGGCCGCGACCCGTTCGACGAACTGGACCCCACCGCGGCCATCGTGGCCGGCGGCGGCGATGCCGGCGGCAGCAGCTTCGTGCGCCTTGCCCGCATCCTTGAAACCACCACCCCCCTCGACCTCGCCTACCCCAACCCGGCCCGCGGCGAGGACGTCCTGCCGCGCATGTCGGCCACCGGCGCCGGCGACGACGACCAGGGCGGCACTGCCACGCCGACCACTCCTGTCAATACCCCGCCCAATGCGCTCGACGACGCCGGACGCGGCGATCAGAACAGCCTGGTCCGCGGCAATCTGCTGCTCAATGACTCGGATCCCGACGGCGACCCGCTGGCGATCACCTCGATCAGCGGCCGCCCCATGACCACGGGCGGCGTCTCGGTCACCGGCAGCAACGGCGGCACCTTCACCGTCCAGCCGGACGGCAGCTACGTTTTCAACCCGGGCGGCAACTACGACCACCTGGCGCAAGGCGAGACCACCACCACCACCATCTCGTACACCATCACCGACCCGAGCGGCGCCACGTCCACCGCGACCGTGGTCGTGACGATCACCGGCACCAATGACGGCCCGACCGCCATCGCGCTGGACAACCAGGACAACATGGATGGCGATGTCGTCAGCTACGACCTGTCCGGCTTCTTCAGCGACGTGGACAAGAGCGACGTCCTCACCTATTCCGTCGACCATGTGCCCGGCGGCTTGACGTTCGACTCGGCTACCGGAACTTTCTCGGGCAAATTGGCCAATTGGGCCTCCGACCATACCAACACGGGCGTCAAGGGCGAATACCTGATCACCGTAACGGCCACGGACCCCTTCGGCGCGTCGGTTTCCAAGACCTTCGTGTGGACCATCGGCAACCCCGAGCCGATCGCGCTCGACGACTCCGGCGCAACCCGCGAAGACAACCTGCTCGTGGTGCTGCACCCCTCCGAGGGCGTGCTCGGCAACGATACCGATCCGGATGGCGACAAGCTCTCCGTCTCGGCGGTCGAGGGCGACGCGGCGGGCGTGGGCGCAGCCGTCAACGGTTCCAACGGCGGAACGTTCACCCTGAATGCCGATGGCACCTATACCTTCGATCCGGGCCCGGACTTCCAGTACCTGGCCGCCGGCCAGACGGCGACGACCTCCATCACCTATACGGTCTCCGACGCCCAGGGCGCGACGGACACGGCCACGTTGACGGTGACGATCACGGGCACCAATGACGCCCCGACGATCACCACCGGTCCGCAGGAAGGCACGGTTACTGAAATCGCCGATGGCGCCGCAGGCGAGAACACCACCGAGCACATCGCAAGCGGCACGATCACGTTCGCCGACGTCGACACGGTGGACACGCACACGGCCACGGTTACGCCTAACGGCAACGGCTACCTGGGCAACCTCACCCTGGGCGCGATCGATCCGGCCGACAAGAGCTTGAGCTGGGACTTCAAGGTCAACGACGAACTTCTGGATTCCCTGCAGGCCGGCCAGACGCTCACGCAGACCTACACGGTCACGATCGACGATGGCAAGGGCGGCACCGTCACCCAGGACATCACCATCACGATTACCGGCACCAACGACGTGCCGACGATCACCAGCGGTGCGCAATCCGGTTCCGTCACCGAAGTGGCCGATGGCGCCACGGGCGAGAACGCCACCGAACACACGGCGGGCGGCACCATCACGTTCGCCGACGTCGACACGCTGGATACGCACACGGTTGCGGTCACGCCCAACGGCAACGGCTATCTGGGCAA
>NZ_JBLZXF010000009.1:0-233188 GCF_050285585.1 Achromobacter sp. | reverse complement strand
CAGGAGCAGGCGCAGCGCCTGGCCGAAGCGGTAGCCGTGTTCAAGATCAACGCGGGCGAAGTGATCGAGGTGCCGGCGCGCCAACTGGCCCAGCAGCGTTCGGCGCCTCGCGTGGCCGCTCCGGCGGCGGCGAAGGAAGCGCCCGTGGCGGAACCGGCGGCCGCGCCGAAGGCGGCGCCGGCCGCGCGCCTGACACATGCCGCGCGCGTCAAGCCCGCGGCGCCCGAAGGCGCGACGGCGGCCCGACCGCCGCGCCGGCCCGCGGCAAGGCCGGCGGCTGTGTCCGATGCGAAGCCGGCGCCGGCGGCCAGCCGGCGGCCGCCGCCTTCGGACGACGATTGGGAATCTTTCTGACACCGGCCAGTCCGGTAAGTGGGTAGGTATGCGAGGCTATATACATCTTCTGGCGGCGGCTGCTCTTGCAGCCATTCTCGCCGGCTGCGCGGCGACGGGTCACAACTTCGACCCGGGCAAGCTGTCGACCCTGACGCCGGGGCAGACGACGCTGGAAGAGGCTTCGAGGGCGCTGACCGCCCCGCCCGATAAAGTCTATCGACAGACCGACGGCTCCTTCCTGGCGCTCTGGTCCTTCAAGATCACATTTGTCGCGGACGGCTTGTACAGCCGCAAGGAAGCGCTGCTTCAGTTCGGGCCGGACGGCCGGCTGGCGCGCCTCGTCGACAGCACCAATATTCTGCTGGAACCCTGGGAACGCCAGAAACTGATGGGGCCCGCGCCTGCGCCTGACTTTGCTCAGGACTGGGCCTTGCCCTCGGTGGAGCCCGAGGGGCAAATCATCTACATACCCGGCCCGGGTGAACCGGCCGGATCGAGGCAGCGGGGCGGCTGAAGTCCCGCAGTCCGGCAGAGAGCATTGCGGCGCAGATCGCAATGTACGTCGCCCTCAGTGGAACCGTCATGTAACAGGGCGTGTCCGCAGGGTGGTTTTTCATTTGGTCAGGCAGTTCCTGAGGGATGGGGAAATATATGGAAGCGAGTCTCGAATCCGGTGCGAAGGCCGGCAAGGTCGGCAAGAGGAAGGCGGCGCGCGCGCCCAAGGTGAAAAGAAAGTTGCGCCTGCGGGATGCCCGCGTCGGCACGATGCTGCTGTGGGTCATGGCGTTTTTCGCGATATTGATTGCGGCGGTCGGCGGCCTGGCGGCTTATTTCCTGCAGAACAACTACGAGTCCATCCGCGAGGTCAACGCCCTGACCGAGCGCGCCAAGCAGGTCGAGGTGATCAACAGCGACATGCTGCGCGCCCGCGTCGCGCTGATGGTGGCCGCGCGCCACCTGCAGGAGTCCGGCTGGGGCAGCGGGGAAAATTCGGCGCGCGACGCGGCGGCGGCCCTGAAGGGCGCGACGGACCTCCTGACCGGGGTGCGCAGCCGTTTTGCCGATTTCCAGAAGAACATGCTGCAGGACGATACCGGCCGCCAGCTGTCGATGAACCTGGTGCGCCGCTACCGCTCGTACATCGATGACGGCGTGGACACCATGGTCGAAGCCCTGCGCAGCGAAGACTATTCGACCTTCTACATGGTGAACAACGAATACGGCACGCCGCGCAGCGCCGCGTTCATCGAGGCGATCAGCGAGTTCGGCAAGTACATCGGCTCGCAGCAGCAGGCCACGATCGATCAGGCCGACGCCAACTTCAACCGCGCGATGGTGGCGGTGGGCGTGGCGGTCGGCCTGGCGCTGCTGCTGATGATCCTGGCCCGCATGCTGTTCGGCCGTCTGGTGGTCCGCCCCTTGGTGGAAGCCGGCCAGCACTTCGACAAGATCGCCGCCGGCGATCTGACCAGCCGGGTGGAGGTGCGTTCGCACAACGAAATCGGCCAATTGTTCGCCGCGCTCAAGCGCATGCAGGAAAGCCTGACCCGCACGGTGTCGGCGGTGCGCCGCGGCGTGGACGAGATCAACGTGGGTTCGCGCGAGATCGCGGCGGGCAACACGGACCTGTCGAGCCGGACGGAACAGCAGGCGGCCTCGCTGGAAGAGACCGCGGCCTCGATGGAGGAGCTGGCCTCGACGGTGAAGCAGAACGCGGACAACGCGCGCCAGGCCAACCAGCTGGCGGCCAGCGCCTCGGACGTGGCCGAGCGCGGCGGTTCGGCGGTGTCGGAAGTGGTCAGCACGATGCAGGAGATTTCGGCCAGTTCGCGCAAGATCTCCGAGATCGTGTCGGTGATCGACGGCATTGCGTTCCAGACGAACATCCTGGCGCTGAACGCGGCGGTGGAAGCCGCGCGCGCGGGCGAGCAGGGCAAGGGTTTCGCGGTGGTGGCGGGCGAGGTGCGCTCGCTGGCGCAGCGCAGCGCGCAGGCGGCCAAGGAAATCAAGGGCCTGATCGAGGACTCGGTCACGAAGGTGGGCGCGGGTTCGGAGCAGGTGGAGCGGGCCGGATCGACGATGCAGGAGATCGTGGCGTCGGTGAAGCGGGTGACGGACATCATGGGCGAGATCTCGGCGGCGTCGGAGGAGCAGTCCAGCGGCATCGACCAGGTGAACCGGGCGGTGTCGCAGATGGACGAGGTGACGCAGCAGAACGCGGCGCTGGTGGAAGAGGCGGCGGCGGCCGCGGGCTCGCTGCAGGAGCAGGCGCAGCGCCTGGCCGAAGCGGTGGCCGTGTTCAAGATCAACGCGGGCGAAGTGATCGAAGTGCCGGCCCATCAGCTGAGCGGCTATTCCGCGCCCACGCTGACCCAGGCCTGACCGGTCGCCTCGCTTGGCATGGCAGGGCCGCGGCCGCGTTCACGCGGGGCCGCGGCCCTGCTTTTTTCGAACCTCGAAAATGCAGCCGCCATGCATGCGTAAAGTTTTCGAAAATATTGCCGTTAACCGATTTAACGCCTGAATAGGGCAATGAACAGTGTTTGACGGCCATCGCGCCAGCGGGCGCGCAGGCCGTACAAACCGGGCGGGAACGTGTAGATGAAGGGCATCAGGTCCAGTTTGCTCGCCGTTATTCATTCGCTATTTTGATGTAACCGGAGACAAGCTGTGCGCGTCAACCTACCCATCCATAACGTGGAAACCAAGCTGCGCGATGATCAATACCTGATCTCGCGCACCGATACCAAAGGCAGGATCGTCTATGCGAATCCGGCCTTTGTCGAAGTCAGCGGATTCTCCCGCGAGGAACTGATCGGCAAGGCCCACAATATCGTGCGCCATCCCGATATGCCGCCCGAGGCCTACGAAGACCTGTGGGACACGCTGCAGGCCGGCGAATCCTGGTTGGGCCTGGTCAAGAACCGCCGCAAGGACGGCGGATTCTATTGGGTGCTGGCCAATGCCACGCCCATCGTCGAGAACGGCGAGGTCGTGGCGTATTCCTCGGTGCGGGTGCGCCCCTCGGACGAACAGATCGAGATGGCGGAGGCGCTGTACGCGCGCATGCGCGAAGGCAAGGCCAAGGGCGTGCGCATCCTGCGCGGCCGGCCCGTGAGGGCGGGCTGGCGGCGGGGGCTGGACGTGCTGGCGTTTCCGTTCAGGCGCAGCGCCCGCGCCCGCATGCTGCGCCACGCGCTGCTGTCGTCGGGCATCGTGGCGGCCGCCGGCGCTTACGGATTGCACGCCAATTGGGACAAGCTCGACACCTTTGGGGCCGGTCTGGGCTGCGCGGCGATCGGGCTGGCCATCGCCCTGATCTTCGGCATGGGCTGGCGCCTGTCGCGCTTCCTGCTGGATCCCATGGTCGATGCGGCCAACATGGCGCGCCAGGTCGCGGCGGGCAATCTCACCACGCAGATCGTTGCCGAATCCGACGATGAAGTCGGCAGCCTGAAGTTCTCGCTCGATGTGATGCGCAAGAGCCTGATCGGCATCGCCCAGGACGTCTACCGGGGAATCGAAGGCACGACCCATGCCGCGGCCCACATCGCCCGCGGCAACCAGGAACTGGCCGGGCGCACCGAAGGCCAGGCGGCTTCCTTGCAGCAGACCGCCGCCAGCATGGAGCAATTGACCTCCACCGTGCGCCAGAACGCCGACAACGCGCGCCAGGCCAACCAGCTGGCGGCCAGCAGCATGGACGTGGCGCGGCGCGGCGGAGTCGCCGTGGGGCAGGTGGTGGACACCATGCACGGCATTTCCGACAGCTCCCGCAAGATCGCCGACATCGTCAGCATCATCGAAGGCATCGCGTTCCAGACGAACATCCTGGCGCTCAACGCCGCCGTGGAAGCGGCCCGCGCCGGCGAGTCCGGCAAGGGCTTCGCGGTGGTGGCGGGCGAAGTCCGGACCCTGGCGCAGAAGAGCGCGCAGGCGGCCAAGGAAATCAAGAGCCTGATCGAGGATTCGGTGGAGCGCGTCTCGGAAGGGTCGCTGCAGGCGGAGCAGGCGGGCGCGACGATGCAGGAGATCGTGGCCGCGGTGCATCGCGTGACCGACATCATCGGCGAGATCTCGCGCGCCTCGCAGGAACAATCCAGCGGTATCGAGCAGGTCGATACGGCGGTGTCGCAGATGGACGTGATGACGGCGCAGAACACCGCGCTGGTCCAGGACCTGGGCAGCGCCGTCATGCAGCTGGGCGGCCAGTCCGGCGCGCTGCGCGACACGATCCGCGTCTTCCGCCTGACGGGCCAGCAGTAAGCGCCGCGCCCCGGCGCCCGCGACGAAGTCAGGGGCGCCGGCCTTCCGGTCGCTACCTGCCGGCCAGGGCGTCGGCGACGCGGCTCATGGCGGTCAGGCCCGACTCGAACAGCGATTCGAGAAAGGGCCCGGCGTGGGGCAGGACGACGGCCAGCACGGTAACGCCCACGATCAGGGTGACCGGGAAGCCGATGGAGAAGACGGAAAGCTGCTGGGCGGCGCGGTTCAGGATGCCCATGGCCAAGTTGATGGTCAGCAGGGCGCAGATGAGCGGCAACGCGAGCAGCAGGCCGGAAATGAAGACTGTCTTGCCCCATTCCACCACGACGCCCCAGCCGTTCTGGTGCAGCTGGATCATGGCGATGGGCAGGGTGTCGAACGAGCGCACCAGGGCGGCCAGCACCAGCAGGTGGCCGTCCAGGGCCAGGAAGGTCAGCATCGCGATGATGTTGAACAGCCGCGACAGCACCGCGGTGTTGGCGCCTGAGCTCGGATCGAAAAAAGACGCGAACGACAGGCCCATTTGCAGGCCCACGAATTCGCCAGCGGTCTGCACGGCGGCGAAGACCAGGCGCATCGTGAATCCCAGCGCGATTCCGATCAGCACCTGCTGCATCACCATCCAGAGGCCGGCGAAAGAACCCGGCGCGATGGGCGGCATGGGATCCAGGGCGGGGCTGACAGCGACGGCCAGCACGAACGACAGGCCGATCTTGACCTTGACCGGGATCAGCGATTCCGAGAAGAGCGGCGCCGTGCCCACGAGCGCCAGGATGCGCACGAACGGCCAGAGGAACTGGCCGATCCAGCCGTTGAGCTGTTCGAGCGTGAAGGCGATCATGGCGGGCGTCGCGGGGGCCGGCGGCGGCGGCCGCTCAGGACACCAGCATGGGAATCTGGCCGATCAATTGCCGGATGTAGTCGACCATGACGCCGATGAGCCAGGGGCCCAGCAGCACCAGCACGCCGCACATGGCCAGCAGCTTCGGAATGAACGACAGCGTCATTTCGTTGATCTGCGTGGCGGCCTGGAAGATGCTGATGACCAGGCCGACGACCAGCGTGACGAGCAGGAGCGGACCGGCCATCGCCAGCACGATCTTCATCGCCTGGTAGGTCATGGTCATGACGGTTTCGGCGGTCATGGCGATTCTCCTCCTGGCGTTACTGGTAGAAGCTCTGCGCCAGCGAACCCATGAGCAGGTTCCAGCCATCGGCCAGCACGAAAAGCATCAGCTTGAAGGGCAGCGCCACGGTGACCGGCGGCACCATCATCATGCCCAGCGCCATCAGGACGCTGGCGATCACGAGATCGATGATCAGGAACGGGATGAAGATGGTGAAACCGATCTGGAACGCCGTCTTCAATTCGCTGGTGATGAACGCCGGCACCAGGATGCGCATGGGCACTTGCGCGGGATCTTCCATGGCCGGCTGCTTGGCCAGGTTGGCGAAAAGCGAGAGGTCGCTCTCGCGGGTCTGGTGCAGCATGAAGGTCCGCAGCGGCGAGGCTGCGCGCTCGACCGCGGTCTCGAACGGGATGGAGCCCTCGGAGAGCGGCTTGTAGGCGTCGGCGTAGATCTTGTCGAACACCGGCGACATCGTATAGAAGGTCAGGAACAGGGCCAGGCCGATCAGCACGTGGTTGGGCGGCGACATGGCGGTTCCCATGGCGCTGCGCAGCAGCCCCAGAACGATGATGATGCGGGTGAAGCCCGTCATCATCAGCAGCGCGGCCGGCAGGAACGACAGCGAGGTCATCAGCAGCAGGGTCTGCATGCTGAGGGAGTAGGTCTCGGAGCCGTTGGGACCGGGGGTTGCCGTCAGCGCGGGCAGCGTCGCCTGCGCGACGACACCGGCCGGAAAGAGGGCCAGGCCGAGCAGGGCGGCCGCCGCGAGCAGGGGCAGCGCGGCGGGGCGGGCGCGGACGGGCGTCGTGCGGGTGAGCAAACTCATGGGTATGGCATGAAGCGCGCCGGGGCGCTAGCGGCGCTTGAGCGCCTGGCCCAGCTTGGCCGCGAAGGCGGCGGCGGGCAGCGGGGAACCCTCCGGCAACTGGCCGGCGGGCAGGGTGTGCAGGGTATTGAGCTGGTTCGGGCCGACGCCCACGACCAGCCAGGTATTTTCGATCTCGACCACCACGATGCTCTGGCGCGGACCGACCGGCAGGCTGGCCACCTGCCGCAGGAGGCTGCCGCCGCCACGTTGCGTCAACCCGGCGCGGCGGGCCAGCCAGGCCGCGACCAGGATGGCGGCCACCACCAGCACCAGGCCGAGGATGACGCGCATGAGGGCGGATTCGTTCATGGCGGGCCGGGCTCAGCGACGGTTGTTCAAGCGGTTGATGCGCTCGGACGGGGTAATGATGTCGGTGAGGCGGATGCCGTACTTGTCCTCGACCACGACCACTTCGCCTTGCGCTATCAGGTAGCCGTTGACGAAGATGTCCATCGGTTCGCCGGCCAGGCCGTCGAGTTCGACCACCGAGCCCTGGCCCAGCTGGAGCAGGTTCTTGATGGTCAGGCGGGTGCGGCCCAGTTCTACCGTCAGCTGGACGGGAACGTCCATGATCAGGTCGATATCGGTGCCCGTGCCGCCGGTGGTTCCGGCAAGGGGCTTGAACACCGATTGCGCCGCCGGCTGCGCGGCGGGAGCGGCGGGCGCGCCCGTGGGAGTGGCCGCGGGCGCCGTTGCGGGCGCGGCCGCTTGTTCGGCCATCGCGGCGGCCCAATCGTCCTGGGGCTTCAGGCCGTCGGCTTGGGTGGGCGGGTTGGCGCGGGATTGTTCGGCGAGCGCGTCGGCCCAGTCGTCGGCCGGGGACGAGCCGGTGCCGGGCTCGTTCTTGTCAGTCATGGTCAGAGGCCTCGTTGGGTTCTGTGTCGTGGGTAAACATGTTCTGTACGCGCAGGGCGTACTGGCCGTTGAAGACGCCATAGCCGCATTCCATCAACGGCACGCCGTCGACGCTGGCGATGATGGTTTCCGGCACGGTCACGGGCAGGACGTCGCCCACCTTCAGGTGCATCAGCTCGCGGATCGAGGACGGAATGCGGGCGAACTCCGCTACGACGTCGATATCGGCGCTGCGCACCTGGCGCGAAAGCTGCTGCGACCAGCGCTGGTCCACCTCTTCGAGCGTGGTTTCCTGCAAGGGCCGCGTCAGCAGGTCGCGCACCGGTTCGATCATCGAATACGGCAGGCAGATGTTCAGGTCGCCGCCCGTCGCGCCGAATTCGATGTGGAAGGAGGTGACGACCACCACTTCGTTGTTGCCGGTAATGCTGGCGAACTTGGTGTGCATCTCCGAGCGCACGTACTCGAACTCGATCGGATAGACCGGATCCCAGGACTTGCCGTAGCTTTCCAGGGTCAGGTTGAGCAGGCGGCGGATGATGCGCTGTTCGGTGGTGGTGAAATCCCGGCCTTCGACGCGCGTGTGATAGCGGCCATCGCCGCCGAACAGGCTGTCGATGACCAGGAACACCAGGTTCGGGTCGTAGGTGAAGAGCGCGGTGCCTCGCAGGGGCTTCATCTGAATCATGTTCAGATTGCTCGGCACCGGCAGGTTGCGCTCGAAGTCCGCGTACTTCTGGATCTTGATGGAGCCGACGGTAATGTCGGCGCTGCGGCGCATGAAGTTCAGGAGCACGTGGCGCATCTGACGGGCAAAGCGCTCGTTGATCAGCTCCAGCGTCTGCATGCGGCGGCGCACGACGCGCTCCGGCGAGCTCAGGTCATAGGCGCGCGCGCCGGTGTTCTGGCCAGCCGCTTCGGTTTTGCTGTCGCTCTCGCCGGTGACGCCAGCGAGCAGCGCGTCGACCTCGTCCTGCGAAAGGAATGCCTCGTAGGCCATGCTTATTGCACCACGAACGCCGTGAAGAGCACGTCGGTGACGTACTGGCCGTCAGGCAGGGGCGAGAACGGGCGATTCACGGCTTGCTTGATCGCATTGACCATGTCGGTCTTGCCTTGCTGCGTCTGCACGCCGATGGGCGATTGCGACGACAGCACCATCAGGATGCGGCTGCGCACTTCCGGCATGTACTTTTCGAGGCGCGTGCGGGTCTGCTCGTCGCTGACGCGCAGCGTCAGGCCGACGTGCATGATGCGCTCGGTATCCGGATTCTGCAGGGTGACGGTAAAGGGTTCGAGCGGCACGAAAATCGGCGAAGGCACGGCGATCGGGCCGGCGGGCGGCGCGACGAACGTGGCAGGCATGGCTTGGGAACCCTGGCCCGGCTGACCCGCTTGCCCGGGCTGGCCAGGCTGGCCGCCAGGAACCTGGCCCACGCCGAGCTGCACGGGCGCCGCGCCTTGCGGCTGCATGCGTTGCGTGATGTACCAGGTGGCGCCGGCGCTGGCCGCGGCGACGATGAGCAGGACCAGGAGCGCAAGCAGCGGGCGGAGAATGCGGCCCAGGCCGCCCGCGCGGGAGGAGGATGCGCCGCGCGCAGGCAAGGGTGTGGATTTGGTAGTCGCCATCTCGGTGTCGATGCGTGTTTTGCCGCTGATGAAAACGGATTCTTAGTGGATGAAAGCATTCTGCCCCAAATCCCGCCTCGGCTTGGAGGCGAAAAACAGGGCGAAAGCCGCGTATCTCAAGCTATTGCTGCACTGCCCGCAAGCCATGCCGGATGCGGGCCGCGGATCGGTCAGGCGAACGTGTCCACCAGCGCGTTGGCGTTGCGCGCCACCGTCGCGGCGATGGGGGCCTCGGCCACGGCCGCGGCGCCCGTCATCGAACCGCCGGACTGCCGTTGCGAGCCGTTGCCGCCTTGTTGCGCGAACTCCTGCTGCGCGGCCTGCTCGCCCACGCTGGTCTGTCCCAGCGAGATGCCTGCCTGGGCCAGAGCCTGCTGCAACTGCGGAATGGCGGTTTCGATCGCCTGGCGCACGGAGGCGTGAGCCGAGACGAACGATGCGCTGGCGACGCCGTCGGCCAGGTTGAGGCTGACGCGCAGCGGGCCCAGGTCCGGAGGATCCAGGCGCAGCTCGGCGGTCTGCATGCCTTGGCGCGCGCTGTGGCTCATCATCACCACCTGCTGGCCGAGTTCGGTGCCCCAGTGCGTGCCGCCCACGGGTGTGGCGACCTGCAGCACCAGGGGAACGGCCGGCGCCGCGATGGCTGCCGGATTGGCGACGGCAACCGGCTGGCGCTGCGCGGCGGCGGCCAGCGCGGGGGGCAGTGCGTCATGGGCCTGGGCGCCATGCTGCGGCGCCTGGAACTGCGGGTCGGCGCCGGCCAGCGCGATCTCGGGTTCCTGCTCTTCATGCACCGGCGCCAGGGCTTGCCGGGCGTCCGTGTGCGGCTGGCCGGCAGGGCGGGGCAGCGCGGCCTCGGGGGCCAGGCGCGGGGTGTCGGCCTGGGCGGCAACGGCGGGAGCGGCCGGGGCTTGCGCGGGCGTCAGGGCGCTGCCGGGCTTGACGGCCTCGGTAACGACCGGAAGCGCGGCCGCGGCATCGCGGACGGCGAGCGCTGCGGCGGCTTCTGCCTGCTGGGCGGTCGACGCGACGGGCGTGCCCACGGCGACGGCGGCATCGGCGGCGCCCAGCGTCGCGGTCAGCACGGCGGCGCCGGTGCTCATCGCGGTGGCCGCGGCCGTGGCGTTGCCGCGCGCGAGCTGCACCTGTTCCGCGGCCTGGGCGGCGATTTCGAGCGCTTGCTGCGGCAGCACGACGGCGGGCTGCGCGGCGGCCACGGCCAGCGCGCCGGCCTCGCCCTGCGTGGCGGTCTGCACGGCCTCATCGATTGCGCCGGCGGCGGCGTTCTCCGCCTGGGCGGCGGGATCCTTCGAGCCTTGCTGGCCCTTCGCGGGCGTTTTCGCCGCGCCGTCCGCGGGCCGCGAACCTGCGGCGTGGTCGGGGCGCTGCTGCGGCGGGCGCTGCTGGGCCAGCACGTCGGAAAAGCTGGAACCCTTCCGGTTCGCGGGCGCCGGCTTGGCGCCGAGCATATCGGCGACCGAAGCCGGGGCGGCGGGCGCGATGGAGGGCAGGGGCAGGGGAGCGGTCATCTGGGGCTTCCTGTTAGGTATCGCTTAATGCATGCCGGCCTGGCGCTGGACCAGGCGGGCCGAATATTCGTCGTTCGCGCGCTGTTCGCGGCGGGACTCCACCACGGCCTGGGCGCGCAGCTCGCGCTGCGCCAGGGCGTCGTAGGAGTTGAGCTTGCGCTTTTCCTGCTGCCAGTACTGGCGTCCCTTGGCGAGGTTGTCGTCGGCCTGGCGCAGCACGGCCTGCTGCTGGCCGATAGCGTCGTCCAGGGTGCCGATGAAGCGCTGGTAATTGTGGCAATCGCTGGCCGACATGCCGCTCGTCATCGCCTGCTGCAGGCGTTCGAGATAGTCCTGGCGGTAGTCGTGCAGCATGCCGAGCTGGCGCTCGGCGTTGCTGCGCTCGGCGTTGAGCCTGCCCAGCAGGCGGGCCGCTTCGTCCGTGCTCTCCTTGGCCAGGTTGATCAGCATGTCTAGGGGAAGTTGGCTAGGCATAGGTGTCTCTCAACTCGAACGTTGCGCGCAACTGGCGGACGGCGTCTTCGTAGCCGATGTTTTCGCCGATGTCCTGCTGCAGGAAGGCTTCCAGGCGCGGATAGCGGGCGATGGCGTCGTCCAGCTGCGGGTCGTTGCCGGCGGCGTAGGCGCCCACGGCGATCAGGTCGCGGTTGCGCTGGTAGCGCGACAGGCTTTGCTTGAACCGGCGCACCACGGCGAACTGCTCCTGCGGGATCAGCGAGGTCATGGCGCGCGAGATGGACGCTTCGATATCGATCGCGGGGTAATGGCCGGATTCGGCCAGGTGCCGCGACAGCACGACGTGGCCGTCCAGGATGGCGCGCGCCGAGTCGGCGATCGGGTCCTGCTGGTCGTCGCCTTCGGCCAGCACCGTGTAGAACGCCGTGATGGAGCCGGCCTTGCCGGAGGGGCCGGGCGCGCCCATCCCCGCGCGTTCGACCAGCATCGGCAGCTTGGCGAAGACCGAGGGCGGATAGCCTTTGGTGGCGGGCGGCTCGCCGATGGCCAGCGCGATCTCGCGCTGCGCCATGGCGTAGCGGGTCAGCGAGTCCATGATCAGCAGCACGTCCAGGCCCTGGTCGCGGAAATGCTCGGCCAGGCGGGTGGCGTAGGCCGCGCCCTGCAGGCGCAGCAGCGCGGAGACGTCGGCCGGCGCGGCCACCACGACCGAACGGGCCAGGCCTTCCGGGCCCAGGTTGTGCTCGATGAATTCCTTGACTTCGCGGCCGCGCTCGCCGATCAGGCCCACGACGATCACGTCGGCCTTGGTATAGCGGGCCATCATGCCCAGCAGCACGCTCTTGCCGACGCCGGAACCCGCGAACAGGCCCATGCGCTGGCCGCGGCCCACGGTGAGCAGGCCGTTGATCGCGCGCACGCCCGTGTCGAGCACGGTATCGATAGGCGCGCGCGACAAGGGGTTGAGCGGCTGGGCGGACAAGGGCGCGAGCTCGGCGCCCGTCAGCGGGCCCAGGCCGTCCAGCGGCCGGCCCGCGCCATCGAGCACGCGGCCGAGCAGGGCATTGCCCACCGGCAGGTGCCGGCCCAGCTGCGGCTTGGCGTTGCCATTCAGTTCGGCCTTGCGCGGCAGCGGGATCTGCCGCTGCACGGGAGGCTCGCCGGGCACGACGCGCGCGCCGGGAGGCAGGCCGGAAATATCCGCCTGCGGCATCAGGTACAGCGTGTGGCCGTCGAAACCGACGACCTCGGCGTCAGCCCAGTGATCGTGACCGCGCGCGATCTCGATGCGGGCGGCGGCGCCCACCGGCAGGCGCAGGCCGGTCGCGTGCAGCACCAGGCCCGTGGCGCGCGTGATCTTGCCGCTGACGAGCCACGGGTCGGTCGACGCGGCGCGGATGGAGCCGATCTGCAACTGCGTCCGCCAGCGGTCGATGATGGGCACGGCCGGTACAGGCACGGCCGGTACAGGCACGGCCGGTACAGGCACGGCCGGTTGAGACACGCCCGATGCGGGCGTGGTCTGGGCGGGCGCCGGTTGGCCGGTCACGCGGGGTCCTCCCACGAGACGTTGCGGCCGAGCGAGGCCGCGACACGGCGCCAGCGAGTCTGCAGGGTGGCGTCGATGTCGCCGAACGGCGTCTCGGCGCGGCAGCCGCCGCGGGCGATGGACTCATCGGCGAGCACGCGCCAATGGCCTTCCTTGAGTTCGTCCGCCAGGTGCAGGCGGATGAGTTCTATGTCTTCCGGGTTCGCCCACAGGCGCATCTGGCCGCCCGCGGACGGATTGATGTGCAGCACCTCGCGCACCGCGCCCACTACGGACTCGGGTTGCTCGGCGAGGGTGGTGCGCAGTACCTGCTGCGCGATGTCCAGGGCCAGGGTGAGCAGGCCTTGGCCCATTTTCTCTTCCAGCGATCCCAGCGACAGGGCGCATGACTGCACCAGCGCATGCAGCCGCCGGGCTTCGGCCGCTCCCTGTTCCCGAGCCTGCGCCAGGCCCTCGGCGTAGCCTTGTTCGCGCCCCGCGGCCAAGCCTTCCGCATGGCCCGCCTGCCGGCCGGCCTCGAAGCCGGCGGCATGGCCTTCCGCGTGGCCTTCCTCCCGGCCCTCGGCCAGCGCTTGCGCGCGCAGTTGGGCCAGGACGACCTCGGGGTCCGGCCCGGGATCGGGTTCCGGCTCCGGCTCGGCCTCGACGGGCGCCGGCTCGTCGAACGACAGCATCTGCCAGCGCCGCCAGGCGGCGCTGCGCGAGATGAGCGTCGTCGCGCCGCTGTCCGCTTCAGACATACGCGTCGTCTCCGGAGTTGCCCAGCACGATCTGGCCGCTTTCCGCCAGGCGGCGGGCGATCTGCAGGATCTTCTTCTGTTCGGTTTCGACCTTCGACATGCGGATCGGGCCCTGGGCTTCCAGGTCCTCGCGCAGCATTTCGGCGGCGCGGCTGGACATGTTGCGCAGGAACTTGGCGCGCAGCTCTTCCTGGGCGCCCTTGAGCGCGACCATGAGCGTGTCGTTGTCGATTTCCTTGAGGATGAGCTGGATCGCGCGGTCTTCGACGTCGAGCAGGTTGTCGAAGACGAACATCTCGTCGATGATCTTCTGCGCCAGGTCGTTGTCGCGTTCGCGCAGGCTGGCGACGACGGTTTCTTCTTCGGCCGAATTCATCATGTTCAGGATCTCGGCCGCGGTGCGCACGCCGCCCATCTTGCTGCGCTTGGCGCCCTGGCCGGCGAGCACGGAATTCAGGACTTCGGTCAGCTCGGACAGCGCCGCGGGCTGCACGCCGCCGAACGTGGCGATCCGCAGCATCACGTCGTTGCGCAGCCGGTCGGTCAGGAGCGCCAGCACGCCGGCGGCGCGGTCGCGCTCCAGGTGCACCAGGATGGTCGCGATGATCTGCGGGTGCTCGTCGCCGATCAACTCGGCCACGGTGTTCGGATCCAGCCAGTTCAGCGCGTCGATGCCGCTGCCGCCTTCGCCGGCTTCCAGGATGTCCTCGATCAGGCCGGCCGCGCGGTCGCTGCCCAGCGCCTTGGTCAGCACGGTGCGGATGTAGTCGTCCGACCCCAGGGTGACGGCCATGAACTGGTCGGCTTCCTGGCGGAACTCTTCCAGCACCACGGCCACGTCGTTGCGGGTGACCTGCTTCAGGCTGGCCATGGCAGCGCCGACCTGCTGGACCTCACGGGCGCTGAGGTACTTGAAGACCTCGGCCGCCGCGTCCTCGCCCAGCGACATCATGAGGACGGCGCTGCGCGTCATGCCGTCCAGGGGAAGGGAATCATTTTTCATCTTTGTTCATCCAGGTGCGCAGAACCATCGCGACGGCGCGCGGGTCCTTGTTGGCCATGGTGCGGGCGCGTTCCAGGTTGTCCTGGTAGCGGTCCACTTCCTTGGCGCGGGCCACTTCCTGCGCTTCGCGGGCGGCTTCGATGCGTTCGGCCTCGGCCTGCTCGGGATCGACCGGCGGGTACAGGTAGTCGCCCACCGTGCGGCGCAGCAGGCGATACAGCCACAGCGCCAGGACGCCGCCGACCAGCCAGGCCAGGATCGTCTTGAACAGCGAGATCATTTCCGGATCGCGCCAGAGCGGCAGCGGCGGCGGGCCATCGTTGAACTGGCTGTTGACCAGGTTCAGCGAATCGCCGCGCGTTTCCGAGTAGCCCATGGCTTCGCGGACCAGATTGGTGAGCTTGTTCAACTCTTCGGGCGGCAGGGCCTGCGGCTCGCCGTCCTTGTCGCGGATGTAGTTGACGACCACGGCGACCGACAGGCGCTTGAGCGTGCCCACAGGCTGCTTGATGTGGCTGATGGTGCGGTCCACTTCGTAGTTGGTGGTCGCATCGCGGCGTTCGTTCAGATTGGTCGGCGCGGTCTGCGTGCCGGTCTGCTGTTGCTGTTGCTGTTGCTGCTGCGCGTTGGCCGGCTGCTGCGGCTGGCCGGGACGGGGCGGCTGCGGTTGCGGCGGGTTGGCGATGGGCGCCTGCGCGTTGGCGGGCGCCTGGTTCGACAGCGCGCCGGGCACGCCCTGCGCGGGGTTGACGCCGCGCTGGGTCGAATCGCTGGTCTGCTGGCTGCGCACCGCGGCCTGGCCGGGCTCCTGGTTCGGGCGATAGACTTCCGACGTTTCCTCGCGGCGCGAGAAATCCACGTCGGCGCTCGCCTGGGCGTGGACATTGCCGGGCCCCACGAGCGGGTTCAGGATGGTGAGAATGCGTTCGACCGTGCGCTGTTCCATTTCGCGCACGAAGCGCATCTGGTCGGCGTCCATGCCACGGCCTTCGCCCAGCGGCGCCGACAGCAGGCGGCCGTTCTGGTCGACGATGGACACATTTTCCGCCGTCAGCTCGGGGACGCTGGACGCCACCAGCCAGGAAATCGCGGAAACCTGGGCGTCGCTCAGGCTGCGGCCCGGGTAGACGTTCAGCAGCACGGAGGCGGTGGGCGCCTGGCGCTCGCGCACGAAGAGCGATTGGCGCGGCATGGCCAGGTGCACGCGGGCGTGCTGCACGGTGTGCATGGCTTCGATCGAACGGGCCAGCTCGCCCTCCAGACCGCGCTGGTAGTTGATCTGCTCGGCGAACTGGCTCGCGCCGAAGCGGGCGTTGTCCATCAGCTCGAAGCCGACGGAGCCGCCGCGCGGCAAACCCTGGGACGCCAGCTGCAGCCGGGCGTCGTACACGCGGTCGGCCGGAACCAGCAGGGCGGTGCCGGTGTCGTTGTAGCGATAGGGCACGTTCATCGTTCCCAGCGCCGTCACGATCGCGCCGCCATCCCGGTCGTCCAGGTTGGAGAACAGGACCTTGTAGTTGGGCTCGCTGCTCCACATCGCAACGGCGACGATCGCGGCGACGAGGGCCGCCGCGCCGCCGAGCAGGATAGGCTTGGGCAGCGCGCGGACCTTCTCCAGCACGGGGAACTTCGCCAGCAGCGACGAACTCAGGGTGGCCTGCTGGTTCATCGACGGCTCCCGCTGGCTACGCGGAGCTGGGAATGGAGCTTCATGTCTTGGTAGGGCAGATTACACATGCAACGTGCTTCTGGTCTGGGGAGAGCGTGGATTATTGCCCCTGAGACGACAATCCCAATCGTTGAAAACAGCCGGTTTTTGGCGTTACTTATCCCCTATGTCGCCCAGAAAGGGGACGGGGTCGCCGCGGCCCCCGCGCGGGGCGACCTCATTCGGCGAAATGTCGGGTTTTTTGGCGGTTCTTATCGGCTATGGCCGGGCGCGATCGGCGTTACGCTGTGTGCAAATTTGGCGTAATCCCACCAGCAAGGAATCAGTAATGGCTGTATCAGGCTTGTCCGGCATCGAAAGCATGCTCCAGCAGATGCGCGCGGTCGTCAGCAAGGCGGAGACGGGCAACCTCGCCGCGGGCGAAATGGTCGGCCGGCCGGACGGCTTCGCCGCCGAACTGCAACGTTCCATCCGCCGCGTCACGAACGCCCAGAACGCGGCCACCGCCCAGGCCAAGGCCTTCGAGCTGGGCGCTCCGGACATTTCGCTCAACGACGTGATGATCGATCTGCAGAAAGCCAGCATCGGCTTCCAGACGGCGGTGCAGGTGCGCAACAAGCTGGTTGCGGCCTACAAGGAAATCTCCTCGATGTCCATCTGATCCAGGCCCGACACGCGGCTTTTCGCGGACTCAGCCGCGCTGGGCGCCTCGCTCGAGGCGCCATACCACCTGTTGCAGCCAGTTTTCCTGGCGCGCATCCAGATTCAGGAAGATTGCCCCGAGATGGCTTACCGGCGGCTCGCCGGTAAGGGACACATGCCGCGGGGCGGCCTCGCCGGGCTGGACGCCCTGCGTCATCGGCTGCCCGGAAACCGGATAGACGTTGCGCACCTCCAGGCTGGCGCTGATCCTGCCCAATTCGCCGAAGTCCAGCTGGACGTTCTCCATGATGGTCCCGCGCTGGGGCAGGGAGCCGACCTCCAGGCCGGCGCGCAGGCCCACGCCGTCCACCGAAATGTCGCGCACGGTGAAGCTGTGCGGCTTTTCCGTGGGCGAAGCCTGCCACGTCGCGTGGCTGCGGCTGGCGCTGGCGATCAGCGAGGCGCGGAACATCTTGCGGCGCTGGATCCGGGCCAGGCGTTCAGGGAAGGGCGATACCAGCGCGGCGCTGCCGTCGTCGAAATGGATGACTTCCGGCCGCTGCACCCGGAAACGGATCTGCACGCCGCCGTAGGCCGTGGCATTGAAATAGAAGGTGGTGCCGGTCAGCAGGCCCATGCTGTCGGCGTGTTCGAAGTCCGCGCCGGCATAGTCGCGCGGACGCCAGAAGAACTGCTGCGTCTGCTTGTCCGCGCCCAGGATGAACACGGCCATCTCGCGATCCGCGGCGTCGCGCACCAGGATGTGGCTGTCGGGGTGGGTCAGCTCGAACAGGGCTGCGCGCATGTCTTCCGGCCGGGTCAGCAGGAATTCCGGGTCGCTGGCGTCCATCACGATGGTCGTCCTCAATCAGTAGGGTCAGGCGGGGGGCGCGGATTCGGGAAGCTCGCGCGATTCCAGGCGGTACAGCCAAGCCAGCAATTCTGCCACCGCTACGTAGAGTTGGGGCGGGATATGCGCGTCCAGGTCCACCTGCATCAGCAGGCCGACGAGTTCGCGCGATTCATGGACATAGAGGCCGTTTTCCTGGGCGGCGCGGACGATGGTGTCGGCCAGCTGCCCATAGCCCTTGGCGACCACGCGCGGCGCGTCGTCCTTTTCTTCGTAGGAGATGGCGACCGCCGCATTGCGGTTCGCATTGGGGCCGGCGTCCGGGGAGTTTGCGGGCGTGTTCATCAGATATCGGCCGGAATGGCGGGACGCGGCTCCACCACGCTCACCGACAGATTGCTCAGGGTCAGGCCGGCGGCCAGCAGGCGCGAGCGCAGCGTGTCCGACGCGTCATGGATTTCGGAGGCGCTGTGCGGAGCCACGAGCTGCAGGACCAGTTGGTCGCCGGCCAGGTTCAGGCGCGCGTCCACCAGCCCCAGGCGCGGAAGGTCCAGTTTCAAGCGGGTGGCCCACGTCGGAACCGAGGAATCGGGGTCGCCGCCATAAGGGTCGCGCTGCACCTCCCATTCCATGGGCGCGCCGGGCCAGGCCTCGCCTTGCCAGGTGAGCGCCTGGTTGGCCAGCACGTCGAGCTGCTGGCGCACCAGCACGGTCAGGTCCTGGTGGATGCCGCTGACGGGCGAGCCGGGCGTCGGCGGCGAGGCGGCGCCGGAGGAGGCCGTGGAGGCCGGCGCGTCGCTGCCGCCGCGGGCGGCGGCGGGCGATTCGGACCGGGCGCGGGCGGGCGCGGTGTTTTTTGCCGCCGCGTCCTTGTCCAGCCGGGCCTGGGGCTCTTCGCGTAGCTGGGCCGGAGTCGCGCGGCCGAAAACCAGGTCGGTCAGGTGGGACTCATAGAACAGGCCGCTGGTCTGCAGCGCCTGGCGCAGGGCCTGGCCGAGCGCGCGGGCGGAGGGACCGCCGGCCGCAAGCGCGGCGTGCGCCGCGGCGTCGGGACCCTTGGCTCCGGCGGGGACGTCGGCATGGGCGGCCGGACGGTCCGGTTTGCCGGCTGCGGCCATGCCGTCCGCGGTTGCCTGCGGCTGGGCCGCGGCGGCTTGTCCGGGCGTTTGCGGCGCGGCCGGTGCGGGCTGCCCGGGCAGGCCCGCCTGGCCTGCGGGCGCCTGGGCGGGCGCGCCGGGCGGCAGGCCGGCAGCGCCGTTGGCGCTCCAGAGGGGGGCGCGGCCCTGCAGCGCCGGCGCGGCTTCGGGATACTGGGCGAGCAGGGCAAGAATGGTGCGCGCCGTCGTGCCCAGCGTGGTCGGGGCCGAGGCCGTGGTGTCGCTGCTGGTGACCAGCCCGCGGGCCGCCAAGGCCAGCGCGGCAGCCGTTTTTGCGTCGATGACGGTATTCTGGCGGTCGCCCCGGGCGCCGCCTGCCTGCACGCCTTGCCGGGGATCGCGGGCCGAGCCGTCCGACGGGCCGGGCTTTTCCGGGCTGCCGGGCTGGCTGACGGCGTCCGGCCGCGCGCCGGAGACGAGATTCGCGTTGGCGGCGGACATCGTCGTGCCAAGCACGGCGTCCAACCGCTGCACCAGGACGTTGCCGAGTGCGGCGGGACCTACGCTCATTCTTCAGACGCCTGGTGGCCGTAGGCGGACAGGAGGGTCTGCTGGCGCTTCATGCGTCCCAGCAATTCTCCGAGGCGCGCCAACTGCGGCAGAGCGAGGTCCCGCGTTTGGGCATCGTTTTCGAGAATGCGCACGAGCAGGTCGTACTTCATGGCACGGCCGGACTCGTCCAGCGGCGCCGCATGTTCCACCTGGCGCAGACGTTCCACTCGTTCGCAGTAAAGCTGGCCATGGATCATTGCCCCGTCCCAGTCGCCCAGTTGGGCGGCCGCTAGCATTTCTCCCGTGATGAGGGCGATCTCCTGGTAGTGTTCCAGGATGGGCGAAGTGTGCTGGGTAATGGACGTCATGGAAATCTCGGGCGTTCGATGGCTGGGGCTATGCGTATGCCACGCCTTCAAGGCTGCGTGCCGGCTGCGGAGCGGTCTACGGAGGTTTGCCAGGCCTCGGCCAGATCCGCCAACAGGCGGTCCGCCGTTTCGAGCGCTTCTTCATCAGCGCGCAGATTCGCCAACAGCAGTGTGCGGACGATGTAGTCGTACAGGCGGGCGAGGTTAGCGGCAATTTCGCCGCCCGCCTCCATGTTCAAGCCCGTTTTCAGGCCTTCATCGACAATCTTGATTGCCTTCGAAAGCGCCGCGCCCCGCTCCATTGCCCTGCCTTCCTGCAGATGGAGGCGGGCCTGTCCAATTGCGGCCCGGGCTCCCGAGTACAGCAGTGAAATCAGCCTTTCCGGGCTGGCGCCCAGGACCTGGGTCTCCAGGCCGATGTCGGTGTAGGAACGCACGGAATAGGAGCCGGTTGGACGGCGGGCGGCGTAAGTCATCAAGGCATCTTCTATAAATTACTTGGATTTGCTCAGGGCCGCGAACTGCTGGGTCAGGTAGTTGGCCGTGACAGTCTGCTGCGATACGAACTTGTCCAGCGCGATGAATTGGGCGCGCATGGCAGCAATGGACGCATCGCTCGAGGCTTTGGCGCGAGCGAGCTGGTCTTTCACGTCCTTGATGGATTCGTTCAGGCCGTCCTGGCTGATCTTGATGGAGCCGTTGCTGCCAAGAATGGTCTTGGTGGCAGCGTCGAACCGGGCCGCGAGGCCGTCGGTCGACGTCATGATGCGTTTGACGTCGGCGGGGTTGCCGGTCAATGCCTTGTCCAGCTCTTTCTGGTCCAGTTTCAACTGGCCGGTCTTGGGATCCATCGAAATGCCCAGGTCTGCCAAGGAGCGCAGTGCGCCCTCGGACGTGACCACCTGCAATGCGTTGGACATGGACGACTGGATGCCGCGGGCGGTGTTGTCGCCGGTCAGGGCCTGATTGGTTTCGGCCGCGACGTCGAATGCCGTCAGTTTGCTGATCGTGCTCTGCAGCGAGTTGTAGGCATTGACGAAATCCTGGACCGCCTTGCTGGCCACGCTGGTGTCGCTCTGCAGCTTCAGCGTGACGACTTTGTCGGCGCCCGTCGTGCTGTCCTTGCCGGTAATCGCGGTCAGGTTCAGCGTGATGCCATCGATGGCGGTCGAGACATTGTTGCTGCCGCTCTTGACGGTGATGCCGTTGATCTCGATTTCCGAGTCCGCAGCCGCCGTCTGTTGCGTCATTTCCTGGCTCCAGCCGGCGTTGTAGCTCAGGATGTTCTTCAGCTTGTCGTCGCCCGTCACCGTGATGGACTTGACCGACGCCTGTACGCCCGTGTCCTTGGCGCTAAGCATCAGGTAGCTGCCGCTTTCGTTGGTAATGATGGTGGCGCGCACGCCAGCCTTGTCGTCGCTGTTGATGGCCTTGGCGATACCGTTCAGCGAAGTGTCGCCGTTCAGCTCGATCGTGTGCTTGTCGCCATTGGTAAGCTCGATTTCAAACGAGCCGTCGGCGCCGTTGGTAGCGGTGCGGTCTCCGACGTTGCCGGACTGCAGCGTTTGGGCGGCGGCCAGATTCTTCACTTTGATGGCGTATTCGCCCATCGTGGCGCCATCTTCGCCGATGGTCGCGGTCAGTCCGTCGCCTACCACGTTGGCCTTGACGGCGTCCAGGGTCGACGACTTGCCCAGGGCTGCCGCCGCTTTCTGCAAGGCTTCCACTGCGCTTTGGATCTGGCCATAGGCGCTCACCCGGGCTTCGTAGCTGGCCTGACGGTTGGTGTACAGGCTCAGCTTCTTGTCCTCAGCAGCCTGAAGCTTCGTGAGGATCTCCTCGAGCGGGAGTCCGGTGGTCGAACCGAGATTGGTAATAGAAGCCATGTGAAATCCTTCCTAGCGATGCGATTCTGTCAAAAATACGGAGCCGGCGATTGGCCGGGTAAGGGCATAAGGCATGCCTAATTCGGTGCTTCTGGCGCGGATTGGCGCCGAAAACTGGATAAACACCGTTTTAATTCGAGCATCAGGCGCTCGTCTTGATGCCGTTGCCCTGCATGTTCACGATCATTTTGGCGATTCTCAGCACGGCCTCGCTGGGAATGGTGCGAACGACGTCGCCCGATTCCGCGTCCACGACGGACACCACCACCTGGTGCACGTCGGGGTCGATTTCGAATTGCAGTTGGGTGGACCAGGCCTTCATCTGGTCGTTGATTTCCTCCAGCGCCTTGTCCAGGGGCAGCTTTTGCGAATCGGATTGACCCGACGTGGCGCTGTCGGAGGCTCCGCTGTTCGTCGCGGTTGCGGCGGGCGTCACGCTGATGGCCGGCTCCGCCACGACGGGGGCGGGCGCGACCGGCGCGGGTGCGAACGATACAGGGGCTAACGGGGTTACGGCCATGATCACTCCAACGGCGATGAGGGCGTCTCGGAGGAACGCGCTGTTTTCAGGGAATTCTCAGCTACCATTACGGCAGGCGCGCAGGGAACTTTAGCCTCGGGCGGGCCAGATGTTTCACACGCTAAGGGTTCGGATGGGGCAATGAGTGTCAAGACGGCGCTGAGAGTTATCGAAATCATCGAAACCTATGCCCGCGAGAAGCGCGCGCTGCCCTTGTCGGAACTGGCCCGGTTGCTCGACGTGCCGGTTTCCAGCTGCCTGGCGCTGATACGCACCCTGACCGGCCTGGGCTACCTGTACGAGACCGGCCGGCGCCAGGGCTACTACCCGACGGGCCGGCTGCTGGCCATGGCGCAGCGCATCGCGCGCGCCGATCCCGTGCTGGACCGGGTCTATCCCAGCCTGACGGAATTGCGGGACGCCACCCGCGAAACCATCGTTTTCGCCAAACTCAGCCAGGATGGCCGGGTCGTGTACCTGGACGTGCTGGATTCGCCACATACGATCCGATACGCGCCCGTTGCGGGCGAGTTCAAGGACGTACACGCCAATTCGCTGGGCAAGGCGCTTCTGTCGCTGCTCGACGAAGGCGCGCGGGACTCGCTCCTGGCGGGCATGTCCATGACCCGTCACAACGAGCGCACGCTGGTCACGCGCGAAGCCCTGCTGGACGATCTTCGGCTGTCGCGCCAGCGCGGATGGTTCATGAACAGCGGGGAGTCCATTCCGGACGTGGGCGCGATCGCCTGGCCGGTCACCCTGTCGGGCGAGCACTACGCGATTTCGGTGGGCGGCCCGATCTACCGGATCGAGCCGCAGCAGGAGAACTACGCCCGCATCCTGAGGGCGGCCTGCACGGGGCTGGAGCAGCAGGCCTGAGGCAGGGCCCGCCGTCCGCGGGGCTCAATAGGATTTGGGCAGCCCCAGCACCTTTTCCGCGATGAAGCACATGATCAGCTGCGGGCTGACCGGCGCGATGCGGGGGATGAAGCTTTCTCGCAGCAGCCGCTCTACGTGGTATTCCTTGGCGTAGCCCATGCCGCCCAGCGTCATGACCGCGGTCTGGCAGGCGTTGTAGCCGGCTTCCGCAGCCAGGTACTTGGCCGTGTTGGCAAAGGGGCCGCAGGGCTTGCCCGCGTCGTACAGGCTGGCGGCCTTGAATACCATCAGGTCCGCCGCCTCCAGCTGCATCCAGGCCTGGGCCAGCGGATGCTGGATGCCCTGGTTCTGGCCTATCGGACGGCCGAACACGGTGCGTTCGCCTGCGTATTTCACCGCGCGGTCCAGCGCGGCGCGGCCGATGCCCACGGCTTCGGCCGCGATCAGGATGCGTTCCGGATTCAGGCCGTGCAGGATGTATTCGAATCCCCGGCCTTCCTCGCCGATGCGGTCCGCCACGGGGATGCGCAGGCCGTCGATGAACAGCATGTTCGAGTCCACGGCCTTGCGGCCCATTTTCTCGATCTCGCGCACCTCGATCCGCTCCCGGTCCAGGTCGGTATAGAACAGCGACAGGCCCTGCGTGGGCTTTTCCACTTCCGACAGCGGCGTGGTGCGCGCCAGCAGCAGCATCTTGTTGGCGACCTGCGCCGTCGAAATCCAGATCTTGCGGCCGTGCACGATGTATTCATCGCCCTGGCGCACGGCGCGGGTGCTGAGCTTGGTCGTGTCGAGGCCGGCGTCCGGTTCGGTCACGGCGAAGCAGGCCTTCTCGCGGCCCGCGATCAGCGGTTCCAGCCAGCGGCCGCGCTGCTCGTCGGTGCCGAACACCACGACAGGATTCAGCCCGAAGATATTCATATGGACCGCGGACGCGCCGGTGAAGCCGGCTCCGGAGGCGGCGATGGTCTGCATCATCAGGGCGGCTTCGGTCATGCCCAGGCCGGCGCCGCCGTATTCCTGGGGCATGGCGATGCCCAGCCAGCCGTCGCGCGCCAGGTCGGCGTGCAGCGGCTCCGGAAAGCCGCCTTCGCGGTCGCGCTCCAGCCAGTATTCGTCGGGATAGCGTTCGCAGATGCGGGAGACCGCGTCGCGCAGCGCCAGCTGGTCGGGAGTGAAGTCAAAGTCCATCAGTCGTTTCCATCCTTGGTGATGCCACGGGCGGCCATGGCGTTGATCCATTCGTCGTCGTAGCCGGCTTCCTCGAGCACCTCGCGGCTGTGCTGGCCCAGCCTGGGGGCGGGCCGGCTCAGGGCGGTCGGCGTGCCCTCGTACCTGCCCAGCGGAGCGGTGGTGCGTATCGGGCCTTCGCTGGGATGGTCCAGGCGCCGGATGAAGCCGGTCGCGGCCAGGTGCTCGTCTTCCAGCAGGCCGTCCACCGTATAGAGTTGCGAGGCCGGGATGTCCGCGCGCGCGAGGTCTTCCAGCCAGTCCTGGCTGGGGCGCGTGGCGATCACCTCGGCGACGTAGGCGTAGACCTCGCTGATATGGGCGGCGCGCGCGCCGTGCGAGCAGAAGCGCGGGTCTTCCGAGAGTTCGGGTTTGCCGATCAGGGCGAAGAAGTTCCGCCAGTGCTTGTCGTTGTAGATCAGCAGGCAGATATAGCCGTCGGCGGTGGCGTAGGGGCGGCGGTGCGGCGCGAGCAGGCGCGCGTAGCCGGTCGGCCCCAGCGGGGGCTCGAAGGTGGCGCCGCCCAGGTGGTCGCCCAGGACGAGGTGGGCCATGCCTTCGAACATGGGGATCTCCACCTGCTGGCCGCGGCCCGTGGCCCGCGCATGCAGCACCGAGGACACCAGGGCGATGCCCACGTGCAGGCCGACGGCGCGGTCGGCCAGGGTCAGCGGCGCGTAGCGCGGCAATTCGCCGCTTTGCTGGGCGGACAGGGCGGCGATGCCGGTCTGGCCCTGGATCAGATCGTCGTAGGCGGGCCGGCCGGCGTAGGGGCCTGCCTCGCCGAAGCCATAGGCGCCCAGGTAGACGATGCGCGGATTGCGGGCCGCGACCGCTTCATAGGACAGGCCCAGGCGAGCCATGGCCTGAGGCCGGATGTTATAGAGCAGGGCATCGCAGCTCTCGGCCAGCTTCAGGCAGGCGTCCAGGCCTTCGGGCGTCTTCAGGTCCAGCACGACCGAGCGCTTGTTGCGGTTCAGGTGCAGATACAGATGGCCCATGCCGGGGTTGCGCATGGGGCCGACGGCCCGCAGATTGTCGCCCGTGGGCGGTTCCACCTTGATGACGTCCGCGCCCAGGTCGCCCAGGACCTGGGTTGCGTAGGGACCCATGACGACCGAGCTCAGGTCCAGGATGCGCACCCCGGCCAGGGGGCCGGGGGCGGCGGAAGCGGATTGTGCGGTCATTGCTGTTCGATCCCTGCGTCGCGGATCAGCTTGCCCCAGAGGTCGCGCTGTTCGCCGACGAACTGGCCGAAGGCTTGCGGCGTGCCGGAGAAGGCGTCGAATCCCAGGTCGGCCAGGCGTTTCTTGACGTCGGGCTTGGCAACCACCTGGTTGATGGCGGCATTGAGCTTGGCGACGATTTCGGGCGGCAGGCCCGCCGGGCCGAAGTAGCCGTTCCAGGAGTTCAGGTCGAAGTCCTGCACGCCCGCCTCGGCCATGGACGGCAGGTCAGGCACGATGGCGCTGCGTTCGGCGGTGGACACGGCCAGCGCCCGCAACTGGCCCGACTGGACGAAGGGCAGGCCGGACGCCAGGTCGGTGAACATGAAGTCCACCTGGCCGCCGACCACGTCGGTCAGGCTCTGCGGCGTGCCTTTGTAGGGCACGTGCAGGATGTCGATCTTGGCGCGGTTGGCCAGGGTGGCGCCGGCGACGATGCCGGTGCTGTTGCCGCTGGCGTAGGTGATGCGGCCCGGATGCTGGCGCGCGTCGGCAATGAGGTCTCCGACCGTTTTCCACGGGCGCTTCGGGTTGACGACCAGGATGAAGGGCAGGTTGCCGCCACGGGCGATGGGCGTGAAGTCCTTGACCGGATCGTAGGGCACGTTCTTCATCAGCCACGGGGCGGCTGAATGCGAGGTGTTGGTGGTGACGAACAGGGTGTAGCCGTCCGGCTTGGCGCGCGCCACGTAGCTGGCTGCAATGGTGGCGTTGGCGCCGGGCTTGTTTTCCACCACGATCTGCTGGCCCAGGATGGCCGACAGTTCGGAGCCGAAGATGCGCCCCACGGCGTCCGTGCCGGAACCGGCCGGGAAGGGAACGATCAGGGTGATGGGCTTGGTGGGGTAATCGGCGGCCTGGGCGGCAGGCGCGCCCATCAGGGCCGCCCCGCTGACCAGGACGGCGCTCAGCAGGCTCGGGAATTTCATGGGGTTGTCTCCTGTGTAGTCGGTCCGGGGCCGGCTTCTGCGGCCGCTGTCCCGGAGTGTGCCGCGTCAGGCGGCCGGGGGATTTGCCGGAAAGTCGCGGATTACGCGCTCGGGGGATTCTTCGTAGGGGGGCGTGTAGATCACCAGCAGGCGCGCGGGCTCGTCGCTGGTGACCGTGAACACGTGGGGAATGTCGGGCGGGAAGTAACAGCAGTCGCCGGGGCCCATGTCGGCCCATTCGTCCTGCACCTGGGCGCGGGCTGTGCCCGAGATCAGGTAGCAGACCTGTTCAATGCCCGGATGGGCGTGCGGCAGGGCGCCCTTGCCCTTGTCGATGACGCCCAGCAACACCTCCACGCCGCGGGCGCCGACGGTGTCCGGGCCGATCAGCCGCCGATTGAGGGTGCCGGTGTGGTTGGCGGGGTGGTAGCCGGGGACGTCGGCCTCGCGGACGAGCCAGCTGGGCGTCTTGGATTGGGTCATGGATGCTTCACCAAAAATTCTCATATGTGAATTTATTTTTACGTATGGGAAAAATAACGGCAAGCGTTTTTTCCCGGCGGATACCGTGCCGCGCCCTAGGGGATTAGGGAAAACACCGGGCCCGGACTGCTAAAATCCAGCGCTGATCCCACTTCACGGCCCCGCCATGTCTTCTGTCCGCACGCCTGACGCTTCCGCAACCCTGTCCGATTGGCTGCAGTACCTGGAATCCATCCACGCCACCGCGATCGACATGGGCCTGGACCGGGTGCGGCAAGTGGCGGCCCGCATGGAGCTGGAGCTTTCCGCCGTGAAGTTCGTCGTCGGCGGCACCAATGGCAAGGGCTCCACCTGTGCCATGCTGGAAGCCATCCTGCTGGCGGCCGGCTACAAGGTCGGGCTGTATACCTCCCCGCACCTGATCGATTTCAACGAGCGCGCCCGCATCAACGGCCAGATCGCAACGGACGAGGCCCTGATCGCCCAGTTCCAGGCGGTCGAGGCGGCGCGTGGCGACGTTTCCCTCACGTACTTCGAATTCACCACCCTGGCCATTCTGCGGCTGTTCTCGCAATCCCGCCTGGACGCCGTGGTGCTGGAAGTGGGGCTGGGCGGCCGCCTGGACGCCGTCAATATCGTCGATGCCGATTGCGCCATCGTCACCAGCGTGGACCTGGACCACACCGACTGGCTGGGCGACACGCGGGAGAAGATCGGCTTCGAGAAGGCTCACATCTATCGCGCCGGCCGCCCCGCCATCTGCAGCGATCCGGTGCCGCCCCAGTCCCTGCTGGACTACGTAGCGGAAATCGGCGCCGACCTGTGGCTCTTCGGCCGCGACTACAACTATTCGGGCGACCGGCAGCAATGGGCCTACGGCGGGCGCGAGCAGCGCCGCAACTCGCTGGCCTATCCGGCGCTGCGCGGCGCCAACCAGCTGCTGAACGCCTCGGCGGCGCTGGCCGCGCTGGAGTCCATCCGCGATCGCCTGCCCGTGCCGCAGCAGGCCGTGCGCCTGGGGCTGCTGCAGGCGTCGCTGCCCGGCCGGTTCCAGATCCTGCCCGGCCAGCCCGCGGTCATCCTGGACGTGGCCCACAATCCGCACGCGGCGGCGGTGCTGGCCCAGAACCTCGACAACATGGGTTTCCACCCCTATACCCACGCGGTATTCGGCATGCTCAACGACAAGGACCTGGCCGGTGTCGTGGCCAAGCTGGGCACGCGCATCGACTACTGGTATTGCGCCGGCCTGCCGGGCGCCCGCGGCACCGCCGGAGAGGACCTGGCGGCGCAGGTCGCCGCCGCATTGCCGCCGGTGCCGGCGGGCGGCGAAAGCCCGGGCATCACCGCCTATGCCGATCCTGCCCAGGCCTTCGCGGCCGCGCGCGAACGGGCGGGCGAGAATGATAGAATCGTGGTGTTCGGATCGTTTCTCACCGTAGCCTCGGTTTTGCAGGCTCTGGGTCGCAAGGCATAGGCAAGAACGGGTCAGACGCTCCAGGGCGGCCCGCCGCCATATAGCCGCAAGGAATTCTCCTCCATGGGTTTTTTCAAACGCAAAGATCCTGCCGACCAGGCGCAGTCCTCCAAAAGGGCGGCAGTGCCTAGCGAGGTCCAGGCTGCGGAGCTGCGCGGCCGCGCGCGGCGCAGGCTCGCGGGCGCCATCGCGCTGGTCCTGGCAGCCGTCATCATCCTGCCCATGGTGCTCGATTCCCAGCCCGTGCCGGTGGCCGACAACATCCCCATCAAGGTGCCGGAACGCAATACGCCGTTCCAGCCGCAAGTGAGCGAGCCGCAAGTCGCCGCGCCGGAGACGCCGGCGCCGGCTGCCGCGCCCACCGAGCCTTCGTCCGTGCCCACGCCGCCGCCGATCACTTCCGTGCCGGCGCCCATCGCCGCCGCGCCGGCCCAGCCGCCCGCGTCGCAGCCGGCGGCGCCGCCCGCCGCCACGCCCAAGCCGGCCGCGCCGGCGCCCAAGCCCGAACCCAAGCCGGCCACGCCGCCCAAGCCGGACACGCGCTCCGATGACGGCGCGCGCGCCCTGGCGCTGCTGGAAGGCCGCGCGGCGCCGGCCGCGCCCGCGCCCAAGCCGGCCGCCAAGGGCAATTTCGTGCTCCAGATCGCCGCCTACACGACCTCGGAAGACGCCCAGTCGCGCCGCAGCAAGCTGCACCAGGCCGGGGTCACGAACGCATTCGTCGAACAGGCCACCATCGGTGGCAAGCAGCAGTACCGCCTGCGCGTGGGGCCGTTCCCCTCGCGCGAGGCGGCGCAGGCGGCCCAGGCGCGCTTGCGCACCCTGGGCTATGACAATGGTTTCATCGCCGCGCAATAGTGACCGGCTTCGACTTCGTCGTGCTGGCCATCCTGGTGGTTTCGGGTGTGCTCGGCCTGGTGCGCGGCCTGCTCAAAGAGGTGCTGTCGCTGGTCGCCTATCTGCTGGCCTTCGTGGCCGCGATATGGTGGGGCCCCACGGTCTATACCTGGCTGGAGCCCTATATTGAAACGACGCTGCTGCGCATGGGAGTCTCCTACGCGGCGGTGTTCATCATCGTGTTGCTCGGCGTGGGGTTGGTCAATATGACGCTTGCCGCCCTGATCCGCAGCACCGGGCTCAGCCCCGCCGATCACGGCCTGGGCGGAATGTTCGGGCTGGCCCGTGGTCTATTGATCGTGCTGGCGCTGGTCGCCGCCGCAGGGTACACGCCGCTGCCGCAAGAGCCGTGGTGGCAGGACGCCATGTTTTCGCATTCGGCCATCGAGGCCATCAAACATATCAAGACGTGGCTGCCGCCAACCCTGGCGACGTGGCTGCCGTATTGATTAGCTTCAAATCAACCAGGAAATCTCACCATGTGTGGAATCGTAGGGGTCATCGGGCGCGGGCCGGTCAACCAGCTGCTCTATGACAGCTTGCTGCTGTTGCAGCACCGCGGGCAGGACGCCGCGGGCATCGCGACGTCGCAAGGCAACCAGTTCAATATGTACAAGGCCCACGGTCTGGTGCGCGACGTCTTCCGTACGCGCAACATGCGCGCGCTGCCCGGTACGTCCGGCATCGGCCAGGTCCGCTATCCCACGGCGGGCTCCAGCGCCAGCGAGGAAGAGGCCCAGCCGTTCTACGTGAATGCGCCGTTCGGCATCATGTTCGCCCACAACGGCAACCTGACCAACTGGCGCGAACTGCGCGAGTCCCTGTACCGCGTCGACCGCCGCCACATCAATACCAATTCCGATTCGGAAGTGCTGTTGAATGTGCTGGCCCACGAGCTGCAATCGGCCGCCAATGGCGTTTCGCTGGACGACGACGCGATGTTCCGGGCCGTGTCCGCCGTGCACAAGCGCGTGCGCGGCGCCTACGCCGTGGTCGCCCAGATCTCGGGCTACGGCCTGCTCGCCTTCCGCGACCCCAACGGCATCCGTCCGCTGTGCATCGGCCGCCAGGAAACCGAAGAGGGCGTGGAATGGATGGTCGCCTCGGAATCGGTGGCCCTGGAAGGCAGCGGCTTCGCTTTCGTGCGCGACGTCGAGCCGGGCGAGGCCGTGTTCGTCGACCTGGACGGCCGCTTCGTCAGCCGCCAGTGCGCCGAGAACCCTCAACTGGTGCCCTGCATCTTCGAATACGTGTACTTCGCGCGTCCGGACTCGCTGATCGACGGCGTGTCGGTCTACGACGCGCGCCTGCGCATGGGCGAATACCTGGCCGACAAAGTGGCGCGCAACATGCGCCTGGGCGACATCGACGTGGTCATGCCGATCCCGGATTCGTCGCGTCCGGCCGCCATGCAGCTGGCCGCCCGCCTGAACCTGGACTACCGTGAAGGCCTGATCAAGAACCGCTACGTGGGCCGCACCTTCATCATGCCGGGCCAGGCCGTGCGCCGGAAGTCCGTGCGCCAGAAGCTCAACGCCATCGGCATGGAGTTCAAGGGCAAGAATGTGCTGCTGGTCGATGACTCCATCGTGCGCGGCACCACCAGCCGCGAGATCGTCGACATGGCCCGCGCCGCCGGCGCCAACAAGGTGTATTTCGCCTCCGCCGCGCCTCCGGTCCGTTTCCCCAACGTTTACGGCATCGACATGCCCACGCAGAGCGAGCTGATCGCCACTGGCCGCAGCGACGAGGAAATCGCCCGCGCCATCGGCGCCGACAACCTGGTCTACCAGGACCTGCACGACATGCAGCAGGCGGTCCGGGACATCAACCCCAAGCTGTCGCGTTTCGAGGCGTCCTGCTTCGACGGCGAGTATGTCACCGGCGACATCACCGCCGAGTACCTGGCGCGCCTGGGGCAGTCCCGCAGCGAGTCCGGCGAGGAGGGCGGCGCCAGCGGCCTGCAGTTCAATATGGGCTACGCCGCCAACGACGCCTGACCCGCCAGGCTGCGGGAACGAAAAGCCGCCCCGTCTGGGCGGCTTTTTTTCGGCCAGCTGCGTTCAGGCGGCGGCCTTCCACAGCGCCACGTTCGTGGCTTCCAGATGCGTCAGATATAGCCGCAGGTCGAACTCGTACTGGTGGTACTGCGGCTCCATGTGCAGGCACAGGTTGTAGAAGGCCCGGTTGTGGTCCTTCTCCTTGAGGTGGGCCAGCTCATGGACGGCGATCATTTTCAGGAATTCGGCCGGCACGGTCTTGAACAGCGTCGCCACGCGGATTTCGTGCTTGGCCTTCAGCTTCCCGCCCTGCACGCGCGAGACGTAGGTGTGCTGGCCCAGCGCGTGCTGGATCACGTGGATCTTGCTGTCGAACGCAACCTTGTTGATCTGGTCGCCGTTGCGCATGTAGGCGTTCTTCAGATCCGTTACGTATTGGTAGAGCGCGCGGTCGGTGCGCACGCCGTGCGCGCCCTCGGAGTAGCGGGACAGCAGGGCGGCGCCGAGCTTGCCTTCGTCGAGCAGCTTGCGCGCCTGTTGCAGCAGGGGTTCCGGATAGCCGGCGAGGTATTTCAAAGGGGCCACGTTCAGGACGCTTCGGGAGGGATGACGGTGAGGCGCGGCCAGGTTTCGGGATGGCGCTTGGCCGCAAGCCGCTGCGCATAGGCGAGGCGGTCGGCGCCGGGGCTGGGGCGCAGCACAAGCGCGAACAGGTCGGCCAGCCCATGCGGGGCGACGATGTCGACGTGGCCATCGCGCGTCAGCCTGGCGCCCACGCAGGTGGCCGTTTCGGGCCAGGCGGCGATGCCGTCCTCGAGCGATGCCGCCGGGGGCGGTGCGTCTCCGCGGCTGTCCCGGCGCCACAGGTGCACGCGCGCCTGGTTCACCACTTCCCATGGGGCGTCGGGCGCTGCCTCGCGCAGGCGTCGGGCCACTGCCGCTTCGTGCCCGGGGCTCAGGTCCGAGGCGTCGTGATACACGAAATCGACGTCGGCGCAGGGGCGGCTTGCCGCCGGATAATCATGCAGATGGTTCCAGACCAGCGACCGGATGGCGCCGGCCGCAATGCAGCCGCCCGCAGGGCCGTGATCGCGGGCGGCGCGCAGCCAGCGCATCAGCGGCGCGTGCGCCCGCACCAGCGCTCGCAGCGCGGCGGCCTGTTCTTCCGTGTACGGAGGCACCGCTTCTACAGCGCGCGGCCGCGCCTGAAGACGACAGGCAGCGCCATGAAGAACAGGATGACGAAGAGCGCCAGGCTCCAGAGCGCGTACTCGATGCCCAGGACGGACACCAGGGCGTCCATGCAGGTGGCGTAGATGCCGAAAAGCCAAGGCACGCCGCCATCCAGCCCGATGCCGGTCATGAAGCGGTCGGCGAAGGTCTGGTCGCAGGACAGCATCTTGGCCGCCACGCTGTATTGGTACCAGGCCGCGACCACGCCGCACACGGAAAGCAACGCCGCCAGCGCGCCGCAAATGCGGGTCAGGGCGCGGCCGCCGCCAAATCCGCCCACCAGCGCGACGACGCCGATCACCAGGTAGATCAGGCGCTGCATGACGCACCAGGCGCAGGGCGGCATGTCGAAGACGTGCTGGGAAACCAGGGCGATGCCGACGGCGCCGAAGCAGAAAAGGGCGATCAGGCGGAGCAGGCGTTCGGAGCGTGAAGTCATTGTTCTGCGGTGAGGGTGGAGGGAGACCAGGGCTTAGGCCTTGGGAACCGGAATTGGTTGCATCACTTGCTGCAGGACGCCCAGCAGCAATTCGCGCGAGCCTTCCCAGAAGATCTGCACGCCCAGGCACAGCATGATGAAGGCCGACAGGCGCATGAATACGGCGGTGCCATTATCGCCCAGCCGGTGCAGCATCTGCGCGGCGAAGCGCAGGCAGACATAGAGCGTCGCGGATACGACGATGATGCCGGGGATGGATCCGCCCAGGCGCACCAGGCTGAGCACGTGGTTCTGGTCCCGCAGCGAAACGCCGACGGTGATGGCCGCGGCGATGGAGCCCGGGCCGCAGCTGATCGGGAAGGTAAGGGGATAGAAGGCGCGGGCCTTGGCCATTTCAGGCGTGAACGACTCGGCCATGCGCGCCACGCGCTCGGTGTCGGCGTCGGGCGAGTTCACCAGCCGCCAGGCGCTGGCGATCACCAGCATGCCGCCGCCGACCCGCACGATGGACAGCGAAATCCCGAAGAAGCTCAACAGCACGTTGCCCGCGACCATGGCCACGATCAGCATCAGGCAGACGTTGATGGCGACCCGCTTGGCCAGCACCATCCGGGTCGAGGACGACGCCCCTTCGGTCAGCGAGAGGAAGATCGGCGCGATCGCAGGCGGATTCAGGAAGGGCAGCAGCGTGGCCAGCGCGAAGAAGAAGCTGCCCCCGAAAACGCGCAGATAGTCATTGAGCTGCATAGATACGGACGCCGCGTGGCCGAAAACCGGGATTGTATGCCGTCCGCAAGGCGCTGGCGATGGTGGCGGGGGCGCCTCAGGCGGCGCGCTGGCTGGCTTCCTCGCCCGCCAGGGCGTCCAGCACGTCGCGTTCGAACTGCATCTGGCTGCGCGGCCGGGTCAGCGCCTGGCCGTCGACGATGAACACGTCTTCCACCCGGTCGCCCAGCGTCATGATCTTGGCCATCAGCAGGTTCACCTCGTGCCGCGCGAACACGCGCGCCAGCGCGTGCAGCAGGCCGGGCCTGTCGGTGGCCGTCACCGACAGGCGCCAGGAGGTGCTGCGCTCGTCGGGCTGCAGTTCCGCCTGCGGCATCACCGGGAACACCCGCGACACGCGCGACTGGCGGCCGCGGCCGTAATAGCCGCCGCGGGAAGAGTGGGGCTGGGCGGCGGCTTGCGGGTCCTTGAGCCGTTCGGCCAGCTCATGTTCGACCAGGGTGGCCTGGGCGCGCAGGTCGCTGGCGCCTTCCGGCAGCAGCACGATGAAGCTGTCCAGCGCCCAGCCATGGCGCGTGGTGTGGATGCGGGCGTCCTGGATGGACAGGGCCTTGGCGTCGAAGTAGCCGCAGATGGCCACGAACAGGTCGGGCGCATCGCGCGTGTACACCATGATCTGCAGGCCCTCGCCATGTTCGGTGGGGCGGGCCTTGACGACGGCCTGGGCCGGCGCGACCTGATGGTACAGGTGGCGCGTGTGCCAGGCGATGTCCGAGGCGTCGTGGCGCAGGAAGTACGCCACGTCCAGCTGGTTCCAGAAGGCCTCGCGGGCGTCGTCGCGCAGCCCGGCCAGCCGGGTCAGGCGGGCGGCCTCTTCCTTGCGTTCCGTCAGCACGGTGTGCGCGTCGGCGTGCGCGCCGCCCAGGGCGGCCAGCGTGAGCTTGTACAGGTCTTCGAGCAGCTTGCCCTTCCAGGCGTTCCAGACCTTGGGACTGGTGCCGCGGATATCGGCCACCGTCAGCAGGTACAGGGCGGTCAGGTGGCGCTCGTCCTTCACGGTGGCCGCGAAATCCTGCACCACGGCCGGGTCGGACAGGTCCCGTTTTTGCGCCACGGCCGACATCAGCAGATGCTGGCGGACCAGGAATTCGACCAGGGCGGTGTCCTCGGGCTCCATGCCGTGGTCCTGGGCGAACTTGCGGACTTCGCGCGCGCCGAGCTCGGAATGGTCGCCGCCGCGCCCCTTGGCGATATCGTGGAACAGCGCCGCCACGTACAGCAGCCAATGCCGGTCCAGCCCGGCGATCAGCTGGCTGGCCAGCGGATATTCCTGGGCGTGCTCGGGCATGGTGAAGCGGCGCAGGTTGCGCACCACCGCCAGCGTGTGTTGATCCACGGTATAGGCATGGAACAGGTCGTGCTGCATCTGGCCCACGATGCGGCGGAACACCGGCAGGTAGCGCGGCAGGATGTTCAGCATGGTCATGCGCCGCAGCTCGTGCACGATGCCGCGCGGCTGTTGCAGGATCTGCAGGAACAGCTTGCGGTTGACGGGGTTGCGGCGGAACTGCGCGTCGATGCGGTGCCGGGAATGCCAGATGGCGCGCAGTGTGCGCGCCGACATGCCGGTGAGTTCCGGATGCTGCTGCATGACCAGGAAGGCGCGCAGCAGCAGGGTCGGGTTGCGTTCGAAGCCGTCGTCGCGAATGATGTCCAGGCGATCCCGCAGGTTGCGGAAATCGTCGTCGATGTCGCGGGCGTCGCTGTCGGGGCGGGGAAACAGCCGCTCTTCGATGTTCTGCACCAGGATCCCGTTCAGCTGCGTCACCAGCCGCGCGGCCCAGTAATAGCGCTGCATCAGCAGTTCGCTGCCGCGGCGCGTGGCGGTGGCGTGGATGCCGTAGACCTCCGCCAGCGCGGGCTGGAGGTCGAACAGGACGCGGTCTTCGCGCCGGTTGGCCAGCAGGTGCAGCTCGATGCGCAGCCGCTTGAAGGCCTGTTCGGCCTTGCGCAGGTCGCGCGCTTCCGACGAGGTCAGCAGGCCGGCTTGCGCCACCGAGCGCCAGCTGTCGCCGAAGCCGGCCGCCCTTGCCATCCAGAGGATGACCTGCAGGTCGCGCAGGCCGCCGGGGGATTCCTTGCAGTTCGGCTCCAGCGCGTAGGGCGTGTCGTGGTAGCGCGCATGTCGCTGCTGCATTTCGACGCGCTTGGCGCGGAAGAAGGCGCGCGGGTCCAGCCTGGACTTGGTGGCGGCCTCGAACTTCTTCATCAGCGCGCGGCTGCCGGCCAGCCAGCGGGATTCCAGCAGCGCGGTTTCCACGGTGATGTCGGCGTCGGCCTCGCGCTCGCAGTCTTCGATGGTGCGCACGCTGTGGCCGGGTTCCAGGCCCAGGTCCCATAGCGAGGCGACCAGCCGCTCGATGGCCGTTTCGTCTTCGCGGGTGGGAGCGTTTGGAAGCAGGATGAGCAGGTCGACGTCGGAATGCGGGTACAGTTCGCCCCGGCCGTAACCGCCCACGGCCGCCAGCGTGGCGCCGACGGGCAGCGGGCATTGTTTCACCAGGTCGCGCAGCGCGACGTCAACGATGCGCCGCAACTCGGACAACAGGGTGTCCGGCCGCTCGTGTCCGCGGAACTGGGCCACCGCCGTCCGCCGGGATTCCTGGATGCGTTCGCGCAGGGCGCTGAGGTATTCGGCGGTCATGGTGGCGGACGGCGGGGCTTCAGAGGGCGGGAATGACGATGGGTTCGGTGATGAACGCCGGCGGCTGCGGCATGCCGGGCGACAGGGTCAGGACTTCGTAGCCGGTTTCGGTCACGCAGACAGCATGCTCCCATTGGGCAGACAGGCTGTGGTCCCGGGTGACGACAGTCCAGCCGTCGGACAATTGGCGGATTTCGCGCCGCCCGGCATTGATCATGGGCTCGATGGTGAACAGCATGCCCGTCGTCAGCGCCACGCCCGTGCCCGGCTTGCCGTAATGCAGAACCTGCGGGTCTTCGTGGAAGCGCTGGCCGATGCCGTGGCCGCAGAATTCGCGCACGACGGAGAAGCCGTTGGCCTCGGCGTGCTTCTGGATCGCGTTGCCCACGTCGCCCAGCGTGGCGCCGTGCTTCACCTGCTGGATGCCTTTCCACATGCATTCGAAGGTGATTTCGGTCAGGCGGCGCGACAGGATGGACTGCTCGCCCACGGCGTACATGCGGCTGGTGTCGCCGAACCAGCCGTCCTTGATGATGGTGACATCGATGTTCAATGAGTCCCCATTTTTCAGCACCTTGTCGCCCGGGATGCCGTGGCAGACCTGGTGGTTCACCGAGGTGCAGATGGCGCCGGGGAAGGGCGGATAGCCCGGAGGCGCGTAACCCACCGTGGCGGACTTCACGCCCAGCTCGTCGGTCAGGTATTCCAGGCAGAGACGGTCCAGCTCGCCGGTCGTGACGCCCGGCTTGACGTGGGGGGTGATGAAATCGAGGACTTTGGCGGCGTCCTGGCAGGCCGCGCGCATTTTGGCCAGGTCGGCTTGATTGGTAATGGTGCCCATGGATTAGCTTGGCGATCGGTCGCTTGAATGTCTGCTTAAAAGAATAGTAGAATTATAGGCTTCCCTAAATTTTTGGGGATGCATGGTAGTGAGGGGCGGGGCGAATAACCCGGCTACTCAGTACTACTGGGTAACGGCAAGAGCCGATCCCGGCGGGTGTTGGCATGGTGGCGTTGGCGCCAGCCTTTGCGCAAGCCCGGCAGGTATTCTGGTTGTGCGGATCATCCACCCATTGGGATCGGCGGCACGCCCCGAAGTTTCACCGCAAGCGAAGGTTGTGGAGCGAAATCGGGCAGGCCGCGGGTGCTGGTGGCGGGGAGCGCGCAGCGGATGCGGGCCGGACGGGCGTGGGCGGCGGCGAATCCACGGCTGGCGCGAGCCGGGGCGCGGTGTGCTTGCAAGCCTGGTCAAGTTTTAGAGCGGCGATGCAGGCTTAGGGTCTGTGCTCGGTGTGGATGTCGGATTAAGTTCTTGAAAACGTTCATGTTTTCTTAAGAAATGCCCCGATGGTCTGATGCGCGGTCGTACGGATGCCAGATTTGGCGTCTTTCCGGGCGCGAAGAGCAGGATTAGCCAGAGCTGGATTTCGCCGCCAACAAAACAGGTCCGGGTGCGTCTCGAAGAAACTTCCAGGAAATTCCTGGCGGGTCGGGAGACGCGTTGCATGCATGCGGCGCGAGGTTTTCGTCGTGGCGGCTGTCTGGGTTTATCGCGGCAGCGTGGTAGGAGGCGTCGAGGGCGGATTCGCCTGAAGGCGCCGGAGTTATTGCGGCAGTGATCGGCCGGCCCGGTTAGAATTTTGTCATCCCGCCGTTGCGGGAAATCGCGCGCAACACCACCCAGGGTGTCAGCCAGTGGCTGATGCAGGTGCGGCGCAAGAAATCAACCCTTGGAGAAAGTCATGTCTTTGATGCGCGAAATGCTGGAAGCGGGTGTCCACTTCGGTCACCAGACCCGTTACTGGAACCCCAAGATGGCCCCCTATATCTTCGGCCATCGCAACAAGATTCACATCATCAACCTCGAAAAGACGGTTGATAAGTACCAGGAAGCCACCAAGTTCGTGAAGCAGCTGGCTGCTCGCGGCGGCAACATCCTGTTCGTCGGCACCAAGCGCGCTGCGCGCGAGCTGGTCGCCGCCGAAGCCGCCCGTTGCGGCATGCCCTTCGTCGACGCCCGCTGGCTCGGCGGCATGCTGACCAACTTCAAGACGGTCAAGACCTCGGTCAAGCGCCTGAAGGACATGGAAGCCGTGGTCGCCGAAGGCGGCGCCGAGCGCATGATCAAGAAGGAAGGCCTGCTGTTCCAACGCGAACTGGACAAGCTGAACAAGTCGATCGGCGGCATCAAGGACATGAACGGTCTGCCCGATGCCATGTTCGTGATCGACGTCGGCTACCACAAGATCGCCATCGCCGAAGCCAAGACCCTGGGCATCCCCGTGGTCGCCGTGGTTGACACCAACCACTCGCCCGAAGGCATCGACTACGTCATCCCCGGCAACGACGACTCGGCCAAGGCCATCGCGCTGTACGCCAAGGGCATCGCCGACGCCGTGCTGGAAGGCCGCGAGCAGAACCTGAACGGTCTGGTCGAAGAGCTGGGCGAAGGCCAGGAAGAGTTCGTCGAAGTGCAGGACAACCAGGCCTAAGCCGGCTGTCATGTCCGGCGGTTAGCGTCTGGGAGCGGTCCGGGGATCCGGCCCGCTCCCGCCTCGCCGGCACAGCGAAGGTGGGCTCCCATCTTCCAGATCCGCGAATCGCGGATGTCCCATCGAATCACATCACTGTCCCGGCCCGCCGGGGCGTGTTCTAGCAAAATTGGAGCAAACATGGCTGAAATTACCGCTGCCCTGGTCAAGGAACTGCGCGAAAAGACCGACGCCCCCATGATGGAGTGCAAGAAGGCCTTGACGGAAGCCGAAGGCGATCTGGCCCGCGCCGAGGAAATCCTGCGCGTCAAGCTGGGCAACAAGGCCAGCAAGGCCGCCGCCCGCGTCACCGCCGAAGGCCTGATCGGTCTGTTCATCTCTGCCGACGCCAAGCAAGGCGCCGTCATCGAAGTCAACTGCGAAACCGACTTCGTCGCCAAGAACGACGATTTCGTCGCTTTCGTGAACAAGCTGGCCGAGATCGTCGCCACGCAGAACCCCGCCAGCGTTGAAGCGCTGTCGGCGCTGCCCTACGGCGACGGCACGATCGAATCCACCCGCACCGCCCTGATCGGCAAGATCGGCGAAAACATGTCGATCCGCCGCTTCGAGCGCATCGAGACGCCGAACGCGCTGGCCAGCTACGTGCACGGCGGCCGCATCGGCGTGCTGGTTGAATACTCGGGCGCCGAGGAAGTGGGCAAGGACCTGGCGATGCACATCGCCGCGACCAAGCCGAAGGCCCTGAACGCCGACGGCGTGAACCCCGCCGACATCGCCGCCGAGCGCTCGGTCGCCGAGCAGAAGGCCGCCGAATCGGGCAAGCCCGCTGAAATCGTCGCCAAGATGGTCGAAGGTTCGGTCGCGAAGTTCCTGAAGGAAGTCACCCTGCTGTCGCAGCCGTTCGTCAAGGACGACAAGGCCACGGTCGAGCAGATGCTGAAGGCCAAGGGCGCTTCGATCAGCAAGTTCGTGCTGTTCGTCGTCGGCGAAGGTATCGAGAAGAAGACCAGCGATTTCGCCGCCGAGGTTGCCGCCGCCGCCGCTGGCCGCGCCTAATCGGTAGTTTGCTTAGAGGCCGGCACTGACTAAAATCAGGCCGGCCTATTTCTTGTCTTACACTTTCGTCGGATTGTTCCTCGGGATATCACCTATGAGCAGCAGATCATACAAACGGGTTCTTCTCAAGCTTTCCGGCGAGGCGCTGATGGGCGAAGATGCGTTCGGCATCAATCGCTCCACCATCGTCCGCATGACCGATGAGATCGCCGAAGTCGCCGCCGCCGGCGTCGAACTGGCCATCGTCATCGGCGGTGGCAACATCTTCCGTGGCGTCGCCCCGGGCGCGCAGGGCATGGACCGCGCGACGGCCGACTACATGGGCATGATGGCCACCATCATGAACGCGCTTGCCTTGCAGGACGCGCTCAAGCACAAGGGAATCGACACCCGCGTACAATCGGCCCTGAACATCGATCAGGTCGTCGAGCCCTACATCCGCCCCAAGGCCCTGCGCTACCTCGAAGAGGGCAAGGTCGTCATTTTCGCGGCGGGCACCGGCAACCCCTTCTTCACCACCGACACCGCCGCCGCCCTGCGTGGCGCCGAAATCGGCGCGGAGATCGTGTTGAAGGCCACCAAGGTCGACGGTATCTATAGCGCGGACCCCAACAAGGATCCCACCGCTACGCGTTACGCGCGCATCAGCTTCGACGAAGCGATCGTCCGCCGCCTGGAAGTCATGGACGCCACCGCGTTCGCGCTGTGCCGCGACCAGAAGCTGCCGATCAAAGTGTTTTCGATCAATAAGTCCGGCGCCCTCAAGCGGGTCGTCAGCGGCGAAGACGAAGGCACCTTGGTACACGTTTAAAGAAAAGGAAATTCCATGAGCGTCGCAGAAATCCGCAAATCCGCCGAAGCCAGGATGGTCAAGTCGCTTGATACGCTCAAGACCAGCCTGGCCAAGATCCGTACGGGCCGCGCCCATACCGGTATCCTGGATCACGTTCAGGTCGAGTACTACGGGTCGCCCGTGCCGATCAGCCAGGTGGCCAACGTCAATCTGGTGGACGCCCGCACGATCAGCGTCCAGCCCTACGAGAAGCCGATGGCTTCCGTCATCGAGAAGGCCATCCGCGAATCGGACCTGGGCCTGAACCCGATGTCGATGGGCGACACCATCCGCGTGCCGATGCCGGCCCTGACCGAAGAGCGCCGCCGCGACCTGACCAAGGTCGTCCGCAGCGAAGGCGAGGATGCCAAGGTGGCCGTGCGCAATCTGCGCCGCGAAGCCAACGAAGCGCTGAAGAAGCTCGTCAAGGACAAGGAAATCTCCGAGGACGACGAGCGCCGCGCCCAGGACGACGTCCAGAAGCTGACGGACCGCAGCGTGGCCGACATCGACAAGATGGTGGCCCAGAAAGAAGCGGAAATCATGACCGTATAATTCCTGCACGCTCCGGGCGCGGCCGTCGCGGCCGTGCCCGGGCCCAGGATATTCTTGCCCGCGCGCCGTCCTATCCATTGTTTCGCAGCATCTCTACGTAGCGATGGATCGACGGCGCAGGCTTTTCCCCGTATTCCCGATTTTCGCCGGCCCTCCGCGCGCAGCACCACACCCATGGCAACCAGTTCGACCCAGGCGGTTCCCGCTACTCGCGATGTTCCCGAGCACGTGGCCATCATCATGGATGGCAATGGCCGGTGGGCGACGCGGCGGCTGCTGCCTCGCACGGCGGGCCACGCCAAGGGCGTGCAGGCCGTGCGGCGCGTGGTCGAGGCCTGCGGCCGCGCCGGCGTCCGCTACCTGACGCTGTTCGCCTTCAGTTCCGAGAACTGGCGCCGTCCCGCCGAGGAAGTCTCGCTCCTGATGCGCCTGTTCGTGCAGGCCCTGGAACGCGAGGTCGGCAAGCTGGAGGAGCAGGGCGTGCGGCTGCACGTCATCGGCGACCTGAGCGCCTTCGAGCCCCGCCTGCAGGAACTCATTTTCGCCGCCCAGGAGCGCACCGCCCACAACGACCGCCTGCACCTGACGGTCGCGGCCAACTATGGCGGCCGCTGGGACATCCTGCAGGCCACCCGCGCCATGCTGGCGGCCGAGCCCGGGCTGGCGGCGCAACCGCAGCGGGTGGATGAAGAACGGCTGTCCAGGCACCTTTCCATGGCCTGGGCGCCCGAGCCCGACCTGTTCATCCGCACGGGCGGCGAACAGCGCATTTCCAATTTCCTGATCTGGCAGATGGCCTACGCGGAGTTCTACTTCACGGACCGCTATTGGCCGGACTTCGGCGCAGCGGAACTCCAGGCCGCCTTCGACTGGTACCGTACGCGCGAGCGCCGTTTCGGCCGCACCAGCGCGCAGCTCAGCGAAGACGGCGCGCAGTAAGCAAACCAGACGGCGACAAGCGCGTCTTTCCAGAGCTGTACACGAGGAGACCGTCACATGTTGGGCCAGCGTATCGTTACCGCCGTCGTCCTGTTGGCCATCCTGGCCGCCGCGATGTTCAGCGCCAATCCCTGGTGGTTCGTCGCCTTGCTGGCCCTGGCGGCCGCCTGCGCCAATTGGGAGTGGCTGCGCCTGACGCTGCCGCAACCGCCTTCCCCCCTGATTGCCGTCGGCGTCGCCGCGCTGCTGTTCGCGGGCATGCTGGGCCTGGCATCCGCCTGGCTGGCGGGCGACCGAACCGGCGTGGCGGACCCCGCCTGGGTGCTGCGTTACGTGGTGCCGGCCGTGGCCGCCGTCTGGCTGTTCGCCGGACTGGCCGCGGTAGTCCGCGGCCGCTCCGATGCCGCGCCGGCCAGCCTGGGCTGGTCCGTCTTTTCCGTGCCCGCCGCCTTCGCGGCCTGGGCCGTGCTCGCGCAGATGTTCATGGCGCGCGGCGCCGGCTTCGTGGTGTCGCTGCTGGCGCTCGTCTGGGTGGCCGATATTGCGGCCTATTTTGCCGGCCGCGCATTCGGCAGGCGTAAACTGGCCCCGCGGGTCAGCCCGGGCAAGACGATCGAGGGCGCCATCGCCGGCGTGCTGGGCGCGGTCGTCTGGATCGGCCTTTCCAGCCTCTGGGAGGGCACGTTCGGGCACGCCCTGGTCGAACGCTGGACGTTCTGGCTGGCGCTGCCGATCGCCGCGCTGCTGGGCGTGGTGTCCATCGTGGGCGACCTGTTCGAATCGCTGCTCAAGCGCCGCGCCGGCCGCAAGGATTCCAGCACGCTGCTGCCCGGCCATGGCGGCGTCTATGACCGCATCGACGCGATCCTTCCCGTCGCGCCGTTCGCGCTACTTTTGTCTGGAGTGTTGTTTTGACGGCTTTTCAACGCGTCGTTGTGCTGGGATCGACCGGTTCGATCGGTGAAAGCACGCTGGATGTGATTGCCCGCCACCCCGAACGGTTGGCGGTTTATGCCTTGTCCGCGTACAGCCGGATGAGCCGCCTGGCCGAACAGGCCCAGGCCAGCCGGGCGGCCGTGGTGGTGGTGCCCGACGACGAGGCGCGCCGCAAGTTCATGGCGGCCTGGATGGGCTCCGGCCCCATGCCCGAGATCAGGGTGGGCGCGCAGGCGCTGGCCGAAACCGCGGCCGATCCGCAATGCGATTCGGTGATGGCCGCCATCGTGGGCGCGGCGGGGCTGCCCGCCGCCCTGGCCGCGGCGCGCAGCGGCAAGCGCGTGTTGCTGGCCAACAAGGAGGCCCTGGTCGCCGCCGGTTCGCTCTTCATGCAGGCTATCCGCGACAACGGCGCCGAACTGCTGCCCATCGACAGCGAACACAATGCGATTTTCCAATGCCTGCCGAAAGGCGGCAGGGCAGAGGCCCCGGACGCTCCCGCGCCCGGCGTGCGGCGCCTCCTGCTGACGGCCTCCGGCGGCCCGTTCCGCGGGCGGGACCTGGAAGACCTGCACGACGTCACGCCGGCCCAGGCCTGCGCCCATCCCAACTGGAGCATGGGCCGCAAGATCTCGGTGGATTCCGCCACGATGCTCAACAAGGGCCTGGAAGTGATCGAAGCGCATTGGCTGTTCGCCATGCCTCCCGATCGCATCGAGGTGGTGGTCCATCCGCAGAGCGTCGTGCATTCGATGGTGGAGTACAACGACGGCTCCGTGCTGGCGCAGCTCGGCCAGCCCGACATGCGCACGCCGATCGCCTACGGGCTGGGTTTCCCCGAGCGCCTGGAGAGCGGCGTGGGCCCGCTCGACCTGACCCGCCTCGGGCGGTTGGACTTCGAAAAGCCCAATCTTGCCCGGTTCCCCTGCCTGGCCCTGTCCTTCGCGGCCCTAAGGGCCGGGCAGGGCGCCTGCGTGGTCTTGAACGCGGCCAACGAGGTGGCCGTCGAGGCCTTCCTGGCGGGCCGGCTGCCCTATACCTGGATTCCGAGGGTGATCGAGGCCTCCCTGGAGTGGCAGGCGCGGCAAGCTTCTGTTACGCTCAGCAGTCTTGACGACGTACTCGCGCTCGACGCGGCGGCGCGCGCCTACGCGGGCAACCTCGGTCTTGCCTGACGCCGGCTGCCCGCCACTGATTCCCTAGATCTTCCGAATCCGATGCTTTTCACCCTGCTGGCCTTTGCGGTTGCGCTTGGCACCCTGATCATCTTTCATGAGCTGGGGCATTACTGGGTGGCCCGCCTGTGCGGCGTGAAGATCCTGCGCTTCTCGGTGGGGTTCGGCAAGGTCGTCCTGCGCCGCACCGACAAGCACGGCACGGAATGGGCGGTTTCGGCGTTGCCGCTGGGCGGCTACGTCAAAATGCAGGATGATCCGCCAGCCGGCGTCAGCGCCGCTGAGGCAGCGGGCGCCTTCAATCGCAAGCCGGTCGGCCAGCGCATCGCCATCGTCGCCGCCGGCCCCATTTTCAACCTGATCCTCGCGGTCTTCCTCTATGCGGGCCTGAACATGGCCGGCACCGAGGAGCCGGTCGCCATCATCGCCCAGCCCGCCGCCGACACGCCCGCGGCGCGAGCCGGCCTGCTGCCGGGCGACCGCATCCTGGCCATCGACGGCCAGGAAATCGCGTCCTGGTCGGACGCCCGCTGGCACCTGATGGACGTGATGTCCACGGGCGGAAATGCGCAAATCGAGGTCCGGACCTCCGGCGGCGCCGTGCACCAGCGCGAGCTGGCGCTTCCCTCCAATACGATGGATCCGGCGGGCGGGGACCCGCTGGCCGCCGCCGGCATCCGGCTGGCCCAGCCCCGGCCCGCCGTGCGCGTCGTGAACGACGGCGGGGAAGGGCAGGCGGCGGGCCTGCAGCCGGGCGATCTGATCGTGGCCGTGAACGGCGTGCCCACTCCCGACACCGGCGCCCTGGTCAAGCAGATCCAGGAAAGCGCCGGCAAGACCCTGGCGCTGACCCTGACGCGCAAGGGCGCCCCGGTGTCCCTGAACGTCACGCCGAGGCCCGAAATGGTCAACGGCCAGGAGATCGGGCGCCTGGGCGTGCAGCTCGGTGGCGACGTTCCCATGGTGACGGTCCGCTACGGGGTGTTCGAAAGCGTATGGCGCGGCGCCGTCCGCACCTGGGATACCGCCTGGTTCTCGCTGCGCATGATGGGCCGCATGGTGACGGGCGACGTGTCCTGGCGCAATGTCAGCGGCCCGGTGACCATCGCGGATTACGCCGGACAGACCGCCAGAATCGGAATTGTTGCGTATATCGCTTATATCGCCTTGATCAGCATCAGTCTCGGCGTTCTAAATTTGCTACCTATTCCTATGCTGGATGGTGGCCATCTGCTGTACTATCTCGTCGAAATTGTGCGGGGTAGCCCGCCGCCTGCGAGGTGGATCGATATCGGACAGCGCGCCGGCATAGGTTTATTGGCAGGCCTGATGGGGCTTGCGCTGTTCAACGATTTCACGCGCTTGTTCACTTAAGCGCGATTTAGCATAAAATCCCCCGCCATTTGCACGACCGAGGATACTCAAGGATGTCTTTTCGCCGGATGTTTCATCACAAAAAGGGTGTACTGCCGGGTCTGATCGCCGCACTGCTGGTACCGGCCATCGCCCACGCCTTCGACCCTTTTGTCGTGCGGGATATCCGCGTGGAGGGTATTCAACGAACCGACGCCGGCACCGTCTTCGGTTATCTGCCCGTCAAGGTCGGTGAAAAATTCACCGAGGAAGAGGCCACCGAGGCCATCCGCCGCCTGTACGGCACGGGCTTTTTCACCGACGTGCAGATCCAGACCGACAACAACGTCGTCGTGGTGGTCGTCCAGGAACGTCCGACGATCGCTTCGGTCAACTTCAACGGCATGCGCGAGTTCGACTCCAAGGCCATCACGACGTCGCTGGCGCAGGTGGGCTTCGCCGAGGGCCGGATTTTCGACCGCTCCATGCTCGAGCGCGCCGAATACGAACTGAAGCAGCAGTACCTGTCCAAGGGCAAGTACGGGGTCGAGGTGACCGCCACCGTGACGCCGCTGCCGCGCAACCGCGTGGGCGTGAGCTTCGACGTGTTCGAAGGCTCGGTCGCGCGGATCCAGGAAATCCGCTTCGTCGGCAACAAGGCCTTTTCCGAGGGCGACCTGCTGGACGTGTTCCAGCTGACCACGCCGGGCTGGCTCACCTGGTACACCGACACCGACAAGTATTCCCGCGAAAAACTCGAGGGCGACCTGGAGCGCCTGCGCTCGTTCTACCTGGACCAGGGCTATCTCGAATTTTCGGTCGAGCCGCCGCAGGTCACGATTTCGCCGGACCGCAAGGACATCCGCATCACGATCACCATGCACGAGGGCGAGCCCTACAAGGTGCGCAGCGTGAAACTGGCGGGCAACCTGCTGGGCCTGGACAAGGAAATCGGCGCGCTGTTGCAGGTCAAGCCGGACGAGACCTTCTCGGCGGCCAAGGCGAACGACTCGGCCAAGGCCATCACCGACTACCTGGGCGAGCTGGGCTACGCGTTCGCCAACGTCAACCCCAATCCGCAGCTGGACCGCGCCAAGCATGAGGCGGACCTGACGTTCTACGTCGATCCCAGCCGCCGCGTGTACGTGCGCCGCATCCAGATCGGCGGCAACACCCGCACCCGCGACGAAGTGGTGCGCCGCGAAATGCGTCAGCAGGAAGCCGCCTGGTACGACGCCAAGGACATCAAGACCTCGCGCGACCGCATCGACCGCCTGGGCTACTTCAGCGACGTCAACGTCAAGACCGACCCGGTCCCCGGCTCTCCCGACCAGGTCGACGTGAACGTCGACGTCAAGGAAAAGCCCACCGGCATGATCAACCTCGGCGTGGGCTACGGCTCGTCCGAAAAGGCCATCCTGTCGGCGGGCATCAGCGAAGACAACGTGTTCGGCAGCGGCACCAACCTGACCCTGCAGCTGAACACCAGCAAGACCAACCGCGCGGTCGTGCTGTCGCACACCGATCCGTACTGGACCAAGGACGGCATCAGCCGCACCACGTCCGCGTACTACCGCGTGACCGAGCCCTGGAACAACAACGACGGCGACTACCGCGTCAAGGCCATGGGCCTGGGCATGAACTTCGGTATCCCGATCTCCGAGTACGACCGGATCTTCCTGGGCGCGAACTTCGAACGCAACCAGATCGACCTGTTCAGCAACTCGCCGGCGGCCTACGAGAAGTTCGTCAATGATTACGGCGACGCGACGAATTCGGTCATCTTCAGCACGGGCTGGTCGAAGGACACGCGCGACAGCGCGCTGGCGCCGACCAAGGGTTCGTACACCCGCCTGAAGGCCGACCTGTCCACCATCGACCTGCAATACACGATGCTGACGGCCCAGCAGCAGTACTACGTGCCGCTGGGCGGGTCCTACACCCTGGCCCTGAACGGCATGGTCGACTGGGGCCAGAGCTACGGCAGCAAGGACTACCCGGTCATCAAGAACGTCTACGCCGGCGGTATCGGCACCGTTCGCGGCTACGAAGGCTCGTCGCTGGGCCCGCGCGATTCCAAGACGGGCGACTACCTGGGCGGCACGCGCCGCATCGTGGCCAACGCCCAGCTGTACCTGCCGTTCCCGGGCGCCACGAAAGACCGCACCCTGCGCTGGTTCATTTTCACGGACGCGGGCCAGGTGGCGGCGGGCAGCGGCCTGTCTTGCACGAACGGCAAGCCGGGCAGCGAGGTGGACGATCCTTGCGGCTGGCGTTTCTCGGCCGGTATCGGCCTGTCGTGGCAGTCGCCGATGGGGCCGTTGCAGTTGTCTTACGCCCGTCCGCTCAATTCGAAGCAGGGTGACGACAAGCAGAGCTTCCAGTTCCAGATCGGGACCGGTTTCTGAGCGCCGTTACGCTTGAAAACAAGGGATGGGGCCGGTGGGCCGGCTCCCTTGCTGTTTAGTGGCACAATACACACTTTGGCTTTGCCTTACTGGAAGGTGAGATTTTCATGATGTCTGATTCCGCACTTAAAACATCGAATTCGCTGGGTGCCAAGCGCCGCGGCAAGCTGGGCGGCTCCATTGCCCTGGTGGGTGCGCTCATTCTCGGTTCGGCTGCGGCGATTCCCGCGCATGCTCAAGGCACCAAGATCGGTTTCGTGAATACCGAGCGGATCCTGCGCGAGTCGGGCCCGGCCAAGACTGCCCAAAGCAAGATCGAAGCCGAATTCAAGAAGCGCGACGACGAACTCCAGCGCCTGAACAACAACCTGCGTTCGCAGGCCGAGAAGTTCGACAAGGACGCTCCCGTCCTGTCGGAATCCGACCGCGTCAAGCGCCAGCGCGAACTGTCCAATCTGGATACCGACCTGCAGCGCAAGCGCCGCGAGTTCCAGGAAGACTTCAACCGCCGCCGCAACGAGGAATTCTCGGGCATCGTGACGAAGGCCAATGAGGCCATCAAGCGCATCGCCGAGCAGGAAAGCTACGACCTGATCATCCAGGACGCCGTGACGGTCAACCCGCGCATCGACATCACCGACAAGGTGATCCAGAGCCTGGGCAAGTAAGTAACACCTGTCACGTCATGCCGGTTTTACTGGATCTTGTCCGCGCGCCGACGCTTGAAGCACTGTTGAGCGCCGCCAATACCCAGGGATTGGACTGGCGCATCAGTGCGGCGCCGGGCGCAGACTCCTTGCGGGTCTGCGGCATCGGAACGCTGTCGTCGGCGGGCCCCCAGGAAATCTCGTTCCTGGCCAATCCCCGCTACCAGAGCCAGCTCGGCGCCACCAGGGCCGCCGCGGTCATCGTCTCGAACGAGGTGGCCGAGGCCCTGGAGGCCGAAGGCGGCTCGCGGCCGCCTTTCGCGCTGGTCGCCTGCAAGCATCCCTATCTGCTTTACGCCCGCGTGGCGCAGTGGTTCGACGCCGCGAGGCGCCCCGAACTGCCGGCCCACACGCATCCGTCCGCGGTGGTGGCCGACGACGCCACGATCGAAGAGGGCGTGCGCATCGGGCCGCAATGCGTGGTGGAATCCGGCGCCCGGATCGGCCGCGGCACGGTGCTCGGGCCGGGCTGCGTCATCGGCGCCGGCTCGTCCGTGGGCCCTGGCAGCCGCCTGCATGCCCACGTCACCCTGTACGAAGGCGTCACCGTGGGCGCCCGCGCCATCATCCATAGCGGCGCGGTGCTGGGCGCGGATGGATTCGGTTTCGCGCCGGATCCCTCGCTGGGCAAGGGCGCCTGGGGCAAGATCCCGCAATTGGGCGGCGTGACCATCGGCGACGATGTCGAAATCGGCGCGAACACGACGATCGACCGCGGCGCGCTCGAAGACACCCTGGTGTCCGACGGCGTGAAGCTGGACAACCAGATCATGATCGGCCACAACTGCCGCATCGGCGCGCATACCGCGATGGCGGCCTGCGTCGGAGTGGCCGGCTCGACCACGATCGGGGAGCGCTGCACGATCGGCGGAGCCGCCATGCTGTCGGGCCACCTGACGCTGGGCGACGACGTGCACATTTCGGGCGGCACCGCGGTGACGTCCAATATTTCGAAGCCTGGCCGCTATACGGGTGTATTCCCGTATGCGGAACATGGCGAATGGCAGCGCAACGCCGCCGTGATACAGCAGTTGGCGCAATTGCGCCGCCGCGTGCGGACGCTGGAAAAAGAGTAGGGCGCATTGCCGCCCCGGCGCGTCCGCGCCGCGCAATTATTTCACTTTGCAGGAAAGCATAGAAAAATGGAACTCGACATCAAGGGGATCATGGAGAGGTTGCCGCATCGTTACCCGATGCTGCTGATTGACCGCGTCGTCGAAATGGTGCCCGGCAAGTCCATCGTGGCCATCAAGAACGTCTCGATCAATGAACCGTTTTTCACTGGCCACTTCCCGCATCACCCGGTGATGCCTGGCGTGCTCATCGTCGAAGCCATGGCGCAGGCCTCGGCCCTGTTCTCGTTCACCGACGAGAACGGCGGGCTGAAGTGCGAGGGTTCCAAGACGGCGTATTACCTGGTCGGCATCGATGGCGCGCGTTTCCGCCGCCCCGTGGTGCCGGGCGACCAGTTGCGCATCGAAGTGGAAGCCGAGCGTTTGAGCCGCAGCATCTGTAAGTACCAAGCGCGCGCGACGGTGGACGGCCAGGAAGTCGCCTCGGCCAAGCTGATGTGCGCGATTCGCAGCCTGGAAGAGTAGTCAATGGCAGGAAACATTCACCCCACCGCTGTCGTCGATCCGGCGGCAAAACTCGACCCGACCGTGGTCGTCGGCGCCTACGCGATGATCGGCCCCGATGTGACCATCGGCGCCGGCACCGAGATCGGCCCGTATTGCATGGTGGACGGGGTGACGACCATCGGACGCGATAACCGCTTCTACCGGTACTGCTCGATCGGCGGCATGCCGCAGGACAAGAAGTACAAGGGCGAACCTACGCGTCTCGAAATCGGCGACCGCAATACTGTGCGGGAGTTCGTGACGCTGAACACGGGCACCGTGCAGGACGGCGGCGTCACCACGCTGGGCGACGACAACTGGATCATGGCGTACGTGCACGTGGCGCATGATTGCCATATCGGCAGCAACACCATCCTGGCCAATTCCGTGCAGCTGGGCGGCCACGTCCACGTGGGCGATTGGGCCATCGTGGGCGGCCTGACCGGGGTGCACCAGTTCGCGCGCATCGGCGCGCACAGCATGACGGGCGGCAACAGCTCCTTGATGCAGGATACCCCCCCGTTCGTGCTGGCCGCCGGCAACCCCTGCCGGCCGGTCGGCGTCAACGTCGAAGGCCTGAAGCGCCGCGGATTCTCTCCCGCCGAGATTTCGGCGCTGCGCGACGCCTACAAGATCATCTATCGCCGGGGGCTTTCCCTGGACGCCGCGCGGGCCGAGCTGCGCGCGCGCCAGCAGGCGGAGCCGGAAGTCGCCGGCCGCCTGCAGACCCTGCTCGATTTCCTGGACGTCGCTAGCCGCGGCATCATCCGCCCATGAACACACGGATCGGCATGGTGGCCGGCGAGCCTTCGGGCGACTTGCTGGCCGGTCGCATCATTGCCGGTCTGCAAGCGCGCGACGCCGGCGTCCATTGCGAAGGCATCGGCGGGCCGCAGATGCAGGCCCGCGAGTTCGACGCCTGGCATCCCATGCATGCCCTGACGGTTTTCGGCTATGTGGACGCGCTGAAGCGGCTGCCCAGCCTGCTTGGCACCTATCGCGACGTCAAGCGCCGCTGGCTGGCCGAGCCGCCCTCCGTCTTCGTGGGCATCGACGCGCCGGATTTCAACCTGCGCCTGGAACACCAGCTGCGGCAGGCCGGCACGCCCACGGTGCATTTCGTCGGGCCGTCCATCTGGGCCTGGCGCTACGAGCGCATCAACAAGATCCGTGAATCGGTGTCGCACATGCTGGTGCTGTTTCCGTTCGAGGAAGAGATCTACCGCAAGGAAGGCATTCCGGTGACCTACGTGGGCCACCCGCTGGCCGGGGCCGTGCCCATGCAGCCGAACCGCGCCGCGGCGCGCGCCCGCCTGGGCATAGACCAGGACGCCCGCGTGCTGGCCATCCTGCCGGGCAGCCGCTCGTCCGAGATCCGGCTGCTGGCCCCGCGTTTCCTCCAGGCCGCCCAGCTGCTGCAGAAAAAGGACCCGGCCCTCCAATGCGTGGTGCCGATGGTCAATGACCAGCGACGCGCCGAATTCCAGGCCATCCTGGCCCAGTATCCGGTGCCCGGCCTGCGCTGCGTGACCGCGCAGGACCTGCACGGGGAGGGCGGCGAGCGCCAGTCTCCCGTGGCCTGGTCGGTAATGGAAGCGGCCACGGCGGTGCTGGTTGCCAGCGGCACGGCGACGCTCGAGACGGCGCTGTACAAGCGCCCCATGGTCATCTCCTACGTGCTGTCGCCCTGGATGCGCCGCATCATGGCTTGGAAGTCGGGCCAGCAGCGTCCCTATCTGCCGTGGGTGGGCCTGCCGAACGTGCTGCTGCGCGATTTCGCCGTGCCCGAGCTGCTGCAGGACGACGCCACCCCCGAAAAGCTGGCGGAAGCGACCTGGGCGGCGCTGACCGACGAGGCGCTGACGGCGCGGGTCGAGGCGCGTTTCACCGCCTTGCACCAGGAACTGCTGCGCGATACGCCGGCGCTGGCCGCCCAGGCGATCCTGGAGGTTGCCGGTGGAGCAGCCTGACCTCTTCGCGGCGCCCGAACAGCCGCCGATGGTGACGGCCGGGGTCGACGAGGCCGGCCGGGGCCCGCTCGCGGGCGCGGTCTACGCCGCGGCCGTCATCCTGGACCCCGCCCGGCCCATCGACGGCTTGGCGGACTCCAAGGTGCTGAAGGCGGCGACGCGCGAAGCCCTGGCGCTGGAGATCCAGGAACGCTCGCTCGCCTGGTTCGTCGCCAGCGCCAGCGTCGCCGAGATCGACAGCCTGAACATCCTGCGCGCCACGATGCTGGCGATGCAGCGGGCGGTCCAGGGGTTGTCCGTCCTGCCGCAACTGGCGCTCGTGGACGGCAACCAGGCGCCCAAGCTGGGCTGCTCCGTGCAGACGGTCATCAAGGGCGATGCGCTGGTGCCCGCGATTTCCGCGGCTTCCATACTGGCCAAGACGGCCCGGGACGCGGACTTGCTGCGGCTGCACGCCTTGTATCCCCAATATGCGTTCGACCAGCACAAGGGCTACGGCACCGCGCTGCACCTGCAAATGCTGCGCGAGCACGGCCCCTGCGCCGAGCATCGCCGCAGCTTCGCGCCGATCAAGGCCTTCGGTCCGATCCTATGAAGCACATCAGTTCCCGCGACAACCCCGCGGTCAAGGCGCTCGCCAAACTGGCCGGCACGGCGGGCAAGCGCGGGGCGCCCGTGCTGCTGGACGGGATCCATCTGTGCCAGGCCTGGCTGCAGCGCCATGGCGCGCCCGACCAGGCCGTTTTCGACGTGGAGCGCCTGTCGCAGCCCGATATCGCCGCCTTGGCGGCCGCCGTGCCCGATGGCCGCTGCCTGGCCCTGGACGCGCGCCTGATGCAATCGCTGGCCAGCGTGGAAAGCGGGCAGGGGGTGGCCTTCGTGGTCACGCCGCCGGCCATGGCGCTGCCCGCGGAGGTGGACGAGAACTGCGTGCTGTTCGATCGGATCCAGGATCCGGGCAACGTCGGCACATTACTGCGCACCTGCGCGGCAGCCGGCGTGAAACGGGTCTTCCTGGCGACCGGCACGGCGGCGGCATGGTCGCCCAAGGTCCTGCGCAGCGGGCAGGGCGCCCACTTCGCGCTGGCCATCCACGAACATGTCGATCTTGCAGCCTTGCTGCCCAGCCTGCGGGTGCCGCTGGTGGCGACCGCGTTGGAAGGCGCGCAGGATCTGTACCGCAGCCGCCTGCCGGAGCGCTGCGCCTGGGTATTCGGCCACGAAGGGCAGGGCGTGGCGGCTGCCTTGCTTGACGCCGCCTCGTACAAGCTGCGCATCCCGCACGATAGGGCGGCGGTAGAGTCGCTCAATGTGGGAGCCGCAGCCGCCATCTGCCTGTTCGAACAGCGGCGGCAGGGCTTGCTCGCCTGATCCGGTTCCGCAACGCTGGAGGGTAAGCGGCGCGGCTGCGGCGACGGGCGGAACCGGGCGGAAAACGTTTTGTAAAAATGGGACGCACTCATATACTTCGGCTTTTGCTTCCGAGGTGTTTATGGCGTCATCGCCGGTTCGTAGGCCTGAAGGTCGTCCCGCCCGCGGGGCCAGGGTGCTTTTCTTGGCGGCCGCTTGCGCGTTTGCGCTGGCTGCGTGCATGTCGGTCAATACCCAGAAAGTCAGCATGGTGCATGCGGCTCCGGCGGATCCCGTCCACATCATCCAATTGTCCAGACCGGTCATCGCGGCCCTGCCGAACGATAGGAGCGTGACGCTGGCTGCCGGCTCGCAATGGCGCCGCGTGGGCGCCTTGCCGCAAGGCGACGTCTATCGTCCCCTGAGCGGGCTCTTCACCATCCAGACCCGTCGCCAGGACGAAGCCTATGCCGTGGCGTCTTCCGGCAAGCTGCTCGGTTTCTACCTGCCGGGCGAAAGCGCATACATGCCTCTGTCACGTCCCGTCACGTTGCCCGTGGAGATGCGTCAATGAAAACCTGGTTGAGAATGGCGGCCGCCGTGATCGTTGCCGCGCTGTTGGCCGGTTGCGCCGGATCCAGGTACGAATCGCTGCATGGCAGGATCCCCCCCATCGCCGAAGGGAACGGCCGGATTTATTTCTATCAGCCGCAACCCGCGAGCATGGCGGCAGCCCAGCAAAAACTGCGTGTCAACAAGGAAGTCGTGGGCCGCAACAAGCCTGGCAGCTTCTTCTTCGTGGACCGCCCCGCGGGCAGCTATGTCATCACCAACCTGTACTGGACCGGCGACGGCGTGAGCTTCATGCTGGATGCGGGCCAGACGCGCTATGTGCGCATCATGGCGGAATCGCTGGGCAGCACCAGCGCCGTGGGCCAGTTGTCGATGCAATTGGTCGACCCGCCCGAGCTGGCCGAGAATGAAATGCGCCAGCTGCGTTATTGGGGCGCCGCGACGCCCGAGCAAGTGCCCGGGCTGTAGCCGGCAGCGGGGTGACGCTGCGCCGCCGGGTTCAGCGGCGCAGCTTCACGCGTTCGCGCGAACCCGCTCCCCAGTACTTCAGCGGCCCCATTTCCCGCGTGGCGACTTCCTCGGACTCTTCAAGCCGCATTTCCTGCCGGCCCACGCTGGACGAATTGCCGCTCACGCCCTGGATGCTCAGCCGCACATACCGCGTCTGGCCTGGCGCCAGGGTGAACGACACGTGCTCGCCGCCGCGCAGGGTATCCACCTCGTAGTTGCCGGCGGGACGGTTCACGTAGAAAAAACTGCCCGGCTTGGAGCGTCCGACCTTCACGTCGTTGACCCGCAGGTAGGGCTGGTCGGACACCACGCCGGTCGGGGCCGGCGGCTGGTAGAAATAGATGCGCCCGGTGTCCGGCACCATGATGGGAATCGAGCTCGCGACGTCCTTGTAGCGGGGCCCGCCGCAACCTGCCAGCAGCACGGCGCCTAGCGCCGCGGCGGCCACCATCTTCCAACCGCTCTTCATGTGTTCGTCTCCAGAATCGGCCCCGGCTTGCCGTGCCCGTGCATCGCTAAAGCCTGTAAGTATATGAATGAATCAAATATTTACAAAACGTATTTAGCGATCAGTAGCGCAACGGCTCTCTTTCGCGTCGGCCAGCGCCCCAATACCGCAGGTCCCGCAGGGCCTCCTGGGCCGCGTCCGCGGATTCCTCCAGCCTCAAGACCTGCTTGCCGCCCGAAATATCCACCCGTACGTACTGGGTCTGCCCCACCGCCAAGGGCACGCGAAGCGCGTTCTTGCGTTCCTTGCGATCGGTCGCGGTGAGGACTTCGAGGTCGCCCGCCGCGCGGTCCACGAAGAAGAAGCGTCCCGGCTTGGAGCGGCCGACCTTGCGGCCGTCGACCAGAATGGCGGGCTGCGCGATCTTTTCGCCGCTCGATGTCACGGGCTGGTAGAAGTAGATGCGCCCTTCGGCGGGCTCGATCGGGGGGATGCGCTGCGCCACGTCAGCGTAGCGGGGCCCGGCGCAGCCTGACAGCAACAGCGCCGCGCCCAGCGCGGCCATACCCAATTTGATCCAGCTCTTCATGCCTTGTCCTCGCTCGAAGGGCGCCGGGCGCCGGCAACTTGGGGCGGGCGCCACATGCAAACGGCGCAGTATAAAGAGGGGACGGGGCCTACAATCGGCGGAATAGCGGCTAAATGGAGCCGTATCAGTCCTATTTTGCGAACAATGCCTGACGGCGCTGTTGGACCGGGCAGCTGGCGGCGGCCGCGCCCGCGTTGCGCGACTCCACCGCGGCCATGGGCGCCCGGGGCGCGCCCTTGCCGTTTTCAGCCCCTGTCCAGGCCAACTTCCTGCAGCACCGTGGTCGCGATCTCTTCGATCGATTTCGTGGTGCTCGACAGCCACGAAATGCCTTCGCGGCGCATCATGCGCTCGGCCTCGGCGACTTCGTAGCGGCACTGCTCCAGCTTGGCATAGCGGCTGTTGGGGCGGCGTTCGTTGCGGACCTCGGCCAGGCGTTCGGGCTGGATCGAGAGGCCGAAGAGCTTGCCGCGGTGCGGGGCGATGGTCGAGGGCAGGGTGCCGCGCTCGAAGTCGTCCGGCGTCAGCGGGAAATTGGCCGCCTTGATGGCGTATTGCATGGCCAGGTACAGGCTGGTGGGCGTCTTGCCGCAACGGGACACGCCCACCAGGATCACGTCCGCCTGGTCCAGCTGGTTCACGAACTGGCCGTCGTCGTGCGCCAGGCTGAAGTTGATCGCGTCGATCCGATTGCGGTACTTTTCTGAATTGGCCTGCATGTGCGAGCGGCCGATGGAATGGCTGGACTTCAACCCCAGCGCCTGCTCGATGTGGCTGACGAAGGTGCCGAACAGGTCGAGGAAAATCCCGTTCGCCTGACGAACACGGGCCAGCATGTCGGGGTTGACCAGGGTGCTGAAAACGATGGGCGGAACGCCGGCCTCCTGGGCGCTGCGGTCGATCCGCATGGCGACTTCGGCCGCTTTTTCCAGCGTGTCGACGAAAGGCAGCCGAACCGGCTTGAAATCGACGCCCTCGAACTGCGAAAGGACTGACTGGCTGAAGGTTTCTGCGGTGATGCCGGTACTGTCGGAAACGATGTATACCGTGCGTACGATCGGGGTAGATGTCATGTGTAAAAAATTCCAACCAGGCGGATGGCCGGACGTACTCCACCGAGTACAATCAGGCCCCTATAAGTCACCCCAAGGGCGGTCCAAGGCCAGTTTGGTCAGCGCGTAGAGTTGGGGCTGTGATCCAGCTTCCTGACGCATTGACCAAACTCGCTTTCATTCCATTGTAAAAGGTGACTTCAATGTCGTATGTTGTTTTGTTCGAGCAGCTCCGCATGACGGACGTGGACTCGGTAGGAGGCAAGAACGCATCACTAGGCGAAATGATCAGTCAGCTGTCTGGCGCGGGCGTCCGCGTGCCGGGCGGCTTCGCCACGACCGCGGATGCCTTCCGCGACTTCCTCAAGGCCTCCGGCCTGGACAAGCGCATCGCTGAGCGCTTGAGCACGCTGAACCCCGAAGACGTCCGCGAGCTGGCCAACGCCGGCGCGCAGATCCGCCAATGGATCGTCGAGGCGCCGTTCTCGGCCGAATTCGAAAAGCAGATCCGCGACGCCTTCGCCAAGCTCGACGCCGACGGCAAGGGCTCGTTCGCCGTGCGCTCGTCCGCAACCGCGGAAGACCTCCCGGACGCCTCGTTCGCCGGCCAGCAGGAAACCTTCCTGAACGTTGTTGGCATCGACGACGTGCTGGACAAGATCCGCCACGTGTTCGCTTCGCTGTACAACGACCGCGCCATTTCCTACCGCGTGCACAAGGGCTACGCCCACGCCGACGTCGCCTTGTCGGCCGGCATCCAGCGCATGGTGCGTTCCGACAAGGGCAGCGCCGGCGTCATGTTCACCATCGACACCGAATCGGGCTTCCAGGACGTGGTGTTCATCACTTCGTCGTACGGCCTGGGCGAAACCGTGGTGCAGGGCGCCGTCAATCCCGACGAGTTCTACGTCTTCAAGCCCACGCTGGCCCAGGGACATTTCCCGATCGTGGGCCGCCGCATCGGCTCCAAGCTGATCAAGATGGAATTCGACCCGGAGCGTCCGGAAGGCCGCGCCGTGCGCACCGTGGACGTGCCCGTATCCGAGCGCAACCGCTATTCGCTGACCGACGACGAGGTCAACGAACTGGCCCGCTACGCCGTCATCATCGAAAAGCACTACGGCCGTCCCATGGACATCGAGTGGGGCCGTGATGGCGTGGACGGCAAGATCTACATCCTGCAGGCGCGTCCGGAAACGGTGAAGTCGCAGCAGGGCGCCGCCGACGTCCAGCAGCGCTACCGCCTGAAGGCCACCGGCCAGGTCCTGATCACCGGCCGCGCGATCGGCCAGAAGATCGGTTCGGGCCCCGTGCGCGTGGTCGGCGACATCTCCGACATGGACAAGGTCCAGCCGGGCGACGTGCTGGTCACCGACATGACGGATCCCAACTGGGAACCCGTGATGAAACGCGCCTCCGCGATCGTGACGAACCGCGGCGGCCGTACCTGCCACGCGGCCATCATCGCGCGCGAGCTGGGCATCCCGGCCGTCGTGGGCTGCGGCAATGCCACCGACGTGCTGAAGGAAGGCCAGGCCGTGACCGTGTCCTGCGCGGAAGGCGACGAAGGCCGCATCTATGACGGCCTGATCGAGACCGAGGTGGAGGAAGTGCGCCGCGGCGACATGCCCGCCATCGATCTGAAGATCATGATGAACGTGGGCAATCCGCAACTGGCCTTCGATTTCGCCCAGATCCCCAACGGCGGCGTCGGCCTGGCGCGCCTGGAATTCATCATCAACAACAACATCGGCATCCACCCGAAGGCGGTGCTGGACTACCCGAACGTGGACGGCGAACTGAAGAAGGCCGTGGAATCGGCCGCCCGCGGCCATGCCAGCCCGCGCGCCTTCTTCGTCGAGAAGATGGCCGAAGGCGTGGCCACCATCGCGGCGGCGTTTTACCCCAAGCCCGTGATCGTGCGCATGTCGGACTTCAAGTCCAACGAGTACCGCAAGCTGGTCGGCGGTTCGCGCTACGAGCCCGAGGAAGAGAACCCCATGCTGGGCTTCCGCGGCGCGTCGCGCTATATCGCCGAGGACTTCGCCGAGTGCTTCCGCATGGAATGCGAAGCGCTGAAGAAAGTGCGCGACGAGATGGGCCTGACCAACGTCGAAATCATGGTGCCGTTCGTGCGCACGCTGGGCCAGGCCGAGCGGGTGGTCAACCTGCTGGCCAAGCACGGTCTCGCCCGCGGTGAAAACGGCCTGAAGCTCATCATGATGTGCGAAGTGCCGTCCAACGCCATCCTGGCCGACGAGTTCCTGCAGTATTTCGACGGCTTCTCCATCGGCTCGAACGACATGACCCAGCTGACGCTGGGCCTGGACCGCGATTCGGGCATGGAGCTCCTGGCCGCCGACTTCGACGAACGCGACGAAGCCGTGAAGTTCATGCTGCGCCGCGCGATCAAGGCTTGCCTGGCCGCCAACAAGTACGTGGGCATCTGCGGCCAAGGCCCCAGCGACCACCCCGACTTCGCGCAATGGCTGAAGGACGAGGGCATCCTGTCGATGTCGCTCAACCCGGACACCGTTGTCGATACGTGGCAGCGCCTGGCCAAGAACTGATCGGATTCCCGATGTGAAAAAACCGCGCCCGGGAGGGCGCGGTTTTTTTTGTCGCCGGGCGGCAAGCGGGCGCAGCCTTCTAGGCCGCCAGGGCCTCCCGCGCGATCAGTTCCCGCTTGCGGTCTATCCCCCAGCGGTAGCCGGCCAGCGAGCCGTCGGTGCGCACCACCCGGTGGCAGGGGATGGCCAGGGCGATATTGTTGGTGGCGCAGGCGCGGGCCACGGCGCGCACGGCGCGGGGCGAGCCGATGCGTTCGGCGATGTCGGCATAGGTGGCCGTCTCGCCCACCGGAATTTCGCGCAGCGCTTCCCAGACCCGGCGCTGGAAGGCGGTGCCGCGCACGTCCAGGGGCAGGTCCAGGCCTCGCGACGGGTCTTCGACGAATCCCACGACGGCCGCCACCCAGCTTTCGAAGCGCGCGTCGGCCCCGATCAGCCGCGCTGCCTTGAAGCGGTCCTGCAGATCCCGGACGAGCTGTTCCGGATCTTCGTGCAAGGCGATCTCGCAGATGCCCGTGTCGCTGGCGGCCACCAGCAGCGCGCCCAGGGAGCATTGGGCGACCGCGAAACGGATATCCACGCCCGCGCCGTTCTTGCGAAAGGCGGTGGGCGTCATGCCCAGGATGGCGGGCGCGGCTTCGTAGAAGCGCCCGCTGGAATTGAAGCCGGCGTCGTACATGGCGTCGGTCACGCTGGCGCTTTGCCCGAGCTGCTGCCGGGCGCGGTTGGCGCGCAAGGCGGTGGCGTAGGCCTTGGGGGTGATGCCCGTGGCCGCCTTGAACACGCGGTGGAAATGGAAGCGGCTCATGCCGGCCTGCTCGGCCAGGGTGGCCAGGTCCGGCGGCTGCTCGGATTCCAGCGCGCGGCAGGCGCGCTCGACGGCGGCGGCGTGCTGTTTGCTCAAAGAGGCGGCGGCGTGATTCATAAGGGACTCCTGACAGTGCGCAGGCGGTGCGCTTGACTGCATCGTCTCAAGGCTTGCCGCGCGCCGCACTCCGGTTGTTGCGCGGGCCCGCGCCCTAGGCGGGCGCGTAGGCGTCCAGGAAGCGGCGCAGCAGGCTGCCCGCCACCGGGGTGGCGCGCACATTCGCGGACAGGCCCGGCACGTCCAGGTTTTCGGCGGCGTACCGGCGCCCGTAGCGTTCCAGGTGGGCGAGGATGAAGTCGGGGCCGAACTCCGGATGGAACTGGGTGGAGAACACGTTGCGGCCGATCCGGATCATCTGGTGCCCGTCCAGGTCCGAGCGCGCCAGCACGGCGGAGCCGGGCGGCGCCTGCAGCACGGTCTGCGCATGCAGCATCTGGGCCGGGAAGGTGGGCGGAAGACCCTCCAGCAGCTTGTCGCCGGTGGCGGGCGGCAGCAGCTCCACCGTTTGGGTGCCGACTTCGCGGCCCGCCGGGTTGTAGCCCACCTTGCCGCCCAGGGCGTGAGCCAGCAACTGGTGGCCGTAGCAGACGCCGAACATGGGCAGTCCGGCGGCGGCGGCCTCGCGCAGCCAGGCGGCCGTGTCTTCGCTCCAGGGCTCCTTGTCGGTCACCATGGCGGGCGAGCCGGTGATCAGCGCCGCGCGGTAGCTGGAGGGCGGGCGCGGCCTCTGGCCCGCGTGCACCGCCACGATTTCCATGTCGTCGGGCGCGAGGCCCGCGGCCTGAGCGAGTTGGTCGGCATAGCCGCCGAACTGGCTTTTGAGCGTATCGTCCGGGTCGCCGGTATGCAGGATCAGGACGGGAAGGGCGGAAGGTATTGCGGTCATTGGGGGGCTTTGCGTAAGAGGCGCGGGCGCCGGGACCTGGAGGAACGGCGCCGCAAGCACACATCATAATCCAGCGCCATTGTCCTTGAAGCGCGGCGTCTTCACCGTTGCGTCCCGGAAATACGTACAATCCGGCACAGGGACTCATCCTTACGGGCGAACGACAACTATGTGGATATGGCTGGGACTGGCCGCGCTGGCCCTGATCGGCGAATTGGCGACGGGAACGTTCTATTTGCTGCTGGTGGCCCTGGGGCTGGCGGCCGGCGGCGTGGCCGCCTGGTTCGGCGCGGGCCTCGAATGGCAGCTCGTGGCCTGCGGCGTGGTGCTGCTGCTGGGTCTGCTGGTCCTGCGCAAGACCCGCGTCCTGAAGAAGCGCGAAGTCGATTCGGCCCGCAACGCCGACGTCAACCTGGACATCGGCCAGACCGTCTCGGTCGAGGCCTGGTCCGAAAACGGCACGGCGCGCGTGTGGTACCGCGGAGCGCACTGGCAGGCCGAGCTGGCCCGCGGGCAAGCGCCGCTGGCCGGCGAACAGATCATTACCGAAATGCGCGGCTCGATCCTGGTGCTGACCCCAAAGGGCACGCCCGGCTCGGCATGAGCAGGGCCGGCCCGCCGCGGGCGAGGCCGGCGGCAGGCGCCCATGCCGCCCAGGCGGGCCCTGCGAACGTACTTACCAGAAGAAGAGGCTCCGAATGATGATAGATACTTCCACCATCGTCCTGCTTGTCGTCGTCGCGCTGGCGATACTGATCGTCATCAAGGCGATCGCCATCGTGCCCCAGCAGCACGCCTGGGTGGTCGAACGCCTGGGCAAATTCGACCGGGTCCTGTCTCCGGGCGCGGGCTTTGTCATCCCGTTCATCGAGCGCGTTTCGTACAAGCATTCGCTCAAGGAAATCCCGCTGGACGTGCCCAGCCAGGTCTGCATCACGCGCGACAACACGCAACTGCAAGTCGACGGCGTGCTGTACTTCCAGGTGACGGACCCGATGCGCGCGTCCTACGGGTCGTCGAACTACATCTCGGCCATCACGCAGCTCGCCCAGACCACGCTGCGCTCCGTCATCGGCAAGATGGAACTGGACCGTACCTTCGAAGAGCGCGACTCCATCAACAGCAACATCGTTTCGTCGCTGGACGAGGCCGCGCTGAATTGGGGCGTGAAGGTCCTGCGCTACGAGATCAAGGACCTGACCCCGCCCAATGAGATCCTGCGTTCGATGCAGGCGCAGATCACCGCCGAACGGGAAAAGCGCGCCCTGATCGCCGCGTCGGAAGGGCGGCGCCAGGAACAGATCAACATCGCCACCGGCGAGCGCGAAGCCGCGATCGCCCGTTCGGAGGGCGAGAAGCAGGCGCAGATCAACCAGGCCCAGGGCGAGGCCGCGGCCGTGCTCGCGATCGCCGAGGCCACCGCCAAGGCCATCACGCAGGTCGCGGACGCGGTGCGCCAGCCGGGCGGCATGGAAGCCGTGAACCTCAAGGTGGCCGAGCGCTACGTCGAGGCTTTCGGCAACGTGGCCAAGGAAGGCAATACGCTGATCCTGCCGGCCAACCTGTCCGACGTGGGCGGTATGATCGCCTCCGCCATGACCATCGTGAAGTCCACCCGGAACAGCTGACAACCGCGCCCGCCGGCGCCCGCAAGATGATCGCTCCCGTTAACTTGCTTTTGGTGGCAGCGCTGGCGGGAGTGTTGGCGCTGTGCGTGCTCGGATCGCTGGCCCGCAGCGGCATGGCGGGCATCAAAGAGGCGATAAGCGCCAATCTGCTGACGCTGCTGGCATTTGGCGCCTTCGCGTTCCAGGCCACCGACGCGCCTCTGTTTCTGTCGGTGATCCTGGCCAATACGGCCGTCGCCCTGGCCCTGTGCGCGTACTATGCGGGCCTGTGCAGGCTGGTCGGCCGCCCCGTGCCCCGGCATCTCATGGCGCTGGCCTCGGGGGCGGCCCTGCTGGTGCTGGCCGCCTACACGTACATCGAGCCGCGGGTCGAGACGCGCATGGTGGCCATGTCGGCGCTCATGACCGGCTTCATGCTGGCCGTGGGCGTCACCGTGGGGCATGGCATGCCGATGAACCGGTCGCGCTACAGCTACCATTTCGTCCGCGTGGTGGCGTTCGTGTCAGCCTCGGTGTGCGCCGCGCGGGCCGTGGTCTATCTGCTCGGCATCGCCGAGCCGCAGGCGCTGTTGCTGCCCACCGCCTGGAATATCGCGTTCATGACGCTGGGCGTGCTGACCATGCCATGCCTGACCCTGGGCACCATCATGATCATCCACGACCGGATGCTCGCGGACCGCGAGCAGGAGGCGAACACGGACTTCCTGACAGGCCTGATGTCGCGCAAGGCCTGGTGGCTGCAGGCCGAGCGCTATTGCGCCCAGGCGCTGCGCACGCGGCGCCCGCTGGCGATGCTGCTGCTGGACATCGACCATTTCAAGCGCATCAACGATACCCACGGCCATGCGGCCGGAGACGCCGTGCTGCGCCATTTCGGCCTGCTGGCGACCGCCACGCTGCGCACGGGCGACCACGTGGGCCGCGTGGGCGGAGAGGAGTTCGCCGTGCTGTTCCCGGACCTGCGCAGCGACGCGGTGATGGAGGTGGCGGACCGTCTGCTGGACTCGGTGCGGCGCACGCCGTGCTCGCACGGCGGCAGCACCATTTCGTACACGTTCAGCGCGGGGGTGACGGATTGGGTGCCTGGAGAGAACCTGCAGGCGTTCTTCGAGCGGGCGGACCGCAAGCTCTATGCGGCGAAGGCGGCGGGGCGCAACGGGATCGCAGGGCCGGGAACGGACCTGGAGCGCCAGCCGCAGCCCGTGGCCGCGTGAATCAGTCGTCCTTGCCCTTGCGGGGGGCGCGGGTGTCGTGCTTCATCATGCGCTCTTTCTCGCGCTGCCAGTCCTTTTCGCGGGCGGTGTCGCGCTTGTCGTACAGTTTCTTGCCGCGGCCCAGCGCGAAATCCAGCTTGATGCGCCCGTTCTTGTAGTGCAGATTGAGCGGCACCAGCGTGTAGCCGCGCTGCTCGACCTTGCCGATGAGCTTGCTGATTTCCTCGGCCTTGAGCAGCAGCTTGCGCGTGCGCATGGCGTCGGGGTGGATGTGGGTGGAGGCCGTGGGCAGGGGGCTGACGTGCATGCCCAGCAGGTAGAGCTCGCCATCGCGCACGATGACGTAGCTTTCCTTGAGCTGCACGCGGCCATCGCGGATCGCCTTGACTTCCCAGCCTTGCAGAACAAGGCCGGCCTCGTAGCGGTCTTCGATGAAATAGTCGTGCGTGGCCTTGCGGTTGTCGATAATGCTCATAAAGCCCTTGTGCCTGGGGGCCGCGCGCGGTGGCTGGGCGTATTCTGGCCCCAGGTCGTGTTGTGCCGGTAAAATCGTGCCATTCTAGCCATTTGCGATAGTCGATGCACAAAGTACAACGATCCGTCCTGGTGCCGTACAGCGCCGCCCAGATGTTCGATCTGGTCGCCGACGTGGAGAAGTACCCCGAGTTCATGCCGTGGTGCGGCGGCGCCGAGGTGCAGACCCGGGACGAGCACGGCATGCAGGCTTCCATCCTGATCAGTTTCGCGGGGATGAAGCAGCGCTTCACCACGCGCAATACCCATGCCTATCCCGACCGGATCGACCTGGAACTGGTCGACGGCCCGTTCTCCAGCCTGGTCGGGCATTGGGAGTTCCAGGCGCTTGCCGAAGACGCCTGCAAAGTGCTCTTCACCATGGAATACGCGTTTTCCAACCGGGCGCTCGAGATGGTGGTGGGGCCGGTGTTCAACCGCATCGCCACCAGTTTCATCGATTCCTTCACCAAGCGCGCGCAGGCCAAGTATGGCGAATGAGCCGTCCCCGGCGCGGCAGTTGAGCGTAAGCGTCTGCTACGCCTTGCCCGGCCACGTCTGGATGCGCGAGCTGCGCCTGCCCGAGGGCGCCACCGTGGCGGACGCGCTGGCGGCCAGCGGCTTTGGCGATGCCTTCCCGGTGGTGCGCCCCTGGGAGCGCGGCGTGGGCATTTTCGGACGCGCCACCGAACCCGGGGCCGTGCTGGCCGACGGGGATCGCGTGGAGGTCTACCGGGGCCTGACGTTCGACCCCAAGGAATCGCGCCGCCGCCGCGCGGAGCACCGCCGCGCCAAGACGGCCAGGAACGGGCGCATCCGCCCGGCCGGCCTGCTGTAGGCGGCCAGCCCCGGTGGAAACCCGGGGAAACATTGTCGCGGGTAAGACAAATCGTGCCGGCGCTTCGGGCGTAACATAAACGTCGTTACGCATTTACGTTTACGTCAACGTCATGCCAAAATCGGCATGCTGGCGTTCACGAGACGGCAGCAACGCCAACAGACAATACCGACTACAACAGGAGACAGGCTGTGGACTTGGAACTGACCGACGAACAGCGCGCTTTCGCGCAGGCCGCGCGCGACTACGCGGAGGGCGAGCTCGCTCCCCACGCCGCGCACTGGGACGCCGAAGGCATCTTCCCGCGCGAGGCCTTCGCCCGCGCGGGCGAGATGGGCTTCTGCGCCATCTACGCCAGCGAGGACATCGGCGGCTTGGGCCTGCCGCGCCTGGACGCCACCCTGGTGTTCGAGGAGATGGCGGCCGTCGATCCCTCCACCACGGCCTTCCTGACGATTCACAACATGGCGACCTGGATGGTGGGCAAGTGGGGGCAGCCGGGGCTGCGCGAGGCCTGGGGACCTTTGCTGGCCAGCGGCCAGAAGCTCGCCTCGTACTGCCTGACCGAGCCCGGCGCGGGCTCCGACGCCGCCTCCCTGTCCACGCGCGCGCAGCGCGACGGCGATGACTACATCGTCAACGGCGCCAAGGCGTTCATCTCGGGCGGCGGCGACACGGACCTGCTGGTGGTCATGGCGCGCACGGGAGGCGAAGGCGCCAGCGGCATCAGCGCGTTCGCCATTCCCGCGGACAGCGAAGGAATCGGCTACGGGCGCAAGGAAGAGAAAATGGGCTGGAACAGCCAGTCCACCCGTCCCATCACGTTCGAGAACGTCCGCGTGCCGGCCGCCAACATGCTGGGCAAGGAAGGCGAAGGCTTCAAGATCGCGATGAAGGGCCTGGACGGCGGCCGCATCAATATCGGCACCTGCTCGGTGGGCGCGGCGCAGGGCGCGCTGGACGCCGCCCGGCGCTACATGGACGAACGCAGGCAGTTCAACCGGCGTCTGGCTGAATTCCAGGCGCTGCAATTCAAGCTGGCCGACATGGCCACGCATCTGGTGGCGGCTCGCCAGATGGTGCGCCTGGCGGCGTGCAAGCTGGACGCGGGCGCGCCAGACGCGGCGACCTACTGCGCGATGGCGAAGCGCTTCGCCACCGACATGGGTTTCCAGATTTGCCTGGACGCGCAGCAGATCCACGGCGGCTATGGGTACTTGCGGGACTATCCCTTGGAGCGTCTGGTGCGCGATACTCGCGTTCATCAGATTCTGGAGGGAACCAACGAGATCATGCGAGTGATCATTTCCCGCCAATTGTTGGAAAAAGGAGCCGACATAAGATGAACGCACCGGTGCTGTTCGAAGAAAAAACCGCTGCCAATGGAATGCGCTTCGGGATCGCGACGCTGAATTCGCCGCAGACCCTCAATGGCCTGTCGCTGGACATGGTGGACTTGCTGGCCGCGCAGCTGGATACCTGGGCGAACGACCCGGGCGTGGCCCTGGTGGTCCTGCAGGGCGCGGGCGAGAAGGCGTTCTGCGCCGGCGGCGATCTGCACGGGCTCTATCGCAGCATGCGCGAGAACGCGGGCAAGCCCGGCTGGAGCAATGCCTACGCGCGGCGCTTCTTCGAGCACGAATACCGGCTGGACTACCGCATCCACAGCTATCCCAAGCCCGTGCTGTGCTGGGGCCATGGCATCGTCATGGGCGGCGGGATCGGCCTGATGATGGGCGCCAGCCACCGGGTGGTCAGCGAGTCTTCGCGGCTGGCAATGCCCGAGGTCACGATCGGCCTGTTTCCCGACGTCGGGGGCAGCTGGCTGCTCAACCGCATGCCGGGCCGGATCGGACTGTTCCTGGCGCTGACCGGCGCCCACATGAACACGGCCGACGCCTTTTTCGCGGGCCTGGCGGATTTCCGCCTGAATCACGCGGACTGGCCCAAGCTGCTCGCCTCGCTTGAGGAGCAGCCCTGGGCCGGCCAGGCGGCCGGCGCGTCCGAAGACGCCATCCCCCCGCGCTCGATCAACGACGGCCTGCTGCGCCGCGCGCTGGCGGCGCTGGAACCGCAGACCCCGCTCGAAGGCGGCAACCTGCGCCAGCACTCCTTCCTGATCAACAGCCTGTGCAGCGGCAACCGGCTGGACGACATCTACGAAGAGCTGGCCGCGTTGAAAGACCACGAGGATCCCTGGCTGGCGCGCGCGGCGTCGACGATGCTGGCGGGCTCGCCGGGTTCGGTGCGGCTGTCGTTCGCGCTGCAGCAGCGCATGCGCCTGCGTTCGCTGGACGACGTGTTCCGCGCCGAATACATCGCGGCGCTGGCCTGCACCGCGCATGGCGATTTCGCGGAGGGCATCCGCGCGCTGCTGATCGACAAGGACAAAAAGCCGCGCTGGAATCCCGCGGTGATGGACATGGCCACCGACGCCTGGGTGCAGAAGTTCTTCGACGAACCCTGGCCCGAAGGCGAGCCCCATCCGCTCGCGGACCTGGGCAAGGAAGGGCGTTAGCCCGTCCGGGGCGGCGCCGGCGCCCATTACGCAGTACACGATGATTCCATACCTACAGCATTGGCAACAGGAGACAAGACATCATGAGCAGTATCGCGTTTATCGGATTGGGCAACATGGGCGCGCCCATGGCATTGAACCTGGTCAAGGCCGGCCATAGCCTGACGGTCTTCGACCTCGTGCCGGCGGCCGTGAAAGGGCTGACCGACGCTGGCGCCAAGGCCGCCGCCTCCGCCGCCGAGGCGGTCAAGGGCGCCGAGGTGGTGATTTCCATGCTTCCGGCCAGCAAGCACGTCGAAGGGCTGTACCTGGGCGAAGACCTGCTGGGCAAGATCCCGTCCTCCGCGCTGGTCATCGAATGCAGCACCATCGCGCCGGATTCGGCGCGCAAGGTGGCCCAGGCCGCCGAGTCGCGGGGCATCTCCATGATCGACGCGCCCGTCTCGGGCGGCACGGGCGGGGCGGCCGCCGGCACGCTGACGTTCATTGTCGGCGGCCAGGCCGCGGCGCTGGAACGCGCCCGCCCGGTGTTGGAAAAAATGGGCAAGAACATCTTCCACGCCGGCCCGGCGGGCGCCGGCCAGGTCGCCAAGATCTGCAACAACATGCTGTTGGGTATTCTGATGGCCGGCACGTCCGAGGCTTTGGCGCTGGGCGTGGCCAACGGCCTGGATCCCAAGGTGCTGTCGGACATCATCGCCAAGAGTTCCGGCCGCAACTGGGCGACCGAGCTCTACAACCCCTGGCCCGGCGTGATGGACCATGCGCCGGCGTCCAAGGGCTACGCGGGCGGCTTCGGCGTGGATCTGATGCTCAAGGACCTGGGCCTGGCGGCCGAAGCGGCGCTGTCGACCCGGGCCTCGATCCCGCTGGGCGAGCTGGCGCGCAACCTCTATTCCCTGCATAGCGCGGGCGGGTCGGGCAGGCTGGATTTTTCCAGCATCGTCAACCTCGTCAAGCGCGAGCAGGACTGACATGGCGCCCATCCTGGCATCGGAGGACGCGGCCTCGCGGGTCAAGAGCAGTTTCGACCGGCAAAGCATCATGGCCCTGCTGGGGGCGGGGCTGGACGTGGTGGAGCCGGGGCGCGTGGACATCGTCCTGCCGTACCGCGCCGACCTCTGTCAGCAGAACGGCTTCCTGCATGCCGGCATTTCCACCACCATCGCGGACAGCGCGGGCGGCTATGCCGCCTACACGCTGTTCGAGCCGGGCGAGGACGTGCTGACCTCGGAATTCAAGATGAATTTCCTGGCGCCCGCCAAGGGCGAGCGCTACGTCGCCAGCGGCCGCGTGGTCAAGCCCGGCAAGCGCCTGTCGATCTGCCAGGTCGAGGTGCACGCCTATGAAGGAGAGCAGGCCACCCTTTGCGTGATAGGCTTGCTTACCGCGGTGCGCGTGACGCCGCGCTGAACCCCGCCGCGCGGCGGGTCCGTCCACCGGGGCGGGCCCGCCGCGCGGTTTGTCGCGCGTAGCATGGGTAGCTGGCAATGCCTCCTAGAGAACATCATCGGATTTTCCGCAGCAACTGGCTGCGCGCGGCCGTGCTCGGCGCAAACGACGGCATCGTATCGACGGCCAGCCTGATCACCGGCGTCGCGGCCGCGCAGGCCACGCATGGCGCCATCCTTACCTCGGGGCTGGCGGGGCTGGTGGCCGGGGCGCTGTCGATGGCGGCCGGGGAGTACGTGTCGGTGCGGTCGCAGGCCGATACCGAGGCCGCGGACCTGCGGCTGGAGCAGCGGTCGCTGAAGCGCAATTCCACCGAGGAACTGGCCGAACTGATCGATATCTACGTGGGGCGGGGCCTCACTCGGGACCTGGCGACGCAGGTGGCGAGCCAGTTGACCAGCCACGACGCGCTCGATGCGCATGCCCGCGATGAGCTGGGCATTTCCATACACAACCGCGCGCGGCCGGTGCAGGCCGCGGTGGCGTCGGCCGCATCGTTCGCAGGCGGCGCGGCGCTGCCGCTGCTGGTGGCCGCGCTGGCGCCCGTGCCGCAACTGATCGGCTGGGTCATCGGCGCGTCGGTGGTCTGTCTGGCAGGGCTGGGCGCCCTGGCCGCGGGGGCCGGCGGCGCGCCCAAGGGGCCCGCCGCGCTGCGCGTGACGATCCTGGGCGCCCTGGCGATGGCGGCGACCACCGCCGTGGGCGCGCTGTTTGGGGTGGCGGTCTAGGATGAGCCGGCCTGCACGCGGCCGCGTGCAGGAGCCGCAGGCAAGTTCAGGGCGTGATGGAGTAGGGCAGCGGGGCGGCCGAAATGCGCGGCCCGTCGGCGGCGCCCAGCCGCAGGTCGCCTTCCGGCAGCGCGGCCAACGCGGTTTCGAACAGCACCGACACCACGCCTTGTTCGCTGGCGGCATCCACGATGCGGCCGGTGGGCTCGCCGGGCTGCGAGGCATCGTACACGTCGACGCCGGCCAGGGGCGCGCCCTCGGTGGCCGCGTCGGCGATGGTGCCGTACGCCATGCGCCGTTTCACGGTGCCGCGGTAGTGGCTGCGCGCCACGACTTCCTGGCCGGGATAACAGCCCTTGGTGAAACTGACGCCCTCGATCAGGTCCAGGTTGACCGTTTGAGGGATGAAGACGTCCTGGGTGGCCGTGGTGATCCACGGAATGCCCGCGGCCAGATCGGCGGCATGCCATTGCGCGGCGGGCGCGAGCCCGAGCGCGCCGGCCAGCGGGGCCGCGTTTTCCAGCTGTGCGTCCGAGGCGATCCACCACCAGCGCAGGCGCGCATCGGCGGACGGCGCGGCGATCCAGGTGCCCGAAGGCAGGTCGGCGCGTTGCCAAGGCTTGCGAGGCAGGGGGCCGGCCGCGGCGTCCAGCGCGGCGGCCTGTTCGGCGGTGGCCAGCACGCCGGCCACGTGCAGCGGCGTGGCCGCCAGCTTGACCTTGGCGCGCAGCACGAACATCGACAGGCGCTTGATCAGGGCCTGGGCCAGGTCCTGGCGGACCAGGCCATAGAGGCGGGGCGCGTCGTCCGCATCTGCCGGCGCCGCGCGCCACATCACGAGAGTGGCCAGCAGGCGGCCCTTGGCCGTGCAGTAGCCGGCCAGCCGGGCGGCGTCGGCGGGCAGGCCGGTGACGTCCTGCGTCAGCTGGCCATGCAGGAAGGTCAGGGCATCGGCGCCGGAAGCGGCGAAGACCAGAAAATCGTCCAGCGGAGCGCATTGCGCGCAACCTTCGGCGCGCGCGGGGATCGAAGAATGGAAAGCATGCATGGCGGCGGTGTTATCGCGTCATCAAAGTGCAGATGATAGCCGCGTTCCCCTGCGCGCAGGGCCATGCCCCCGCCGGGCAAAGGGGCGGGCGGCGCGCTCCGACCCCTCTTTTGGCGCGACAGGCCCGCGCGATCAATTAAACTTCCACCACTTATGAAGAAGCGACTCAGTTTTTACGTCTTGTGGTTTGTCCTGCTCATCGTGCTGGCTGCCGCCGCGGCCGTGGGCGCCGCCTGGCACTGGATGCACAGGCCCATGCAGCTGTCGGCCGACAAGATCGATTTCGTGGTGGAGCCGGGCAGCAGTCCGCGCACGGTCGCGCGCGTGCTGAACGAGGCCGGCGTGCCGGTGTGGGAGCCTGGTTTCGTGTGGATGGCGCGGTTGTCCGAGCTGGACAAGCAGATGAAGGCCGGCGGTTACCAGGCGATCAATGGGGATACGCCCTGGCGTCTGCTGGAGCGGCTGGCCCGCGGCGACATGACGCAGCGGCAGATCACCTTCCTGGAGGGCTGGACCTACCGGCAGATCCGCCAGGCGCTGCGCGCCAATCCCGACGTCAAGCAGACGCTGGGTGACGTCACGGACGAGGAACTCATGGAGCGCCTGGGCTCCAGCATCAAGCATCCCGAAGGGCTGTTCTTTCCCGATACGTACATCTTCACGCCGGGCAGCACCGATTTCGACCTGTTGCGGCGCGCGTACGAGGAAGGCCAGCGCATCCTGGACGATACCTGGGCCAAGCGCCAGCCGGATCTGCCCGTGAGCACGCCTTACGAAGCGCTGGTGCTGGCCTCGATCATCGAAAAGGAGACGGGCCATGGGCCGGACCGCCGCCGCGTGTCCGGCGTGTTCACCAACCGCCTGAAGGTCGGAATGCTGTTGCAGACGGACCCGACGGTGATCTACGGCATGGGCGAGGCCTATCAGGGGCGGATCCGCAAGCGCGACCTGCAGACGGATACCCCCTGGAATACCTATACGCGGCCGGGCCTGCCTCCCACACCCATCGCGGCGGCCGGCAGGGCGGCGCTGCTGGCCGCGGTGCAGCCGGAACAGCACAAGTTCCTCTTCTTTGTTTCCCGAGGCAACGGCACCAGCGAGTTCTCGGTCAGCCTGTCCGAGCACAATCGCAACGTATCCCGCTACATCCTCGGGCAGGGGCAGAGTTCGGGCGCGGCGCAGGGCCGCAGTCCCGCGGCTCCCGCCCCGGCGCCCGTCTCGCCTCCGGCGCCGGCCGACGAGCAGGGCCCATCGCCGGCACAAGCACAAGGACAAGACCAATGACCTCGCGTGGACGTTTCATTACGCTGGAGGGCGTCGACGGCGCGGGCAAGAGCACGCACACCGTCTGGATCGCCGACTTCCTGCGCGCGCGGGGCCTGGACGTGGTTTCTACCCGCGAGCCCGGCGGCACGCCGCTGGGCGAAAAGCTGCGCGCCTTGCTGCTGACGGACCCGATGGGGCTGGATACCGAAACCCTGCTGATGTTCGCGGCCCGCTGCGAACACCTCCGCCAAGTGATCGAACCGGCGCTGGCGCGCGGAGCCTGGGTCGTGTGCGACCGCTATACCGACGCTTCCTACGCCTACCAGGGCGGCGGCCGCGGTCTGGGCGCCGAGCGCGTCGCCGTGCTGGAAGACTGGATGCAGGCGGGCCAGCCCGACCGCACCTGGCTCTTCGACGTGCCGCTCGAAGTGGCCAGGGCGCGGCTGGCCGACGCGCGCGAGCCCGACCGCTTCGAACGCGAAGGCGCGGCCTTCTTCGAACGCACCCGCGCGGCCTATCATGCGCGCGCCGCCGCCAATCCGGACCGGATCCGCATCGTCGATTCCACGCGCTCCATCGCCGAGGTGCGCGCCGGGCTCGAGGCGGGGCTGCGCGAACTCCTGGGGCAGGGCGCATGAACGCGGCCCGTTCCTCCGAGAGCGCCCAGCCGGCCGCGCCCGGCGGTTCGTCCGGCGCGCCGCAATTTCTTCCGTGGCAGAGGGAGACCGCGCGCGCGTGGCTGGGCAACCGCGACCGTTTCGCCCACGCCTGGCTGGTGCATGGCCTGGCCGGCATCGGCAAGCTGGATTTCGCCATCGCGGCGGCGGCAAGCCTGCTGTGCGAAACCCCCGAGAACGGCCTGGCCTGCGGACACTGCGCCGCATGCGCCTGGTTCGCCAGCGGCAACCATCCCGACCTGCGCCGCATCCGGCCGGAGGCCGTGGCGCTGGAAGAGGGGGCGGACGCCGCCGAGTCCGCCGAAGATGCCGAGCCGGCGGCCGGCACGACCAAGCGCGCGCCGTCCAAGGAAATCCGCATCGACCAGATCCGTTCGCTGGAATCCTGGTTCAACACCGCCACGCACCGTGGCGGCTGGCGCGTGGCGCTGCTATATCCGGCCCATGCCCTGAACGTGGTGTCGTCCAACGCTTTGCTCAAGGTGCTGGAAGAACCGCCGCCCCACACGGTCTTCCTGTTGGTGGCCGATGCCCCGGACCGTCTGTTGCCGACCTTGGTGTCGCGCTGCCGGCGTCTGCCGCTGCCCGCCCCGGATCCGGACACCGCCTTGCGATGGCTGCGGGAGCAGAACGTCGAGCCCGCCCGGGAATGGCTCGCGGCGGCGGGCGGGGCCCCGCTGGCCGCGCTGCGTCTGGCGCAGTCGGGCGAAGCCGCGTGCCCGCCCTGGCTGTCGCAACTGGTGGGGCCGCTCGCGAACGGGCAGGCGCCCGACGTGGGCACCCTGGCCGAGGCGCTGGAGAAAGTCGCGGCCGGCGAATGGATCGATGCTCTGCAACGGCTGTACACCGACCTGATGCTGGCCGGCGCCGGGGCGCCCGCGCGCTATTTCCCGTCCCTGGCCGGCGGTGTCGCGCAAATCGCCGCGCGCATGAACGCGGCGCGGGTGGCCGAGTCCGCGCGCTGGCTCACCAAGCAGCGCGCGCTGGCCACGCACCCCCTGAATGCGAAGCTGTTCGCCCACGCTGCCCTGCAACGCGTGGTGCTATCCTGCCAAGCGTAAGCCCTTGATCCGACGGCGCTCTGCCCGCGGGCGGGCAGGGCGCCGCGGCACTTTCATCCCGATTCAATATGTACGTCGATTCCCACTGCCATTTGAACTTCCCGGAGCTTGCCGCCGATCTGCCGGCGATTTTCGACCGGATGGCCGCCAACCAGGTAACGCACGCGCTGGTCGTCAGCGTCAACATGCCGGAATGGCCCTCGCTAATGTCGCTGGTCGAGCCGCAGGCGAACCTGTGGGCCTCGGTGGGCGTCCACCCCGACTACGAAGATACGCCTGATCCCACGGCGCAGGAGCTGACCCGCCTGTCCGCGCATCCGAAGGTCGTGGCCATCGGCGAAACCGGGCTGGACTACTACCGCCTGTCGGAGCCGCTGGACTGGCAGCGGGAGCGTTTCCGCCGCCATATCGGCGTCGCGCGCGACACGGGCCTGCCGCTGATCGTGCATACGCGCGCCTCCGCCGAAGACACGGTCCGCATGCTGCGGGAAGAGAAGGCGGCCGAGGTCGGCGGCGTGATGCACTGTTTCACCGAGAACTGGGACGTGGCGCAGGCCGCGCTGGATCAGAATTTCTATATTTCGCTGTCGGGCATCGTCACGTTCAAGAACGCGCAGGTGGTGCACGAAGTGGCCGCGAAGGTGCCGCTGGACCGGCTGTTGATCGAAACCGATTCGCCGTACCTCGCGCCCGTGCCATACCGCGGCAAGCTGAACGATCCGTCCAAGGTGATACACGTGGCCGAGAAGATCGCGGACCTCCGCGGCATTCCGGTGGCGGAAGTCGCACGCGCTTCAACTGATAATTTCTTCCGTCTTTTCAATAAGATAAAGAAATAATCGAAAGTAATTTATTTAAAGTGAATTCTAGAATGCTCATGGCTTTCCGTCTCGCTACCGCCCGCAGGGCCGTGTTGTCGTGTTGCCGGGGCGCGCTCGTGGCAGCCGCCGTCGGGCTGGCCGCGCCCGTCTCGCAGGCCGCCAACCCCGCCGATTGGTGGGTCTATGTGGCCAACGACTATCCGGACGACATCCAGGATCTGCTCAAGCAGGGGGCGGACCCCAACGTGCGCTACAAGAACGGCCAGCCCGCGTTGATGCGCGCGGTGGCCGACGGCGCCTGGAAAGTGTTCGACGTGATCGCGGCCGACAAGCGCACCGATGTGAACGCGGAGAACCCCGCCGGCGAGACGCCGCTGATGTATCTGGCGATCGCGGGCCAGACGGAAAGGGCGAAAAAACTGATTGCGCGCGGCGCGCAGGTCAATCGGCTGGGGTGGACGCCGCTGCACTATGCCGCCTCGAAGGGGCAGGTGGAGATGGCGCGCCTGCTGCTGGCGCAGCATGCCATGCCCAACGCGCCCGCGCCCCACGGCGAGACGCCCCTGATGATGGCGGCGTTGTCGGGCCGCAAGCCCATGGTGGAGCTGTTGCTGAAGGCCGGCGCGGACGTGGGCACGCGCGATACCAAGGGCCAGACCGCCGCGGACTGGGCGCGCACCGGCAAGTCGGTGGCGCTGGCGGCCGAACTGGACACGCTGATCGCCCGGCAGGAAGAAGCCCATCGCAAGCGCCGGGCGGGGGCTCCCGCCGATTCGGCCACGGGAGCCGCGGAGCCGGCGGCCGTGCCCGCGACGGTTCCGGCGGCCGAGGCCCAGGCTCCCGCCGCGGCGCCGTCCTCGTCCGTGAAGGGAGTGTCCGGCCTGAAACTGAACGATTACGACGAGCCCGCCGCCCCGTGAGGGCGGAGGGCGGGGCGCCCGCCCGGGCGCCCCGCCTGCCGCCGATCCATGGTTCCGCGCCTTCGGGCGCTTTTTTTATGCCCGCTTTTTGGGGTTTTCCCCAGTTATTCTCAATATTCGGGAATAAAAAGCTTGAACAACACCATAAATTGATAATCTGCGCTCCGTAAATTGGGAGCCAATATTGAAAGCGGATCAATCAGTCGGGGCGGGCGCAGACCGCGTGCTGTACGTGCTGGCCACCCTGGCCCGGCATGACGGCCCGCTCAGCATCGCCGCGTTGGCTGAAGAGACCGGGCTGGCGCAAAGCACGCTGTACAGGCAGGTGGCCTTGCTCAAGCGCTGGGGATTCGTCGCCGAGCACGACGGCGAGTACGGGCCCGGTCCGCTTTGCGTGCAACTGGCCTGGGGATTCGACCAATCTTCGTTCCTGATCCACGAAGCCCAGCCAGACATGGCCGCGCTCGCCATGGCCTCGGGAGAAACCATCGGGCTGCTGGTGGCGGTCAAGGACCAGGCCGTGTGCCTGGATATGGTCGAAAGCCAGCATCCGCTGCGCTGCTCCTTCACCAAGGGCCGCGGCCTGCCGCTGGCGCGCGGGGCCTCCGCCAAATCGCTGCTCGCCTTCATGCCGCTGGCCCGGTTGCAGGCCGCGCTGGCCTATCTCGCGTCCGAAGCCGGGGTGGACCCGGCCAGGCTGGGCAAGGAACTGGATGCGATCCGCGAGCAGGGCTATGCCGTGACCGACAGCGAGGTCGACGCCGGCGTCTGGGGCGTCAGCGTGCCGATCTTCCAGCGCGCCAACCAGGCCGTGGCCTCGATCACCTTGATGGCTCCCTCCACGCGGGCGGCCCAGCGGCCCGACGCCTTGATCGAGATGACCGTGGCGGCCGCCCGGCGCATCTCGTCGAAACTGCAGGTGCATTGATTCCGCAGGCCCCGGCCGTTCACGTTTTCCCAGAATTCCACGCTGTATCCGCACCCAACCGATCGCAGTATCCCTTTTCCATAGGATCCATCATGACCACTCGCCGCACACTGCTGACCGCCGCCCTCACGCTGGGCCTGGCCTGGACCGCCGGTTCCGCGCACGCCCAGGAAACCATCCGCGCCGTCACCGACGCCACCTTCCCGCCGATGGAGTTCGTCAAGGACGGCAAGCGCACCGGCTTCGACATCGAGCTGGTCGAAGCCCTCGCCGGCGCGATGGGCAAGAAGGTCGAATGGATCGATATCGACTTCAAGGGCCTGATTCCCGCCCTGCAGGCCGGCCGCGCCGATATTGCGGTGTCCGCCATCTACATCACGCCCGAGCGCGCCAAGGTGGTGGATTTCACCGATCCCTACTACGCGGGCGGCTTGGTCGTCATGACGAAGAAGGATGGTCCGGTCAAGACGCTGAAGGACCTGGACGGCCGCAAGGTGTCGGTGCAGGTCGGCACGAAGTCGGTCAACTACCTGAAAGAGCACTACCCGTCGGTGCAGCGCGTGGAAGTCGAGAAGAACCAGGAGATGTTCAACCTGGTGCAGATCGGCCGCGCCGAAGCCGCCGTGACGGGCAAGCCCGCCGCCAAGCTGTTCGCGCAAAGCACGCAGGACCTGACCGTGCTGAGCGAGCAGATCACCACCGAGGACTATGGCATCGCCGTGCCCAAGAACAAGCCCGAACTGACCCGTGAGCTGAACGCCGCGCTTCAGAAGCTGAAGGCCGACGGCAGCTACCAGGCCATCGTGAACAAGTGGTTCGAGGCGCCCGCGAAATGAACCTGGATTTTTCCCCCGTCTTCGCCGACTTCGGCGCGCTGATGAACGGCGCGGCGGTCACCGTGGAAGTGACCGCCGGGGCGTTGCTGCTGGCCTGCGTCATCGGCCTGCTGGTCGGCGTGGGCCGGCTCAATCCGCGCCGCTACGTCATCTACAACCTGTGCAGCCTCTATCTGCTGCTGTTCCGCGGCACGCCGCTGCTGGTGCAGCTCTTTATCTGGTTCTTCGGCCTGCCGCATTTCGGGATCACGCTGCCGGCGTTCGCCTGCGGCGTGCTGGGCCTGGGCATGTATTCGGGCGCCTACGTGTCGGAAATCGTGCGGGGGGCAATCCAGTCGGTGGACCGCGGCCAGACGGAGGCGGCCCGCTCGCTGGGCATGTCCTCGGGCCAGGCCATGCGCATCATCGTGCTGCCGCAGGCCATCGTGCGCATGATCCCGCCGTTGGGCAACGAGTTCATCGCGCTGATCAAGAATTCGGCCCTGGTGTCGCTCTTGACCATCCATGACCTGATGCACGAAGGGCAGAAAATCATCAGCGTGTCGTATCGCTCGCTGGAAACGTATCTGGTGGTGGCGCTGATCTATCTGGTCCTGACCACGGTCACGATGTTGGTGTTGCGCAAGGTGGAACATCGCCTGCGCGCGGGAGGGATGGTGCAATGAACGCCGCGACGAACCGGGCCGCGGGCCCGCAAGAAATGATCCGCATCCGCGGCCTGCAGAAATCCTACGGCGACCATGCCGTGCTGCGCGGGATCGATTTCGACGTGCTGCCTTCGCAGGTGGTGGTGGTGATCGGGCCCAGCGGCTCGGGCAAGAGCACCTTGCTGCGCTGCTGCAACGGGCTGGAAGTGGCCCAGGCGGGCACCGTGGACATCTGCGGCCAGACCTTGCTGGACCACGGCCAACTGCTGCCCGAGGCCGAATTGAACCAACTGCGCATGCAGGTGGGCATGGTGTTCCAGGGCTTCAATCTGTTCCCGCACCTGTCGGTGCTGGACAACGTCACGATCGGTCCGCGCAAGCTGCGCGGCATGGGCCGCGACGAGGCCAATGCGCTGGCGGCCGATCTCCTGGCCAAGGTCGGCCTGGGCCAGAAGATGTCGGCCATGCCGGCCAGCCTGTCCGGCGGCCAGAAGCAGCGCGTGGCGATCGCCCGCGCCTTGGCCATGCAGCCCAAGGTCATGCTGTTCGACGAGCCGACCTCGGCGCTGGATCCGGAACTGGTGGGCGAAGTGCTGCAGGTCATGAAGCTGCTGGCCCGCGAAGGCATGACCATGATGGTGGTGACGCACGAAATGGGCTTCGCCCGCGACGTGGCCGACGTGGTCGCCGTGATGGACGGCGGCGTGATCCTGGAGTCCGGCTCGCCCGAGGTGATCTTCAGCCAGCCGCGCGAGCCGCGCACCCGCGAATTCCTGCAGGCGGTGCTGAGCGCAACGCCGGGAGCGGCGGCATGAGCGCGGGGCAATTGGACAGGGGCCTGTGGAAGGCGCGCGACGACAGCGCGGAGCAGGGCGATACGCGTCGCCTGGCGCATATCGTCGAGGCGGCCGCCGGACAGGTCCAGGCGGGCGAGGCGGTGCTGCTGGGCTTTGCCTGCGATGCCGGCGTGGCGCGCAACCAGGGTCGCGTCGGGGCCGCCGGCGGCCCCGCGGGCATCCGGAAATTCCTGGCGGGATTGCCCGCCCATGGCCTGACGCGCCTGCTGGACGCGGGCGACGTCGCATGCGACGGCGACCTGCTCGAGGATGCCCAGGAACGCTTGGGCCTGCGCCTGGCCGAGCTGATGGAGCAGGGCGCCCGTCCGGTCGTGCTGGGCGGCGGACACGAGATCGCCTGGGGCAGCTTCCAGGGCCTGGCCCGCTGGCTGCAGGCGGGCGGCGGCGCCGGCCCCGTGCTGGTGCTGAACCTGGACGCGCATTTCGACCTGCGCACCGGGCGGCCCGGCAGCTCCGGCACGCCGTTCGACCAGATCGCCCGCCATTGCGAAGAGCGCGGCCAGGCCCTGCAATACGCCTGCCTGGGCGTGTCGCGCCTGGCAAATACCCCCGCGCTGTACGCCCGGGCGGCCGAGATCGGGGCGTTCTGGGTCGAGGACCGCGATATGCAGGAGCGCCACCTGGAGGCCCGGCTGGCCGACGTGGACGTCCTGCTGGCGGGGGCGGCCCACGTTTACCTGACGATAGACCTGGATGTGCTGCCCGCGGCGGTCATGCCCGGCGTCTCGGCGCCCGCGCCTTACGGGGTGCCGCTGGCGGTGATCGAAGACATCGTCCTGCGGGTAAAGGCCAGCGGCAAGCTGCGCCTGGCCGACATGGCGGAGTACAACCCGCGCTTCGACGTGGATGGCCATGGCGCCCGCGCGGCGGCGCGCCTGGCCTGGCAATTGCTTTCCCCCTGACCGGCGACGGCTCGGGGCGGGGCGAAAAAGGGCGGCTTTCCTTGGGGGAAGCCGCCCTTTTTCATGCCTGGAAGGACGAGTCCCGCTTATGGGCGATGGGCTGGACGCTTGCCGGGCCCCGGCTTAGGATAGGGCCAGCAGTAGGGCCGGCTTGCGACCCGTCAGGTGCCCGCAACATTTATACGTCCCCATTTAAATATTTTTATTTTAAATTGGGGACGCTATATTTTTCACGGATAAAATGGCGCAACTTAGTCAGGAGAGCATGCTCATGTCTCAAACTCCCACCCACGCCTTGCCGTCGTATCTGAACGCCGATGATCTCGGCCCCTGGGGTAATTACCTGCAACAAGTCGATCGGGTCACCCCGTATCTCGGTTCTTTGGCGCGGTGGGTCGAAACCCTGAAGCGTCCGAAGCGTTCGCTGATCGTCGACGTGCCGATCGAACTCGACAACGGCAGCATCGCGCACTTCGAGGGCTATCGCGTCCAGCACAACACCTCGCGCGGCCCCGGCAAGGGCGGCGTGCGTTTCCACCAGGACGTCACGCTCTCCGAAGTGATGGCGCTGGCGGCCTGGATGTCGATCAAGAACGCCGCGGTGAACCTGCCCTACGGCGGCGCCAAGGGCGGCGTGCGCGTCGATCCGCGCAAGCTGTCGCAATCCGAGATCGAGCGCATGACGCGCCGCTACACCTCGGAGATCGGCGTCATCATCGGCCCGTCCAAGGACATTCCCGCTCCTGACGTGAACACCAACGCCCAGACCATGGCCTGGATGATGGACACGTACTCCATGAACGAAGGCGCCACCGCCACCGGCGTGGTCACGGGCAAGCCGATCGCGCTGGGCGGCAGCCTGGGACGGGTCGAAGCCACGGGCCGCGGCGTGTTCGTCGTGGGCTGCGAGGCCGCCCGCGACCTCAACATCGACGTGTCGAAGGCGCGCGTGGTCGTGCAGGGCTTCGGCAACGTGGGCGGCACCGCCGCCCGCCTGTTCCATGAAGCGGGCGCCAAGGTCATCGCCGCGCAGGACCACACCGGCACCGTGCACAACGCCGAAGGCCTGGACGTGCACAAGCTCATCTCGCACGTGTCGCAGCACGGCGGCGTGGGCGGTTTCTCCGGCGGCCAGGCCATGGACAAGAGCGAGTTCTGGACGCTGGAGACCGAATTCCTGATTCCGGCCGCCTTGGAAAGCCAGATCACCGCGGAAAACGCGCCCAAGGTGCGCGCGAAGATCGTGGTGGAAGGCGCCAACGGCCCGACGACTCCGGAAGCGGACGATATCCTGGCCGAACACGGCGTCTATGTGGTGCCCGACGTGCTGGCCAACGCCGGCGGCGTGACGGTCAGCTACTTCGAGTGGGTGCAGGATTTCTCCAGCTTCTTCTGGAGCGAGGACGAAATCAACCAGCGCTTGGAACGTCTCATGCGCGAAGCCTACGCGGCGGTGTCGCAGGTGGCCCGCGAGCACAAGGTCACGCTGCGCACGGCGGCGTTCATCGTCGCTTGCACGCGGATCCTGCAAGCGCGCCAGGTGCGCGGCCTGTATCCCTGATATCCGATTCGGCGGCGGGTCTTGGACGCGCCGCCGAGGAGGCAAGGAGACAAAAACGAAAATCGCCCCGCAAGGGGCGATTTTCATGGGCCGCCGCAAAGGGGCCGGGGCCGGCCGGGCCGCCGGCATGCCAATATTGCAGCGATGCGGGCGCGGCCATTTTTCATGCGCGTGTCGGCCGGCGCCACAACGCGCCCCGGTTTTCCCGACCAGGGAAAATCCCGTCTTGCTTTTCACGAATTGAAACATTGCATCCCTAGAATCCGTTCCTGCCATGTGCCGGGCGCGCCGTTCGCGATTCGAGCCCACCGGCCCATGTCTGTTCAATCAACGGGAATTTGCAATGAAAAAGACTTTGTTCGCCACCGCCATCCTGGCCACGTTCGGCGCAGCGGCGCAGGCGGAAACCTCGGTGACGCTGTATGGCCTGATCGACACCGGCGTGGGCTACCAGCGCATCAAGGGCGACAACTACCATGAATCCAAGGTTGGCATGGTCAACGGCGTGTCCAGCGGTTCGCGCTGGGGCCTGCGCGGCGCCGAGGATCTGGGCGACGGCCTGAGCGCCGTGTTCACGCTGGAAAGCGGCTTCAATTCGGGCAACGGCCAATCGGGCCAGAGCAGCCGCCTGTTCGGCCGCCAGGCCACGATCGGCCTGAAGAGCAATTCGTGGGGCTTGCTCGAGCTGGGCCGCCAGACCAACATCGCGTCGAAGTACTTCGCCGCGATCGATCCGTTCGGCGGCAGCTACGGCCAGGCCAACGTGGGTGTCGCCTTCAGCGCCGCCAACACGGTCCGCTACGACAACATGGTGCAGTACTCGACGCCGTCGTTCGGCGGCGTGCAGTTCGGCGTCGGCTACTCGTTCAACGCGTCGGACACGACCTCCGCGCAGACCGGCTTCAAGACGGCCGACAACACGCGCGCCATCACGACTGGCCTGCGCTACGTGAACGGCCCCTTGAACCTGGCCGTGACGTACGACCAACTCAACCCGGCCAGCCAGCTGGATACGGACGCTACCCCCAAGTCCTGGATGGTGGGCGGTTCGTACGACTTCGAAGTGCTGAAGCTTGCGCTGGCCTATGGCCAGACGCGCGACGGCTGGTTCACGGGCCAGGGCGCCAACGCCTTCGGCAGCGGCAGCCCCGAAGCCAAGGGCTTCGGCACCAACGTGGCCGTTTCGGGCTTCAAGGCCAGCTCCTACCTGGTCGGCCTGAGCGTGCCGCTGGGCGGCGCCAGCAACATCCTGGCCTCGTGGCAGCGCGCCGATCCGGACAGCGACGCCCTGACCGGCGACGACGCCACCATGAACGTCTACAGCCTGGGCTACACCTACAACCTGTCCAAGCGCACCAACCTGTACGCCCTGGGTTCGTATGCCACCAACTTCGCGTTCGTCGACGGCGTGAAGAGCACCGTGGCGATGGTGGGTATCCGCCACCGCTTCTAAAGCGCGGGCATGAGCGGGCGGCGCGCAAGCGCCGCCCCTTGCGCCGAGCCGCGGTTGCACTGAGCGGATTGGGCGTCTTACCCGGCCACAGACGCGAAAAAGGCGGCCACCTCCCTAGCTCCACTCCCAGTCCGCTCACCCGAACCCCGGCCCCGACGGGGCCTGGCGCCTGCCGTGGATGCTCAAGGCTGGGGCAGCAGCTCCGGCTTGAGTATCCCGCGCAGATCCGCGTAGGGAATGCTCAGTTCGGGTTCGCCGTGCGAGTACGGCGCGATGGAGTAGGCGTCGTACTTGACCACGATGCCGTCCCGCGTCAGCGCGAAATTGTCGCTTTCCTGGAATGGCCACATCTTGCCGTAGGCCGCCGGATCGCGGCGGGCATCGGGATTCTGCTCCAGCCACTTGGCGTGCGCGCGCTGCAGCGCGGCGACGTATTGGCCTCGCCGGCCCGGGATCAGGGCTTCGTCCAGGCTCATCACGCGGCCGCGGCTACGCTCCCAGTTCAGGTACTGGGTGGCCGGGATGCCGTGCGCGGCGCCGGTCAGGAATTGTTCGGTGTGCAGCTCGATGGAGACCACGTCGCCTACCGTGTCCTTCACGCTCGCCTTGAAGTAGGTGGCGTCGCGCGGGCGGGCGGTGGACCAGAAGTACTGTGTGTATTCGGACAGCGTGTCGTAGGGCCCGCGGCGATTGGCGTCGGTGCCGGTCATGTAGGCCAGCACGTGGTCCACCAGGGCCGTCAGCTTGGGGATGCCGGGAAAGGCCACGCTGTCGATCTCGATGCGGGGGCAATCGCCCTCGCAGCCGGGCTTGTTCGAGGCCCATTTGATGCGTTCGGTGGCCAGGTCGCCAACCTTCTCCGGCGTGGAGGCGGCCGGCGATGATTGCGGGGCGAGGGTGATGTCGGCGGGCGGCGTGCTGCCACAGCCGGCAAGCGCCATGACGGCCGCGCCCAGGATGAAACCGCTAATCGCGCCTCGCGGCGTGAACGTGCGACGCATTGAACTACCTCCAGAGAATCAGGGCATGGCCGGTCAGGGGACGACGCCCGTCCACTCCGGCGTTGAGAACTTCTCGGCCGCCTGCGCCTGCGCGAGCGCCAGCGTGCTGCTGCCCAACTGCCCCGGAGTGAGACGATGCAGCCCGGCAAAAGTTTCCACCATGCGCTCGATGATGACCTCGCGCGCCAGCCCGGTCTGCGTGCGCAGCGGATCGACGCGCTTCTTCGCGCTGGTGGTGCCCTTGTCCGACAGCTTCTCGCGGCCGATGCGCAGCACTTCCACCATTTTATCGGCGTCGATGTCATAGGACATCGTCACGTGGTGCAGGACGGCGCCGGAGCGGCGGGCCTGCGCCGCGCCGCCGATCTTGCCGATGTCCGAGGCGATATCGTTCAGCGGCTGGTACCAGGCCTTGATGCCCAGGCCCTGCAGCGCGGCCAGCACCCAGGCGTCCAGGAAGGCGTAGGATTCCTGGAAGCTCATGCCGTGCACCAGCGCCTGCGGCACGCTGAGCGAATAGGTGATGGAGTTGCCGGGTTCGATGAACATGGCGCCGCCGCCGCTGACGCGGCGCACGACCTCGATGCCGTGGCGGCGCGCGCCCTCGGGATCGACTTCGTTCTTCAGGGATTGGAATCTTCCGATCACCACTGCCGGCGCGGACCATTCCCAGATCCGCAGGGTCGGGGCGCGCTGGCCGGCGCCGACTTCGTCGGTGATGACGGCATCCAGGGCCATGTGCAGCGCGGGCGGTTGCGGGCCTTCGTGGATCAGTTCCCAGCCGTAGTCATTCCAGTCGGTGCGCGTCATGCCAGCGCTCTCCTCAGCACCACGGCGACGGCTTCCGCCGTGAAGCCGAACATCTCCGCGTCGGCGGGCAGGGCCGATTGCACGGCCACCGCCAGCTCGAGCTCGCCGGCGTCGGCGGGCATGCCGTTCAAGCCGCGATTGATGGCTTCGAGCGCTTCCGGAGGCTCGAGAAAGAAGTCGCCGCTGATGCGCACGTCGGCCAGGCGGCCGTCGCGCACTTCCAGATCCGCGACGACCAGTTTGCCGCCGGGGACTTTGTATTCGCCATGCATGGGCGCTCCTTGCTAAATCCAATTAGTGTAAACAGGCCCTACAGGCTGAGTTTCATGCCGTCGTGGCTGGCCTTGAAACCCAGGCTTTCGTAGAACCGGCGGGCGTCGGGACGGGCGCGGTCCGTGGTCAGCTGCACCAGTCCGCAACCCTGGATGCGGCATTGCTCGATCGCCCACTCGAACATGGCGCGGCCCAGGCCGGCGCCGCGCGACGACGAAGCGATGCGCACGCTCTCGATCTGCCCGCGCCACTGGCCCAGCCGCGACAGGCCGGGTATGAACGATAACTGCAAACAGCCCACCAGGCGCGAATCCTGCTCGACCACGGCCAGGAACTGGTTGGAATCCTGGGCGATGGCGGCGAAGGCGGCGGCGTAGCGCGGATCGAGGGGAAGGGAAGGATTTTCGCGCGTCGCGCCCAGTTCGTCGTCGGCCAGCAGCGCGACGATGTCAGGCAGGTCTCCCAGGCGCGCGCGGCGGAACTCCAGGTGCGGATCGGGCATTGCGGCTCCTTCAGCGGGCGACGTTCTGGGCGGTCTGGCCGAACAGGATGCGGCGCGAGGCTTCGTCGTTGACGGACGGAGCCGTGTTGATGGTGTCGGCCAGCGCATAGGCGCGCTGGGTTGCGGGCCGGGCGGCGATGGCATCGAACCAGCGCTTCAGGTGGGGAAAATCGTTCAGGTCCTGGCCCTGCCTGGCGTGCGGCACGATCCAGGGATAGGCCGCCATGTCCGCGATCGAGTAATCGCCCGCGACGAATTCGCGGTCCGCCAGGCGCTTGTTCAACACGCCGTAGAGCCGGTTGGTTTCCTTGACGTAGCGCTCGATGGCGTAGGGAATGCGTTCGGGGGCATAGGCCGAGAAATGGTGATTCTGGCCGGCCATGGGGCCCAGGCCGCCCATCTGCCAGAAGAGCCATTGCGAGACTTCGGCGCGGCCCCGCAGGTCGGCGGGCAGGAAGCGGCCCGTCTTTTCGGCGAGATAGAGCAGGATGGCGCCCGATTCGAACAGCGGGACCGGCGCGCCGCCGTCGGACGGCGCCTGGTCCACGATGGCCGGGATGCGGTTGTTCGGCGCGATGGCAAGGAATTCGGGTTTGAACTGATCGCCGCGGCTGATGTTCACCGGGTGGATCTTGTAGGGCAGGCCGGTTTCTTCGAGGAACAGCGTGATCTTGTGGCCGTTGGGGGTGGTCCAGTAGTAGAGATCGATCATGGGGGTGTCCTGGTCATGGCGCCGGCGGGGGCCAGCGGATGGAACGGCCATGATAGCGGGGCGCCGCGGGCGGCGGCCCGAATAACCGGGGGGCGGGTGCGGGTTTGCCCCCCGGTCGCGGGCGTCACGCCGCGCCCGGGCGGGCTCGGCCCGGCAGCCTCCAGGTCCAATTCAGGCTGACGCCGGCGGCCGCCAGGAAGATCATGGCCACGCCCACGATCTGCGAGGCATCCATGCGGTGCCCGTAGACCACGAAGTCCAGCATGATGGCGACGGCGGGATAGATGAAGCTGAGCGCGGCGGTGGAGGTCGTGGGCAGCTTCTGGATGGCCGAGTACATCAGGATGTACATGAGGCAGGTGTGAACCAGGCCGAGGGCGACCAGATAGCTCCATTGCAGAGGCGCGGCCGGCAAGGCGCCGAAGTCCGCCATGGGCAGAAGCATGACCGCGCCGAGCGAGACCTGCACGAGCGCCAGCACCTGGGGCGGGATCTGCTTCAGCCGCTTGACGATGATGGCGGTCACGCCATAGAGCGCGGCGGCGCCCAGGCCCAGCAGGAGGCCCGAAAGATAGGCGCTGCCGCCGGCGCCGCCGCTCTCGGACAGGCGCAGCACCAGCATCAGCCCGGCGAACGCGATGACGGACCAGGCCAGCTTGCCCCGAGTCGGGCGCTCGCCCAGGAACAGGACGCCCAGGCCGATGAGAAAGAAGGGCTGGACGTTGTAGACCGCCGTCGCCAGCGAGATCGAGGCCAGGCGGTAGGCGGAAAACAGCAGGACCCAGTTCATCACCAGGGCCGCGCCCGCGGCCAGCGCCAGCGCCAGCGTCCTGGCCGTGAACAGGCCAGGCTTGAGCAGGCCGCGCATCCAGCAATACAGGAAGAGCGACAAGGCGCCGAAGACGCAGCGGAAGAAGACGACGTTCCAGGCGCTTTGGCCGGATTCCAGCACGAAGACGCCCAGCGTGCCCGACAGGGTCATCGCGGCCGCCATTTGGGCCAGGCCGGTACGTTCTGATGAGGGATTCATGAGGAGGCTCCAGGAGGCGCGGTGGCCTTGATGTTCGATGGAGAAATTATCCCAGGCAGACCAAGCAGGTTATATGATATTGAGGCGGTGAATCGGCAGTAGAACCTTTGTTTGGGTGGAATTTATGCAAAACGACCTAAAAAATGAAAATCCGGTTCTGGACGGCATCGACCGCCGCCTGGTAGAGATGCTTTCCACCAATGCGCGCACCACCACGGCCGATCTTGCGCGCCAGGTGGGCATGTCCGCGCCCAGCGTGGCGGACCGCCTGCGGCGTCTGGAGGAGTCGGGGGTGATCCGGGCCTATACCGTGAACGTGGATCCGGTTGCGCTGGGATACACGCTGGAGGCCATCGTGCGCATCCGGCCCTTGCCCGGGCAGTTGCGCCACGTGGAGGGCCTGATCCAGGAGATCCCGGAATTCGTGGAATGCGACAAGGTGACGGGCGACGATTGCTTCATCGCCCGGGTGGTGCTGCGCTCGATCTCGCACCTGGACGGCATCCTGGAGCGCGTGACCGAATTCGCCGAAACCAATACCGCGATCGTCAAGGCGCACACCGTGCGCCGGCGCCTGCCGCCGCTGCGCTAGGCGGCGCGCAAGCAGGGTCTCAGACCGGCGCCGACAGTGCCTTCTCGATGTCGTCCTTGAGGCCCGCGGGCGTGTCGGTGGGCGCATAGCGCCTGATGACTCGGCCGTCGCGGCCGACCAGGAACTTGGTGAAGTTCCATTTGATGCCCTCGGTGCCGAACACGCCGGGCTTTTCGCCCTTGAGCCAACGGTACAGCGGATGGGCGCCGCTGCCGTTGACCTCGATCTTGGCGTACATGGGGAAGGTGATGTCGTACTGGGTGCTGCAGAAGTTGCGGATCTCGGCTTCGTCGCCCGGCTCCTGGTGGCCGAACTGGTCGCACGGAAAACCCAGCACGGCCAGCCCAGCGTCGCGGTACGAGCGGTACAACTCCTCGAGGCCGGCGTACTGCGGCGTGAAGCCGCACTTGGAGGCCACGTTCACCACCAGCAGCACGCGGCCGCGATAGGTGTCCAGGGATTGTTCCGCGCCATCGATACCGCGGGCGGAGAAATCGTAGATCGTGCTCATGAGGGCTCCAGGGTCAGGCGTCGGAACGCGAGGGCGCCAGCGCGCCGGCGTGTTCCACGAGTGTAGTCCCGGCATGGCGGCCGTAGTAGCGCGTGCCCCACAGCGTCAGCAGCAGCACGCAGAGGGTGATGGCCGCCGACATCCAGGGCAGGTCCGTCAGGGGCAGTCCCTTGCCCAGCGCCAGGCTGCCCAGCCACGCGCCGCCCGCATTGCCCAGGTTGAATGCGCCCTGGTTGAGCGTGGACGCCAGGTTGGGAGCCTCGGCAGCCTGGTCCACGATCAGCGTCTGCAGCAGCGGCACCACGGCAAAGCCCAGCACGCCCCAGACGAAGACCGTGAGAAGCATGGGCGCAAGGGAGTGGATGGCCTGGCTCAGCGCCAGGAAGACCAGCAGCAGGCCGATGAAAATGCGGCGCAGCGACACCTCGAGATTGCGGTCGCCCAGTTTGCCGCCCAGGGTGCTGCCGACGGTGAGCGCCACGCCGAACAGGAGCAACACGCCGGTGACGCCGCGTTCGGACACGCCGGTCACGTCGCGCAGCAAGGGGGCGATGTAGGTCAGCACGCAGAACAGCGCGGCGGACGCGAGCACGCTGGCGGCCAGCGGCCATACGACGCGCACGTCGCGCAATACTCTGAATTCGCGCAGGATGTTGCCGGGTTGCATCGGGATGCGGGAGGGCAGCCAGGCCGCCAGCGCGGCGACGGCCGCCAGCCCGATGCCGCTGACCACCCAGAAGGTGGAGCGCCAGCCCGCCACCTGGCCCAGGGCCGTCCCCAGGGGCACGCCCAGCACGTTGGCGAGCGTCAGCCCGGTGAACATCAGCGCGATGGCGCTGGCGCGCTGGTTGCGCGGCACCAGGTCGGCGGCCACCACCGCGCCCAGGCCGAAGAATGCGCCGTGGCAGAAGGCGGTGAAGACACGCGCCGCCATGAGCAGGCCGTAGCTGGGCGCCAGCGCGCAGAGCAGATTGCCCAGCACGAAAGTGCTGGCCAGCCCGATCAACGCGGCCTTGCGCGGCAATTTCGCGGTGACGATGGCCATGATGGGGGCGCCGATGACCACGCCCATCGCGTAGCCGGTGATCAGCAGGCCCGCGATGTCGATCCCGACATGGAGGTCTTCGGCGACGTTGGGCAGCAGGCCCATGATGACGAACTCGCTGGTGCCGATGCCGAAAGCGGCGGCGGCCAGCGCAATGAGATGCAGGGGCATGGGAGGGAGAATCGGCCGGACGGCGGGGGAACGCCGCGCCGGCATGCGAGGGTAGAAGGCAAGGGCGGGATTCTAGGGCAGTCCGGCAGCGGAGCGCCGGGATGGCCCTGCTGGTGTTAAGGGTATACCCTGATCCGCAGTGGCGGGCCGGACCGCTACACCAGCTTCAGATCGACCGGGGCCACGCCGGGAAACACGCGGGCGAGCCGGTCCTTGTCGAGCCCGTACAGCGTCGCGAACAAGCCGGCGAACACCGAGCGGTATTCATTGAGCACGGGATAGTCGCGGTCCTGGAAGAGCGTGTCGCGCTTGACCGCCACCTGGCGCCCGGCGATGCGTCCGCCTTGTACGTTGCCGCCCATCACCCAATAGACCGTGCCGTGCCCATGGTCCGTGCCCTTGTTGCCGTTTTCGCGGAAGGTGCGGCCGAACTCGCTGATGACCACTACGGTAGTGTGCTTCCATGCCGGCCCCATGGCGTCGGCATAGGCGGCCAGGGCCCGGGCGAGTTGGCCCAGCCGGTTCGACAGCAGGCCGCTGGCGGCGCCCTGGCCGACGTGCGTGTCCCAGCCGCCGACGTCGACGAAGCCCAGGTTGTAGCGGTCCACCATGAAGCGCGCGATGCGGCGCACTTCCTGTTCCAGCTTGTCGGCGGACACGGCGTTGCCGCTGGCCGCCTTCATCTCGGCCTCGATCTCTTCGCGCGCGGCGCCCATGATGCGTTGCCCTTCGGCGACCGACGCGTGCAGATCGGTGTCCTGGTACATGGATTCGATGGCCCGGTTGTCGTCGGCGCTCAGGCGCGACTTGCGGCCCGCGCCGATCAGGTCGATGTTGGGCACGCGCGTGTCGCCGCGGAATATCTGCGGCACTTCCGAGGTGAACGCGGCCGGCAGCGCTTCCTTGGCGCCCAGGTTGGCCGCGAGGCGGTTGAGAAAGCCCGTGCGGTAGTTGCCGCCCGTGGCCGCGCCGCGCCCCAGTTCGATGCCGTTCTGGGTTTCGAAATGGCTGCGGCTGGTGTCCTCGGTGCCGGCGAAGGGCACGAACGCAAGCTGGCGCCGTTCGTAGAAGGGCAGCAGGCTTTCCTCCAGCGCGGGATGCAGGGCCCAGCCCTCGCTCAGGGGCAGGGCGGCGCCTGGCCCGCTGCCCGGCCGCGCGAGCGCGATATTGGGCCGGGATTCGTAATAGAACTCGCTGTCCGCGGGCACCAGCAGGCTGGCGGCGTCATAGGCGCCGCGCATGAAGACGACCAGCAGGCGGTTGCCGGAAGCGGCGGGAGCGGCGTAGAGGCGGCTGCCTCCCAGCGCCAGCGGGGCGGCAGCCATCAGTTGAAGCAGGCGGCGGCGATCCATGATGTTCTCCTGGGACCTGTGGATTGATAAAAGGCCTCGCCCCGGTCCTAGCGGAGCATGAATTCCGGGGAGGCCAGCAGATAAGTGTTGGCGCTCCTGGGCGACCTGGCCTGCCCGATCGCTTCCCGCGTGGCGGGCGAGAGCCCCGCGAACAGACCGCTGTCGGCATTCGCTTTCAGCAGGTCGGGCAGCGGAGGCAGGTCCGCCGGGCCGCTGTCGCCATCCTCCTTGTAGAAGCGCTGGGGCGCGCCGGCGATGACGCTGGCGACTTCGAAGCGCGTCGTCATCTGGCCGGAACCGGCCCAGTCGGACTTGCTCATGGGATAGCCGTCGGGCGTCAGGCGCTGGTTCAACGGTTGGCCCAGCTGCTTCAACATGGCGACGCCCGGCTTGGGATTCACGATGGGCGGCAGGCCGTCATAGGCAAGCCGCAACGAGGAATAGACGTAGTGCACCGGGTCCTTGAACACGCCTTTGCGCAGGGATTCCGAGAATTCCGGCGAATCGAACAGCGTCTTGAGCGTGGCCGCGATGTCGCCGTCCGACGCCAGGAACGTCTTGCTCATCTTGTCGACGATCGAGGCGGGGGGCGCATCGCCCATGAAGTACACGGCGAGTTTGCCGCTGATGTGCTTCGCGGTCGCGGGATTGCGCGCCAGCAGGTCGGCGGCCTTTTCGACCTCCTGCATGCCGGTTCCGGCGATGCGCTGGCCGAGGAATTTCTTTTCACCGAAATCGTGGCGCGCCGGATTGAAAACGAACAGCCCCTCCTGCACGACCTTGTCGCGCCATTCACGCCTGACCTTCGGCGGTTCGGGCTGCTTGCTGATGCCCAGCCCGGTAAGGATGCGGGCCAGTTCCTGGACGTCGGACTGCGAATAGCCGCCGTCGACGCCCAGCGTGTGCAGTTCCATCAGCTCGCGCGCGTAGTTCTCGTTGATCTTGCCGACGCCGTTGCGCGTGTTGTCCAGGTAGATCAGCATCGCCGGGGCGCGCATCGTGGCGGACAGCAGGTCGCGGAACTTGCCCAAGGCATGCGGACGGATGGCGCGGTCCTCGTATTGCGACAGGAAGATGCCCGCGTCTCCCTTGCCGAGATCGACATTGAAATGGTTCATCCAGAACCAGGCCATCTGGTCCTGCAACTGGTTGGTCGAATAGACCGCCCGCCACAGGGCCCGGTCGCTGACCTCGGCGGCCCGCCGGATCGAGAATTGCCGGGCCGCCCGCATGCCCTTCAGTTTTTCGTCCGGAGGCAGTTTGCTCGCTTTTTCCCGCATGGCGAGTTGCGTGGCCCTGGCTGCCTCGTCGGATGCCTGCGAGATGGAGAGCGCGTCGATGCGCTTCTGCACCTCGGCCGGCAGCCCGCCTTGCGCGGAGGGATGCAATTGAGCCTGCAGGTAGCGCTCGACGCCCATTTTCCGGATGCGGGCAAGTTCCGCGGGCGTTGCTCCCCAGGTGATGCGGTTGACCAGCGCGGCCTCGCGCGCCTGGGCATCGGCGTTCGACTGCGCCAGGGCGCCGGCGGACAAGGGGAGCAACAGCAACAGCGCGGCGTGGCGAAGCCGGATACTCGACAGCAGCATGTGACGGATACCTTCCGTAAGGCAACTCGGGGTGTGACAGGATAATCGCGGCAAGTTTCCCGGCCAGGCGCGTCTTGAAACGCAAGGAAACGGATCGCATCCGGTTATCGCCCATGCCCGGACGCCGCGCGGGGCCATTGCCGGCGCCAGCCGGCAGCCGTCCTATCATGGCGCATGGCAGAGATGCGCAAGCGCCAGAAGGAGGGCGGCAATGGAAGGAATGATCGAGCGTCTTGAAGCGATGCTGGCCAAGGGAACGGACAACATGCTGTTGCGATTTTCCTTGGGCAAGGCCTATGCGGAGCAGGATTGTTTTCGGGAAGCCGAGGAACATCTGCGGGCGGCGCTGGCGTTCGACCCGGCCTATTCCGTCGCCTGGAAATGGCTGGGCAAGGCCTGCCTGGGGCGAGGAGACAAGGCCGGCGCGCGCACCGCCTGGGAATCCGGCCTGCAGGCGGCGCATGCGCGCGGCGACCAGCAGGTGGTGAAGGAACTGCAGGTATTCCTCAAGCGCCTGGACAAGGACGCCGCGGCCGGCGCCTGAGGGGAGTCAGGCGCCGGCGACGGACGGGCGGGGCAGCCCGCCGAACGCCTCCAGCGCCCGCAAGCGGCTTTGCGCCAGATCGACGATGGGCGCGGGGTAGGCGGCGGCAGCGCGTTCCATCGGGCTGGGATCGTGGATGGCTGGTCCGTCCAGGTGCGCCAGTTCCGGCAGCCATTCGCGCAGGAACGCACCCTCCGGATCGAACCGCCGCGATTGCGACAGCGGATTGAAGACGCGGAAGTACGGCACCGCGTCGGCGCCGGTGGAGGCGCTCCATTGCCAGCCGCCGTTGTTGGAGGCGAGGTCGCCGTCCACCAGTTGCGACATGAACCAGGCCTCGCCTTCGCGCCAGTCGATTAGCAGGTTCTTCGACAGGAACATGGCCGCCACCATGCGCAGGCGGTTGTGCATCCAGCCCAGCGCCAGCAATTGGCGCATGGCCGCATCCACGATGGGAATGCCGGTGCGCCCCTGTTGCCAGGCGCGCAGGTCCTCGGGCGCATGACGCCAGGGCACGGCGGCGGTTTCCGGTTTCATGGGCCGGTGCATGGACAGCGCGGGATGCGCGGCCAGAAGATGCTGGTAGAACTCGCGCCACAGCAGTTCATTGATCCAGGCGGACGCGCCTGCCTTGCCGCTGTCCAGTTCGCCGTGGTTGGCCCGCAGCGCGGCGCGCAAGGCCTGGCCGGGCGACAGCACGCCCGCGGCCAGATAGGGCGACAGGCAACTGGTGGCGGGCAGGCAGGGGAAGTCGCGCTGCTCCTGGTAAGCATCGATCACGCCGTCGGCGAAGGCCTCCAGGCGCTCGGCGGCGGCGGCTTCGCCCGCCGGCCAAAGGGCCTGCACGGCATCGCCCGGCGCGCCGAATCCTTCGAAGGCCTCGGGCAAGGGATCGGCCGGCCAGGCCGGGGGCGATTGCGGGCGAGGCGCCGGCATGGCGCGGGGCGGCGCTTCGCGCAGCCGCTCGCGGCAGGCGCGCGCGTAAGGGGTATAGACGCGATAGCACTCGCCCTTGCCGGTAAGTACCGTGCCGGGACGCAGGAGCGACGCGCCATGGTGCAGGGTCCAGTCCACTTCCATGGCCCGCAGGCGGTCGGCGACCGCGGCATCGCGGCGGCGTTCATTGACGGCCCACTCGGCATTGGCATGCACGTGGCCGATCGTATGGGCGCGGCAAAACGCTGCCAGCGCATCGGGCGCCTCGCTCCAATCCCGCACCGTCAGCAGTTTGAGCGGTATGCCCAGCCGGCCCAGTTCGCCGGAAAGCTCGCGCAGATTGCGCAGCCAGAAATCCACCTTGGCCGGCGCGTCGCCGTGCATGCGCCATTGGCCCGGCGCGGCCAGAAACAGCGCCGTCACGGTGCCGTCCCGGGCGGCGGCCGCAAGAGCGGGATTGTCATGCGCGCGCAGGTCGGTGCGCAGCCAGAGCAGCGTGTTCATGGAGATCCAGGGCGAGGCGGGCCGCGGCGCGGGCCGGCACGGCTGGCATTCTATATTGCTCGGGAGTCCGCGCAGCGGCCCGCGAGGCTTGGAAGATGATGTAAAAACTAAGAGTAGATGTGTCCGGTCGGGCGCGGCCGGGCCGCGCAGCCGTCAAACCATGAAACACGCTGGCGTTTCGCAAGTATTGACGCGGCAGGGGGGCCGGCCTGTAATCCAAGTAAACGACTAGAGCAAGTGAACGCTATGGGAAATCTGATGGACCTACGCCCGTCCTTTCTGAAAGGCCGCGCACCTGCCAAGACACCGCTCGACGTGCTGCAGAAACTCTGGCGTTCGGTCGACCTGCCGGACGAATCGCTGAGCCACGTCGTGCTCACAGGCGCCGATCCCGTCCTTCCCTCATCGTTCGCCGTCGGCGCGGCGGCGCAGACCAGCATGGCCGCGGCCGCCCTGGCTGCCGCCGAGATCTGGCACTTGCGCGGCGGCGCCAGGCAGCAGGTGAGCGTCGACATGCTGCACGCCGCGCAGGAATGCCGCAGCCATTTCAAGATCAATGGCATTACGCCCAATCCCTGGGATCCCGTCACGGGCCTGTACCGTTGCGGCGACGGCAGCTGGGTCCGCATCCATGCCAATTTCGCCCACCACCGCGATGGCGCGCTGGCGTTGCTGGGCTGTCCGCCCGGCGACGGCGCGACGCGCGCGGCCGTCGAACGCGCCCTGGGGCGCTGGAACGCGTTCGATTTCGAGCAGGTGGCCGCCGACGCGGGGCTGGCGGTGGCTGCCATGCGCAGCTTCGACGAATGGGATCGCCATCCCCAGGGGCAGGCGGTGGCCGCGCAGCCCCTGCTGACGATCGAACGCATCGGGGAAGCCGACCCGCGGCCCTTGCCCAAGTACCGGCATGACGCCCGGCCGCTCCAGGACATCCGCGTCCTCGATCTCACCCGCATCATTGCCGGGCCGGTCTGCGGCAGGGCCCTGGCCGCCTATGGCGCCGACGTGATGCTGGTCAATTCACCGCAACTGCCCAATATCGACAACATCATCGACACCAGCCGTGGCAAGCTGTCGGTCCTGGCGGACCTGGACACGGCCGATGGCCGCATCGCCCTGGGCAACCTGCTGCGCAGCGCGCACGTGTTCGTGCAAGGCTACCGGCCGGGCGGCCTGGCTGCGCTGGGCTTCGGACCTCGGGACGCGGCCCGCATCCGCCCGGGCATCGTCTATGTTTCCCTGTCCGCCTACGGCAACGCGGGGCCCTGGTCCAACCGCCGGGGTTTCGATTCCCTCGTGCAGACGGCTACCGGGTTCAATCATGCCGAAGCGCAGGCCGCGGGCCAAGAAGCGCCCAAGGCGTTGCCGATGCAGATCCTGGACCATGCGTCCGGTTACTTGATGGCGTTCGGCGCGCAGGCCGCGCTGGCGCGCCAGGCAACGGAGGGCGGCAGCTGGCATGTGCAGGTATCGCTGGCGCAGACTGCCCACTGGCTGCGCAGCCTGGGGCGGGTGGAAGGCGGCCTGGCCTGTCCGATGCCCGGTTTCGACGGCTTGCTGGAAACCGAGCCTTCGGGCTTTGGCGAACTGATCGCGGTTCGCCATGCCGCGCAATTCTCGGAAACGCCGGCTCGCTGGACCCGTCCTTCCAGCCCGCCGGGCACGCATCCCACGGTCTGGCCGTTCCACTGAGAGAAGCCGGCTGCCTGTTCGTGGGGCCGGCTGCTTGCCTATCTGTTGCCCGCTTTTTTCCATTCGCGCAAGGCGCGCATGGTATTGGCGACGTGGGATTCGGGGCTCATGTCAGTGAATTCGTACAGGATCCTGCCCTGCGGCGAGATGACGTACGAGACGCGCTGCGCATATTCCGGACGCTTGTCGTGCACGGCGTCATAGGCTTTCATGATCCTGCCGTCGCCGTCGGCGGCCACCGCGAACTTGCTGCGGCACTCGCTGACTGAAAATTTGTTCAGGGTATCTATGTTGTCCGTCGACACGCCGATGACGGTGGCGCCCAGCGATTTGTATTCGTCCGTGGCTTCGGCGAAGTTGTGCGCCTCGATCGTGCAGCCCTGGGTGAAGGCGGCGGGAAAGAAGTACAGGACGACCGGGCCTTGCTTGAGCGCTTCATTCAGCTTGAACGTGAAGACATTGCCGCCCAGCGAAGCCTGAGCGCTGAAGTCCGGAGCCGGGGCGCCCACTTGCAGCGCGGCATGGGCCGGCGCGCCGGCCAGCAGACCGCATAGCAACAGGCAATTGGCAATGCGCTTCATCGGTAATCTCCTTCGGTTTCTCGCGCCGTTCGGCGCAGTCTTCCTAATGTAGTCCCGTGGCTTGCGAGGGTCCAGGGGCGCGCTTCCTGGTTCCGTCAGTCGCGTCCGGGCGAGCCCCGGCCGTTGCCGTCCCCGCGCGGTTGATCGCGGCCACGGCCTTCCCCGCCTTGCTGGCGCGCCTGCTGCTGGGCCTGCTGCTCGCGCTGCTGTTGCTGGCGCGCCTGCTGCTGGGCCTGTTGCTCGCGCTGCTGTTGCTGGCGCGCCCGCTGCTGGGCCTGCTGCTCGCGCTGCTGTTGCTGGCGCGCCTGCTGCTGGGCCTGCTGGTCGCGCTGCTGTTGCTGGCGCGCCTGCTGCTGGGCCTGCTGGTCGCGCTGCTGTTGCTGGCGCGCCCGCTGCTGGGCCTGTTGCTCGCGCTGCTGTTGCTGGCGGGCCTGCTGCTGGGCCTGCTGGTCGCGCTGCTGTTGCTGGCGGGCCTGTTGCTGGGCCTGCTGGTCGCGCTGCTGTTGCTGGCGGACCTGTTGCTGCCGGTCCTGGTCGTCGTGTTGCCGTTGTTGGCGAGCCTGGTCCTGGGCGCGCGGGTCCCGCCCCTGCTGTTGAGCCTGAGGGGCGTCCCTGCGGCCGGCTTGGCCGCGGTCCTGGCCGCCGCGTCCATTGTCGGGTCCGTTGCCTTGCCGGACATCGTGGTCCGGACGGCGGTCCGCGGGCCGCCTGCCGTCGTCGTCCCTGTGATCCAGGTAGGCCTGGGGCGGACGGCCCTTGTTGTGTTCATAGAACTGGTTGCGGTCCCTGCCGGCATCGCGGACATAGCCGCGCTGCGCCTGGGTGGGCGGAGCATGGCGTTCATTGCGCGCGGCGAGTTCGCGGGGGTCGGCCCGGCGCTGGATGCCCGAAGGGCCGCCGTGGTAGCTGACGCGGCGGTTGTCCACGTTGTTCACGACCACGGTGTGGTTGTAGACGTTGGTGACGCGCGTGATGTTCACATTCGTGACCGAACGGTTGTAATAGAAGCGGTCGCGCTTCCAGTAGCCGCCGACGTAGCCCAGGCCCGTGTAGCCGAAACCATAGTTGATGCCGCCATAGAAGCCCACGTGGGGGCCCCAGTAGCCGGCATTCCAGATATACAGCCCGTTCACGAAGCCCCAGTAGCCGGGGGTCCAGAGCGCGCCCGTGTAGGGCGCGAGCACCCAGGCGCCAGGCACCCAGAAGAAGCCGTAGCGATTGCGGCTCCAGTAGCCTGGCACCCAGATATAGCCATCCGCCGGGGCGGGCGGCTGCACATAGACGGGCAAGGGCGGCGGCGGTTCGGGGCTTCGGTCCACCAGCGCCAGATTGGCATCCGCGGGGTCGCCGCCGTCATAGCCAGGGGCCGCGGGGGCCGGCGGCGGTTCGTAGGTCTGCGCCGCGGCGCTGGCACAGGCGGCCAGCAGGATGGCGGCGGCGAGAGGCCGCGCGCGGAGAATCCGGGAATGGGGAGTCATGGTTATTCCTTTGCGCAACGGGCGCGCGGATCAGTAGCCACGATAGTAGTAATGCGGGGCGGGGTAGGCCGGATAGTAGTAATGCGGCGTGTAATAGGCCGGGGCCGGGCGGTAATAGGCCGGCCGGGCGGGAACCACGACACATCCGGTCAAGGCGCTGGTCATCGCCAGCATCAGCAACAGGCTCTTCTTCATCTTGCAACTCCTGCCGAGCGCCAGGCGCGGCTTGCGCCCTGGTTGCGCTCGTAAGGATTAGGCCACAGGGTTTTGCCTGGAGTTCTGGACTGTAATCATTCCGAAACAGCTTTCGGGTGACGGATGTTTGCGTTCTCGTGACCGTCGATGTCGTTCGTATCAAGATGGTGGGCCCCCACGCTGCGCACGCTTTGCGTGCTTGCTGCCCCCCGAGGGGGCTGCGCCGCCTTGGGGCGGCCCGGCGGCGGCGCGGCTATTTTTGCGAGGAGCCGCAAAACAGTCTGCTCTTCAAGGCATGCGTTGCGATGCAAAGTAGTGGCCGCTTGAACGCACTTGCTGCGTTTGCTTGGTGCCCGAGGGGAGCAGCCCGGCGGCGGCGCGGCTATTTTTGCGAGGAGCCGCAAAACAGTCTGCTCTTCAAGGCGTGCGCTGCGATGCAAAGTAGTGGCCGCTCGAACGCACTTGCTGCGTTTGCTTGCTGAGAATCTTTACGCCGCGTATTTCGGCGTTTGGCAAAAAATAGGGGCCGCCTGAGCGACCCCTATCCGATGCTAGCCGTGTGTGGCGGGCGTTAGTTCCAGCGGCCTCCGTTGCCGGCGAGGCTGAAACGGCCGGCGCCCATGAAGGCGATGGCCAGGCCGGTGAAGAGGAACATGCCTTGCAATTCCAGCGCCCAGCCGCCGTTGTTGGTCAGGCTGCTGAGCTGGCCGGTGTGGGCCAGCATGATGGCGACGACCATATTGATGGCGATCAGCAGGCCGCCGAGGCGGGTGTAGATGCCGACGATGATCAGGACGGGGGCGAGGATTTCGCCGACGTACGCGCCATAGGCCAGGAAGCCGGGCAAACCGTGCGAGGACAGCATGCCGCTGATGCCGCCGACGCCGCCGCCGGTCAGTTTGAACAGGCCGTGCAGGAGTATCAGAATGCCTAGGGTCAGGCGCAAGATCAGTTTGCCGGTGTCGTCGGACTTGATCATGGTGGTTCTCTTCTATTGGTTGAAAGGGACGGCGGGCGTTGGAGCGCGTTGCGAGCCTTTGGTTCCACGTCCGGCGCTCCCGCCAGGCGGGGATGCGAACCGGGGACGGGCCGGGCCATTATTGCAAAACCCGATCAAAATCATCAAGCATTTGTCGTGGCCTCGCGACGCTTTTCAACAAATGCTTACCTGCCGGCGATGCGCTCAGAATTCTTCCAGGAAGCGCATGCGGAAGCGGCGGCCCTTGATGTTGCTGTTGGACAGGCGGGAGAACGCCTGCTTGGCGATCTGGCGGTCCAGCGCCACATAGGACACGAATTCGGAAATATTGATCTTGCCGACCTGCTCGAACGCCAGGCCGCCATCGCCCGTCAGGGCGCCCAGCAGGTCGCCGGGACGCAACTTGTCTTTCTTGCCGCCCTGGATGCACAGGGTGATCATCGGCGCGCGCAGCGGGCGGTCCGCCTTGGGCCGCAGCGATTTGATGTCTCCCCAGACGAGGGGCGAGCCCTGGTATTGCTCGATCAAATTGGCCCAGCGCATTTCGTCGGGCGAGCACAGGCTGAGCGCCAGGCCTTTCTGTTCGCCGCGGCCGCTGCGGCCGACGCGGTGCACGTGGACTTCGGTGTCCTTGGTCACGTCCACGTTGATGACGGCGCCCAGGTTCTGGATGTCCAGGCCGCGCGCGGCCACGTCGGTGGCGACCAGCACGGCGCAGCTCTGGTTGGCGAACTGGATCAGGATTTCGTCGCGCTCGCGCTGTTCCAGGTCGCCGTTGAGGGCCTGGGCGCTGATGCCCTCGGCCTGCAGGCGTTCGACCAGGTCGTGGCTGCGCACCTTGGTATTGCAGAACGCCAGCGTGGACGCCGGGCGGAAGTGCGCCAGCAGGCGGGCCACTGCGTCGAGCCGGTCGCGGTCGTCGATCTCGTAGAAGATCTGTTCGATGCGGCTGGCATCATGCTGCGCCTCGACCTTGACCTCGGCGGGATTGCGCAGAAAGCGGGCGGCGAGCTTGCGGATGTTGTCGGGGTAGGTGGCCGAGAACAACAGCGTCTGGCGCTTGGCGGGGCAATGCGAGGCGATGGCGACGATGTCGTCGTAGAAGCCCATGTCCACCATCCGGTCGGCTTCGTCGAGCACCAGGGTGTTCAGGCCGGCCAGATCCAGGTTGCCGCGCGCCAGGTGGTCCTGGATGCGGCCGGGCGTGCCGACCACGATATGCGCGCCGCGAGCCAGGGATTCGGCCTGCGGGCGCGTGGCGGCGCCGCCGCACAGCGTCAGTATTTTGATGTTGGGGATCTGGCGCGCCAGCCGGCGCAGCTCCTGGGCGACCTGGTCAGCCAGTTCGCGGGTGGGACAGAGCACCAGGGACTGGGGCGCCAGCCAGGGCGGATTGACCTTCTGCAGCACACCCAGCCCGAAGGCCGCGGTCTTGCCGCTGCCGGTCTTGGCCTGCGCGATGAGGTCGCGGCCTTCCAGGATCAGCGGCAGGCTTTGCGCCTGGATGGGCGTCATCTGTTCGAAGCCCAGGCTTTGCAGGTTGGAGAGCAGGGCGGGCGCGAGGGGCAGGGAGGAAAAGGCGGTGTTCGTCACGTCGAGGGGCGCCAGGAAAGGGCGCCTGTAGGGAAATCAACCGAGAGTGTAAGGCCTGCCGGCCGCGGAGCGCTCAGGGTTCGTCCGGCCCGCGCGCCTCGGATTGTGGCTGGTAGGTGCGGGCGAGCTTGCGGGCGGCCTCCTGCATGCGCGGCAGCCAGGCGCGCGCGCCCTCGATGGACAGCCGGGCCACGGGCGCGTGCAGCGCCACGGCCGCGATGGCGCGCGAACCGTGCAGGATGGGCACCGCCATGCATACGATGCCCAGCAGGAACTCCTCGCGGTCGAAACTGGCGCCTTCCTTCTTGATGGCGCGCAGTTCGCGTTCCAGCGCGGCCACGTCGCACAGCGTGTTGGGTGTGTAGCGGGGCAGCGGCGCGGCGGCGAGCAGGCGCTCGCGCGCTTCTCGCCGCATGTGGGCCAGGAACAGCTTGCCGCTGGCCGAGCAATGCAGGGGGACGCGGGAGCCGGATTGCAGGTTGACGCGCAGCGGCCAGGCGGTCTCGACCCGGTCCAGGTAGATGACCTCGTCTCCGTCCAGCATGGTGCAGTTGCAGGTTTCGCCGATTTCATCGACCAGGCTGTCCAGGATGCGATGGCGTTCGCCCCGCAACGGTGAATTCAGCAGGGTGTCGCGGGCCAGGGCGCTGAGCCGCGGGCCGCTGACGTAGCTCTTGCCGGCGGGTTCGCGCAGCAACATGCCCGCGTCGACCAGCCGCGACAGGATGCGCAGGACGGAAGGCTTGGGCAGGCCCGTGACGTCGGTGAGCGCAGCCAGCGACACCGGGTGCCCGGCCCGGGCGACCTGTTCCAGCAGGGCCAGCGCGCGCAGCGCGGCGGAGGATTCGTCTTTCATCTTTCAATAATTGAAGATTCAGCGGCGAGAGCCCTATCCTCGCACGGATTTTGCAGAAAATGAAACGCCATGGGGTGGGATCGGCGCGCGTTCTGCTGCAGTATCGGATCACACCGGCCAATATGCAATCCGGCACGCGCCGGCCTGCCAGGAGAGAGACCATGAGCAGCAAGCAACACATGACCCCCAGCGAAGCGTTCGTCGAAACGCTGGTCGCCCAGGGCGTCAAGGACGTATTCGGCATCGTCGGTTCGGCCTTCATGGACGCGCTGGACCTGTTTCCGGCGGCGGGCATCCGCTTCGTGCCGACGGTGCACGAGCAGGGCGCCGCGCACATGGCCGACGGCTATTCCCGCGTGACCGGCCGCCACGGCGTCTGCATCGCGCAGAACGGGCCTGGCATCACCAATTTCGTGACGGGCGTGGCCGCCGCCTATTGGGCGCACAGCCCGGTCGTGGCCATCACCCCCGAGACCGGCACCTCGGGCATGGGCCTGGGCGGCTTCCAGGAAACCGAGCAGTTGCCGATCTTCTCGCGCATCACCAAGTACCAGGCGCACGTGAACCGCCCGGACCGCATGGCCGAATTCACCGCCAAGGCCTTCGACAACGCCCTGGCGGAACGCGGGCCGACGCAGCTGAACATCCCGCGCGACTATTTCTACGGCGAGATCGACGTGGCCATTCCCGAGCCGCGCCGGGTGCGCCGCGGCCCGGGCGCCGAAGAGGACCTGGAGGCGGCGGCGGCGCTGCTGGCCCAGGCCAAGTTCCCGGTCATCGTCGCGGGCGGCGGCGTGTTGTTCTCGGACGGGCAGGCCGAATGCGTGGCGCTGGCGGAGTTGCTGGGCGCGCCGGTGGTGACCAGCTATCTGCACAACGACGCCTTCCCGGCCAGCCATCCGCTCTGGTGCGGTCCGCTGGGCTACCAGGGCGCCAAGGCGGGCATGACGCTGCTGTCGCAGGCCGACGTGGTGCTGGCGTTGGGCACGCGGCTGGGGCCTTTCGGCACCTTGCCGCAGCACGGGCTGGATTACTGGCCCCAGGGCGCGCGCATCATCCAGGTGGACGCGGACCATCGCATGCTGGGACTGGTGCGCCCGATATCGGTGGGCATCTGCGGCGACGCCAAGCCCGCCGCCGCCGCCCTGGCCGCCAGGCTGCAGGGGCGGGAGGTGGCTTGCGCGCGCACCAAGGCGGCGCGCGGCGAACAGATCGCCGCGCAGAAGGCGGAGTGGGAAAAGGAGCTGGACAGCTGGTCGCACGAGCGCGACGACTGGAGCCTGGACATCATCGAGCATGGCGGCGGCCGCATGCATCCGCGCCGCATGTTGCGCGAACTCGAACGCGCCATGCCCAGGCACGTAATGGTGTCCACGGACATCGGCAACATCTGCTCGGTGTCCAACAGCTATCTGCGCTTCGAAGAGCCGAATTCGATGCTGGCCGCGATGAGTTTCGGCAATTGCGGCTACGCCTTGCCGGCGCTGATCGGCGCCAAGCTGGGGCGGCCCGACAGGCCGGCCGTGGCCTACGTGGGCGATGGCGCCTGGTGCATGAGCTTCCAGGAGCTGCTGACCTGCGTGCGCGAACAGATCCCGGTCACCGCCGTGGTGTTCCACAACGGCCAGTGGGGCGCCGAGAAGAAGAACCAGGTGGATTTCTACGGGCGCCGCTTCGTCGGCAGCGACCTGAAGAACCCGAACTTCTCCGAGCTGGCGCGCGCCATGGGCGCCGAAGGCATACGAGTGGAGCACGCCGATCAGGTGGGCGCTGCGTTGCAGGCCGCCTGCAAGGCGCAGTCCGAGGGCAAGACCACCGTGCTGGAGATGATGGTCAGCCAGGAACTCGGCGACCCGTTCCGACGTGATGCCCTGAAGCAGCCGGTGCGCTTCCTGGACAAGTACAAGCCGTACGTGAACCAGCCGTTTGCGCCGGGCGAAGTGCCGCTGCCGATCGATCCCATCCGGGGCTGATCGAGACGCGCCCGGCGCGGCGCCGTCCGCGCCGGGTTTCTCCCGCTTGGCTCCGCGGATCGTCCGCGGCAGGAGCACGGAAGCATGGAAAGCGATCGATTGTTCGAGCCGCTGCGCAGCGCTGCGCTATCGGCGGGACGCCTGCGCACGGCGGTGGCCTATCCGCTGTGCCCCACGAGCCTCGGCGCCGCGGTCCAGGCGCGCGACGCCGGCTATATCGAGCCGGTGCTGGTAGGGCCCGCAAGCCGGTTGCGGCCCCTGATGGCGGAGATGGGCCTGGCCACGGGCGAACTGGAGGTGGTCGATACGCCGGACGACGAAAAGCAGGCGGCCTGCGCGGCCGCCGCGCTCGCGCGCGACGGCGCCGTGCGCATGCTCATGAAGGGCAGCCTGCACACCGACCATTTCATGTCGGCCGTGGTGGCGCGCGATGCCGGATTGCGCACCGAAAGGCGCATCAGCCATGCCTTCGTGATGGCGGTCGCGGCCTATCCCAAGCTGTTCATCCTGACCGATGCGGCCGTCAACATCGCGCCCACCCTGCCGGAGAAGGCGGATATCGCGCAGAACGCCATCGACCTCGCGCGCGCCCTGGGCGTGGAGCGGCCCAAGCTCGCGGTGCTGTGCGCCACCGAGTCGGTCAACCCGTCGATGCCGGCGACGCTGGACGCGGCGGCCCTCTCGAAGATGGCCGACCGGCATCAGATCCAGGGCGGCGAGATCGACGGCCCGCTGGCCTTCGACAACGCCATCTCGCGCGCGGCCGCCGACCAGAAGGGCATCGTGTCGAGCGTGGCCGGGGATGCGGACATCCTGCTCGTGCCGGACATCGAGGCCGGCAACATGCTCTACAAGGAGCTGACCTGGCTGGCGGGCGCGGGCACCGCGGGGCTGGTGCTGGGAACGCGCGTGCCGGTGCTGCTGACGAGCCGTTCCGACGCCATGTCGGCCCGCGTGAACAGCTGCGCGGTGGCCGCCCTGTACGCGCGCGCGCTCGCCGGCTGACCCCCATGCGTCCGATATCGAGCCTGGCTCCAAAAAGTCTGGCGGTTTGGTACTAAGCCCGGACCCGCAGGCTGGCTACGCTACCTGCAAGACCATCCCGTTGAATGGTTCGTGAGACAGAACATAAAGGGGTTGAACATGCGCAGCGCAAAAAAATGCTTGACCACGATGCTGGCCGTGCTGGCCATGGCCGGCGGCGCCATGGCGGCGGAAACGCCCAAGCCGGGAGGCACGCTGGTTATCGGTTCGACGCAAGTGCCGCGGCACCTGAACGGCGCGGTGCAGTCGGGCACGGCGACCGCCTTGCCCAGCGCGCAGCTGTTCGCCAGCCCGCTGCGCTACGACGCCGACTGGAAGCCGCAACCCTACCTGGCGCAGTCCTGGGAGCTCGCGCCCGACGGCAAGTCGCTGACGCTGCACCTGCGCAAGGACGCGCTGTTCCACGACGGCAAGCCCGTGACGTCGGCGGACGTGGCGTTCTCGGTCATGGCGGTCAAGAAGAACCATCCGTTCCAGACCATGTTCGCGCCGGTGGAGGCCGTCGATACGCCGGATCCCTATACGGCCGTGCTGCGCATGAGCAAGCCGCACCCGGCGATTCTGCTGGCCTTGTCGCCGGCCTTGATGCCCGTGCTGCCCAAGCACATCTATGACGACGGCCAGGACCTGAAGACGCACCCCCGCAACTCGGCCAACGTGGTCGGCTCGGGCCCGTTCGTGTTCAAGGAGTTCAAGCCCGGCCAGGAGATCGTTCTCGAGAAGTTCGACAAGTTCTTCCTGCCGGGCAAGCCCTACCTGGACCGGATCGTCGTGAAGATCAACCCGGACGCCACCAATCTGCTCATCGGGCTGGAACGCGGAGACATCGCGGCCTTGCCGTTCATGACCGAGCCGACCATCCTGCGGCGCGCCAAGGACAATCCGGCGATCGCGATGACCAGCAAGGGCTATGAAGGCATCGGGGCGCTGAGCTGGCTGGCCTTCAATACCGCGCGCAAGCCGTTGAACGACGTGCGGGTGCGCCAGGCCATCGCGTACGCGGTCGACAAGGGCTTCATCACCAAGGCGCTGAACGCGGGCTTCGCCAAGCCGGCCGACGGCCCCATCATCGGCACGAGCCCGTTCGCGGCGCAGGACGTCAAGAAGTATCCGCTGGACCTGAAGAAGTCCGAGCAGTTGCTGGACGAGGCCGGCTTCAAGAAGAACGACAAGGGCGAGCGCATGTCGCTCACCGTGGACTACATGCCGGGGTCCGACGTGCAGGGCAAGAACGTGGCGGAGTACCTGCGCAGCCAGCTGAAGAAGGTGGGAATCGCCGTGCAGGTGCGCGCGTCGCCGGATTTCCCGACCTGGGCCAAGCGCATCGCCAGCCATGATTTCGACATGACCACCGACATCGTCTTCAACTGGGGCGATCCCGTCATCGGCGTGCACCGCACCTATCTGTCCAGCAACATCCGCGACATCATCTGGACCAATACGCAGTCCTACTCCAATCCGAAGGTCGACACGCTGCTGGAGCAGGCCGGCACCGAGACCGACGCCGACAAGCGCCGCGCGCTGTACGGCGAATTCCAGCGGATCGTCACCGAGGACCTGCCCATCGACTTCCTGACCGTCATTCCGTACCACACCCTGACGTCCAAGAAGGTGCACGCCTTGCCCGCGGGGATCTGGGGCGTCATGTCGCCGATGGACGAGACCTACCTGCAGTAGGAGGCCGCCATGACGCGCTATCTCTTGCGCCGCCTGGCCTACGCGCTGGTGCTGCTGCTGGCCGTGGTGACGCTGAACTTCCTGCTGATTCACATTTCGCCGGGGGACCCCGTCGAGACGATCGCCGGTTCGATGGGAGGCATCAGCGAGGAGCTGCGCGCGCAACTGCGCACGCAGTACGGCCTGGACAAGCCCTTCCTGGTGCAGCTGGGCATGTACCTGTCCCAGGTGCTGCGCGGCGACCTGGGCTATTCCTATTTTTTCAACGTGTCGGTGGCCCAGTTGATCTGGGAACGCGTGCCGGCCACGCTGCTGCTGGTGGTGACGTCGGTGCTGGGCGCCTTCCTGGTCGGCACGCTGCTGGGCACGCTGGCCGCGCGCAAGCCCAACGGGCCGCTGTCGCAAGGCATCACGCTGCTGTCGGTGGTGGGGTATTCGGCGCCGGTGTTCTGGACGGGCATCATCCTGATCCTGCTGTTCGCCTCCGTCCTGCCGATCTTCCCGGTCTCGGACATGCGTTCCGCGGGGGGGCCGGAGGCCGGCTGGGCGGGCGTGCTGGACGTGCTGCACCATCTGGTGTTGCCGGCCTTCACGCTGGCATTCGTGTACCTGGCGCAATACAGCCGGCTGGCGCGCGCCAGCGTCATGGAGGCCCTGTCCGCCGACTACATCCGCACCGCGCGGGCCAAGGGGCTGTCGGAACGCTCGGTCCTGTACAAGCATGCGTTGCGCAACGGCGTCCTGCCGGTGGTGACCATGCTGGGCCTGCAGTTCGGCAACGTGCTGGCGGGCGCCATCCTGGTCGAGACGGTTTTCAACTGGCCGGGGCTGGGGCGGCTGGCATTCGATTCCGTGCTCAGGCGCGACTACCCCACGCTGTTGGGGATTCTGCTGTTCGCATCGCTGCTCGTGGTGGTGATGAACCAGCTCACCGATCTGGCCTACCGCCTGATCGATCCCAGGATCAAGACGACATGAGCCAAGTTCCTTCCGCCGTTCCCATCGCCGCGCCGACCGCCGCGGCGGCCCGGCCGCCGGCGCGGCAATCCTACGAGGCCCTGCGGGTGTTCGTGCGCAATCCCTCGGCGGTGGTCGGCGTGCTGCTGCTGGCGGCCGTGCTGGCCGTGACGGTCTTCGGGCCCATGCTGATGCAGGCGGATCCCTTCGAGATCGCGGGGGCGCCGATGACCCCGCCCGGAGAGGACGCGCTGCTGGGCACGGACTACCTGGGCCGCGACGTGCTGACCGGCATGGTCTATGGCGGACGCGCCACCTTGCTGGTGGGCGTGGTGGCGGCCGTGCTGTCCATGGCCATCGGCCTGACCGTGGGCGCGCTGGCGGGCTATTACGGCGGCTGGGTGGACGAAACCCTGATGCGCATCACCGAGTTCTTCCAGGTGCTCCCCACCTTGCTGTTCGCCATGGTGCTGGTAACGCTGTTCTCGCCTTCGCTGGCCACCATCGCGGTCGCTATTGGCGTGGTCAGCTGGACGGGGACGGCGCGGCTGGCCCGCGGCGAATTCCTGCGCCTGAAGCGACGCGAGTACGTGCTGGCCGAGAGGGTGATCGGCGCGGGCGACGCCCGCATCATCTGGCGCGTGATCCTGCCCAATGCGCTGGCGCCGCTGATCGTGTCGGCCACGCTGGCCATCGGCATGGCGATCCTGTTCGAGGCGGGCCTGTCGTTCCTGGGGCTGGGCGATCCGAACATCATGAGCTGGGGGCTGATGATAGGCAGCAACCGGCCCTACATCCTGACCGCCTGGTGGGCCGTCACGCTGCCGGGAGCCGCCATCTTCGTGACGGTGCTGGCGGTCAGCCTGATCGGCGACGGCCTGAACGACGCGCTCAATCCCAACTCGCGGGGGCGCTCATGAACGCGATGGAGCAGGTTCCCGTACTGGAAGTGGACCGCCTGAGCCTGGAATTCCGCGCGCGGGGGAGGGTGGCGGAGGTGCTGAGCGCGGTGAGCTTCGACCTGCGCCCGGGCGAAACGCTGTGCCTCGTGGGGGAATCCGGCTGCGGCAAGAGCATGACCGCGCTGGCCATCATGCGGCTGATTCCACCGCTGGGCCGCATCGGCGCCGGCAGCGTGCGCCTGCGCGGAGACAACCTGGCGGACCACGACGAAGCGGCCATGCGCCAGGTGCGGGGCAACAAGATCTCCATGATCTTCCAGGAGCCCATGACTGCGCTGAATCCGGTGTACACGGTGGGCGACCAGATCGCGGAGCCCCTGCGGCTGCACCAGGGCATGGGCAAGGCGCAGGCGCGTGAGCGCGCCATCGATATGCTGAAGTCCGTCGGCATACCCCTGCCGGAGAGGCGCGTGGACGACTATCCGCACCAGATGTCGGGCGGCATGCGGCAACGGGTGATGATCGCCATCGCGCTGGCCTGCGATCCCGACGTGCTCATCGCCGACGAGCCCACCACGGCGCTGGACGTCACCGTGCAGGCGCAGATCTTCGATCTGCTGCGCGAGCAGCAGGCGCGGCGCGGCACGGCCGTGCTGTTGATCACGCACGACATGGGCGCCGTGTCGGAAATGGCCGATCGCGTCGTGGTCATGTACGGCGGGCGGGTGGTGGAACAGGGCGGCGTGCGCGAGATCCTGGCGCATCCCCGCCATCCCTATACGCGCGGGCTGATCGCCTGCCTGCCCGAACTGGACCGCGAACCCAGCGACATCCGGCCGGACCTGCCGGAGATCCCCGGCGTGGTGCCTTCGGTCTGGGAGCGCGGCCTGGGCTGTCCGTTCCTGGAGCGCTGCGGCCAGGCGATGCCCCGCTGCCGCGATACCTTTCCGCCGCTGACCCGCGTGGGCGACGCGCAGGAAGTGGCCTGTTGGCTTTACCCGGAGGCGACGCCATGACGCAGCCGAATTCCCCCGCCTTGCTGTCGGTGCGGGACCTGGCCGTGCATTTCCCCATCGGCGGGCGCGGGCGCGACGGCAAGCCGGCGGTCGTCAAGGCCGTGGACGGCGTGTCGTTCGACCTGGAGCGCGGGCGCACGCTGGCTATCGTGGGAGAGTCCGGCTCGGGCAAGACCACCACCGCGCTTTCGGTGCTGCGCCTGGCCGACCCGACCGCGGGTTCCATCCATTTCGACGGCACGGACCTCACCGCGCTGCGCGGCGCGGACCTGCGCCGCATGCGGCGGCGCCTGCAACTGGTGTTCCAGGATCCGTACTCGTCGCTGAATCCGCGCCAGCGGGCGGGCGATATCGTGCGTTCGCCGCTGGACCTGATGGGCATCGATCCGCCCGGCGGCCGCGAGGCGCGCGTGGCGCGGATGTTCGAGCTGGTCGGATTGCGGCCCGAGCAGCGCCAGCTGTTCCCGCACCAGTTTTCCGGAGGGCAGCGGCAGCGCCTGAACGTCGCCCGGGCGCTGGCCAGCGCGCCCGACCTGATCGTGTGCGACGAACCGGTGTCCGCGCTGGACATCGCGATCCGGGCGCAGATCCTGAACCTGCTGCGCCGGATCCAGCGCGAGCAGGGACAGTCCTTCCTGTTCATTTCCCACGACATGGCCGTGGTCGAGCACATCTGCGACGACATCGCCGTCATGTACCTGGGCAAGATCATCGAGCAGACGTCGCGCCAAGCCTTCTTCTCGCGGCCGCTGCATCCCTATAGCGTGGCCCTGATGTCGGCGGTGCCGACGGTCAAGGGCGGGCGCGAGCTCGCCGCCCGGCGGGTGCGGCTGGCGGGCGACCCTCCGAGCCCGGTGGACCCGCCGCCGGGCTGCCGCTTCGCCGGTCGCTGCCCCGCCGCGCAGCAACTGTGCTCCACGCGCGAGCCCGCGCTGCGCGAAGCCGCGCCGGGCCACCGCGTGGCCTGCCACTTCGTCGAATCCCGCAATGGCGTCCCGGAGTCGCCGCTGCGGGCCTGAACCCGGATATCCAGAGGAGAGCCCGATGACCCAGCCAGCCACGACCATCTTCGCCGCGCGCAGCATCCTGACCATGAATCCGGCCCAGCCGCGGGCCACGCACGTCGCCGTGCGCGACGGCCGCATCCTGGGGGTGGGCAGCAAGGAATCGCTGGCCGGCTGGGGCCCCGCCGAGGTCGACGATCGCTACGCGGACAAGGTGCTCATGCCGGGCCTGGTGGAAGGGCACTGCCATCTGCCCGAGGGCGGCATGTGGAAGTTCGTCTATGTCGGTTTCTACGACCGGCGCGGGCCCGACGGCCGGCTCTGGGAGGGGCTGAAGAGCTTCGAGGCCGTCGCCGCCAGGCTGCGCGAGGCCGAAGGCGCCCTGGCGCCGGACGCGACGCTCATCGGCTGGGGCTTCGATCCGATCTTCTTCGATGGACGCAGAATGGATGTCCGCGACCTCGACGCCGTGTCCCCGCGCCGGCCGGTCGTGGTGATGCATGCCAGCATGCACCTGATGAACGTGAACACGCCGATGCTGGCCAAGGCCGGCATAGACCGCGACACCGACATCGAAGGCGTGACCCGGATGGAGAACGGGCAGCCCAGCGGAGAGCTCTGCGAATTCGCGGCCATGTTCCCGGTGTTGCGGTTGATCGGCAGTCCTTTCCGCACGGTGGGCGTGTCGGAAGAGGGCCTGCGCATGTTCGGGAAGGTGGCGACGTGGGCCGGCGTCACCACGGCCACGGACCTGGTCAACGAGCTGGGCGACGAGGGGCTGGCGGCGCTGGCCCGCGTGACCGCCGAGCCGGACTATCCCGTTCGCATCGTGCCGGCCGCCTCGGCCCTGACCTACGCCGGCGATCCGGGGCGTTGCCTGGCGAAGCTGGAAGAGGCGCGGCGGCTGAATCATGGCAAGCTGCATTTCGGGATGGTCAAGTTGGTCGTGGACGGGTCGATCCAGGGCTTCACGGCCAGGGTGCGCTGGCCCGGCTATTACAACGGGGCGCCCAACGGCATCTGGGTCATCGCGCCGGCGGAGCTGGACACGCTGGTCCAGACCTACCACGAAGCCGGCGTGCAGATGCACATCCATACGAATGGCGACGAGGCGACCCAACTGGCGATCGAGGCCGTGGACCGGGCCCTGCGGCGCAGTCCGCGGCGCGACCATCGCCACACGCTGCAGCACTGCCAGATGGCGGATGCGGCGCAATTCCGCCGCATGGCCGGCCTGGGCATGTGCGCGAACCTGTTCGCCAACCACATTTTCTACTGGGGCGATGCGCATCATGCGCTGACCATGGGGCCGGACCGCGCCAACCGCATGGACGCCTGCGCCACGGCAACGCGCGCGGGGGTGCCGTTTTCGATTCACTCGGATGCGCCGATCACCCCCCTGGGGCCGCTGTTCACCGCATGGTGCGCGGTGAACCGGCAGACCGCCAGCGGCAGGGTGCTGGGGGAGTCGGAGCGGATCGGCGTGGATGCCGCCCTGCACGCCGTGACCCTGGGCGCGGCCTATACGCTGCATATGGACCACCTGGTGGGTTCGATCGAAGTCGGCAAGTACGCGGACTTCTGCGTGCTGGAGGAAGACCCCCTGGCCGTGCCGGCGGACAAACTGAAGGACGTGCCGGTGGCGGGCACGGTCATCGGCGGCAGGCCCCTGGCGCTGCGGGAGGGCTGACATGGCATCGCAAGGCGGGGCGCCGGCGCGCATCGCGCTGACGGTGGTGGGCGGCTTCCTGGGCGCCGGCAAGACGACCTTGCTCAATCATGTGCTCGCCACGAGCCAGCGCCGCGCGGCGGTCCTGGTGAACGATTTCGGGCCGGTCGATATCGACGCCGGTCTGATCGCGCGGCGCGCGGATGACGTGATCCGGCTGGCCAACGGCTGCGTCTGCTGCTCGATGGCCGGCGGCCTGGACGATGCGCTGGCGCGCGTGCTGGCGCTGGACCCGTTGCCGGAATGGATCGTGATCGAGGCCAGCGGCGTTTCCGACCCGGCCCGCATCGCGCAGGTAGGCATGTCGGACCCATTGCTGCAGTTGGAAGGCGTAGTGGTCGTGGCCGACGCCGCGAACGTGCGTGCCCAGGCCGCGGATCCGTTGCTCGCCGATACGCTGGAGCGCCAGCTCCGCGCCGCCGATCTGCTCGTGCTCAACAAGACGGACCTGGCGCCGCCGCGGCAGCTCGCGGCGCTGCACGCTTGGCTCGACGACCTCACCCGGGGCGCGCCGCGCATCGAGGCCTGCGAAGGGCGGGTGGACCTGCGCTATCTGATGGGGGAGGCCGGGGCCGCGCATCACGAGCGCCACGGGCACCACGATTGCCGCGCGGCAGGTTGCGATCATGCCGGCCATCGGCTCGGGGAGCCGGACCACCCTTTCGAAAGCTGGCTGTGGCGCGCGCCGGCGGTGCTGAACGCCGACAGGCTGGCTGAACGGCTCAGGCAGACGCCGCGACAGCTGCTGCGCGCGAAGGGCTGGGTGCGCACGGACCGGCATGGTCTCGTGCTGGTGCAGCTGGCGGGGCGCCGGGTGCGTTACGACACGCAGGCGCGGCCGCCCGCCGGCATGGACGAGCCCGCGCTCGTGTTGATCGGCCTGCGCGGCGCCGTCGATCCGGACGCGGTGGCGGCGTGGCTCGCGCCCGCCGAGGCATAGCTGCGCGCGCGCATCGAACGGCCGTTCTGGTGCAAGCGATTTCCCGCTTCTGGTTCTAGACCCTGCCAGGCCGCTCACTTACCTTGGATCCTGAACGCTGGCGCATGTCGCGCCGGCTTCCACCGGAGGCACGCAATGCACAAGACCGTCACCGCGGACATGCTGGCCGAATTCGCGGCGGCCTGGAACCGCCACGACATCGAAGCCCTGATGTCTTTCATGAGCGACGACTGCGTATTCGAAACCGTGGGGGGACCCGAGCAATGGGGCACGCGGCACGCGGGGCCCGACGCCGTGCGCGCGGCCTTCGCGGCGGCCTGGGCGTCCTTTCCCGACGCGCAATGGCGCAACGGCAGGCACTGGGTGGCGGGAGACCGGGGCGTATCCGAATCCACGTTCACGGGCACCGCGGCGGACGGCTCGCGCGTGGAGGCGGACATGGTGGATGTGTTCACTTTCCATGACGGGAAGATCCGCGTGAAGAACGCATTCCGCAAGCAGCGGCCGGCCTTGCCGGCGCGGTCGTGACGCCCGCCGCGCACTGAGGAACCGGAACCGCAGCATGGATACCCAAATGTCCTTCCAACCAGAAGGCCCGGCCCGCTCGGGCGGGGCACCGATCAGCGCATACAACCCAGCCTACGATCCGCTGGTGTCGCCGCCCGGCCGCGGGCAGGACTACGCGCCTACCTATTGGGTCGCGACCGCGGGCGCGCCGCCCGAGGACGACGGGCCGGTCAATGGCGATATCGATGCCGACGTGGTGATCGTCGGATCCGGCTTCACCGGCCTGTCGGCCGCGCTGACCCTGGCGCGGGACTTTGGCGTCAAGGCGGTGGTGCTGGAGGCCAACCGCGCGGTATGGGGCTGCACCAGCCGCAATGGCGGGCAGGGGCAGAACGCCTCGGGACGGCTGTACCGTTCGCAATGGATCGAGCGCTGGGGCCTGGACACGGCCAAGCGCCTCGATGCGGAAATCCGCGAAGGGTTCGAATATTGGAAAAGCCTGGTCGCGCAGGTGGACTGCGACGCGCAGCCGGGCGGGCACCTGTATACGGCGCACCGCCAGAAGAAGATGGCGTTCCTGCAGAGCGAGGCGCGCGTGATGCGCGAGATCTTCGGCTACGACGCGAAGATGCTCAGCAAGGAAGCGCTGCGCGAACGCTACGTCGACGACCGCGAGGCGGTGGGCGCGATGCATGAACCCGATGGCGTGGGCGTGCACCCGCTGAAGCTCGCTTATGGCTACCTGAGGCAGGCGCGCGCGCTGGGCGCGCGGGTTCATCCGGGCAGCCCGGTGCTGCGCTGGCGCGCGGAGAACGGCAGGATACTGCTGGAAACGCCGGGAGGCGTGGTGCGCGCGCGCCGGGTTGCCTTCGCCACCGGCGGCTACACCGCGCAAGGCGTCAACCGCCTGCTGGACAACCGCATCATGCCCGTGCTGTCGAATTCGCTGGTGACGCGCGTGCTGTCGCCCGCGGAGCGCGAGGCCGCGGGCTTGAAGAGCACGGTGTTCATCACCGATACGCGGACGCTGCGTTTCTACTACCGGCTGTTGCCCGACGGCAGCATGCAGATCGGCAGCCGCAGCGCGCTGCGTGGCGCCGATGCGCAGAACCCCCGCCACCTGGCGTTGCTGCGCGACGGGTTGGCGCGCAAATTTCCCGCCCTGAAAGGAGTGGAGGTGGCCTACTCGTGGTGGGGCTGGGTGGACGTCAGCCACGACATGATGCCGCGCGTGACGCAGCCCGACACGGCGCTGCCGGTGTATTACGCGTTCGGCTACGGCGGCAATGGCGTCGCGTTCTCGGCCCATGCCGGCAGGCGGCTGGCGCAGCGGATGATGGGCAAGGACGGCGTGGCCTGGAATCTTCCCATCTACGATTCTCCCTTGCCCGGGCATCCGTTCGCCCCGTTCCGCCGGCTGGGCCAGGGCCTGCTGTACCGCTGGTACTACTTACGAGACGAACTGCTCTAGGGCGCTGAGATCCGGGCCTTCCGTGTCGCGCCGCCCTTCGGCGCGGGCGCGGTAGCGGTCGACGACCCTGGCCAGCCTGACGATGCCCGGCTCGATGTGCTCGGGGCGGATGGAGGTGAAGCCCACCCGCAGGAAATTGCGGGGCGCGTCGGCGCCGTTCATGAAAAAGACGTCGCCCGGCTCGACGACCACGCCCTCGGCCAGCGCTGCCTCGGACAATTCGACGGCATCGAGCCACGGCGGACCCTGTAGCCAGCACGAGGACGATCCGGTAATGGGGATGACCTTGAAGTCGGGCAGGTGTTGCGCCAGCGCGCGCGCAAGTTCGTTGCCGCGCTTCTGGTAGGCCTGGGACTGCCGGCGCAGCAGCGCGTGGTGATGGCCCAGCGAAATGAAGAGCGAAAAAGCGCGCTGGATATAGGCGGACGGATGGCGCAGCATGAGCCGGCGCAGGGCGCGCAGTTCGCCCGTGAGTTCGCGCGGCGCCACGATGTAGCCGATGCGCAGGCCGGGCGCGAAGGATTTGGCCAGGCTGCCGACGTAGATTACGCGCCCGTCGCGATCCAGGCTCTTGAGCGCGGGTATGGCGCCTTCGCCCCAGCGGCTTTCGCTTTCGAAGTCGTCCTCGATGATCATGCTGTCGGCCTGGCGCGCCAGCGCCAGCAGGCTCTGGCGCCGTTCCATCGAGAGCGTGACCGTGGTGGGGCACTGGTGGCCGGGGGTGACGAAAAGATAGTCGCAGCCCAGCAGGTGCGTGCCGGTGCACAGGCCCTGTTCGTCGACGGGCATGGGCAGCAGATGGCGCGTATGGCTGGCGAAGATGTTGCGGGCATCGGGGTAGCCGGGGTCTTCCATGCCCACGACCGTGTCCTCATTGACCAGCAGATCGGCAAGCAGGTAGAGCGCGTGCTGGGCGCCCACGGTGATGACGATTTCCTCGGCGTCCGCCCATACGCCGCGGCGCGGCAGGACCTGGGTGCGGATCTGCTCGATCAGCGCGGGATCGTCGTGGGTGATGAGATCCGGGGCCCAGCTGCGGATGTCCAGCACCGACAGCGCCTTGATGCAGCACTCGCGCCATTCGGCGGTGGGGAACAGGTCCTGGTCGAACTGCGCGTAGACGAAGGGATAGGGCTGTTTTTGCCAATCGCGCGGCTTGGTGATGTTGCGCTGCCGGGATGGCCGGAAGCGTAGCCGTTCTTCCCAGCGCACCGTGGGCGCGCCTTCACCCCCGGCGGGGGGCGCGTCGGCCGAGGGGCCCGAATGCCCGAGCATGACCGTGTCGCTGACGAAGTGGCCGCTGCGCTCCCGGGACACCAGGTATCCCTCGCTGACCAGCTGCTGGTAGGCGAACACGACCGTATTGCGCGCAATGCGCAGTTGGTCGGCAAGGTGGCGGCTGGACGGCACCGGCGTGCCGGGCGGCAGATGGCCGCTGAGGATGGCGGACACCAGCATCTGCCGCACGCATCCTTGCAGGCTGAGGTTGGGCGCGCTTTCCCGTTCGAACAGACGCTCCCACAACACAGGCTTGAGCATCGAGGCCTGGCTGGACATGAAGGCTCCCCTTGTGACGACCGCGCGGGCGAAAACGGCGCGCAGCGCGCCGTCTCCGTTCCGGGTTCCGCCACTCAGGATAGAGGAGCCGGATGGGGGAAGGAATGAGGGATTGCCCTGCCGGCGGGCAGGGCGGGCCAGGGTCCTAGACCCGTCCCTTCCAGGGGATCACGAATTTCTCCAGGTACCGCACGAGCAGGTCGAAGGCGAAGGCGAACACCCCGATCACGATGATGCCCATGATGACGGTGTCGCTGGCCAGGAACTGGGCGGCATTGAGCACCATGAAGCCCAGGCCCCGGTCGGCGGCGACCATCTCCGCGGCGACCAGCGTCGTCCATCCGACCCCGATGCCGATGCGCATGCCGGTGAAGATTTCCGGCATGGCGGCTTTCAGGATCACGTGCCAGACGATCTGGGCGCGCGAGCCGCCCATGGCATAGGCCGCATGGATCTGCTCGATGGAGACGGAACGCACGCCGGCGCGCGCCGCGATCGCCATGGGAGCGAAGATCGCCAGGTAGATCAGCAGGATCTTGGGAAATTCGCCGATGCCGAACCAGATGATGATCAGGGGCAGGTAGGCCAGGGGCGGCAGCGGGCGGTAGAACTCGATGGGCGGATCGAAGATGCCGCGCGCGTAGCGGTTCACGCCCATCAGAATGCCCACCGGTATGGCGGTCAGGCAGGCCAGGAAGAAGGCGCCGAAGACGCGGGAAAGGCTGGCCAGCGCGTGCTCGGCGAGGGTGGAGTTGGCCACGCCCTCGGTCATGGCGAAGACGAACTTGTCGTAGACCGCGAAGGGCGAGGGCAGGAACAGCGGCCGCACCCAGCCCGCTCCCGTTACCAGGAACCACAGCGCGATCAGCGCCAGGCTGGTGATCAGGCTGATGTGCCCGCTGTAGCCCGCGCCCGGCGCGCCGTACACCATGCCGGGCCTTGCGGGCTTGTGCCCCGGAGAGCGGCTCCTAGACATGGACGCCTTGGGGCGAGGCGGAGGCGCGCTCGTCGCCATAGATGATGCCAAGGACTTGTTCCCGCATGTCGATGAAGTCGGGACTGGATTTGATGCTGCGGCCATCGCGGGTCTCCAGGTAGCGCCGGTTGAAATCCGGCGTGAAGGTGTGCGTGATCCGGCCAGGCCGGGGCGACATGACGATCAGCCGCGACCCCAGGAACAGGGCTTCTTCCACGCTGTGCGTGATGAAGAAGAACATCTTGTCGGTCTGTCGCCAGATGTCCAGCAGCAGCTCCTGGATGGTTTCGCGGGTCAGCGCGTCCAGTGCCGCCATGGGTTCGTCCATCAGCAGCATGGCCGGGTCGCAGGTCAGGGCGCGCGCGATGCCCACGCGCTGCTGCATGCCGCCGGACAACTGGTAGATCATGTGGCGGTGGAAGTCCTGCAGGCCCACCAGTTCCAGGTTGCGGCGGGCGCGGGCGCGGCGCGTTTCCTTGTCCACGCCTTGCAGCATCAGGCCGAACTCGGTGTTTTCCAGCACGTTCAGCCAGGGCAGCAGGGCATGCTTCTGGAACACCACGCCGCGGTCGGCGCCCGGGCCGACGATGGGCTTGCCGCCCAGCGTGATCTCGCCTTCGGTGGGGGACAGGAACCCGGCCAGCAGGCTCAGCAAGGTGGTCTTGCCGCAGCCGGAGGCGCCCAGCGCGACGACGAACTCGCCCGGCTGGATGGTCAGGTTGACGTTCTGCAAGGCGATCACCGGGCCGCTGTCGTGCAGGCCGGGATAGGTGACGCTGACTTTCTCCGCGCACAGGCGCTGCGCGGCGGGCGAGGATGGCTGCATGGTCATGCGTGCTCCCTGTATGGGGCGGCGTCCGCGGGGCGCCGCCGTGGCAGGTGACCGGCGGCACGGGCAGGCCGCCGGGCCGGCGGGACGTCTACTTCGCCGCCGCCTTGGCGTACTTGTCCGTGACGTGGGCGCTGTAGTCGCCCAGGGCGCGGTCGATCTGCTTCTGGTCCTTGAGGAACTTGGCGCTGGCCGTGAACGCGCGCGCGGCGCCCGATTCCTTGCCGCCGCCCAGCCATTCGTTCGACGCCTGCTCCTGCACGGTGGGGAAGACCAGCAGCTTCAAGGCCTCGACCATGTCCTCGGGCTTGCCGCCGATCAGTTTGACCATGCCCTTGACCTGCGGAGAGTCCGCCGTCCACTTGGCGCCGTTGGCCCGGTAGTCGGCATAGGACTTGGCCAGCACGGAGGTGAAGGCTGCCATGAACTTGGGATGCTTAGCGGCCCAGGCCCGGTCGACCACGATGCCGTCGAAGGTGGGAACGCTGGCCGCGCCGATCTGTTCGGAATCGGCGATGATCTTGCCCGTCTTGGTGATTTCGGTCAGGGCGGGCGGCCAGACGTAGGCGGCGTCGATGTCGCCGCGCTGCCAGGCGGCGACGATCTGGGGCGGCTGCATGTTCAGGATGCGCACGTCGCGCGGGTTGATCTTCCAGACCTGTTCCAGGCCCACCAGCAGGTGAAAGTGCGAGGTGGATACGAACGGGGTCGCGACGCGCTTGCCCTTCAGGTCCGCCGTGCTGTTGATGCCGGAGCCGTTGCGCGCCACCAGCGCCTCGGACTTGCCGATGTTGTCGAGGATCCAGAACAGCTCCATGTCCACGCCGCGCGTGGCCGCGGCGGTGATGCCGGTGGAGCCCAGCACGCCGACCGGCACGTTGCCCGATGCGAGCGCGGTGGAAATGTCGCCGCCGGAAGTGAACTGGCGCCAGTCCACCTTGTAGCCTGCCTCCTTGAGCGCGGCGTCGAAACTGCCGTCCGCGATGGCGGACAGGAAGGGACCCACGATGAGCTGGTAGCCGACCACCAGCTTGGTCTGCGCGTAAGCGGGAGCGGCCAGCAGCGCGGCGGCCAGGCCGGCCAGGGTGCAGCGGCGGATGAGGCGGTATATCGCGTTCATGGTGATCTCCGGGTGGAAACGGCCGCGCTCCGGCGCGACCGGGATGCTGATAGCAGTTTGCCCGGATGGGACTAGAACGCTAGGGCCAGATGTCCGGATCAGTAGGAGCCAAGTGAGGGCCCCGGGAGGGAGCCCCCACGCTGCGCGCGCCTTGCGCGCTTGCTGCCCCCCAAGGGGGCTGGCCCGCCTTGGGGCGGCCCGGCGGCGGGCCGGCTATTTTTGCGGAGGGTGACGAGGGCTCCAGCGCTGCGCGCGCGTGGGGGGCTGCCCCCGAGGGCGGGCGTGTCTTCGTCGGGCTTTGCAGAAGGAAGCAGGCCCGCCGGTTTTACCAGGCGGGCCTGCTTATGCGCCCAAAGAAGGGTTAGGGGTCGTGCTAACGGATGAGACTGAGGAATTCGGCGCGGGTGGAGGGGTTGTCGTGGAATTCCCCCAGCATGACGGAGGTGACCATGGACGAGTTCTGTTTTTCGACGCCGCGCATCATCATGCACATGTGCTGGGCTTCGATGACGACCGCCACGCCGGCGGCGCCGGTGACCGACTGGACGGCCTCGGCCACCTGGCGGCTGAGGTTCTCCTGGATCTGCAGGCGGCGCGCGTACATTTCGACGATGCGGGCTACCTTGGACAGGCCCAGGACCTTGCCATTGGGCAGGTAGGCCACGTGCGCCTTGCCGATGAACGGCAGCATGTGGTGTTCGCACAGCGAGTAGAGCTCGATGTTCTTGACCAGGACGATTTCACGGGTATCCGACGTGAAGAGCGCCCCGTTGACGATTTCGTCCAGGTTCTGTCCGTACCCGCGGCACAGATGCCGCATGGCCTTGGCCGCGCGGGCAGGCGTATCCGCCAGCCCTTCGCGAGACGGATCCTCCCCCAATTGTTCGAGAATGGCGGTGTAGTGCGTTTCCAATGACATCGGGGACTCCTGGGGGGTGCGCGCTTGGGCGGCAATTTGCTATTGCGTAGTGACGCAAGTCTACCCCAGGCGGCAACGCATGCGCAGGGCGCAGCCGTCCAGGCGGCCAACGCCACAAACTCAATCTTCCGGTCTTCCACGGCAACAGGACTGCAAGGCATGGATCTATCCGGGGCACCCATGCCGGAAAAGTGTCACCCATGTCCCCCGTCCATACAGCCAGCCCCCTCGAGGGGGCAGCAAGCACGCAACGCGTGCACAGCGTGGGGCCTCTATATTCCGCGGTTCTCGACGGCGTACTTGATGAGTTCCGCCTGGCCGTCTATGCCCAGCTTGCGCTTGATGTTGAGGCGGTGGGTCTCCACCGTGCGCACCGACAGACCCAGGGCCTGGGCGATCTGCTTGTTCGCATGGCCGCTGGCGATGTGGCGCAGCACGTCGCGCTCGCGCTGCGTCAGCAGCGTGGCCGGGGCGCTGGCCTGCGACAGCCGCAAGGCCACGGCCGCGCTGAAATAGCTGCGGCCGGCCATGACGGCGTCGATGGCCGTGACGATCTCTTGCGCGGGCTCGTCCTTCAACAGGTAGCCGCGGGCGCCGGCCTTGACGGCCTGCACCATATATTCCGGATTGTCGTGCATCGACAGGACCAGCACCGCGATCTGCGGATAGCGCTCGTGCAGTTGCGCGGTCAGGTCCAGCCCGCCCACGCCAGGCATGTTCAGGTCCATCAGCGCCAGATGGGGCAGGGTTCCGCCCTGGGGATCCTCGGCCAGGCAGCCCGCCAGGAAGGCGAGGGCCGCAGCGGCGTTGCCGGCTTCGCCCACCACGTGCAGTTGGGGCACGGTTTCAAGGCGCAGCCGCAAGCCGTCGCGCACCAGGGGGTGGTCGTCGATCAGGAGCAGTCGGGTGGCGTCGGGCTTGTCGTTCATGCTTGGGAACTCGCGGGCGGCGCGGCGGCCGGCAGAGGGAGCCAGGCCTGCAGGACCGTGCCTTGCGCGCTGGAGTGGAAGGTCAGGTTACCCGATAGCGCGTTCATGCGTTCCCGCATATTGCGCAGGCCGATACCGCGCCGGGGATCTTGCTGCACCTCGTCGTAGTCGAAGCCGCCGCCGTCGTCGGCGATGGTCAGGCGCAGGTCGCGCGCGGAGTACGCCAGCGTCATGTCGGCGCGGGTGGCGCCGGCGTGGCGGATCACATTGGTCAGGGCTTCCTGCGTCACGCGGAATAGCGCGGTGGCATAGGCGTCGGGCAGCTTGACCGGCCGCCCGGTGGTATGCAGGCGCACGGCCAGCGGCGGCGAGCCGTCCGGCGTGGGGATGGCGAATTCGCGGCCCAGGTGCTCGAGCGCGGCGGGCAGGCCCAGGTCGTCCAGCAGGGTGGGGCGCAGGTTGTGCGAAATGCGCCGGACTTCGCCCACGGCCGTGTTCAGCCGGTCCAGCGCGCCGCCCAGCGGAGTATCGATCCGGGCCAGCGCGGGGGTGTCCGCGGGCACCGACTGCCGCAGCCGTTCGCGGGCAGCCTCCAGCGACAGCTTGATGGACACCAGCACCTGGCTGATGCCATCGTGCAGTTCGCGCGACAGGCGGGCCCGTTCGTCCTCCTGGGAGCGCACCAGTTGCCGGGCCATCAGCCGCAGCTTGGCATCGGACTGGCGGTGGTCGCTGATGTTCAGGGCGAGGCCGCAGGCGGCGACCCCCAGGATGGACACGACGGCGATGCCGGCCACCCAGGCGAACATCTTGCGGATATTGGCCTGTGCCGCCGCGTCGATGCGTTCCAGCGCCTGCTCCACGTCGTCCAGGTAGATGCCGGTACCCAGCATCCAGCCCCAGCGTTCCATCACCACGACGTAACCGAGCTTTTCCTCGGTCTGGTGGGTGGAAGGTTTCTCCCATAGATAGTGAACGGCCTCGCCTTGCTGGCCGCCGCGCCGGGCGGCCGTCAGCAGGTTCTGGATGACGGGTTGGCCCTTGGTATCGCGCAGTTCCCAGAGATCCTGCCCGACCAGTTCGGGCTGGCGCGGATGCATGAGGTTCCTGCCCTTCAGGTCGTAGACGAAAAAGTAGCCGTCGTGCCCGAATTCCATCTGCGCCAGGAGGTCCAGCGCGCGCTGGCGGGTGGCGTCGTCGTCGGCCGAGGCCTGCAGCGGCGCGATGGCGCTGTAGGCCAGGCTCACGTAATGGCGCAGCTCGCCTTCCTTGCTGGCCAGCCAGGCATTTTCCACCACCTGCTTTTCGCGCTGGGCCAGTTGCAGGCCCTGCACGTAGACGGCGACCGTGATGGCGGCGAGCGCCACCAGCAGGGGCACTGCCGCCAGCAGCAGGATTTTCAGGCGCAGCTTCATAGGGGATTTGTATCAGCGCGGGTTTGTCTGTTGCGATGCATCAATCAGCAATCCTCCCAGGTAAAAAGGGAAGGACGTGCCGCGGATTTTACGGTTTTCAAGGAATTATGCTGCGGCGCATTGCGTAGTAACACGTAGCCCGCTTGCGTAGTTTCGCGCTTGTTGCTGCCGGGGCAAAACGAAATACTAGCGTCCGCGTCGACAGGGCGCAGAGCGGGCGTGCGCGTCCGCCACCCCACAACAATGAGTCTGCCTTCCGCGGGACGATAAAAGCGTTTCCACGCCAGACCACATGGCGCGCGCCAAAAGCATGGCGGGAGGCAAGAGGAGCACTTATGCAAACCAGCAGTAAGGGACTGGGTCAGCACCTGGTCTGGCTGGCGGTAGCGGTATTGGGCGCGTTCGCGCTGGGTACCGTGGCGCTTGCCAGAGGGGAGACCATCAACGCGCTATGGGTGGTGATCGCCGCCGTATGCGTCTATTTGATCGCCTATCGGTACTACAGCCGATTCATCGCCAACAAGGTCTTCCAGCTGGACCCCACGCGCATGACGCCGGCGTGGAAGTACAACGATGGCCTGGATTACGTGCCCACCAACAAGCACGTGCTGTTCGGCCACCACTTCGCCGCCATCGCCGGCGCCGGCCCCTTGGTGGGCCCGGTGCTGGCCGCGCAGATGGGTTATCTGCCGGGCATGCTGTGGATCCTGGCGGGCGTCGTGTTCGCGGGCGCCGTGCAGGATTTCACGATCCTGTTCATCTCGACCCGCCGCGACGGCCGCTCGCTGGGCGATCTGGTCAAGTCCGAACTGGGCCGGATTCCGGGCGTGATCGCGCTGTTCGGCGCGTTCATGATCATGGTGATCATCCTGGCCGTGCTGGCGCTCATCGTCGTCAAGGCGCTGACGCACTCGCCCTGGGGCACCTTCACCGTGGCGGCGACCATTCCCATCGCGCTGTTCATGGGCGTGTACCTGCGCTACATCCGTCCGGGCAAGATCGGAGAGGTCTCGATCATCGGGTTCCTGGGCCTGATGGCGGCCATCACCTTCGGGCAGGACGTGGCCGCGCATCCCGTGCTCGGCCCCATGTTCGACTTCGACGGCAAGGGCCTGACCTGGATTCTGATCATCTACGGTTTCATCGCATCGGTGCTGCCGGTGTGGCTGCTGCTGGCGCCGCGCGACTACCTGTCGACCTTCCTGAAGATCGGCACCATCGTCGGCCTGGCGATCGGCATCGTGGTCGTGGCGCCCGAGCTGAAAATGCCCGCGCTGACGAAGTTCGTCGACGGCACCGGCCCGGTGTGGTCCGGCAACCTGTTCCCGTTCCTCTTCATCACGATCGCCTGCGGCGCCGTGTCGGGCTTCCACGCCCTGATCTCCTCGGGCACCACGCCCAAGCTGATCGAGAACGAAACCCAGGCCCGCTACATCGGCTACGGCGGCATGCTGATGGAGTCGTTCGTGGCCATCATGGCGCTGGTCGCGGCTTGCGTGATCGAGCCGGGCATCTACTACGCGATGAACAGCCCGGCGGCCGTGATCGGCACGACGCCCGAGCACGTCGCCCAGGTGGTGTCGAGCTGGGGCTTTGTGGTGACGCCGGCCGACCTGGTCCAGACGGCCAAGGACGTGGGCGAAAGCACCATTATTTCGCGCGCGGGCGGCGCGCCGACGCTGGCCGTCGGCATGGCGCACATCCTGCACCAGGCCATCGGCGGCGCGGGCATGATGGCCTTCTGGTACCACTTCGCCATCCTGTTCGAAGCCCTGTTCATCCTGACGGCGGTCGACGCCGGAACGCGCGCGGGCCGCTTCATGCTGCAGGATCTGCTGGGCACGTTCGCGCCGTCGCTCAAGCGCACGGATTCGCTGCCTGCCAACCTGATCGCGACCGGCCTGTGCGTGCTGGCCTGGGGCTACTTCCTGTACCAGGGCGTGGTGGATCCGCTGGGCGGCATCAATACCCTGTGGCCGCTGTTCGGCATCGCCAACCAGATGCTTGCCGCCATCGCGCTGACCCTGGGCACCGTGGTGCTGTTCAAGATGAAGCGCGACCGCTACGCCTGGGTCACGGTGCTGCCCACGCTGTGGCTGCTGGCGTGCACGCTGACGGCCGGCTGGCAGAAGCTGTTCCACGCCGACCCGCGCGTGAGCTTCCTGGCGCATGCCGACAAGTACAACGCGGCGATCGCCGAGGGCAAGGTCCTGGCTCCGGCCAAATCGCTGGCCGAGATGTCGCGCGTGGTGCTGAACGACTACATCAACGCCGGCCTGTGCGCGATCTTCATTTTCGTCGTGGTGAGCATCGTGGTGTTCGGGCTGCGTTCCGTGCAGCGCGCGCGCAACGAGAACAAGCCCACGGCGCGCGAAACCCCTTACGAAACGCTGCCCGCCGCGGCCGCGGCGGGCGCGGATTGATCGCTCAAGGAGACGCCGCATGCTGTTTTCCAACATGAGTTCGGCGGCCGGCGCGGCCGGCCGCTACCTGGGGCAGACGCTCCGGCTGATGGTGGGCGTGCCCGACTACGAGACGTATGTCGAGCACGTGCGGCGCACGCATCCCGACCGGGAGCCGATGAGCTACGAGGAATTCTTCCGTGAGCGCCAGGACGCGCGCTACGGGGGGAAGAAGCGCATCGGCTGCTGCTGACCGGAAAGGCCTCGCGCAAGCGGGGCCTTTCCCATTCAGGGCGGCGCGAGCGGGTCTCAACCCGGCAGTTTGCGCGGCAGCCAGATCCAGGCGGCGAGCCCCACCAGCAGTATCAGCAGCCCGCCGGCGCCCGCCGCCACGTGCAGCCCCGACAGGAACGCCTCCCTGGCCTGTTGCGCGACGGATTCGGCGATGTCAGGGTGCGCCAGGGTTTCGTTCAGCGTGCCCGCCACGCCCGGGCCGGCAAGGCGGAAGATCAGCGCCGCCAGGGATCCCAGCAGCGCAATGCCCAATGCATTGCCGATTTCGTTGCTGGTTTCGGCTATCGAGCCCGCGGCGCCGGCGCGTTCCTCCGGCACCGCGGACACGGCGACTTCGGCCACGAGGCTGAAGGACAGGCCGTAGCCGACGCCCGCGATCAGCGTGGAGGCGACGAAGGCGGCGGCGCCCGATTCGGTGGTCGTGAACAAGAGCGCGAGCACGCCCAGGCCGATCAGCGCGTGCGTGGCCACCAACGCGGCCTTGCGTCCGATCCGCTCGACGATGCGGCTCGTTCCGACACAGGTCGCGGTGAGCACCGCGGCCCCTGGCAGCGCCAGCAGCGCCGCGGTGAAAACGTCATGCTCCAGCACCGATTGCAGGTAGATGCCGGACAGATAGCCCGCCGCCGACCAGACCACCAGCGATACCAATCCCGTCAGGATGGCGATGGCGAAGATGCGGTCCTTGAACAGGCCGAGGTCCAGCAACGGGTACGCGATCCGCGCCTGCCGGCGCACGAAGGCGGCCAGGGCGATCAGGCCGGCCGCCCCGGCGATGGCTTGCCGCAACGAGAAACCCGAGGCGGCCGCGCTTTTGATCGAATAGATGAACAGTAGAATGCCGGCAAAGGACAGCAGCAGGCTGGGGACGTCGATGCGCCCGTGGCGCGTGGCGCGCACTTCGCGCAGCAGCACGGGCGCGGCCAGCAGGAAAGCCAGCACCACCGGCACGTTGATCAGGAAGACCGCGCCCCAGTCGTAGCGCCGCAGCAGCAGCCCGCCGATGACCGGTCCGATGGCGAAGCCCGCGGCGAATGTCGCGGCGAAGATGCCGATGGCCTGCGCCCGCTGGCGCGGGTCGGGAAACAGGGCGCTGACGATCGCCAGCCCGGAAGGCAGGAGCGTGGCGCCGCCCAACCCCATCAGCGCCCGGAAGCCGATCATGCCCGCGGGCGTCGTCGAGTGCGCCACGCCCAGGGAACCGAGCCCGAAAATGACGGCGCCGGCCATGACGAGCCTCAGGCGTCCGTAGCGGTCGCCGATATTGCCGAAGGCGATCAGGAGGGAACCGACGACGAAGCCGTAGATATCGAGGATCCAGAGCGCCTCGTCGGCCGTCGGCAGTAGCGCGGACGTGACGCGAGGCATCGCAAGGTAGAGCACGGAGCCGTCCATGGCCACCAGCACGACCAGGGCGAGGATGGCGAGAAGCCCGAGCCATGCCTTGCGGCCGGCGGGCTGGGGAATCGAGAGCGCGTGGGTGTTCATGTTTGCACGTCCTGTGGAGCGCGCCCCGATTGCGATCGGGGCCGCGATTTAATATACTTAAGGTAACCTACTATTCGTAAGTTACTGTTGGTATATAGCAATGTCAAGCTCCCGAGAGAATTCCGCCGTGTCCAAGGACGTCCGGCGCCGCCGCCTGTCCAGGGAAGAGCGCCTGCGCCAATTGCTGGACGTGGCATGGAAGCTGGTGAGCGCCGAAGGCACCGATGCGCTGACCTTGGGCAGGCTGGCCGAAGAGGCAGGCGTCACCAAGCCGGTCGTCTACGACCACTTCGGCACGCGCAACGGGCTGTTGGCCGCGCTCTACCAGGATTTCGATGCGCGCCAGACGGCGGTGATCGACGCCGCCATCGCCGCCAGCAAGCCTGCCCTGAAGGACAAGGCCGCCGTCATCGCCGCAAGCTACGTCGATTGCGTGCTGACCCAGGGGCGCGAGATTCCGGGGGTGTTGGCCGCGCTCAGCGGCTCGCCGGAACTGGCGACGGTCAAGCGTCAGTATCAGCAGGCCTTTATCGGGAAATGCCAGGCGATCCTGGCGCCCTTCGCCGGTCCGCAGGGCATTTCGCTGGCGGGCATGTGGGCGATGCTGGGCGCGGCCGACGCCTTGTCGCATGCCGCCGTGGCAGGAGACATCAGCGAAGCGCAGGCCCGGGACGAGCTGCTGGAGACGATCCTGGCCATGGTCAGGCGCGGCAAATGACCCGCCGGAGCGGGCGGGGCTAAGGCGTTGCCCGGCCTTCGCCGGCCCGGCGGCGCAACCTGTCCGAATACACGATCAGCGGAATCGCGCACAGCGCGCAGAAGGCCATCGCCAGGAACCCGCCGGGGGCGTAGCCGCGGTACAGCGCGCCGCCCAGCTGGATGCTGCCGAACATGAAGACGCCGCCCGAGAGCAAGGCATAGAGGGCGATGGCGGAGGTCTTGAAGGCGGCGGGCACGTGGCGGGCGATGTACCACATGATCGCGGCGTTGTTGCCGGCCAGGGTGAAGCACTGGAGCAGCTGCAGCGCCGCGATGAGCGCGGGATCCGTGGTGGCGGACAGCCCCGCCCAGCGGATCGCGGTCATGGCGGCCGAGGCCAGGATGAGCCATTGGGCGCCGGTGCGGGCGAGAATGCCCGGGGCCAGGAAGAAGAAAAGCACCTCGCTGGCGACGCCGACGACCCAGAGCAGGGAGATCAAGGCCGTGGAAAGGCCGGCGTCGGTCCAATAGAGCGTGGAGTAGGAATACAGGAAGCCGTTGCTGGCCTGGACCAGCGAGGCCGCGCCGATGCATAGCAGCAGGGGGCGGTCGCGCAGCACTTCGCGCATGGGCAGGCGCGGGCGCTCCACGGGCGTTTCCCCGGGGGCCGGGCGGGCGGCCTGCGGCAGCAGCCGGACGCAGGCCAGGCAGGCGACGATCAGCAGGATGGACAGCCAGATCACCCAGCCGGCGTCGAAAGCCTTGATCAGGTAGCCGCCGGCCACGGTGACGGCCGCGAAGCCCATCGAGCCGCAGGCCCGCATGACGGTGTAGGAGCCGCGTCCGCGTCCGCTGGCGATGGCCATGCGGTCCATCAGGGGCAGGACGGCCGGGAAGACTGCGTTCAACAGCAGGGTAACGGCAAGCAGCCAGGCGGGCGCCGCGCTGAACGGATAGCAGATGAACAGCAGCAGAGAGGCGGCCAGCGCCGAGGCGATCAAGGCGTGCGCCTGGCCGGTCCGGTCGGCCACGTGGGCCGCGACCGGCGTGGACAGGATCTTGGGCAGGAAGGACGTGGCCACGATGAGCCCGATGATGGCGGGGTCCAGGCCGCGGCTGGCAAACCACAGGGGCAGGAAGGGGATGCTGACGCCCTGCAGGCCGTAATACAGGAAGTAGAACCCGTGCAACGCGATGACGCCTTGCCTGGCGTCGGGATTGCCGCGCATAGCGATGAGTGAATCCGGCTGGTTGGAAGCGCCGTAGCATACTCCTTCCGGCCATTGGCAAAGGGCCCGGGCGGGCTTACGCTAGGGCCTGTCCATACTACATCGGGCCTCGCACAGGCCCTAGGCAATCGCGGCGCGGAACGTCCCGCGTCGCGCCCGCGTTTTTTCCCCTGATCGGTTAGGAGCTACGACCCATGGCCAAGAAACTGGATGAAAAGACCACCAAAACGCTGAAAGAGCGGCGCAAGCGCCCTTTGGCGACGCCGACCGACCTGGAAGGCTCGGCGACCCGGGACATTTCCGCCGCCCTGAACCAGATACTGGCCGACGTGTTCGCGCTGTATCTCAAGACCAAGAACTTCCACTGGCACGTCAGCGGGCCCCATTTCCGCGATTACCACCTGCTGCTGGACGAGCAGGGCGACCAACTGTTCGCCATGACGGACCCGATCGCCGAGCGCATCCGCAAGATCGGCGGCACGACCTTGCGTTCGATAGGGCACATCGCGCGCTCGCAGCGCATCGCGGACAACGACGCCGACTACGTGCAGCCGTTGGACATGCTGGCCGAGTTGCGCGAAGACAACAAGGCTCTGGCGGCGGCGCTGCGCGAGGCGCACAACATCACGGACGAGCATCGCGATATCGCCAGTTCCAGCCTGATCGAGAACTGGATCGACGAAACCGAACGGCGCACCTGGTTCCTGTTCGAGGCGAGCCGGGCGGGGGATTCGACGGGGCACTGAAGCGGCCGGGCTACCCGGCCCGCACTTTCCCGATCAAGGCCTCGACCGCGGGCGGGTTGCCCCGGGTGCGGAAAGCCAGGGCGAGTTTCACGTCGCGGTCGAAGCCGGCGATGCGGCGATACGTTATCCCCGGCGGCGACAGGCTCAGGATCGAGTCCGGCGCCAGAACCACCCCGTAGCCGGCCGCGGCCAGGGCGACGGCGGACATGAAATCCTTGACGCGCTGATACGGCCGGTCGGGAAAGCCGCCCTGACGGGCTAAATCCGCCAGGATTTCGGAGAAGCCTTCCTGTTCGTCGAACTGGGGGATGACGAAGGATTCGCCAGACAGATCCTGGGGGAAAAGCTCATCCTTCAAGCACAGAAAATGGTTGTCGGCCATTGCGACGGCGAGATGCTCGACATGCATGACTACGGCATCCACGCCTTGAGGGTATTCCCGGCGGGCCCGTAGCACGCCGATGTCTATCGCGCCGCTTTTCAGGCTGTCCAGCTGCGTCGGGGTATCCATGGGGGCAAGCTCCAGCTTGACGGCGGGATGCTCCGAGCGGAACTCCCTCAACAGCCGAGGCATGGCGCCGCTCGTAACCGCGGAGGCGACGAAGCCCGCCTTCACGACGCCGACGAGCCCTCGCGCCGCAAGCAGGCCTATCTGCACCGCCTGGTCTATGTGCTGGAGCGCAATGACGGCGTGCGCGTGGAACGTTCTGCCTGCGTCCGTCAGCGTGACCGGCTGTCGCTTGTTGCGGTGAAGCAGTTTGACCCCAAGCTGGGATTCCAGCTTCTGGATGGCTACGCTCAGGACCGATTGGGAGACGCCCAGGCGGTCCGCCGCCTTGGAGAAGTGCAGGCTCTCGACCACTGCCACAAAGTACCGGAGAGTGCGTGTCTCAACGCTTTTATCGTTCATGCGAAGCGCCGTGTCGCTAGCCCGCGTGCTCGTCGGGCGAAAGAGGGGGCGGGGCCGGCCTGGTTCAGGCCGCCGGCAGGCACGATGCCCAGAAGGCGTCGAAGAGCATGCTCTGGTGCTGGGCATGCTCTTCGCTTTCGATGATGAGGCCGTAGTTTTCGCGCTTGGATGAAATCATGGCGACGCAATTGCCGTAGATCAGGGTGGTCATTGCCACGGTGGTCTCGGCCGGCGCCCATCGCAATTCGCGCAGTTCGGCCTGGCTGGCGGGCCAGATGTCGTCGGTGTCGCGGCTGCGCGAACGGATCACGCGCATGCTGATGCCTTTGGCGATGCGGGCGTCACGGTAGCGATTGATCTCTTCCAGCCCCGGAACCTCACGCAGTTCGGACATCGAGAAGGTGGCCCGCAGGGAAAGAGAGGCGTTCAGGCTGTCCCACAATACCGTGCGGATGCCTTCGGCGCCTTCGTAGAAGCGCGTCTTGGGCTTGCCCTTGGCCTGGTTATACATGGATCGCAGCTCCGGCATCATTTCCGTAACCATGACGCGCCTGGCCGCCACGTATTCGAGCAGCACGGAAGGATCGTGCGCCACGACGTGGCGCTTGCGGTCGGCGCCTTCGATCCTTACCAAGCCTTCTTCTTCCAGCCTCAGCACGGCGTCGTAGGTCGTGGTGCGCGCCAGGCCCGCGCTCGCGGCCAGTTCGGATACGGGGACTTCGCCCAATTCAATCGCGGCCCTGTACACCCGGTAGAGATTGCCGCTAATGCCCAGCCGCCCAAGCTTCTCTTCCAGATCCATCCTTTACTCGTCTCCCTTTGGTAGGCCGCGGGTGCGCGGCCCGTTGGCGGTATGTCTGAAGCGGCTAGACAGTATCAAACGGTGCTACCGGTGTCCATGTTTTTTGATGTCGGAAATTGCCGACATAAAGAATGAAAATTCTATGATTCCAAGTTCGATCGGAAAATGGAAAGTCAAAAAATCAAATAAAAACAACGATTTATGGTTGTTATAGGGTTAACCCACTGTTCCATTTCATTGACGGTTAAAACCGTTGAAAATACACTTTCCGCTGCGCTGGGCAGGCCTGTGCCGGGAAGCGGCAAGCGCAAGGCGCCGGCCGCTCGCCTACCGACGAAACTTGTGTATACGAACGAGGGGAAGCAATGAAATTGATAGACAAGGGCTTGTTTTCAGCTGTCCTGGGCGCGGCTTTCGCGTTGTGGCAACCGGCGCAGGCGGCGGAGCCCATCCGTATCGGCGTGTCTACCTATCTGTCGGGCGCCGGGGCCGTTTTCGGGGTGCCTGCCCAGCAGGCAGCCCGTTTGCAGGTGGAAAAAATCAACGGCGCCGGCGGCATCAAGGGCGCGCCCATCGAACTGGTCTTCATCGATGAAAACCACGGCGTGGACAACGTCGTCGTGGAATACCGCAGCCTGGTCGAGTCGGGCAAGGTGGATGCGATGATCATCGGCCTGTCGAGCTCGATCTGCCTGGCGGTCGCGCCGGTTGCCGAACAATTGAAGATGCCCACCATGCTCTGGGACTGCGGCACGGAGCGGATCTATACGGATGCCAGGTACGAGTATGTGTTCCGTACGTCCGACTACACGCCGTCGAATAACGTCGCGACGGCCCTGTACATGCTCAAGCTGATGCCGGAGATCAAGACGATCGCCGGCATCAATCAGGATTACGCGTTCGGCCGCGATAACTGGGCCGCTTTCCGGGGCGCCGTCCAGGCCATGCGTCCGGACGTGAAGATCGTCGCCGAAATGTTCCCCAAGCTCGGCACCTCGGACTACTCAACCGAGATTTCCCGCCTGTCGGCCCTGCGTCCGGACGTGATCTTCACGACGCTGTGGGGCGGGGACATGAATACGTTCGTCAAGCAGGCTTCGTCGCGGGCGCTGTTCCGAAACTCCCGGCTGGTGGCCGCCAATGGCGAGAGCTCCATGCAGCAGCTGGGCAAGGCCTTTCCGGAAGGCGCCATCGTGGGCATGCGAGGCGACAGCTGGGCATTCAATCCCGCCATGGCCGGCCACGCCGAGCACCAGGCCTTCGTGACCGATTTCGAAAAACGCACGGGCGCCTATCCGAGTTTCCCGTCGTACCACATGGCACAGGCCGTGCGCGCCGTTCAGCAGGCGCTGGAGACGTCCTGGGATGGCGATCGCAAGACGCTGCAAGCCGCGCTGCTCAAGGGCTGGAACGGACTGGAGCTCAATGATTTCACGGGCCGGCTCAAGATCCGCGAAGACCATCAGGCGATGGAGGGCCAGCTGCTGGGCGTAGCCACGGAAAAAAGCGGGCAGAACTTCAAGACGCTCAGGCAGCTGCTGGTGATTCCTCCGGAGCTGACCTCTCCGCCCGTGGGCGTGAAGAGCGATGACTGGTTCAAGACGCTCTCGCCGGAAGTGCTGCAGAAAGTCGGCACTCCCACGGAATAAGCGGCCTCATCATGCAACAAACGCTATTACTGGCCACGCTGGATGGGTTGGCGCACGCCTCGGTGCTGTTCATGGTGGCGGTGGGCCTGAGCCTGATCTTCGGCATCATGCGCATCCTGAACGTCGCCCACGGCAGCTTCTATGCGCTTGGCGCCTATGGCGCCGTGACCCTGGGGCTCTGGCTGGCGGGCCCCGACGGCGGCATCTGGACCTATCCGGCCCTGTTGCTGGCGGCGGTCGCCATCGGCGCGACCCTGGGGCCGCTCATCGAGCGCTTTCTGCTGCGCCGCATCTACGGCAAGGAGCACGCGCTCCAGCTCCTGCTCACCTTCGGGATCTTCATGATCCTGGAGGACGTGCAGAAGATGATGTTCGGCGTGGAGCCGCTGTTCAACGACGCGCCGCTCGCCCTGCTGGGAATGGTCGAAGTAGGCGGCATCTACTACACCGCCTATCAGCTGTTCGTGCTGCCGCTGTCGGCCATCGTCGTGATGCTCGCCCTGACTTTCTATTTCAACAAGACGCGGCAAGGCAAGCTGATCGCGACGGTCATCGAAGACTACGAGGTGGCGCGCGTGCTGGGCATCAATGCCAAGCGGGTCTACACGATCACTTTCATGCTGGGCACGGCGCTGGCCGCCCTGGGCGGGGCGTTGGCCTCGCCCACGACTTCGCTGGTGCCGGGCATAGGCGCCGACTCCATCGTGCTTTCCTTCGCCATCGTGGCCACTGCCGGGCTCGGCCACTTCCAGGGGACGGCGGTGACCGCCGTGATCGTCGGGCTGGTGCAGGCCTTGTGCGTGCACCTGTTGCCCCCCTTATCCTCCGTCGCGCCGTATCTGGTCATGACCGCGATTCTCCTCGTCAAGCCTTATGGCCTTTTCGGCAAGCCACAAGTCCGTCGGATCTGAAGATGAAAACCTATTCCAAAACGACGGCGCTCGCCTGCGTGCCGTTGCTCTTGCTTGCTGCCTTGCCGCTGATCGCGCCGTCGCTGCGGCCGCTGGCCACCATGGCCATGGCGATATCGTTCTGCGCGCTGGGGCTGTTGCTGCTGTTGCGCGCCGGCCAGGTCTCTTTTGGCCACGCGCTGTATTTCGCCTGCGGCGCCTATGCCACCGCCTTCGGCGCGCGCCACGTGAGCGCGGACGCGCTGGCCGTCATCGCCATGGCGGTGCTGTCGAGCGCGGCGCTGGGGGCCATCCTGGGCCTGATCCTGTCGCGCTATCGGGACATTTTCTACGCCATGCTGAATCTGGCCTTTTCCATGGTGGGATTCACGCTGGTGCTCAAGCTGTATGACCTGACCGGGGGAAGCGACGGCATGCCGGTGCGGATACTGTCCCTGGCTGGCGTGCCTCTAGACGTCGGGGTTTTCGGCTGGGTCTTGTTCTACACCGCGCTGGCCATGCTGGCCGGTGCGCTGCTTGCGGTGACGCGCTACCTGAATTCGCCGCCGGGCCAGGCGCTGGCGGCCCTCAAGACCAACGAGACGCGCCTGGAATACCTGGGCGTCTCGGGGCGCCAGGTGCTTTACGTCGGGCACGTCTTCTCCGCCGCGCTCGCGGGTCTGGGCGGCGCCATCGCGGCGATGGGAACGGGCCACGTGACGCCGGAAATGGCCTACTGGAGCCGTTCGGCCGAGTTCGTCTTCATCGCGGTGCTGGGCGGCATCGGCAATGTGCTCGGTGCCTTGCTGGGCGCGGTTTCCTTCGAGGCAGTGCGCAGCACTGCGAGCGCCTATGCGGCCAATTCCTGGCAGCTGATCATGGGGGTGGTGCTGGTGGCGATCGTGTTGTTTGCGCCGACGGGATTGTTCGGCCTGGGCCTGCGCCTGTTCGCCCGCAAGGAGGCCCGGCAATGAAAGGACAGGTCATCATCAGTTCCAAGGATCTGCATGTGGAGTTTGGCGGCGTCAAGGCGGCCAACGGCGTGAACCTGCATATCTATCGCGGGCAGATCGCGTCCATCATCGGGCCCAATGGCTCGGGCAAGACCACATTCCTGAACCTGTGCACGGGTTATGTGCGGCCGACGCAAGGCAGCGTGCGCTTCGGCGACAAGGACCTTACCCGGCTCAAGCCGCGCGCCATCACGCGCCTGGGCATCGCCCGGACTTTCCAGCTGCCGCAGCTGTTCTCCGAGCAGTCCGTGCTCGAGAACCTGCTGCTGGCGCTGGCGGCCCGCGACGGCTTCTGGACGCCGTCTTCCCTGTACCGCAAGGCGGCGCGCGACGAGGCCGAAGCATTGCTGGCCATTTTCGGCCTGCTCGGCCAGGCGCGGCGGCAGATCGGCTCCCTGCCCGAGGGCGTGCGCAAACTGGTGGACATCGCCGTGGCGCTGGCCCTGTCGCCGAGCCTGTTGTTGATGGACGAGCCCACCAGCGGGGTCAGTTCCCAGGAGAAGTTCGAGATCATGGACATGCTGATGCCGGTCTTGCGGCAACGGAATATCGCGGCCTTGCTGGTCGAACACGATATGGAATTGGTCGAGCGCTACATGGATCGCGTCATCGTCTGGAACGCCGGCCAGGTCGCCGCCGATGGCCCGCCCGCCGAGATTCTCCAGAACGAAGAGGTCTTGCGCAACGTGATTGGAGGCGTCCAATGATGTTGCAGGCAAGCAAGCTGGTCGCGTACATCGAAGGCGCGAAGGTGTTGCGCGAGGTCGATCTCGATATCCGCGCCGGAGAAACCGTGGCCCTGATCGGGCGCAATGGGGCGGGAAAGACCTCGCTGCTGCGCGGCATCATGGGTACGCTGCCGCTGGCCCAGGGCAGCCTCCTGTACCAGGGGCGGAGCCTGGCCGCGCGCGAAGCCCATGCGCGCGCCGGCCTGGGGATCGGGTTTGCGCCGGAAGAGCGCCGTCTGATCGGCAAGTTCACCGTGATCGAGAACATGATGGTGCCCGCCTGGGCCTGCAAGCTCGGCGCGCGGCAGATACGAGAGAGGCTGGACCTGATCTATTCCGTGGCGCCGGAGCTCGAACCGCTCAATCACCGCCTGGGAGGCCTGCTGTCGGGCGGACAGCAGAAGATGGTGGCGCTGGGCCGCGCGCTGATGGCGGGCGAGAACCTGGTGCTGCTGGACGAGCCTTTCCAGGGCCTGGCGCCGGCGCTGGCGCTGCGCTACGCCGACAGCCTGAAGACCCTGCGCGCGCGCAAGCCCGATCTTGCCGTGCTCATTACCGAATCCAATCCCAAGCTGCTGCAGCCGATGGCCGACCGTATCGTCACCATTGAACGCGGCGAAATCATCTCTGAGGAGTCCTCGCAATGACATTCAAGGCGGCGGTCGTCCAGACCGCATCGATCCCGTTCAACAAGCAGGCCACGGTGGAAAAAGTCGTCGCCAAGATCCGCGAGGCTGCTGAGCTGGGCGCCAAGCTGATCGTGTTTCCGGAAGCCACGATCTCCGGCTATCCGAAGGGCAGCGATTTCGGCGCGCGCGTGGGCGGCCGGCTGCCGCGGGGGCGCGAGGAGTTCCTGCGCTATTTCAATGGCGCGATTACCGTGCCGGGGCCGGAAGTGGACGAAATCGGCGCAGCCGCCCGCGAGGCCCAGGCCTACGTCGTGGTCGGCGTCATGGAGCGCGAGATCGGCACGCTCTACTGCACCGCGCTGCATTTTTCGCCCAACGGCGAAATGATAGGCAAGCACCGCAAGCTGATGCCGACCGCCGTGGAGCGGCTGATCTGGGGCTACGGCGACGGTTCGACGATGCCCGTGTTCGACACGCCGCACGGGAAAATGGGCACCGTGATCTGCTGGGAAAACTACATGCCCCTGCTGCGCATGGCGATGTACGGCAAAGGCATCCAGCTCTATTGCGCGCCGACGGCGGACGACCGCGATGAGTGGATCACCAGCATGCGGCACATCGCCATGGAAGGGCGGTGCTTCGTCTTTTCGGCGTGCCAGTACATCACCCGGGGCGATTTTCCCGAGGACTACGATGCCATCCAGGGCAATGCGGCCGATACCGTGCTGATGCGCGGCGGCAGCGCCATCATCGGCCCCGCCGGGCAGTTGCTGGCCGGCCCGGACTACGAAGGCGAATGCATCCTCACGGCGGACATCGATCTGGACGACGTCACGCGCGGCAAGTATGACTTCGATGTGGTCGGGCACTACGCCCGCCCGGACATCTTCAAGCTGGTCGTGGATGAAACGCCCAAGCCGCCCGTGGTGACGATCGGGCAGGCATGAGCGGGCGGCGGCTCCCCGGGCGGGAGCCGCCGCGACGGCGCGGGGAGGTCAGCGCGCGAACCCTCCCCGGATACGCATCAGTTCGCGGTGCAACGATTCATTCTTCTCGAATGGCGCGCGGCCGTGCAGGTAGAAATAGTTGTTGAGCACGACCAGTTCGCCCGGGGGCAGCATGACTTCCTGCACGCCGGAACTGGCCTCCATCGACGCCGACAGGTCGTGCAGATACAGGGCCTCTTCCAGCGTGGCCGGCTGGACGAACTGATCGATGAAGCAGATCGCCAGGCCGTAGCGATTCTGGAAGAAAAGAGGCCTTTCGACCTGTTCCGCGACGTTCTTCGAGGCCGGGGACTTGTACAGCAGGGGCTTGGTCGCCAGCGGATGGTCCAGAAAGTCGCCGATATCCTGCCAGTCGTCGAGATGCAGGAAGCGCGACTCGCCGCCCACCGCATGGCGCTCGTCGAATTTCATCATCAGCAGCCAGTCCGTCGCCTCGGAGACATAGGTGCCGTCGGTATGCATCGTGAACAGGCGATAGGCCTGGCGCAGATAGGAGTCGCTCTGGTCCGTGTGCTTCACCAGGAATCGCGCATAGTATTTGCCGGACATGGCGTCATGATTGGCCGGTCCGAGCAGATAGGCGATGGCGGTGCCGAACCTCACGAAATCGTCGGGGTCGGAAGACAGGCCTTGCAGGCCGATGGTGAATCCGCCGTGCGCCCGGGTTTCGACGATCGTATTGAGGGTGTCGCGCAATCCGGGGCCGCAGGCCTGCGTCAAGGCCTGCGCGACCTTGAACCGCATGAAAGGCACGTATTCCAGGTTCTGGACGTCGACGTCCCGGACGGCGCCCAGGAAGCGTTGCAGCGCCTCCGGAGCTACCGTCACCTGCTGGATCCGGGTGTGGGTCCGATGATTCCGCACCTTGACGGTGTCCGGGGACAGACGGCGCGCGTCGCTCATGTCGTTCATGCTGATCTCCTGTATGAATGCGGCTCTGGAGCTCATTAGACGTGACATGGTCGCGGCATTAAACCGGCGGGCGCCGATACTTTATTCGGCAGGAGCGATCAAAGCGCGGCGCCGCGGCGTCGGTCTCAACCCGCGGGATTGACCAGCACCGGTTTGTCGCGGTAACGATCGGGAAAGGTCTTGGCCAGGTTTTCCACCTTGGGGATGTCGTTCACCATGATGTACATGCTGTACGGATGGCGCACGAGGTAGTCCTGGTGGTAGCCCTCGGCCGGGTAGAAGGCCTGCAGGGGCTCTATCCGGGTGGCCAGGGCCTTGGGGTAGGCGCCGGCCTTGTTCAGTTGCGCGATGTAGGCCTCGGCCACCTTGCGCTGGCTGTCGTCCGTGGGGAAAACGGCGGAGCGGTACTGGGGGCCGCTGTCCGGACCTTGCCGATCGAGCTGGGTGGGATCGTGGGCCACCGAGAAGTAGATCTGCAGTAACTGGCCGTAGCTCACCTGCGCGGGATCGTAGGTGATTTCGACCGCTTCGGCATGGCCGCTGCGGCCGCTGCTGACCGTATCGTAGTGGGCGGTGTCCGCCTGGCCGCCGGCGTAGCCGGAGACGGCCGCGGTTACGCCCTTGACGTGCTGGAACACGGCTTGCACGCCCCAGAAGCAGCCGCCGGCAAGCACCGCTTTCTGCGGCGCGGAGGCACCGGCCGGCTGGTCCAGGGCGGGTGGAGGAATGATGACGGCGGATTCGGCGGCGACGGCCGAGGCGGCCCCCAGCAGGCCGCCGGCGGCGGCCAGCATGGCGCAGAGCTTGCGGGGCAGGTGAGTGGTGGACATGGTGTCTCCAGGGCGAGGGGGGGCGGCCGAGGTTCAGGCTTGCGGGGTGAACGCCAGAGCCACGCCATTCATGCAATAGCGCAGTCCGGTCGGGCGCGGGCCGTCATCGAAGACATGGCCCAGATGGCCGCCGCAGTTGGCGCAATGCACGGCGATGCGGGTCATGCCGAAACTGCGGTCGCTGGTTTCGCCCACGGCATCGGCCAGCGGTTGCCAGAAGCTGGGCCATCCGGTGCCGCTGTCGAACTTGGCGGACGAGGAAAACAGCCGGTGGGCGCAGCCCGCGCAGGCGTAGATGCCCTTGCGATGCTCCTTGTCCAACGGGCTGGAGTAGGGGCGCTCAGTCCCTTCGCGGCGCAGCACCTGGTACTGTTCGCGCGTCAGCCGTTCGCGCCACTGGGCGTCGCTCAGCGCATAGGGAAAGGACGCGGCGCGGGCCGGCTGGCCGGCCCGCGCGGCCAGGGCGGGAGCGAGCCCGGCGGCAATGGCCGCCGCGCCGCCCAGGCCCAGAAAGTGCCTGCGGTCAAGTTTCATGGCATGCTCCTGGTGGGAGTGCTGGCGCGTCGGCTATTGCTTCATGCCGTCCTTGGACATCGGGGCTTTTTCCATGGCGTCCTTCGACATGCCCCCCTTGGACATCCCATGTTTCGACATGCCGTCCTTCGACATGCCGTCCTTGGACATGGAATCCTTGGACATGCCGTCCTTGGACATGCCGCTTTTCGCCATTCCTTCCTTCGCCATGCCTTCCTTCGACATGGGGCTTTTGCCCATGGCGTCCTTGCCCATGGTGTCGGCGGCGTGGACGGCGGTGGCGCCGAACGCCAGGCACAGGGACAGCGCAGCGGTAGTGAGGGTCTTCATGATGTGTTCCTTTCTTGGAAAAGTAGTTGCACCTAGCTGCCGCCGAACCAGTTGTAGCCCTGGTCCTCCCAGTAACCGCCCGGGTAGGTGTTGGTGACGAAAATCGCCTGTATGTGCTTGGGGTTCTTGTAGCCAAGCTTGGTAGGCATGCGCAGCTTCATGGGGAAGCCGTACTCTGGGGGGAGCGTCTGCCCGTCGTAGGTCAGCGCCAGAATGGTCTGGGGATGCAGCGCGGTGGGCATGTCGATGCTGGTGTAGTAGTCATCCGCGCACTTGAAGCCCACATATTTGGCGTTCAGGTCCGCGCCCACGCGCCGGAGAAAGCTGGAGAAGGGCACTCCGCCCCATTTCCCGATGGCGCTCCAGCCTTCCACGCAGATATGGCGCGTCACCTGGTCGATCTGCGCCATGGCGCGCAGTTCATCGAGCCGCCAGCGGCGCCGGTCGGCGACCAGGCCGGCCACTTCCAGCCGGAAGGATGCTTCGTCCACGCGAGGGACCTCGTCGATGCCGTAATAGGCGTTGAACGGGAATGGCCGGGTGATCATGGAGTCGGGATACGTGGGCGCGAGCCTGGCGGGATCGAAGATCCAGCCCTGAACCCTATCGTTGAACCGGGAGACGGCGGCCAAGGCCTTTTCCACGTTCTCGTCATCGGACAGCGAGCACCCCGACAGCATGGCCAGCCCTCCCAGGGTCAGGCTGTTGCGCAGAAAGGCCCGGCGCGAGGGCTGCTCCACCCGTTTTTCCAGGATCCTGCCGGCTTCCTTGAGGATGGCCGGGCCGTCCAGGCCGGCCGGGGAGGGACGTTTTCTCATGCTCACGGCAGGCTCCTTATTGGCCACGGATCATGGCGGCCAGGCTGCGCGGCACCAGGGCCGCCATCGCCAGGTGGACGGCCACGAAAGCCGCCAGCAGGGCCATGGCGGCGAAGTGCACGCGGCGCGCGGCCTCGTACCCCCCCAGCAGCTCCCGCAGCAGGTCGAACTGCACCGATTTCCACAACACCAGTCCGGACAGCACCAGCACCGCGATGTCGGCCATGACGAACAGATAGGCCAGGCGCTGCACCTGGTTGTAGCGGCGCGGATCGGCGTGGGCGAGCCTGCCGCGCAGGGCCGCGGCCAGGTCGGCGGCCACGCCGCGGGCGCTCAGCGGGAAGAACTTGCGCCAGAGACGGCCGGTGGCGATGTTCATCGCCAGGTACAGGACGCCGTTGACGAACAGCAGCCACATGCCTGCGAAGTGCCACTGTAGGGCGCCGCCCAGCCAGCCTCCCAGCGTGATGCCCGCCGGAAAGACGAAGTCGAAGAGCGGGGAAGCGTTGTAGATGCGCCAGCCGCTGGCGACCATGACCGCCACGGCCAGCGCATTCAGCCAGTGCATGGCGCGCAGCCAGCCCGGGTGGACGGGGCCGGCCGCGGGCGGGGCGGCATGGGCGTCGTGGCTGGCGGGGGGGGCGAACATGGCGGGGCTCCGGGCGTTCGTGATCGATGGCGCCATTCTTTCCCCGCGCCGATACCGAAGTCCTCACGCAAACTTAAATTAAATGTGATAACTCGCGCGGCGAGGATTGGCGACAATAGGCCCATCGCCCAAATTCCGAGCGCCCGCATGGACACGCCCCGCCGAGTACTGATAGTTGAAGACGACGCCCATATCGCGGAATTGCTGCGGCTGCATCTTCGGGAGGAAGGCTACGCGGTCGAACATGCCGCCGATGGCAACGAGGGCATGCGCCGCCTGGAAGAGGGCAGTTGGGACGCTCTGGTGCTGGACTTGATGCTGCCGGGCATCGATGGCCTGGAAATATGCAAGCGGGCCCGCGCGATGGCGCGCTATACGCCCATCATCATCACCAGCGCGCGTTCCAGCGAGGTGCATCGCATCCTGGGCCTGGAACTGGGCGCGGACGACTACCTGGCCAAGCCTTTTTCCATGCTGGAACTGGTGGCCCGCGTGCGCGCGCTGTTGCGCCGCAGCGAGGCCCTGGAACGCAATGCGCGGCTCGACGCCGGCAGCCTGGTCCTGCATGGGCTGTCGATCGACCCGGTCGCGCGGACGGCCGACGTGGACGGCCGCCGGCTGGACCTGACGCCCCGGGAGTTCGACCTGCTGCATTTCTTCGCGCGCCATCCCGACAAGGTGTTTTCCCGGCTGGACCTGCTGAACCAGGTGTGGGGCTACCAGCACGAAGGCTATGAACACACGGTCAATACCCACATCAACCGGCTGCGCGCCAAGATCGAGTCGGACTCGTCCAATCCGCGGCGCATCCTGACCGTATGGGGCCGGGGCTACAAATTCGCGGCGGCGCCGGCCGGCGAGGGAGGCGCGCCATGAAGCGGTTCACCCTGACCCAACGCCTGTCGGGCGTGTTCGCGCTGCTCCTGCTGGCATGCTGCGGCGCATCGGCCTGGCTGCAGATCGCGGCCAATTCCCGCTACGAGCAGGAGGTGGTCCAGCGCCTGTCCAGCGGCCTGGCCCAGCACATCGCGGGCGCCAACGAATTGATGGACACCAACGGCTGGCGGCCGCAGGCGGTGCGTTCTCTGTTCGACATGCTGATGGCGGTGAATCCCGCCGTGGAGGTGTACCTGCTGTCCAACGACGGCCGCATCGTGGGCGACGCCGCGCCCGCGGGCCAGATCAAGCGCGACCGCGTCGACCTGGAGCCCGTGAAGCGCCTGCTGGCCGGAGGGATGCTGCCCATCGTGGGCGACGATCCGCGCAGCCAGGACGCGCAAAAGGTCTTCAGCGTGGCCCCGGTGCGCGTGGGCGGGCAGGAAAAGGGCTATGTGTACGTGGTGCTGCAAGGGCAGGCGCACGACGCGCTGGCGATGGCGGTGTCGCGCAGCTCGGTGCTGCGCACGACCCTATGGTCGATCGCGCTGGTGGCGCTGCTGGGGCTGGCCGCGGGCCTGGCGGCGTTTGCGCTGATCACGCGGCCCTTGCGCGGCCTGACGCGCGCGGTGCGCGCGTTCGGCGGAGACGACGGCTCCGCCCTGGCCGCGCTGGAACGGCCGGAGGACGCGCGGGATGACCGCGGCGACGAGATCGCGGTGCTGCGGCGCAGTTTCGTGCAGATGGGCGGGCGGATCTCCGAACAATGGCGCGAACTGACGCGGCAGGACCAGCAGCGGCGCGACCTCGTCGCCAATATTTCGCACGATCTGCGCACGCCGCTGACCTCGCTGCACGGCTATCTGGAAACCCTGCGCCTGAAGGACGGGACGCTGGACCCCGAGGAGCGCCGGCGCTACCTGGACATCGCGCTGGCGCAAAGCCGCAAGGTGGGCCGCCTGGCGCAGGAGCTCTTCGAACTGGCGCGGCTGGAATCCGGCCTGGTGAGGCTGGAGCCCGAGACCTTTTCCCTGCCCGAACTGGTGCAGGACGTGATCCAGAAATTCGAACTGGCTGCCGAGGCCCGCCAGCAGCGGCTGACGACCGAGATCCCGCGCGAACTGCCGCCGGTGCGGGCGGACCTGGGGCTCATCGAACGGGTGCTCACGAATCTGCTGGACAACGCGATCCGCCACAGCCCGCCGGGCGGGCGCATCGAACTGCGGCTGGGCGTGGCGCAGGATCTGGTGCAGGTGCAGGTCAGCGATTCCGGCGCGGGCATTCCCGAGGCATTGCGCGCCGGGTTGTTTACCCGGGCCAGCGCGTTGAACCGGGGGCCGGGTGAAAGCGGCGGCCTGGGGCTGGTGATCGTGCAGCGCATCCTGCAGCTGCACCACAGCGAGATCCGGCTGGTGGACCGCGCCGGAACGGGCGCCGTATTCCAGTTCGATCTGGCGGCCGCGCGCCCGGCATAGCGCGGCCGGCCCGTTCATGCGCCTTCATCCGCCGGCAGCAGGTTGCTGGCGCCGCACGGTGCCGCTCGCGGCGTCCACTTCCAGCAGGTCGCCGGTAACGACGTGATCCAGGATGCCTTGCACGTTGACGACGGCGGGAATGCCGAATTCGCGCGCCACGATGGCGCCGTGCGAAAGATAGCCGCCGGCCTCCATGACCAGCGCGCCAGCGCGCAGGAACAGCGGCGTCCACGCGGGATCCGTCGAGGGCGCGACGAGGATGCCGCCAGCGGGCATGCCAAGCCCTTCGGCGGGCGTTCGGGCGACGAAGGCGGCGCCTCGCGCCCGGCCGCCTGCGACGGGCGTGCCGCGCCAGGTCCCGGGGGCGCCGTCTTCGTTCTGCGGGCGCCGCGGACTTGGGGCGGCCGGCGCAAGGACGCCGTCCTGGGCGTGTTCCACGATGACGTCCAGGTCCGGCGTCGCGGCCCAGGCTGCCATCTGAGCCCGGCGCAGGGCCGCGCGGCGCCCGGCGGCCGGGGCCGCCAGCCGGCCGTCGGCAAGCGCGAACAACTCGGCGGCCGTCAGGTGGAAGGCATCGTCGGCGGCGTCCAGGCCGCTGCGGGCGGCTTCCCGCTGCCTGCCTTCGAGGCGCGACGCGGCCAGCAGCTTGGCGGCCAGCGGGCGCTGCCAGAACGGCAGCGCGGCGCGAACGCGTTGCCAGGCGTCGCGGGCGGCGCTTTCCTGTCGCGCGCGCAGCGCGCCGGCGTCGGCGCCGATCAGGTTCAGGACGCTGTCCAGCAGATAGGCGGGAGCCTCGCGCCAGCGCGGGTTGCGCAGATAGGTTTCGTACACGGCGCGGTGGCCGTAGCGGGCCAGGAATTCCGCGAACGCCTGCTTGAAGGGGCTGCTTTCAGGCAGCGCGGCGCCCCAGGCGGCGCTGTCTCGCCGCGGATCGCGCAGCCAGGCCAGCGCGGGGGCGTCGGCCTCGGCGATGGCGGCCAGATCCATCAGGGCGTAGCTCTGTTGTGCGGTCACGCTGGGTTCTCCGCCCGCCATCAGCGCGGCCGTGAGCGCGTGCCCCTCGCCGGGCCGCGCCTTTTCGACGAGCTCCAGGAGCTTGGACAGCGCTCCGCCGCCCGACCCTTGGAGGAAGAACAACTCGTCCGCCGCCAGCACGGTCAGGAACTGTTCGCGCAAGCGCGCGCCCAGCCCGGCGCTCGAATCGGGCAAAGGTTCTTCCAGCCAGGCCTGTGCGCGCGCCAGCAGCCGCGGCAGGTCGGTCGCGGCGCGCCGGCGCAAAGGCGCGGCGCGGCGCAGGTAGCGGACGATGCGCGCGGCGTGGCGCAAGCGTTGCGCGGCCGTGGGCGGCGGCGCGTCGATGGCGGGCTGCGGCCCGCCCAAAAGCGCGTTCATGGCTTGCGGCGGCACGCCCAGCGCGTCGTAGCCGACCCATTGGATGACGGACGCGTCCAGGTACACGCGGCCCTGGAACAGCGCCGCCAGCGGCACGCCGGGCAGGGTGGCATAGCCGCTGAGCTCGAAACCGCAGGTCAGCATGCGTTGCGCCATGACCCGGCCGGTGTCCCATTCCAGGGCAGACATGGCGTGGGGCAGGACCTCGCGCGTGTTGCCGCGAGACCAGTACGAGGGCTGCGAGCGCAGCGCGGGATAGGTGTGGCGCGCCTGCGCGGTGACGGGGCGCGCCTGCAGGATCCAGAACCGGGCGCCGTCCCAGTCCCATTCGATGTCGTAGCCGGCGCCCGAGTAGTCCAGCGCCCGGGCGGCATCGCGCGCCATATCGCCCAGCGTCTCGGCCTGCGCGTCCGTGAGCACGGCCTGGGCGGCGCGATCGGCCGGTGTGTCGGCCAGGCGGGTGCCGTGGCCGGGTTGCCCGGCCAGGCTGGACTGGCGCTTCGCGCCTACGCGCCGCTGGGCCAAGGGCCATGCCTGGCGTAGATAATCTTCGCGGAGCCGGTATTCGTCTCCCTCGGCCTGCCCGCCTACCAACGACTCGCCCAGCCCCCAGTTGGCATGGACGAGCATGTCGTCGCGGCGGCCCGAGACCGGGTCCACCGTGAAGACGATGCCGGATGAGACGGCGGGGACCAGGGGCATGACGACGACCGCCATGCCGGCGCCAGCGTCCAGGCCCAGCCGTTCCCGGTAGGCCCGGGCCTGGGGCGTCCATTGGGAATCCCAGATCCGCCTGACCGCGTCGAGCGCGGCTTGCGCGCCGAGCACGTTCAGGCAGGACAGGTGGATGCCGGCGAACGAGGCGCCGGCTGAATCCTCTTGCGGCGCGGACGAGCGCAGCGCCAGCGGCCGCTCCAGCCAGCCGCGCTCGCGCAAGGCCTCCAGCAGGGCTTGAGCGATGGCGGGCGGAACGTCCTGCCCGGGCTCCCTGTCCAGGCTGGCCCGGGCGGCAAGCACGATGCCTTCCGGCACGGGCACGCCCAGCTCCGCCATGCGGGCCAGCTGCCAACCCTTGCCGCCCGCTTGTCGGGAGCCGGCGCGGTTGGCCGAGGCCCAGTCCAGCACGACGGCGTTCATGCCTCGTCTCCGGACGCGGCGCCGTGGAGGAAGAGGGCGATCGCCGCGTCGAATTCGGCCCTGAGGGTTGTGCCGGGCCGGTCCAGCCAGCGCAGCATCGCGCCCAGGTGGAGGAACTGCAACTGGTGCGCCAGCCGTTCGGCCGGCAGGTCGGACCTAAGCTGGCCGCTGGATTGCGCCTCGGCGATCATCGATGCGAACAGTTCATGCAGCCCGCTGCGCGGATAGCGGCCGCCGTCGCGCGCGCCGGGCTGCAGCGTGGCCAGGCGGTAGCGCAGATAGGGGCCGAGGTAGGCGCGATGGGATTCGGACCAGTGGGCCGACGCATGCAGGATCCGCGCCAATCGTTGCGCGAACGAGGGCAATGCGCGCAGCGCGGGCCGGAGTTCGGCGAGAGTGGCGGCGAGTTCGCCGTGGAAGCGGTGCGCGAGCAAGGCTTCCTTGACCGGGAAATGGTTGTACAGCGTGCCCTTGGCGACGTCGGCCTGCGCGGCGATCTGTTCCATCGTGACCGCGTCGTATCCGAGCGTCTCGAACAGGCGGTAGGCGGTCTGCGCCAGGTGATCCAGTGTCTGCTGGCGTTTGCGTTCGCGGCGTCCGGCGTCCGGCACGGAAGCGTCGGGCAGGGAGGGGTCGGGGCGGGGCATGGCAGTCCAAATAAATAGACGATGGATAATATTATACGTCGTCTATTTATTTGGCGGCCAGCCCTCCCGGGAGGCGCCGGGAGATCAGGCGGCCGCGGGCATCTGGCCGTGCAGCAGGTAATCCAGCAGTTCGCGCACCGAGCGCATGGCATTGCCGAAAGGCAGCTTGGAAGCGCCACGGAAGAACAGGCCGCGGCTGACTTCGCCGCGCATGGCCGCCGCGAGCTTCAGGTCGATGCAGAACTGTCCGAAGCGCGAGATCCCGTCGCGCAGCCCGCATTGCGTCAGGCAGTCCATGCGCTGGCTGCAACGGCGCGCGTCGCAGCGGGTATTGGCCTGCAGCGTCTTTTCCTGGCGCAGGTACCGCGTCAGCCAGGGCGTGGGCACGGCGCGGGCGGGCAGGCCGGCCACGCTGGTGAATTCGGTGAGGCGGTCGGGGTCGGCATCGATCAGCACGCGCTTGAAGTTCTCGTGCGCGTCGCCTTCCTGCGTGACGGCGAAGGCCGTGCCGACCTGCACGCCGTCGGCGCCATGGCTCAGCCAGTGGCGCACCTGTTCATGGCTGCCCACGCCGCCCGCCACGATGAGCCTGGGCGTGTCCTTGCCCAGTTGCAGTTCGTCGAAGAGCTTGTGGCAGTCGGCCAGCACGCGCTTGAAATCGAAGCGTTCGTCATGGATGTCGTCCAGGCGGGCGGCTCCCAGGTGGCCGCCGGCATGGCCGGGGTGCTCGATCACGACGGCGTCGGCCAGCCGGCCCTTCTTCATCCACTTTTTCAGCACGGCCGCCACGCCGCGGGCTTCCGACAGAATGGGCACCAGCGCGACCTTGGGAAAGTCGGCGGTCATCTCGGGCAGGTCCAGCGGCAGGCCGGCGCCCATCACGATGGCCTGCGCGCCGCTTTCGCAGGCCTGGCGCACCAGGCCGGGATGGTCGCGCACGGCCTTCATGACGTTCACGGCGACCAGGCCGCGGCCCTGGGCGGTTTCCAGGGCCGCGCGCACTTCGCGGTCCAGCGCTTCCAGGTTGGCGCTGTCTATCAGCTCGCGGTCATGGCACCGTTCGGTCTTTTCGAGCAGATCGGGGTGATGATGGCGCAAATCGACGCTGGCGATGGTGCCCACGGCGTTCTGGCTGGCGACGGCGCCGGCCAGGCGATGGGCGGATACGCCGACGCCCATGCCGCCCTGGATGATGGGCAGCAATTCGCGTCCGGCGAGGGTGAGTGATTTGAACCACGTCATATCGAGTCTTTCCTCAGGTCAAGTGGACAGAGGCTAGAGCAAGGACCCGCGCATCGCCTTGCGCGGGATCAAGCTTCCTGAAAAGCCCCATCGAGGCGAGCACCGTGACCAATGTGGCGGTGCGCCCCGGCGGCGGCTCCGTCGTGATGACGGAGTCCGCGACGGGGGCGATCCTGGAGGCGCCGTTGCCGGACTGAGCTCCCTACGCCAGCAGCTTGACGATGGCGGGTACCGAGAGCACAGCGGTGTAGTAGCCCATGAACTGGACCCCGGTGTTGAAGCCGAACAGGCGCGACAGCAGCCCGCCGAACAGGCCCATGGTGAGGATCACGAGCAGGCCCAGGAACTGGCCTTCCCAGACGCTGATCACGATGATCAGGCCCACGAAGGTGGCGATGATGGCTTCGTGGCTGACCTTGCGCGATACGAACAGGGCGGCGCGGCGCGCGAAGTTCATGGCGAAGGGGTACGACACCACCGCCGCCAGCAGCACGGCCAGCATGCCGTAGCCCAGGAACTCCCAGTGACTCAGCAGATTGTGCAGGTTGTGCGTCTGGCCGGTGGCGGCGTCCACCGTGAAGCGCGGCGGCGCATTGAACAGCGGCGCGGCGGGGCCCGCGGCCACCGGACTCAACGGCAGGCCGAAGGCGATCAGGGGAATGAGCGCCTCGGCGATATAGGTAGCCTCGGTGACGCCGTTGCGCGCGCTCAGCACGGTGGTCAGGCGATGATAGGCGTGCTTGATGCGCGAGCCCACCAGCTCGCCCAGCACCACCGTCATGGCCACGGGACTGAACACGAAGGTTGCGCTCGAGACCGCGGCGGTGGCCAGGGTCCAGCGCGTCTGCGTGCGGTCCATGACCTTCAGCGGGTTGGGGAAGTAGCCCGACCAGCCCTTGACGTCGGGCGCCAGCGAGAACGTGCGGACCTTGTCCCTCAGCATCCGCGAGCGGCCTTGCGGCGAGACCACGGTAAACAGGTCCGCGATCAGCGGCCCGATGGCGATGCCCAGGAAGTAGCTGATGCTCAGTTTCACGCCGTACTTGGCCGTGAGGCTTTGCAGCGCGATGATGACCACGACGAACGGCACCAGCAGCGCCACCGCCGCCCAGCGTCCGGCCGAGAAATAGGCGATGAGGACCGCTGCGGCCAGGAAGATCCAGGGCGCGGACTTGGTGATGGCCGCGCCGAATGGCGCCAGCAGCACCGCGAACAGCACGGCTAGCGGGACCGCGACGAAGGCGGCGACGATGGCGCCCGACACCATTTTTCGCAGCGCGATGTGCGGCACGCCCAGCTTGCGCAGCATGTTCGCGTCCTGCAGCAGCGGCGTGGCGAGGGTGTCGCCGGGGATGCCCAGCAGCGCGGTCGGCACGGCGTGGGTCATGTGCTTGGCGACGGCGCCGGCGAGGAAGAAGGTGAAGACGCCCGCGGGCGGCACGCCCAGCAGCACCACCAGCAGGGTCAGCGGCGCCAGCGTGGTGGTTTCGTCGGTGCCGGACACCAGGCCGATGGCCGCGAATACCACCGCGCCCAGCAGGCCCATCGCGGCCGCCACCATGATCTGTTCGAGAAGAATGGGGTCGCTCATGCCAGGGCCTCCTTGCCCGCGGCTTGCGGAGAGGGCGCGCGCGCGGACGGCTGGGACGCTTCGGCCGCGGGTTCCGCGAAGAGCGCGTACAGGTCCAGGTCCTTCAGTTCGCGCACGACCGGTTCGGGCAGGTCGGCGAGCGTGCCCAGCCCGCCGGGCTGCTCGGCCAATTCGGCCAGCACTTCGGCGCGCCAGGCCGGGTCGTGCGTGGAGCTGTGCTCGACGACTTCGCGCTTGGGCGGGAACAGCCGGGCGCAGATGATGCCCGCCAGCACGCAGCCCGCCAGGCCGGCCAGCATGGCGTAGGCGTGGGCCAGCTCGGGGGACGCCACGATGCCGCGCAGCCAGCGGCTGGCGGCATAAAAGCCCGCCACGCTGATGGCGATGCCGATGCCGATGGCCCAGGCGAGGTGGCGCAGGTCCACCGTGTCGCTCCAGACCTCCGCCAGGCGCGTGGAAGGCGCCGGGGTGTTCGGGTTCATGTCTCTCTCCTCTGTGGTCGGGCGGCGCTCGGGGAATCCAGGCGCCGCCTCGGTTTTCTTGCCGCCGGTCCGATGCAGAAGGCTCCCCTTTGGGGCAGCCAGGCCGCGCGGCGGTCGCGGCCCGGGTCTTGGGATCGATCTTTACCGGGCCGGGGCCTGGCGCGGATCGCGCAGCTCTTGCAGCAGCGCCAGGGCCCGGTCGGTGCGGACGTCCCGCTCCGCCGCCATGCGCTTGGCGATGGTGTCGATCTCGGCGCCGGTCGCGCCCGCCACCAATGCGATGTTGCGGGCGTGCAGCGCCATGTGGCCGCGCTGTATGCCTTCGGTGGCCAGCGCGCGCAGCGCGCCCAGGTTCTGCGCCAGGCCGACGGCCACGGCGACCTCACCCAGTTCCTGCGCGGAACGCACATCCATGATCTTCAGCGCCAGCCGGGCCAGCGGATGCGTTTTGGTGGCGCCGCCGACCAGGCCCACGGGCATGGGCATCTCGATGGAGCCGACCAGCGCGCCCGAGCCGTCCTTCTCCCAGTGAGTCAGCGATGTGTAGCGGCCCGAACGGCTCGCGTAGGCGTGGGCTCCCGCTTCCACCGCGCGCCAATCGTTGCCGGTGGCGACGATGACGGGGTCGATGCCGTTCATGATGCCCTTGTTGTGCGTTGCGGCGCGATAGGGGTCGATGGCGGCGAAAGTATAGGCGTCCAGCACGCCCTCGATGATGTCGGCGCCGCTGCGCTCCTTGGTGTCCAGCGCCTGGGGCGTCAGGCGCACGCGGGCCCGGGCCAGGCGCAGGTCGGCCAGGTTGGACAGGATGCGCAGGCGCACGGACCCGCCGGCGATTTCCTCGACCAGCGGCGCCACCGCTTCGGCCATGGTGTTGACGGTGTTGGCGCCCATCGCGTCGCGCACGTCCACGATCAGGTGCATCACGATCATGGGGCCGCGCGGCGTGTCGGGGAAAACGTGCACGTCGATGTCCTGGCAGCCGCCGCCCAGTTCGATCAGGACTTTGTCGCGGCCATTGGCCAGCGCGACGATGCGCTCGCGTTCTCGCAGCAGGGCGAGGCGCGCGCCGTGCGGATCGCTCAGGCCCAGCACCTGCACCTGCGCCCGCATCAACGGACGGGTGCTGGACGTTTCGAAGCCGCCGCATTCGCGCGCCAGCTTGGCCATATAGGATGCGGCGGCGACCACGGAGGGTTCTTCGACCGCCATGGGCACCAGCACGTCGCGGCCGTTCACCTGGAAGTTGCCGGCCACGCCCAGCGGCAGCTCGAACGAGCCGATGACGTTCTCGATCATGCCGTCCGCCCGGTCCATGCCGAGCGCGCCGGGAGCGGCCAGCAGCTGGCGTTCCTCGGGGGTGAGTCCGACGTTGTCCGCGATGGCGGACAGGCGCTGGGCGGGGGTGAGGGCGCGGAAGTTGGGCAGGCGTGAATCGGCCACGATGGCGTGTCTCCATATCAGAATCAAGTGGCCTGATTCTAGGTAAACTGTACCGCTATTGAGAGGTACAGTTTGGGCAAACAGTACCATTGCACTGCACCAATTTCGATGATGCCCGGCAGGACTTCCCGCATGGAACAAGCATTACTTCGCGGCAGGCCGCAACGCGCCGCCCCGATAGCCGAAAGCCTGGCCAGGCTGATCGGCCAGCAGATCGCCGACGGCGTCTACCGTCCCGGAGACAAACTGCCGTCCCTGCGCGAATTGGCGCAGTTGCACCGGTACGCGAAGAACACGGTGGTGGTTGCGTTTGAAATGCTGGTCGCGCAGGGCCTGGTGGAGCCGCGCCGGGGATCCGGCTTTTTCGTGCTGGAGACGGGCGGGACGCGCCAGGCGGCGGAAGAGGAGCCTGGGCAACTGAGCCGGGCCATGGATATCGTGTGGCTGATGCGCGAGCAGTTGAAGACGCAGCCTGACGCGGTTGCGGTCGGCGATGGCTTTCCACCGGTGGAATGGCTGGCCGACATGCGCATGGATCGCTACCATCAGAAGGTCGTGCGCACGGGCCTGGGGGCCTTGTTCCGCTACGGCAGCCGTTTCGGCTATGCGCCGTTGCGGGAAAGCCTGGTGCGCAAGCTGGGCGACGTGGGGATCAACGCAGCGCCGCCGCAACTGGTGCTGACGCATGGCGCGAACGAGGCCATGGACCTGGTGATCCGCTATTTCGTGCCGCCGGGCGCCTCGGTGCTCGTGGACAACCCGGGCTACTATCCGCTGTTCGGCAAGCTGAAGCTGGCGGGGGCGCGCATGCTGGGCGTGCCGCGTTTGTCCGACGGGCCCGACATCGCCGCGCTCGAAGCGTTGCTGCAAACGGAAAAGCCGCGCCTGTTCTTCACCCAGTCGCTGGCGCACAATCCCACGGGCTCGGACATCTCGCCCGCCAAGGCCTACAAAGTGCTGCAACTGGCGGAGCGCCACAATCTGACGGTGGTCGAGAACGACCCGCTGGCCGATTTCAAGCCGACTTCCGCCGTGCGCCTGTCGGCGCTGGACCAGCTCGAACGCACCATCTACATCGGCAGTTTTTCCAAGTCATTCTCCGCGGCGCTGCGCGTGGGCTTCATCGCCTGCAACGCCGCGCTGGCGAGCGACCTGGCCGACCTCAAGGCGCTGGTGCACGTCAGCAGCTCCGAATACTGCGAACGCATGGTGGACGTGATGTTGCGCGAGGGCCATTACGAGCGGCACCTGGTCAGGCTGCGCCAGCGGCTGGAGGCCGCTACCGGCCAGGCGCTGCAGGTGCTGGATGCGCTGGGCGCCAAGGTGTTCACGCGCCCGACCAGTTCGCTGTACCTGTGGACGGCGTTCCCGGGAGTGGACGATACGCTTGCCCTGGCCGCCGAACTCATGCCGGAGAAGATCATCATGGCGCCCGGCCGGGTATTCAACGTGGACCCGACGGCGGTATCGCCCTGGTCGCGGTGCAACGTCGGGGCCATCGGATCGCCGCGGTTCCACGCGACGTTGCAGCGGCGCCTGGCTCAGCGATAGTCGAACGCTTCGAACCATTGCCGCATCAGGGCTTCGGCCTGCGCGCTCAGGTTGCGCACCGGCGGCGAGTCGGGCGAGCGGCGCGCGCCCTGCACGGCGAAGCGGCGCACGCCGCGGCGGGCGAGTTCGCGCGCCAGGGCAAGCAGCCGGGTTTCGTCCAGCCAGTCGGGATGCCAGGTGATCCGGCATTCGAAATCCCGGCCCGCGGACAGCAATTGCGACAGGCAGGCCTGGGCGGGGCGTTCGGAGTCGCGGCGGCCGGTAATGTCGTCGTAGCCCTGGGAATCGGCCTTGATGTCCAGCCCGACCCAGTCCAGGTGGCGCAGCACATCGGCCAGTCTCAGGGGGTAGATCCCCGCGGTATGCAGGCCGACCCGGTAGCCCATGCGCCGGACGTCGCGGATCATTTGCGGCAGGCGCGGCTCGCTCAGGGGTTCGCCGCCGGAGAAAACGACCGCGTCGAGCAGGCCCTTGCGGGTTTCCAGGAAGGCGCGCATGTCGCGCCAGTCGTAGCGGGCGGCGCGGGTCTGAAGTTCGGTGTTGTGGCAGTAGTGGCAGCGCCAGGGGCAGCCGGCGATGAAGACGACGGCGGCCAGTTTCCCGGGCCAGTCCACGGTGGAAAAGGGCACCAGCCCGCCCACGGCGTGGGCGTGCCGGGGCAGGGGCTGGGCGACCGGCTGCGGCGGCGCCGCGTAGGCGGGCCTGGCGGCCTGCCGGCGCGTGGCCGCAGCGGCCCCCGGCCCGGGGGCCGGGGCGGGTTGCGCACCCTCAGGCGCGGCGTTCGACGAAGAAGCGGCGTTCATTGAATTCGCCTTGTTTGCCGGTGTTGAAGGAGGCGACGGGGCGGTGGTAGCCCATGACGCGGGTCCAGATCTCGCAGCGCACGCGTTGGCTGTCGTCCAGCTTCGGGGCGGAAGCGGCGGCGACGTCGGGAGCGATCAAGGTTTGCATGGAGGTTCCTTTTGAGAGGGAGCCGGGCGCAGGCCCGGCGGGTCGGCGCTAGGCCGGGGCGCAGCATGCCGATTGCTTGGCGAGCAGCTCGGCATCGCATTTGGGGCAGAACTCGTGGCGTCCCGCCAGGTAGCCATGGTTGGGGCAGATGGAGAACGTGGGCGTGATCGTGATGTAGGGCAGGCGGAAGTTCGACAGCGCGCGGCGCACCAGCTCCTTGCAGGCGCCGGCGGACGACACGGCTTCGTTCATGTACAGGTGCAGCACCGTGCCGCCGGTGTACTTGCCCTGCAGCGTTTCCTGCAGTTCCAGCGCATGGAACGGATCGTCGGTATGGCCCACCGGCAGCTGGCTGGAGTTCGTGTAATAGGGTTGCGATTCGCTGCCGGCCTGCAGGATGGCGGGATAGCGCTTCCTGTCTTCGCGGGCGAAGCGGTAGGTGGTGCCTTCGGCGGGCGTGGCCTCCAGGTTGTACAGGTGACCCGTCTGTTCCTGGAATTCGGTCATGCGCGCGCGCACGCGGTCGAGCAGCCTGACCGCCATGGCGTGGCCCGCCGCCGTGGTGATGTCTTCGGCGTCGTCCGTGAAGTTGCGGATCATTTCGTTGATGCCGTTCACGCCCAGGGTGCTGAAGTGGTTGCGCAGCGTGCCCAGGTAGCGGCGGGTGTAGGGATACAGCCCCTGGTCGATGTAGCGCTGCACCACCTTGCGCTTGGTTTCCAGCACGTCGCGGCCCAGTTCCAGCAGGTGGTCCAGCCGTTGCATCAGCCTGGCCTCGTCGCCGCGGCAGGTATAGCCCAGGCGGGCGCAATTCACGGTGACCACGCCCACCGAGCCGGTCTGCTCGGCCGATCCGAACAGGCCGTTGCCGCGCTTTAGCAGCTCGCGCAGGTCCAGCTGCAGGCGGCAGCACATGGAGCGCACCATATGCGGCTCCAGGTCGGAGTTCAGGAAGTTCTGGAAGTAGGGCAGCCCGTAGCGCGCCGTCATCTCGAAGAGGCGTTCGGTGTTGGGATGGTCCCAATCGAAGTCGGGCGTGATGTTGTAGGTGGGAATGGGGAAGGTGAAGACGCGGCCCTTCGCATCGCCCGCCATCATGACCTCGATGTAGGCGCGGTTGATCATGTCCATCTCGGCCTGGAGCTCGCCATAGGAAAACGGCATTTCCTCGCCGCCCACATAGGGGATCTGTTCTTTGAGGTCGGCCGGGCAGGTCCAGTCGAAGGTGAGGTTGGTGAAGGGCGTCTGCGTGCCCCAGCGGCTGGGCACGTTCAGGTTATAGATGAGTTCCTGCATGGCCTGCTTTACGTCCGCGTAGGTCATCGCGTCGCGGCGGATGAAGGGAGCCATGTAGGTGTCGAAGGAACTGAAGGCCTGCGCGCCGGCCCATTCGTTCTGCAGCGTGCCCAGGAAGTTGACGATCTGGCCGATGGCGGCGGACATATGGCGCGGCGGCGTGGCTTCCACCTTGCCGGGAATGCCGTTGAAGCCTTCGGTCAGCAGTTGGCGCAGCGACCAGCCCGCGCAGTAGCCGCTGAGCATGTCCAGGTCATGGATGTGGATGTCGCCCTCGCGGTGGGCGTGCCCGGCCTCGGGCGCGAACACGTTCGACAGCCAATAGTTGGCGGTGACCTTGCCGGCCACGTTCAGGATCAGGCCGCCCAGGCTGTAGCCCTGGTTGGCGTTGGCGTTGACGCGCCAGTCGCGCTGCTCCAGGTATTCCTCCATGGCGCTTTCCACGTCGACCAGCGTATGGCGCAGCGAGCGCAGCCGGGCGTGCTGCTCGCGGTACACGATGTAGGCGCGCGCGGTGCGCCAGTGGCCTGCCTGAACGAGGATTTCCTCGACGCGGTTCTGGATGGTTTCCACGCCTGGGCAAGGCTGGTCCGCCAACGAGGCAATGACGGCATCGGTCAGCGCGCGCGCGCCCGCCAGGTCCAGTTCCCCGGTGCTTTGTCCCGCCGCCGCCATGGCCTGGGCGATCTTGTCGCGGTCGAACGCCGCGACGCGGCCGTCGCGCTTGAGAATGTGCTGGATATGCATGACTGACACCATATGTAGTAGGGTTTGAAAACTCTACCACCACATATGGTGATTCAGACGCGCCTCGACGGCGAGATCTCAGCCTGGATTGATGCGTGTCAAACTCGCGGGCGGGGCTTGTGCCGGGCCCTTGCCCGGCAACCGGCCCTAGAAGCCGATGCCGATTCCGGCCAGCGATATCGCCACGGCCAGCGCGGCGGCGCGCGCCGCCGGGCGCGGCGCCCACGACAGCATTCCGACCCACAGCAGGGCGCCGGCGGACAGCCAGCCCAGCCAGGCCACGACCCCCACGGTATTGCCCCACAGGGCGACGCAGGGCAGCAGGGCCAGCGCCAGCAAGAGCACGCCGCCTCCGCGCAGCACCCGGGTATGGCCCGAGGACGGGTCGCGGCCCCAGACCTGGTCGTAGTGGCGCGGCATGGCCAGGCTCAGGCAGGCCATGCCCGAATACGTCAGCAGCAGGGCCATGGAAATGGCGTAAAGGTCGTTGGAATTCATGCCGCTGCCCTTTCGTTCGAGCGGGATTTGCGCTGGGGCTGCGCCGATGCGGGCCGCTTCCACAAACGGAGGGCCGCCCAGCCCGATAGTACGCCGAAAGCGATGGCGCTCAGTTCGACGCCCGCGCTTTCCCAGTCGCCGCGCGCGATCTGCGCATAGGGATGGTCGCCCAGGGTGGCGTACGACAGCAACGGCAGCAGCAGGCACAGCGCGGACAGCACGGCCAGTTGCGTGATCCACGCCCGGCGCGGGCTGCACAGCCAGGCATGGGCCAGGGTCAGCGCCCAGACCAGGAAGAAGCAGCGCAGTTCCCATGCGGCGCGGTTCTCCAGGCCGACGGGCAGCAGGCGGTTGGCCCAGAAGTAGCCGATGCAGGCGATGGAGAGCCCGGCCAGCGCGGCCACGTTGAGCCCTTCGATCAGACGGTAGACCCGCGCCGTGGCGCCGCCGAACTCGCCGCCGAGCTTGGCCCGGCGCTTGACCATGAACAGCACCGCGCCGGTGCCCATGATGGCGGCGCCGGCCAGGCCGCAGATGAAGTACAGCCACTGGATGGCCAGTCCGCCGAACTTCGCCATGTGCAGGTCGCCCATCACCTGGCGCGTCAGGGCGGGCGCACCGCCCAGCACGTCGCCGGACGGCCGCAGGCGCAGCAATTCGCCGCTGGCGGAAAACTCCGCCATCCCGGTGGTGGCGCTGATGTTGCGGAAGGTGTCCGCGTCTTCGTTCCAGCCATAGACGCCGATCCGCATGGAACTGTCTTCCGGGTTGCGGATGACGATGGCGCGGGCCGTCTGCCCCATCAGGCGTTCGCCATGCGCCACGATGGGTTCCAGCGCTGGCATCGCCTGCGCCACCCCGCTGCGCGCGAGCTTTTCCTCGCCTTCCATTTCCATCAGGTAGTGGCGGAAGGCTTCGGGGCCGGCGCCGTAGGTCGCGGCGATAGGGGCGGGCATCAGCGTGGAACTGGAGATCACGATGCCGGTGTAGGCGATCATGAACTGGAAGGGCAGGGTCAGCACCGCCACCGCGTTGTGCGCGTCCAGCCATGAACGCTGGCCCTTGCCGGCGCGGAACGTGAAGAAATCCTTGAAGATGCGCTTGTGCGTGACCACGCCCGTAATCAGGGCGACCAGCATCGCCATGGTGGCGAAGGCGACGATCCACAGGCCCAGCCCGGCGTCGTGCAGGGTGTAGTGGAAGTCGACGAAATGCTGCCCGCCGAGCGTGGCCCGGCCTTCCTCCTCGTGGTGTTCGTCCAGTTCGGCGCCGGTGGCCGGATCCAGCTCGGCGTCCGCGTACATGCCGTTCTTGTCGAACCAGTACGCCGTCAGGCCGTTGCCGTGGGAGCGGTTGACGGGCCAGATTTCCCACATGCCCTCGCCGGCATGGTGGCGGGCCATGTAGTCCACCGCCAGCTCCAGGCGCCGCGCCCGGTCCACTGGCGCGCCTTCCTGCTGCGCGGCCAGCGCCTCCGCTTCATGGTGCTCGGGCGTCATCCAGTGCGTGATGGGTTCGGAAAAAACGGCGAGCGAACCGGTAAGGAATACGGCGAACAGCAGCCAGGAGAACCACAGGCCGACCCAGGTGTGGAGCCAGGCCATGGACAGGCGGAAACCGGATTTCAGGGCGAGCCTCTTTCTTGTGATGCCGCCGCGTTAGCCGGGCAGTCTGGTTTTATTGAGAATGGTTCTGATTCTAATCTAAATGGGCGCGGGGAGGTGGGCGCGACACGGTCTTTGTATTTTCTGCACGCGCCGGCCGGCGCCTGGCGGCGACGCCGCGGGCGGCTCGCCCGGGAGCCGGGCCGGGCACGAGGGTTGCTGGGCAGCCGTTCCAAGCCGCAAGGCCGCCGGCTCGCGGCGGCGGTGTCGCGATATGACCCATGGAGAAGGAGCGCCCAATGAAACGCAAAGCCGGAAATGCCCCGCAGATCGAGGAATTGCTGTACCAGGCCCTGGAAACCGAGATAGGGGGATTGAACGTGTACGAGACCGCGGTGTCCTGCGCGGTCAACGAGGACCTGAAGAAGGAATGGCTGGAATACCTGGAGGAAACGCGCACGCACCGCCGCGTTCTGCTGACCGTGTTCGAGCAACTGGGCCTGGATCCGGAGCGCCAGCCGCCAGGCAGGGAAGTGGTGCGCCATATCGGCGAGTCGCTGGTCAAGGCGATGAGGATGGCGATCGCCGCGGGCGATGCCAACGCCGCCCAACTGGTCGCGGCCGAATGCGTGGTGCTGGCCGAAACGAAGGACCACGCGAACTGGACGCTGATCGGCGTGATCGCCGACCAGCACGGCGGCGTGGAGGGCAAGGTACTCAAACAGGCCTATGACGCTGTCGTCACCGACGAGGAACACCATCTTTATCACACGAAAGGCTGGTCCCGGGAACTGTGGATCGACGCCCTGGGTTTCCCCGCCGTGCTGCCGCCTCCCGAAGAGGTCAAGCAGGTGGAGTCAGCGATCGGCGCGTCCCGCGCCGAGCAGGCGCGCGACAAGATGCTCAGCCACTAGGAGACCCGCCATGCCCAGCAAGAAATCCGCAGGAAAGCCTGCCGCGGCTTCCGCCGTGGAGACCGCCTATCTGAATACCGATAGCGGGCCCGCTTCGGGGCCGGCAGGCGCCGCGCGGCGTCCGGCGTTGAAGCGGGCCGCGTCCGTGCAAGCCACGGCCGGCGCCATCCCGCATAACGCCGGCAAGGCGGCGGAGTATGGCGAGGAAGCCGCCCGCCGCCCCTATGCCGGCACGGTGGCGCCGGCGCCGGATCCTTCCGTCGGGGCCAGCTCCCTGTCCGAAGGCGAGGCGTCCGGGAAGACCAACGGCCCCGCGGCGCCCGGTGTGAATGCCGCGGACGGCCGGTTGGAGCGCGTGCGCGCGGACGCCACCGGCCAGGCGCTGACCACGAACCAGGGCGTGCGGGTCAGCGACAACCAGCACACGCTCAAGGCGGGCTTGCGGGGGCCGGCCCTGCTGAAGGACTTCGTCCTGCGCGAGAAGATCACCCACTTCGACCATGAACGCATCCCGGAGCGCATCGTGCACGCCCGCGGCTCCGCGGCGCATGGCTATTTCGAATGCCTGCGTCCGCTTGCCGACCTGACCGTTGCGGCGCCGTTCGCCGAGAAGGGCAAGCGCACGCCGGTCTTCGTGCGCTTCTCGACCGTGGCCGGGGAGCGCGGTTCCAAGGACACCGCGCGCGACGTCCGCGGCTTCGCCGTGAAGTTCTATACCGAAGAGGGCAATTGGGATCTGGTCGGCAACAATATGCCGGTGTTCTTCATCCAGGATGCGATGAAATTCCCGGACCTGGTGCACGCCGTCAAGCCGGAGCCCCATCATGGCATGCCGCAGGCCGCCTCCGCGCACGACACGTTCTGGGATTTCGTGTCGCTGATGCCGGAATCCACCCACATGCTCATGTGGCTCATGTCGGATCGCGCCATTCCGCGCAGCTTCCGGATGATGCAGGGCTTCGGCGTGCATACTTTCCGGTTTGTGAACGCCGCCGGCGAATCGCGGCTGGTGAAGTTCCACTGGAACCCGGTGCTGGGGACGCATTCCCAGGTATGGGACGAGGCGGTCAAGGTGTCCGGCGCCGATCCCGATTTCCACCGGCGCGACCTCTGGGAAGCCATCGATGCGGGCAATGGCCCGCAATGGGAGCTGGGCGTGCAGGTCTTCACCGAGGAGGAGGCGGAGCGGTTCAGCTTCGACGTGCTGGACCCCACCAAGATCGTGCCGGAGGAACTGGTGCCGGTGGTGCCCGTCGGCAGGATGGTGCTGGACCGCAATCCCGACAATTTTTTCGCCGAGACGGAGCAGGTCGCCTTCTGCGCGGCGCACGTGATCCCGGGGCTGGATTTCACCAACGACCCCTTGCTGGCCGGACGCATCCATTCCTACGTGGACACGCAGATATCGCGGCTGGGCGGCCCGAATTTCCACGAGATCCCGATCAACGCGCCGCTGGCTCCCGTGCAGAACAACCAGCGCGACGGCATGCATCGCCAGGCCATCCATCGCGGCCGGGTGGCGTACGAGCCGAACTCGTTGGCGGGAGGCTGTCCTTTTCAGGCCGGCACGGACGGCTTCGTGTCCTTCCCCGAGCCGGTGGCGGGCGACGAGCTGCGCGGCCACCCGGAGAAATTCGCCGAGCACTACAACCAGGCCACCCTGTTCTATGCCAGCCAGACAGATTGGGAGCGGCGCCACATCGCCAGCGCGTTCGCCTTTGAACTCAGCAAGGTGACCGTTCCCGCCGTGAGGCGGCGCATGGTCGCCTCACTGCGCAATGTGGACGACGGGCTGGCGCGGAGCGTGGCGGATGGGCTGGGCATGGAGTTGCCGGATCCATTGCCGCGCGCGATCGCCCGCCCGCCCAAGCCGGAGGTCGACGTTTCTCCCGCCCTGTCCCTGACGGCAAGGCCCGGGGACGGCGGCGTCGCCACGCGCAAGATCGCCATCCTGGTGGCGCAGGGCGTGGACGCCAAGGCCGTGTCGGCCGTTGCCGATGCGTTGATCGGCGCGGGCGCGGTCGTCAGACTGGTGGGCCAGCGGATCGGGCCCCTGGCGGCGGAAGGAGGCTCGACGCTGGACGCCGACGCGTCGCTGGACAACCAGCCGTCGGCATTGTTCGACGGGGCGGTCGTGCCCGGCGGCGGGCCGGCCGCCGAGCGCTTGCGCGCCGACGGGCGGGCGCTGGAGTTCCTGCGCGATGCTTACCGCCACGGCAAGACGCTGATGGGCATGGGCGAAGGCAAGCAGCTGTTCGCCGCGGCCGGCATCGAGCCGGACGAGGCCGACGCCGGCCTCTTGCTGGTGGACGGAGCGCCGGGCGACAGCGCGCCCATGTTTATCGAGGCGCTGGCCCGCCACCGCCATCCCCAACGGGAGTCCAGCCCGCCCGCGGTGTAGGGGCGGGCGCCCGTCTGCGCATATTGACAAGGCGGGGCCGCGTGCCAATACTTGCCCTGGCAAGTCGGGGCGAGCGCGCGTGGCGCTTGCCGTCCTCAAACCAGGAGGCTGTATGCGTCGCGTATCCGCTTTGCCATGCAAGATTCACGGTTGGCTGTGGGCCAGCCTTTTTTTATGGGCGGCGTCGTTCGGTCTGGCGGCCCAGGCCCGCGCGGACTCGGCCGCCCAGATCGGCCGCGAAGCCCAGGCCGCGCTGGAACGGCTGTACCACCAGGAGCCCAAGACGCGGATGCTGGGGGAGAAGGCGGTCGCGGTGCTGGTATTTCCCAGCATCCTGAAAGGCGGGCTGCTGGTCGGCGCGGAGCATGGCGACGGCGCGCTCCTGCGGCGCGGCAAGGCCAGCGCCTACTACACGATATCGGCGGTGTCGTTTGGCCTGCAGGCGGGCGCGCAGAAGTTCGGCTATGCGCTCTTCTTCATGAACGAGGCGGCCCTGACGTTCCTGGACCAGAGCGACGGCTGGTCGCTGGGATCGGGCCCGACCCTGGTCATGGTGGACGAGGGCTATGCGGCCAGCATTACCACCACCACCCTGACCCAGGACGTCTACGCCGTGCCCTTCGGCGAGCAGGGGCTGATGGCCGGCGTGGGCCTGGAAGGATCCAAGATCAGCCAGGCCGATCCCAGCTGATTCCCGCGGCGCCCGGCGCATGCGGGCCCGGCGCCGGCGTCAGTCCAGCGTGATGCCGGCGCGCGCGGCCACGTCGCCAAAGGTGCGCAGTTCTTTCGCGATCTGCGCCTGGAAGGCCGGCGCGGGCAGATAGACGGGATCCAATGCCAGGTCCGCGACCGATTTGCGCACTTGCGGGTCCTCCATGATCTCCGACACGGCGCGGCTCAGCGTCTGCACGACCGGGGCGGGGGTGCGCGCCGGGGCGACCAGGCCGTACCAGCCGACGAAGGAGACGTCCGGCATGCCGGCTTCCGCGAACGTCGGCACGTCGGGCAATTGCGGCATGCGGCGTTCGCCCGTTACCGCCAGCGCGCGCACTTTGCCGGCGCGGGCCTGCGGCGCGGCGGACGACACCGTGTCCACGCCCAGGTCGACTTCGCCGCCGATCATGGCGGTGACCAGCTGGGCGCTGCCCTTGTAGGGCACCGGCATCATCTTGGCGCCCGCGGCCTCGGCGAACATCTCTCCGGCCAGGTGGGGCGCGGATCCGGCGCCGAAGGTGCCGTACATCAGTTCGCCCTTGGCGCTGCGCTGCCGCGCCAGCGCGGCGGCTTCCTGCACGGTGCCGGCTTCCAGGCCATTTTTTGCCAGCAGCACCACGGGCGCCATGGCGACGATGGCGATGTGTGCGTAGCTGCGTTCCGGATCGTAGGGCAGGCTGGCCTTGAGGGCCGGCAGCACGGTGTAGGTCGTGCTGCCCGACAGCATCAGCGTGTAGCCGTCCGGCTGGGCGCGCGCCGCGGCCTCCGCCCCGATCACGGTGGACGCGCCCGGCCGGTTTTCGACGATGACGGCCTGGCCCAGCTTGCCCGACAACTTGTTGGCCAACAGGCGGGCTACCGCGTCCGTCGCCCCGCCTGGCGTGAAGGGCACGACGATCTTGATCGCCTGCTCCGGATAGGCCGCTTGCGCGGCGCCCGCGAGCGTCGCAAGAGACAGGGAGAACGCCGCCGCGGCGGCACGCAATTTGACGGTCATGACGGGAGTCCGGTCAGGTTGGAGTGGAGGCCGGCGCGGCCGCCTGGCGCAGGGCGGCGCCTTGGTCGCCCAGATCCCAGAACAGGCCGGCCATGATCGCCAGGCCCTCGCGCGCGACGCTGCCCAGCAGGTGCTCGTTCGGCGCATGCTGGGCGCAGGCGGGGTATGAGTGCGGCACCCACAGAGTGGGCAGGCCGAGCAGGTCCGCGAAAATATCGTTGGGCAGGGAACCCCCCAGGTTGGGCAGCAGCGCGGGCCGCTTGCCGGTCGTGCGCTCCAGCGAGGCGGCGGCCCAGCGCACCCACGGGTTGTCGGGCGACAGGCGGGTGGCGCCGGCCTGCATCCCCACGCGGACCTCGATGCCGTCGAAGCCGCCGGCCCGCAGATGTTCCCTTACGTGCGTTTCCAACGCCCGCCAGTCGGTGCCGACGACAAAGCGCAGTTGGCACCAGGCCGAGGCGTCGGGCGGGATCGCATTGACGGGCTTGGCCGGATCGCCGGCGCCGAAGGTCAACACGTCCAGGCTGTTCCACCCGAACACCTTTTCGGGGGCGGTCAGTCCGGGTTCGCCCCAATGCGCGTCGATCCGGGGATCGTCCTCGCCGCCGCCCACTTCCAGGTCGGCCAGCGCGGCGGCCACCGCCTCGGGAATGGGGGGCGGGCGCAGCCCTGGGACGGCGATGCGGCCGCGCGCGTCGACCAGCGTGGCGATCGCGTGCGCCAGCACGATGGCCGGATTGGCCAGCAGGCCGCCCCAGTTGCCCGAGTGGTAGCCGCGTTCGCGCGCCCGCAGCTTGAGCTCGAAATTCACCGCGCCGCGCGAACCCATGAAAAGCGTGGGGCGCTGCGCGTTCAGGCGCGGCCCGTCGCTGGCGATGAACACGTCGGCCGACAATGCTTCGCGCTGGGCCTCGCAGAAGGCCGCCAGTCCGGGCGAGCCGGCTTCCTCGCCCGTTTCGATGAGCCAGATGGTGTTGAAACCCAGCTTGCCGCCGCGCGCGGCGATCACCTGCCGCAGGGCTTCCAGGTTGATGCTGTGCTGCCCCTTGTTGTCGGCGGTGCCGCGTCCGTACCAGCGGTCGCCCTCGACCTGCAGGCGCCAGGGATCGCGGCCCGCGTCCCACTTGGCGGCGTTGCCGCGCACCACGTCGCCATGCCCATACATCAGCACGGTGGGCAGCCCCGGGGCCTCTTCGCGGCGCGCCAGCAGGATGGGCAGGTCCACGCCGGCCGGATTGGCATGGACCCGGCAGGCGAAGCCCAGCTCGCGCAACCGGGGAACCAGCTCTTCGTTCAGGTAGGCATGCTGCGCGGGCGCCTGTTCGGGCACTTCGCTTTCGGTCGCGTAGGCAACGCGCCGGGCCAGCGCGGCCTGGAGCGCGCCGCTGTCGTAGGAGTCCAGGGCGAGGAGGAGGGCTTGTTCGCGGATCACGTCATGGTTGCATGAATGTGGAGAGGCACAAAGTTATTACGCTTCATCGCGTGCCACAATTAGATAATTGGCATCCAAGAATTGCCTAAAAGGCATGGATATGAGGGGCATGCATGATTTCGTTGGGCTTGAGGTACTTCCTGGAGGTCGCGCGCTGCGGCTCCATCGCCGGCGCGGCCGCCGCGCAGCACGTGGCGGCTTCCGCCGTCAGCCGGCAGATCTCGAAGCTGGAGGACGGGCTTGGCGTCGTTCTGTTCGAAAGGCAGGCGCGCGGCATGGAACTCAGCGAGGCCGGCCTCCAGCTGGCCGCCTACGCCAACGCCGCCGCGCTGGAGGCCGAGCGCGTCACCACCGAGATCCGCCAGCGCGGACAACTGGGCGACGTGACGATACGGCTGGCCTGCACCGAAGGCTTCGCCCACCGCTTCCTGCCCATGAGCATGGCCGACTTCAAGCGGATCCGGCCGGAGGCGCGCTTCCACCTGCGCGTGGAGCGGCCCGAGGAGGTCAGCCGCCAGGTGCTGGAAGGGCTCTCGCAGATGGCGCTACGCTACACCACGGCGCAGGACGATCGGCTGAAGACCGAGCTGCTGGTCCGCGCGCCGGTCTATGCCGTCATGTGCCGCATGCATCCGCTGGCCGGCCGGCGGAGCGTCGGCATGCGCGACCTGGCCAAGGTGCCGCTGTCGGTGGGCGATCATGGCACGACCGTCAGGCAGTTGTTCGACGCGGCCTGCGCCAACGCGGGCCTGCACATCGAACCCGCATACGTATCGAACCATTCGGCGGCCTTCCTGCCCATGCTGCCGGGCAGTTCCATCGTGGCGCTGTCGGGCTACCTTACCGTGATGGGACAGGAAGAGGCCAGGCTGGTGGCGGTGCCATTCAGCAACCCCGAAATGCGGCAGCGGAGCATCCAGGTGCTGACGCTGCAGGGCCGCACGCTGCCGCCCCTGGCCAGGGAATTCCTGGAATTCATGGCCGCGAGACTGACCATGGCGCCGAAGGCGCCGGAGACGGAGGAATAGACGCCAAGCCCGGCGGCCTCCGCCGCGGCAAGGATAAAATGCGCTTCCGATTCTTCCGCAGCGCGCCGCGCCGCTCCACCAGGTTTCATCCATGCAAGAGAACACACACGAGGCGCTCGCGCGCGAGCTGGACACCGAACGCGCCAGGCTGCGCCTGTGGCGCGAAGTGGAGCCCGTCTACCAGAAGCGGTATGAAGAGGCGCTGGCGCCGCTGGAAACCATGGAAGTCGAGCTGAAGGCGAAGCTGGTGCTGTGTTTCGACCACGCCTGCAAGCAAAAGGAGCTGACGAAGGCGGAGCGCGAACTGGCGTCGGAACTGGCGGCGCAACTGGCGCAGGAGACGCTGTTTGCCCTCGTGCTTGACGGCACGCCGGCGGAATGCGACGTGGAGCGTCTGAAAGCGCTTTACCGCAAGCACGGCGGATCGGACTTCGACGCCGAGGTCGCGGATGAACTCGCGGAGATGGCGGCGATGGCGGCAGCCAGTGCCGCCGCCGTGCCGGAAGCGCCCGATCCGGGGCCGGATACGGCCGCACAACTGGCCGCGGCCAAGCGGGAGCTGGCGGCGGTGGAGCAGCGCTTCATGGCCCGCTACCACTTCGATCCGGACCAAGCGATCGATCCCGCCGATCTGATGGAAGACCTGGCCGCCGAAATCGCCGATGCCGAGGAGTACATCGGCGAACTCGAATTCGAGCTGTCGCAGTTCGTGGATATCCAGCAGGTCAAGGCCTGGCTCAAGGCCATGAAGCAGCAACTGGCGGCCACGCGCCGGCGCGAAGCGCGGCAGTAGCGCGGCGGAAGGCGCCTATTGCGCCGGGCGCCGGGCGGCCTGCACCACGCGCATCGCAGGCGCCGCCGCCTTGCCCGCGTCCGCCCGCGGACGGATCATCAAGGGGAAAAAGCGCCACAGGTACAAGGCGAACGCCAGCGCCCAGGCGGTGGCCGAAGCATGCAGCAGCCCGAGCACGGCCGTGGTGGGCAGCAGGGCGGCCAGGCGCAGCAGCGCCGCCACGATCACCAGCGCATAGCTGGCGACCATGCTGCGGTCCGTCTGCAGCGGCCGGCCCAGGTGGCCCAGCGCCGTGCGCGTCACCATGCCGATGATGAGCCCCGAGAAGCCGGCCACGCCGATCACGTGCGCGGGCCATGCGGTCCGCAGCACGTAGCCGGCCAACTGCGCCGCGCCGACGAGCAGGCCGATTCCCAGCCCGCCGTAGCCCGCGTACAGAATCCACAGCAGCGGCACGCGGCGCACCGCCCAGGGCTTCCAGGAAATCCATTGCGCCAGCGCGATCGCCCCGGTCGCGGCCAGCGCCGCCGCGGCCACTTGCGGCCGGCCCGCCAGCAGGCAGGCGATGGCGACGACGCCCGTGCCCAATTGCCAGTGGCCGCTGCGGGTATGCGGCGGGATGTCCAGGCCTGCCACGGCGCGCTTCGCGAAGAAGGGGATGATGCGGCGGGCGATCAGCAGGGTCAGCACGGCCATGCTCAGCAGGCCCGCGTTGAAGTAGCGCATCAGCGCGAAATAGTCGCCCTGGACCGTGGCCCAGAGATAGAGCGCATTGGTGAGGCCCAGCGCCAGCAGAAGCAGCGGAACGCCATAGTTGCGGCGGTTGCGCGTGACGGCGACGGCGCGGCCCAGCGCGGCGGCGGCCCACAGGAAAAACAGCAGGTCGGCCGCGGCGGCCGCCAGGAATGCCGCCCGTCCGGGGACGAGATAGCCCGCGCGCGCCACGATCCACACCAGGCACAGCGCGGCCAGGGCGTTGCCGCGCAGCGGATTCTTGCCCGTCCAGTTGGCGCCGGCCGTCAGCAGGAAGCCCACGGCGATAGTGGCCACGAAGCCCCACAGCATTTCGTGCGCATGCCAGGGCATGCCGCCTAGCACGCCCGTCAGCAGGGACGGGGCGTGCACCCACAGCAGCACGGACGCCAGCGCCCAGAAGCAGCCGGCCAGGTACAGCGGGCGAAAGCCCATTTCGGTGAAGGCGCGCCATTGCGGGCGGGCGCGGCGCGAGGCCGCGTCAGGTTCTTCGATGGTCAGCAGCGTGCTCACTGGGATTACCTTGATCTGCGCATTCCGGTATTCGCCCCTTGGGGCGGCCCGGCGTGCTCATGGGGCCTGCGGTTTGCGGCCCGCGATTTTAAAAGGTGTATTTCAAATACATATTAATACGCCCAGCCGCCCGTCGCCAGCGCCGGCCGCCCTGCGCTTGATCCAGCGCAAGCCCGGCCCGAAGACCGGGGTGACTAGTCACATCGGCATGGGAGTTCTGGTCGGCCGGCGAATGGCCGCCAGGGCGCGCGGTCCCTAGGCTAACGCCATGTGAGATGTCTTCGTGAGCAAAGCGAGAATAACCATGGCAGCAAGTCATTCCTCGGCCGGCGCGCCGATGCGGGTCCTGATATCCAGTACGTTCGCCTTCACCATCTGTTTTGCGGTGTGGATGATCTTCGCCGTGCTGGGCATACCCATCAAGACGCAGCTGGGCCTGTCCGAAACCCAATTCGGCCTGTTGGCCGCCATGCCGGTGCTGACCGGTTCGCTGGTGCGCGTGCCGCTGGGCATCTGGACGGACCGCTACGGCGGCCGCCCGGTGTTCTTCGTCCTGATGCTGCTTGCCGTCGTGCCCATCTGGCTGATGTCGTATGCGACGCAGTACTGGCAGTTCCTGGTGCTGGCGCTGTTCGTGGGGTTGACCGGCGGTTCGTTCTCGGTCGGCACGCCCTACGTGGCGCGCTGGTTCCCCCGCAACAAGCAGGGCCTGGCCATGGGCGTGTTCGGCGCCGGCAACTCGGGCTCCGCCATCACCAAGTTCGTCGCGCCGGCGCTGATCGCGGCGGCGGGCGGCGCCTGGGTCATCGTGCCGCAGGTCTATGCCGTGGCGTTGCTGGTCACGGCCATCCTGTTCTGGCTGTTCTCGGCGTCGGATCCCTCGCATCGCGTGAAGAGCGGCGCCAGCCTGTCCGCGCAGTTGGCCATGCTCAAGGATCCTCGTGTCTGGCGCTATTGCCAGTACTACTCGGTGGTGTTCGGCGGCTATGTGGCGCTGGCGTTGTGGATGACCAAGTACTACATCGGCGAATACGGATTCGACATGAAGCTGGCCGCGCTGCTGGCCGCATGCTTCTCGTTGCCGGGCGGCGTGCTGCGCGCCCTGGGCGGCTGGATCTCGGACCGCTACGGCGCCTACAAGACGACCTGGTGGGTCATGTGGGTGTGCTGGGTGGCGTTTTTCATCCTCAGCTATCCGCAGACGCATTTCACGGTGTTGACGGCCGGCGGCCCGCGCAGCTTCGACATCGCCCTGGGGCCCGTCAGTTTCACCATCCTGCTGTTCGTCGTGGGTATCGCGATGGCCATCGGCAAGGCCTCCGTCTTCAAGTTCATCTCCGACGAGTTCGGCGAGAACATCGGCGCCGTCTCCGGCATCGTCGGCCTGGCCGGCGGCCTGGGCGGGTTCGTGCTGCCGATCCTGTTCGGGGTGCTGCTGGACATCACGGGCATCCGGTCCAGCGCCTTCATGCTGCTCTACGGCACCGTCTGCGTCTCCCTGATTTTCATGCACTTCAGTTTCCGGCCGGAAAGCGCGGCCATCGCCCGGCAGCACGCCGCCTGATCCTCCTTACATCCTGAGAGAATCCTATGTCCACTCAAGTCCTTGCGCGCTGGGAACCGGATAATCCCGGCTTCTGGAAGCAGACCGGCGCGCGCGTCGCCAATCGCAATCTCTGGATCTCCATTCCGGCGCTGATGCTGGCGTTCAGCATCTGGATGCTGTGGAGCGTCGTGGTGGTCAACCTGGACCGCGCCGGCTTCATGCTGTCCAAGAACCAGATGTTCTGGCTGACGGCGCTGCCGGCATTGTCCGGCGCCACGCTGCGCATCTTCTATTCCTTCCTGGTGCCGGTCTTCGGCGGGCGCAAATGGACGGCCATCTCCACGGCCTCGCTGCTGATCCCGGCGCTGGGCATGGGTTTCGCGCTGCGCGATCCCACCACGACGTTTCCGACCCTGCTGATCCTGGCGCTGCTTTGCGGCCTGGGCGGCGGCAATTTCAGTTCCAGCATGGCCAACATCAGCTTTTTCTTTCCGAAGGAGAAGAAGGGACTGGCGACGGGCCTGAACGCCGGCATCGGCAACCTGGGGGTGTCGCTGGTGCAGTTCGTCGTGCCCGTGGTGATCTCCATCGGCGTCTTCGGCGTCGCGGGCGGCGCGCCGCAGGGGGTGACCGTGAACGGGACGCAGCAGAACCTGTGGCTGCAGAACGCTGGCTTCATCTGGGTGATACCGATAGCGGTGGCCTCGATCGCCGCGTGGTTCGGCATGAACGACATCGCCGACGCCCGCGCTTCCTTCGCGGACCAGGCCGTCATCTTCAAGCGCAAGCACAACTGGCTGATGTGCTGGCTGTACGTGGGCACGTTCGGCTCCTTCATCGGCTTCTCGGCGGGCTTCGCCATGCTGACCAAGACGCTGTTTCCGCAGGTCGATCCCATGACCTACGCGTTCCTGGGGCCGCTGGTGGGCTCGCTGACGCGTCCCGTGGGCGGCTGGGTCTCGGACAAGCTGGGCGGCGCGCGGGTCACCCTGTTCACCTTCGCGGGCATGATCGCCGCCGTGCTGGGCGTGATGGCCTTCCTGCCGGTCGCCGGCCGGCCGGGCGATTTCAACGGATTCCTGGCCATGTTCATCGTGCTGTTCGCGTTGACGGGCCTGGGCAACGGCTCCACGTTCCGGATGATTCCCGTGATCTTCCTGCGCGAACGCACGCAGGCGGCCAAGGGCAAGGACGCGGCCGCGCAGAAGCAGGCCCTGGCGGACGCCGCCAAGGAATCGGCGGCGGTGCTGGGCTTTTCGGGCGCGATCGGCGCGTACGGGGGCTTCTTCATTCCGCGCAGCTTCGGCACTTCGCTGGAGATGACGGGCAGCGTGCAGGCCGCGCTGTATTGCTTCATCGGCTTTTACGCCACCTGCCTGGTGATCACCTGGTGGTATTACGGGCGCCGCAACGCGCCGGTGCCGTGCTGACGCGGCGGGGCCTGGCCGGGGTGACTAGTCATTCTGCCGCGCCCGGCCTATGCCACCGGGGAATGGTCCTGGAAGAGGGCCGCGCCTAAAGTGGTTTCAACAGCATCGATCGCAGTACGCGCCGGCGGGGCCGGCGCTCTTGGAGAATAGAGAATGAGCCATTTTCTGGACCGCTTGAAGTTCATGTCGCGGGTGAAGTCCACCTTCGCGGACGGCCATGGCGAGACGGTCAACGAGGACCGCAAGTGGGAAAACGCCTACCGGGCGCGCTGGCAGCATGACAAGGTGGTGCGTTCGACCCACGGCGTGAACTGCACGGGCTCCTGCTCCTGGAAGGTGTATGTCAAGAACGGGCTGATCACCTGGGAAACCCAGCAGACCGATTATCCGCGCACGCGGCCGGACCTGCCCAACCACGAGCCCCGCGGCTGTCCGCGCGGCGCCTCCTACAGCTGGTACGTGTATTCGGCGCAGCGCGTGAAGTATCCGATGATCCGCGGGCGCCTGATCGAGATGTGGCGCGAGGCCCGCAAGACGATGGACCCGATCGCCGCCTGGGAATGGATCAGCCAGGATCCGGCGCGGGCCAGGCGCTACAAGTCCGTGCGCGGCCTGGGCGGCTTCGTGCGCGCCGACTGGGACACGGCGACCGAAATCATCGCCGCGGCCAATGCGTTCACGATCAAGAAATTCGGACCGGACCGCCTGATCGGCTTTTCTCCGATCCCAGCCATGTCCATGGTCAGCTACGCCGCCGGAGCGCGCTACCTGAGCCTGCTGGGCGGCGCCTGCCTGAGCTTCTACGACTGGTACTGCGACTTGCCCCCCGCAAGCCCGCAAGTGTGGGGCGAACAGACCGACGTGCCGGAATCGGCCGACTGGTACAACTCGACCTACCTGATGGTGTGGGGCTCCAACGTGCCCCAGACCCGCACCCCCGACGCGCACTTCTATACCGAGGTCCGCTACAAGGGCACCAAGACGGTGGCCGTGTCCAGCGACTTCGGCGAAATGGTCAAGTTCGGCGACATCTGGCTGGCGCCCAAGCAGGGCACCGACGCGGCGCTGGCGATGGCGATGGGCCACGTGATCCTGAAGGAATTCCACCTGTCGGGCGCGTCGGCCTACTTCCGCGACTACGTGCGCCGCTATACCGACATGCCGATGCTGGTGCAGCTGAAAGCGCGCGACGGCTTCTACGCGCCCGATCACTTCCTGCGCGCATCGCATCTGGACGGCGCGCTGGGCGAGCAGAACAACCCCGACTGGAAGACACTGGTGCTGGACGCCAGGACCGGCGACCTGGTCGCGCCCAACGGCAGCATTGGCTTCCGCTGGGGCGAGGGCGCGGTCAACGGCGGCGAAAAGGTCGGCCGCTGGAACCTGGAATCGAAGGACGGAGGCAGCGGCCGCGAGATCGAGCCCGAGCTGACCCTGCTGGGCAAGTCGGACGCCGTGGTGGCCGTTGGCTTCCCGTACTTCGGCAGCGAGCACGGCGAGGTGCAGGCGCGCAACGTGCCGGCGCGGCGTATCCGCCTGGCCGACGGCAGCGAGGCCCTGGTGGCCACGGTGTACGACCTGCAGATGGCCAACTACGGCCTGGACCGGGGCCTGGGCGGCGGCAACGTCGCCAGCTCCTACGACGACGACGTGCCCTATACGCCCGCCTGGCAGGAAAAGCACACCGGCGTGCCGCGCGCGCAGGTCATCCAGGTGGCGCGCGAGTTCGCGCAGAACGCCCACGACACCGAAGGCAAGTCCATGGTCATCGTCGGCGCCGGCCTGAACCACTGGTACCACATGGACATGATCTACCGCGGCATCATCAATATGCTGATGATGTGCGGCTGCGTGGGCAAGAGCGGCGGCGGCTGGGCCCACTACGTGGGCCAGGAGAAGCTGCGTCCGCAGTTCGGCTGGGCCCCGCTGGCGTTTGCCGCCGACTGGGTGCGCCCGCCGCGCCAGATGAACGGCACGTCCTTCTTCTATGCCCACACCAGCCAGTGGCGCCATGAAAAGCTGAACGTTCAGGAAGTGCTGGGCCCCACCGCCGACCGCGCCAAGTACGGCGATCTCAGCATGATCGACCTGAACGCCCGCGCCGAGCGCATGGGCTGGCTGCCGTCGGCGCCGCAGCTGCGCGCCAACCCGCTGGACCTGGTCGCCGAGGCGGACGCCGCCGGCAAGGATCCGATCGCGCACGCCGTCGAAAAGCTGAAGTCGGGCGAGGTGCGCATGGCGTGCGAGAACCCGGACGATCCGGCCAACTTCCCGCGCAACATGTTCGTCTGGCGCTCCAACATCCTGGGTTCCAGCGGCAAGGGCCACGAGTATTTCCTGAAGTATCTGCTGGGCACGCAGAACGCCGTGTTCGGCGACGAGGCGGCCGCGATCAAGCCCACGGAGGTCACGTACGAGGACGATGCCGCCGAAGGCAAGCTCGACCTGCTGACGGTGCTGGACTTCCGCATGAGCACGACCTGCCTGTACGGCGATATCGTGCTGCCCACGGCGACCTGGTACGAGAAGGACGACCTCAATACGTCGGACATGCACCCGTTCATCCACCCGTTGAGCGAAGCGGTGCAGCCGTTGTGGGAGAGCAAGACCGACTGGGAGATCTACAAGCTGCTCGCCAAGCGCTTCAGCGAAATCGGCGGACCCTACCTGGGCAAGCGCCGCGACCTGGTGCTGACGCCGCTGATGCACGACACGCCGGGAGAGCTGGGGCAGGCCTTCGAGCCGCGCGACTGGAAGCTGGGCGAATGCGACCTGATTCCGGGCAAGACCGCTCCGTCCATGACGGTGGTGGAGCGCGACTACAACGATATCTACCGCAAGTTCACCTCGGTGGGGCCCTTGCTGGACAAGCTGGGCAACGGCGGCAAGGGCATCAGCTGGAACACCGAGCATGAAGTGCATGAGCTTGCCGGGATCAACGATAGCGTGACGGACGCCGGCGTGAGCCAGGGGCGCCCGCGCCTGGACACGGCCATCGACGCGGCAGAGATGATCCTGACCTTCGCGCCCGAAACCAACGGCCATGTGTCCGTCAAGGCATGGGAAGCGTTGGGCAAGATCACGGGCCGGGACCATACCCACCTGGCGGTGGGCCGCGAGCACGACAAGATCCGCTTCCGCGACATCCAGGCGCAGCCGCGCAAGATCATCTCGGCGCCGACCTGGTCGGGGCTGGAAAGCGAAGAGGTCAGCTACAACGCCGGCTACACCAACGTGCACGAACTGATCCCATGGCGCACGCTGACCGGCCGCCAGCAGTTCTACCAGGACCACCGCTGGATGCTGGATTTCGGCGAAGGCTTCTGCGTGTACAAGCCGGCCATCGACACCAAGACGGTGGCGCCCATGCTGGGACGCTATCCGAACGGCGAGAAGGAGCTGGTCCTGAACTGGCTGACGCCGCACCAGAAGTGGGGCATCCACAGCACGTACTCGGACAACCTGCGCATGCTGACGCTGAGCCGCGGCGGCCCCCACGTCTGGGTGTCGGAAGCCGAGGCCAGGCAGGCCGGGCTGGTCGACAACGACTGGGTCGAGGTGTTCAACGTGAACGGCACGCTGACCGCCCGCGTGGTGGTCAGCCAGCGCGTTCCGGTGGGCATGTGCCTGATGTACCACGCCCAGGAAAAGATCGTGAACGTGCCCGGCGCCGAAACCAGCGGCAAGCGCGGCGGCATCCACAACTCGGTGACGCGCACGGTGCTCAAGCCCACGCACATGATCGGCGGCTACGCCCAGCAGGCCTATGGCTTCAACTATTACGGCACGGTGGGCGCCAACCGCGACGAGTTCGTGGTGCTGCGCAAGATGAAGAAGGTGGACTGGCTCGAAGGTCCGCTGGTCGAAACGCAACAAGAAGAGAAGCAATCATGAGGATACGCGCGCAAATCGGCATGGTGCTGAACCTGGACAAGTGCATTGGCTGCCACACTTGCTCGGTCACCTGCAAGAACGTCTGGACCAGCCGCGACGGTGTCGAGTATGCCTGGTTCAACAACGTGGAAACCAAGCCCGGCATCGGCTATCCGAAGGAATGGGAAAACCAGGAAAAGTGGAAGGGCGGCTGGAGCCGCACGGCCGCCGGCAAGCTGGAACCGCGTCAAGGCGGCAAGCTGCGCATCCTGGCCAACCTGTTCGCCAACCCGAACCTGCCCGCCATCGACGACTACTACGAGCCGTTCACCTACGACTACGAGCACCTGAAGAACGCGCCGCTGTCGCAGACGCCGCCCACCGCGCGTCCGGTGTCGGTGCTGACGGGCAAGAAGATGGACAAGATCCATTGGGGCCCGAACTGGGAAGACGACCTGGGCGGCGAATTCAGCTCGCGCAGCCGCGATGCCCTCTTCGAAGGCGTGCAGAAAGAGATGTACTCGACCTTCGAGAACACCTTCATGATGTACCTGCCGCGCCTGTGCGAACACTGCCTGAACCCGGCCTGTGTCGCCAGCTGCCCGTCGGGCTCGATCTACAAGCGCGAGGACGACGGCATCGTGCTGGTCGACCAGGACAAGTGCCGCGGCTGGCGCATGTGCATCTCGGGCTGCCCGTACAAGAAGATCTACTACAACTGGAACAGCGGCAAGGCCGAGAAGTGCACGTTCTGCTATCCGCGCATCGAGGCCGGCCAGCCGACCGTGTGTTCGGAAACCTGCGTGGGCCGCATCCGCTACCTGGGCGTGATGCTGTACGACGCCGACCAGATCGAGGCCGCGGCGTCCACCGCCAATGAACAGGACCTGTACCAGTCGCAGCTGGATCTCTTCCTGGATCCGCATTCGCCCGAGGTGATCGCGGCCGCGCGGGAGCAGGGCATCCCGGAATCGTGGCTCGAAGCCGCCCGCAAGTCGCCCGTCTACAAGATGGCGGTGCAGTGGCGCGTCGCCTTTCCGCTGCATCCGGAGTACCGCACGCTGCCGATGGTCTGGTACATCCCGCCACTGTCGCCCATCCAGTCGGCCGCCGAATCGGGCCAGATGCCGCAGCGCACCGTCGGCAAGAGCGCCATGATCCCGGACGTTTCCAGCCTGCGCATTCCCGTGCGCTACCTGGCCAACCTGCTGACGGCGGGCAAGGAGGCCCCGGTGGTGCAGGCCCTGGAGCGGATGCTGGCCATGCGCGCCTTCAAGCGTTCGGAATCGGTGCACGGCGAGCGGGACACGGCCTTGCTGGACCAGGTCGGGCTGTCGGAGGCCACGGTGCAGGACATGTACAAGATCATGGCCATCGCCGACTACGAAGACCGCTTCGTGGTGCCCAGCAGTCACAAGGAAGTGGTCGAGGACAGCTTCAACGAGAAGGGCAGCTGCGGCTTCACCTTCGGCAACGGCTGCTCGGGCGGGGTGTCGGAAGGCACGCTGTTCGGAAGCAAGCCCAAGGGCAGCGAGATCTTCATCGAGATGCCGAAATCCCGCAAGAAGGCCGCTTCGGTCTAGGAAAGGAGAAAACCATGAATCCGTACCGCCTGCTTTCCGCCTTGCTGTGCTATCCCGAGGCCGAGCTCCTCGATGCGCTGGGCGAGGTGGAGACCGCGCTGGGCGCCTACCCGGATGCCGAGGAAACCCTGCAGCCCCTGATGGAGTACCTGGCCACTCACGACCTGATCTCGCTGCAGGAGAACTACGTGGCCACGTTCGACCGGAACCGCTCGCACTCGCTGCACCTGTTCGAGCATGTGCACGGCGAAAGCCGGGACCGCGGCCAGGCCATGGTGGACCTGCTGGACACGTACCGCCAGCATGGGTTCGAGCCGGTCGTGTCGGAGCTGCCCGACCACGTGCCGCTGTTCCTGGAGTTCCTGGGCGTGATCGAAGCCGGCCAGGCCCAGGAGTTGCTGGACGACGCCATCCACGTCCTGGCGGCCATCGGCGCGCGCCTGGCCAGCAACGGCAGCCCCTATGCCTGCATCTTCGCGGCGCTGCGCGCGCAGTCGCGGGTGGTTCCGCGCGAACAGACCGAGGCCCCCGTGCGCGACATGGACGAGGCGATGGAGACGTTCGGCGCCGGCCCGGACGGCGTGGAACCGCTGCTGCGGCCGTTCTCGGGCGACGGCGCGCAAACCGTGCGCTTCTATCCCCGCGCGGCCCATTAATCTTCAGGACGACGCAACATGAACTCCCTGAATCAGTTCTTCTTCGGCATCTACCCCTATATCGCGCTGACGATATTCCTGCTGGGCAGCCTGGTGCGCTTCGAGCGCGAGCAATACACCTGGAAGTCGGACAGTTCGCAGCTGCTGCATCGCGGCCAGCTGCGGCTGGGCAATATCCTGTTCCACGTGGGCATCCTGGGTCTCTTCTTCGGACATCTGGCCGGGCTGCTGACGCCGGTGGTGGTCTGGGACACCCTGGGCGTGTCGCACACGCTGAAGCAGACCGTGGCCATGGTGGCCGGCGGCGTCATGGGCGGCCTGTGCCTGATCGGCCTGCTGATCCTGATCCACCGTCGCCTGAGCGACCCGCGGATCCGCGCCACCACGCGGCCGGGCGACAAGCTGCTGCTGTTGTGGATCCTGGCGACGCTGCTGCTGGGGCTGTCCACCATCGCGCTGTCGGCCGGTCACATGGACGGTGAAATGATGGTGCGCCTGATGACCTGGGCGCAGCACATCGTCACCTTCCAGGGCGACGCCGCCAGCCATGTCGCCGACGTGCCGCTGCTCTTCAAGGCGCACCTGTTCATGGGCCTGACGCTGTTCGTGATCTTCCCGTTCACCCGCCTGGTCCACGTCTGGAGCGGGTTCGCCTCGGTCGGCTACCTGGGCCGCGCCTGGCAATTGGTCCGCCCGCGCTGAACGCTGACCCAAGGAGCCGAACATGCCTGTCATCGTCAATGGCGTCGAACTGAGCGACGCGGACCTGGAACGCGAACTGCCGCTGCATGAGCAGGCCGGCAATCCCATGCGCGAGGCGGTCACGGCGCTGGTGCTGCGCCGCGTGCTGCTGGACGAAGCCAGCCGGCAGGGCCTGGACGCCACGGACGAGGAGGGCGCCATCGGCGACCTGCTGGCCCGGGAGGCGGCCGCGCCGGAGGCCGACGAGGCCGCCTGCCGCCGCTTCTACCAGATGCATCCGGAGCGCTTCATGGCGGGCGAACTGGTGGAGGCCGACCACATCCTCTTCCAGGTGACCCCCAGCGTCAACCTGGACATGTTGCGGGCGCACGCCAACGTGGTGCTGGCCGAACTGCTGGAAGACCCGTCGCGCTTCGCCGAGGTGGCGCGCGAGCAGTCCAACTGCCCGTCCGCCGCGGTGGGCGGCAGCCTGGGTCAGCTGGGCCGGGGCGACACGGTGCCGGAATTCGAAAGCGCCGTCTTCGCGCTGCCCGCCGGAGGGCTGCTGCCCCAGTTGCTGCAGACCCGCCATGGCCTGCATATCGTCCGGGTGACGCGCCGCATCGAAGGGCGCCTGCTGCCGTACGAGCACGTGGCCGGCCAGATCGCCTCGGCGCTGACCGCCATGAGCCGCGATATCGCGTGGCGGCAATATGTCAAGGTGCTCGTCGGCCGCGCCCGGATCCAGGGCATCGATCTGGAGGACGGCGAACCCGAGCGCGTTTTCAGCGGAAGCGCCGCATGATGGAAGCGCCGGCTGCTGGACCACTGAAGGACGGCTTCGGACGCCGCATCGACTATCTGCGCGTCTCCGTCACCGACCGCTGCGACCTGCGCTGCAGCTATTGTCTGCCCAAGGATTTCAAGGGCTTCGAGACGCCATCCAACTGGCTGAGCCACGAGGAGACGGCCAGGCTCGTCGGCCTGTTCGTGGCGCTGGGGGTCAGCAAGGTCCGGCTGACCGGAGGCGAGCCGCTGCTGCGCCGCGGCGTTGCCGGTTTGGCGGCGGCCATCGCCGCCATGCCGGGGCTGAAGGACCTGTCCGTATCCACCAACGGCACGCAACTCGCCCGCCATGCGGGGGACCTGCGCGCGGCAGGCGTGGACCGACTGAACGTCAGCCTGGATACGCTGGACGCGGCCGCCTTCGGCAAGATCACCGGCAGGGATTGCCTGGAGTCGGTGCTGGCCGGGCTGGCCGCGGCCAGGCGCGCGGGCTTCGCGCCCATCAAGCTCAACAGCGTCGTCCACGCCGCCACGCCCAGGGCGGGGGTGCGAAGGCTGTTGGACTATGCGCTGGCGCAGGGCTTCGTGCTGCGCCTGATCGAGCCTATGCCGGTGGGCGATTGCGGCAGGAATTTCTCCCATGTCGACCTGAACGACATGGGCGCGGCCCTGGCCGCCGAGGCCGGCCTGGTGCCCGCGGTGGCGGGTTCGGGCGGCGGTCCCGCCCGCTATTGGACGACGGGCCGCGGGATTCCGGTGCTGGGCGTGATCACGCCCATGTCGCGTCACTTCTGCGCCAGCTGCAACCGCGTCAGGCTGGGCGTGGACGGCACGCTGTACCTGTGCCTGGGGCAGGAAGACCGGGTGCCGCTGGGCGAACTGCTGCGCCGCGGCGCCAGCGACGCGGAGCTGGTCCAGGCCATCCTGGCGGGCATCGCCGCCAAGCCGGAGAGGCACGAGTTCACCAGCCGGCCGGAACGCATCGTGCGCTTCATGGCGCAGACGGGAGGCTGACATGCGCGACATCGAACGCCTCGTCGACGGCTTCCAGCGGTTCCAGCAGCAATACTATGAAGACGCGCCGTCGCTATACCGCAGCCTGCGCGAGGGCCAGCATCCCAGCACCCTGCTGATCGGGTGCTGCGATTCCCGCGTGGACCCGGCCATGCTGCTGGGCTGCGACCCCGGCGACATCTTCACCGTGCGCAATGTGGCCAATCTGGTGCCGCCGTCCAACACGGACCGGGGGCTGCAGGGCGTGCTGGCCGCGATACAGTTCGCGGTGGAGCAGTTGCAGGTCAGCCGGATCATCGTCCTGGGCCATGCGCACTGCGGCGGCATCCGCAAGCTGATGGACCGCGGCCTGGGGTTCGGCGCGAACAGCGGCGAGACCGACTACCTGGAACGCTGGATGGACATCGCCGAGCCGGCGCGCCAGCGTGTGCTGCAGCAGATGCCCGCCGCGTCGGCCGCGGAACGCCGCCGCGCCTGCGAGCAGGCGTCCATCCTGATTTCGCTGCGCAACCTGGAGGACCTGCCTTTCGTCAGGCGGGCGGTCCTGGCGGGGGGGCTGACCCTGCATGGCTGGTATTTCGACCTGGTCGCGGGCGCTTTGCTGGCATACTCGGCGCGGGCGGACGCATTTCTTCCCATCGTATGCCCACTGTTCACGGAGCTTGCATGACCCCAGTCTTCGGTATCGCCGGCCGTTCCGGCAGCGGCAAGACGACCCTGATCGAGTCGATGCTGCCCTTGCTGGCCGCGCGCGGCCTGCGCGTCAATGTCATCAAGCACAGCCACCACGACTTCCAGATGGAGCCCCCGGGCAAAGACAGCGCGCGCTTTCGCCGGGCGGGCGCCCAGGAGGTGATGGTGTCGTCGCCGTTTCGCTACGCCATCGTCCACGAATTGCGGGAGGCGCCGGAGCCTCCGCTGGACGAGCAGCTCGCCCGCCTGTCGCCCGCCGACCTGGTGCTGGTGGAAGGATTCAAGCAGGCGCCGATCCCCCGCATCGAGGTATACCGGCCCGCCGCGGGCAAGCCGCCCCTGCACGCGGAAGATTGCAATCTGCTGGCGGTGGCGACCGACGCGCCGCTGGATATCGGGCTGCCGTGCCTGCCCCTGAACGAACCGGAGACGGTCGTGGCGTTCATTTGCCGCGCCCTGGCCTTGGGCTGAGCGCTACCGGGGGACGGAGCGCAGGAAGGGGGACCGACTACACTGGTACCCGACCCGTCCCGCGGGCGCCGATACCTCCCATGACCATGAAGTCCACCGATCCCATCGCCGAGTCCGACGGCCTTCCTTCGCCGCGCCACCGCCTGTCCACGCGCATCGTCGCCAGTTCGCTCATCGCGCTGGTGGTGGTGCTTGCCATGGTCGGCTGGACCTTGTGGCTATCCTGGCAGCTGGAAGGCGCGGGCGCGGCCATCAACGACACCGGCAGCCTGCGGATGCGCGCCAACCGGGTCGCGGTGGAGCTCATGCGGCCGCAGGCCGGCCGCGAGTTCCGCACCCGCGAGCAGATCGGCGTCATGGACGACACGATCGCCCGGCTGGAGCGCGGCAATCCCGCCCGCCCTCTCTTCATCCCCAACGACGAGGCCATCCGGGTCCAATGGAGGGACGTCGCCGGATACTGGAACGAGCGGATGAAACCGGCGGCCATCCGGGCCCTTGGAGCGCCGGATGCGGCGGCCTACCTGGAGACGCTGCCGGAGTTCGTTAGCCGGGCGGACACATTGGTCCGGATGATCGAGCGGGACAACGCGGGAAAAACCACGTCCCTGCGCCTGTCGCAGGGCGTGCTGGCCGCCATCGCCAGCGCGGGCACGCTGGCGATGATCTACCTGCTGTACCTGTGGATCATTTCCCCGGTGCTGCGCCTGCGCGACGGCCTGCAGCGCATGGCCGCGCGGGAGTTCAGCACGCGCCTGCCGGTGGAAAGCCAGGACGAATTCGGCGTGCTGGCCCGGGGCTACAACCGCATGGCGGACGAGCTCCAGGACCTGTACGCCAGCCTGGAGCAGCGGGTGGAGGACAAGACCGCCCAGCTCGCCGCGCAGAACCGCGACATCGGCGCGCTCTACGACATGGCGGCGTTCTTGAATCTGCCCAACGAGATCGAGGCCCTGTGCGATGGCTTCCTGCGCCGCGTGATGCTGCAGTTCGACGCCGAGGGCGGCAGTATCCGGGCGCTGGACCCGAACAACGAAAAGCTCAACCTGATGGTGTCGGTGGGCCTGTCCGACGAACTGGTGGAGTCCGAACACTGCATGAAAGTGGAGGACTGCTATTGCGGCGCCGCCACGCGGCAGGACGGCGTCATCGTCATCCAGGACTTCCGCCGCTCGCCGCCGGCCAAGGACCTGAACTGCCAGCGCGAGGGCTTCGCCAGCGTGGCGGTGTTCCGCATCGTCACGCGCGACGAGGTGCTGGGCTCGTACTCGCTGCACTTTCGCCACCAGCGCCGTCTGACGCCGGCGGAGTCCCAGCTGCTCGAAACGCTGGGCCGGCACCTCGGCGTGGCGCTGGACAACCGGCGGCTGGGCGCGCAGGCGCGCCAGCTGGCCGTGGTGCAAGAGCGCGGGCTGGTGGCCCAAGGGCTGCACGACAGCCTGGCCCAGGCCCTGAATTTCCTCAACCTGCAATTGCAGATGCTGGACGCCGCGGTCAAGCGGGGCGACACCGAGGAAATCGAGGAAATCCTGCCGCTGCTGCGCACGGGCGTCGACGAGAGCTACCAGGACGTGCGGGAGCTGCTGACCAACTTCCGCACCAAGCTGGCGCAGGGCGACCTGCAGGCCGCCATCGAAGACACCGTGGACCGTTTCCGCCGCCAGACCGCCATCGAAACCGAACTGCGTTTCGGCCTGGGGCAGGGCGCGCCGCTGCCGCCCGAGCAGCAGCTGCAGGTGCTGTTCATCCTGCAGGAGGCGCTGTCCAACGTGCGCAAGCACTCCGAGGCGGACCGCGTCGAGATCGCGGTCGACAACGGCCGGGACTTCAGCCTGTCGATTGCCGACAACGGCCAGGGATACGATCCCGCCGAGGTGGCCGAGCGCGGCGAGTCCCACGTGGGGCTGCACATCATGCGCGAGCGGGCCGCGCGCATGCGCGCCATGATAAAACTCGAATCACAGCCTGGCGCCGGCACGCGCGTCTCGCTGGTCCTGCCCGGCAGCGAACGCCAGGCCGCCTGACACCATCCCGACCATGCCCATCCGTATCCTTCTCGTCGACGACCACACGCTGTTCCGCTCCGGCGTGCGCCTGCTGCTGCAACGCCAGCCCGACTTCGAAGTCGTGGCGGAAGCCGGAGACGGCGTCGAGGGCCTGAAACGCGCGAAAGAACTCAAGCCAGACGTGGTCCTGCTGGATCTCAACCTGCCCGGGCTGTCCGGGCTTGAAACGCTGCAGTTGCTGACGCAGGACCTGCCTTCCTGCGCGGTCATCATCCTGACGGTTTCCGAAGAGGCGGACGAGCTCGGCCAGGCGCTGCGCGACGGCGCGCGGGGCTACCTGGTGAAGAACATCGACGCCGACGCGCTTACCGCCGCCATCCGCCGCGCCGCCGGCGGCGAGCCGGTGATCGCCGACAGCATGACCGCCAAGCTCGTGGAGCAGTTCCGCGGCCAGTCCGGCCAGGCCGCCCAGACGCAGGGGGCGGGCGACCGCAACCGCCTGACCGCCCGCGAGCGGCAGATCGTGCAATGGCTGGCGCGCGGCGCCAGCAACAAGGTCATCGCCCGGGAACTCGACGTGAGCGAAAGCACGGTCAAGATCCACGTGCAGAACGTGCTGAAGAAGCTGAACCTGACCAGCCGCGTGCAGGTCGCGGTGTATGCGGTGGAGCACGGCATGTACACGGACGAGTGACGCGCGGCGGTCCGGCATCCGGACGGCGGGGGCTTTGATCTGCGACAAGGCCGCCATGGCTGCCGGCCCCTAGACTGGCCGTCATGGAAACTCGAACCTCTCCCATGGAGCTCGTGGCCCCCGCCGGCAGCCTGGCTGCGCTGAAGGCGGCGGTCGAGGCGGGCGCCGACACGGTCTACCTCGGCCTCAAGAACGCCACCAACGCCCGCAATTTCGCCGGGCTCAATTTCACCGAAAGCGATATCCGCGCGGGCGTCGAGCTGGCGCACAGCCGCAAGCGCCAGGTGCTGTTCGCCATCAACACCTTCGTGCAGGCGGGCAGGGCGCTTGAGTGGCGCGCCGCCGTGGACGCCGCCCACGGCCTGGGCGCCGACGCGGTCATCATGGCCGACCCGGGCCTGCTGGCCTATGCCAGCGACCGCTATCCAGACCTGCGCCTGCATCTGTCGGTGCAAGGCTCGGCCACCCATGCGGACGCCATCGAGCTGATGAGAGAACAGTTCGGCATCCGCCGCGTGGTGTTGCCGCGCGTGCTGACCCTGGCCGAGATCGCGCGCATCTGCGCCAACGTCAGCGTCGAGGTCGAGGTATTCGGCTTCGGCAGCCTGTGCGTCATGGCCGAGGGGCGCTGTCTGCTGTCGTCCTACGCCACCGGCGACTCTCCCAACAACAAGGGCGTCTGTTCGCCCGCGCATGCGGTGCGCTGGTCGGAAGAGAACGGCCGCATGGACGCGCGCCTGAACGGCATCCTGATCGACCGCTACGAACCGGGCGAAGCCGCCGCCTATCCCACCTTGTGCAAAGGCCGCTTCGACGTGGACGGACAGGCCGACCACGCGCTGGAGGAGCCGACCAGCCTGAACGCCATCGGCCTGTTGCCGCGCCTGGCGGAGATGGGCGTGTCCGCCATCAAGATCGAGGGGCGGCAGCGCAGCCCGGCCTACGTCACGCAAGTGGTGTCGACCCTGCGCGCTGCCCTGGATAGCGCGCACGCGGACGCTTCCCGCTTTTCTCCCCGTCCAGAATGGAACGCCATGCTGGCGCGCCACTCCGAGGGTTCCCAAGTCACGCAAGGGGCATTCGAACGTCCATGGAAATGAGATCCCACGCTTACCAGATTTCAGTCGGCCCCTTGCTGTACTACTGGCCTCGCCAGCACACGCTGGACTTTTATGCCGCGCTGGCCGACAGCCCCGCCGACATCCTCTACGTGGGCGAAACCGTCTGCAGCCGCAGGCACGAATTGCGCGCCGAGGATTGGCTCGCGCTTGCGCGCGACCTGCGCGCCGCCGGCAAGACGGTGGTGTTGTCCGGCCGCACGCTGATCGAGACCGGCGCCGAGGCCAGCGCCTTGAAGAAGCTGTGCGAACAGCAGGATTTCATGGTCGAGGCCGGGGAGGTGGGCGCCATGCGGCATCTGGCGGGGCGTCCCTTCGTCGCCGGCCCGCACATGAACGCCTACCACGGCGGCACCCTGGAATGGCTGGCCCGGCGCGGCGCGGCCCGCTTCGTGGTTCCGCTGGAAATGGACGGCAAGACGCTGGCGCGCCTGCTGCAGGAACGCCCGGCGGGCCTGGAGGCGGAGGTCATGGTGTGGGGCCGCATGGCGCTGGCGTTTTCCGCGCGCTGCTTCACCGCGCGGCACTTCCGTCTGAAGAAGGACGAGTGCGGATTCCGCTGCATCGAGCATCCGGACGGATTGGACATGCGCACTCGCGAATCGCGGGATTTCCTGGCGATCAACGGCATCCAGGTGCAGTCGGCCGCCTGTCTGGACTTGCTGTCCCGGGCGCCCGAACTGGCGTCGCTGGGCGTGGAGGTGCTACGCGTCAGCCCGCAATCGTCGGGCACGCTGGAGGCGGTCGCCGCGCTGGACGCGGTCCGACGGAACGTTCCGGCAGCGGCCGTCGAGCCGCCCGCGGGCATGGGCCGCTGCAATGGCTACTACTACGGCAAGTCCGGCATCGAGATGCTGGAGGCCGTGGCATGAGCGCCGCCTTGCAGGTGCCGGCGCTGTTCGCCAGGCTCGGCCGGCGCATTCCGCCGCCGCTGGTGTCGATGCACTGCGTGGCCGCGCTGGAACTGGCGCGCCGCTTCAAATGGCTGTTGCCGCCGCAGGAGCTGGACGGTCGCAGTTTCGCCATCACAGTCGAAGACCTCGGGCTGCGCAGCTGCTTCGCCGTGCGTGACGGCGCCTTCCGGCCCGTATGGAACGGGGCGCCGTCCGACCTGGAACTGGGCGCAAAGCTGGCGGACCTGCTGAGCCTGATGCGCGCCGAGACCGATGCGGACACCTTGTTCTTCCAGCGCCGCCTGCGGATCTCGGGGGACACGGAGCTGGGCTTGATCGTGAAGAATTGGCTCGATGCCGCGCCGCGGCCGGCATGGCTGCAGCGCAGCGGCGCCGCGAGCGTTTGAATACGCCGAAATACGGGTTTTCCCTCATTAGTCAAAGTAATTCCACAGATAAGAAATAAGAATTTTTCTTATGGTTGGGCGAAGGCTATAAAAGCTGGCTGATAGACCTCAACCTGCCTTAAGAGAGATAAACATGAGGGGAAATACCGCGACAGGGCACCAGCCGGTGCGCGCGTCGACCGCCGCGTTCGTCGGCACCATGATCGAGTGGTACGACTTTTACATCTACGCCACCGCCGCCGCGCTGGTGTTCGGCAAGCTGTTCTTTCCATCGGCGACGGGTTTCTACGGGACGCTGGCCGCGCTGGGCACCTTCGCCGTCGGCTTCTTCGCCCGCCCGCTGGGCGGCGTGATCTTCGGCCACATCGGCGACAAGATCGGGCGCAAGAAATCGCTGGTGATCACGCTGGTGATGATGGGCACGGTGACGGTGCTGATCGGCCTGCTGCCCACCTACGCGTCCATCGGCGTTTGGGCGCCGGTGCTGCTGATCCTGCTGCGCATCGTGCAGGGGATCGCGGTCGGGGGCGAGTGGGGCGGAGCGGTCCTGATGGCCGGCGAGCATTCGCCGGACCGGGCCAAGCGCACGTTCTTCGCGTCGTTCGCGCAGCTCGGCAGTCCCGCCGGCCTGATCCTGTCGATGCTGATGTTCAAACTGGTGACGTCCCTGGACGACGAGGCCTTCCTGGCCTGGGGGTGGCGCGTTCCCTTCCTGTTCTCGGCCGTACTGCTGGTCGTCGGCTTCGTGATCCGCCTGAGCGTGAACGAATCGCCCGACTTCCTGGCGGAAAAGCAGGCGCAGGCCCAGCGCGCCCGCCCCGCGCAGGCGCCGCTCGCGCAGGTGCTGCGCGGCGCGCCGCGGCTGCTGGCGCTGGCGGTCGGCGCCAATGTGCTGGGCATCGCCGGCTTTTACTTCACCAATACCTTCATGATCGCCTACACCACGCAGTACGCGGGCTTGAGCCGCGCGGTGATCCTGGACTGCCTGCTGGTCGTGTCCATCATGCAGTTCTTCATTACGCCGCTCGCCGCCTACATCGCAAGCCGCGTAGGCAATCTGCGCTTTCTTGGGGCGACGGCACTGGCGTCGATTTTCACGCCCTACGTCATGTTCAACCTGGTGGACCAGGGCTCGCTCACCAGCATCACGCTCGGGGTGGGCGTGGCGGTGCTGTTCATGGGCGCCTACTACGCCGTGATCGCGGGCTATGTCAGCGACAGCTTTCCGACGGGCATCCGCTACACGGGCATCTCCCTGGCGTACCAGTTGTCGGGCGCCATTTTCGGCGGGCTGACGCCTTTGCTCGGCACGGTGCTGGCCGAGAATTTCAAAGGCCAGTGGTGGCCGCTGGCCGTGCTGTTCTCGGCGATATCGCTGCTCTCCCTGGTTTCCGTGCTGCTGCTGGGCAATGCCGGCCAGCGCACCGAGCATTTTCAATTGAAGGATCAGCAAGCATGAAGGCATTTTTCCACGACGATCAGAAGCTTCATCATCCGCAGACCTATTTTTCCCGCGGCAAGATGCGCACGCCTCAGGAAGTGCCGGCGCGCCTGGACGGCCTGGTGCGCGCCGCCCGCAAGCTGGGCTTCGACGTCCAGGCGCCGGCCGACCATGGAGCGGCGGCGCTGTCGGCCGTGCATACGCTGGACTATCTGCGTTTCCTGCAAGGCGCCCACGACGACTGGATGAAGCTGCCGGGAGATTGGGGCGGCGAGGTCGTGTCCAACATCTTCGTCAGGGAACCCAACGCCTTGCGCGGGGTGCTGGCCAAGGCGGGACGCTATCTGGCCGACGGCAGCTGCCCGGTGGGGCCGCAGACCTGGCATTCCGCCTATTGGTCTGCGCAGTGCGCCGTGGCGGGCGCGGAATGCCTGCTGGCCGGCGAACGCCAGGCCTACGCGATCTGCCGTCCGCCGGGCCATCACGCCCGGCGCGACGCCGCGGGAGGCTTCTGCTATCTGAACAACGCGGCGATCGCCGCGCAGCGCCTGCGGTCCCGGTTCGCGCGCGTGGCCATCCTGGATACGGACATGCACCATGGGCAGGGCATCCAGGAAATCTTCTACGAGCGCAATGACGTGCTGTATGTGTCGATCCACGGGGATCCGGAAAATTTCTACCCGGTGGTGGCGGGTTTCGAAGACGAGCGCGGCGCGGGCGAGGGCTATGGGTACAACATCAACCTGCCCATGCCGCACGGTTCACCGGAAGCCGTGTTCTTCGACCGCCTGGCTCAGGCGCGCCGCGCGATCGAGCTGTTCCAGCCCGACGCGCTGGTCCTGTCTCTGGGGTTCGATATCTTCGAAAAGGATCCGCAGGCCATGGTCGGCGTCACCGAGGATGGCTTCGAGCGCCTGGGCCGCGAAGTGGGCGGGATGCGCTTGCCGACCTTGATCGTGCAGGAAGGCGGCTACTATATCGAGGGTCTGGAATCCAACGCATCGCGCTTTTTCGCGGGGCTGGCCGGCGCCTGAGCGCGCGGCGGCGGCGCGGCCGGCGCGGGATCCGACCCGCCGCTCCCTTCGACTCCGCCGCCATGCCATGCCACTGCCCGCCGCCCGTAAACCGTCACCGCTGTCGTTGGCTCCCGAGCGCATGGACTGGAACCTGTTGCGCACGTTCATGTTCGTGGTGCAGGAGCGCGGGGTCGGAAGGGCGGCGCAGGCGCTGCACCTCAGCCAGCCCGCGGTCAGCCAGGCGCTGAAGCGGCTGGAGGACGCGGTGGGCGGCATGCTGCTGCACCGGCGCAATGGCGAATTCCGCCTGACGGGGCTGGGCGACGAGATCTACGCCATCGCCCGCGATATGTACGGCACGATGGCGCGCATCGAGAACGCCGCGACGCAGGACCGGGCCGAAATCGCGGGCGCCTTGCGCCTGCTGGTAATGAGCAAGGTGCAAAGTCCGGCGTATGACGATTTCCTGGCGCAGTTCCACCGGCGCTATCCCAGGATCGAATTCCATGTCGATGTGCTGCCCAGCGCCGCCATCCTGGACGCGCTTGCCAAGCGCGTGCCGGCGCTGGGCATATGCCTGTGCCGCAAGCCCGTCGAGGCGCTGGAGCGCCGGCTGTTCCTGCGCCATCGCTACGCGGTCGTCTGCGGACGGCATCATCCGCTGTTTTCCAGGCAGCGGGTCAGCCTGGAAGACCTGATGGACCAGAATTTCGTCTGTTTCGCCAGCGACCAGATCGGCGACACCCTGTCGCCGCTGACCATCTTTCGCGATCAGCAGGGCTTTACCGGCCGCATCGTGGGCACGTCGCCCAATATCGAGGAAATCCGGCGCATGGTGGTGGCCGGTATCGGGCTGAGCTTTCTGCCCGAACACTTGATCCGCCAGGACGTGATGAGCGGCGAGCTGCGGCGCCTGCCCCCCGCGGAATCGGTGGCCGAAATCGATGTGTTCCTGGCATGGCACAAGCAGCGCAAGCTGAGCGCCGTGGAACTTGCCTACCTGGCCGCCTTCGAACGCTTCCTGAACCGCACGCAGCTGGAATCGCGGGCGGGATGAATGCGCGCGCCTGGCGGTTCCCAGGCAAGATGAGGAAGCCCTCGGGCAGGCGGGAGGCTATGCGGCCCTATGCACGCAGCCCAGGGCGGCCGGGATTGTGGGGTATGGTTACGTGCGTCTGTCCGCCGCAGCCCATGGCAACGGCGCGGCATCGGCTGTATCCTGCGCGCTGCGAGCGCGTTCGCCGTCCAAGAACCATTCATAACGCATTTCCTGGAGAGACACATGAGCGACCAGAAGAAGCCCTGGCGGCTTGAAACCATTGCCGTGCATGGCGGCTATCGTCCCGATCCCACCACGCGCGCCGTGGCCGTGCCCATCTACCAGACGGTGGCCTACGCGTTCGACGACACGCAGCATGGCGCGGACCTGTTCGATCTGAAGGTGCCGGGCAATATCTACACCCGCATCATGAATCCCACGACGGACGTGCTGGAGCAGCGCGTGGCGGCCCTGGAAGGCGGCGTCGCCGCGCTGGCGCTGGCCTCGGGCCAGTCCGCGGTGACCTACGCCGTCATGACGATCGCCGAGGCCGGCGACAACATCGTTTCCTCCAGCACGCTGTACGGCGGCACCTACAACCTGTTCGCGCATACGCTGCCGCAGTACGGCATCTCCACGCGCTTCGCCGACCCCGCCGACCTGGCGTCGTTCGAAGCGCAGATCGACGAGCGCACCAAGGCCATCTTCGCGGAATCCGTCGGCAATCCGCTAGGCAACATCACCGACATCGCGGCCCTGGCCGAACTGGCGCATCGCCATGGCGTGCCGCTGATCGTGGACAACACGGTGCCGTCGCCGTACCTGCTGCGTCCCATCGAGCACGGCGCCGACATCGTGGTGCAATCGCTCACCAAATACCTGGGCGGCCACGGCACGAGCCTGGGCGGCGCCATCATCGATTCGGGCAAATTCCCCTGGGCCGAGCACAAGGCCCGCTTCAAGCGCCTGAACGAGCCCGACATCAGCTACCACGGCGTGGTCTACACCGAGGCCTTCGGCGCGGCCGCCTACATCGGCCGGGCCCGCGTGGTGCCGCTGCGCAATACGGGCGCGGCGATCTCGCCTTTCAACGCCTTCCAGATCCTGCAAGGCATCGAGACGCTGGCGCTGCGCGTGGACCGCATCGTCGAAAACGCGGTCAAGGTCGCCAATTACCTGCGCGAGCATCCGAAGGTCGAATGGGTCAACTATGCGGGCCTGCCCGACCATCCGGACCATGCGCTGGCGCAGAAGTACCTGGGCGGCAAGGCGCCCGGCCTGTTCACGTTCGGCGTCAAGGGCGGCCGCGAGGCCGGCGCGCGCTTCCAGGACGCGCTGCAGCTTTTCACGCGGCTGGTCAATATCGGCGACGCCAAGTCGCTGGCGACGCACCCTGCGTCCACGACCCACCGCCAGCTCAATCCGGAAGAGCTCCGGAAAGCGGGCGTGCGCGAGGAAACGGTGCGCCTGTCCATCGGCATCGAGCACATCGACGACCTGCTGGCCGACCTGGACCAGGCGCTGGCCCAAGCGTGACGGCAGCGGGCGGCGCGGCCGCGGCCCGCGCCGCCAGGCCTATTTGAGCCGGCCTCTGCCGCCGGCGGGGCAGACCAGCTCGCGCAGCCTGCGCTGCACGGGATCGTGCGCAATGGGTGCGTTGCGGATGCCCGCCGTCGGCAGGGACTCCACGAGCTTGCCGGTGGCGTTCTCGCCGGCGTAATGCAGGGTCTGGTCCACGGTGTAGGTGTTGGCTTCGCAGTTCAAGCTGACCGGCTGGGTCACCGAGCGATACGACTGCCCGTTGGTTTCGGAGATTCTCGGCTGGGCGTAGAACCAGGCGACCGTCACGGCCATCACGGCGGGGCGTTCGGTTACGGGCTTGATCGAAGCGCTGTCGTAGAACACGCCCGGCATGGTCTGCGGATCCAGCGGCGCCCATTCGGGGCCGCCGAACAGCATGCCGGCCGGACCGGGGTCCCGGGGCACCACGTTCACCGCGCACGCGCCGGCAGGAACGGGGTCTCCTTCGCGCACCGTGATGGTTTCGCAAGCGCCGGGCGGGGCGGCCGGCGCGGCGCCTGCGCACGCGACGGCCAGCACGGCGAGGGCAATTCGGGATCTTGCGTGCCTTGCGGTCATGGGGACGTTCCGTTCGGTAAGCAACGGGCCATTGCCCGGCGGACTCCCAGAAAGCCATGGGATGCCCTTGATCATACTGGCGGGGCGGGCGCTTGGGCGCCTCCTTTCGGGACTAGGCTGTCAATACGTATTCCGGATAGCGCTTGCAGATCTCGGCCACCTGGCTGAGGGTGCCCGACAGGTGTTCGCGCAGCACCTGCTGCGCGCGCTGCGGGTCCTGGGCGACGATGGCGTCCAGCAGGCGCTGGTGATCGTCCAGGATGCGCTCGGCCTTGCCGGCTTCCGGCAGGTGCAGGCGGCGCAGGCGGTCCAGGTGGCCGCTGTAGCGCTGTTCCAGCTCCCATAGCCGGCCCACGCCCGCCGCTTCGTGCATGTCGCGGTGGAACGCCTGGTCGGCGTCGATGAATTGCCGGTACTGGCCGCTGGCGTGGCTGGCGCGCTGCAGCGCGATGCTGGCCTGCAGGCGCTGGAACAGCACCGGATCGGGCCGTTGCGCCAATATCTGCACGATCTCCAGTTCGAGGGATTTCCTCAGGAAATGCGCCTCGCGGGCGGCGGCGATGTCGATGCGGCTGACCACCGTCGTGTGCTGGGGGTAGATCTCGACCAGCGCTTCTTCCGCCAGCCGCATCAGGGCGTCGCGGATGGGAGTCTGGCTGAGGCCGTAGGTGTCGGCCAGCGTTACGCGCGACAGCGGCGCCCCGGGGGCGAGTTCCAGGGATACGATCTGTTCGCGCAGGTGTTCGAAGACTTGCGGCGCCGCATGGCGCGAGCGGTCCAGTCGGAGCTTGGGGCTAGGCATCGGGTAGCGCGAAGGGCAAGGGCCACGGAAACGGAGATGCCGAGTGTAGCGGGTTTTCACCTAACTGACGCACTAATACATTAGTGTTTAAATGCCTTCATCCCATTCCGGTCCAAACGCCGCACCCATGAAACGTTCCTACGAAACGCTCCGCAGCGCCGCCTGGATGGCCAAGGATGACCTGCGTTCCTTCGGCCACCGCTCCCGCATGATGCAGATGGGCTACGGCCCCGATGACTGGGCGGGCCGCCCCATCATCGCCATCGTCAACACCTGGTCCGACCTGAATCCGTGCCACAGCCATTTCAAGCAGCGGGTGGAGGACGTCAAGCGCGGCGTGTTCCAGGCGGGCGGCTTCCCCGTGGAGCTGCCCGCCATTTCGGTGTCGGAGTCCTTCGTCAAGCCGACCACCATGCTGTACCGCAACTTCCTGGCCATGGAGACCGAGGAGCTGCTGCGCAGCCATCCGGTGGATGGCGCCGTTCTCATGGGCGGCTGCGACAAGACCACCCCGGGCCTGATCATGGGAGCCATCAGCGCCGGGCTGCCCTGCATCTACGTGCCTGCCGGCCCCATGCTGCGCGGCAACTGGAAGGGCAAGATCCTGGGTTCCGGCTCGGATGCCTGGAAACTCTGGGACGAGCGGCGCGCCGGCAGGATCACGCGCGAGCAATGGACCGAAGTGGAAGGCGGCATCGCCCGCAGCTACGGCACCTGCATGACCATGGGCACGGCCAGCACCATGACCGCCATCGCAGAGACCATAGGCATGACGCTGCCTGGCGCCTCGTCGATTCCCGCGGCGGACGTCAACCACATGCGCATGTCGGCCGAGTGCGGGCGGCGCGCGGTGGAGATGGTCTGGGAAGAGCTGACGCCGCAGCGCGTCCTGAGCCTCGCCTCCTTCAAGAACGCCATCAATGTCGCCATGGCCATGGGGTGCTCCACCAACGCCATCGTGCACCTGGTCGCCATGTCGCGCCGCGCCAACTGCGCCGTCGGCCTGGACGACTTCGACGCCGCCAGCCGCAAGGTACCGGTGATCGCCAACATCCGGCCCAGCGGCGACACCTACCTGATGGAAGATTTCTACTACGCCGGCGGGCTGCCGGCGCTGATGTCGCGCCTGCACGGCCACCTGGATGCTTCCGCCATGACGGTTACCGGCAAGACGCTGGGAGAGAACATCGCGGGGGCCGAGGTCTGCAACGACGACGTGATCCGCACGCCGGAGACGGCCATCTACCAAGAAGGCGCGCTGGCCGTGCTGCGCGGCAACATCGCGCCCGACGGCTGCGTCATCAAGCCCAGCGCCTGCGCGCCGCAGTACCTGCGCCATACCGGGCCCGCGCTGGTGTTCGACGACTATCCCAGCATGAAGGCCGCGGTGGACGACGAGGACCTGGACGTCACGCCCGACCACATCATGATCCTGCGCAACGCCGGCCCGCAGGGCGGCCCCGGCATGCCGGAATGGGGCATGCTGCCCATCCCCACCAAGCTGGTGAAGCAGGGCGTGCGCGACATGCTGCGCCTGTCCGACGCCCGGATGAGCGGCACCAGCTACGGCGCCTGCATTCTGCACGTCGCTCCCGAAAGCTATGTGGGCGGTCCGCTGGCCCTGGTGAAAACGGGCGACCTGATCACCGTGGACGTGCCGGCCCGCAGCATCCACCTGAACGTCGGCGACGAAGAACTGGCGGCGCGGCGCGCCGCCTGGACGCCGCCGCCCAAACGCTACGAGCGCGGCTACGGCTGGATGTACTCCCGCCACATCCTCCAGGCCAACGACGGCTGCGACTTCGACTTCCTCGAAACCGGCTTCGGCGCCCCGGTGCCCGAACCCGAGATTTTCTGACGCTTTCCCTCATCCCCGCTTCCGGAGCCACCGTGTCCCAACTGCATCCCGAAACCCGCGCCAGGCTGGCCGGCGTCAGCACCGCCACCCTGTGCACCGCCTTGTTCAAGCGCGGCCTGCGCAATCAGTTCATCCAGGACGTGCGGCCGCTGAACGCCTCGCTGCCCAACATGGTGGGCCCGGCGTTCACCTTGCGGTACATCCCCGCGCGCGAGGACCTGAACACCATCAAGGTATTCGAAGACCGTTCGCATCCGCAGCGCGTCGCGGTCGAGACCTGCCCGGAGGGCGCGGTGCTGGTCATGGACAGCCGCAAGGACGCGCGGGCGGCGTCGGCCGGCTCCATCCTGGTGACGCGCCTGATGAAGCGCGGCGTGGCCGGCGTGGTCACGGACGGCGGCTTGCGCGATTCGCCCGAGATCGCCGAGCTGGGCTTCGCCGCCTACCACCAGCGGCCGTCCGCGCCGACCAATCTGACCCTGCACCAGGCGCTGGATATCAACGCGCCCATCGGCTGCGGCGACGTTGCGGTGTTTCCGGGCGATATCGTGGTGGGCGACCGCGAGGGCGTCGTGGTGATCCCGGCGCACCTGGCCGACGAGATTGCGGCCGAAGCCGTGGAAATGACCGCCTTCGAGGACTTCGTGGCCGCCCAGGTGCGGCAGGGCGCGTCCATCCTCGGTTTGTATCCGCCCACCGATCCGGGCACCAAGGACAAATTCGCCGCATGGCGCAAGGAACAGGGCCGTTGAGCCTTGCCGCCGGCAAGGCCGGCCCCCCAGACCGATAACGAGAGGCAGGAGACAACATGAACAAGCAACGACGCGGCGCGCTGGCCGCGCTGCTGGGCGCCGCCATGCTGGGCGCGCTCGCATTGCCCGCGCGCGCGGCCGACTGGCCGGCGCAGAAACCCATTTCCTATGTGGTGCCGTTCACCGTGGGCGGGTCGACCGACGTGGTGGGCCGCGTGCTGGCCCAGAAGCTCGGCGATCGCCTGCGCCAGAACGTCATCGTTGAGAACAAACCGGGCGCGGCCGGCGGCATCGGCGCGACCTACGTAGCCAAGGCGCCGCCCGACGGCTACACGCTGTTCGGCGGCACGATCAGCACGCATGCGATCAATGCCAGCCTGTACAAGAACCTGAAGTACGACCCGGTCAAGGATTTCGAGCCCGTATCGCTGATCGCCTATCTGCCCAACGTGCTGCTGGTGGATCCGAACCTGGGCGTGAATTCGGTGGCCGAGCTCATCGCGCTCCTGAAGCGCGATCCGGGCAAGCGCACCTTCGCGTCCTCCGGCGCGGGCACTTCCACCCACCTCGCGGGCGAACTGTTCTCGGGCATGATCGGCGTGCCGCTCACGCACGTGCCCTACAAGGGCACGCCGCCCGCCATGGTGGACGTGTCCTCGGGCGCCGTGACCTTCATGTTCGACCAGATGACGGCCGCGCTGCCGCTATTGCAGACCGGCAAGCTCAAGCTGCTGGCCGTCACCACCAAGGACCGCATCGCGCTGGCGCCGGACGTGCCGACCATGCAGGAGGCCGGCGTGCCGGGTTTCCAGATGGCGTCCTGGCAGGCCGTGTACGCGCCCAAGGGCACGCCCAAGCCCATCCTGGACAGGCTGGCGCAGGAAATCGCGCTGATCCTGAAAGAGCCGGACGTGCGGGAAAAGCTGGGCAAGACGATGGGGATGGAGCTGGTGGGCAGCTCCCCCGAACAGCTGCGCGACCTGATGGCGGCCGAGATCCCGCGCTGGGCGGAAGTCGTCAGGAAGTCGGGCGCAACGGTGGAATAGCGCGGCCTAGTTGATCTTGATGTTGCGCTCCTTGACCAGCGTCTTCCATTGCGCGGTTTCGCGGGCCAGGTAGTCGCGCAGTTCGTCGGGCGATCCGCCGATGGATTCGGCGCCGATCGAATCGAGGGTGGCGCGCACCTTGGGGTCCGCCAGGGCCTGGCGCATAGCGCCGTTCAGCTTGGCCACGACTTCCGGCGGCGTGCCCGCCGGCGCGAAGGCGGCGAACCAGGGCATCAGCTCGTAGCCGGGCAGGCCGCTTTCCGCGATGGTGGGCACGTTGGGCAAGGCGGCCGAGCGCTTGCTGGTGGTCACCCCCAGGGCGCGCAGCTTGCCGGCCTGGATGTGCGGCTTGGCCGAGGTGATGCTGTCGAACATGTAGTCCACCTGCCCGCCGAGCAGGTCGGCGATGGCCGGGCCGCTGCCCTTGTAGGGCACGTGCAGCATTTCCACGTTGGCCATGGAAAGGAACAGTTCGCCCGCCAGGTGGATGGACGTGCCCACGCCCGCCGAGGCGTAGGTGTAGTGGTTGGGCTGCGCCTTGGCCTTGGCGATCACGTCCTGCACGCTGGCGGCGTCGGTGCGGGCGGGATTGGTGACCAGCACGTTGGGCACCACGGCCAGCAGCGAGATGGGCGCGAAGTCCTTGATGGGATCGTAGTTCAGGTCGGCGTACAGCGCGGGATTGACGGCCATGCCGTTGGCCACGATCAGGATGGTGTAGCCGTCGGGCTTGGCGCGGGCCACGCTGGCCGCGCCGATGTTGCCGCCCGCGCCCGCGCGGTTCTCGACGATGAACGAGGTGTTGAGCTGCTTGCCCATCGATTCGCCCAGCGTGCGGGCGATGCTGTCCATGGCGCCTCCGGGCGGGAAGGGCACGATCCATTTGACCGGGCGTTCCGGATAGCCGTCGGCCCGCGCGGCGGGGGCGCCGCCCAGGATGGCCAGCCCGGCGCAGGCCAGGACGAGGGTGTTGAATGCTTGACGCAAGCGCATGATTGTCTCCGTAGTGCTTGAATTATCGTGGCGCGGCGCCGTGGCGCGCGCGATGCCGCCGGGGGTCAGCGGTCCCGGCGGTAGAAGGACAGCTTGTCCTCGTCCAACGCCAGTCCGAGGCCGGGGCCATCGGGCAGTTCCATTTCAAAATCCGAGAATCGCGGCGGGTTGGCGACGATGTCGTCCTTCAACAGCAGTGGGCCGAACAGCTCGGTGCCCCAGGACAGGCGCGGCAGGCAGGCGAAGCCGTGAGCGGACGCAATAGAGCCCACCGAGCCTTCCAGCATGGTGCCGCCGTAGAGCGACATGCCGGCCGCGTCGCCCACGGCGGCGGTGCGCAGCATCTCGTGGATGCCGCCCGACTTGGAGATCTTCAGGGCCAGCACGTCGGCGGCGCCCAGCCGCGCGATGTCCAGCGCGTCCTCGGGGCCGTTCAGCGCCTCGTCCGCCATGATGGGCACCACGAAACGGGCGGCAAGGCGGGCCATGCCGGCCAGGTTGGCGCGGGGGATGGGCTGTTCGATCAGGTCCACGCCCGCCGCTTCCAGCCGGGCGATGGCGCCCGCCGCGTCGGCTTCGTTCCAGGCCTGGTTCACATCGACGGTGACGCGGGCGCGGTCGCCCAGGGCCTGCTTGATGCGCGAGACGTGGGCCACGTCTTCCGAGACCGCGCGCCGGCCCACCTTCAGCTTGAAGGTGTTGTGGCGGCGGCTTTGCAGCAGCGATTCGGCTTCCTCGATGTCGCGGGCGGTGTCGCCGCTGGCCAGGGTCCAGAGCACCGGCAGGCGCGTGCGCACCGCGCCGCCCAGCAGCGTCGACACGGATACGCCCAGGCGCTTGCCCTGGGCGTCCAGCAGCGCGCTTTCCAGCGCGGACTTGGCGTAGCGGTTGCCGCGGGCCACGGCGTCCAATCGGCGCATGGCGGCGTGGATGTTGGTGGCGTCCATACCGGCCAGCGCCGGCGCCAGGTAGGTATCGATGGCCAGCTTGATGCCTTCGGGACTTTCCTCGCCATAGGAAAGGCCGCCGATGGTGGTGGCTTCGCCGATGCCTTCGATGCCGTCGCCGCAACGCAGGCGCACGATCACCAGCGTCTGGCGCTGCATGACGGCCATGGCCAACTGGTGGGCGCGGATCGTCGGCAGGTCCACCAGGATCGCCTCGACGGAGAGAATGCTTGCCTGATTCATACTTTTATTGCCAGGATTCTAGGATGACGGCAGTATGGCTTGCATTATCAGCCCGAGTCCAAGACTATATGGGTTCCAATTAATACCTTTATGGTCTGAATAATCCATGCAACTCAGGCATCTGCGCTATTTCCAGGCGGTCGCGGAGGAGGGCAGCTTCACCCGCGCCGCCGCCAGGCTGCACATGGCCCAGCCTCCGCTCAGCCGCCAGATCCGGCAGTTCGAGGAGGAACTGGGCGTGCAATTGTTCGAGCGGACGACCCGGGCCCTGCGCCTCACGGATGCCGGCCGCTTTCTGCTGGAGCAATCGCGGCTGCTGACGGTGCGCCTGGAGGAAGTGCTGGAAGGCACGCGCAGGCTGGGGCAGACGCAGCGGCGATGGTTCGGCATAGGCTTCGTGCCGTCCACGCTGTATGGCTTCGTTCCCGAACTGATCCGGCGGCTGCGCGGGGCGGATCCGCTGGTCGAAGTGGGCCTGGCGGAGATGACGACCTTGCCGCAGCTCGAGGCGCTGAAGGCGGGCCGCATCGACCTGGGCATCGGTCGCATTCTGCTGGACGATCCGGCCATCGAGCGGCGGGTGCTGATGACCGAACCGCTGATGGCCGCGGTGCCCCTGAGCCATCCGCTGGCGGGCCTGACGCGCGTGTCGGTCGAGCGGCTGGCGCAGGAGCCTTTCGTGCTGTATCCGGCGCGGCCGCGTCCGAACTTCGCGGACCACGTGCTGGGCCTGTTCCGCGCGGCGGGGCACGCCTTGCAGGTGGTGCAGGAAGCGAATGAGCTGCAGACCGCTATCGGCCTGGTCGCGGCGGGGCTGGGCGTGAGCGTGGTGCCGGCCTCGGCGCAGCGCCTGCAGCGGCAGGACGTGGCGCACGTGCGCATCGACGCGGACGCCTTCGTTTCGCCCGTGATCGTCAGCTATCGCAAGGACGACGCGTCCCCGTTCCTCGAACGGGCGCTGTCGCTGGCGACGGCGCTGGCGCGCGGGCAGGCAGGCGGGGAGGGGCGCTTGCCGTTTTCAGGGTGAGGCCGCAAAATAGCGCGCGTCCTCCGACCATTTCACGCCCCGCCACAAGGGCGTCGCCCATGACCGACCCCACCAGTCTGTTCAACCGCCATCGCGCGCGACTGCACGCGATCGCCTACCGCATGCTGGGCGCAGTCGCCGAAGCCGAGGACGTGGTGCAGGATACCTGGCTGCGCTGGCACGAGGCCGATCCTTCCCGGCTGGACAACCCCGAGGCCTGGCTGGTGACGGTGGCCACGCGGCTTTCCATCGACCGCCTGCGCGCCGTGAAGTCGCAGCGCGAAAGCTACATGGGCATCTGGTTGCCCGAGCCCGTGCTCATGCCGGCTCCGGCCACGCCGGAGGAGATCCATGAGCTTGCCGATGATGTGTCGGTGGCGTTTCTGTTCATGCTGGAACGGTTGTCGCCGGAGGCCCGGGCCGCATTCCTGATGCGCGAAGTGTTCGACGAGGATTACCCGGACGTCGCGCGCACCCTTGGCAAGACCGAGGCTGCCTGCCGCCAGTTGGTGCGGCGCGCAAAGCAGCAGTTGCGCCAGGAGGCCCCCCGCCGTGCCGTCTCCCGTGAAACCCACCATCGCCTGATGCAGGGCTTCGCCGACGCCATGCGGCATGGCGACTTCCATGGCCTGCACGCCTTGCTCAGCGACGATGCCGAGCTGATCGGCGACGGCGGCGGCAAGGTGCCCAGCTTCTCCAGCCTGGTGGGCGGCAGGCGCCTGGCGCAGCTGTTCTACGCCGGCAAGCGGCGGTATGGGGATGACCTGCGGGTGGAGTTGGCGCAGGTGAACGGCGAATGGACCCTGCTGCGCTTCATCCAGGGCGAGCTGGAATCGGTGCAATCCTACGAAACCGACGGCGAGCGTATCGTCCGGGTCCTGGTGCAGCGCAACCCGGACAAGCTCGCGCGCGTGGCCACCGCTTTCTTCCCGCGCTGAATCCGGGGCCGCGCATTGGTGCCGCGCGGACAACATCATGATCCCGCCCAGGGATCTACCGGGGCGCCGCCCGGTTTCCTACCATGGACCCGTTCCCACTCACCACCGAGGAAAGGCCATGTTGAAGAGAATAGGCAAGGGATTGCCCTTGATCGCCGCCGGACTGCTCGCCGGCCCCCTGGCGTTTGCTGCGCCGCCGCACCCGGGACCGCACGGCGGCAAGGCCGCGGATCCCATCGTGACGGAATTGATGACCAAGGACTTGCCCGACATCGCCGGCAAGGACGTGCTCATGATTACGGTGGACTACCCTCCGGGGGCGGCAGATCCGGTCCACCGCCATGACGCGGACAGTTTCATCTACGTGCTGGAAGGCAGCATCGTGATGCAGCTGCGGGGCGGCAAGGAAGTGACGCTGACTCCAGGCCAGACGTTCTACGAAGGCCCGGACGACGTCCATACCGTCGGCCGCAACGCCAGCCGGACCAAGCCCGCCAAGTTCCTGGTCCTGTTGATCAAGAAGCAGGGCGCGCCCGCCGTGCTGCCCGCACAGTAGGACGGGATGGCGCGAACGGTCCCGCGGATTTTTTTCGAGAAGGACGTCACAAACCGGGCGGCTCGCGCGTCTTAGGGGAATGGACACCAAAAATTTCCCTGCCGGCGAGATCGCGGCCGCCTCCGATCCTCATTCCGCCCCGGCCACCGGCGCCGATTCGCTGGCGGACAGTTTCGCCACCAGTCATGCCGGCGTCGTGGCGTTCATCGCCGTCGCGTCCGAGGGCAATTTCGCCAAGGCCGGAGACCGCCTGGGCATCGGCCGCTCCGCCGTGAGTCGCAGCGTGCAGAAACTGGAAGACCAGCTGGGCGTCCGGCTTTTCGTGCGCACGACCCGCAGCACCTCGCTGACGCGGGAAGGCGAGCGGTTCTACGAGAATTGCTTTCCGGGCGTGGAGCGCATCGTGCAGGCGCTGGACGACATGCGCGAGCTGCGCGAGGGGCCGCCTTCGGGGCACCTGCGGGTGTGTTCGACGGTGGGCTTCGGGCGCAAGATCGTCGCGCCCCTGCTGAAAGGCTTCCGCGCAGCCTATCCGGACGTATCCGTCGAACTCATGCTGGACGACGCGACCACCGATTTCACGAAGGACCGCATCGACGTTTCCTTCCGCAACGGCCGGATGGAGGACAGCCAGGTGATCGCCAAGCAGTTGATTCCCATGCAGATGTCGCTGTGCGCCTCGCCGGCCTATGCCAGGGCGCACCCGCTGCCGCGGGAGATCGAGGACCTGGCCCGGCACCGCTGTGTGAATTTCCGGCTGGCGTCGGGCCGCGTATACGAGTGGGAGTTCAAGGTGGGCGGCCATATGCGCAAGTTCGCGCCGCCGGCGATGCTGGCCTTCAACGATGCCGACCTGGTCCTGCAGGCCGTGCTCGACGGCGAGGGCATCGCCCAGATGGCCGGCTACCAGATCAGCGAGCACCTGCGCGCGGGCACGCTGGTGGCGTGCCTGCCGCAGTATTCGCCCGACGACCGCGGGCACTACCTTTGCTATCTCAGCCGCCAGCACCTGCCGGGGCGCATCCGCGTATTCATCGACTACATGACCACGAACATCCGCGCGCTGGACCTGCAAAGCCTGGACAGCCAGCTGCTGAAGCCCTAGCGATCCGCTATTCCGTCAGCACGACCACGCTATGCATGCCTTGCCGCGCCATCTTGGAATAGGGGCACAGCCGCTCGGTGTTGCGCACCAGTTCCTCGGCCACGGGCCGGTCCAGGCCGGGAAGGCGGATCGTGATGTGAGCGGCCAGGGCATACAGGCCGTCCACCGGGTCGCGGCCGAACGTGATGGCCGCCTTGACCGTGGCGTCCGGTATCGCCAGGCCGGCCTTGGCGGCGAGCAGGCAGAGGGCGCCGTGGAAGCAGGCGGCATAGCCGGCCGCGAACAGCTGTTCCGGGTTGCTGCCTCCGCCGGGCCCGCCCAGTTCGGGCGGCAGCCGCAAGTCGACCCGCAGCGCGCCGTCGTCGGAGCGGGCGATGCCGGAAGCCCGGCCATGCGCGGCTTCGCCGCCTTCGACCATGACGGTCGCGGTATACAAAGGCTGGAATTCTTCCCCGCGGTACTTGTCCAGCAGGGTCAGGGGGGGAGGTTGCAGTTTGCTCATGAATGTCCCGTTGGACCGGTTCGCGGGAAATGGCGGCGGCGGCCGCTGAATGCCGCCATTTTCTCGCAGTTCGTCTTTACTGCCTTGCGGTGGCGCGGCTGAACCAGGTCTCGAACCCGATCTCTCCAAGGCGCGGGCCGGGGCCGGGCACCAGGGTATCGTCCTCCAGCAGGGCGCCGAAGTAGCGCGCCTGTGCATCCGCCACCACCTTGCGTCCATCGCCGGTCTTCTGCAGGTAGCGTTGCACGAGGGCGGCCAGGCGCACGCGCTCGGGGCCAGCGATCTCGATGGTGCCGTTGACCGGCGGAGCAAGCGTCGCGTCAGCCATGGCCAGGGCCACGTCGTCCGAGGCGATGGGCTGCACGTAGGCGGGCGACAGGCGGATTTCGTCGCCGACGGCGCCGGACTGCACGATGCCGCCTAGGAACTCGAAGAACTGGGTGCTGTGGACGATGGTGTACGGAATGGCAGCGGCCTCGATCAGCTTCTCCTGCGCGATCTTGCCGCGGAAGTAGCCGCTTTCGGCCAGCCGGTGCGTTCCCACCACCGACAGCGCCACGTGGTGGCGCACGCCCGCCGCGGCTTCGGCCGCCAGCAGGTTGCGCCCCGAAGTCTCGAAGAATTCGAGCACGGCGCGGTCCTCGAACGAGGGGGAATTGGCGACGTCGACCACGACGTCGACGCCTGCCAGCGCTTCCGGCAGGCCCGCGCCCGTGATGGTGTTCACGCCCGTGGCGGGCGACGCGGCAATCGCTTCATGGCCGCGCTGGGCCAGGATCTTGACGAGTTTGGAGCCGATCAGGCCGGTTCCGCCGATGACGAGGATCTTCATGGCGGCCTCCTCAGTCCAGCTTGGCTTTGTCCAGGCCGTAGGCCTTGTCGGCCGAGCCCGGGACGGTGCGGAAGCCTACGTTGAGGCGGTTCCAGCCATTGATGGCCATGACTGCGAAGCTCAGGTCCGAGATTTCCTTCTCCGAGAACTCGGAGCGCACGCGTTCGTAGACCTCGTCGGGCACGCCGTGTTCGGGCAGGCGGGTCAGGACTTCGGTCCAGGCCAGGGCGGCGCGCTCGCGCGGCGAGAACAGCGTGGATTCGCGCCAGATGGCGATATGGTGCAGGCGCAGCTCGCGCTCGCCGTGGATCTTCGCCTGCTTGACGTGCATGTCCAGGCAGAAGCCGCAGCCATTCATTTGGGAGGCCCGGATCTCGACGAGATGCAGGATCGAAGACTCGATGGCGCCGGACTGCAGAAGCATGCCGAATTCGACGAACTTCCTGAACAGTTCGGGAGATTGCGCGAAGGCGTTGACGCGTTGGCTCATGGTGATTCCCTCGGTAGGTTGGACGCTGCCCGCAGGGCGGGCCGCAGAGTAAGTTGCAGGCGTGCAGGCAACGTACAAATCGTAGGCGCCGAGGAACTCCCGCGGTAGGCGCGGCGAGGGGATCACCATGTTGCCTGCCGGGCACCAATCGCCCGCGCCGGCGGCCCGGGAAGGCATTTTCACATTGCGTATCGGTATTTGTTGCGCGTATTGCACGCCCCTATCCTGTTTTCACCGACATCGATAGGGGCGGCACATGACCACACTTGAACGCACGCGGCTGGATGTCCGGCCGCTTTCCGTCTTCACCGGCGCCGAGATCCACGGCGTGGATCTCAGGCAGCCGCTGGCGCAGGACGAGATCGACCAGATCAAGGCCGCGCTTCAGCGCTGGAAGGTCGTGTTCTTCCGCGACCAGCACATCGACCACGCGCAGCACCTGGCGTTCGCGCAGCATTTCGGGCGGCCGACCTCGGCCCATCCCTATGACGCCAACCCGCCGGAAGGCTATCCGCAGATCCGCACGATCTCGTCGACGTCCAAGGTCGGCCGGCGCGGCGAGCGCTGGCATACCGACGTCACCGGGGTGGTCAATCCGCCCGCGGCCTCGATACTGCGCGCTGGCGCCCAGGTGCCGGAGTACGGCGGGGATACGGTGTTCACCAACCTCGCGGCGGCATACCGGCACCTGTCGCCCGCGGTGCGCGCGCTTGCGGACGGACTGTGGGCGCGGCATCAGTTCGGGGGCTACAACGGCGATCTGGACAATCAAACCGTGTACGCCCAGCGCGTGCAGGCCAGTCCGCTGGTGTCGGAGCATCCGGTGGTGCGGGTGCTGCCGGAAACGGGGGAACGCGTGCTGTTCGTCAATCCGGGCTTCACGCGCCGGATCAAGGATGTAAGCGAAGAGGAAAGCCGCCATCTGCTGAACCTGTTCTTCGAGGAGATCGCGCGGCCGGAATACACGGCGCGCTTCCGCTGGCGGCCCGGCAGCATTGCCTTCTGGGACAACCGCGCCACCGCGCACCAGGGCCCGGGGGATTTCGCCCACCTCGACGTCGAACGCGTGCTGTACCGCATCACGCTGGAAGGCGACGTGCCGCAGGGTGTGGACGGCAGGCGTTCCAGCGCGGTGCTCGGCAAGCCGTTCAGCGCCTATGGCATCGATACGGGAGCCGTGGCATGAGCATCACGCGCAAATCCGCCCTCCGCGGCGGGCTGGGGTTGTTGGCCGGCGTCGTGCTGGGGGCCGGCCTGCTGGGCAATTTCGCGGGGTCGGCGCCTGTGCCGGGCGAGGATGTCAACCGTTATCCGAACCGGCCGGTCAAGATCATCGTGCCGGTGTCGGCGGGCGGCAGCGCCGACAAGCTCGCGCGCACCGTCGCGCAGAAGCTGGGCGAGAAGTGGAAGCAGAGCGTGGTGGTCGAGAACCAGCCTGGGGCCAGCAGCGCCATCGGCAACGCCGCGGTGGCCCATGCCCACGGAGACGGCTACACGCTGCTGCTGGCGGGCGACGCGCTGTCGCTCAACGCCCTGCAGCCCGGCAAGCTTTCGTACGATCCCTTGCGCGACCTGCGCGGCGTGACCAAGGCCGTCGTCAATCCGCAGTTGCTGGTGGTGCGTCCCAGCCTGGGCGTCCGGACGTTCCAGGAGTTCGTGGAACTGGTGCGGCGCCGGCCGGGCGAAATCTCGATGGCGCTGCCGGGCGGCGCCGGCAGCCTGCAGCATCTGGCGGTGGAGCTGCTGAACGAGCGCATCGGCGCCAAGACCAACCAGATCCCGTACCCCGGCGGCGGGCCGGCCACGCTGGACGTGCTGGGCGGCCACGTGGACGCCATGCTGATCACGCTTGCCGCGGCAACCGAGAACGTGCGCAGCGGCAAGCTGGTGGCGCTTGCCGTCACCACGCCGTACCGCTCCAAGGCGCTGCCGGACGTGCCCACCATCCAGGAAGCCGGATTGGCGGATTACGTCGTCGAGAGCTGGCAGGGCTTTTCCGTGCCGGCCTCCACGCCGGGCGCGATCGTCGACCGCATCCACCGCGACGTGGTGGCGGTGCTGCGCGAGCCCAAAACCTCCGCGCTGCTGGAGAACCTGGGCTTCACCATCGCGGCCAGTCCGCCGGAGGCCGTGGACCAGACAGTGCGCGACGACATCGCCGCCTATCGGAAAGTGATCGTGTCGGCGGACGTGAAACTGAAGTAGCCGCGGGGCGAGGGCGGCATCGAGGGGCGCGGCGCTTGCCGCGCCCTTTGTCGTTCGCGCCTTGGGAAGACGTGGCGGCGGCGGCCTCATATGGATATCTGAAACGCTTCTTTGCCTTGGCGTCTTGCGGCAAGCAGCATGGAGGTCCGTTCATTGCACACGACAGAATCTCATGGCTATCCGCAAGTCACCGGGCGCGGCCCGGATCGCAATCTCCCTGGCCCTGGCCGCCGCCGCCGGCGCGGCCCACGCCGACGCGACCCTGGACAAGGTCAGGGAACGCGGCACGATCACGATTGGCGTGCTGGCCAACGGTGGCGTATTCGGTTCGCTGGATCCGGCCACGCAGCAGCTGGTGGGCTGGAACCCCGAACTGGCGCGCGAGCTGGCCAAGGGCCTGGGGGTGAAGGCGGAACTGGTGCAGGTCCAGACTGCCACGCGCACGCAGTTCCTCATTTCGGGCAAGGTGGACCTGCTGATCGCGTCCATGGAACTGAACCCGGAGCGTGCCGAGATCCTGGGCTACGCGCCCACGCCGTTCTTCCGAGTCGGCGGCGCCGCGGCCACGCGGAAGAACAGCGGCATCGCCAAGTGGGAAGACCTGCGCGGCAAGCCGGTGTGCGTGTCGCAGGGCAGCAGCTTCGCGCGTCCCTTGTCGGCCGACTACGGCGCGCAGGTCAAGGGCTACAAGAGTTCGTCGGATTCGCTGCTGGCGCTGCGCGGCGGCCAGTGCGTGGCGGCGGTGCACGACTCCACGCTGATCCATCCCTTGCTGCGCAACAACCCGGAATGGGCGGACTACCACGCGCCCATCGCCACCGAAGTGCTGCCGGCCAATTCCGTCGTCTGGACCCGCAAGGGCGAGGCCGACACCATCGCGGCCGTGGACAAGGTGGTGCAGGACTGGCACCGCAGCGGCTGGCTGATCGCCACCGAAAAACGCCTGGGCATCGAGCCGCCGCAGCCGCTGCTCGAAGCGCTGCACGCCAAGTACAAGCAGGGCAGCTGAGCGCGCCCGGGACCCCGACGGAACCACGCAGATGAAGCAATCACGCATCGAGCCGGCCCTCGCGCTGGCGCTGGCCGCGGCGACGGCCCTGGCGGCCGGCCCCGCGCACGCGGACGCCACGCTGGACCGGATCAAGCAGCGCGGCCGGATCGCCATCGGAATCGACGGCGCCAGCCCGCCTTTCGGGCTGCTGGATCCGGCCACCGGCAAGGTGGGCGGCTTCCAGACCGAGCTGGGCGCGGATCTCGCCCGGCGGCTGGGCGTAACGCTGGAGACCGTGCCGGTCACCGCCGCGACGCGCGTGCAGTTCCTGCAGGCGGGCAAGGTCGACCTGCTGATCGCGAACATCCAATGGACGCAGGAACGTAGCGAGATCCTCAGCTATGCGCCCACGCCCTACAACCTGGTGGGCGGCGCGGCCATGGTGTCCAAACAGAGCGGCATCAAGCGCTGGGAGGACTTGAAAGGCAAGGTGGCCTGCGTGTCCCAGGGCAGCAATTTCGCCAAGCCGCTGCAGGAGACCTACGGCGCGGTCGTCAAGGGCCTGCGCAACATTCCCGAGTCGCTGCTGGCGCTGAAAGGGGGCAGTTGCGACGCGTCGGTGCACATCCAGCCGGCCCTGTACGAGACGCTGCACGGTCCGAACGGCGGGCAGTGGAGCGGCTACGAACTGGCCACGGCCGACCAGCTGATCCCGTCGCCCACCGTCATCTGGACGCGGCGCGGGGAGACCGAGACGCGCGCCTTCGTGGACGGCGCGATCCGCGACTGGCTCAAGACCGGGCTGCTGCTGCGGGAAGCGGAACGCTTCGGCGTGCCGGCCGATTACCTGAGGCAGGCGAGCGCGGCGGCGCGGGAAGGCCGCTACGAAAGCGCGCCGCCCGAGGCCGCCGCCCGGCCATGACCGATGGCGGCGCCATCCGGCCCGCCATGCCCGCAACCGACCCATCCGCAAGGTTCATCATGACTGCATCCCTGTTCCCCGGCGTCCTGTCGCGCCGGGCCCGCGGCGCCGAACTGTCGCCCATCGCCGCCGCCGGCGCGCGCGCGGCGCGGCTGGCGGCCGAAGGCCGTTCCATCGTGACGCTGACGTCGGGCGAACCCGATTTCGATACGCCGTCGCCCATCAAGGACGCCGCCGGCGCGGCGCTTGCGCGGGGCCAGACCAAGTACACGCCCACCGCGGGCACGGCGGCGCTGCGCCGCGCCGTGGCGCAAGGCTACCGCCAGCGCCATGGGCTGGACGTGGACGCGTCCAATGTCATCGTGTCCAACGGCGGCAAGCAGGTGATCTACCTGGCGCTCAACGCCACGCTGGACGAGGGCGACGAAGTGATCGTGCCGGCCCCGTACTGGCCGACCTTTCCGGACGCCGTCCGGATCAATGGCGGAACGCCGGTCGTCGTGGAGACACGCGCCGGGGATGGGTTCACGCTGACGCCGCGGGCGCTGCGCGAGGCGATCACGCCGCGCACGAAATGGCTGATCCTGAATTCGCCCGCCAATCCCTCGGGCGCGGTCTACGGCGCCGATGAGCTGGCGGCGCTGGCCGCGGTGCTGCGCGAGGCGCCGCAGGTGCTGGTGCTGTGGGACGAGATGTACGAGGAAATATGGTTCCAGCGGCCGCCCGCTCATCTGCTGCGCGTGGCGCCGGATCTGGCCCATCGCGTGCTGGCGGTCAACGGCGTGTCCAAAGCCTATGCCATGACCGGCTGGCGGATCGGCTGGGGCACGGGGCCGCAGCCGCTGATCCACGCGCTGGAAGCGGTGCAGTCCCAAGTGTCCTCGGGCCCCAGTTCGGTGGGCCAGGCAGCGGCGCTCGCGGCGCTGGAGGGCGCGGCCGACGGCTTTGTCGAAACGGCCCGCCTGGCCTATGCGCGGCGGGCGCGGCGCGTGGTGGAGGGGCTGGGGGCGATCGAGGGCCTGCGGGTGCATGCGCCGCAAGGCGCGTTCTTCGCCTGGATCGGCGTAGCGGGCCTGATCGGCGCGGCGCGGCCCGATGGGCGGCTCGTCGCGGACGATGGCGATGTGGCCTCCTGGCTGCTGGAGGCGGAAGGCGTGGCCGTGGTGCGCGGCGCGGCCTATGGCCTGTCGCCGTACCTGCGGCTGTCGTTCGCGGCGTCGGACGCCGACATCGAGGCCGCCATTGCCCGCGTCGGGCGCGCGGTCGCGGCGCTGGCGCCGGCCGGGTCCGACGTCCTGCCGCGGGAGGAGGCCGCATGATCGAGCCGGCATTGCGCGCATGGGTGGAATTCTTCAAGCCGCTGGGCCTGAACTACGGCTTCGTGCTCGATCCGGGTGAACTGGCGGCCTTCGGCCACGGGCTGCTGGTGACCCTGCAGCTGTGCGCCTGGACGATTCCCGTCAGCCTGCTGGTCGGCGTGCTGATCGCCGCCGGCCTCACCAGCGGCCGCGCCTGGCTGGCCCGGCCGCTGCAGGCCTTCGTGGAAGTCACGCGCAACACGCCCACGCTGGTGCAGCTGTACTGCGCCTTCCTGGTGCTGAACATGCTGATCACGCAGAAGCTGGGCGGCGGCAATCCGATCACGCCGTTCGCCTGGGTGGTGATCGTGGTCGCCTTGCACAAGGGCGTGTTCCATGCCGAGGCCCTGCGCGCCGGGATCCAGGCGGTGCCGGGGGTGACGCTGGAAGCGGCGCGCTCGCTGGCGTTTTCGCGCGGCCAGATCCTGGTCCAGGTGCAGTTGCCGCTGGCGCTGCGCTTTGCGCTGCCGGCCCTGGTCAACAACCTGGTGGACCTGGTGAAGATGACGGCGATCGCCTCGGCCATCGCGGTGGGCGACGTGACCTACGAGTCCATCATGATCTGGTCGCACCGGGACAATGTGCTGGAGCTGCTGCTCCTGATCCTGCTGTATTTCGGCCTGCTGACCTGGCTGGTCAGCGCGGGCGGGCGCTGGCTGGAAGAACGTTTGAGGATGCCCGGCTATGGCCAATGATCTTGCATTGAACGCGGGGCGCGGCCAAGCCGCCCGAGGCGGGCCGTCGGCGCTGCTGCGCGACCCATGGGTCGTCCTGCTGCTGGCGCTTGCCGCGCTGGCCCTGGCCTGGGCCGCCACCGATACCGCGCCGGCGGCCGCGAGGGCGCTGTGGCACTGGTCGCCCGCGCTGCTGCGCGGCCTGGGGGTCAATATCCAGATCAGCGTGCTGGCCATGGCGCTGGGCACGGTCGTGGGCCTGGCGGTCGGCGCCTTGTCGCTGTCGCCGTCCGCGCTGCTGCGGCGGCTGACGCGGGCCTATGTGCTGCTGTTTCGCAACGCGCCCATCCTGGTGCTGGTGTATTTCACGACCTACGTATTCCCGTTCGAGCTGAGCGTGGGCGGGTGGAGCGTGCCGTTTCCGGACTGGATCAAGGTCGTGATCGGCCTGGGCCTGCCGGCCAGCGCCAACGTGGCGGAGATCTTCCGCGGGGCGATCCAGTCCATCCCGAGCGCGCAATGGGAGGCGGCCCAGTCGCTGGCGTTCCGGCGCGCGCAGATCTTCCGCATGATCGTGCTGCCGCAATGCGTGCGCCGGATGCTGCCCTCGTGGATGAACCTGTACGCCAGCATCACCATGAGCACCTCGTTGGCCTCGCTGGTGGGGGTGCACGACCTGGTCGACACGGCCACCGTGGCAAGCAACACCGTGGCCCGCAGCGACTTCACCATCCTTGTGTATTTCACCCTGTTGGCGCTTTTCTTCGCCTATTGCTATCCCATCGCGCGCTGGACGCGGTATCTGGAACGACGCCATGAGCATCATTGATTCCGAGGCGCGCGCCGCCTCGCCCGCGGCCGCCGCGCCGCAGCCCGCGCCCCTGGTCAGCCTGCGCGACGTGCACCTGGCCTTCGGCCAGACAGAGGTGCTCAAGGGCATCGACGTCGAAGTCCGGCGCGGCCAGGCCGTGTCCATCATCGGGCCGTCGGGCTCGGGCAAGTCCACCATCCTGCGCTGCGTCACCGGCCTGCTGCGTCCGCAGCGCGGAGAGATCGAGGTCGACGGCCTGCGGGTGGACGAATTGCGGACGGAAGCCGAGCTGATCCGATTGCGCCGGCGGGTGGGCTTCGTGTTCCAGCAATACAACCTGTTCCCCCACCTGAGCGTGCTGCAGAACCTGGTGATCTCGCCCGTCAAGGTCGGCGGCGAGCCGCGGGCGCAGGCGCAGGCGCGGGCCCGGGAGCTGCTGGCGAAGGTGCGTATGGAGCACAAGGAGAACGCCTATCCCGGCGAACTCTCGGGCGGGCAGCAGCAGCGCGTGGCGATCGCGCGCGCGCTGGCGCTGCAGCCCGAGCTGATCCTGTTCGACGAAGTGACCTCGGCGCTGGACCCGGAGATGGTCGGCGAAGTGCTGACCGTGATCCGCGACCTGGTGCAGGACGGCCTGACCTGCATGCTGGTCACGCACGAGATGCGCTTCGCCGAAGAGGTGAGCGACACCGTGTACTTCACCGAAGCCGGGCGCATCGTCGAATCCGGCCCGCCGTCGCGCCTGTTCGGCGCGCCGGCCAGCGGGCGCACGCGCGCCTTCCTGCAACGTTCGTCCGGCGCGCCCGCGGCCCGCAAGGCGTCCGACCCCATCCAGAACTATTTGCGCATCGACCCGCTGCGCCTCGCAGTGTGAATCCCTAGGAGCCCTCCATGACCCAAGAATCCGCGATTGCCGCCGAACGCCGCCAGCAGCTGCGGGCGGCCCTGTCCGATATCCAATCCTTGCTGCCGACCGCGGGCGCGGTGACGCGCGCGCATCTGGCCGCCATCACTGCCCGGCTCGAACAGCTGGCGCAGCGCCGGGATCTCTTCCCGGTGTCGGACTTTCCCCCGCCGGCGGCGGGGCAGGACGTGGGCGCGTCCACGCGCTACCGCCTGAACCCGGACGACGCGCCGGACGCGCCTGCGCTCTACCTGAACTCGATCAACCCGGGCAAGACCACCTTGCCGCACGACCACACGACCTGGGCGTGCATCGTGGCGCTGTCGGGCGAGGAACTCAACCGCGTGTACCGCCGCAGCGACGACGGTTCCCGGGCCGGCCGGGCGACGCTGGAGCAACTGCGCGAAGTCGTGGTGCGGCCGGGCCAGTCGGTCTCGTTCCTGCCGGACGACATCCACAGCATCCACGTCACGGGAGGCACGCCCACGTTGCATTTCCATCTTTACGGACAGCCGCTGGAAACGCTGTCGGGCCGGATCGGGATCGACCTGGCGACGGGGGAGATCGTGAACTACAACGCCACGCAGATGAAGCCCGGCCAGGAGGTGCGCGCATGACCGCCGCCCAGGCCCGCATCCAGACCCGGCTGGTGCACGCCGGCTCGCCCGGCCTGAAGCAGGGCGCCGGTCCGGTGAACGTGCCGGTGGTGCGCACCAGCACCGTGCGCTTCGCGGATACCGCCACGCAGGCGGCCCTGGCGGGGCAACGCGCCGCCGGCGAGCGCGTGGCCACCTATGGCCGGCACGGCCTGGACACGCACCAGGCGCTGGAAGAGGCGGTGGCATCGCTGGAAGGGGGCTACCGCAGCCTACTGGCGCCCTCGGGGCTGTCGGCCATCGTGCTGGTGCTGCTGGCCACGCTGGCGCCGGGTGACCACGCGCTGGTCTCCGATGGCGTGTACTCGCCGGTGCGCAAGGTCGACCGCGCGCTCCTGCAGCGCTACGGCATCGAGGTGGAGTATTTCTCCGCCGCGCGCGACGCGCTGGAACCGCTGATCCGGCCGAATACGCGGCTGTTGTACCTGGAGTCGCCCAGTTCGCTGCTGTACGAGGTGCTGGACCTGCCGGCGCTGGCCGCGGCGGCCCGTCGCCACGGCGTGCTGGTGGCGGCCGACAATACCTGGAGCGGCGGCCTGTACTACCAGCCGCTGGCGCTGGGCGCGCATATTTCGCTGCAGGCCGCGACCAAGTATCTGGCCGGGCATTCGGACGTGATGATGGGTGTGGTGACGGTGGACGGGCCGGATCTGGCCCGGCGGCTCGGCGCCACCGCGGACGCCCTGGGGCTGGCGGTCGGGGCCGACGACGCCTACCTGACCTTGCGCGGTCTGCGCACGCTGGACGTGCGCCTGGCGCGCCACCACGAGAACGCGCTGGCGGTGGCCGAGTACCTCGCCGGCCGGCCGGACGTGGCGCGCGTGTATTACCCGGCGCTCGCGCAAGACCCCGGCCACGAACTGTGGCGGCGCGACTACAGCGGCGCGAGCGGGTTGGTGTCGTTCGCCTTCCGGCATCCGGAGCCGGCCGCCGCCTCTCATTTCATCGACGCGCTGCGCTACTTCTCGATCGGCGCGTCCTGGGGCGGCTACGAAAGCCTGGCGCTGCAAGCCGCGCCCGAGCGCCTGGCCGAGCACGGCGCCTGGCGGGAAGGCGGCCACGCTCGGCAATCGGTGGTGCGCCTGCACATCGGCCTGGAGAGCCCGCTCGATCTGATCGAAGACCTCGAACGCGCCTTCGGCGCGACCCGCGACGCCTTGCGCCGCAGCGCCTGAGGCATATGCAAATGAGCGTTTTTCTTTAGGGTTTCCGGCTATGTAGAAGCAACTTCATCCTCTTTGTCCTGGCATGCCCGGCGGCACTAGAATCAGCCCTGTTCCATGTAGGCGGCAGGGCATGTCTTCTCTTTCGATCGATTCGGTGCAGCTTCCCTTCCTCGCGCGTCGGCTGGACGCCATGCGCGAGTTCTATCACCTCATCGTCGGGTTGGACGAGGTCGCGTGCGCGGATGGCCAGCGGCTGCGATTCGCGCTGGGCGAAGCGACCTTGTCGCTGTCGCCCGTGGACGAGCTGAACCGGGCCGTCAGGCCCGACTACCTCGCGATCCGGACCCGCGCCTACGACGATATCCTCGCGCGATTGACGCGCGCGGGCCATCATCCCGTCTGTTCGCCGCCCCAGGCCTCGCCCCGCGTCATGTACGTGAAAGACCCGTCCGGCAACCAGCTGGCCTTCATGGGCTGAGGCGCGCGATGAACTTCCAGCAATTGCGTTCCGTGCGCGAAGCCGTGCGCCAGGATTTCAACCTGACCGACGTCTCCGAAAGCCTGCATACCTCGCAGCCCGGCGTCAGCCGCCAGATCCGCGAGCTGGAGGAGGAGGTGGGCGTGGACATCTTCGTGCGTTCGGGCAAGCGGCTCATCGGCCTGACCCCGCCCGGCGAACTGATCCTGCCGCTGGTCGAGCAGATCCTGCAGTGCGCCGACAACATCCGCCACGCGGGCGCGGAGTATGCGGACAGCCGGACCGGCGTGCTGTCGATCGCGGCCACGCACTCACAGGCGCGCTACGCCCTGCCGCCGGTCGTCAAGGAGTTCCGCCAGCGCTATCCGGACGTGGTGCTGCATCTGCACCAGGGCTCGCCCAAGCAGGTGTCGGAAATGCTGCTGGAGGGCGAGGCCGACATCGGCGTGGCCACCGAGGCCGTGGCCGATTATCCGGGGCTGGTCAACCTGCCGTGCTACCGCTGGAGCCACAGCATCATCGTGCCGCAAGGCCACGCGCTGGAACGCCAGGACGCCGTCACGCTCTCGCAGCTGTCGCGCTATCCCATCATCACCTATGGGCGCGGCTATACCGGGCGGGCGCATATCGACGAAGCCTTCGCCCGCGCGGGCATCACGCCCGACATCGTCATGACCGCGATGGACGCGGACGTGATCAAGACCTACGTGGAGCTGGAACTGGGCGTGGGCATCGTGGCCGCCGTGGCGTGGGACGCCGAGCGCGACACGCGCCTGCGCGCCATCGACGCCCGCCACCTGTTCGAGATCAACCTGACGCGGCTGGCGATCCGCCGCGGCGCCTGGTTGCGCGGCTATGCCTATCACTTCATCGAGCTGTTCGTGCCCACCCTGACGCGCGAGGTCGTCGAGCACGAGTTGAAGGGCGCGGCCTGAGCGCGGCGCCCGCCGCATATCCTTAGACGCATTTCTACGTTGTCCGGCGAGGCCGGCGGGACGTAGTCTGACCCGTTCTTCATCCAAGGAATGACGGGTCATCCCATGAGCACACACTCCCCGGCGGCCGCCCCGGCCGCAAGCAAGCACACCGAGCGCGCCCAGGCCGTGCTCGCCTTCATCGCCGAGGCGAAGCGGCTGGCGCCGGACCGCGCCCGCGCGACGCCGGACCAGCTGCGGCAGGTGGCGGAGCGCCTGGAGGCGCTGGGCCGCCGCCGCGACCTGTTCCCGCCGGAGGCCTTCAGCGTGGTGCCGGGCCGCCCGGCGTCCATCTACCGGCTGGCGGAGGACGTGGACGGGGGCTATGCGCTTTACCTGTCGCTGGGCGAGCCGGGCAAGGCCCAGCCGCCGCACGATCACACGACCTGGGCCATCATCGCCGGCGTGGCGGGCGTGGAGCGCAACGAGGTGTATGCGCGCCGCAAGAGCGCCGATCCCGCCCGCGACACCCTGGCGCACGCCCGCCGCGTGGACGTGGGGCCGGGCCAATCGATCGTGCTGGGGCCGGAGGACGTCCATACCATCGAGCTGGTGGGCGACGAACCGGGCGCGCACCTGCATTTCTACGGCCTGGCGCTGGACCGCCTGCCGGGGCGCGTCGTATTCGAAAGCGCCCAGGGCGGCGCGTACCGCACGTTCTCGCCCCCCGCGGCGATCTTCCACGCCCGCGTTTCGCCGCAGGCCCTGCAGGAAGAATTGCGCGGGGAGGCCGAGATCGCCGTGCTGGACGTGCGCGAGGCCGGCCGCTACGCGCGCCGTCATCTGCTGCATGCCGCCCCCGCGCCGCTGTGGCGCCTGGAGCTGCTGGCCGACCGCCTGGTGCCGCGCCGGGGCACCCGCATCGTGCTGGTGGATGACGACGAGACCCTGGCCCACCAGGCCGCGGCCAAGCTGGCGCGCCTGGGCTGGAGCGATATCGCCGTGCTCGCGGGCGGCACGGATGGCTGGGAGCGCGAAGGCCGCGAACTGTTCTCCGGCACCAACGTGCCCAGCAAGGCCTTCGGCGAAGTCATCGAACACGAGAAGCACACGCCCTGGATCGACGTGGACGAGCTGCACGAGCGCGTCGCGCGCGGCGACGACATCGTGGTGGTCGACAGCCGCACTCCCGAGGAATTCCATAACTTCACGCTGCCGTTCTCGCACAGCCTGCCGGGCGCGGAGCTGGTCTATCGCATCCGCGAACTGGCGCCCGATCCCAACACCTTCGTGGTGGTGAACTGCGCCGGCCGCACGCGCAGCATCGTCGGCGCGCAGACGCTGATCGACGCCGGCATCCCCAACCGCGTGGCTTCGCTGCGCAACGGGACCATGGAATGGCTGCTGTCCGGCCGCGAGCTGGCCTACGGGCGGCGGGCGGCCTTGCCCGAACCGGACGCGCAATCCCTGGCGGCCGCGCGCGAGCAGGCCCGCAATGTGGCCGAGCGGGCGGGCATCGGCTACATCGACGCCGCCACGCTGCGGGCGTTCGAGGCCGAGCAGGACGCCCGCACGCTCTACCGGTTCGACGTGCGCACCCGGGAGGAATACGAAGCCGGACACCTGGAAGGCTGGCGCTGGGCCCCCGGCGGACAACTGGTGCAGGCTACGGACGAATACCTGGCGACCCGCCGGGCCCGCGTAGTGCTGGCGGACTGGGACGGCGTGCGCGCCCTGACCACCGGCGCCTGGCTGGCGCAGCTGGGCGCGGTCGAAGTCTATCTCTACCCGCCGCCGGCGCTGGCGCCGCGCCTGACCGGACCCGAGCCGCGCCGCGTGCTGCGGCACCGTCCCGAGGCCGGCACGCTGCGCGCCGAGGCGCTGCGGGCCGCGCTGGACGCGCAGGCGGCCGAGGTGTTCGACGTGGAGTCGCGCGGCGCCTACGAGCGCGGCCACGTGCCCGGCGCGCGCTTCGCGGCGCCGGACCGCCTGGCCGAATTCCTGCCCGCCGACACGGCGCGCGCCGTCGTGCTGACGTCGTCGGACGGCGTGCTGGCGGGCGCGGTGGCCGCCGAGCTTGCCTGGCGGACCGGGCGGCCGGTGCGCTACCTGCTGGGCGGCACGCGGTCCTGGGCGGCGCAAGGGCTGCCGCTGGCGACCGGTGCGCAAGGCGTGCTGACCGGAGACGACGACCAGAGCATCAGCCCCTACCTGTTCGAGGATCTCGCCGCCCGCGACCAGGGCTTCCGAGAGTATCTGGACTGGGAGCTGGGGCTGGTCGCGCAGCTGGAGCGCGAGGGCAGCCAGGACATCCGCCTCATCGCCCAGGCTTAGCGCCTGATACGGCGGGCGCGGGAGGCGCCGCGTCCGCGATGGCGGCCATCAGGTCATCGGCATGCACCATCAGTTCGCGCGCTTCGCACAGCATCGGGTATTGCTGCAGCACGCCCGCCCATTGCGGCGATTCCAGCAGCTGGCGCCAGACCGGCTCCAGCGCGTCGGGCGCCGGATCCCGGCCCTGCGCCAGCCGGCTGGCGTACTCCAGGCTGGCCGGGGCCGACAGCAGCTGCATGCGGCTGGCGGCGCTGAGCAGGCGCGGCAAGGTTTCTGCGGGGCCGTCGCAGAAGTACAGCACCGCCTGCGCCAGGGCGTGGCCTTCGGCGGGCAGAGCGCGCAGCGAGGCGCCGCGCAGGGGGAAAGCGCCCTGCCGGGTACTGAAGACGTAGTCGGCCCGGGCGTCGGCCTCGGCCAGCAGGCGGAGCCCGCGCAGCAGGCGCGGGAAATCCGTGGCAGCGGCGTCCGCCGAGGCCTTGGCCTCCAGCAGCAGGCAGAGATCCCAGGCCGGCGCCGCGCCTGCATCAGCGGATCGCCGCAGCAGGGCCGCGTCCCACTCGCTCTTGGCGCGCGCGGGGCTGGCGGGGAACGAGGCGGGCACGCGCATCGAAGAAACGGCGCGGTAGGGCGCGCCGGCCTCGGCGGCATTGAGCCTGCGGGCGAGGGCTTCCAGCGCCTGCAAGGCCAGCGCCTCGACGGCGTCGCCGCGCGCCCGCGAGGCATAGCCTTGCGCAGCCGCCGTGGCGCTCCCGGGCCGCGGGCCCTGTTGCGCCCATAGCGTCCGATACCGGCCGACGTCTTCGTCGCGTTCCAGCTGGTCCAGGCGCAGCAGCCGCGCGAGCGCCGGGCTGGCGGTCAGGCGTTCCAGCGCCGCGGCAGCCGCGGCGTCTGCTGCCGGGCCGGGCGATTCCCGCAACGTGCCGGCGGCCTCGGCCAGCGCCGCCCAGCGCGCCTGCACCGCGGCCGCGCGCAGGCGGGCCAGGGCGTCGCGCGCCGGCCCGGGGGCCATGCGCTCCACCTTGGCCGGATGGGCGAGGGCGTTGGCGGCGGCCAGGATCTCGCGGCGGTCCTGGGCGGCGCCGGCGGACAGCGAGGCGTATTCGCGCACCACGGCATTGCGGTGGCGCATCGACATGGCCTGGAACACGGGATCGCCTTCGCCGGGGCGCATGGCATCGCGGATCAGCCGCGCCAGCGCCGCCAGAAAGGCCTGCCTGACCGAGGGCGCCGGCGCGCGGCCGGCGGCCACGCTGGCGCGGGCCTGTTCGATGCGAACGGCAAGCGCCGTCGCGGGCACCGCGTCGTCGTCAGGGAATTCGGATAGGGCCGGCACGCGATAGCGGCGGGCGACGGCGCGCAGCGTGGCGTCCAGCAGGGGATGGGGCGGCGGCAGGGGCATGGCGGCCCAAGCCTACCGCGTTGCGGGCGGCGCCGCAACGGCGCCGGCCCGCCGCGCCGTGCGCTGCTTATTTGAACAGCGCGGCGTTCTCTTCCAGCACCGCGTCGGCGCATTGCGCGTCCAGATTGCCGCCGGGCGCGCCGGCCACGCCGATGGCGCCGATCACGTTGGAACCGGCTTTGATCGGCACGCCGCCGCCCAACAGCAGGAAGCCGGGGATATCGGTCAGGTTGGCCGCGCCGGGATTCTTCTGGGCGTTTTCCATCATGGTCAGCGTGGACGTCTTGGCCGAGACGGCGGTGAACGCCTTGGCGCGGCTGGCCTCGATGGTGTGGGGGCCGGCGTTGTCGGCGCGGGCGAAGGCCTTGAGCAGGCCGGCGCGGTCCACGACCGAGGCGCTGACGTTGTAGCCCTTGGCCTGGCAGGCGGCGACGGTGGCCGTGGCCAGCTTCTGCGCATCGGCCATGGACAGATTGCTTTCGGTCAGCACGGCCGCGTTGGCGGCGCCGGCGCAGGCGAAGAGGACGGCGGAGGCGAGGAGTTTGGGCGACATGTCTGGTTCCTTTCAGGGATCGATAACAGGAGCAGACAGATTAAGGACCGGGGCCGATCGGCGGTATTCGGTCGGCTACGCTGGGGGCTCCGTAGGGCTACGGAGGCGTCCTACGCCAGCAGCCCGGCGTACTCCCGTATCAGGCCGGCCAGCGTTTCCGCCTCCAGCTTGGCGAAGACGTTGGCCCGGTAGGTCTCGACCGTGCGCGGAGACAGGTCGAACTCGCGCGCGATTTCCTTGTTGCTCAGGCCCTGCACGATCCGTTCGAGCACCTCGCGTTCCCGCCCCGACAGCTTATCGAGCCGTTCCTGTGCCGCCTGCGTCACCGCGAGCTTTTCGCGGCTGGCGATGTGCGTGCGCACCGCGGCCTGCACGGCGTCGAGGAACACGTCGTCGTCCACCGGCTTTTGCAGGAACTCCATGGCGCCGCCCTTGAAGGCGCGGCGGCACAGGTCCACGTTGGCGTGGCCGGTCAGCATGACGACCGGCAGGTCGGACCGCTCCGCCAGTTGGCTCAGCACGTCCAGCCCGCTGATGCCGGGCATGCGGATATCCAGCACCACGCAGCCGATGGCCTGCGCGGTGAGCTGCGCCAGGAACGCCTGCGGGTCGCCGAAGCCCGCGCTGCGCAGACCCACGCTGCGCAGCAGCAGCGCGAGGCCGTCGCGCACGGCGTCGTCGTCATCGACCAGGTACACCAGCGGGGATTGTTCATGCATGGGAGATTCCTGCGGCGGCCTCCCGGCCGCCCGAAAGGGGCAGGCTGACGGTGAAGCAGGCGCCGGCCGGGCTGAGGTTGCGCGCCGAGATGCGGCCGTCCATGGAGCCGGCCAGCGTGTCGCACAGCGCCAGCCCCAGGCCCATGCCCTGCGGCCGGGTGGTGTAGAACGGGGCGAACAGGCGGGGCAGCGCTTCCGCCGCGATGCCGGGTCCGGTGTCGCTGACGCTGAACAGGTAGTGCATGCCGTCGGCGCGGCCCTCCAGGGAAATCTGGCGCGGCCCGGCGGAGCCCGCGAGCGCGTCGGCGGCGTTCTGCACCAGGTTGTGCAGGATCTGCTCCAGCGCCACGCGGTCGCCCAGCGGCCGCGCGCCGGGGCTGGCGTTGTGCCAGCCGAGCCGGATGCCCTGCCGGGCAAGTTCGGGTTCGCGCAGGAAACGCAGGGACGCCACCAGCGCGTCCGGATCGAGGGCTTCGCGGCGCGCCGGAGAACTGGGCCGCACCAGCGCCCGCATGCGGCTGATGATGTCGGCGGCGCGCTTGGCCTGCTCGGCGCTGGCCAGCAGCGCGTGGCGCACGGCGGGACGTTCGTCCTCGTCGTCCAGCAGCCGCTCGGCGGCGCGGGTCTGCGCCAGGATGGCCGTCAGGGGCTGGTTGAGTTCGTGGGCGATGCCGGCCGCCATTTCGCCCAGGGTGCTCAGCCGCGCCATGGCGCCCAGCCGCAATTGTTCCTGCTGCCGGCGGGTTTCGGCGCGCGAGCGCAGCCAGGCCACGGCCCCCGCAACCAGCAAGGCGCTGGCCAGCGCCCAGGCCAGCCAGGCCGCCCAGGGCCAGGTGTCGGGCGTCAGCCTGCGTTCGCTGCGCATCTGGAAAGGCTGGCTGGCCGCGCCCAGGGGTTTTTGCAGCGCAAGGCGCCAGCCCGGGGCGCCGTCGTCCGGCTGCTTGTCGAGCAGGCGCAAGGGTTCAGCCCCCACAGCGAGCGTGAGGGTGGCGAGCCCCGGCGGGAAGTCGGCCGGAGGGACCAACTGGCGGGCGTCCAGCAGCAGGCTCCAGCCGGAGGGCGCCACCAGCCAGTACCGGGCGTCGTCCACGGGCAGGGTGACGGGACGGCCCAGCTTGCGGGCGCGTTCCACGGCGTCGGCCAGGCCGGGCGGTTCCGCCACGCTGCCGCTCCAGACGCCGCCCGGCAGGTGCCCCAGCCCCAGGAGCTGCGGCATCGCCGGTTGCAGGCTGGGGAACAGCCGCTCGGGCGCGGGGGGATGGGACAGGGCGGCGAGCGTGGCGAGGACGGCTTCGTGCTGCACCGTTTTCTGGCTCAGCATGCGCTGCGCCACGCTGGTGCTTTGCAGGAAGCGTTCGTGCTGGTCCACGTATTCCTGCCGGCCGATCCAGAAGGCGCCGAGGCAGAACAGGACCAGCCAGCAAAGAAGGGCGCTTGAGCGCGACAGGGGATTCACGCCTGAAATTATGCCTTGAGGCCCGCGCCCGCAGGAATCCGTATGGCTACGGAGGGGCGGGGATCAGGCCGCCAGCTTCCGGGCTTGCGGGTCGTCCGCCTGGGCGCTGGAAGATACGGCGATCTGGTACAGCGCGGCAACCAGGTCCGACTGCGTCACCAGGCCGACGAGGTCGCGCGACTCGTCCAGCACCGGCACGCAGTGCAGGCTGTCGGACATGGGACGCGCCAGTTCGATCACGGGCAGGCCGGGCGTGGCGAAGGGCACTTCGCTGTGCATGCAATCGGCCACCACCAGATCCGGCACCCCGGTCGCGTCCGCGGCCACCGTGGCCAGGCGGTTGCGGCGCGCCAGTACGTCGTCCTGGGCGATCATGCCCGCGTAGCGCCCCTCCGGATCGAGCACCGGCAGCGCCTGCACGCGGTGCTTGTCGAACAGGCGCACGGCGTAGTCCAGGGGATCGTGGGCCCGCACGGTGACCACGTCGCGCGACATGATGTCGGCGCAACGCACGTCGCCGAAGCGGCGGACGCTGGCGCGCAATTCGGCCGCCAGCACGATTTCCTCCAGGTCTTCCTTGCTGATGTCGAGCAGCTCGCCGCGCTGGTTCAGCGCTTCGTCCAGGTCGCTGAGGCTGAAGCCCAGCCGGGCGCTGGGCGCCAGGTCGCGGGTGTGGTGGCCGCCGGCCGTGTCGGCGTGGCGGCGCGGGTAGTTGCGCTTGAGCGCGCCGTTGAAGACCACGGCGATGCACAGCAGGATGAGGGAATTCAGCGCCACGGGCCACAGGGCGAAGCCGTAACCCAGGCTGGCGACGGGCGGCCCGCCCAGCACGGCGGTCAGCGCCACCGCGCCGCTGGGCGGATGCAGGCAGCGCAGCGAGAACATGGCGCCGATGGCCAGCGCCACGGCGGCGGCCGCGGCAAGTCCGGGCACGGGGATGAATTGGGCGCAGAAGACGCCGATGAGCGCGGAGATCAGGTTGCCGGCCATGAGCGACCAGGGCTGGGCCAGGGGGCTGGCGGGAGCGGCGAACAACAGCACCGCCGAGGCGCCCATCGGCGCGATGAACCACGGGCTGGCGCTGCCCAGGGCGTGCCGGCCCACCCATTCCGTACAGAAGAGCCCCAGGAGCGCGCCCACCGCGCCTAACAGCTTTTCGCGTCCGTTGACACCCACCGGCGCTGGCGCGAACGAGCCCAGCCAGCGCTTGATTGCAACACCCAAAACGATCTCCTCGCGACCTTCGATTATGTCGCGGGGCGATAATTTAGCATGTGAATGGTTGCGGTGCAGCATAAGCTTATGCCGCAAGACGCAGTCAGGAGCGGGCGGGCTCCTCGCCGATGCGCGCCAGCAGCCGGGTCAGCAGGGGGCGCATGGCGCGCAGCTCTTCCAGATGAGAGGCGGACAGGTCTTCCAGCAGGCGCTCGGCCTTCGAGGTAAGCACCACCTCCACGCGGCGGCCGTCCTCGGGATCGGGTTCGCGGCGGACCAGGTCCAGGCGCGCCAGCCTGCCGACCAGCTCGGCGGCGGTGTGCGGACGGATCAGCAGGCGTTCCGCGATTTCGCCCACGTAAAGGCCGCGCCGGCCGGCCGCGCCCTGGCGGGATCCCTTGATGGCCAGCAAGGCCTGGTGCTGCTGCGGCATCAGGTCCAGGCGGGCCGCGGCGCCCTCGCTGAAGACCGCGAAGCGGCGCAGCGCGTAGCGGAAATCGGCCAGCAGTTCGTAGTCCGCGGGGGAGAGGCTGGTTGGGGATGGGGGCGCTTTCACCCGACCGATTCTAATATATGTCGTGATACGATATATTGATGCGCCGCAAATTCCCGCGGATTACTTCCCCCGTTTCCCGAACATGCCTCCCACTTCCTCTTCCGCCCGGGCCGCGTTGCGCCTGGGCGATTTCACCACCGACAAACGCGTCGTCCTGCTCATGGGCCTGGCCATACCGGTCGGCCTGGCCAGCGTGGTTGCCGCGTGGATGCTGCTGCGCCTGATCGCGCTATGCACCAACCTGGCCTATCACGGCCAGTTCTCCTTCGCCGACCAACCCATCACGACGGGCCAGCTCGGGCCCGCATCCGTGGCCATTCCCGTGGTCGGCTGCCTCATCATCGGCCTGATGGCCCGCTACGGATCCGAGAAGATCCGCGGCCATGGCATTCCGGAGGCCATGGAAGCCATCCTGATCGGCAAGAGCCGCATCCAGCCCAAGGTCGCGGTCCTGAAGCCGGTGTCTTCCGCGGTGTCGATCGGCACGGGCGGCCCTTTCGGCGCCGAGGGCCCCATCATCATGACGGGCGGCGCGATCGGCTCGCTGCTGGCCCAGACCATCCACCTGGACGACGGCGAGCGCAAGACGCTGCTGGTGGCCGGCGCGGCCGCCGGCATGACGGCCATTTTCTCCACGCCCCTGGCGGCGGTGCTGCTGGCGGTGGAACTGCTGCTGTTCGAATGGAAGCCGCGCAGCTTCCTGCCCGTCGCGATGGCGGCGCTGGTGGCGGCCGCCGTGCGCGCCTACGCGCTGGACGCCGGGCCGATCTTCGCTTACGCGGGCACGCTGCCGTTCACGCCCGTGCACCTGCTGGCCGCCGCGGCGGTCGGCGTGATCGCCGGGCTGGGATCGGGCGTCCTGACCTCCATGGTCTACGCGGCGGAGGATCTGTTCGAAAAATTGCCCCTGCATTGGATGTGGTGGCCGGCCTTCGGCGGCCTGGCGATCGGCATCGGCGGCCTGATCGATCCCGCCGCGCTGGGCGTGGGCTACGACAACATCCGGCACCTGCTGGCGGGCGACCTGGCGCTGCAGGCGGTGCTGCTGTTGCTGGTCGTCAAGGTCCTCATCTGGTCGATCGCGCTGGGGTCGGGCACCTCGGGCGGCGTGCTGGCCCCGCTATTGATCTTCGGCGGCGCGCTGGGCGCGCTGGCGACGCCGCTGCTGCCGCAGGCGGACGCCGGCTTCTGGGCGCTGCTGGGCATGGCCGCGATGATGGGCGGCACCATGCGCGCGCCGCTCACCGCGACCCTGTTCGCGGTGGAGCTGACGGGCGACGTCGGCGCGCTGCTGCCGGTGCTGGCCGCCTGCGTATTCGCGTATGGCGTTACGGTCCTGCTGCTCAAGCGTTCCATCCTGACGGAGAAAATCGCCCGGCGCGGCCACCATATCAGCCGCGAATACCGGGTGGATCCGTTCGATCTGCTGCGTGTGCGGGACGTGATGACCACGCCCGTGGAGACGCTGCCGCAAGGCTGGACGGTAGGGCAGGCCATCGAGCACTTCACGACCGCGCATCCCGTCCATACCAGTTATCCGGTGCTCGACGGAGAGGGCGTCGTGGTGGGCGAAGTGACCCGCGCCGACACGCTGGGCTGGGCGTTGGATGGTGACCGGCATGAGCGGACCCTGGCCGAAGCCTTGCAGGGGCGCGAACTGGTCTACGGCTACCCCGAGGAACTGGCCAGCCAGATCGCCGACCGCATGGCGCTGTCGGGCGCGGGCCGCGTGCCCATCCTGGATCGAGCAAGCGGCCGGCTGGTGGGCATCGTGGGCCGCAAGGACCTGTTCCGGTCGCGGGCCCGGCGCCTGCGCGAGGAAAGCCAGCGCACCCGCTATTTCCGCAGGTCGCCGCCCTCCGGGGCCTGAGCGCCGCGCGGATTGGCGGCGCGCAGTTCCCACAGCACGTCGAGCACGTGCTGGGTGGCCCGTTCCACCTGGCCGGCGCGGTGCGCGATGCCCAGGGGGCGCCACAGCGCCGGCCGCAGCGGACGCATGGCGATGCGGGGATCGGGCTGCGGCGCCGTGGCTTCGTGCGGCAGCAGCGTGGCGCCATAGCCCGCTGCCACCAGGCTCTTGATCGCGTCGTTGTAATTCAGCTGGATGCGCGGGCGCGGGTTCAGGCCCGCGGCGGCGAACCATTCGGCGGTCAGGCGCGACAGCCGGGTGCTGGCGTCGTTCAGGATCAGGGGGCGCTCGGCCAGCCAGGCCGGCGCGATGCGGGCGGGCGCAGGCCAGCCGGCGGGCAGGAAGGCCATGACCGGATCGCGCCGCCACGGGCGCAGCACGATGCCGTCCAGGGGCGGCTGGGGCAAGGCCACCAGCCCTACGTCCAGCGATCCGTCGGCCAGGCGCAGCAGGGTTTCGTGCGAGGTCAGCACGGCGACCTGCACGTCTATGCTTGGGTGATTGCGCCCCAGCGTTTCCAATGCCTGGGGCAGCAGATGGGCGATGGCGCCGGTCGAGGCGCCCAGCCGCACGCGCCCGGCCAGTCCCTGCACCTGTCGTTGCACGTCGTCGAGCGCCTGGTCGGCCTCGGCGAGCAGCCTGCGCGCGCGTTCCAGCAGCGTTTCGCCGATCGAGGTCGGCCGGACCTGGCCGCGCTTGCGCGTCAGCAGGGGCGCGCCGATGCGCTCCTCCAGGTCCGCCACGTGCAGGCTGACGGTGGGCGGCGCAAGATGCAGGGCGCGGGCCGCCTCGGCGAATGAACCCAGGTCGGCGATGGCGACCAGGGTGCGGAGCCGGTCCAGGCTGATTTCACGCATGGCTTGTCATTGAATCGTTCAGAAAACATGAATTTTATGGTCATGATATTCGACTTTTGCTATCTGGCGAGCCGGCAGATGATAGAGCCTGTTTCCCCGCACATCCCTCTGTACCAGGAAGATCGCGCCATGACCCATCCTCTTGTTTTCATCGACGGCGACCAAGGCACCACGGGCCTGCAGATCCATGAACGCCTGCAAGGCCGCGCCGACCTGCGGCTCTTGACCCTGCCGTTCGCGGACCGCAAGGATCCGCAACGCCGGGCCGAAGCGATCAACGCCTGCGACGTCGCCATCCTCTGCCTGCCCGACGAGCCGGCGCGCCAGGCAGCGGCCTCCATCGAGAACCCGGCGGTCCGCGTGATCGACGCCAGTTCGGCCCATCGCACGGATCCCGGCTGGGTGTACGGCTTCCCCGAAATGAACGCGGAGCAGGGCGGGTTGATCGCCCGGGCGCGGCGCGTGAGCAATCCCGGCTGCTATCCCACCGGGGCCATCGCGCTGCTGGGGCCGTTGGTGCGCGCGGGGCTGGTCCCGGCGGACTACCCGGTCACGGTGCATGCCGTGTCGGGCTATTCGGGCGGCGGCCGCGCCAGCGTGGAGGCCTACGAAGGACCGGGCGGCCCGCAGGGGCCGGCGTTCCAGCTGTACGGGCTGGGACTGGCGCACAAGCACACCCCGGAAATCGAACGGCACGCCGGCCTGACCCAGCGGCCGGTCTTCGTGCCCGCTTACGGGGCTTTCCGCCAAGGCATCGTACTGACCGTGCCGCTGCAGTTGCGGCTGCTGCCCTCTGGCGTGGATGCCGCGCGCCTGCACGACTGCCTGAGCCGGCACTACGCCGGCGCGGCGCACGTGCGGGTGGTCGCGCCCGAGGATGCGGCGGCGCACACGCACCTGGATCCGCAGGCCCTGAACGGCACCAACGACCTGCGCCTGGCAGTCTACGGCAATGCGCAGCACGGCCAAGTCCTGCTTACAGCCGTGTTCGACAACCTGGGCAAGGGCGCGTCGGGCGCGGCGGTGCAGAACCTGGACCTCATGCTCGCCGCGATGGGCTAGCGCGGGCGGGCGCCGGGCCGACTAGCGGCTAGCGGCCGGCGCCCGGCGCCTTGATCGCGTCCAGGCGCTGGGCCAGCGAGGCCGTGGACAGCTCGCCGACCCGCAAATCGGTGAGCCTTCCCTGCGCGTCCAGGAACAGGGTGGCGGGCAGGCCGCGATTGCTCATCGCGCGCGAGGCCTCGCCGGCCGGATCGATCAGCACGTTGCGCAGCGCCGGCGCGTGCTGGCGCAGGAAGCCGGCAACGTCGTCCGGCGTTTCGGCCTGGTTCAGGAAAACGAAGTTCACGTCCGGATTGGCGGCTTGCGCCGCGGCGAACGCCGGCATCTCGCGCCGGCAGGGCGGGCACCAGCTCGCCCACAGATTGATTACCGTGGGCTTGCCCTGGAACGCCGCCAGCGTGGCGGGCTGACCGTCCAGCTGGCGCAGGGCCAGGGCGGCCAGTTCGGGCCGGGTTTCGGGCGCCGGCGCCAGCCAGCGGCCGCCGCCGATCCAGACGGCGCTGGCCAGCGCCAGCGCGCCGAGCAGCGCGACCCGCGCCGCCTGGCGCCGCAACGCCGCGCCGAGCGCGTAGATCCAGGCCGCGGCGAGGCCGGCCATGCCGTGCCAGCCGCCGTCGCGCAGGTCCAGCATGCGCAGCGGTTCGGGCAGGTAGTGCTCGCGGTACTGCCAGACGAAAGCCAGCCGCGCCACCGCCAGGCCGATGAACAGGGCGCGCCACAGGATCGTGCCGAGTTCGGCCGCGCGCGCGCGCCCGCACAGGCGCGCCGCGAGCAGCCCGGCCAGAACGGCCGCGGCCAGCACGGCCAGTTCGGTGGGAAAGACCAAAGGGCCCAGCCGGATCGCCGGGCTCATGCCGCATCCCCGTGTTGCGCGCCGGTCCGGCCGTGGCCTGCGCCCGCGTGGAGGTCGTCGATATTCATTGCCGCCGTTGGTGTCGTGTATCGGCCGGCTAGCCTAGCACGTCGGCCTGTTGCCCCAGCATTACGCCGATTCGGTCTCGCGGCGGCATGCCCTGACGCGCCTGCCCGGCGGGCCCGCGTACGAGAACACGATCTGCGCCATCACCGAGGTCTCGCGGCCGGCCTCCCGGGCGGTGGAACTATTCCTGCGCCTGCTGGAGCGTTTCCACCCGCCGCGATAGCGCGGGCATCCGGCGGGGCCCCATGCCCGGGACCGGCGGGGAGGCTAAAATACCGGCTCGCGGCTTTTACCGGCCTCCCGGCTTTCTTCATTCCAGCGCCTCGGGCGCCCATAACTATGAAAAAACTGACTGCACTTCTTCTCGTGTCCGCAACCGCGATGCTCACGGCTTGCGGCCCCGGCGACAACGCGCCCACGGCTGGCGCGCAGGCGCCCGCCGCCGCCAAGAAGGTCGTCGTCGGCCTGGACGACAACTTCCCGCCCATGGGCTTTCGGGACGCGAACAACCAGATCGTCGGTTTCGACATCGATATGGCCAAGGAAGCCAGCAAGCGCCTGGGCCTGGAAGTCGAATTCAAGCCCATCGACTGGAGCGCCAAGGAAGCCGAGCTGAACGGCAAGCGCGTGGACGTGCTGTGGAACGGCCTGACCATCACCGAGGAGCGCAAGAAGAACATCAGCTTCACCGCCCCGTACATGGCCAACCACCAGATCATCATCGTGGGCAACGCGTCGCCCGTGAAGCTCAAGGCCGACCTGGCCGGCAAGGTCGTCGGCGCCCAGGACGGCAGCAGCGCCACGGACGCCATCGCCAAGGACCCGGTCGCCGCGCAGATCAAGGAAGTGAAGAAGTTCGGCGATAACGTCACGGCCCTGATGGACCTGGCCGCCGGCCGCCTCGACGCCATCGTCGTCGACGAAGTGGTGGGCCGCTACCTGATCAGCAAGCGCGCGGGCGAATACCGCGTGCTGGACGAGAACTTCGGCACCGAAGACTACGGCGTCGGCGTGCGCAAGGACGACACCGAACTGCTGGGCAAGCTGAATTCCACGCTGGATTCGATGAAGCAGGACGGCACCGCCGGCCGCATCGCGACCCAGTGGTTCGGCGCCAACATCATCAAGTAAGCGGCGGAAGGCGCCCGCGGCCCGCCGGCCGGGCGCCTCTCGCCCTGTTTTCGCAGCCCGCCGCAGCGCCAGCGCGCGCCAGGCGGGCTTGCTCATGATTCCCTGTTGCCCTGGCGGCGCGAACCCACTGCATGGACTACGTACTCTCCCTATTGGGGCCATTGGCGCAAGGCGCGAAAGTCACCTTGACGCTGTTTTTCATCACGCTGGCGCTGGCGGTCCCCCTGGGGCTGGTGCTGGCGCTGGTGCGGATATCCAAATGGAAGCTGTTGAGCCGCCTCGTCAACGGCTACATCTGGCTCATGCGCGGCACGCCGCTGATGCTCCAGATGCTGTTCATCTATTTCGCCCTGCCTTTCGTGCCCGTGGTGGGCGTGCGCCTGCCGGACTTTCCCGCGGCCGTGGTGGCCTTCGCGCTGAACTACGCCGCCTACTTCGCGGAGATCTTCCGCGCCGGCATCCTGTCGGTCGACCGGGGCCAGTACGAGGGCAGCAAGGTGCTGGGCATGACCTACCTGCAGACCTTGCGCCGCATCGTGCTGCCGCAGATGGTGCAGCGCGTGTTGCCGCCCATGAGCAACGAGACCATCACGCTCGTCAAGGACACCTCGCTCATCTACGTGCTGGCGCTCAATGACATTCTCCGCACGGCGCGCGGCATCGTGCAGCGCGATTTCACGACCACGCCATTCCTGGTCGCCGCGGCCTTCTATCTCATCATGACGCTGGTGTTGACGTGGTTCTTCCAGCACATGGAAAAGCGTTATGCCAAATATGACCAGTAACCCGCCGTCGGAGCGTCCCGTCATGATAGCGGCGCGCGACATCGTCAAGTCGTTCGGCCCCCACCGCGTGCTCGACCGCGTGTCGCTCACCCTGGGGCAGGGCGAGGTGGTGGCGGTGATCGGCCCGTCCGGCTCCGGCAAGAGCACCTTTCTGCGCTGCCTGAACCACCTGGAAACCATAGACGAGGGCAGTGTCGAGGTCGAGGGCGAGGTCATGGCCCGCGCGGTCGAGGGCGGCCGCAGCCAGTATGCCAGCGACGCCGACGTGCGCCGCATCTGCCGCAAGATGGGCATGGTGTTCCAGTCTTTCAACCTGTTCCCCCACATGACGGTGCTGCAGAACGTCATCGAGGCCCCCATCACGGTCAAGGGCATGGCGCGCGCCGAGATCGTTCCCAAGGCCGAGGAGCTGTTGCGCAAGGTCGGGCTGCTGAACAAGCGCGACAACTACCCCGGACGCCTGTCGGGCGGCCAGAAGCAGCGGGTTGCGATCGCCCGGGCGCTGGCGATGGAACCCGACATCATGCTGTTCGACGAGCCCACGTCCGCGCTCGACCCGGAGCTGACCGGGGAGGTGCTCCGCACCATGAAGCAGCTGGCCGACGAACGCATGACCATGCTGGTCGTCACTCACGAAATGGGATTCGCGCGAGAGGTCGCGCATCGCGTGATATTCATGGACGAAGGCCGCATCGTCGAGGAGTCTCCCTCGGCCGAATTCTTCCGCGCGCCGCAGCATGCGCGCAGCCGGGAATTCCTGGCGCACATGCTCTGAGCCGGGCCGCCGGCCGACGTCCGTCCATGCCTGCCGCTCCCTCCGACAAGCCGCTGCTCCGTCTGCGCGGGCTGTACAGCCCGCGCCTGTCGCCCGTCAGCCTGGATCTCGCCGCTGGGGAATGCGCGGCCGTCATGGGTCCCTCGGGAGCCGGAAAGTCGCTGTTGCTGCGCCAGATCGCCGATCTGGATCCGGGCCACGGCGAGGCCGAGCTGGCCGGCCGGCCCCGTTCCCGCATGCGCGGCTACGAGTGGCGGCGCCTGGTCATGTACTGCCAGGCCGAGGCCGGCTGGTGGGAAGACCGCGTGGCGCCGCATTTCGCGGACCGCGCCGCGGCGGCGGCCATCATGGTCCGGCTGGGCCTGGCCGAGGACAAACTGGATGCGCTGGTGAACGAATTGTCCACCGGCGAGCGCCAGCGTCTCGGACTGGTGCGCGCGCTGGCGCTCGCCCCCCGCGTGCTGCTGCTGGACGAGCCGACGGCCGCGCTGGACCAGGAGGCCACCGGGCGCGTGGAGGACGAGTTGCGGCGCTGCCTGCAGGGCGGCGCCGCGATATTGATGGTCACGCACAGCGCGGACCAGGCCCAGCGCATGGCGCGCCGCAGCTGGCGCATGGAGCAGGGCAGGCTGGAGCCGCTATGGACGTGATCAAACTGCAGGCGCTGGACCTGGCGGTCGCATCGCTGCTGGTGGTGCTGAGCGCGGGCATCTCCTTCGCGCTGCGGCTGAACATGCAGCGCCAGGTCCTCTGGGCCGCGGTCCGCACGGTGGTGCAATTGCTGCTGGTGGGACATATCCTGCGCATCGTGTTCGCCCACGCGGCCCCCTGGCTGACCGCGCTGGTCGTCGCGGTGATGATGGCGCTGGCCGCCAGGGAAGTGGCCTCGCGGCCCAAGGCCAGGCTGGCCGGCCGCGGCAACGGCTGGGTGGGGGCGATGGCCGTGGCGGGGACCACGGTCATTACCGTGCTCTTCATCCTGAATACGGCGCTGCGCCCCGATCCCTGGTACGACCCGCGCTATACGATCGCGCTGATCGGCATCGTGCTGGGCAGCGTGCTCAATGCCGCCAGCCTGGCGCTGGATGGCATGCTGTCCGGAGTGCGGCGGGAAAAGCTCGCCATCGAGGCCCGGCTGGCGTTGGGCGCGCCCGCCAGGCTGGCGTTCTCGTCGCTGCTGCGCGAGTCGGTGCGGCGCGGGATCGTGCCCAGCATCAACCAGATGTCGGCCGCCGGCATCATCACGCTGCCGGGCATCATGACCGGCCAGATCATCGCCGGCATGGACCCGATAGAAGCCGCGAAATACCAGATCCTGCTGATGTTCCTGCTGTGCGGCGCAAGCGGCATGGCGGCGATCGGCGCGGCCTACGGCGCCATGCGCCGGCTCACCGATGACCGCGGCCGGCTTCGCCTGGACCGGCTGATGCCTTAGGAAGGCGGCGCGAAAAAAAACCGGCAGCCCGAAAGCTGCCGGTTTTTTTGTGGCGACGCCGCTTAGGCGATGGCGGCGAGCGCCTGGTTCAGCGTGGCGCTGGGGCGCATGGCCTGACTGGCGAGGGCTTCGTTCGGCTGGTAATAACCGCCGATGTCGACCGGCTTGCCTTGGGCAGACTTCAGTTCGGCCAGGATCTTGTCCTCGCCGTCGGCCAGGGCGCGGGCGGCGGCGGCGAACTGGGCAGCCAGTTCGCGGTCGTCGGTCTGCGCGGCCAAGGCCTGGGCCCAGTACATGGCCAGGTAGTAGTGGCTGCCGCGGTTGTCCAGGCCGCCGACCTTGCGCTCGGGCGACTTGTTCTCGTCCAGGAACTTGGCGGTGGCCAGGTCCAGCGTCTTGGCCAGGACCAGGGCGCGGGCGTTGTCATAGGCCTTGCCCAGGTGGTCCAGCGAGGCGGCCAGCGCCATGAACTCGCCCAGCGAGTCCCAGCGCAGGAAGCCTTCTTCCAGGAACTGCTGCACGTGCTTGGGGGCCGAGCCGCCCGCGCCGGTTTCGAACAGGCCGCCGCCGGCGACCAGCGGCACGATGGAGAGCATCTTGGCGCTGGTGCCCAGTTCCATGATGGGGAACAGGTCGGTCAGGTAGTCGCGCAGCACGTTGCCGGTCACCGAGATCGTGTCCTGGCCGGCGCGGATGCGCTTGAGCGAGAACTTGGTGGCTTCGACGGGGCTCAGGATGCGCAGGTCCAGGCCGGTGGTGTCGTGGTCGTTCAGGTATTGCTTGACCTTGGCGATGACCTGGGCGTCATGGGCGCGGTTTTCGTCCAGCCAGAAGACGGCGGGCGTCTTGCTGGCGCGGGCGCGGGCGACGGCCAGCTTGACCCAGTCCTGGACGGCGGCGTCCTTGGTCTGGCACATGCGCCACAGGTCGCCGGCCTCGACGGCCTGCTCCAGCAGCACCTTGCCCGAAGCGTCGGTCACGCGCACGGTGCCGGCGGCCGGAATGACGAAGGTCTTGTTGTGCGAACCGTATTCCTCGGCGGCCTGGGCCATCAGGCCCACGTTGGGCACGCTGCCCATGGTGACCGGGTTGAAGGCGCCGTTGACCTTGCAGTCGTCGATCACGGCCTGGTAGACGCCGGCGTAGCTGCGGTCTGGGATGACGGCCTTGGCGTCCTGCAGTTCGCCGGCGGCGTTCCACATCTTGCCCGAGTCGCGGATCATGGCGGGCATGGAGGCGTCGACGATCACGTCGCTGGGCACGTGCAGGTTGGTGATGCCGCGGTCGGAGTTGACCATGGCCAGCGCGGGCAGCGTCTTGTAGGCGGCGTCGATGTCGGCGGTGATGGCGGCCTGCTGGTCGGCGGGCAGGCTCTGGATCTTGGCGTACAGGTCGCCAATGCCGTTGTTGGGGTCGAAACCGGCCTGCTTCAGCGCGTCGGCATGCTTGGCCAGCACGTCCTTGTAGAACACGGACACGACGTGGCCGAAGATGACGGGGTCGGAGACCTTCATCATGGTGGCCTTCAGGTGCACCGAGAACAGCACGCCCTGGGC
>NZ_JBLZXF010000008.1:0-251617 GCF_050285585.1 Achromobacter sp. | reverse complement strand
GTGAGCTGCGTGCCCTGGGCTTCCATGACGGCCGGGCTGGCGTAGTTCTCCGAAGCGATCAGCTCGATGTGCTGCTCTTGGCGAACGTCTTCCTTCTGGATGGCGGCCCAAACGTCCGGGTCAGCCTTGGACAGGGTGAGGTTGCGGTCAAACATGACGGGGGATTCCTGAGACGGTAAGAGAGGAGAAAACTGCGCCCGGGCGGGTAAACCCGGAGAATGCGGAATAGTTTACCGCGTCGGACAGGATCAATTGCTCCCAAAATGCGCGGAACCCAGGCAAAAGGCCCTGGACGGGCGCGAAAACCACGCCATCCCGCCGGCGCCGGAAACCTCTCTCAACCCGACTTGAGAAACTTTCATGCAAAGTGCCCCGCACATAAGCTACTCGTTAGTAGCTGCGCTCAAGCGCAACGGGCCCACCGCCCCGCCAGGACGAAAAAAAGGCCGCAAGCGTTGCGGCCTTTTGCGTGGCGGCGCGGATCAGGCCGAGGTGGCGCCGATCTGCTTGGGAGCCAGCTTCGGATTGAGCGTATAGGTGCCCGTGAGCGACGCCTTCGCCAGCACGTGGTTCTGCATGGCCCGCAGCGCGTCCTCTCCCGTGAACGAACCCTGCAGGTTCAGGCTGTGCACGTCCAGCGCGTACAGCGTGAACACGTAACGGTGCACCAGCGCGTCGTTCCAGGGCGGGCACGGGCCGTCATAGCCGAAGTAGTCCCCGCTCATGTCGTGGTCGTTGGCGAACCACGAGGAATAGGAGTTGATGCCCTGGCGGGAATCCATGGGAGCCAGCGGCCCGCCCTTGCCGCGCGGCGTGATGCCGTTGGAGAAGGCGCCTTCCTCGATTTCGCGCAGGTCGGGGGCCAGGTCCACCAGCACCCAGTGGAAGAAGTCCACGCGCGGCAGATCGGCCGGCACTTCGCGGCCTTCCTGGTTGACGTCGTCGGGACTCGAAGGCACGTCGGGATCGTGGCAGATCAAGGCAAACGACTGCGTGCCCGCCGGGACGTCGTCCCAGGAAAACTGCGGGTTGAAGTTGTCTGCCAGCGCGACGTGCGATTGCGCATCGATCTTGCCGAATGCGTAGCGCTCGGGAATCGACTCGTGATCGGAAAATGACAAACTCGAAAGTTCCATGTCGTGCTCCTAGATGTGCCGCAAAGGCCCCACTGCCCCTGTCCGTACCCTCAGCGTATCAAAAAAGCCCCCCCGCAGCACGCGACGCGCGCGCCGCCCCCAAAGGGATGGGGATGGCCCAGAACCAAGGCTTCGCAATCACGGATTCAAGTTAACACGCGCGAACTTGCGCTTACCCACCTGAACGACGTAAGTCCCTGCCGGCAATTGCAACGATTTGTCTTCCACGCGATCGCCGTTCACCCGGACGCCGCCCTGCTCCACGTTGCGCTGCGCTTCCGATCCGGAAGCGACCAGGCCGGCCTCGCGCAGCAGCTTCAGGATGCCCACGGGCGCCCCGCCGATGTTCACTTCGGGGATGTCGTCCGGAATGGCGCCGTCGCGGAAGCGGGCCTCGAACGCGGCCAGCGCTTCCTCGGCCGCCTTGGCGGAATGGAAACGCGCGATGATTTCCTGGGCCAGCATGACCTTGGCGTCGCGCGGATTGCGGCCGCCGTCGATCTCCTGCTTGAGCGCGGCGATGTCTTCCAGCGAGCGGAACGACAGGAGTTCGAAGTAGCGCCACATCAGCGTGTCGGAAATCGACATCAGCTTGCCGAACATCGAATCGGGCGACTCCGAAATGCCGATGTAGTTGCCCTTGGACTTGGACATCTTCTCTACGCCGTCCGTCCCGACCAGCAGCGGCATCGTCAAGATGCACTGAGGCTCCTGGCCATATTCCTTTTGCAGCTCGCGGCCGACCAGCAGGTTGAACTTCTGATCGGTGCCCCCCAGCTCCAGATCGGACTTCAGCGCCACGGAGTCATAGCCCTGCATCAGCGGATACAGGAATTCATGCACCGAGATCGGGATGCCGCCCTTGAAACGCTTGGTGAAGTCCTCGCGCTCCATCATGCGCGCCACCGTGTAGCGCGAAGCCAGCTGAATCATGCCGCGCGCGCCCAGCGGGTCGCACCACTCGGAGTTGTATCGGATCTCGGTGCGGGCGGGATCCAGCACCAGGCTGGCCTGGGCGTAATAGGTCTTGGCATTGGCCTCGATCTGCTCGCGGGTGAGCGGCGGGCGCGTATTGTTGCGCCCGCTGGGGTCGCCGATGGTCGAGGTGAAATCGCCGATCAGGAAGATGACGTTGTGCCCCATGTCCTGCAGCTGGCGCATCTTGTTCAGCACCACCGTATGGCCCAGGTGGATGTCCGGCGCGGTCGGGTCCAGCCCCAGCTTGATGCGCAGGGGCACGCCCGTGGCGCGGCTCCGGGCCAGCTTGCGGGCGAACTCGGATTCGACCAGGAGCTCGTCGCAGCCGCGCTTGGCTATACGCAGATCGGCTTCGACTTCGGGGGTGATTGGGGCTTCTGAGGATGACATGGCAGGGGGACCAACGCGGCTTCAGCCGACAAAAAGGTGTAAAAAGTGACGAAAACTATCGAAAATTCTAGCCGAATCGGCTAGGATACCGCCCTAATCATACGCAATTGCCATCTATACGCAGTTGCGGTCGCTCTACCACCCGTTGTTCACAAGATGCGCCTCGCGCCAGCCCTTGCCCCCGGAAACCGTGGCGCGCGAGGGCTTGTTCGCATCGCGCACCCTGCGAGCTCATGCCACCTGAGAGGGTATCTTCACGATGAATCGTGGCCTCCACGAACTGGCGAGTAGCATCAAGCGCAAAGTTGCTGCCCTGTTTGCGCCCGTAGAACCCAAGCCCCACCGCTCGGGACTTTTCCGTCGCACTCTTCTCGTCACCGCCATCGGTCTGTTCGCCGGCGCCGCCGCCCTCGGCATGGTGCAGCAACCCGACCGCAGCGAACTCCCCCCGTCCCGCGTCATCCAGAGCATTCTGCCGCTCACCGCAGAGCAGGTCGAAGTCAGCACGCCCAGCGCCGCGCCGTACATCAGCGAAACCCGCATCCGCGCCGGCGACACGCTGTCGGCCGTGCTGCAGCGCCTGGAGCTGGACGCCCCCAACCTGCAAGCCTTCCTGACGCACGACGCCAGCGCCCGCAGCATCTACAAGCTGTATCCGGGCCGCTCCGTCCAGGCCGCCACGGACGAACAAGGCAACCTGATCTGGCTGCGCTACATCCACACCCCCGGCAACGAAACCGACGGCCAGGTCGTGACGCGCATGCTGCACGTGGCCCCCTCGGGCGATAGCTACAAGGCCGAGGAAATCACCGAAAGCACCGACCGCCAGACCCGCGTCGCGGTGGGCACGATCAAGTCGTCGCTGTTCGGCGCCACCGACGCCGCCGGCATCCCGGATTCGGTCACCATGCAGATGGCCGACATCCTCAGCGCCAAGATCGACTTCCTGCGCGACCTGCGCCAGGGCGACCAGTTCCGCGTGGTCTACGAAGTGCGTTCGCACGACGGCCGCTACGCCGGCGCCGGCCGCGTGCTGGCCCTCGAGTTCATCAACGGCGGCAAGACCTACAGCGCCGTCTGGTTCAGCCCCGACGAAAAGAGCGGTTCCTACTACGACTTCGACGGCACCAGCCTGCGCGGCGCGTTCCTGCGCACCGCCCTGAAGTTCAGCCGCATCAGTTCCACGTTCGGCATGCGGATGCACCCCATCCACAAAACCTGGACGGGCCACAAAGGCGTGGACTACGCAGCGCCTTCCGGCACGCCGATCCACTCCACCGCCGACGGCACCGTCGAGTTCGCCGGCTGGCAGAACGGGTACGGCAACGTGGTCATCGTGAAGCACCACGGCAAGTACTCGACGCTGTATGCCCACCAGAGCCGCATCGCCGCAGGCATCACCAAGGGCACGAAGATCTCGCAAGGCCAGTTGCTGGGCTACGTCGGCTCCACCGGCTGGGCTACTGGCCCGCACCTGCACTACGAATTCCGCGTGGACAACCAGCCGATCGACCCGCTGTCGGTGGACCTGCCGGTCGCCCGCAGCCTGGAACCCGCCGAAGTGCGCGCGTTCAACCAGGCCGTGGCGCCGTACAAGCAGCAGATCCAGTTGCTGACCCAGTTCCAGCAGACGCTGCCCGACGCCCTGACCAACGTGGCCAGCCGCTAGGCTCGCGACACCCCGGAAGGCGGCCGCGCAATCTCCATTGCGCGGCCGTTTTTTTTGTCGCCGGGCCGCCCCAGGACAAAAGCGCCTCCCAGGGGGGCTGCAAGCCGGCGAAGCCTGCGCGGCGCGCGGGCATTTTTTTCCGGGCCGCGGCCTCTTCCCGGTGCGGCCGGCTCGTGGCGCGAAGCGTTGGGCGCTATTCTTCTTCTTTTTCCTTTCGAGACGCCCGTGACTTCCACCCTGCCCGCGCAACGCAAGGATTCCCAGCTCTACATCGGACTGATGTCCGGCACCAGCGTCGACGGCGTGGATGGCGTGCTGGCCCGCCTGGACCGCGGCCAGACGCCCCGGGTGCTCGCCAGCGCCAGCCTGCCCATGCCGGCGGACCTGCGCCAGGAGTTGCTGGCGCTGAACCTCGCCGGCGAGGACGAACTGGCCCGCGGCGCGCTGGCCGCCAACGCGCTCGCCCGCCTGTACGCCCAGGCCGTGGCCGCGCTGCTGCGCGACGCGGGCATCGCGGCGCGCGACGTCGCGGCCATCGGCGCTCACGGCCAGACTGTCCGCCATCGCCCCGACAGCGGTTACACGATCCAGCTCAACGCGCCCGCCCTGCTGGCGGAGCTGTCGGGCATCAACGTGGTGGCCGACTTCCGCAGCCGCGACGTGGCGGCGGGCGGCCAGGGCGCGCCCCTGGTGCCGCCCTTCCATGCCGCCGTGTTCGGCGCGTCCCAGGGCCGCGCCGTGCTCAATCTGGGCGGCATCGCCAACGTAACGCTGTTGGAGCCGGGACAGCCCCCGCGCGGCTTCGACACAGGCCCCGCCAACGTCTTCCTGGACGGATGGAGCCAGCGCCACCTGGGCACGCCCTATGACGCCGACGGCCGCTGGGCCGCCACCGGGCAGGTCGTGGCCCCGCTGCTGGAACAGCTGATCGCCAGCGAACCCTGGTTCGCGCTGCCTCCGCCCAAATCCACGGGCCGCGACCTGTTCAACATGCAATGGCTGGACGACCGGCTGGCCGCGTACGACGGCGCCAGGCCGCAGCCGCAGGACGTGCAGGCCACCCTGCAGCGCCTGACCGCCCGGACCGTGGCGAACGCCATCGACGCCGCCGCGGCCGGCACGCGGGAAGTATTCGTATGCGGAGGCGGCGCGCGCAATGCCGGCCTGATGCGCGAGCTGGCCTACTGCCTGCAACGCCCCGTGCGCGCCACCGACGCGCTGGGCGTGCCGGCGCAGGAAGTCGAGGCGCTGGCCTTCGCCTGGCTGGCGCAGGCCTTCATCGCGCGCCGTCCCGCGGGACTGCCCGCCGTCACGGGCGCGAGCGGACCTCGCATCCTGGGCGCGCTCTATCCCGCCTAGGGCGCCAAAAGACAAAAGCCCTCCGGCATGCGCCGAAGGGCTTTTCGGAAACTGCCCGAACGGTGGTTTACACCGAGAACGAGGAGCCGCAGCCGCAGGTGGTGCTGGCGTTGGGATTGCGGATGACGAACTGCGCGCCTTCCAGGTCTTCCTTGTAGTCGATTTCGGCGCCAACCAGGTATTGGAAGCTCATCGGGTCGACGAGCAGTTGCACGCCAGCCTTGTCCAGCACGGTGTCGTCTTCGTTCACGACTTCGTCGAACGTGAAGCCGTACTGGAAACCCGAACAGCCGCCGCCCTGCACGAAAACGCGCAGCTTGAGCTCGGGATTGCCTTCTTCGGCCAACAGATCCTTCACCTTGGCCGCAGCCGAGTCGGTAAAGACCAGGGGAGCAGGCGGCGCGGCCTGCAGGTCGACGGTTTCGGTCACTGCATTCATGGTTCACTCCTGGCCGGTTCGGCCATATTTCGATGAGCGGCCTCGCCGCTCGCATGGTGTCACTATAGCGCAGGGCTTGCGCAGACTCAAAGCTCCAGCTTGACACTGCGCGAAGCGCGGACGGTTTCGCCTTCGAGCACGCTGACGGTCACGCTTTCGGGGACAAATCCCTCGGGCACCGCCAGCACGCCCTGGCTGCGCTGATACTGGTCGAATTGCAGGGCCAGGGACGCGGCGGCCGTGCTCTCGCCGGTGACGGCCACCGGACCGGACTCGGCCTTGACCTGCATGGGGGCCAGTTCCACCGTCACCGTTTCGCCTTTCAGGGTCCCCGTGGCCTGGAACCGCAGGGTTCCGGCGAACTGGGCGCCTCCGTTGCGGCCGCTGCGCATTAGCAGGACCTTGTAGCGGAGCCCGCCTCCGCTGCGGTCGACCTGCACGCTGCGGATGTCTACGGAGCCCTCGGGCCCGGGCGGCAGCAGCTGTTCATAGAATGCCAGCTGGTCCCGCACGCGGCCGACCTCCACCTGGGCCGCCCGCAGCTGGGTTTCGAGTTCCTGGCGGGCCGAGCGCTCTATGACCAGTTCGCCGTCGGCGGTGTCCAACTGCCCCTGCGTGTAGCGCAGCTGCGTGGCCTGCTGGCGCATGGCCTCTTCCTGGGCCTCGGCCTGCCGGGCGCTGACGACGATGGCGTCCTGCGGGCGGTAAATCTGGCGGGCATAGAAATAGCCCGCGGAACCGCCGAGCAACACGCCGGCGAGCAAACCCGCGAACACGCGCGCCAGCCCGCCGGCTGGGCGAGGCTGGGGCGTTGCGATGGGGTCGGCTGGCATAAAGAGCATTGGCTCGCGGCCGCAGGGCCGCAAGCCTGGGTACATCAGGGCAGGATGGCGACCTGGTCCAGGCCGGTGGATTCAGGGATGCCGAACATCAGGTTCATATTCTGGACGGCCTGGCCGGCCGCGCCCTTGACCAGATTGTCCTGGACCACCATCACGATCAGCTGGTCGCCGTTGCCGGGGCGGCTGAGCGCGATGCGCAGGTTGTTCGAGGCGCGCACCGAGCGCGTTTCGGGCAGGCTGCCGGCGGGCATCACATCCACGAAGGGCTCGTCCGCGTAGCGTTGCTCGAACAGCGCCTGGAAATCCGTATCGCGGGCTTCGGGCAGGATGCGCGCGTAGATCGTCGAGAACATGCCGCGGATCATCGGCACCAGGTGGGGCACGAAGGTCAGGCCGACCTTGCCGCCGGCGATCTTCTCGAGCTGGGCGACGATTTCGGGATGATGGCGATGGCCTGCCACGCCATAGGCCTTGAAGTTGTCGGAGGCTTCCGAGAACAGCGAGCCCACTTCAGCCTTGCGGCCTGCGCCCGACACGCCGGACTTGCAGTCGGCGATCAGGGTTTGCGCATCCACCAGTTTCTTGCCGCCTTCCAGCAGCGGCGCCAGGCCGAGCAGGACGGTGGTGGGATAGCAGCCGGGGTTGCCGATCACGCGGGCCTTGGAGATGGCCTCGCGGTTCAGCTCCACCAGGCCATACTGGGACTCGGCCAGGATGTCCGGGCAGGTATGGGGAATCTTGTACCAGCGTTCGAAGGTGGGGATGTCCTGCAGGCGGAAGTCCGCGGCCAGGTCGATGACCCGGGTGCCGGCGGCGATCAATTCCTGGGCCTGCGCCATGGCCACCCCGTGGGGCGTCGCGAAAAACACCACGTCGCAATCGGTCAGCGTGGCCTTTTCCGGCGCGGAGAAAGCAAGCTTCACGCGGCCGCGCAGGTTCGGATACATGTCGGCGACAGGCAATCCGTCTTCCTTGCGGGACGTGATGGCGGTCAGTTCCACGTTGGGGTGCTGCGACAGCAAGCGCAGCAACTCGACGCCGGTATAGCCGGTGCCGCCGACGATGCCGACCTTGATGCGGGTATTCGATGCTTGGGCCATGGTGTGTGCTCTTCTGAGAACGAGGATAGATTGTATCGCCCGGGACAGCGGATATTGCGGCGGAGCGCCCGGAATGGCACCGCAACCCTAGTTCCGACCGGAGGCGATCCGCGGAGTTCCGCGGCGAGGCTCCAGCGGCGGAATTCCAGCGATAAAAAAAGCCCGCCGAAGCGGGCTTTTTGCAGGGCATTAACGCTTGCTGAACTGCTTGCGACGACGTGCCTTGCGGAAGCCGACCTTCTTACGTTCGACTTCACGGGCATCGCGGGTCACGAAGCCAGCTTGCGACAGCGCGGACTTCAGGGTCGCGTCGTAGTCGATCAGGGCACGCGTGATGCCGTGACGGACCGCGCCGGCCTGGCCGGTTTCGCCGCCGCCATGCACGTTGACCTTGATGTCGAACGATTCCAGGTGGCCGGTCAGTTCCAGCGGCTGGCGCACGATCATGCGGCCGGTTTCGCGGGCGAAGAACTCGTCGACGGGCTTGCCGTTGACGACGATCTTACCCGTGCCCTTCTTGATGAAAACGCGAGCCACCGAGGTTTTGCGACGGCCGGTTCCGTAATTCCAGTTACCGATCATGGCGTTTCCTTAGATATCCAGCGTCTTGGGCTGCTGGGCGGTGTGCGGGTGCTCGGCACCGGCATAGACCTTCAGCTTCTTGATCATGGCGTAGCCCAGAGGACCCTTGGGCAGCATGCCCTTGACGGCCTTCTGAATGGCACGGCCGGGAAAACGCTCTTGCATTTTCTCGAAGTTCGTTTCACGGATACCGCCCGGGTACGTCGTGTGGCGGAAGTACTTCTTGTCCTTCGCCTTGGCACCGGTAACAACGATATCGGACGCGTTGATGATGACGATGTAGTCACCGGTATCAACGTGAGGCGTGAATTCAGGTTTGTGCTTGCCACGCAGACGACGTGCGACTTCGCTGGCCACACGACCGAGGACTTTGCCCTTGGCGTCGATCACAAACCAGTCACGTTGGACTTCATGCGGCTTGGCCACAAAGGTCTTCATGATGGTTCCTAGTAAAAATTCTGGCCGGACCATCCAGCCAGGTTCTTCCCCCAAACCACACCAGCCCCTGAAACAGTGCCCAAGTTCATGGAGGATCTCGGCGCCTCGCCTAAGCGTTATTACCCGCCCGTGCAATGGCCAAAATGAGGGAAAGCCTGCAATTCTAACATAGCTGCTCAAAAAATGGGCAACCAGGTGGAAACGCGGGAAACCGGCCGGCGGCATATGGGATGCGCCGGCCGACGCCTGGAACAAGGGACGCATCCATCCCTGCCCTGGGTCAGGCGCCCAGGTAGGCTTCCAATACGCGGGGGTGACCCAGCAGTTCGCGGCCCGTGCCCGTCAGCGCCATGGCGCCGTTTTCCAGCACGTAGCCCTGCTGGGCGATCTTGAGCGCCTGGCGCACGTTCTGCTCCACCAGGAACAGGGTCAGGCCGTCGGCGTTGATGGCGCGCAGCGACCGGAAGATCTCCTGCACCACGATGGGAGCCAGGCCCATCGACGGCTCGTCCAGCAAGAGCAGGCGCGGCTTGGCCATCAAGGCTCGGCCGATGGCCAGCATCTGCTGTTCGCCGCCGGACAGGTTGCCGGCGATGCCCGTGATCCGCTCCTTCAGGCGCGGAAACAGGTTGAACACGTATTCCAGGTCGTTGCCGACGTTCTTCAGCCCGCGGCGGTATGCGCCCAGTTCCAGGTTCTCCAGCACCGTCATGGTGGTGAGGATGGCCCGGCCTTCCGGCACCTGCACGATGCCCCGCGCCACCAGTTGGTGGGGCGCCAGGTGGGTGATGTCCTCGCCTTCGAACTGGATGCGGCCGCGCGCCTTGGGCAGGAGCCCCGACAGCGCGAGCAGCGTGGTCGATTTGCCGGCGCCGTTGGCGCCGACCAGCGCGGTGATTTCCTTGGCGTTCAGGTCCAGGTCTATGCCGCGGACGGCCTCGATGTGGCCGTAATTGACCTCGAGCCCGCGGACTTCCAGCATTGCGCTCATTTCGCGCCCTCCGCTTGTTCGGTGTCTTCGTCGTCTTCGCGGCCCAGGTAGGCCTCGATGACCTGCTCGTTGTTGCGGATCTCTTCAGGACCGCCGCAAGCGATGATCTTGCCGAAGTTCAGCACCGCGATGCGTTCGCACAGGCCCATGACGAAGCGCATGTCGTGCTCGATCATGAGGATGGTGTAGCCGCGATCGCGGATGGCCAGGATCTCGCGCATGAGCTCCGCGCGTTCGCCGGTGTTCATGCCGGCCACGGGTTCGTCCAGCAGCAGCAGCTTGGGCTCGGTGGCCAGCGCGCGCGCCAGCTCCAGGCGGCGCTGTTCGCCGTAAGACAGGTTGTCCGCCAGGTCGTTGGCCTTGTGGTCCAGGCGCATCCAGGTCAGCAGCTCGTGGGCGCGCTCGCGGGCGCGCTTCTCGTGCTCGCGGAACGCCGGCAGGCCAAGAAGCAGGCTGGGGAAGCCGTAGTTCATGTGGCGGTACGCGCCGACGACCACGTTTTCCAGCAGCGTCATCTCCTTGAAGAGACGGATGTTCTGGAATGTGCGCGCGATCCCCATGCGGGTGATGCTGTGCGGCTTCTTGCGCAGCACGCTCTCGCCCTTGAAGGTGATCGAGCCGCCGCTGGGCGGCAGCAGGCCGGTGATCAGATTGAACACCGTGGTCTTGCCGGCGCCGTTGGGCCCGATCAGGCCGAAGATGGCGCCCTCGGGCACGGACAGGCTGACATCATGCAGCACGTGCAGGCCGCCGAAACTCTTGGAGACGGAGGAGAGCTCAAGCATGGCGCTTGCCTCCTTGACGCATCCAGCGCTTGAAGCGCGCCGGATCCCAGATGCCTTGCGGCAGGAACAACACAATCACCACCAGGATCACTCCGTTGAGGACAAGGCGGAAATCCGCGAAGCCGCGCAGCAGTTCAGGCAGCACCGTAATGATGAAGCTGCCCAGCACGGGGCCGGTCAGGCCCCCGATGCCGCCCAGGATCGCCATGGTCAGGATTTCCACGCCACGGTCGAAGCCGTATTCGTTGGGGCCGATGAAGAAGGTCAGGTGGGCGTTGAGCGCGCCGGCCAGGCCGGCGATCATGGCGCCCGCCACGAAGGCCAGCATCTTGTTGGCCCGCACGTCGATGCCCATCAGGCCCGCCGCGGTCTCGTCGCCGCGGATGGCGTCGAAGGCGCGGCCGACCTTGGAAGCGCGGACGCGCCACAGCACGAACAGAACGATGACCACCGCCAGGACCACGTGCCACCACTGAGTCAGCTGCGGAATGCCGTTGAGCCCCAGCGCGCCGCCGGTGATCGACTCGGTGTTCAGCACCGTCACGCGCACCACTTCGCCGAAGCCCAGGGTGGCCATGGCGAGGTAGACCCCGGACAGCCGCAGGGTGGGAAGGCCGATCAGGGCCGCCACCAGCGCGGGCGCAGCCATGCCGCCCGCCAGCGCGACCGTGAACGGCGCATCGTAGTTCATGGTGAGCAGCGCGGCGGTGTACGCCCCGATGCCCATGAAGGCCGCGTTGGCCATGGCCAGCATGCCGCAGGCCAGCGTCAGCCAGATGGAAAGGGCCAACAGTGCGTTGGTGCCCAGCGTGAGCACCAGGTTGCCATAGATGGCCCAGAAATTTTCGAATCCGCTCATACTCAAGCCTTGCGTTGAACCACTTTGCCGAACAGACCTTGCGGGCGCACCAGCAGGATCAGGAACAGCAGGCCGAATGCCACGGCGTCGCGCATGGTGGAGCCGATGTACGCCACCGACAGCACTTCGGCGAAGCCCAGGAAGAGACCGCCCAGCATGGCGCCGCGAATGTCGCCCATGCCGCCCAGGATGATGACCGCGATGCCCTTGTGCAGCATCGGCTGGCCCATCAGCGGGAAAAGCGCGTTCGAGTACAGACCGATCAGCACGCCGGCCACCCCGCCCAGCGCGGCGGCGGCGAACGAGGTGGTGACGAACAGGCGCTCGACGTTGATGCCCAGCAGCCAGGCGGCCTTGGGCGATTCGGCGATGGCGCGCAGCGCGCGGCCGAACTGGGTGCGGCGCATGACGAACATCAGCACGGCCATGAGCGCGAACGACAGGAAGATGATGCCCAGTTCGATGACGGTCAGGTGCAGGCCGGCGATCTCGATCACCTCCTCCGGCACGGTGCCGTGCGGGAAGCGCAGGTTGCTGGCGCCGAAGATGCCCTGGGCGCCGTTGTTCAGGATGATGCCCACCCCGATGGTGGCGATCATGGGGATCAGGTGGGGCGCATTGCGCTTGCGCAGCGGCTTGAGCACGAGGTAGTCGATGATGACCCCGGTGAAGCCGGCGACGAAGAAGGCGACCATCAGCGCGGCCCACAGGGGCAGGCTGAACTGCTGCACCACGGTCAGGGCCGCGTAGGCACCAACCATGAAAACGGCGCCATGCGCCAGGTTGATCACCCCGAGCACGCCGAAGACCAGCGTGAAGCCCAGCGCGAACAGTGCATACACACAGCCCAGCGACAAGGCGTTGACGAATTGTTGTTCCAACATGATGGGACGTTCCGAAAAAAAAGCTTCCACGCGGCGTCCTATGCGTGGGCCGATTGCCCCCTACTGAAGGGGCGGACTTGCATCCTGGGACCTACTGGTGACAACCAGGTACAGGGCCTCCACGCCGCTCCCCTGGCGTGGAACTTCCGCCGTGCCCCTCGGAGGGGCTTTTTCGTCTTGGGAAGGCCCTGAAATCAAAAAAACGCCCCCGCGCCACTCAGGCTTCGCCCGTTTGCCGTCCCCTGAGGGGGGCTTTTTACTGTGGGGCGGCCCTGCGGCAAAAACGCCTTGCGGACGGCATTGGGCTCGTCCGCAAGGCGCCCCCGCGCGGGATGCGTGCCTGCTTACTTCTCGATGACGTACTTGCCGTCCTTGGTCACGCTGACGATCGGCGCCTGGTCGGCGTCGTAGCCGGCGGGCTTGCCGGCGCGGTCGGTGGCCTGGCGGAACTTGAACGCGCCGGTGGCGCCCGTCCAGGTCACGGCGGGCAGCGCATCGCGCAGGGCCGCGCGGTCCTTGGCCAGTTCGCCGGAGAGCTTGACGTTCTTCAGGGCCTGGGCCGCGATGTACATGGCGTCGTACGACTGGGCCGCGAACTGGTCGGGCGCGCCGTTGAACTTGGCCTTGTAGGCGTCGATGAACTTGACGTTCTCGGGGGCCTTGTTCTCGATGGACCACGGGCTGCCGATCCACAGATTGTTCGATGCGCTGCCCGGGGCCAGGTCGAAAATCTTGACGGAGTTCATGCCGTTGCCGCCGATGACGGGCACGTTCAGGCCGAGCTGGCGGGCCTGGACCATGATCGGGGCGCCTTCGGCCAGCAGTGCGGACAGCACGATGGCGTCGGGGTTGGTGCCCTTGATCTTGGTGAGCTGGGCCTTGAAGTCCACGTCGCCCTTGGCGAACGTTTCGGTCGTGGTGACCGGGATCTTCTGGTCTTCCAGGGCCTTCTTGAAGTTGTCGTAGCCGCTCTTGGTGAAGACGTCGTCGTTGCCGTAGAGCACCGCCACGTTCTTCAGGCCGGTCTTGGCCTTGACGGTGGAGATGGTGGCGGGCAGCACGTCGGCTTCGGTGACCGAGTTGCGGAACACGTAGTTGCCGATGGAGGTGATGCCGTCGGCGGTGTTGGAGGTGCCGAAGGCGACCGTCTTGGCGGCCTGGGCGATCGGGTCGGCGGCCTGGGCCGAGTTCGACAGCGTGGGGCCGAAGACCATCAGGACGTTGTCCTTGAAGATCAGCTTCTTGAAGACGTTGATCGCTTCTTCTTTCTTGCCTTGCTCGTCTTCGATCACGAGGACGATCTTGTTGCCGTTGATGCCGCCCGCGGCGTTGATTTCATCAGCGGCGAGCTGGAAACCGTTGCGGATCGACACGCCGTATTGGGCGGCGCCGCCGGACAGGGCTTCCGCCACGCCCACTTTGATGTCAGCCGCGTGGGCAGCCGGGACGACACCGGCGGCGATCAGCGCGGCCAGCAGCTTCTTGGTCTTGGATTGCATGGTTGGTACCACCTTAAAGTCTGTCTCGGAATATTGGTAATCCGGGCTGATGTAATCCTGCCGGATTGACGTCGGATGCCGCCTAAAGGCGTCATGTTTGCGCGTCAAGACCCGGGATATTACTCCTTTGTATCAGGCCGATACTCGAATGCCGTTCAACAAAAGCCTACAAACCGCCCATTTTTTTGTAAAAAATGCGGGGTTACTAGCAAAAACCCTAACGTTCGCCGAATGCCATTCAGCCTCGGCGAGCGCCCTATATTCTGCCCGATAGCGCGACGCCGAGGTACTGGCCGTAAGCGCTTTCGGTGAGGCGGAACCAGGGCATTTCGCTGTCGCGAAATCCCATGTAACTATCATGCATCGCCTTGAACTTGGGGTCTTTGGCGCCCAAGTCCTGGTAGACCTGCTGCGTGGCCTCGAACGCCACGTCCATGACGGACCGCGGAAATGCCCGGATTTGCGCGCCATTGGCGGCCAGTTGCGCGAGGGTGCCCGGATTGCGGGCATCGTAGCGGGCGGTCGAGGCGGCATGCGCGGCCTGGGCGGCGGCGTCCACCACCGCCTGGTAGTTCTTGGGCAAGGCGTTCCAGGCTTCGTCGTTGATATAAAGCGAGAGCTGCTCGCCGCCCGCCCACCATCCGGGTGCGTAGTAATACTTAGCTACTTTATTCAGGCCTAGCTTGTCGTCGTCGTAGGCGCCCGCCCCGGCCACCGCCTGCAGCCCTTCCTTCTCGAAGGCCTCGGCGAGCTTGGCCATGTCCGCCTGTTGCGGAACCACGCCCAGGCGCGCCAGCACCTCGCCGGCCAGGCCGCCCACGCGCATTTTCAGGTCCTTGAGATCCCCCGGGCGCTTGATTTCCTTGTTGTACCAGCCGCCCATCTGGGCGCCGGTATTGCCCAGCGGGAAGTTGATGATCTTCTCGGGCTTGAAGAGCTCGCGCGTCAGGCGCAGGCCACCCCCTTCGCTCATCCAGGCGTTCATCTGCCGCGCGTTCAGCCCGAAGGGCACGGCGGCGTCGAAGCAGAATATGGGATTCTTGGCGTAGTAGGCGCGGGAGGAAACATGGCCGCACTCCACTTTCTTGGTGGATACCGCTTCCATCAGGTCCGCGGCGGACACGATCTCGCCTTCGGGAAAGTGGCGGATATTGAATTTCCCGCCCGTGGCTTCCGAGACAAACTTGCAGAAGCTTTCGCCGGTGCCGATGCGCAAGTCCAGCGCGCTGGGAAATCCGGACGACAGGCGCCAACTCACGGACGGCATGTCCTGGGCGAACGCGGGCGTACTTACGGCGGCTCCGGTTGCGACGGCGCCCAGCCCGGCGCGCTTCAAGAATGAACGTCGTTGCATCTCTTTGCTCCTTTACAGCGACACCTGGGACATCAAGCGATACCCGCCGGATATTACACGCCGAGATGGGGCCGGAGCGGAAGCCCCGATCCGGTAAGGGATTGCAAAGACCGGATGGGGCAAGGGATGCGCGGCGGCGGCCGCGCCACCGCCGCAGACGGGATCAGATCCCGGCGATCGCCATTTCTTCGATGAGGATCGAACCGGTGGTCTTGGTTCCGCGCGAAATGGTGTCCGCGCCGACCGCGACGATCTGCTTGAACATATCTGCCAGGTTGCCCGCGATGGTGACTTCCTGCACCGCGTGCTGGATCTTGCCGTTTTCGACCCAGTAGCCGAACGCGCCGCGCGAGTAATCGCCCGTCACGTAGTTGACGCCCTGGCCGATGAGTTCGGTGACCAGGAAACCCGTGCCCAGCTTCTTGAGCATGGCTTCGAAGTCGTCGCCGCGACGGGTCAGCGTGGAGCTGAACACCAGGTTGTGCGACCCGCCGGCGTTGCCCGTGGTCGCCATGCCCAGCTTGCGGGCCGTGTAGGACGACAGGAAGTAGCCTTCCAGGACGCCGGCCGAAACCACATTGCGGCGGCGCGTGCGCACGCCCTCGTCGTCGAAGGGCGAGCTGCCCATGGCGCCGGGAATGTGCGGATCCTCGGTCAGGTTGATGTGTTCGGGGAAGATCGGCTTGCCCAGCGCGTCGACCAGGAAGCTGGCCTTGCGGTACAGCGCGCCGCCGTTGGCGGCCTGCGTCAGGGCGCCGACCAGGCCCAGCGCCAGGGGCGCCTCGAACAGGACCGGGAACTTGCCCGTGCGAATGCGGCGCGCCGACAGGCGCGACAGCGTGCGCTCCGCGGCATAGCGGCCGATGGCCTCGGGCGAGGCCAGCCTGGCCGGGTCGCGCTCGGAGGTGTACCAGTAGTCGCGCTGCATGCCATTGCCGCGGCCGGCGATGGGCGCCACCGACAGGCTGTGGCGGGAGTACGGATAGCCGCCCAGGAAGCCCCGCGTGTTGCCCATCACGAACTGGCCTTCGTAGGTGCCCACGGTGGCGCCGTCGGTGTTGGTGATGCGGGGGTCGACCTCGCGGGCGGCGCGCTCGGCGCGCAGCGCCAGCTCGGCCGCCTCTTCGGTGGACACGCTCCAGGCGTGGTGCAGGTCCAGGTCGGGGAATTCGGTTGCCAGCTGATCGGCGTCCGGCAAGCCGGCGGCCGGGTCGGCGGCGGTGTGGCGGGCGATATGCCAGGCGGCTTCCACCGTCTGGCGCAGCGCCGCTTCGGAGAAGTCGGACGTGGAGGCGGAACCGCGGCTCTGGCCGGCGTAGACCGTCAGGTCCAGCGAACGGTCGCGGGTCTGTTCGACGGTTTCGATGTCGTTCTTGCGGACGGAGACCGACAGGCCCAGGCTTTCCGAAACTTCCGCAGCGGCGTCGGAGGCGCCGATCTGGCGCGCGTAGGCGAGGGTTTGTTCGACGAGTTCGGAAAAACGCGCGTGATTCGCCGCCAGCGGCAAAGATGAGGAGGATTTAACCATTGCTGTCCAATTTGCAGAGACGGTTATCATAGCCAAGTCTGTCAACGCGCAGTTTTCCATGAATTCCCATACCGAAGAAGAATCCGTCGACGACGGCTACGACGAGAACGGCTACGACCGCCCCAGCAAGTCCCAGATCAAGCGCGAAATGCACGCCCTGCTGGACCTGGGCAAGCAGCTGATCGAACTGTCCCCCGAACGTCTCAAGCAACTGCCCCTGGAAGAGCGCCTCTACGAGGCGATCCGCGTGGCGCAGCGCACCACCGGGCGCGAGGGCAAGCGCCGCCAGGTTCACTTCGTGGGCAAACTGATGCGGGACGCGCCCGCGGATGAAATCCGCGCGCAGCTGGACGTCTGGGAAAACGGCTCGCGCGAGGAAACCGCAGCCATGCACCGGCTGGAGACGCTGCGCGACCGCCTCCTGGACGACGACGACGCCCTCACCCGGCTGCTCAACAACAATCCGCAGGCGGATGCCCAGCAGTTGCGCGCCCTGATCCGCGCCGCCCGCAAGGAGCGGCTGGCCAACGCCTCGCTGCTGCAGGGCCAGGAACCCCAGAAGAAGCACTACCGCGCGCTGTTCCAGGCCTTGAAGGCCCTCACCCCCTGATTTTCACGTCCTTCCGTCCATGAACGCTCCGACCGACCTGCTCGATTGCATCGAGATCGAAACCGCCTCCAACCCCACCCACGCCGTGATCTGGCTGCACGGCCTGGGGGCCGACGGCAACGACTTCGCGCCCATCGTGCCGGAACTGGACCTGCCCGCCGGCGCGTCCGTGCGCTTCGTGTTCCCCAACGCGCCGGTGCAGCGCGTAACGATCAACAACGGCATGGCAATGCGCTCCTGGTACGACATCCTGGTGATGGACCTGGTGCGCGTCGAGGACGGCCGCGGCATCCGCGCCTCGGAAGCCGCGATCCGCAAGCTGATCGCGCGCGAGAACGCCCGCGGCATCCCGACGTCGAAGATCGTGCTGGCCGGATTCTCGCAGGGCTGCGCCATGACCCTGCACACGGGCATCCGCCTGCCCGAGAAACTGGCAGGCATGATGGGCCTGTCGGGCTACCTGCCCCTCATGGACACGGCCGAGAGCGAACGCCACCCGGCCAATCAGGACACGCCGATTTTCCTGGCTCATGGCCAATACGACCCGGTGGTGCCGCTGGCTCGGGCCCAGGCCTCGCTGGCCGAGCTGCAGCGCCTGGGCTACGGCGTCAGCTGGCACACCTACCCGATGCCGCACTCGGTCTGCGCCGAGGAAGTGCGGGATATCTCGGCGTTCCTGAACAAGGTGCTGGCCGCCTGACGCGGCCGCCCGCAGGCCGCGCGCCCCGCCCGCAGGAAGGGCGCGGCGCACAGGCATCGATCCGCGCGACCCCTGGCCCGGCGCGCGGAACCCATCGCTTCCTCCGCAATGGGTAAACCCATTTCTGTATACCAAGTGCTATTCAAGCCCTGAATTTTCCTGGGCCGGCCTTCGCTCGCATATAGAGAAACACGGCAAACGCAAAAGGCCTTGTCGGGGGTTTGTATTGAATATAGTATTCGATTCAAGCCTCACCGGCCCGGGCAGAAGGTGTTCGGGCTTCCCTGTTGTTGTAGTCGACCCATCCCATTGGCCGTGTGTTGCGCCGGGTATCGGCGTGACATCCAGACGCAGGAGAAAGTCCCGTGAAGACCTTGCCATCGCTCCGATTGGCGGGCGCCGCGCTACTCGCGCTATTCGCCCCCCTGGCCGCGCAGGCCGAAGCCCTGAATCCCCCGGTGAAGGTCCGCTACGAAGAGGTGGTGCGCTCCATCCTCTACGTGCCCAAGTACGTGGCCCTTTCGCAGGGCTACTTCAAGGAAGCGGGCCTGGACGTGTCGATGAAAACGTCCCAGGGCACCGACAAGGGCATGACCGCCCTGCTTTCGGGCAGCGCCGATATCGTGCTGATCGGCCCCGAGGCCTCCATCTACGTGCAGAACAGCGAATCCCCGGTCAAACCCAAGATCTTCGCCGGGCTGACCGCTACCGACGGCTTCTTCCTGCTGGCGCGCAAGCCGGTGGAGAAGTTCGACTGGTCCATGCTCAAGGGCAAGGAGATCATCGGCTTTCGCCCCGGATCCAATCCGCTCGTATTCCTGGAAACGGCGTTGCGCAAGCACGGCGTGGATCCCCAGAAGGACGTGAAGCTGCTGAACAACATCGGCATTCCGGCGCGCGCCGGCGCCTGGATGGCGGGCCAGGGCGAGTACGGCATCTTCCTGGAGCCCGAGGCCGGCGAGCTCGTGCGCAACGGCAAGGGATATATCGTGGCGTCGATCGGCGACGAAGTGGGCCAGGTGGACTACACCGTCTTTACCGCCACCGACAAATACATCCGCGACAATCCCAAGGTCATCCAGGCCTGGACGAACGTGGTGGCGCGCGCCGAGAAGTACGTCCAGGACACGCCCGCGGCCACCCTGACGCCTCAGATCATGGCGTACTTCCCCGGCATGGACCAGGCCGCCGTCACCGAGGCCATCGAACGCTACAAGAAATACCAGATCTGGAAGCGCTCTCCGCTGGTGACTGCGGAAGCGATGCAGCAGTTGCAGGACATGCTCGTCGCCAGCGCGGTCATGAAGGACGGCGCCCGCGTCAAGTACGAGGACGTCGTGGTGGCGGATTTCGCCAGGAAGGCGCAATGATGGGCGCCGTCATCCACAACCTCAAGCCGGACGCGGCCACGGCGAAAATCGAGCTGCGCGACGTCTGTCTGTCGTACTTCACGCAAGAGGGCGAGACCGAGGCGTTGTCGAACGTGTCGTTCACGCTGGCCGCCGGCGAATTCGTCAGTCTGATCGGGCAGAGCGGCTGCGGCAAGAGCACGCTGCTGTCGCTGATCGCCGGCTTGATTCCGCCTACCTCGGGTTCGGTGACCATAGACGGCCAGGCCGTGACCAAACCCAATCCGCGCATCGGCTATATGCTCCAGCAGGACTATCTGTTCGAGTGGCGCAGCATCCTGGACAACGTGATGCTGGGCGCGGAGATCCAGGGGCGGCGCGATGCGCGCAGCGAGGCGCGCGCCGTGCACCTGCTGGAGAAATGCGGGCTGGGCGCCTTTCTGTCGCACACGCCGCGCCAGCTGTCGGGCGGCATGCGCCAGCGGGCCGCGCTGGCCCGCACGCTGGTGACCGAGCCGGACGTGATCCTGCTGGACGAGCCCTTTTCCGCGCTGGATTCCCAGACGCGGCTGGCGATCTCCGACGAGGTCGTGGACATCCTGCGGCGCGAAGGCAAGACCGTGGTGCTGGTCACGCACGACATCGGCGAGGCCATCGCCATGACCGACCGCGTGATCGTGCTGTCGCGCCGGCCCGGCCGGCTGAAGAGCCAGTACCGCATCCACTACGGCGACGGCCAGGCCCGGCCGACGCCGTTCCAGGCGCGGTCGCGGCCGGAATTCAACACCTATTTCAAACAGCTGTGGGACGAACTCGACGTCCACGTGGAGGGCTGAACATGAACGCGCCCGTCGCCAACACCGTTCCCCTGCGCGCCGTGCGCGCGCCCAGCGAAAAGTACCTGGACTACCTGCGCCGCGACCGCGCGCGCCGCCGCCACATCCGGGTGGCCCAGGTCCTGCTGCTGGCGGTCTTCCTGTGCGCCTGGGAGATTCTGCCGCGCATGCACATCCTCAATCCGCTGCTGACCAGCTATCCCAGCGCCCTGTGGCCCACTTACATAGAACTGTGGAACCACGGCAGCCTGGGCAAGCACATCATGACCACCCTTTCCGCGACGCTGGTGGGCTTCACGCTCAGCATGCTGATCGGCATCGTGGTGGCCGCCGCGCTATGGTGGTCAGACTTCCTGTACAAGGTGCTGGACCCCTTCCTGGTGGTGGCCAACGCCATGCCCAAGATCGCCTTCGTGCCGATCTTCTACCTGTGGCTGGGTTCGGACTACGCGGTGTACGGCATGGCCGTGGCGATCGCGGTCTTCGTGACCATCATGGTGGTCTACGCGGGCTTTCGCGGCATCGACCTGAACAAGGTGAAGCTGGCCCACACGTTCGGCGCCAGCCGCTGGCAGGTGCTGACCAAGGTCGTGCTTCCGGGCAGCGTGCCCACGCTGATCGCGGCGGTAAAGATGAACATCGGCCTGGCGCTGGTGGGCGTGATCGTGGGGGAATTCCAGTCGGCGGATTCCGGCCTGGGCTTTCTCATCATGAACGGCAGCCAGATCTTCAAGCTGAACATCGTCATGACCGCCATCGCCGCGCTGGCAGTGATCTCCAGCGTGATGTACCTGGCCGTGTATCGCATCGAAGCCGCCGTCGCGCGGCGCTACGGATAAGGAACCGCCATGGAATTCCCCCAATGGGTGAAGGACAGGGTCGTGGCCCGCCAGGGCTGCCTGCACCCCTACGACGAACTGCCCGCCGCGCGCCTGGCCGTGGTGGTGGTGGACATGCAGCAGTACTTCACGCTGCCCGGCTACCAGGGCGAATGCGCGCCGGCACGCGCGATCATCGGCCCGGTCAACCGCCTGTGCGACGCGGTGCGGGCCGCCGGCGGCACCATCGTCTGGGTACAGACCGCCTCCGACAACGCGGATTCGTTCTGGTCGCACCATCACCGGGTGATGCTGACGCCCGAGCGCAGCGCGAGACGCCTGGAGACGCTGCGCCGCGACTCGCCCGGCTTCGCGCTGCACCCGGACCTGCGCCCGCATGACTCCGACCTGCGGGTGGTCAAGCGCTTCTACAGCGCCATGGCGCCCGGTTCGTCGGAGCTGGAGCCGCTGCTGCGCGGGCGCGGCGTGGACACGCTGCTGATCGCCGGCACCGTCACCAACGTCTGCTGCGAATCCACCGCGCGCGACGCGATGATGCGGGACTTCCGCAGCATCATGGTCGATGACGCGCTGGCGGCGGTCACGCCGGCCGAACATGAAAACGCCCTGCATGGCTGGATCATGTTCTTCGGCGACGTGCTGAGCGTGGACGAAGCGGCGGCCCGGCTCAGGCCCGCCCGGCCGGCCGAAAAGGCGGCCTGAGCGGCCCCGGAACCGGCGCGGCTCAGGCCAGGCTCAGCCACACCCGCCGCATCGTCGGATCCTCGGGATCCGCGTCGTTGGTGAACCCCAGGCTGGTCATCAGCGCCAGCATGGGACGGTTGGACGAGAGGACCAGGCCGTCGATGTATTCCAGGCCCTGCTCCCGCGCCGCGTCGATCAGGGCCGTCATCAGCTGGCGGCCCAGGCCGCGCCGCTGCCAGTCGTCCCCGATCACCAGCGCGTACTCCGCGCCGCGGCCGTCCGGGTTGCGCAGGTAGTGCGCGAACCCGACCAGCACCTCGCGCGGATGCCCGCGGTTGGCCGGGTTCGGTACCTGCGTGGCCGCCACCAGCGCGAGCTCGCGGTGGTAGTCGACCTGGGTATAGCGCGACACCATGCGCGGCGTCAGTTCGCGCATCATGGACACGAAGCGCATGTAGCGCGAACGCTCCGACAGACCGCGGATGAATTCCTGCAATGGCTCGGCATCCTCGGGCCGGATGGGCCGCAGCACCCAGGAGATGCCGTCGTCGAAACGGCGCACCTGCACCAGCCGGGCCGGATAGGGATGGATCGCCATATGCGGATAGCCGGAAGCCTGGGGCGATTCGCAGCCTGGCTTTTCGGTCAGCGTCATCCGCAGGCCGCCGGCGCGCAAATGCATTTCACCCGCGTATAGCGGGTCGATGTCCAGGGATTCGATGTCGGGCAGTTCCGAGACCAGTTCCGACACCAGCACCAGCGCCTGCTGCAACGCTTCGGCGGCCATGTGGCCGATGCGCGGGGCCAGCACCCGGCGCCAGAGCCGGCTGCGCTCGATCAGCTGGCGGGCCAGGAAGCCGTTCAGGGGCGGCAGGTCCACGCCGCGGTCCGACAGGGACAGCACGGCGTCCGGCCCGCCGGCGCCGAAGCGGATGACCGGGCCGAACTGCGGATCGCGCCGGACGCGGATCGCCATGGGACGCGATTCCGGCTCGGCGGCCGCGACGTCCGTGGGCATATCGCGCAGCGGCACGTAGAACAGGGCCAGCAGGGTCCGGATTTCGGAGCTGGTGAGTTCGCGCCGGCAATCGGCGCGCACCCGCGCCAGCACCTCGCGGGCGGCCGCCAGGTCCGGCACGTGGGTGGCGGGCTCGGGCGGCTGGGTCTGCAGCAACAATTGCTGGTTGTAGTGATGGGTCGCGAGCACGCCGAAGGCGTCGGCGGCCGATTCGGGCGTGCGGAACGCCGAGGTGCCGGCATCGTCCAGCATGCGCCGCAAGGGCCTCATGCCCGCGTCGCCCATGAAACAGGTCACCACCGGCTTCTTCGCCTTGGGCGCGATCTGCGCCAGTTCCCGCGCCACGGCAGGCATGTCCGCCAGCGCATCGGGCGCCAGCAGCACCAGCACGCCGTCCACGCCGGCGTCGTCCAGCACCGCGTCCAGGATGGCGCGGATACGCTCCGGAGTCAGGGGCGTAAAGGTAATGACGGGATTGGAGCTGGCCGCGTCCGGCTCCAGCATGGCGGCCAACGCGCGCTGGGTCGCGGGCGCGAGTTCCGCGCGCAGCACCGCCGCATCGGGGCCGATCAGGTCCATGGCCAGCTGGGGCGGCCCGCTGCCGTTGGAAATGAGCGCGACGCGCCTGCCCTTGGGCCGCCGCGTATAGCCCAGCACCTTCACCGCCGAGAACAGCTGCACGAAGTAGCGCACCCGCACCGCGCCCGCGCGGCGCAGGGCGGCGTCGAAGATCGCGTCGCCGCTGTCGGTGTCGGACCGGCCCGCCTTGAGCACGATCACCGGCTTGACGGACGCCGCGGCGCGCAGGGTGCTCATGAATTCGCGGGCGGGCCCCACGTCTTCGAGATAAAGCACGATGCTGTCCGTGCGCGGGTCGCTGGCCAGGAAGTCCAGCACCTTGGGCAGGCCCACCACCGCTTCGTCGCCCAGCGACACGGCGGTGGAAAAGCCGATGTGCACGTCCTCGGCCCAGTCCATGACCGCGGCCATGATGGAGCGCGACTGGGCCAGCAGCGCCACGCGGCCGGCGCGCGCCAGCACCGGATGCTGGCTGAAATTCAGGCCGGCATGGGGCCGCTGGGCGCCGAAGGAGCGCGGGCCCAGCAGTTCGCAGCGGTTTTCCTCCGCCCAGGCCCGGCACAGCGCCAGCGTGCCGCGCGGATAGGGATCGGGAAGCTCGTGCGGCAGCAGGATCACCGAGCGGGGCGCCACGGGCGACAGACGGCGCAGCGTCTCCGGCAGGACCGCCGGAGACACGCAAACCAGGGCCAGATCGGGCCGTTCGCCCGCCGCCAGGCCTTGCAGGCTCTGGGGCAGCTCCGGCGCCGCGCCCGTTTCGCAGGCGACGATCGTGGTTTTCGCCTTGAGCGCGGGCGACAGCGAACCTGCCGCCGGCAGGGGCCGGTCGGCAACGATCACCAGCGAACTGGGTTCGAACATCGGGGCGAGAGCATGTCGCAGCATAGGGATCGCGGGCTGGGGCCTGCCAACGGAAAGAAGCCTCGCACAGCCTAATCTAAAATACGGTTCATCGTAACAAGACAAGCCCGCAGTCCGCTTGACCCGGGCCCAGCCTGGCGCCGTTTCGTGGCGCCCCAGCCGCTATCATTGCCACCTATGACCTCCAACGCCTCCTCCCCTATCCGCACCCGTTTCGCGCCCTCGCCCACGGGTTTCCTGCACCTGGGCGGCGCCCGCACGGCGCTGTTCTCCTGGGCCTTCGCGCGCCACCACAAGGGCACCTTCGTCCTGCGCATCGAAGACACGGACGTCGAGCGCTCCACGCCCGAGGCGGTTCAGGCGATCCTGGACAGCATGGACTGGCTGGGCATGCAGCCCGACGAAGGCCCCTTCTACCAGATGCAGCGCATGGACCGCTACCGCGAAGTGGTGGCGCAGATGCTCGCCGCCGGCACCGCCTATCACTGCTACAGCTCGCCCGAGGAAGTGGAAGCCATGCGCGAGGCCGCGCGCGCGCGTGGCGACAAGCCGCGCTATGACGGCACCTGGCGCCCCGAGCCCGGCAAGACCCTGCCCGCCATCCCCGAAGGCCGCAAGCCCGTCGTCCGCTTCAAGAACCCGCAGGAAGGCGCCACCTCCTGGAACGACATGGTCAAGGGCACCATCAGCTTCGACAACACCGAACTGGACGACCTGATCATCGCGCGCCCCGACGGCACGCCCACCTACAACTTCTGCGTCGTGGTCGACGACTGGGACATGGGCATCACCCACGTCCTGCGCGGCGACGACCACGTCAACAACACCCCCCGCCAGATCAACATCCTGCGCGCGCTCGGCGCCACGCTGCCCGAATACGGCCACGTGCCGATGATCCTCGGCCCGGACGGCGAAAAGCTGTCCAAGCGCCACGGCGCCGTCAACGTGATGGAGTACGACAACGAGGGCTACCTGCCCGAGGCGATGGTCAATTACCTGGCCCGCCTGGGCTGGAGCCACGGCGACGACGAACTCTTCAGCCGCGAGCAGCTCGTGTCGTGGTTCGACACCAAGCACCTGTCCAAGTCGGCATCCCAATGGGATCCGAAGAAGCTGAACTGGGTCAACGCCCACTACATCAAGCAGATGGACAATGCCGAGCTGGCCGAGCGCGTCGCTCCGCGCGTGGCGACCCGCGGCGGCCACCCGGAAAAGATCGACCTGCCGGGCGTCATGGGCCTCTTGAAGGACCGCGCCGAAACGCTGGAACAGCTGGCCGACGGCGCCATGCTGTTCTGCGCCGAATTCAAGGGCGCGCCCGCCGAACTGGCGGCGCAGCACCTGACCGCCCCCGCGCGCGAAGCGCTGGCCGATTTTGCCCAGCGCGCCCAGGACATCGACTGGACCCGCGAGGCCCTGTCGGCGCTGATCAAGGCGGTCCTCGCGGACCGTGGCATGAAGATGCCCCAGCTGGCGATACCGCTGCGCGTGGCTGTCACGGGCCAGACCCAGACCCCGGCCGTCGACGCTGTCCTGGCCCTGCTGGGCAAGCAGGCCGTGCTGAAGCGGCTGGCGGCGATCTAAAGGCGCCTGACGCCTGGCGTCACGCGGCGCCCGCCCGGGCCCGCGATTTCAACGCGCGGGCAAAGAACGCGCCCAGGAGCGGCAGCATGGCGGCGGACCCGCCGAACAGCGCGGCGGCTCCCACCTGGTCGACCACGGCGCCGGCCAGGGCCACGCCGGCCGCCTGGCCCATGAACAGGCAGGACGCGAACCAGGCCACCGCCGTGCCGCGCGCCGACGGCACCATCTGCGTGGCGTTCGTCTGCAAGGTGGCATGCAGCAGGTAGTAGCCGAAACCGGCCAGCACGCTCGCCAGCATGCTCCACATCCAGACGGGTCCCAGCAGGTACGACAGGAACGCCACGCCCAGGACCAGGCCGCCGGCGATGGCCAGGCCGCGTTCTCCCAGGCGCTTGAGAATGGGGCCGGCGACCACGGTGTAGACCAGGCCGCCCACGGCATAGACGGCCACCAGCGCGCCGGCGGCGGTCAGGGAGATGCCGAAACGCTCATGCAGGTAGGACGGCGCGAAGGCCAGGGCGCCGAAAACCAGCAGGCCCTCGACGAAAACGGTCGCCAGCACCACGCGCGCCCAAGGCGTGCCCAGCACCAGCCGCGCCTGCGCCACGAAGCCCTGCCTCGTCGCCCCCGGGTCGACATGTCCCAGGCCGGCGGCGCGCTGGCGGCGCACCTCCATGAGCAGGAGAACGCCGACGGCCAGATAGCCGCAGACCAGCGCGGCAAAGGCCCAGCGCCAGCCCACCGTGTCGGCGAACAGGCCGCCGGCGAGCTGGCCCGCCGACATTCCCAGAATGGTGCCGGTCAGGAAGCGCGCCAGGGTCGCCTGGCGGCGCTCGTAGGGCACGTTGTCGCCGATCCAGGCCATCGACAGCGGCACGATGCCCGCCCCCGCGGCCCCCGACAGGACCCGGCAGAACACCAGCACATCCAGCGAGCCGGCCGCCACGGCGCCCGCGCTGCCCAGCGCGCAGGCGAAGGTCGCGACGCTGACGACTCGGTACTTGCCGTAGCGGTCGCCCAGCGGACCGAAGAACATCTGCAGTACGCCATAGGCCACGGCGAACGCGGTCACGGCACGCGCGGCCTGGCCGGTGGTGGTGCCGAATTCCGCCGCGAGCTGCGGCAGCATGGGATCACAGATGCGGAAAGCGCTGGCGCTGACGAAGGCGGCCAGGGCAAGCAGCGCGATGGCGCGCGCTTCAGAGGACAGGGCGGGCATGGATTACCGGCGGCGGGCAATGGACGAAGACCGCACCTTACCGCAGCCCGGCCGTCTTGGCGAAACCGCCAGGCGGATCGTCCCCCTGGCGCGCCCGCCGGGACCTGGTCCTAGTACGGCAGGCGGTAGCCCGCCGGCATGCGGCGGGCCGTCACGACCTGGCCGCCGGCCTTCATTTCGCGCAGCGTCAGCTTGGCATGCTCGACGCGCTCGATGCGGTAGCGGTTGAGGTAGATCGGGTCTTTCGTGTCGACGGCTTCGCCGTTGGACTTGGTGGTCTGCATCGTGTAGATGCCTTCCACCGCCGTCCAGCAGCCCGTCTCGCGCAAGGCGGGGCGCGTCTTGCGGCCGATCTTCAACTGGGTTTCGTAGGCCATCGTGCCATCGGCCGACAACACCGTCAGCGCCTGGAATTCGCCGCTGACGTCGCGCGGGCGCGAATTCGAGAGCCACGTGCCGATCATGGGATCGCCGCTCTTGGCGGGCACGCATGCCACCGGCTTGGGAGGATCCGCTGGCTGGGCCTCGGTGATGGTGGCGGGTTTCCTGGCGGCGCAGCCTGCCAGGATCAGAACGGCGCAGGCGATGCCGGCCGAACGCAAATACACACTGCTCATGACTTCCTCAACACGTCTGTCGACGCGCCGCGCCGATCACACCGGCGCCTTCCTCGCGCAGCAAACATTCCGCACTCTAAAGAGCCGCCTGGGAAGAATCAACGGCGATCCGCGCGGAGTGCAATTGCGCAACAGTCGGCGCCTTAAAGCGCCGGTTTTAGCGCCGGAACCCGCAAAAATGCGTTGGTTTCAAACGACACCGCGGCCGCTACGCCGCGCCTTCGCGCGCAGCATTTCCTCCATGCGCGCGGCCGCCGGCGACAGGCTGCGGCCGGCCAGGCGGATGATGCCGAGCTCGCGCTCGATGCGGGGCCGCGACAGCGGCACGAACGCCAGCCCAGGCGAGTCGGGCGGCACGCCCAGCCGCGCAAGCACGGTCACGCCCACGCCCCGTTCCAGCATCGCCAGCAGCGACATCATGTTGGACACGAACACCTGGCGCTCCAGCATGAAGGCCGCCTGCGGATAACCGGCAAGCTGGCGGTGCGCAATGGTGCCCACCAGCGGCAGAGCCTCGATCTCGCGCCAGCTCACCGATTTGCGTCCGGCCAGCGGATGGCCGCGATGGCAAACGAGTCCGAAGGCGTCGCGCAACAAGGGCTCGAACGACAGCCGGCGGTCCCGCGATACGGGGCTGCAGACGCCCAACTCGGCCTCCCCCGCCAGCACCATGCGTTCGACGCCTTCGGAGTTGTCGTCGAACAGGCGCAACGCCACGGCCGGATAGCGCTCGCGGTAGGCCGCCACCAGCTCGGGCAGCCAATGCGTGGCCACCGTGGCGACCGAAGCCATGGCCAGGGTGCCGGCGCCATTGCTGGCCAGCCCGGCGAGCGCGCCGGCCACGCGGTCGTGATGCGCCACCAGTTCGCGCGCCAGCGGCAGGCAGTCCTGCCCGAAACGCGTCAGCGTGTTGCGGTTGCCAGGCTCGAACAGCGGCTGGCCCAGCCGCTGTTCCATTTCGCGGATGGACAGGGACAACGCCGGCTGCGAACGGAACGCGCGGGCGGCGGCGGCGCGAAAGCTGCGCAGCTCGGCCACCAGCAGGAAATGCCGGTAGTGCGTGATCGACAGGTCGGGCAGGGAAGGCATGCGATGGCGCCGATTTGAAAAGCTTATCGAAGTATTGGAAAAATAAAGTTTTCTCATCATAGGCGGCCGCTTAAGATGGCCGCAACATGCATGCAGCCGCCCTCTCCACCGCCCTCCCCGACGCCAGCGCGGACCCGCTGGACTTCAGCCTCGCCGACCGGCTGCCCGCCCGCGCCGCCGGCCGCGGCCGACTGCTGATCGGCGCCTCGCCGCGAGGCGGCAGGCCGGGCTTGCTGTTCGTGCCGGGCGCCTATCACGGCGCCTGGTGCTACGCGCATTACCTGGCGTACTTCGCCGCGGCCGGCCTGGCCTGCGCGGCCCTGGATGTGCGCGGCCATGGCGCCCTGCCGCAGGACGCGGCCTTCCCGTCCGTGACCATCGCCGACCTGGGCCAGGACGTGGCCGACGCGCTCGACGCGCTGGAGGGACCCACCGTGGTGATCGGCCACAGCATGGGCGCGCTGCCGGCCCTGCTGGCCGCGCGCCGGCGCCCGGTGGCGGGCGTGGTGCTGCTGGCGCCCTCGCCTCCGGGGGATCTGCCGGGCGCCCTGGCCCTGCCGCCGGTTCCCGGCACGGAGCCCCGCAAGGCGCCGGACGCCAGCGAGATCCGCGCCCGCTTCCTGGCGACGGCGCCCGCGCGCGACGTCGGCGAAGTATCGCGGCGCCTGTGCGCCGAAAGCCCGCAGGTGCTGAACGACCGCTACCTGCTGCGCGTAGCGATCGGCGCCGCGCCCCTCGGCGCGCCCGGCCTGTGCCTGGAAGCCGGCCTGGACACGCATGACCGGCACCCGCCCGGACAGGATCGGGCGATCGCGCGCCGCTATGGTTTTTCGCATGCCGTGCTTGCCCGGCAACCGCACTGCATGATGTACGCGGACAACTGGCAAGCCAGCGCAGGCGCCATCCTGGAATGGCATCGCGCCCAATTCGGCTGACAACGACAACAGCGCAACCGCGCAAGAATGCAACAGGAGACAAGCATGTCCATTTCCCGCCTACTCCGTCCGGCGCTGATCGGCGCCGGCCTGCTGCTGGCCATCTCGGCGCAGGCCGCCGGCTGGCCCGAGAAGCCCGTCACTCTCATCGTGCCCTCGGCCGCCGGCGGCGCGGCCGACCTGACCGCGCGCACCTTCGCCCAGTACCTGGGCGAACGGACCGGCCAGACCGTCGTCGTCGAGGACCGCCCCGGCGCGGGCGGCATCGTCGGCACCCAGGCGGCCCGCAACGCGGCGCCCGACGGCTACACGTTCCTGCTGTCCACCAATTCCACCCATGCCGCCAACCAGTTCCTGTACAAGAGCCTGCCCTACGACGCGCAAAAGGATTTCCGGCAGGTAGGCCTGCTGGGCACCTTCGGGACCGTCGGCGTGGTGGCGCCGGGCAGCCCGTACCGCAGCGTCCCCGAACTGGTGGACTACGCCAGGAAACATCCGGGCGAGGTCTTCTTCGGCTACTACAGTTCGTCCTCGCAGGTGCCGTCGGAGCTGTTCAAGCAGCGCGCAGGCATCGAGATCACCGGCGCGGCATACAAGAACATCACGCAGATCATCACCGACCTGCGCGGCAAACAGATCAGCTTCGCCTTCGTGGATTACCTGACGGCCATGGGCCAGATCGACGGCAAGGGGCTGGTTCCCATCGCCGTCACCGGCGCGCGGCCGCAGGCGGCCTGGCCCGACGTGCCGACCATGGCGACCTATTACCCGGATTTCGTCGTGGCCGGCTGGCTGGGCCTGTCCGCGCCCGCGGGCACGCCCGCGGACATCGTCGCCAAGATGAACGCCCACCTGCAGGCGGCGGTCAAGGACGAAGCCACCGCAAACAAATTGCGCGCCCTTGGCCTGACGCCGGAATCCATGGACGTGGCGCGCTTCGACGCGTTCGTGAAGGAAGACACCGCGCGCTGGAAGGAGTGGATCCGCATATCGGGCATCCAGCCCCAATAGGTCTCGCCCCCTCACGTCCAACGCGCGCCCTCTCTACTCTATATAGATAAGGAAGGCGCGCGGCCGCCTACAGCGGCAGGCGCTGCTCGTGCTTGATCTCGCGCAGGGCCACGATGGTGCGGGTCTGGCGGATGCCCGGCATGTTGAAAAGGAAGCGGTGCAGGAAACGGTCGTAGGCTTCCGGACTCTCGACCAGGATCTTCAGCAGGAAGTCCGAATCCCCCGTGACCGCGTAGCATTCCAGGATTTCGGGCGCATCGCGCACCGACCGCTCGAAGTTCTCGACCGTATTGGCGGAATGCCGCTCCAGGCTGATCTGCGCGAACATGCAGCCTAGCCCCACCTTGCTGCGGTCCACCTGCGCGCTGTAGCCCTGAATCACCCCGCTGGCCTCCATCGCCTTCACCCGCCGCCAGACCGGCGCGGCCGACAGGCCGACCTTCTCCGACAGCTGCTGCGCCGAGGCCCGGCCATCCTCTTGCAAGGCCTTGAGGATGCCGATATCGGTCTTGTCCATCGCTTTATCTCCTGGTTTTATCGGACACGAAATGTTTATTTCGAATTATAGGGATAGCACGATCCAAAAACGCAATAAACCCGATCCTTCGCGAACCTATCATGGTGCCGAAACCAGGAGTATTCATCATGGACGGTACCCCCGCCGCCGCCCCCCAGCTGGACCTCGATTACCAGCTGACGGACAACCTCACCCGCACCTCGGGCCGCATCTTCCTGACCGGCACCCAGGCGCTGGTGCGCATCATGCTCACGCAGCGCCGGCGCGACCGCGAGCGCGGCCTGAACACGGCCGGCTTCGTCTCGGGCTACCGGGGTTCCCCCCTGGGCGGCGTGGACATGGCCATGTGGAAGGCGCAGAAAGCGCTGGACGCCAACCAGATCAGCTTCCTGCCCGGCATCAATGAAGACATGGCGGCCACCGCCGTCATGGGAACGCAGCAGGCCGGCCTGCGGTCCGACCGCAACGTCGATGGCGTCTTTGCGATGTGGTACGGCAAGGGCCCCGGCGTGGACCGCGCTGGCGACGCGCTGCATCACGGCAACGCCGCGGGCGCCTCGCGCCACGGCGGCGTGCTGGTGGTGGTGGGAGACGATCACACGGCCGTCTCGTCGTCGATCCCGCATGCCAGCGAGGCCTCGCTGATCGGCTGGCAGATGCCCATCGTGCACCCGGCCTCGATCGACGAGTACGAGACCTTCGCGCTGTGGGGCTGGGCCTTGTCGCGCTATTCGGGCACCTGGGTCGCCTTCAAGGCGGTGTCCGAGACCATCGAAAGCGGACACTCGTTCACGCCGGCCCCGATCGCCTCCTACGACATGCCCGCCGACCCGGACCTGCCTCCCGAGGCGCTGGAGTATTCGGCGCGCGACTTCCTGTCGCTGGCCGTCGAAACCCGCATGAACCTGCGCATGAAGGCGGTGGCCGCCTTCGCCCGCCGCCACAGCATCGATCGCCTGGCCTGTCCGGCGCCCAAGGCCGCCGTCGGCATCGTTACCGTGGGCAAGGCGCACCTCGACACCATGGAAGCGCTGTCGCGCCTGGGCGTGGACACCGTCACCGCGAACGCGCCCGTCCGCGTCTACAAGCCCGGCCTGACCTGGCCGCTGGACGCCGGCCGCCTGCTGGAATTCGCGCGCGGGCTGTCGCACATCCTCGTGATCGAGGAAAAGGGCGCGGTGGTCGAAAGCCAGATCAAGGACCTGCTCTTCAACCTGCCCGAGCGCCCCTCGGTCACGGGCAAGAGGGGCTTCGACGGCGAGCCGATGGTGCCGTCCGCGGGCCAGCTGCGCCCGTCCCTGCTGGCGGCCCCGCTCGCCGGCTGGCTGCGCCGCGCCGCCGGCCTGCCGCTGGCCGCCGACCTGTCCGCCTTCGACTGCCAGGCCCCGCTTTCCAACGATGCCGACGGCATGCGCCGCCGCCCCTATTTCTGTTCGGGCTGCCCCCACAGCACCTCCACCAAGGTGCCCGAAGGCAGCCAGGCGCTGTCCGGCGTAGGCTGCCACTACATGGCCGCCTGGATGGACCGCGACACGGGCGGCCTGACCCAGATGGGCGGCGAAGGCGTGGACTGGATCGGCCTGTCGCGCTACACCAGGATGCCGCACGTCTTCCAGAACATGGGAGAAGGCACGTACTACCACTCGGGTTACCTGGCCATCCGCCAGGCCGTGGCGGCGCGCGCCAACATCACCTACAAGATCCTCTTCAACGATGCCGTGGCCATGACCGGCGGCCAGCCGGTCGACGGCCCGATCTCCGTGCCGCAGATCTGCCAGCAGCTGCGCGGCGAAAACGTGGCCCGCATCGTCGTTACCAGCGACGAGCCCGAGAAATACCAGGGCGTGGACCTGGGCCCGGGCATCGAAGTGCACCACCGCCGCGAACTGGATGCCCTGCAGCGCGAACTGCGCGAAATCGCCGGCGTGACCGTGCTGATCCACGACCAGACCTGCGCCGCGGAAAAGCGGCGCCGCCGGAAGAAGAACCAGTTCCCCGATCCGGCGCGCCGCATGCTGATCAACAGCGCGGTCTGCGAAGGCTGCGGAGATTGCGGCGTGCAATCGAACTGCCTGTCGGTGGTGCCGCTGGAAACGCCGTATGGCCGCAAGCGCGCCATCGACCAGTCCAGCTGCAACAAGGACTATTCCTGCGCCGAGGGCTTCTGCCCCAGCTTCGTCTCCGTCATGGGAGGCAAGCCCCGCAAGAGCGCGGCGCCCAAGGCCGACCAGGAACGCCTGCAGCAGCTGATCGCGCAATTGCCCCAGCCTGCCGTGCCCGCGCTGGAACGGCCCTACCGCCTGCTGGTCGCGGGCATGGGCGGCACGGGCGTCATCACCATCGGCGCCATCGTGTCGATGGCGGCGCACCTGGAAGGCCTGTCCGCGGCGGTGCTGGACCTGACCGGCCTGGCGCAGAAAGGCGGCACCGTGGTCAGCCATATCCGGCTGGCGCCTCCCGGCGCGCCGGACGGCCCCGTGCGCCTGGACTGGCAGCAGGCCGACGCGGCGATCCTGTGCGATCCCGTGGCGTCCGTGGCGCCGGATTCCCTGGGCGCCCTGCGCCGTGGCCACACCCGGGTCACCGTGAACACCTATGTCGCGCCGGTGTCCGAGTTCACGCGCAATCCCGATGCGGCCATGCGTCCCGAGGCGCTGCTGGCCAAGATCCGCCACGCGGCGGGCGAGGCCAATACGGCCGAGCTCGACGCGCACGCCGCCGCGCTGGCGCTGTTCGGCGACAGCATCCTGTCCAATATGTTCATGCTGGGCCACGCCTGGCAGCGCGGCGGCGTGCCGCTGTCGCAGGCCGCCATCTACCGCGCCATCGAGCTCAACGGCGTGGCGGTCGCGGCCAATCGCGCCGCCTTCGACAGCGGCCGCCTGGCCGCCCATCAGCCCGACGCGCTGGGGGCCGCGCTGCGGCCCGCCGCCCAGGTGGTGCAGCTGCATGTGCCCGAGACCTTCGAGCGCGCCGTGGCGCGGCGCATCGAGGACCTGACGGCCTACCAGAACGCCGCCTATGCCCGGGAGTTCCAGACCGTGGTCGAAGCCGTGGCGGCCCGCGAGCGCGAACTGGCGCCGGACGCCAGGACTCCGCGGCTGGCAATGGCCGTGGCGCGCGGCCTCTTCAAGCTCATGGCGTACAAGGACGAGTACGAAGTGGCCCGGCTCTACACCGGCGTATCGTTCCAGGCCCAGCTGGACAGCCAGTTCGAAGGCGACTACAGCCTGCGCTTCCACATGGCCCCTCCGATCTTCGCCCGCAAGGATCCGCGCACCGGCGTGCCGCGCAAGATGACGCTGGGCCCCCGCACCATGACGGCGCTGAAAGCGCTTGCGCGCCTGAAGGGCCTGCGGGGCACGTGGTTCGACCCCTTCGGCCACACCGCCGAACGCAGGATGGAACGGGCGCTGATCCGCGAATACCGCCAGACGATAGACCAGTTGCTCGCAGGGTTGAACCGGGACAATATTTCCCAAGCGGCTACAATCGCGGCCCTTGCAGAAACCATCCGAGGCTTCGGCCACGTGAAGGCGGCAAACGTCGAGAAGTACCGGACGGAATTGGGCCGATTGATGCAAAGCTATACAGCGCCTGCCCCGCGCGACATGCCCCTGCGGAAAACCGCATAAACATTCGTTCCTGGCGGCAACATACTGGGCGCGCCTTGCTGGGCGCGCCTAGTGCATTTAGTAACAAACTTTTGTGAGCTTCGTCACATCTTCTTCTTGTCCCTGTCTTAGTCGATCACTAGAATTAGTGTCCATCGAGGGATGCTACACTATATGTTGTGGTCGCTAAGCGCTGATTCTCGTCGGCCACGCCCTTTGGACTAGCCCGTCCAGGCGTCGCGATTCCCCTCAAAAGACCCGATTTTGTACCGGACATGACCCCGTCATGTCGTTATCTACGCGCTTTTCGCACAGGAGCTTCCATGCAGACTACGATCGCCTCTGTGACCCGGCCTTCGGCCGTGCCGCCCTCGCAAACCGATTCTCCCGCCGACAACGGCGGGCAATGGGCCAGCTACAACATCATTCGCCGCAATGGCTCGGTGGTCGGGTTCGAACCCAACAAGATCGCCATCGCCATGACCAAGGCCTTCCTGGCCGTGAACGGCGGCCAGGGCGCCGCGTCCGCCCGCGTGCGCGAACTGGTGGAAACGCTGACCACCCAGGTCGTCAACGCGCTGGTGCGCAACCGCCCCGGCGGCGGCACCTTCCATATTGAAGACGTCCAGGACCAGGTCGAACTCGCCCTGATGCGCTCGGGCCAGCACGACGTCGCCCGCTCCTACGTCCTCTACCGTGAAAAGCGCACCCAGGAACGCGCCGCGGCAGCCGCTGCCGAAGGCCAGGAAAAGGCCGCCGAAGCTCCGCAGGAACACGTGCTGAACGTGACCGACGCCGGCGTGCGCCGTCCGCTGAACCTTGCCGAACTGCGCGCCACCATCGAAGCCGCCGGCGAAGGCCTGGCCGAATTCATCGACACGGAAGCGATCCTGAAGGAAACGGTCAAGAACCTGTACGACGGCATCCCCGTCGACGAAGTGTTCAAGTCGGCCATCCTGTCGGCGCGCGCGCTGGTCGAGAAGGACCCGGCCTACAGCCAGGTCACCGCCCGCCTGCTGCTGCACACGATTCGCAAGGAAGTGCTGGGCGAAGAAGTCTCGCAGGACGGCATGAGCGCCCGCTACGCCGAGTACTTCCCCACCTTCATCGCCCGCGGCATCGAAGGCGGCCTGCTGTCGCCCGAACTGGCCAACTATGACCTGGCCAAGCTGGGCCACGCCCTGAACGCCAAGCGCGATCTGCAATTCGGCTACCTCGGCCTGCAGACGCTGTACGACCGCTACTTCCTGCACATCCGCGGCACCCGCATCGAACTGCCCCAGGTGTTCTTCATGCGCGTGGCCATGGGCCTGGCGCTGCGCGAAACCGACCGCGAAGCCCGCGCCATCGAGTTCTACGAGATCCTGTCCTCGTTCGACTTCATGAGCTCGACGCCGACGCTGTTCAACTCCGGCACCCTGCACTCGCAGCTGTCGTCGTGCTACCTGACCACCGTCTCCGACGATCTGGAAGGCATCTACGACGCCATCAAGGAAAACGCGCTGCTGGCCAAGTACGCCGGCGGCCTGGGCAACGACTGGACCCCGGTGCGCGCGCTGCGCAGCCACATCAAGGGCACCAACGGCGAAAGCCAGGGCGTCGTGCCGTTCCTGAAGGTCGTCAACGACACCGCCGTCGCGGTGAACCAGGGCGGCAAGCGCAAGGGCGCCGTCTGCACGTACCTGGAAACGTGGCACCTGGATATCGAAGAATTCCTGGAACTGCGCAAGAACACCGGCGACGAACGCCGCCGCACCCACGACATGAACACGGCGAACTGGATTCCCGACCTGTTCATGAAGCGCGTCATGGAAGGCGGCGAATGGACCCTGTTCTCGCCGTCCGACTGCCCCGACCTGCACGACAAGGTCGGCCAGGAGTTCGAGAAGGCCTACGTCGGCTATGAATCCAGGGTCGCCAGCGGCGAGCTGAAGCTCTTCAAGAAGATGCCGGCGCTGACCCTGTGGCGCAAGATGCTGTCGATGCTGTTCGAAACCGGCCACCCGTGGATCACCTTCAAGGATCCGTGCAACATCCGTTCGCCGCAGCAGCACGTGGGCGTCGTCCACAGCTCGAACCTGTGCACCGAGATCACGCTGAACACGAACGAATCCGAAATCGCCGTTTGCAACCTGGGTTCCGTGAACCTGGTCGCGCACATGAAGCCGGCCGCCGGCGGCGGATTCGAACTCGACCACGACAAGATCAAGCGCACGGTGCGCATCGCCATGCGCATGCTCGACAACGTGATCGACATCAACTACTACGCCGTCGACAAGGCGCGCAATTCGAACGCGCGCCATCGCCCGGTGGGCATGGGCATCATGGGCTTCCAGGATTGCCTGCAGATGATGCGCGTGCCTTACGCTTCGCAGGCCGCCGTTGAATTCGCCGATCGCTCGATGGAAGCCGTGTGCTATCACGCGTACTGGGCCTCCAGCCTGCTCGCCGAAGAACGCGGTCGCTATCAATCGTATGAAGGCTCGCTGTGGTCGCGCGGCATCCTGCCGCAAGACACGCTGAAGATGCTGCGCGACGAGCGCGGCGGTCACGTCGAGGTCGATGAGTCGAGCACGCTCGATTGGGATACGTTGCGCGCGCGCATCAAAGAACATGGCATGCGCAACTCCAATTGCATCGCAATCGCCCCAACCGCGACTATTTCCAATATCATTGGTGTATCTGCGTGCATCGAACCCACTTTCCAGAACTTGTACGTCAAATCGAATCTCTCCGGCGAGTTCACGGTCGTTAACGATTACCTCGTGCGTGACCTGAAGAAACTCGGTCTCTGGGACGAAGTCATGGTCGCCGACCTCAAGTACTTCGACGGCAGCCTGTCCCGCATCGATCGCGTACCTTCCGAACTCCGCGAACTCTACGCCACCGCGTTCGAAGTCGAACCGAGCTGGCTGGTTGAATGCGCGTCGCGCCGCCAGAAGTGGATCGATCAAGCCCAGTCGCTGAACATCTACATGGCCGGCGCATCGGGCAAGAAACTGGACGACACCTACAAGCTGGCATGGACGCGTGGCCTGAAGACCACGTACTACCTGCGCACCCTTGGCGCCACCAGCGCCGAGAAGTCCACGGGACGCGGCGGCGAACTGAACGCCGTCAGCGCGGGAGGCCAATCCACGGCTCCGGCCGTGGCCGCCGCACCTGTTTTGCCGGAACCCGAAGTTCTCGGGGCGGTTTGCACCATGCGGCCGGGCGACCCCGGCTTCGAAGAGTGCGAAGCCTGCCAATAACCGCCTCCGGAGAATGAATCATGATTAATTGGGAAGACGACACCACCGCAACGCAACCTGCACAATCGCCCGCTCCCGCGGCGGGCGGTCAGGCTGCGCCCGCAGTACGGGCGGCGACCGGCGTGTTCGGCGACACCGCCATGCCCACGCCCGCCGCGCCCGAACACGCGGCCGGCCTGGCCGTGAGCGGTTCCGCCACGTCGCAGCGCGTGAAGGTTGCCGACAAGCGCGTCATCAACGGCCAGACGGACGTCAATCAGCTCGTGCCCTTCAAGTACAAGTGGGCATGGGAGAAGTACCTGGCCACTTGCGCCAACCACTGGATGCCGCAAGAGATCAACATGTCGCGCGACATCGCCCTCTGGAAGAACCCGAACGGGCTCACCGAGGACGAGCGCCGCATCGTCAAGCGCAACCTGGGCTTCTTCGTCACGGCCGACTCGCTGGCCGCGAACAACATCGTGCTGGGCACCTACCGCCACATCACGGCGCCCGAATGCCGCCAGTTCCTGCTGCGCCAGGCATTCGAGGAAGCCATCCACACGCACGCCTATCAATACATCGTCGAAAGCCTGGACCTGGACGAAGCCGAGATCTTCAACGCTTACAACGAAGTGCCGTCCATCCGGGCCAAAGACGAGTTCCTGATCCCGTTCATCGACGCGATCGCGGACCCCAACTTCAAGACGGGCACGCCCGAAGCCGACCAGACGCTGCTGAAGTCGCTGATCGTCTTCGCTTGCCTGATGGAAGGCCTGTTCTTCTACGTTGGCTTCACGCAGATCCTGGCGCTGGGCCGCCAGAACAAGATGACCGGCGCCGCCGAGCAGTACATGTACATCCTTCGCGATGAATCCATGCACTGCAACTTCGGCATCGACCTGATCAACACCGTCAAACTGGAAAATCCGCATCTGTGGACGCCGGAATTCCGCGAAGAAATTCGAGAACTCTTCCGCAAAGCGGTCGAACTCGAATACGCTTACGCCGAAGACACGATGCCGCGCGGCGTGTTGGGCTTGAACGCACCCATGTTCAAATCCTACCTGCGCTTCATCGCCAACCGTCGTTGCCAGCAGATCGGTATCGAACCTCTGTACCCCCAGGAAGAAAATCCCTTCCCGTGGATGGCGGAAATGATCGACCTTAAAAAGGAACGCAACTTTTTTGAAACTCGCGTGATCGAATACCAAACCGGTGGCACGCTGAGCTGGGAGTAACGCAGTTCGCCATCGAGCCCGGCGCGGGCACGCCCAAACGGGCGTCGCGTTCGCGACAGGCTTGATGGCGGCCTCCTCGGTCAGGGTGTCTTGCCGCCGGGCCGCCTCAAGGCAAAACGCAACCCTTTCGGGGGCAGCGAACCGAAGGCGCGGCGCGGAGGCAGATTCGGACACGTAGAACAAGCGGTCGGCAGCCTGTGATCAGGCGCCGACCGGCGCCATTTGAAATGGCTCGCGCCAAAGGAGCGGGGGCCATATCAAATGGCTGTGCCGAATTCATTAGCGCAAACCGTAGTAGCTGTTGCTCGCACAGAACAGCGGCATGCGCCGATGAATAGCCCGGGCACGGTCCGCCAATTGGCGGGTCGGGGCACGGGTTTAAGTTCTGGGACCCCTGAACCTAAGGAGCATGACCATGGCAACAGCCAAGAAAGCCGTAAAGAAAGCGGTGAAAAAGCCCGCCGCCAAGAAGGCAGTAGCGAAGAAGGCCGCACCGGCCAAGAAAGCTGCCGTCAAGAAGGTAGCCGTCAAGAAAGTCGCCGCCAAGAAGCCGGCAGTGAAGAAGGTTGCCGCCAAGAAGCCGGCCGTCAAGAAAGCCGTCGCCAAGAAGGCGGTAGCGAAGAAGGCCGTCGCCAAGAAGGCCGTAGCCAAGAAGGCCGTCGCCAAGAAGGCCGTGGCCAAGAAAGCCGTCGCCAAGAAGGTCGTCGCCAAGAAAGCGGTAGCCAAGAAGGCCGTCGCCAAGAAGGCGGTTGCCAAGAAGGCCGTCGCCAAGAAGGCGGTTGCCAAAAAGGCCGTCGCCAAGAAAGCGGTAGCCAAGAAGGCCGTCGCCAAGAAGGCGGTTGCCAAGAAGGCGGTTGCCAAGAAGGCACCGGCCGCCAAGAAGGCGCCTGCCAAGAAGGCCGTTGCCAAAAAGGCTCCCGCCGCCAAGAAGGCCCCCGCTGCCAAGCCTGCCGCTGCCAAGAAACCGGCCGCCGCAAAGAAGCCTGCTGCGAAGAAAGCCGCTCCGAAGAAGCCCGTAACGCCGCCGTCCACGGCAGCCGCCCCGGGCGCGAAGACCGCGCTGAACCCCGCCGCGTCGTGGCCGTTCCCGACCGGTGGCCGTCCCTAATCAGGACGGTTCGAAGCCTTAGCTTCGCACGAGCCGCCCGGCCTTGGCCGGGCGGCTTTTTGTCGTGGGCAACCCCCGGACGAAACAGCCCCCTCCAGGGGCGGCAACCCGCGAGGCGGGAGCAGCGTGGGGGCATTTCCGCTGCCTCCGTTCGCCAGCGGGCTTGCGGCCCTACGGCAAAAGGACCGTCAACCCAATGGAGGCGCGTTTTTTCGCGCTTTAGCGTGCGACAATTGACTCCTCTTTTTCAGGGTGATCGTGTCCATGCTCGGTGAAATCTTCCGCTTCCTTCTCGAAATCGTGTTCACGCTGTTCGGAGCGGCGCTGATTGCCCGCGCCTGGATGCACGCGATACGGCTGCACCCATTCAACCCCCTCGCCCGCGCCGTCTACCAGGCCACCAACTGGCTGGTGGTCCCGCTGCGCAAGATCATCCCCGCAGGCAACAAGATCGATTGGACCAGCCTGGTCGCCGCCTGGCTGTCCGCGCTGATCTATCTGGTGCTGATCTGGCTGGTGGCCATCGGCGCGCTGATTCCCGCCGAACTGCTGCCCGCGGCCATGGGCTCGGCCCTGATCATGGCCGCCAAATGGGCGCTGAACCTGGTGGTCTGGCTGACGCTGATCCAGGCCGTGCTCTCCTGGGTCAACCCGATGGCGCCGATGATGCCGCTGCTGCAGGCGCTGACCGACCCGATGCTCAACCCGATCCGCCGCGTCCTGCCCCGCACCTCGATCGACTTCTCGCCGCTGGTGCTGCTGATCGTGGCGCAGGTCGTGTTGATGATCCTGGCCCGCCTGAGCTACGGCATGATGGGCGTCTGAGGCGCGCGCGCCTCTCCCCTACACGGGGATGGCGGTGTAGATTTCGATCAGCTTCTTGCGGTCGATCTTGTGGTTGTTCGACATGGGCAGCGCCGGGCAGGCCACCAGTTCGGACGGCACCATATAGGGCGGCAGCCGCCGGGCCAGCCGCTCCTTCCAGCCTTCGAGCGCCTCGGGCGCCAACAGGCTCGCCGGCTGATCCGCCGCGACCATGCCGGCCACGAAGCCGACCAGCCTCACCGCCGTGCCATCGGGACGGCGCAGCACGGCGCAGGCGCCGCCCTCCACTCCTGGCAGGCCGTGCAGCGCCTCATCGATCTCGGCCAGCTCGATGCGATAGCCGTTCAGCTTGATCTGGTCGTCCATCCGGCCGCGGCAGAACAACAAGCCCCCCTCTCCCATCTGGCCCAGGTCGCCGGTGCGAAACGCCCGACGGCCATCCGCATAGGTGTAGAGCTTGGCCTCGTTCAGATCGGCCCGGTTCAGGTAGCCGCGCATGACGTGGTCGCCCACGATGCAGATCTCTCCGCCTTCGTCCACCACCAGCACGCTGTCCGGCTTGGCGTGACCGACCGGCAGCGGGTCGTGCGCCGCCAGCACGGCGTCGGTCACTTCGATCCATGTGGTGGCCACGGTGGCCTCCGTCGGGCCATAGGTGTTCAGGATGACGGCGTCCGGAAACCGCTGGCGCAGCTTCTTGGCCAGCGCCGCCGGCAAAGGTTCGCCGCAGAACAGGAAAGTGCGCAGCGTGGGCAACGCGGCCGGCGAAAAATCGCGGTTGGCCAGTTGCTGATGGGCGAACGACGGCGTGGACACCCATACGGTCACGCCATGCCGGGCCAGGCGCGGGATCCAGGTGCCCGCGGCCGCGATCTGCTCGCGCGCGTTCAGCACGCAGCTTCCGCCCGAGGCCAGGGTGGCGAATACCTCGTACATGGACAGATCGAAGCTGAACGGCGCCTGGTTCATGAATACGGGCGCGTCGCCCAGGCCGAAACTGCCCAGCATCCAGTCGCCCAACAGGCCGACGCTTTCGCGGCCGATCTGCACGCCTTTCGGATCGCCGGTGCTGCCCGAGGTAAACATGACGTAGGCCAGGCCGCGTTCGGCCAGCTCGGCGCCTTCGCCCGCCGTGAACGCGCCGGCCGCCGCGTCGTAGACGGCGGCGGCCCGCACGATCTCGACGATGCGGCGCAGGCGTTGCTCGGGATAGATGGTGTCGACCGGAACGAATGGCGCGCCGATCAGCAGGGCCCCGACCATGGCGACGAAGAACGACGCCTCCTTGTGGCCGTACACGGCAACCGGCACGTCCGGCGCGACACCGTGCCGGCGGGCCTCTTCGGCCCAGGCATACGCCTCGTCGCGCAATTGCGACCACGTAAGGCTGCGGTCGGCGGCGGCTATGGCAAGCGCGTCGGGAGCGCGCTCGGAATCGGTGAACCGGAAGGACTTCAGGTCGAAACGCATGCCGAAACTCCCGGCGTCAAATAGGGCTGCGGCCGCTGAACACGTAGAGCGCCAGCGCGGCCAGGATCAGGGTGAGCACGCGTCCGAGGAAGCGCATGACGGGCCGCGCCAGGACGGCCTGCAGGGCCGGACGCATGCGCGCGGCATTGATCAGCAGGTTATGGCCCACCGAATACGCCCCGAACATCAGGCCGCTGACGATGTAGTGCGTCGATAGCCCGTTCCAGACGCCCATGGCCAGCAGCGTCGCGAAAATGCCGATGTTCTGCGCGGCCAGGCGATGGCGCGAAAAGTAGGCGGTCTTGCTCAGCGCCTTGTAGATGGGCATGAAGACCACGTCGCGCAGCCATTCCGACAGGCTGATGTGCCAGCGGCGCCAGAAATCCTGCGGGTTCAGCGTAGCCAGCGGGTTGCGGAAGTTGATCGGCAGGGTAAAGCCGAACAACATGCCGATGCCGATCGCCATCGTGGAATAGCCGGCGAAATCGAAGAACAGGTAGGCGCTGTAGAGCGAGGCGTTGAGCGCCACGCCGGTGAACGAATAGTCGTGGGCGTCGAGCGTCGCCAGGCCGTAGCGCCAGATCAGCTCGGCCAGGCCGAATTTCTGGATGACGCCCAGCATGATGAGTTCCAGGCCGCTGAGCCAGGTGTTCAGGTTCACCCCCTCGTAGCCGCGCTTCAGGTCCGCCTGGAAATTGCGCCAGCGGTACATGGGGCCCGCCAGCAGCGTCAGCGGGAAGAAGAGGTATATGAAGTAGTCCAGCGGCGAGACGCGTTCGTTGCGCTGCGCGAACAGCAGCACGTCGATCGCGCGGAACGTGGCGAACGACAGGCCCAGCATCGCGCCCAGGTGCGATACGCCGGTCTTCACCAGCAGCAGCGGCGTCATGGTGATGACCACGGCCAGCCACGTGGGGATGTAGTTGCGCCGCACGGCCCACAGCGCGCTGCCCGATATGGCGATCAGCGCGATCGGCTGATAGGGACGGGCCCAGAACACCGCCATCCAGACGCCCAGGCAGATCACGCCGACGACGTGCCGGTACCCGATGCGCAACGGCATGCCGAAAGCGCGGTACGCCAACAGGCCCAGGCCGCCGAACAGGGCGCCCCCGAAGAAGCTCAAGCTTGCGAACAATTCCATGCTGCGGTCAGAACTGTTGATATTGGAATTCGACCTTGATCGGTCCGCCGCTGCCCGTGGTGGGCTGCGCCTGCAGCACGAAGACCAGGATCACCCCGATGTACAGGCACAGGTGCCAGAAGAAACGTCGTCCCCACGCGGCGCCCTTGCGGGGCTCGCGCGCGTCGGCGCAGTCATCGGCCTTCGGCCGAGCCCAGGCGAGAAACTTGCTCATCGGGAAAAGTACTCCGCAATGCCTTGGTCGGCCAACGCCCAGCCGAGCTCGGCCAGGTGCATGTCGTCGCGCAGCATGCCGGGTTCGAACGGGATGCTGTAGAGGTCCAGGCAGCCCATCCGGTAGCGCTCGCACATACCCGTGATGGCGGCCACCACCGGATCGAAACGCTCCACGTCGAGGATCAGCTTGGGATTGAACGGCTGGATGACGAAATAGGCCCGGACCTTGCGCTTCTGCAGCAGAGCCATGACCCGCGACAGGTCGCCCAGTTCCGCGCGCGTGATCGGATCGACGTCGGCAAACTCGTTGCGAGCTGGCGAATACAGGGGCGCCAGGAACTGCTTGTAGTAATCGTCGCGCACGTCGTAGGGATTATGGCCGCCCAGGTCGCGTTCGACCTCGCGCGCCTGATGCGTCAAGCGCCCCCACTGCCCCTGATCGAGGCGAGCCGCCGAGGGCCAGGATACGTAGCGGTGCGCGGGCACGGACAGCTTGCTGCGCGGACGGTCCGGCGCGGGTTCCTTGCGCGCCTGCCACCAGAGCGAGAGCTTGTCCTTGAGCTCGGCGACCTGGCCGTTGGCGATGAGCCACAGCAGGCCCCAGTTGGCGTTATCGGTAATCCAGGTCTGCATCTGCTCGCGCGTGCTGGGCTGGTCCCACAGACGGTCCCAGACCGGACCGGTGACGTGCTCGGCGAATGCGCTGCGCGGCAGCTGGCCGCCCGAGGCGAACCAGGCGGGCGACACCATGATCACCAGCCGGGTGTTGGGCGTCAGCGAATCGGCCACCGACTCCAGCACGCTGACGATGCCATACGACTGGAACATCGCATGGCCATAGGCCAGCGTCGGCACCTTCAGCTCTTCCGGGAAGAAGCGGTAGGGAACGAAACGCAGGTCGTGGCTGGACAGCTCGGACGAGCCGAGCACGACCAGCGTGCCGTCGCTCAAGGCGTTGCCCAGGCGGTTCAGGTTGACGTGCTGCGTGCCCCAGTCCGGCCCCAGATTGGGCAGATAGTTGCTTTTGCCAGCCGCGGCGGCGGCCTGGGTCGCCGGCATGGGGTTCACGATGCGGCTGAGCAGATCGTCCGCGCCGCAATACGCGCCGATAGCCAGTGCCACCGCCGTCGCGGCGGCCGCGACGTGAGACAACAGCTGGGAATTACGAAGTATGGGCAGCGACATAGCCGGCAAGCGTGCGGACCGACTGTAGATGCTCCGCGATTTCGGGAGCCGGGATGCTGCAACCGTACTCCGACTCGACGGCGAGCGTGATGTCCACGGCGGCCAGGGAATCGACCAGGCCGGTGGCGATCAATTGCGTATCGGGGGTGACTTTCTTCATGACGATCGACTCGACGATCTCGCCGATCTTGGTGTGGAGTTCTTGCTCGGAATGCATAGCTAGGGCCTGTTCATACTAAATCGAGCCTTGCATAGGCCCTGGTGCAGCGTTACGTTGCCTGGTCGGCAAAACATCCCCTGCCCCGGGATTCAGGACGACGAGGATACTGAGGAAATGCTGAAACCGAACTGAAATTCCAGCCACCCGGAACGACGCCGAGACGCACTTGGTTACACGATATTCACGGCGCGACGTCGCTCGCAGGCGCAATCATGTCACTTCGCTCGTCGAATCGCCATGAAACTTTTGGAGGAAATGGCGAGAAAAGGCTGGAAAACGTAACGCCTGCGGGTAAGTCCCGGGGGGCCGCGTTGCGACGGAGCGACATATTTTTACGCCTGCCCGCGGTTCCGGAAACCGCCCGCGGCCCCGAGAGGGCTCCGGCAACAAAAATGCCCGCTTGCGCGGGCATCGGGATGCAGGCCGTCCGGGAAGAAAAGCCTTCCCGGTTATGGCGGTGCTTACATCGGCGTCACGCGGGTGGGGCCGGAACCGCTGATCACCTGGACGCGCTGGCCCACGCTGATGGGCACGTCCGCTTCCTGCGCGATGACGCGGGTTTCGCCGTTGTCGAGGCGCACGGTGATCTCGTAGCCGGAATTCTTGCCGACCTGGTTCTCGACCGCGTTGCCGGCCAGGGCGCCCAGGATGGCGCCGCCGACCGTGGCGATGGTGCGGCCCGTGCCGCCGCCGATGGCGTTGCCCGCCACGCCGCCCAGCGCACCGCCGGCCACCATGCCGACGCCGCTGGATTTGTCGTTCTGGATCACGATGGGACGCACGCCCGTGACCGTTCCCGTGCGCACGATCTGCTCGCGCTGCGCCTGGTCATAGCTGTACACCCCGCTGGAGGCGCTGCGGTTGGCGCAGCCTCCCAGGACAGCCATCGACGTCACGACGGCTGCGATGGCCAGCCACCGGCCGGCGCGCGGCGTCACCAGGGAAAGAGATTTGCTTTGGTTCATTTGGACTCCTCGATCGGCAACGCCGACGACTACTTGATCATACTCCGGCCGGCGGGGACGGCCAGCGCGGCTGCAACATACTGAAACTCACAGCCAGAAGCTGCAAACAGCGAAGCAGGCGCGGCGGCGAAAACTGCCGCCGCCAACCGCCCTGACGGCTGATTCGACCAAGCAGGCCTCGCCGGGTTCCCGGCAAGGCCCCGAGCCGCTCAGGCGGGCAGATGGATGCCGTAGGTGGCGTGCAGCACGGCGTCGATTTCGGCGCGCGACGGCGCGTGGTTCTGCGGCCCGCGCGAAGCGATCTTGATGGCGCCCATGACGTTGCCCAGCCGGCAGCTGTCTTCCCAGTTCCAGCCGCTCGTGAGGCCGTAGAGCAGGCCGCCGCGCTGCGCGTCGCCGCAGCCGGTCGGATCCACCACCTGGGTTGCGCGCACCGGCTCGATCTGGATGGTCTTGCCGCCGGTCAGCAGCGTCGCGCCTTCCGCGCCGCGCGTCACCACCACGGCTTGCAGCGTGCTGGCGATATCTGCCACGCTGCGGCCCGTGCGCTGTTCCACCACGCCGGCCTCGTAGTCATTCACCGTCAGCGCCTGCGCGAGCTTGAGCATGCGCTCGAGGTCCGCGCCGTCGAACAGCGGCATGGCCTGGCCCAGGTCGAAAATGAACGGGATACCGCGCTTGTGCAGGCGCTCGGCATGCGCAAACATGCCCTCCTTGGCGTCGGGCGCGATGATCGCCCATGCGGCCTCGGCATCGCTGAGATCGTTGTCGGCCGAAAACGACATGGCTCCCGGGTGAAAGGCCGTGATCTGGTTGTCGTCCAGGTCGGTCGTGATGAAGCACTGGGCGGTGAAGGTATCGGGAATGACCTTCACGCGGCTGACGTCGATCCCCATGCCCGAGAGGCGGGCCAGGTATTCGCCCGCATCCTCGCCCACGGTGGCCACCGGCACGGGCTTGCCGCCCAGCAGATTCATGTTGTAGGCGATGTTGCCGGAGCAGCCGCCGTATTCCTTGCGCATGCTGGGCACCAGGAACGACACGCTCAGGGATTGGATGCGGTCGGCCAGGATGTGCTCCTTGAAACGGCCATCGAACACCGCGATGGTGTCGAATGCCATCGAACCGCAGACCAGAACGGGGGTCGCCATGCTTGTCATCCTTTAAGGAAAGAATTTATCGATTTGGTAGCCATTGACCTGCACGCCGGTCACTTCAATGGGCACGGATATTTTCAATTCCCCGGCAGGCGCGAAGGGGCCGCGCAACTGTTCGGGAGTCAGGTAGGTTTCCGGCATCAGCACCCGGCGCACGACGACCGTATCCGACAGGTCGGTCAGGTCCAGCACCAGCGCGGGCCAGTGCTGGGGCTTGTCGTAGCGGTTGCGCAGCACCAGGCTCAGCACCAGCCGGCTGCGTCCGTCGTCGATCGCCGCCGCGCCGGCCGGCGGCTGCAGCGACGAAGAGGAAATCGCGATGCGCTCCAGCCGGCGCGCGTACCCTACGGTGCAGTCCAGGGGCCGGCATGCGGTTTCCAGCACCGGCCGCAAGGCCGGCACGGCATTGGCGATGTCGGTGCGGTATACGTAGAGCAGTTGCAGGCCCAGGGCGATCAGGCCCACCAGGCAGGCGCCGCCCCATAGCTTTCGTATCAGGCTGCGCCGCTCCTGGCGGTCCTGGTCCAGGAACTCGGGCGGCGCGCGGCCCACGTCGGTGGCGCTGGAATAGCGCGTGCGCGTATCGCCCAGCACCGGTTCGCGCGGATCCTCGTGTTCGGGTCCGTAGTCGTCGTCGTACTCGTCGTCGCGGGCGTCATCGCGCACGTCCACGTGCCGGTAGTCGCCCGCATGGCGATCGGCCGGGGGGCCAAGCGACGGTTCCGCGGGCTCGGCCCAGCGGGGAGGTTCCGCCCTGATGGCCTCATCCTCATCGGCGTCGTATTCGTCGTCCTCGTCCTGCGGCGTGCCGGCTTCGGGCTCGGCGCGCCGGCGGATGTCGTCGCGCCCGCGCAGCACCGCGGGCGAATGCGCCGGCGGGATGACGGCGGGCGTCTCGGGCTCGTCTTCCCAGGGAGGCAGCGATTGCGCGGCGGGTTTCGGCGCCGGGGCGGCGGGCGTCGCGGGCGCTACGGGCATTGCGGGCGCGGCCGCCGGGCGGGCTGCGGGCGCGCCGGGTTCGGGCAACAGGCAGGCCCGGCCATCGAATACGGTCGAGCAGGCGCCGCAGCGCACCAGGCCGTTGCGAACCCGGAGCTGGTCAGGCACTACCTTGAAAGACGTGCCGCACTGCGGACAACGGGTGGTCAGGGCCATGGCGCGATCGTCAGGCGCGGACGCTCAGGCCTTCTGGCCGTGCAGGCAGACCCAGCCGTCGCGCGCGCGCCAGACGGACATGGCGATCCAGGGCGCGTAGGCGGCGGCCACTTCCTCGGCCTGGCGTTCCAGCACGCCCGACAGGACCAGATGGCCGCCGCCGGCGACACGCCCGGCCAACATGGGAGCCAGCACTTTCAGCGGATTGGACAGGATATTGGCCACCACCACGCCGAACGTGCCTTCCGGCAGCGCATCGGGCAGCATGGCCTGGAGTTCGACCCGGTTGACCTCGGCATTGAAGGCCGTGCTCTGGACCGCCTGGGCGTCGATGTCCACCGCCAGGGTCGGGCCGGCGCCCAGCTTGCGCGCGGCGATGGCGAGAATGCCCGAGCCGCAGCCGTAGTCCAGCAGCGTGGCGCCCTGCGGCAGCTCGGCTTCGAGCCAGGCCAGGCACAGGTGGGTCGTGGGATGGCTGCCCGTGCCGAACGCGAGGCCCGGGTCGAGTTCGATGTGGATCGCCCCCGCCTGCACGGCGGTCTCCGGCTCGAACCCGGGCACGTCGGGATTGTCGCGGTGCCAGCTGGGCACGATCCACAGGCGCTCGGCGATATGGATGGGACCGAACTGCGACTGCGTCAGACGCACCCAGTCGGCGTCGGGCACGTCGCGCAGGCTCCAGCCCGCGAACAGCGCGGGATCGAGCCCGCCGGCCTCGGCCGCCTCTTCCATGATCTGCGCCGGGTCGGCGCCGTCGGGCAGCAGGGCGACCACGCGATTGCGGTCCCAGGCCTGCACGTCGGGCTCGGTGCCCGGTTCGCCGAACAGGGGACGTTCGTCATCGGTGCCCAGGTCGGCGTCTTCGACGGACACGGACAGCACGCCCGCTTCGAGCAGCGCATCCGACAGGGCCTCGGCCTGAGCCTCCAGGCAATGGAGCACGAGTTCACGCATGATTGTTTCTTCCATCTGGCCGACGGGCCGCGGCATGTGCCGCGGCCCGTCGACCGTATCGCTTTGAAAAAAGCCCCCAAGAGGGCTTTTTCCTTGGAGCAAAAAGGGGCCGCGAGGCCCCAGTTCGTTGGTCAGGGACGCTGCGCCAACTTGTTTTCCAGATAGTGAATGCTGGTGCCGCCTTCGATGAAGCGGGAATCCTGCAGCAGTTCGCGATGCAACGGGATGTTGGTGGAAATGCCTTCCACCACCATTTCCGACAGCGCGATGCGCATGCGGGCCAGCGCCTGGTCGCGCGTATCGCCATAGGTAATGACCTTGGCGATCATCGAATCATAGTTCGGCGGCACGAAATAACCATTGAACGCATGCGAATCGATGCGCACGCCCGGGCCGCCCGGCGTATGCCAGTTGGTGATACGGCCGGGGCTGGGCACGAAGCGGAACGGATCTTCGGCGTTGATCCGGCATTCGATGGCGTGGCCCTTGAACGAGATGTCGCGCTGGCGCAGCGCGAACTTCTCGCCGGCGGCGATCAGGATCTGCTGCTGGACCAGGTCGACGCCCGTGATCAGCTCGGTGACCGGGTGCTCGACCTGGATGCGGGTGTTCATTTCAATGAAATAGAACTCGCCGTTTTCGTACAGGAATTCGAACGTGCCGGCGCCGCGGTAGCCCATCTTGCGGCAAGCGTCGGCGCAACGGTCGCCGATGCGCTCGATCAGGCGGCGGGCGATCCCCGGCGCGGGCGCTTCTTCGATGACCTTCTGGTGGCGGCGCTGCATGGAGCAGTCGCGCTCGCCCAGCCAGACGGCGTTGCGGCCGCCATCGGCCAGCACCTGGATTTCGATATGGCGCGGGTTCTCGAGGAACTTCTCCATATAGACTTCCGGGTTGTTGAACGCGGCGCCCGCTTCCGAACGCGTCATGGTGACGGCGTTCAGCAGCGCGGCCTCGGTGTACACCACGCGCATGCCGCGGCCACCGCCGCCGCCCGCGGCCTTGATGATGACCGGATAGCCGACTTCGCGCGCAACACGGATGATTTCCTGCGGATCGTCGGGCAACGCGCCTTCCGAACCCGGCACCACCGGCACGCCGGCTTCGATCATGGCGCGCTTGGCGCTGACCTTGTCGCCCATCAGGCGGATCGTGTCCGGACGCGGGCCGATGAACACGAAGCCGCTCTTCTCGACGCGATCGGCGAAGTCGGCATTTTCGGACAAGAACCCGTAACCCGGGTGGATTGCCTCGGAATCCGTGACTTCGGCGGCCGAGATGATGGCCGGCATGTTCAGGTAGCTTTCACGCGACGGCGCGGGCCCGATGCACACGGATTCATCGGCCAGGCGCACGTACTTGGCTTCGCGGTCGGCCTCGGAGTGCACGACCACGGTCTTGATGCCCAGCTCGCGGCAAGCGCGCTGAATGCGCAGGGCGATTTCGCCCCGATTGGCGATCAGGATTTTTTCGAACATTTTCAGCTATCAGCCAATGACGAACAGGGGTTGACCGTACTCGACGGGCTCACCGTTTTCGACCAGGATTTCTTTGATGACGCCGGACTTGTCGGCTTCGATTTCATTGAGCAGCTTCATGGCTTCAATGATGCACAGCGGGTCGCCTTCCTTGACGGTGGCGCCCACGTCGATGAACGGGGCGGCGCCCGGGTTCGGCGAGCGGTAGAACGTGCCGACCATCGGAGCCTTCACGACATGGCCCTGAATGACCGGGGCGGCGGGCGCGGCCGGTGCAGCAGGCGCGGCGGCAGCCACGGGCGCTGCGGGCACGCCGGCTTCGGGCTGGTGGTAGGCCACCGGCTGCAGCGTCTGCGAGAACTTGACGATTCTGACCTTGCCTTCGCCTTCGGTGATTTCCAGCTCGGCGATGCCCGATTCAGCCACCAGGTCGATCAGGGTTTTGAGTTTTCGAAGATCCATAGAAGCTGCTTCCCGAGATAGTATCGGCGACGTCCCAGCGTCGGGTCCGCGCCGTAAAGATGTAGATGCTGTGAGTTGGTGCGAGATCAGTGCCGCACTGCGTAACGCAGAGCCGCCTCGTAGCCGTCCGCGCCGAGGCCGCTGATAAGGCCTACCGCCAGGTCGGACAGATAAGAGTGATGCCTGAAGGGCTCTCGCTTATACAGATTGGACAAATGTACTTCAATAAATGGGATCGCGACCCCAGCCAGCGCATCGCGGATCGCGACGCTGGTGTGCGTATATGCCGCCGCGTTGATGATGATGAAGTCTGTGCCGTCTTGCCGGGCCGCCTGAATGCGGTCAACCAGCGCGCCTTCGTGATTGCCTTGCCACGCTGTCAGCGTGGCGCCCAGTTCGCCTGCGAGCAGCTCCAGCCCCTCGTTGATCTGCTGCAGCGTGAGGCTGCCGTAGATATGAGGTTCCCGGGTGCCGAGCAGGTTTAGGTTCGGGCCATGCAATACCAGTATGTTTTGCGCCATGCGCTTGCCAATGAGTGGTTTGCCAATTGTTGGCAAAACAGCCGATAAACCAGCTTTTTACGCCAATTCCTACTATTTGTCCAACAGACTTACGCCTTTAAACCAGATAACGTGCGATCCAGGTCATCCGGTTGGATTTCACCCAATATCTTCCGGTTAATACTGCCATCTGCATTGAAAACAATAGTAAAAGGCAGCCCGCCACTGGGATTTCCCAGCTTGCGCAGCGTATCTATCGCGCCCGCGCCGATCACCCACAGCGGGTAGGAAACCTGCACTTTTTCGACAAATTTTTGCATGTTGGCCGCCGAATCGACGCCGATGCCGACAAAACGGATATCCGGGTATTTTTTCTGCAAAGCGTCGAGTTCGGGCATTTCGCGGACGCAGGGCGCGCACCACGTTGCCCAGAAATTGACCACGATGGGCCGGCCTTTCCAACCGGACAGCGAATGCGACGCCCCGTTCAGGTCGGGGAGCTGCTGCTGCATCAGGGCGGCGACCGGATCGCCGGCATCGGCGGGGGCCTGGGGCCCCGGAGACTTGCGGCCCATCAGGGTATAGCCGCCCGCGACCGTGGCGGCTATCGCCACACCGGCGGAGAGGAGTAGGCGTCGATTCATGGCGCGATCATAACCGCTGCGGCTGTTTTTTGTCGTTGCGCGATCCCAAGACAAATGCCATCCCTGGCCCGCCGGCAAAGCCGCCGGGCCGCTATATATACAATGCAGGACAGGAGAGTTTTCAATGCACCTGCACATTCTTGGCATCTGCGGTACGTTCATGGGCGGCCTGGCGCTGATCGCGCGCGCCGCCGGCCACAAGGTCACTGGTTGCGACGCGGGCGTGTACCCGCCCATGAGCACGCAACTGTCCGAACAGGGAATCGAGTTGATCGAAGGCTTCGGCGCCGAGCAACTGGCCCTGAAACCCGATCTCTATGTGATCGGCAACGTCGTCAGCCGCGGCAATCCGCTGATGGAAGCCATCCTGGAATCAGGCGCGCGCTACGTGTCCGGCCCGCAATGGCTGGGCGACAACATCCTGCCCGGCCAGCACGTGCTGGCGGTGGCGGGCACCCACGGCAAGACCACCACCAGCTCGATGCTGGCCTGGGTGCTGGAAGCCGCGGGCCTGGCGCCCAACTTCCTGATCGGCGGCGTGGCGCAGGACCTGCACGTATCGGCCCGCTACGACCCGGCCCGCCGTCCCTTCGTGATCGAAGCGGACGAATACGACACGGCGTTCTTCGACAAGCGGTCCAAATTCGTCCACTACCGCCCGCGCACGGCCATCCTGAACAATCTTGAGTACGATCATGCCGACATCTTTCCCGATCTGGCGGCGATCGAAACCCAGTTCCATCACCTGGTGCGCACGATTCCCGGCTCCGGCCGCATCGTGCGCCCCGCGCATTGCGCCGCGCTGGACCGCGTGATTGCGCGCGGTTGCTGGTCCGAAACCGTCACGTTCGGCGCCGATGGCGCCTGGCAGGCGACCGAGCCGGCCCCAGACGGCGCTTTCGGCGTGCTGCGCGAAGGCGCCGCCGTCGGTACCGTGCGCTGGAACCTGAGCGGCGAGCACAACCGGATGAACGCGCTGGCCGCGCTCGCCGCTGCCGAGCATGCGGGCGTGCCCGCCGCCCAGGGCATCGAGGCGCTGAGCCGCTTCGCAGGCGTGAAACGCCGCATGGAGCTGCGCGGCACGGTCAACGGGATCAAGGTCTACGATGATTTCGCGCACCACCCCACCGCGATCGCCACCACGCTGGAAGGGCTGCGCCGCCAGGTCGGCTCCGCGCGCATCCTGGCCGTGCTGGAACCGCGTTCGAACACCATGAAGCTGGGCACCATGGCGGCCCGCCTGCCCGAGGCCCTGGCCGATGCCGACCTGGTGTTCTGCTTTGGCGCCCATTCCGGCAAGCATGCCCTGGGCTGGAATCCGGCGGAAGTGCTGGCGCCCCTGGGAGACCGGGCGTCGAGCTACGATGACCTCGGCGCGCTCGTGGCCGCGGTTGCGCACGCCGCCCGCCCGGGAGATCAGGTGCTGGTGATGAGCAACGGCGGCTTCGGCGGCGTGCACGGCAAGCTGCTGGACGCCCTGCAGGCGCGCGCCTGATCTTCCGCACCAAGGCAAAGGCGAGACATGATCCTCTATCTGCACGGTTTCCGCTCCTCGCCGACCTCGTTCAAGGCCCGGATGATGGCCGACGCAATGGCCGCCCGCGGCCTGTCCGCGGACTGGGCCTGCCCCCAGCTTCCCGCCAGCCCGCGGGCCGCGGTCGAGCTGGCCATGGGCATCGCCCGGCGCCGGCTCGAGGGCGCGGGCTCCCCCAGGGAATTGACGGTGATCGGCTCTTCCCTGGGCGGGTTCTACGCCACCTGGCTGGCCGAGCAGCTGGGCTGCAAGGCCGTGCTGCTGAACCCCGCCGTAGAGGCCGCCCGCGACCTCGCCACCCAGGTCGGCGAGCACCGCATGTATCATTCCGACGCGCCGTTCGCCTTCCTGCCCGGATATGTGGACGAACTGGCCGCCATCCACGTTCCCCGCATCACCCTGCCCGACCGGTACTTCCTGGTGGCGGCAACCGGCGACGAGGTGCTGGATTGGCGAGAGATGCGCGACCGCTACGCGGGGTGCCGCCAGCGCATCGTGCAAGGCAGCGACCACGGCCTGTCCGACTTCGCGCAGTGGATGCCCGAGGTGCTTGAGTTCGCCCTTGGCGACAAGCAGGTTCGCCCCCAATAATCAGTTTCAGACATCAACACTCTATCTATATAGCTGCGCAAGGCGGCCCGTGCGCGCCGCCCAGGACGATTCCCACCATGTATGTGTTTTACGAAGACGACGGCAGCTTCAAGGCCGGCAATATCCTGTCGGAGACCGACGCCAGCCTGCAGGTGGAGTCGGAATCCGGCAAGCGCAGCAAGATCAAGCGAGCCAACACGCTGTTCACCTTCGCTGCGCCCGAGCCGTCCGCGCTGATGAGCCAGGCGGCCGAAGCGGCCGAGGCGCTGGACCTGCAATTCCTGTGGGAATGCGCGCCCCAGGAGGAATTCGACGCGCCCGACCTGGCCGCCGACTACTTCGGCCACGCCCCTACCCCGGTGGAGCAGGCCGCCCTGCTGATGCGCCTGCACGGCGCGCCTGCCTACTTCCACCGCCGCGGCAAGGGACGCTACCGCCCCGCGCCGCCCGACATCCTCGCCGCCGCCCTGGCCGCCCTGGAGAAAAAACAGCGCCAGGCCGAGCAGCAGCAGGAATGGGTGGATGAAATGGCCGCCGGGCGCTTGCCCGAACCCATCGCCCAGGCCGCCGAGTCCCTCCTGATCCGTCCCGACAAGAATTCGCAGCAATGGAAGGCCCTGGACGCCGCCTGCGCCAAGCTGGGCAAAAGCCCCGACCGCCTGCTGCTGGAACTGGGCGCCTGGCCGCACCCGCTGGCGCTGCACAAGCGCCGCTTCCTGGCGACGAACTTTCCGCGCGGACTGGCTTTCCCCGACCTGGAACTGCCCCCCATCGACCGCGACCTGCCGCTCTCGGACGCCGAAATCTATTCGGTGGATGACGTCACCACCACCGAGATCGACGACGCGCTGTCCGTCACCACCCTGCCCGACGGCCGCCTGCGCGTCGGCGTGCACGTCGCGGCTCCGGGCCTGACCGTGACGCGCGACAGCGAATTCGACAAGCTGGCGCGCGCGCGCCTGTCAACCGTCTACATGCCGGGCGACAAGATCCCGATGCAGCCGGACAACGTCATCAAGGCGTTCTCGCTGGACGCGGGCCGCGAAGTGCCCGTGCTGTCGCTATACGTCGTGGCCGACCCGGAAACCGGGGAGGTCATCGAATCGGAGACGCGCCTGGAGCGCATCGTGGTGCGCGAGAACCTGCGCCACAACATGCTGGACGCGCAGGTCACCGAAGCCAGCCTTTCCGATCCCTCGGCCGAGCTGCCCTACGGCCACTGGCTGCGCCCGCTCTGGAAGCTGGCGCAGGCCCTGTCCGCCCAGCGCGAGAACGTGCGCGGCAAGCCCGAGAACAATTCCCGCGTGGAGTACAGCTTCTACCTGGACGGAAACCCGGACGACCCCGACACCCCGGTGCGCCTGGTTCCGCGCCAGCGCAACGCGCCGCTGGACCGCATGGTGGCCGAATACATGATCCTGGCGAACAACCTGTGGGGCGGCCTGCTGCACCAGCACGGCGTGCCGGGCATCTACCGTTCGCAACAGGCCGGCCGCGTGCGCATGAGCACCCAGGCGCTGCCGCACGAAGCCATCGGCGTGCCGCAATACGCATGGAGCACCTCGCCGCTGCGCCGCTACGTGGACCTGGTCAACCAGTGGCAACTGATCGCCGCGGTCGAGCACGGCGTGTCGGCGCGCCTGGTGGCCCCCTTCAAGCCGCGCGATGCCGACCTGTTCGCCATCATCGGCGCGTTCGACGCGCAGTACGCCGCCTGGGCGGAGTTCCAGAGCGCAATGGAACGCTACTGGTGCCTGCGCTGGCTGAAGCAGCACAACGTGACCCGCACGGTCGCGCACGTGCTGCGCGAGGACCTGGTCCGGTTCGCGAACGCGCCGCTGGTGACGCGGGTCGGCGGGATGCCGGAGCTGGAGCGGGGGACGGCGGTCGAGCTGGATATCCTGGGGATGGATGAGTTGTCCTTGGAACTCGATTGCCGGTACGTGGGGGAAATTAGTCCGGCTGTGGGCGGGGAAGCTTAAGTTTTTGGGGCGAGCGGTGTTTTCGTAGGTCGCCCATCGGCGTGGGCGCCGCGGCCGCTCGCACCCCAGGCCCCCGACGCGGCGGGCGTCTCAAGAACTCAGACAACAGCCCCTCAAAACACCCCCAAATCCACACGGGCCACATCCCTCCCCTCGGGAACCCCGTAAACTCCCCCAAAACCACAACGACAGGGAGGAGCGACATGCGCATTCTGCTGGTCGAGGACAATCTCGACCTCGGCGATGCCGTGGAAAGCAAGCTGCGCTCGGCCGGCCACAGCGTGCAATGGGTGCGCGACGGACTGGCGGCGATGCGATGGGGCCTGGATGAAACCTGGGACGCCCTCGTCCTGGACATCAACCTGCCGGGCAAGGATGGCTTCACGGTCATCCGCGAGCTGCGCGCCGCCGGGCTGGAGGCCCCTGTCCTGGTCATGACCGCGCGCTCCGAAATCGAAGACAAGATCGACATGCTGGACCTGGGCGCGGACGACTATCTCGTCAAGCCCTTCGACCTGCGCGAACTCGAGGCCCGGCTGCGCGCGCTGATGCGCCGTCCGGCCGGCCAGACCAGCAGCGTCACCGTCTACGGCAATCTCAGCCTGGACCTGGCCAACCGCCACGTCAGCCTGGCGGGCGCGCCGCTGGAGCTCGGGCGGCGCGAGTTCCGCCTGCTGGAAATCCTGGTGGGCAAGCTGGGCCAGACCGTCGCCAAGGAACGCCTGATGAACCAGCTTTTCGACCTGGACGACGGATCCCTCAATGCGCTGGAGCTGCTGATATCGCGGCTGCGCAAGAAACTGGCGGGCGCCTCGGTCGATATCGTCACGGTGCGCGGCGTCGGCTACCAGGCCCGCAACCATGAGCATCCCTGAAAGTTTCTCCATCCGCCGCCGCGTCTTCACGCTGGGCGTGCTGCTGCTGGCCTGCGCGCTGATCGGGCTGGTGTTCTTCCTGCGCGGCTACGCCCAGCGCGCGGCGGAGCAGGCGTTCGACCGGCTGCTGGCCGCCTCGGCGCTCACCATCGCCGGTTCGGTGCAGATCGAAGACAACAACGTGACCGTGGAGCCGCCCGTGTCCTCGCTGGCCATGCTGTCGGGCGGCGAGCGCGTATTCTACGAAGCCCGCGCCTCCAACGGCCGGCTCATCACCGGCTACGACGACCTGGCTCCCGGCCTGCCGCTGGCGCAATCCGCCACGCCCGTATTCGCCTACCTGAGCTATCACGACGAGCCCGTGCGCGTGGCGACCGTCGGGCGACTGGTGTCCGCCAGCCAGCATGCGGGATGGGTCACCGTGAGGGTGGCCGAGACGTTGGGTTCGCGCGCGGCCCTGGCCGACGAGATCCTCGGGCGCAGCGTGCTGCCGCTGGTGGTCGTGTCGCTGGTCGCGCTGGGCCTGCTGTGGTTCGGCGTGCAGCGCGCCTTCGCGCCGCTGGGCGTGGTGGAGCGGGAATTGCGCAGCCGCGCGCCCGACGACCTGGCGCCCCTGGCGACGCCGGTGCCTCGCGAGGTAAAGCGCCTGGTCGAAGCGCTGAACGCCTTCATGCAGCGCCTGTCGGGCATCATGGACACGCTCAATACCCTGGTGGCGGACGCGGCGCACCAGGTGCGCACCCCGCTGGCGTCGCTGCGCGCCCAGGCCGAAGTGGCCCTGGACGAAACCGATCCGCAGCGCCTGCATGCGCGGCTGGAGCGCATCCACCAGAACGCCACGCACGCCAGCCAGCTGATCAACCAGCTGCTGATGGACGCCACCATCACCCACCGCCTCGGCAAGGGCGCCCGCACGCTGGTGGGCGTGGCGGAAACCATCAACGAAACGCGGCGCCGCATCGGCCCGCTGGAAGCGCGGCGGCTGCGCATCGAGATCGCGCCCGGCGTCCGCCGGGCCCGCATCGCCGGCGACCGCGTCGCCTTGCGCGAAATGCTGCGCAACCTGGTGGACAATGCCTTGCGCTACGCGCCGGACGGCCCGGTGGACATTCAGGCGACGCCGGTGGCGGGCTTCCGTGTGGCGCTTACCGTGTCGGACCGCGGGCCCGGCGTCGCGGACGACGAAAAGGATGCGGTGCAGCAGCGCTTCGTGCGCGGCCGGGCCGGCGACGCGCAACCCGGCTCCGGCCTGGGGCTGGCCATCGTGCGCTCGGTGGCTTCCGCCCACGGCGGCTCGCTCTGGCTGCAGGACCGCCCCGGCGGCGGCCTCACCGCGCGCATCATCCTGCCCCTGGCGCGCTCGGCGCCCTGGCGCGCGGCCGCCGCCGGCCTGGGCGCACTGTGCGTCGCCGGCCTGCTGCTGGCGGCGGCGCCGGCCGGCGTGCTAGCGGCCGACACCGCCGAGATCGTCACGCGCTATCCGGCCCCGCAGCCTTCGTCCCGGGTCCTGACCATCGCCGGCCCCACGGATACGCCGGTGGTTTCGCCCCTGATCCAGGGCTTCCAGGCGCAGCGGCCGGACGTGACGGTGGTGTACCGCGAGATGGGCAGCCGCGAACTCTACGAGGCCGCCGTAGAAGGCCGGCTGAACGACGTGGACGTGCTGATGAGTTCGGCCTCGGACCTGCAGATCCGTCTGGCCAACGACGGCTACGCGCTCAGCTACGCCTCGCCCTATGCCGCCAAGCTGCCCTCCTGGGCGATCTGGCGCCATGAGGTCTACGGTTTCACCTTCGAGCCCGCGGTCATCGTCTACAACCCCAAGCGCTTTACCGAGGCTACGGTGCCGCGTTCGCGCCAGGACCTGCTGCGCCTGCTGGAACGGGACCCGGCCAGGCTGCACGGCCGCGTCGGCACCTACGACATCGCCGCCAGCAGCGTGGGCTATCTGCTGGCCGAGCAGGACGAACTGGTTTCGTCGAACTTCTGGGGGCTGGCCAACGCGATGGGGCAGGTCGGCGTGCGCCTGTCCGCCACCAGCGCCGAGATCCTGGACGCGATCGAAAACGACGACATCGACATCGGCTACAACATCCTCGGTTCCTACGCGCTGTCGCGCCAGGCGGCGGGCAGCCCCATCGGCGTGGTATTCCCGCAAGACTACGTGCTGGTGCTGGCGCGTTCGGTGCTGATCGCCCGCGCCGCGCCCAACCCGGACCTGGGACGCGCGCTGGTGGACTGGCTGCTGTCGCCCGCCGGCCAGCAGGTGGCGTCGAGCCACGCCGCGCTGGGCTCCATCATGGAGGACACGCCCGGCCGCTGGACCTCCGAGGCCGTCCTGGCGCGATCCCAGGGCATTGTGCAGCCGGTCGTGCTGAGTCCCGCCCTGCTGGTCGGCCTGGATCAGCGCCGCCATTCGCGCTTCGTGCAGAACTGGATCCGGCTGGTGACGGACACGCCGGCAAGGGATTTCCCCTAGAGCGGTCCTGTCGCCATGACAGGACGACGACAGACGCCGGCTCCTAAGATGGCCGCAGGCTGGACCCAGATCCGGCTTCCGACCATTCCAACGGAGACAACATCCATGCTTGCCAAGTCCCAACTGGCGGCCGCCTGCGCCGCTGCATTCGCCATTGCCACCGGCAGCGCCTTCGCGCAGCAAGTGCCGGCGGGTTACCCGGCCGACTACCAGAAGATCCTGGACGGCGCCAAGAAGGAAGGCAAGGTCGTCATCTATTCGACCACCGACACCAAGGCCGCCGGCCCCATCATCAAGGGCTTCGAAGCGCTGTATCCGGGCGTCAAGGTCGAATACAACGACATGAACAGCACCGAGCTCTACAACCGCTACATCAGCGAACAGGCGGCGGGCGGCGGCAGCGGCGACATCGTCTGGAGCTCGTCGATGGACTCGGCGCTCAAGCTGGCCACGGACTACGCCCTGAAGTACAAGTCGCCCGAATCCGGCAAGCTGCCGGCCTGGGCCGTCTGGAAGGACTCGGCCTACGGCACCACGTACGAGCCGGCCGTGTTCATCTACAACAAGCGCCTGATCCCCGCCAACGAAGTGCCCACCACGCACGCCGCGCTGGCCAAGCTGGTTTCCAGCCAGCCGGACAAGTTCAAGAACAAGGTCACCACCTACGACATCGAGAAATCCGCGGTGGGCTTCATGCTGGCCGTGCAGGACAAGGCCAACGATCCCAAGTACTTCGAAACCCTCAAGGGCATCGGCTCGGGCGGCCTGATCGTGCAATCGTCCACGGGCACCATGATGGAGCGCGTGTCCTCCGGCGAGAACCTGATCGGCTACAACATCCTGGGCTCCTACGCGGAAACGCGCGCCAAGACCGATCCGTCGCTGGGCGTGGCCTACCCCACGGACTATGCGCTGGTGCTGTCGCGCGTGGCGTTCATCAGCAAGAAGGCCAAGAACAAGAACGCGGCAAAGCTGTGGATGGACTACCTGCTATCCCAGAAGGGCCAGGAGATCATGGCCAACCAGGCCGACCTGGCCTCCGTGCGCGACGACATCGACGGCGACAACGACGTGGACGGCATGACCAAGAAGCTGGGCGCCTCGCTCAAGCCCATTCCCGTCGACGAAACGCTGCTGGACTACCTGGAGCAGAACAAACGCCTGCAGTTCATCAAGGACTGGCGCGCCGCGACGGGCAAGTAACGCCCACCGGGCCCCGGGACCGCGCTGCGCGTCCCGGCTAGGCGCGCGCCGCCCGTCCGGCCCCTGCCGGCGCGGGCGCCTGCGGCCCCGCGCCGTTCGAGACAACAGGATTTCCCCATGCAGTCATTGCGCAGAAAATGGCAGTCCCTGCCGCGCGGCGTGGTGGTGCTGATCACGGCCCTGGCCATCTACGTGCCGCTGTCGTTCATCATCGTCCAGAGCTTTCTCTCCGCGCCATTCTTCTCGCCGTCCAAGGTCTTCAGCCTGGACGCGTTCCGCTTCATCTTCGCGGACCCCGATTTCTACAAGGCCCTGAAAAGCGGCTTCATCCTGGCCTTCGGCCTGGCCATCATCGCCATCCCGCTGGGCGGCATGCTGGCCTTCCTGATGATCCGCACCGATCTGCCCGGCCGCCGCTGGATCGAACCGCTGATCCTGGTGCCCGTGTTCGTGTCGCCCATGGTGCTGGGCTTCGGCTACGTGGTGGCCGCCGGGCCCGTGGGCTTTTTCTCGACCTGGGCGCAGAACCTGCTGGGCTTCGTGCCCTGGAACGTCTATTCGCTGACCAGCATCGTCATCATCGCCGGCCTGACGCACGTGCCGCACGCCTATCTGTACATCTCGTCGGCGCTGCGCAGCATGGGCTCGGACGTGGAGGAGGCGGCCCGCGTGGCCGGCGCCACGCCGCTGCGCGTGATGGTGTCGGTCAGCCTGCCGATGGTGCGTCCGGCCATGCTGTACGCCACCGTGCTGCTGTTCTTCCTGGGCCTGGAAGTGTTCGGCCTGGTGCTGGTGCTGGGCGACCCTGAAGGCAACCTGGTGCTGGCCACCTACCTTTACAAGCTCACGAACAAGCTGGGCATTCCTTCCTACCACCTGATGGCCGCCGTGGCCGTGGTGCTGATCTGCATGACGATCCCGCTGGTGATGCTGCAGCGCCGCCTGATGCGCAGCGCCAACCGTTTCGTCACGGTGAAGGGCAAGGCCTCGCGCGCCCGGCCCCTGCCCCTGGGCAAATGGCGCTGGGTGGCCGGGGCCGTGGTGGCCCTGTGGCTGCTCGTGACCATCGTGGTGCCGCTGATGGGCGTGCTGCTGCGCGCATTCGTGTCCAACTGGGGCATGGGCGTGTCGCTGTTCGACGTCCTGTCGCTGGATGCCTTCCATACCGTGTTCGCCCAGCCCAACCTGCTGCGCGCCATCGTCAACTCGGTGGCCATCGGCGTGATCGGCGGCGCGCTGGCGGTGATGTGCTACATGTTCGTGGGCCTGGCCATGCACCGCAAGCCCGACAACGTGACGCGCTTCATGGACTACAGCGTGCTGGTGCCGCGCGCGGTGCCGGGCCTGCTGGCCGGCCTGGCGTTCCTGTGGGTGTTCCTGTTCGTGCCGATGTGGCTGGACAACGCGCTGGACGTGGACGAAGGCGGATGGTTATCGGCCCTGCCCTTCGCGCAATGGCTGCGCGAGAACGTCATCGAATGGCTGCGCGCCCTGCGCAGCACCATCTTCAGCGTGTGGCTGGCCTATACGGTGGTCTGGATGGCCTACGGCCTGCGGCTGATTTCCTCGACCCTGCTGCAGGTCGGCCCCGAGCTGGAAGAAGCCGCCCGCAGCGCGGGCGCGCGCCGCGGCCAGATCACCCGCCACGTCACCGTCCCGCTGGCCAAGTACGGCCTGATCGGCTCCTGGCTGCTGATGTTCCTGATCTTCGAGCGCGAATACTCCACCGGCGTGTACCTGCTGTCGCCGGGCACCGAGACCATCGGGTCCATGCTCGTGTCGCTGTGGGCGTCCGGCGCCATCGATATCGTGGCCGCGCTTTCCTTCATCAATATCGTTCTGGTCGTGATCGGCCTGGGCATCGCCCTGCGATTCGGAGTCAAACTTCATGATTGAGCTTTCTGTAGAAGACCTGCACCTGGACTACGGCGACAACCCGGTGCTCAAGGGCGTGTCGATGCAGCTGCGCCAAGGCGAGGTGGTCTCCCTGCTGGGGCCCTCCGGCAGCGGCAAGACCACGCTGCTGCGCGCCGTGGCCGGCCTGGAAGGCCCCAAGCGCGGCCGCATCACCATCGGCGACCGCGTGGTCTACGACGGCGCGGCCCGGCAGGAAATCCCCGCCGAGGAGCGCAACCTGGGGCTGGTGTTCCAGTCCTACGCCCTGTGGCCTCACAAGACCGTATTCGAAAACGTGGCCTATCCGCTCAAGCTGCGCAAGACGCCGGGCGCCGAAGTGCGCGAGCGCGTGCAGGCCGTGCTGGACCAGCTGGGCCTGGGCAAGCTGGGCCAGCGCCATCCGCACGCGCTGTCCGGCGGCCAGCAGCAGCGCGTGGCCATCGGCCGGGCCCTGGTGTACAGCCCGCCCGTCATCCTCCTGGACGAGCCGCTGTCCAACCTGGACGCCAAGCTGCGGGAAGAAGCCCGCGCCTTCCTGCGCGAACTGATCATCCGCCTGGGCCTGTCGGCCCTGATGGTGACGCACGACCAGAGCGAGGCCATGGCCATCTCGGACCGCATCCTGCTGCTGAACAACGGCAAGATCGAGCAGCAGGGCACGCCGCAGGAAATGTACGGCTCGCCCTCCACCCTGTTCACCGCGGAATTCATGGGCAGCAACAACCGGCTGGACGGCAAGGTGACCGAGGTGCGCGACGGCCGCGCCCGCATCGAGGGCCGCGGCTGGTCCCTGTGGGGCCGGGCCAGCGCGGGCGTGGCCCAGGGCCAGGACGCCACCGCGGTCATCCGCGTGGAGCAGGTGCGCCTGGCGGACGACCCCGACGGCAACCACCTGGACATGCCGCTCCTGACCAGCATGTACCTGGGCGATCGCTGGGAATACCTGTTCCGCACGCCGGATGCCGACCCCGCCCATACGCTGGCCCTGAGGGCCTATGGGCCGGAAGGCCGCGAACCGGGCCCCTGCCGCCTGGCGCTGCCGGCGGGCAAGGTATGGGTCTTCCCCCGCACGGCGGCCTGATCCGGCCCCCATGCGCCGGTCCGGCCTGTTACAGGCCGTGCCGGCGCGCCCGGCGGACGTGTACTCGCTCTACAATGCGTTCGTGCAACGCTACGCCGACTCCCCTTCTCCGCTGAGCCGTTACCTGCTGTGGCTGGGCGCGCCTGCCCAGCACTACCTGCGCATCGGCATCGCAATATCGCTGTTGGTGCACGCCGGCGCCCTGGCGTGGCGCTTCGGCGTGCCCGCCCCGGCGCGCGCGCCCGCCACCAGCCTGGAGATCGTGCTGCTCAACGCGCGCAGCGAAACGCCCCCGGACGCCCCGCGCGCCCAGGCGCAGAACCAGATGGCCGGCGGCGGCAACGCCGAACGCGGCATGTCCACCACCCCGCTGCCCCGCACGGGCGAATCGGCCGAGACCATCGTGCTGGAAGCCATGCGCCGCCGCCAGGTGCAGCTCGAGGCCGAGCAGACCCGCCTGATGACCCAGTTGCGCTCGACGGACAAGGCCGGCGCGGAACGCCAGGCCGTCAATCCCTGGCCGGACGGCGCCGACCTCGGCCGCGACGCCGAGGACCAGGCCAGCGTCATCCAGAGCGCCCAGGTGGCCGCCCTGGCGGCCCGGGTGCAGCAGTACAGCGCCGAGCCCCGCAAGCAGTTCGTGGCCCCGTCCGCAGAGGCCTCGCGCTATGCCGCCTACCTGGACGCCTGGCGCACCCGGATCGAAACGGTGGGCACCCAGCATTACCCGGACGAGGCGCGGGGCCGCATCTATGGCTCGCTGCGCATCACGGTGTCGGTGCGCGCCGACGGCAGCATCGCCAACGTTGAGATCGACCAGCCCTCGCCGCATGCCGTGCTGAACCAGGCCGCCCGCCGCATCGTGCAGCTGGCGGCGCCATTCCCCCCCTTCCCGCCCGACATCGCGCGCGACACCGACGTGCTGGTCATCACCCGCACGTGGCATTTCGTCAACGACACCCTGGAAACCCAAGCCCCATGACCGAGGCGCCCCCACTTGCCCGATATGCCGTCATCGGCAACCCCATTGCGCATAGCCGCTCGCCTCAGATCCACGCCATGTTCTCCGAACAGACCGGCAAGCCGCTGCGCTACGACCGGCTGCTGGCGCCGGTGGACGGTTTCGCCGGGGCGGTCGCCGCATTCGTGGCCGAGGGCGGGGTCGGGCTGAACGTCACGGTGCCGTTCAAGCTGGACGCCTACGCCCTGGCCGCCGGCCGCCTGTCCTCCCGCGCCCGGCTGGCCGGCGCGGTCAATACCCTGTCCTGGCGCGACGGCGCCTGGCACGGCTGCAATACCGATGGAGTCGGCCTGGTGTCCGACCTGCTGCGCCTGGGCGTGCGCCTGCACGGCGCGTCCGTGCTGCTCGTGGGCGCCGGCGGCGCGGCGCGCGGCGTGCTGCAGCCGCTGGCCGAGGCGGGTTGCGCCCGGATCCACATCGTCAACCGCACCGCGGCCCGCGCGCAGGCGCTGGCCGACGCCTGGCGCGACAGCGGCGTATCGCCCCAGACCCGTGTCACGGCGGGAGGGCTGGCGGAGGCGGGCACGCCCGGCGGCTGGAACCTGGTCGTCAACGCCACGGCGAGCGGACTGCGGGACGCCGCCCCCGACCTGCCCCCGGGCCTGTACGCCCCCGGCGCGGCCGGCTACGACATGATGTACGGCGCCCGGCCCACCGCCTTCATGAAACAGGCCGAGGCCGACGGCGCCGCGCTCACCGCCGACGGCCTGGGCATGCTGGTCGGCCAGGCGGCCGAGAGCTTCTTCATCTGGCACGGCTTGCGGCCCGATCCCGCGCCCGTCCTCGCCGCCCTGCGCGAGGATCTCGCGGCGGGTCGCTGAGCGGCATGGCGACGCGCAAGGGCCGTTCCTGGTTCCGGATCATCACCGGCGCGCTGATGGCGCTGGTATGCCTGGTCCTGCTCTATCAATTCTGGCTGTTCGCCCAGGTTGTCTGGTACAACTACCGGGATCCGGGCAGCAGCGCGATCATGCGCGAGGAGCTCTCCCGCCTGCGCGAGGGCAACCCCGCCCTGGAGCTGAAGTACGAGTGGATGCCCTACGACAAGATCAACCGCACGCTCAAGCGCGCGGTGGTGGCGTCCGAGGACTCCAACTTCACTGAGCACGACGGCGTCGAATGGGACGCCATCCGCAAGGCCTGGGAATACAACCAGAAACAGCAGGAGGCGGGCCGCAGCAAGATGCGCGGCGGCTCCACCATCACCCAGCAACTGGCCAAGAACCTGTTCCTGTCCAGCTCCCGCAGCTACATCCGCAAGGGGCAGGAACTCGTCCTGACCTACATGATCGAACACGTCATGAGCAAGGAGCGGATCCTGGAACTGTATCTGAACGTGGCGGAATGGGGCGTGGGCGTATTCGGCGCCGAGGCCGCCGCCCGGCACTACTTCAATACCTCCGCGGCCAGCCTGGGCGCCAGCCAATCCGCGAGGCTGGCGGCCATGCTGCCCAATCCGCGCTTCTATGACAGCCACCGCAATTCCCGCTACCTGAACTCCCGGGTCGGTGTCCTGACGCGGCGGATGCAGATGGTCGACATTCCCTGATACCGGGGGCCGGACCCGAACGGCAGGATTTGTTAAGCTTTCAGGTTTACGCGCACCCTCTTTCCTACATGCGTACCGCACGTCGCTACCTGGCCCGCGAGATCTATCGCTCTTGCGCAGTGGTCCTCCTGGCCCTGCTGGGCCTTTTCACGTTCTTCGCGCTGGTGGACGACCTGGACAACGTGGGTGACAAGTTCTCCATGATGGCCCTGCTCTACATGCAGGCGCTGGCGATCCCCACCCGTCTGTACGACCTCCTGCCCATCGGCCTGCTGATCGGCGCCATCCTGGCGCTGGCCGGGCTCGCCCAGCGCAACGAGCTGGTCATCCTGCGGGTTTCCGGGGTCAGCGGCATGAAGCTTCTGCGCATGCTCTGGATCGTGACGATCCCGCTGATGATCGGCGCGGGGCTGCTGTCCGAGTACGTCACCCCCTGGGCCGAGATGAAGTCCGGCGAAGCCAACCTGATGTTCCGCGGCAAGGCCGGCGGCGACCGCCTCAAGAGCGGATACTGGTTCAAGGAACCCACCGCCAACGGCGGCACCCGCATCATCAATATCGGCGAACTCAAGGGAGACGGCCAGGTCAACTCCGTGACCCTCTACGAATTCAAGAAAGACCTGACGCTGTCGGTCCTGTCGACCGCCCCCACCGGTCTGTTCACGCACGGGGACCTGGTGCTGAAGGACGTTTCCGAAACGCGGCTGGACGACAACGCGGCCGAGGCCCTGGCCGACGCCCGCCCCCCCAAGAATCCTCCCGCCACGGTCGTCAAGGTGCCGGAGCGCACGGTGGACACCACCCTCAGCGCCGAACGCCTGCTGGCCCGCGTGCTGACCCCGGAGCGGATGTCCATCGTCACGCTGCTGGATTACGTGGATTATTTGCGCAACAACCAGCTGCAATATGGTCGACAGGTCGTCGCCTTGTGGCGCAAACTGGCATATCCGTTCACCCTGCTGGTCATGATCACCATCGCCGCCCCGATCGGCCTGATGCAGACCCGCCGCGGCGGCGTGGGAGCCAAGGTCTTCCTGGGCATCCTGCTCGGCGTGGCTTTCTTCATGCTCAACCAGCTGGCCCTGAACGTAGGCATGCTGGGCAAGTGGCCGCCCTGGCTGACGGCGCTGGGCCCGAACCTCGGCGCCGTGATCCTGGCGCTGGGCGCCATGAGCTACATGGAGTACCGCCACACCATCACCCGGATCGTCCAACAACGTTGGCCTTGGAGCAAAAGTCCCGCATGAACGGCAGTATCTGGATGATCGGCGACGTGCAGGGTTGCTGCTCGCCGCTGGATCGTTTGCTGTCCCACCCCGACCTGGTCGGCGACCCCCAATCGCGTCTCTGGTTCGCCGGCGACCTGGTCAACCGCGGCCCCCAGTCGCTGGAAACCCTGCGCCGCATCATCGACCTGGGCGACCGCGCCACCTCGGTGCTGGGCAACCACGACCTGCACCTGCTGGCCACGGCCGCGGGCGTGCGCAAGCCGTCCAAGTCGGACACGCTCGAAGAGATCCTGCGGGCGCCGGACGCCGCGGACCTGATCAACTGGCTGCGGTTCCGGCCCCTGGCGCACTTCGAGCAGAACCACCTGCTGGTCCACGCCGGCACGCTGGCCAAATGGGACGTCGCCAAGACGCTGGCCCTGGCCGGCGAGGTCCAGGACGCGCTGCGCGGGCCGAACTGGCAGAAGGCGCTGCAAAAGATGTACGGCAACGAACCGGCCACCTGGAAGGAAGACCACAAGGGCGGCAAGCGGATGCGGGTCATCATCAATGCGCTGACGCGCATCCGCCTGTGCACGCCGAACGGGCACATGGAGTTCGCCACCAAGGTAACGCCGGGCGCGTGGCCTCCGGGGCTGGTGCCCTGGTTCGACGTGCCGAACCGCGCAACGCGGAACGTCACCACGGTGTTCGGCCACTGGTCGACGCTGGGGCTGCTGCAACGGCCGGACGTGATCTGCCTGGATACCGGATGCGTATGGGGGGGGTCGTTGACGGCGTTGCGGTTGCAGGATCGGAAGCTGGTGCAGGTTAAGTGTTCGCAGTTTCAGGATCCGTTGTCGGAATAGTTTTTTGGGGCAGGTGGCGGACGGGTGCCGTCGCTGCTTTTCGTAGGTCGCCCGTCGGCGCGGGCGTCTCAAGAACTCAAACCCACCGACCGCCCCGGGACCGAGCCCCGCACAAGCCCTTCAATGCCGGATCTCCGCCAAAAACTTCTGCGCCCGCGCCGTCCCCGGCCGGGTGAAGAATTCCTCCGGCGTACCGGTCTCGACAATCCGCCCGGCATCCATGAACCACACCCGATCCGCGACCTCGCGCGCGAAGCCCATTTCGTGGGTCACGCAGACCATGGTCATGCCGTCCTTGGCCAGGCCCTTCATTACTTGCAGCACCTCGCCCACCATTTCCGGGTCCAGCGCGCTGGTGGGCTCGTCGAACAGCATCACCGGCGGATTCATGGCCAGCGCCCGGGCGATGGCGACGCGTTGCTGCTGGCCGCCGGACAACTGAGCGGGATAGGACTCGGCCTTGTGGGCCAGACCGACGCGGTCCAGCAGTTGCAGGGCGCGTTCGCGCGCCTCGGGCCGGCGGGCGCGCTTGAGTTGAAGCGGGGCCAGCATCAGATTCTCCAGCACCGACAGATGCGGGAACAGGTTGAACTGCTGGAACACGAAACCGATATGGCTGCGCAACGTATCCAGATGCACCTTGGGGCCGTAGATGTCCTGGCCGTCCACCTCGATCACGCCCTTCTGGATGGGTTCCAGCCGGTTGACGGTGCGGATCAGCGTCGATTTTCCCGACCCCGATGGCCCGCATACCACCACCACCTCGCCCTGCTTCACCTGCGCCGTCACGTCGGCCAACGCCTGGTATTGCCCGTACCACTTCTGCACTTCGGAAAATCGGATCATGTCGCCACCGCGCGAGGAGCAGGCATGAGCCCGGCGCGGCGCCTGCCGATACGGCGTTCGGTCAGGTGCACCAATGAGCTCAGCCCGAAATTCAGGATGAAATAGGTCAGCGCCAGCAGCCCGAAGACCTCGAACGGCTTGGTCAGCAGCACGCTGTTGATCTGGTTTGCCGCGTAGGTGAGTTCCTGGACGCTGATGACGTAGGCCAGCGACGTCTCCTTCACGGTGGAGACGAACTGGCTCAGCATGCTGGGCAGCATGTTGTAGAGCGCCTGGGGCAGGATCACGCGGCGCATGGTCTGCATGTACGACAGGCCCAGCGCGCGGCTGGCTTCCTGCTGGCCCGGCGGCAGCGCCTGGATGCCGGCGCGGATGATCTCGGCCAGGTAGGCGCTTTCGTAGCAGACCAGCGCCACCACCATTGTCGTGGTCCCGGCGACCGGCCGGCCGATGATGAGCGGCACGAAGAAGTAGGCCCAGAAGATGAACATCAGCAGCGGCAGCCCGCGCACCAGATACACCACGGCCGACGCCGGCCAGTAGAAGATCCGGTAGGGGCTGATCCGGCCCAGCGCCAGCAGCACGCCGCAGGGCAGCGCCAGGGCCAGGCTGACCGCGGCCAGCCCCAGGGTGGCCGCGAGGCCGCCGATCGGGCCTTGGGGATATTGCCCGATCAGCAGCAACAGCCAGTTGTCCTTGAGTATGTCCCACATGTCAGCGCGCTCCCAGCGGACGGTAGCGCCGTTGCAGGAGGGCGCCGCCCCCCATGATCAGGAACGACAGCGCCAGGTAGATGACGGTCACGACCGCGTAGGCCTCGAAGGTGCGGAATGTGTAGTTCTCGATTTCGCGGCCGGCGGCGGTGAGTTCGGTCACGCCGATGGCCATGGCCAGGCTGGTGTTCTTCAACAGCAGCAGGGTCTGGTTGAGCAAGGGCGGGATGGCGATGCGGAACGCCTGCGGCAGCACGACCTTGCGCATCGTGGCCAGGAAGCTCAGGCCCAGCGCGCGCGCCGCCTCGACCTGGCCGGGCGCAATGCCGCGCACGGCGCTGCGCAGGTCCTCGCAGACATAGGCGGACATCACCAGCCCGATCGCGATGCAGGACAGGATGAACTCGCTGCCGTGGCTGTTGAGCCAGTCGGTGGCGGCCTGGGGCAGCAGCGCCGGCACGCCGAAATACCAGAAAAGAATGTGCACCAGCATGGGCACGTTGCGATGGAACGCGACGTACGTCGCGATCACCCCGTTGGCCACGGGCGAGCCCGTCAGGCGGATTACCGCCAGCAGGCTGCCCACGAAGAACGCCAGGATCCAAGCGAATCCGGCCAGCGCCAGGGTGGTGACGAGCCCCCTGAGCAGCCAGGCCGGGTATTCCCCCTGGAAGATGGCGCCGAAGTCGAAAACGTAGTGCATCGAACCAGGCTCCAGCGCGCTCGGCGCGTCAACCCTTGATGGCTTCGATGCTGAAGTCGCGCTTCATGTTGAACGGGGTGCCCGCGCCGAACCACTTGTCGAAGGTCTTGGCCGCCTGGCCCGAGGCTTCCATGCCGTCGAGCACCTTGTTCACCTGTTCCAGCATCGCCGTGTCGCCCTTGCGCACGCCCATGCCCCAGGGTTCGACGAACAGTGCCGGCTCCAGGATCTTGACCGGGACGGCGCTGCCGGCGGCCTGCTGCTTGAGCTTGACCAGCATGAGTTCGGAGGCCACGAAGCCGCTGACCTTGCCCTGCTGCAGCGCCAGGAACGCGCCGCTCGGATCCTTGAAGGTCACGGGCTCGACATTCGGGATGTTCTTGCGCGCGCCCTGCTCGGACGACGAGCCCCGCACCGCGCTGACGCGCTTGCCTGCCAGGTCGGCGGGCGCCTTCAGGTCCTTGTCCGAATCGCGCGCGAGCACTTTCTGCAGGCTCACGAAATGCTGGTGCGAATAGTCGATCTGCTTCGCCCGCTCGGGGCTCCAGCCCAGGTTGGCCGCCACCACGTCCACGCGGCCGGCGATCAGTTCGGGGATGCGCGCCTCCACGGCAATGAGCTTGAGCTCCAGCGGCACGCCCAGGCTGTCGGCCACGGCCTGGCACATGTCGACCTCGTAGCCGACGATGCCGCGGGTTTTCGGATCCTGGAAGCTGAATGGCTCGGCCGTGCCCATGGTGCCGCAGATGAACTTGCCGCGCGCCTTGATGTCGGCCAGCGTGTCGGCATGGGCGGCGGGAGCGAGCGCGGCGGCCAGGCCGGCGGCGGCGATGAAGGAAGCGATCGTTGTCTTCATGGTATTTCCCCTGTGTGTAGGTATGGGTACAGCCGGTCCGGGCGACCCGCGGGCCGCCCTCAGTCAAATCAATCCGACGCATGCCTCGCGGATGCGGCGGCAACCTTCCTCGATATGCTCCATCGAGGTGGCGAAGCTCAGCCGCAGATAGGGCGACAGGCCATAGGCAGCGCCGTCCAGCACCGCCACGCCCGCGACGTCCAGCAGGAACATCACGACGTCCAGGTCGGTCCGCAGCACGCGTCCGTCGGCCGCGCGCTTGCCCAGCAGCCCCGCCACCGAGGGGTAGACATAGAACGCGCCCTGGGGCTGCGGACAGCGGATGCCGGGCACGGCGTTCAACCGCGCGACGATCCGATCGCGGCGCGCATGGAATACTTCCGCGGCCTCGCGCACGCAGGCCTGGTCGGCGGTGAGCGCGGTGCGCGCCGCCGACTGGCTGATCGCGCTGACGCAGCTGGTGCTCTGCGAGATCAGCGTGGCCATGGCCTTGATCAGGGCCTTCGGCCCGCCCGCATAGCCCAGGCGCCAGCCGGTCATCGCATAGGCCTTGGACACGCCATTGATCGTGAGGCAGCGGCTGGCAAGCGCCGGCACCGCGGCCGCGGGCGACAGATGCGTCGCATCGCCATAGGCGAGATGTTCGTAGATCTCATCGGTCATCAGCCAGACCTGCGGATGCCGCGCCAGCACCTCGCCCAGCGCCCGCAGCTCGGCGGCGTCGTACATCGCGCCGGTGGGGTTGCTGGGCGTATTCAGGAGCAGCCATTTGCTGCGCGGGGTGATCGCGCGCTCCAGCGCTTCGGGCGTGAGCTTGAAGCCGTCGGACTCGGGGCAAGGCACCACGACGGGGGTGCCGTCGTTGACCAGCACCATGTCCGGATACGACACCCAGTACGGCGCGGGAATGATGACCTCGTCGCCCGCCTGCACGGTGGCGGCCAGCGCGGTGAAGATCAGCTGCTTGGCGCCCACGCCGACGATCAGTTCGTCCAGCGCGTAGTCCAGCCCGTTCTCGCGCTGGAACTTGGCGCGCACCGCTTCCAGCAGCGGCCTGGAGCCGGCGGACGCGGTGTAGCGGATGTCGCCGCTGTTGAGCGCGTCGATGCCGGCCTGCACAATGTGCGCGGGCGTGGGCAGGTCCGGTTCGCCCACCGTGAAATCGACGATGTCCCTGCCCTGCGCGCGCAACTGATCGACACGGCTCTTGGCCGCCATGCTGGGCGAGGGCTTGATGGCGCGCGCCCGGGCCGCCAGGAATGCGCTTGCGGCCGCGTCCGCGGGACCGCCTTCATGCCGCGCGCTCATGCCAGCCCCTTGGCCGCGAAGGCGGCCTGCATCCAGCTCTGCGCCTTCTCGCCGCCGGCGATCTCGGCCATGATGCGCTGCTCCTTGGCGGCATGCGCCTGCGCGGCGGCGATCAGGGCCTCGGCCTCGGAAGGCGGGAAGCTGACCAGGCCGTCCTCGTCGCCCACCACGATGTCGCCCGGGTTGATGACCTGGCCGCCGATGGACACGGGCACGTTGACCTCGCCGGGGCCATCCTTGTAGGGGCCGCGGTGAATGTGGCCGCGCGCGTAGCAGGGAAAGCTGTCGGCCTCGAAGGCGGCCACGTCGCGGATCGCGCCGTCCACCACCACGCCGGCGCAGCCGTGGATCTGGAGGTAGCGCTTCATGATTTCACCCAGCACGGCGTTGGACAGGTCGCCGCCGGCGTCCACGACCAGCACGTGGCCAGGCTGCACCTGCATCATGGCCTTGTAGATGAGGAGGTTGTCGCCCGGGCGGGTCTTGACGGTGAGGGCCGTGCCGACCAGTTTGCCCGCGCCGTTATAGCGGCGCAGGCCCGAAATGCCTTCGCGGCGCGCGAGGTTGTCGCTGAGGTGCGGCGTGACGATGCCGGCCAGCGCCTGGAGAACCTCGGCGGAAGCAACGGGTGTAGCGGGCAATATCCGGGCGCCGGTATGAATGGAGGCCATGGCGATCTGCAAAATCCTGAGTCGGTGATTGAATGAGGCAGGCGCCATGGTGCGAGCTTTTGCGATTCCGTAAAAGGGATTAAATTTCCACGAACTTCATCGCTTTATGGAATATAAGGGTTAGCCCTTAATGGAAATTTCGGAATGAATATCGCTGCTCCGGAGCGCCTCGGATGCTGACCTTCAAGCAGATCGAGGCCCTGTACTGGACCGTCAGGCTGGGCACGTTTTCCGCCTCGGCGCAGAAGCTGCACACCACGCAATCCGCCATCACCAAGCGCATCCAGGAACTGGAGGCGGACTTCGATATCGCCCTGTTCGACCGCTCCGGCCACCGCGCCGAGCTGACCGCGCGCGGCCACGAGGTCTATGCGCTGGCGGAAGAAATGCTGGGCCATCGCGACCGGTTGCTGGTGCGCCTGAAAGGCCAGCACACGCTGACGGGCACGTTCCGCTTCGGCATCACGGAGATCACCGCGATGACCTGGCTGCCCGCGCTGATCCGGCTGTTGCGGGCGCATTACCCTCGCATCACGCTGGAGCCGCACATCGACCTGGGCGCGGACCTGCTCAAACGCCTGCAGGCAGGCCAACTGGACATGGCGTTCCTGCACGGGGAATTCGCGGAGCCGAACCTGCAGGTGGTGCCGCTGCAGCGCCTGGAGTTCGCCTGGATGGGCAGCCCCGACATGATCGACTCCAGCCGCGTCTACACGCCTGCGGACATCGCGGCCCTGCCCCTGCTGCGGCAGAGCCGGGAATCGGGCCTGAACATGATCTACGACGGCTGGCTGCGGCCGCACACGCCGGCCAGCAATATCTTCACCATCAACAGCCTGATCGCGATGGCCGGGCTGACCGCCGCCGGCTTCGGCGTCAGCTGCCTGCCGCGCGACTATTTCGCGGACATGGTCAGCGCGAAGCAGCTGGTCATCGCCCGCACCAGCCTGGCGCCGCCGCAATCGGTGTATTGCGCGATGTTCCGCAGGGATGCGGATGTGGCGTTTTGCGAGAGCGTTGCGGAGTTGGCGGAGAGTTGCTGCGAATTTTCCGCCGCGGGCCGGTGAGGGGCGCTTTGCGGCCCCTCTCGGGCTACAGCGCGCTCAGAATCGCGTCGCGGGCCTGGTGGGAAAGTTCCAGGCGGGTAGGCAGGCTGCCGTCGGGATGGCGGGCGGGCAGCGGGGGCAGGAAGACCACTTCCACGGCCAGGCCGGTCACGCCCAGCACGCGCCAGAGATTGGCGACCAGGGACTCCTCGCCCACGAAGGCGGCGTAGCCGCTGCGCTTGCCGTGCTGAAGAAAACGCAGGGCGACCGGCTGGATTTCGACGGCGGCGGCGCGGGCCGGCTCGAACAGGCTGGCGTGGAAGGGAAGCAGCTCGAAGCCTTCGCTGGTCGTGCCTTCGGGAAACAGGCCCACGGCATCGCCCTGCTTGAAGCGGGCCTGCATGGCCTCGCCCATCGCATGCACGGCGTGGCGTTGGCCGCGTTCGATGAACAGCGTGCCGGCGCCGGCCACCAGCCAGCCTATGACGGGCCAGCTGCGGATTTCGCTCTTCGCGACAAAGGACGTGGCGCGCGCCGAATTGAGCACGAAGATGTCGATCCACGATACGTGGTTGGCCACCATCAGCACCGGTCCCGTCAGGCGCGGCTCGCCCTTCAGGATCACCCGCAGGCCACAGAAGGCCATCAGGCAGCGGGACCAGCGGCGGTTCAGCCAGGCGCGCTTCCCGTTCCCGAGCAGCGGATACACCAGGCCCACGCAGAGCAGGCCGAAAATGATCCAGGGCAATACCAGGAACAGCCTAAGGACAAAGCGCAGCAGCTTCAAACCGGAGTCTCCCAGGCCAGGCTGCCACCCACGACGGTGGCGCGTACACGGCCGGGCAGCATCATACCCGCGAACGGGGTGTGGCCGCTGCGGCTTTGCAGCGCGCCCGGCGTCACCAGCCATTCGGCGTCTAGGTCGGCCAGGCAGAGGTCCGCCGGCGCGCCCACGCCCAGCTGGCCCGCCGGCGCGGCCAGCGGCGCGATCCTGCCCAGCACCGAGGCGGGGCCGCTGGTCACCCGCGCCAGCGCCTCGGCCAGGGGCCGGCGGCTGTCGCGCGCCCACTTCAATGCCAGGGACAGCAGCAGTTCCAGGCCCGTGGCGCCGGGTTCGGACAGCGGGAACGGCGCGGCCTTCGCGCGCCCCTCGACCGGAGTGTGATCCGAACACAGGGCGTCGACCGTGCCGTCGGCCAGCGCCGCCTGGATCGCATCGCGGTCGCGCTGGCCGCGCAGCGGCGGATCCAGGTGGAAATTCGTGTCGAAGAAACCGATATCGACATCGGTCAGGTGCAGGCTGTTGGCGGAAACGTCCGCCGTCAGCGGCAGGCCTTCGCGCCTTGCCGCCCGCAGCATATCCAGACCGGCCGCCGTGGACAGCCGCGTCAGGTGCACCCGGGCGCCGGTGGCGCGCTGCAATTCGAAGAGCGTCTGCAAGGCCACCGTCTCCGCTTGCGGCGGCAACCCTTCCAGGCCCAGGCGTTCGGCGTAGGCGCCGCCGGCGGCCACCGTGCCGCGCGCAAGCCAGGGGTCCTGCGGCCGCAGCCACAGCGTATGGCCCAGGCCGCTGGCGTGGCGCATCGCGCCCCACAGCACGCGCGTGTCGGCGATGCCCTTGTCTCCTTGCGCATAGGCCAGGCAGCCGGCCCGGGCAAGCAGATCCATTTCGGCCAGCGTTTCGCCCGCGAGGCCCACCGTCATCGCGCCCAGCGGACGCACGCGGCATTGCCCCGGGTGGGCCGGGCGCATCAGCGCGTCCGCCTTGCCCGGCTCATCCAGCGGCGCCCCTGGGTCGGGCGGCAGCACCAGGCAGGTCACGCCGCCCGCCAGCGCCGCGCGCAACTCGGAAGGCGCGAAAGCCGCCGCGCCGGGCTGTGCCACCCGCGCGCACAGGTCGACCAGGCCCGGCAGCACGGCCAGCCCTGCCGCGTCCAGCCGGCGGTCGGCCTCGAAACCGTCGGGCCTCCGGCCCACCGCCGCGACGCGGCCTTCGGCGATAAAGAGATCGTGCTGCCCGTCCACGCCGTTCGCCGGGTCGATCAGCCTGCCGTTCGCGATGTGCAGCCTCATGGCGCGCCTCCTGCGAGCAGGTCCAGGGCCGCCTCGCGCAGGCGCTGCTCAAGTCCGGCCAATTGCGCCTGCGCGGGCGCCAGACTGGCCGCGACATCGCCGTCGACCTCGATGCCCGGCGTCAACGGGCCCGCGGGCAGCAGCAGCGCATCGGGCCGCGCATCCGCCAGACTGGCTGGCGTCAGCCCCCAGGATTGCGCGTACTCGCGGGCGGAGGGCAGCAGCGCGCCGCTGATCCGTTCCACATCGAGCGGCAGGACAATGATGACGTCGGCGCCCTGCAACCCTTCCCGCAGCGAGGCGCAGGCGCGCGCGCCCAATTGCGCCAGGCTGTCGGGCAGCAAGCCGCGCGGCGCCGCCGCGCGCACTTCCGGAACGCCCAGCGTGGTCATGGCATGGATCGCCGAACGCGCCACTCGCGAATGCCGGACATCGCCCACCAGCGTTACCGCCAGGTTCGTCAGGTCCTGCTTGGCGTCCTGTATCGCCTGCACCAGCGCCAGCGCCGGCAAGGGATCGGCATGGCTGCCGTCGCCCGCGTTGACGATGCGCAGGCCCGGCGCCGCGTGGACCGCCGCGCAATGCGCCGCGCCGCTGGCCGCGTGGCGCAACACCAGCAGGCCCGGCTCCAGGCCCGCGACGGTTCCGGCCAGCGCATCGCCGGCCCCGGCGTCCAGCGCAACGGCCCGCAGCCCGAGGCGCGCGGAGGCGGCGGCGAATTCGCTGCGATCCCGCTCGGCATCTCCCGGCAGGCAAAGGAATACCGGCAACCCGGCCGCGGGCCCCCGCGCCGCCCCCGCGCCCGCCAGGGCGCGCGCGGCGTCCAGCAGCCGCTCGACATGGCGCCGGGGCAGGCCTTCCGTGGTCAGCAGGTGTATCAGTTCGCCGCGGCGATCGAGTTGCGGATTGAGCATAGGCAAGCCGGGCGGCAAGCGTCAGGCCGCCGGCAGGGTGTCCAGGTATCGTTGCAGGATAACAGCCGCGGCCATCGCGTCATCGGCGGCGTGCGTTCCGAGCAGGCGCTGCGCCTCCAGGCTGGAGCCGCGCTCGTCCACCAGTTCGACGGCGACGCCGAACCGGCCGTGCAACTGATTGGCGAAGCGGCGGCAGCGCGCGGTGGCGGGCTGTTCGCCGCCGTCGGCGTCCAGCGCCAGCCCCACGACGACGCGGCGGGGCTGCCATTCCTGCAGCAGCGCGGCGATGCGGCCGAAGCGCGCCTCGCGCACTTCGCTGAAGATGATTTCCAGCGGACGCGCCTGGCGCGTCAGCGTGTTGCCGATGGCGATGCCGATCTTCTTTTCGCCGAAATCGAAGGCAAGCAGGGTCTCTTCAGGCATGGCCCGCGTCGCCCGCCAGCATGACCGGATCGATGCCCAGCAGCTTCAGCGCGGCGGGATAGCGCTCTTCGGGAGGCACATCGAAGATGATGCTGTCGTCGGCGCCAACGCTCAGCCAGGCGTTCTGGGCCATCTCGCTTTCGAGCTGGCCCGCGCCCCAGCCGGCATAGCCCAGCGTGACCAGCATGCGGGCCGGCCCGTTGCCCTCGGCAACGGCCTGCAGCACGTCGCGCGACGTGGTAAGCGCCATGCCCCCCAGCTTGATGCTGGAGCTGTAGTCGCCCGCGGGCGCGTGCAGCACGAAGCCGCGATCGGTCTGCACCGGACCGCCGAAGAAAACCAGCGTGTCCTTCACGGGACCGATCTCCAGCGTCAGATCGATGCGCTCGAACAAGGTGCCCAGCGTCAGGTCGGTGGGCCGGTTGATGACCAGGCCCAGCGCGCCACGCTCGGTGTGTTCGCAGACATAGATGACCGAGCCCGCCAGGCTGCCTTCCACCATGCCCGGCATGGCGATCAGGAACTGGTTGGCGAAATTGGCCGCCTGCGTCGTGGATTCGTCGTGGTGAGTTTCCGTCATGGCAACCCCTTCGTGGGTAGTCTGAGAGAATCGTGGGACGGGCCGCGCGAACGCGGCCCTCAGGCCTTGCGGCAGGCTGTCCTACGATTGCGAGGGATGGGGCTTGATCCCATCTTACGAGCCTTGGCGGAATATGTCGGCTGCGCCGCTTCAGATTTCCATCAATTCGAAGTCCTCTTTGCGCGCGCCGCATTCGGGACAGACCCAATTCGGCGGCACGTCTTCCCAGCGCGTGCCCGGCGCAATGCCCTCGTCGGGCAGGCCGGCCTCTTCATCGTAGACCCAGCCGCAAATCAAACACATCCATGTACGCATAGTTCTCTCTTACATCAAATCCTGGCCCTCGCCCCGGCGGCAGGGCAAAGGTAAGGGGCTTCCATTAGAATGGGGACAATCTTACCGAAACCCAATAGGGGTTCCCCTGATTCGCAGCAAATGAGTCCGGGTACCCTTACTCAAGCGCTGTCCACGTGGCCCCCGTTACTCCCCCTCTCGTTTTGGTCTTCGGTCCGCTCGATCCCTCGGGCTCCGACGGTTTGCCGGCAGACGCCGTTACCTGCGCCCGCCTGGGTTGCCACGGCCTCGCGGCCGTAACCGCGCTGACCGTGCGGGATACCGCCGGCATCGAAGAAATCCACCCCGTCTCGCCCGACCTCCTGGACGACCAGGCGCGCTGCCTGCTCGAAGACATGTCGGTGCAGGCCATCAAGGTGGGCGGACTATACACTGCGGAAACGGCCAGCGTGGCCGCGCAGATCGCCGCCGACTACAGCCAGGTGCCGCTGGTCCTGCACCTGGGCCAGCGCGCCCAGCCCCCGGCCGACGCCGCCGACGAGGACGAGGCCGACGACCTGCTGGCCGCAACCCTGGAATTGGTGCTGCCCCAGACCGACCTGCTGGTCATCGAGCACCTGCGCCTGGCGCAGTGGCACGCCGACGGCGACATCGATATCGGGGACGCACCGTCGCCCATGCATGCCCTGGTGGCGGCGGGCGCGGAATGGGTGCTGGTCCTGGGCAGCCCCCAGCGTCCCGGCCACTACGCCAACATGCTGCTGGGGCCCAATGGCCAGACCAGCACCCTGCCGTGGCAGGCCCCGCCCGACCGCAACGGCGACGCCGGCGGCGTGGCCGCCGCCGCCATCGCCGCCATGCTGGCCCGCGGGCTGGACATGCCGGAAGCCGTGCGCCAGGGCCTGGCCCATGCCGACGCCGCCATCGCCGCCAGCTTCCTGCCGGGCATGGGCCGGCGCATCCCCAACCGGATCCACCCGCAATGAAAGCGCTGCGTTTCCCCGCCGGCCTGTACGGCGTCACCCCCGAATGGGACGACACGGACCGCCTGCTGCAGGCCGTCCGCAAAGCCGCCGAGGGCGGCATGCGCTCGCTGCAGCTGCGCCGCAAGAACGTGCCCGACTCGGTGCGCGCCGAACAGGCGCGCGCGCTGGCGCCGCTATGCCGCGAACTGGGCGTGGTCTTCCTGATCAATGACGACTGGCGCCTGGCGCTGGACGTGGGCGCCGACGGCGCGCACGTGGGCCGCGACGACGACAGCCTGGCGCGCATCCGCGCCGAGGCCGGCCCCGACCTGATCCTGGGCGGCTCCAGCTACGACGATCTGGCCCGCGCGCGGGAGCTGCTCGACGCCGGCGCCGACTACATCGCCTTCGGCGCCATGTTCGCCTCCACCGTCAAGCCCGACACCGTGCGCGCGCCGCTCTCGGTGCTGGCCGAAGCCCGCCGCCTGACCGATGAGCGCGACGCCCCGCGCCCGGCGGTCGTCGCCATCGGCGGCATCACGCCCGACAACGCGCCGCTGGTGGCGCAGGCCGGCGCCGACGCCATCGCCGTCATCACCGGACTCTTCGAAGCGCCCAGCATCCGCGCCGCAGCGGCGGCCTGCGCCGCACCCTATTCCGCCAACCCCAACCGCAAGCCTTGAACGCCATGTCCAGTAACGCCCAGCTTTTCGAACGCGCCTGCCGCAGCATCCCCGGCGGCGTCAATTCGCCCGTGCGCGCCTTCCGCTCCGTGGGCGGCACCCCGCGCTTCATCAAGCGCGCGCAAGGCCCGTACGTCTGGGATGCGGAAGACAAGCAGTACATCGACTACGTGGGTTCGTGGGGCCCGGCCATCCTGGGCCACTCGCACCCCGACGTCGTGCGCGCGGTGCAGGAAGCCGCCGTCAACGGCCTATCGTTCGGCGCCCCCACCGAAGCGGAGATCGAACTGGCCGAAGTCCTGATCGCTCGCCTGCCCTCGCTGGAACAGGTGCGCCTGGTCAGTTCCGGCACGGAAGCCACCATGACGGCCATCCGCCTCGCGCGCGGCGCCACCGGCCGCGCCAAGATCGTGAAGTTCGAAGGCTGCTACCACGGCCACTCGGACAGCCTGCTGGTCAAGGCCGGCTCCGGCCTGCTGACCTTCGGCAATCCCAGCTCGGCCGGCGTGCCGCCCGAGTTCGTGTCGCACACGCTGACCCTGGAATACAACAACCTGGACGCGGTGCGCGAGGCTTTCGCCCGCCATGGCGCCGACATCGCCTGCATCATCGTGGAGCCGGTCGCCGGCAACATGAACCTGATCAAGCCCGCGCCGGGCTTCCTGGAAGGCCTGCGCGAGGTCTGCACGCAACACGGCGCGCTGCTGATCTTCGACGAAGTGATGACCGGCTTCCGGGTAGGCCCGCAAGGCGTGCAGGGCCTGACGGGCGTCAAGCCCGACCTCACCACGCTGGCCAAGGTGATCGGCGGCGGCATGCCGGTGGGCGCCTTCGGCGGCAGCGCCGAGATCATGAAGCACATCGCTCCGCTGGGCGGCGTCTACCAGGCCGGCACGCTGTCGGGCAACCCCGTGGCCGTGGCCGCGGGCCTGGCCACGCTGCGCCTGATCGCCGCGCCCGGCTTCTATGAGAAGCTGTCGGCCCAGACCGCCAAGCTGGCCCAGGGCCTGCAGGAACGCGCCCGCGCCGCGGGCCTGGCCTTTTCCGCCGACTCGGTGGGCGGCATGTTCGGCATCTATTTCAGCGACAAGGTGCCCGCCTCGTTCGCCGAGGTCTCTGCCTGCGACACCGCCGCGTTCAACCGATTCTTCCACGCCATGCTGGACCACGGCGTGCACTTCGCGCCTTCGGCGTTCGAGGCCGGCTTCGTTTCGGCCACGCACGACGACGCCGTGATCAAGTCCACCCTGGACATCGCCGAAAAGGCCTTCGCGTCGATGTAAGCAAGCCCCGCGCGGGGAGCCGGCCCCCGGCCGCTCCTCTCAGGGGGCCTTGTAGCGCTCGTACAGGGCCGTGACGTCCCTGACGTAGGCCTGGGTCTCGGCGTAGGGCGGCACGGCGTCGTACTTGCGCACCGCCCCCTCGCCCGCGTTATAGGCGGCCAGCGCCAGGTCCAGCCGGCCGGGATACTGGTCGATCAGCCTGCGCAGATGGCGCGATCCCGCTTTCACATTCGTGGCCGGATCCACCAGCGCCGTCTCGACGTCGTCCACGGCAAGCAGCGGCGCCGCCGTCGCCGGCATCAGCTGCATCAGGCCCAGCGCGCCCTTGGGCGAGCGCGCATCGCTGCGGAACCCCGATTCGATCGCGATGACCGCGGTCAGCAAGGCCTGGTCCACCCCCGAATCCTGGGCCGCCCGGGCGATCAGCCCATCGTGCGCGGTGGGCACCTTGCCGTCTCCCCATTGCAGGGCGCGCGACGCCGGCTCCAGCCCGGCCAGGCGCGCGCCATCGCCGGACTTGGGCTCGCAGGCCATGCAGACCTTCACGCCGCCGCTGCGCCAGGCGGCGCGGGCCTGCGCCCGCTTGTAGTACTTGGCGTGGCCCGTGGGCACCTTCATGGCCCGCCAGACGCCGAAGGGATCCTTGTAGCGGTAGATATCGGCCGCCTGGGCCGGCCGGGCCGGCGCCAGCGCCAGCGCGCCCGCCAGGAGGGCCGCGAGCGCCGCCATGCCCCCGGCGTGCGCCAGGAGGGCGCGCAGGGCCGGGAAAACGGGTGGGGCGTGGCGAGGCATGGGCGGAGCTCCGGCGGCGTCCAGGGACGCGTTGGCGAGCTCCTATGCTGCTGCGCCGGCGCCGATTTGTCGCTCGTGCCAACGTCCTAATCCTGGGGGCCCGCCCTGCGGGAAAAACAGGGACATAACTAGGGCTTGCGGCTGGCCCCCGGCACCTACTTTCCAGTAGCACGGAAAGCTTGCGTTAGAATATGACCTAATATTTCGCATCATTACCAAATGAATTAACTTGGCCGCCAGCGCCAAGCGGGAGAGGCTGAGATGGACGCAACGAATATGCTCCAGCTGTCGCTGGACACCACCACCCTGGTCCTGACGGCACGCTACGCGCCGCCGCCTCGTCCCGAGCCGGCCGGCGGGCTGGCGGGCGCCCTTTCTCCCGGCCCGTCGGCCGAAGGCGATGGCGCCGACATCGCGCTGGCCGATCCGGCCGTCGACGCGCCCCCCGTCTTCAACCCCGACCTGCCCACCTGGGACACGCTGGCCGCCGCCGCCGTGGCCCAGGGCTGGACGGCCGAGGCCCTGGACAGCCAGGCGGTGCTGGCCTTCATCGAGCAATGCCGCAGCGCCCGAGAACCCGTCGAAGGGCCGGTGGGCATCGTCGTGGACGGCAGCTTCGAGCTGGAACTGGATCCGGCCCGCATGTCGGCGCTGCTGACGCTGCACCCTCCCAAGGGCGGCAAACCCGTCGCGCTGGAAGCCGTGCGCCAGGCGCTGGCCGACCAGGGCATCGTCCACGGCGTGCTGGAACGCGAGCTGGCCGAGGCCGTCGAGCGCGGCGCGCGGGAAACGGTGCTGATCGCCCGGGGCACGCCGCCCACCCGCGGCACCCCCACGCGCTTCGAAAGCCTGCTGGACCGCCTCAAACCCCGCGGGGAAGACATCGACGAACTGGCCCAGGTGGACTACCGCGACCTGGGCAACCTGCTCCTGGTCTCTCCCGGCACGCCGCTGATGCGGCGCTCGCCGCCGCTGCCGGGCGTGGACGGCACCGATGTCATGGGCAAGCCCGTCCTGCCGGAGGAAATGCCCGACACGCCGTTCGCCAAGGACCTGGCGGGCGTGGAGATCGATCCTGAAGACCCGTTGCTGCTGCGCGCGGCCATCGCCGGCACGCCCACCCTGGTCAGCCACGGCGTGCAGGTGAATCCCATGGTGGAGGTGGACGCCGTCAACCTGTCCACCGGCAACATCAATTTCGAGGGATCGCTGCAGGTGCGCGGCGACATCAGCGCCACCATGGAGGTCCGCGTCACCGGAGACGTGGTCGTCAACGGCACGATGGAGGCCGCGCTGGTGGAGGCCGGCGGCAACGTCACGGTCAAGGGCGGCATCATCGGCACGGCCGAAGCCTTGCAGGACGCCGCCGCGGCCGCGCGCACCGCCCGCATCGTCTGTGGCGGGGCGCTGCGCGCCAGGTTCATCGCCAACGCGATCGTCAGCGCCGGCAAGGACGTGGATGTGGAGCGCGAAATCCGCCAGAGCAATATCGCCGCCGGCGGCAGCATCAACGTGGGTCCGCCCAATACGCAGCAAAGCGCCATCGCCGGCGGGCAGGTGCGCGCCCTGCAGAGCGTGCGCGCCGGCACCATCGGCGCAGCCTCGGGCATCCCGACGCTGGTGCAGGCCGGCCTGGATCCGCACGCGGACATCAAGCGTTCGGCCCTGGCGCGCAAGCGCCTGCAGATGAACGAAGAGAAAGCCAAGCTGGAAAAGCTGCTGACCTTCCTGCAGGCCAATCCCGGGCGCGCCCCCGGCGACGTGGCGGAACGCGCGCGCAACACCCATGCCAAGCTCAGCCACGAATTGCTGGAGCTGGATGCGGAGGAAGCCCAGTTGGCGCGCGAACTCCAACCCCTGCAAACCGCCACCATCGCGGCCGCCAAGCGCTTCTGCAGCGGCGCGACGATCCAGTTGGGCAACAAGATGCAGGAATTCCTGGAAGACCAGGTCGGCGGCAAGGCCAAGCTGGAGGAAGGGCAGATCGTCATCCGCTGATCCCTCCCCGCGGGGCGGGCGCTAGGGCGCCAGCTCCTTGAACCAGGCTCGCGGCGAAATGCCGCGGTCGGGCCCCAGGATGGAAAAACCGCCGTCCACCGGAATGTCCACGCCGGTCATCCATGAGGCCGAATCCGAACAGGCGAAACACACCGCGGCGGCGATCTCCTCGCCCGACCCGACCCGGCCCAGCGGGTGGAAATGCGCGCCCACCTCGTCGGCGGCTTCACGCGACCCGCCCGACAACTGCGCCACCGACGGCGACCAGGTCCAGGCGGGCGACACCGCCAGCACCCGCACGCCCGCCGGCGCCAGCTCCACCGCGAAGTTCTTGGTGATCTGCAACAACGCCGCCTTGGAGGCCGGATACAGCGCGCGTCCGGCCGCGCCGAACTTGCCGCCCGTGCTGCCCATGTTCACCACCACGCCGCCGCGCCGCAGCAGCGGCGCGGCCATCTGCGTGAAGATGGCCGCCGACACCAGGTTCGTGTCCAGCGTGCCGTGCCATTCCTCGCGGGACGACGCGAGCCCGCGGTCCGTGTACTGGCAGGCATTATTGACCAGGATGTCCAGCCTTCCGAAGCGCGACAGGGCCGCATCGATGCAGCGTTGTATCTGGCTGTCCTGCCCGATGTCCGTCTCGCAGTACAGCGCGCGGCCCTGCAAGTCCCGCTCCAGCGCGCGTCCGGCCTCGGCGTTGCGTCCAACCAGCACCACGTTGGCGCCGGCCGCGGCCAGCCCTCGCGCGATATCCGCGCCCAGCCCCTGAGTGCTGCCGGTCACGATGGCGGTCTTGCCGGCAACGCCGGGGAATCCTGTGAAATCCATGAATCTTCCTTAATTGTCGGGCGTCGCCGCCCAGCGCAACGCCTCCGTCACCGATCCGGTGCGCGCGACCAGGCGCATGCTGGCCAGCGAGGCCTCGTGCACCGCGGGGTCCGCCGACGCGCAGGCATCCTGGGCCACCATCACCTCGAAGCCGATGTCGGCCCCATGGCGCACGGTGCCCTCGACCACGGAATGCGTGGCGACGCCGGCCACCACCAGCCTGCGCGCGCCCAGCACCCGCAGGGTTTCCTCCAGCGGCGTGCCATAGAAGGCGCTGATCCGGGTGTGCTTGACCACGAATTCGCGCGCGCTGCCGGACAAGGGCTGCAACCCCTCGTAGAAGGCGCTGCCCCACTGCCCTTCCGCCACCGCGCCGATGGCGGCCACGTTGCGGAAGATGGCGCAATTGGCCAGCAGGTCGGCGTAGTCGGGCCGGAAGGCGATGCGCACGTGCACGATGGGCAGGCCGCCGGCCCGCGCGCCGTTCAGCAAGGCGGCGGCGCTCTCCAGCAGGCGCTGCCGCGCAAGCCCGTCCGCGTCCAGCCCGACGCGGATCTTGCCGTCGGGATGCAGCACGTCGTTCTGGTAGTGCAGGGCCAGCACCGCGGTGTCCGGCGCCGTCACACGAACCCCTCGAACACGTCGTGCACGTCGTCGCAATTGACCAGATCCACCCGCTTCATGCGGATGCGCCAGCCGTCGCCCTCGGCGGCGAGCTTGTGGGTATAGCGGCCGGCCAGCTGGCGCGGCTCGCGCTTGCGCCATTCGGTCATCTGGAAGACGGAATGCACGACCAGGTTGCCCCCCGCGTCCACGCCCTCCACCTGCACGCTTCCCACCAGCCGCGCGCTGCGGGTGGGCGGCTGCTGCGACCAGTTGCGCGGATGTTCCAGCCGCCGGATGCGCACGTCGCGCAGCATGCGGTCCTCCCAGAACAGCGAGATATGGTCGTACGGGCTCGGCTGGCCGGGCACCCGCGGCATCCAGTACATGCCATCGGCCGTCCACAGCGCCTGCCAGTCCGCGTAGCGGCGCTCGTCCAGCAGGCGGGCCTCGCGGTACAGGAACTGCGCGATGCGATGGTAGGCGTCGGCCGGCACGTCGGCGGGCGACAGGCCATCGGTCGCAACGTCGAAATCGAGGTCTAGCAGCATGCGGCGTCTCCGGTGGCGGCGGCCGCGGCCGTGTGCGCGGCGCCGGCTTGCATGTAGGTCTTCCAGGCGTGGAACTGGTTGCGCATCGGCAGCTCGCTGGTTCCGTTCAGGGACACCATGCCGTCGGCATCGCTGCGGTCGGTGCCGTGGTAGCGGTGCATGCTGACCCATTCGCCGCCGCGCGTCGCGTTGCCTTCCTGGCAGCGGTTATAGAGTTCGATGTCGTCCGGCATGACGTTGGACGAGGGCGAATTGATGACGTTGGCATACAGCATGGCGCGTTTGAACACGCCGTCCGGCGCGCCCTTGCAGCGGAACGTCTGGATCTCGATCATCGTCCGGTCCACCGCGATGGGGCGAATCACGCGGAACTGCTGGAACACCGTGTGGGGCGATCCGCTGCCATAGATGACGGTGTTGTGCCGGTTCATGCCCAGGATCTCGCGGGCCCGCGTTTCGCCGTAGGCGGCGCTCAGCGTTTCGAAGTGCGCGCGCGAGACAGGATCGCGTTCGGCCGCGCCCGGATTGAAGATGCCCTCCATGTAGCCGTGGCCGTTGGCGTAGGCGCGCAGTTCCAGCTTCTCCCAGAACTCGTAGGGCTCGCCGTTGCCGTCCATGATGTGAAGCTCCAGCGGCATCTCGCCGATCTCCTTGGCCTCGTCGCGGGCCGCGGCGTACGAGGATTCGTGCGTGACCCGGGCATGCATGGTGTCGTGCAGGTTTTCGTAGAACACCTTCCAGTTCGACCGCTGCATGACGCGGAAAATGCCGCCGGCCACTTCCACCTCGCCCACGGGCGAGCGGTCGCAGAGATTGTCGATGGACGAGCGCACGCCGCCCAGGAACTCCTCCAGCCCCTGCCCCTGGGCCGACTGGCTGGCGAACACGAAGCCGCGGTAGCTTTCCACGCGCGGCAGCCGCCGCATCGAGAACGACGGGTCGGCGGGATCGTAGGCGGTGCCTTCCAGGCCCTGCTTGAGCGGCACGCCCAGGTGGCTGCCATCCAGCTTGAAGGTCCAGGCGTGATACGGACAGCGGAAGAACTTGCCCGCGCAGCCGTCGCCGTCGGCCACCACCTTCGCGCCCTTGTGGGGGCAGCGGTTGTACAGCACATGCACGCGGCCGTCGGACGCCCTCACCATCAGCACGTCCTGGTCCCCAAGGCGTGTCGTGTGGTAATCGCCCGTCTTCGGCACCTGGCTTTCGTGCCCCACGTAGATCCAGGCGCGGCCGTAGATGCGCTGCATCTCCAGGTCGAAAATGGCCGGGTCTGTATAGACCGCCCGGTGCACGCTGTCGCCGCGCACCATGCCGGCCAATTGCGCTTCGGTATATGCCATGGCCGCCTCCTATTTGCCTTCGCTGTCTTTCCAGCGCGCCATCAGCGTGTTGGATGGCAACGTCTCGTCCAGCAGCTTGGCCGCCGTCTCGCGGCCGGCGGTCGGCAGGCCCTTGGGGTCCAGCAGGCCCACCTGGACCAGCACGCTGGCCTGGTCCCAATAGATGTGCTCGTGATAGAGCTTGTCGCCGCGGAACTTGACGATCGCCACCAGCGGAATCTCCACGTACTTGCCGGTGGGCGCCACGCCGGGCAGCATCCAGTCGATCTCGGTGGTGTGTGTGAAACAGAACAGCAGCTCGTCCACGATCTGCGTGGCGCCCACCGTGCGCGACAGCGGCACCAGACGGGTGTCGGGCGGGTTGCTGTTGACGAAATGGTGCTGGTAGAAGCGGCTCAGTTCCTTGTGACCCACGCCGCCCGTCATGGTGGGAATGTGGTTCACGTAGGGCTCGGCCACCATGGTGGCCATGGTGGCCGCCACATCACGCGTGCCGAATTCGTATTCGCAGTGCTTGTCCCAGAGGTACGAATAATCGAACTCCGGCCCGATGGCGCGCTGCAGCGCGGCCATGCTGCGCTGGTGCGCCATCAGCGCGGACGGCTTGTCGTAGTGGTCGCCGCCCGTTCGGGCGAAGGCATGGTCCACGCCCGGATAGACGTAAAGCTCCACGCCGGGCTTGCCGCCCAGCGCCTCCAGGATGCGCTGGCGCGCCTCGGGCGGGCAGAAACCGTCCTGCTCGGCGATGTGCAGCACCAGCCGGCCCCGCAGCCCCTCGGCCTCGGCCAGGCTGTCTTCGATGCCCACGCCGTAGTAGCCCACCGCCACGTCCACATCGGTGCGGCAGGCGGCCAGGTAGGCCAGCTTGCCGCCCAGGCAGTAGCCCAGCACGCCTACCCCACCCTGCTGCTCGGGCAGTTCGCGCAGCGCGGCGATGGCCGATGCAATGTCGCGCAGCCCCAGTTCCACGTCGAAGCCCTTGTAGAGTTCGAAGGCGCGCGGCATGTCGGCCGGGCCGTCCGTCAACTGGATGCCCGGCTGCTGGCGCCAGAACAGGTCGGGCACCAGCACCACGTAACCCTCCTCGGCCAGCAGCTGCGCGGCGCGGCGCATGAAGCCGTTCACGCCGAAGATCTCCTGGCACAGCACCAGGCCGGGGCCGCGCCCGGACGCCGGCACCGCCAGATAGGCGCCGAAGGACTTGCCATCATGCGAAGCAACGGTCACGTCGCGCGTCGTAATGCTCGAGGTCATGCGTATCTCCTTGTTGCGGGCGTCCGCCCTACTTCATCCGGCAGGAAGCGGCGAACGGATCCTGGTACTGCGTCAGCACCGTGCCCGACAGTTTGTTCGACAGCTTTCCGCCCGCGCCCGCCTCGACGATGCGCAGGTAGTAGTTCTGCACCGGATATTGGTTGCTGTTGAATTTGAAATCGCCCCGCACGGACTTGAAATCCGCGCGGCGCAAGGCAGGGCGCAGCGCGTCCGCGTCCAGCTTGCCGCCGGTCTGGCGCACCGCGCTGTCCAGCAGCATGGCGGCGTCATAGCCCTGCGACGCGTATAGCGTGGGGCTGCGCTTGTAGGCCTTCGTGAAATCCTCCACGAACTTGCGATTCGCCGGGTTGTCGAGGTCGGCGGCCCACTGGGACGTATTGCGCAGGCCTTCTATGGGCGCGCCGACCGCGGCGATCGTGTCCTCGTCGCCCGAGAAGCCGGGCGCCAGCAGCGCGATCTCCTTGCCGAGGCCCGCGCCGTTGAATTGCTTGATGAAGTTCACGCCCATGCCGCCCGGCAGGAAGAAGAACACCGCGTCGGGCTTGCTGGCGCGCAGCCGCGTGATTTCCACGCCGTAGTCCAGCTGGCCGAGCTGGGTGTAGATTTCTTCGGAGAGCCCGCCCTTGTACAGGCGCTTGAAGCCGTTGAGCGATTCGCGGCCGCCGGGATAGTCCGGCGCGATCAGCGCCACGCGCTTGTAGCCCTGGTCGGCGGCATACTTGCCCATCGCGGCCGGAATGTCCTCGTTCTGCCAGGCGACCGCGAAGAAATTGGGATTACAGCCCGCGCCGGCGTAGTTCTCCGGCCCGGTATTGGTGCTCAGGTAGATGGTGCCCGATTGCAGGATGGCCGGCATCACGGGCAACAGCACGTTCGAGAACACGATGCCGGTCATGACGTCCACGTGGTCGCGCTTGAGCAGGCGCTCGACCGCCTGGCGGCCCGTGTCCGCCTTCTGCTGGTCGTCCGCCACCACCACCTCGGCCGGCAGTCCGCCCAGCTTGCCCCCCGTATGTTGCAGCGCGAGATTGAAGCCGTCCCGGATCTCGTTGCCCAGCGCCGCCCCGGGCCCCGAGAGCGTGGTCAGCAGGCCGATCTTGATTTTGTCGGCCGCCGATGCATGCGCGGCGGCAGCCATGCACGCCAACGCGGCCAGCGCGCGCCGGCGCCATAGGTTTCGATTCATGAGCCACCCCGTTTTCCCCGCCGGCCCCGCCGGCGGAAAGCTGACAGAACCCGTCTGCCCTCGGTTAACGCATGCTGCCGATGGACGCGCGCCCGAAGGCCCCGCGCACAGGCCCTAGCTTAGGCCGCCCGGGGGAGCGGCTCTATCCGATTACAGTCAGTCTTATCCGGGATTCACTTAATTCCAAGGGCCAGCCGTTTACATTACCCTGGCCTGAGATACGGGAGGGTTCCCGTACCGGAGGCATGCATGCATGGCTGGTCACGACTCACGCTGGCGCCCCTGTTGCAGCGGCGCGTCTTCAGCTCCACCCAGCAGGACGAAACACGGACGCTCGTGTCCGAAGCCCTGAAGGAGCACCGCCTGACCTGGAAGGGCGGCCGGGTGGACGCGGAACTGAACCGGGCGCGCTTCGGATCCCTCACGGTCTGTACCCTGCGCTACGGCGCCGAAGTCCATATCGAGCCCGACAGGCTGCAGGATTTCATGCTGGTGCAGGTGCCCCTGCGCGGCCGCGCCTGTATCGAATGCGGCAACGACCGGGTCGACGCCGGCCCCGAGTGCGCCGCTGTCATCGCCCCCAACCGCCCGCTGCGCCTGCACTGGGAAGCCGGCTGCGAGCAGCTGCTGCTCAAGATCCCGCGCGGCAAGCTCGAAGCCATCGGGTTGCGCGCCTTCGGCGAGGCCGCCGCCGGCCCGCTGGACTTCAGCCCCGCGCTGCGCCTGGACACCCCCGTCGGCGCCGCCTGGTGCAGCATGGTCGCAAGCCTGATCCACCTGCTGCCCACGCTGGACGACGGCGCGCGCCGTCCGCCCGCGGCCTGGCTGGACCATCTGGAAGACACCCTGATGCTGCACCTGCTCTACAACCAGCCGAACAGCTGGCAGGCGCGCGCAGGCCGGGCTCCGGCGCTCCCGCGCCGCCTGACGCTGGCCGAGTCATACATGCGCGAGCACCTGTCCGCCCCCCTGACCCTGATCGACATCGCCCGCCACGCCGGCGCCAGCGCCAGCGCCCTGACACGCCTGTTCCAGGAACACCGGGACACCACTCCCATGAACGCGCTGCGGGCGCTGCGCCTGGACACCGCCAGGCAGAAGCTGAAATCGGACGCCCATGCCAGCGTGACCGAGGTCGCGCTAGGTGTCGGATTCGGGCATCTGGGACGGTTTTCGGAGTATTACCGTGAACGCTTCGGCGAGTTGCCGCGCGAAACGCGGCGCATGACGGGATGAACGACGGCCGCTAAGAAAGCCGCATATGCCATGGCTGACATCGCCCCGACAGGGCGCCCGCAAGCCCAGCCTGGGGCGGGCAGGCAGATCCTCCGCCCCCGCCCCGTCGGGCGTTTCAAGAAATACAGCCATCGACGAAAAAAACTACCGAGGGGGCACCACCGCCGTAACCTCGATCTCCACCTTCGCCCGGTCCTCGACCAGGTCGGCCACCTCCACCGCCGTCATCGCCGGGAAATGCCGTCCGATCAACTCCCGGTAGTGTTTGCCGATGGCGGGATATGCCGCCACGTATTCTTCCTTGTCCGTCACATACCACGTCATGCGGACGATATGCTCCGGCTTGGCTCCCCCTTCCGCCAGAATCGCAACGATATTCGCCAGCGTCTGGCGGACCTGATCCGCCAGGTCGTCCGTCTCGAACTGCTGCTGGCCATTCCACCCCACCTGTCCGCCCACGAAAACGAGCTTGCTGCCCACCTGCATCTCGGTGAGCACGCCATTCGAATAGCCCCGGGGCGCCATCCAATCCGGCGGTTGCAGAATCTTCATAACGTCATCCTATTTTCAAGAAAAACAAACTACAGGTGATCCCCGCCGCTTACGCCGCGGGAACCAGATAAGCCTGCATGCGTTCCCGCAGGTCCGCAGGCAGCGGCATGGACTTCATCGTCCGCAGATCCACCGTCACGATCGTCAGCGTCGCCGCCAGGCGCAGCTGGCCGTCCGGCCCTTCGAACTTCACCAGCACCTTGAACGATGCGCCCCCGATGCGCTGTACCTCCAGCACCTGGCGCAAGCGCTCGTGCCAGCGGCTGGGCGCGCTGAAATCGCACTGCACCGACGCCGTCGGCGTGCCGATCTGCCGCTCCACGTGCAGTGCGTGGAACGGCAGTCCCATGCCCTTGTCGAACCACTCCTCGACGAAGTCGTTGATCATTTCGAAGTAGCGGGGGTAGAAGACGATGCCCGCCGGGTCGCAATGACGGAAGCGGACTTCGACCTGGCTGACGAACGGAGCTGCCATGGGGATTCCTTATTGCCTGTTCACGCCATCTTGCGCAGCGCAAAACGCTGCAGCTTGCCGGTTTCGGTGCGCGGCAACGCTTCCACGAACTCGATGGCGCGAGGGTATTTGTAGGGCGCGATGCTGGCCTTGACGAACTGCTGCAGGGCCGCGGTCAGCTCGCTGCCGGCCTCGTAGCCCGGCTTGAGCACCACGAAGGCCTTCACCACCTGGCCGCGCTCGTCGTCCGGCGCGCCGACCACGCCGCACTCCGCCACGGCCTCGTGCCGCAGCAGGGCGTCCTCGACTTCCGGGCCGGCGATGTTGTAGCCGGCGGAAACGATCATGTCGTCGTTGCGCGCCTGGTAGAACAGATAGCCGTCGTCGTCCTGGAGGAAGGTGTCGCCGGGCAGGTTCCAGCCGTCCTGCACGAAGCGGCGCTGGCGCTCGTCGGCCAGGTAGCGGCAGCCCGTGGGCCCCTTGATGGCCAGGCGGCCCACCGTGCCGTTGGGCACGGGCTTCATCTCATCGTCCACGATCCGGGCGACATAGCCCGGCACGACGCGGCCGATCGCGCCGCGGCGCACGGACTCGGGTGGGCTCGACACGAAGACATGGATCATTTCCGTGCCCCCGATGCCGTCGATCATCTCGATGCCCGTGGCCTCTTTCCAGAGTTGGCGCGTGGCGTCAGGCAGGGCTTCGCCGGCGGAAACGCTCTTCTTCAGCGAGGAAATGTCGAACTTGCCGACCAGGGCGGCCATCTGCCGGTAGAAGGTCGGCGCCGTGAAGACGATGGTGGCGCGGAACTCCTGGATCAGCTCCAGCAGGCTTTCCGGCGACAGCTTTTCCGCCAGCACGGTGCTGGCGCCCACCCGCAGCGGGAAGCACAGCAGGCCGCCCAGGCCGAAGGTGAAGGCCAGCGGCGGCGTGCCGCAGAAGATGTCGTCCGCAGTCGGCTTGATGATGTGCTTGGGGAACAGGTCGCACATCGCCAGCACGTCGCGGTGGAAGTGCATGCAGCCCTTGGGCGCGCCCGTGGTGCCGCTGGTGAAAGCGATGAGGCACACGTCCTCGGCCGCCGTATCGCAGGCCTTGAAGTCGTCGGGCTTGGCCGCGGCCAGGGCGTCCAGCGCATCCGGCGCGGCATCGTTGAAATACATGATCTTCGACAGCGCGGGGCAGTGGTGCTCATGCCCGGGCTGCGCGCAGAAATCCGCCTCGTCCTTCAGGCGGATATCGCACAGCACGGCCTGGACCTGCGCCTTCTCGATGATCTGCTTGAGCTCCTTGGCCCGCAGCAGCGGCATCGTGGGCACGGTCACCAGGCCCGCCTTGACCGCGGCCAGCCAGGATGCGGCCATCATGGGGTTGTTCGGACCGCGCAGCAGCAGGCGGTTGCCGGACACCAGCCCCATGTCCTCCGTCAGCACGCGGGCGATGCGGTTGCTCAGTGCCGCAAGCTCGCGATAGGTCATCACGGCCTGCTTGCCATCCTGGCGCCAGCGCAGCGCGATGCGCTCGCCGTGGCCGCGCTCGACCATGGCGTCCACCAGTTCGACCGCGCAATTGAAACGCTTGGGATAGGCCACGTCGGGGCCGTCGAGCAGGAACTCTGGCCATTGCTCGCCCGGGGGCAGGTTGTCCCGGGCAAAGGTGTCGATGTGGGCGGATGCTTCCATGAAATTCCCCTTGGCTATGCGGTGTTGTTGCTTGCCTGGACGCCGGAGCCCGATGGCTCTCCTACGCCTTCAGCAGTTCACGGGCGATGATCAACTTCTGCACTTCGGTGGCGCCTTCGTAGATGCGCAGCGCCCTGATTTCCCTGTAGAGCTTCTCCACCGGCATCCCCGACACCACGCCCGCGCCGCCGAACATCTGCAGCGCGCGGTCGATCACGGTTTGCGCCGATTCCGTCGCCGTCATCTTGGCCATGGCCGCTTCGCGCGTGGTGCGCTGCTTCTTGACGTCGCGCATCCACGCCGCGCGGTACGTCAGCAGCGCGGACGCGTCGATGGCGGTCGCCATGTCGCCCAGCGCGGCTTGCGTCAGCTGCAGGTCGGCGAGCGTCTGGCCGAACATGCGGCGCGACTTGGAGCGCGCCACGGCCTCGTCCAGCGCGCGGCGGGCAAAGCCCAGCGCGGCGGCCGCCACGGAGGCGCGGAAGATGTCCAGCGTCATCATGGCCAGCTTGAAGCCCTGGCCCGCGTCGCCCAGCCGCTGCGACGCCGGAATGCGGCAGTCGTCGAACGTGATGGTGGCCAGCGGGTGCGGCGCGATCAGGTCGATGCGTTCGCTGACCTCGAAGCCCGGCGTGCCGGCATCGACCACGAAGGCGCTGATGCCGCGCGCGCCGGGCGCTTCGCCGGTGCGCGCGAAGACGCAATAGAAGTCCGCGATGCCGCCGTTGGAGATCCAGGTCTTGGCGCCGTTCAGCACGTAATGGTCGCCGTCCTGCCGGGCCTCGCACGCCAGCGCGGCCACGTCCGATCCCGCGTCGGGCTCGGACAGCGCGAAGGCGGCGATGGCTTCGCCCCGCGACACGCGCGGCAGGTAGCGCTGGCGCACCTCGTCGGATCCCATGAGCGAAATGGCCCCGCTGCCCAGCCCCTGCATGGCGAACGCAAAGTCCGCCAGGCCTTCGTGGCGGGCGAAGGTCTCGCGCAGGATGCAGACCGCGCGGGAATCCACCTCGGGCAACGCGCCTCCCCAGGCTCCGCCGGGGCCGCCCGCCACCGCGTAGCGCAGCCAGCCGGCCTGGCCCATGGCCTTCACCAGCTTCTTGCAGGCCCCGTCGGCGTCGTGGTGGTCGACGTCGCCCAGCGACTGCTCGCACCACGCGTTCACGTCATGCGCCAGCTTGCGGTGCGCGTCGTCGAAAAAAGGCCAGTCCAGCCAGCTCATGTCACTCATCTAGATTCCTCTTCGCATCCAACCATTTCGATCCCGAGTCTCCGCGCGCCCTTGAGAGGAAGCGCCGCAGGCGCTTCCGGGGGGGTGGCCGTCAGTCCCCCTGGAATACCGGCTTCTGCTTCGCCACGAAGGCCTCGTAGGCCCGGTGGAAATCGCGCGTCTGCATGCAGATGGCCTGGGCCTCGGCTTCGGCCTCGATGGCCTCGTCCACGCCCATGTTCCATTCCTGGTGCAGCAGCTTCTTGGTGACGCCATGGGCGAAAGTCGGGCCCGCGGCCAATTGGGCGGCCAGCGTCTGCGCGGCGTCGGCCAGCGCGCCGGATTCGTGCAGGGCATTGAAGAAGCCCCAGCTGGCGCCCTCTTCCGCCGTCATCGCGCGGCCCGTGTACAGCAGCTCGGAGGCGCGGCCCTGGCCGATCATGCGCGGCAATAGCGTGCAGGCGCCCATGTCGGCGCCGGCCAGGCCCACGCGGGTGAACAGGAAGGCCGTGCGCGCCGCGGGCGTGCCCAGGCGCATGTCCGAGGCCAGCGCCACCATGGCGCCCGCGCCGGCGCAGACGCCGTCCACCGCCGCTACGATGGGCTGCGGGCAGGCGCGCATGGCCTTGACCAGGTCGCCCGTCATGCGGGTGAAGTCCAGCAGTTCGGGCATGGACATCCTGGTCAGGGGGCCGATGATTTCGTGCACGTCTCCGCCCGAGCAGAAGTTGCCGCCCGCGCCCGTCACCACGACCACCTTGATATCGGTGGCATAGACCAGCGACCGGAACAAGTCGCGCAGCTCGGCGTAGGAGTCGAACGTCAGCGGGTTCTTGCGCTCGGGGCGGTTCAGGGTGACCGTGCCGACCTTGCCGTCGGCCGACACCTGCCACAGGAACGTCTTCGCCCGATAGCCGGCGAGCGGACGCTTGTGGTGCTTCATGGTGTGTTCTTCGGGCTGGGTGTTCATGGTGTCTCCGTTCTTGGATCTTCGGGATGGGTGGGGCGCCGGCCTCAACCGGTCATCACTTCGCCGCCATCGACGGCGATGGCCTGGCCATTGATGGACGCCGAGGCCGGCAGGGCCAGCCAGGCAACCGTTTCGGCCACTTCCTCAGGCTGCACCAGGCGGCCTTGGGGGTTGCGTTCGGCCAGTTTGGCGCGCGCGGCTTCCGGCGTCATGCCGGTCTTGTCGACGATGTTCGAGACCGCGCCGCGCACGATGTCGGTTTCGGTGTAGCCGGGGCAGACGGCATTGACCGTAACGCCCTTCTGGGCGGTCTCCAGCGCCAGCGAGCGGGTCAACCCCACCACGCCGTGCTTGGCCGCGCAATAGGCGCTGACGTAGCCATAGCCGATCAAGCCGGCGGTGCTGGCCACGTTGATGACCCGCCCCCATTTCTCTTTCAGCATGCCGGGCAAGGCCGCCTGGATGCAGTGGAACGTGCCCGTCAGGTTGACCGCAATCATGGCGTTCCACAAGGCGGTATCGGTGCGATCGAAGCGCTCGCTGACCGCCTGTCCGGCGTTGTTCACCAGCACCAGCACCGGCCCGAATTCCGACTCGGCCTGGGCGAAGGCCGCCCGTACCGATGCGTCATCCGCGATGTCGGCGCTGACGGCCTGCACCTGCCCCAGGCGGGCCAGGCTGTCGGCCGCGGCGTCCAGGGCCGCGCCGTCACGGCCCAGGAGCGTGACGCGGGCGCCGCGCTGCAGCAGGGCCCGGGCGCAGGCGAGCCCGATGCCGCGCGCGCCGCCCGTCACCAGGGCATGGCGTCCGGCCAGGGGGAGCGGGGTTGCATTCATTTGATGTCCAGTTGCGCCAGGGCGGCGGCGCGTTCGAAATTGGTTTCCAGCTGGCGTTTGCCTGCGAAGTACTGGCTCGGCCACGTTACGTCACGGTAGCCCACCCGCGCCGCTTCGCGTAGCGTCCAGGAGGCGTCGGCCAAATGGGGACGCGCCAGCGCGCAAAGGTCCGCCCGGCCCGAGGCGATGATGCCGTTGGCGTGATCGGCCTCGAAAATGGCGCCCACCGCGATGGTGGGGATGCCGGCCTCGTTGCGCACGCGGTCGGCGAACGGGGTCTGGAACATGCGGCCATAGACCGGCTTCTCTTCCTTGCTGACCTGGCCGGACGAGCAATCGATCATGTCGGCGCCGGCGGCCTTGAAGTGGCGCGCGATTTCCACGGCGTCATCGGCCGTGATGCCGCCCTCCACCCAGTCGCTGGCGGAGATCCGCACCGACATGGGTTTGTTCTCGGGCCAGACGGCGCGCACGGCGTGGAACACCTCCAACGGGAAGCGCAGGCGGTTTTCCAGGCTGCCGCCGTATTCGTCCTCGCGGTGGTTGGTCAGGGGCGAAATGAAGCTGGAAAGCAGGTAGCCGTGGGCGCAGTGCAGTTCCAGCCAGTCGAAGCCGGCCTGTTCGGCGCGGCGCGCGGCGGCGACGAAGTTGTCGCGCACCTCGTCCATGTCCGCGCGGGTCATGGCGCGGGGCGTCTGCGACACGCCTTCGATGTAGGGCAAGGCGGAAGCCGAGATCAGCGGCCAGTTGCCCTCGGCCAGCGGATGGTCGATCTTCTGCCAGCCCAGCTGCGTGGAGCCCTTGCGCCCGGCATGGCCCAGCTGCATGCCGATGCGGGCGTCGCTGTTGCCGTGCACGAAATCGACGATGCGGGAGAAGGCCTGGCGCTGCTCGTCGTTCCAGAGGCCGGGGCACCCCGGGGTAATCCGGCCGTCCGGCGACACGCAGGTCATTTCCACCATGACCAGGCCGGCGCCGCCCATGGCGCGCGCTCCCAGGTGGACCAGGTGGAAGTCGCCCGGCACGCCGTCGACGCAGGAATACATGGCCATCGGCGAGACCAGGATGCGGTTCTTGAGCCGCACGCCGCGCACCGTGTAGGGCGTGAGCATGGGCAGGGCCGGGCGCTCGCCCGGCGCCGTGGCGGCGCCCGCGTGCTCCGCGATCCAGCGTTCGAAACCTTCCAGCCAGGCCGGATCGCGCAGGCGCAGGTTCTCGTGCGAGATGCGCTGCGAACGGGTCAGCAGCGAATAGGCGAACTGCTCGGGCTCCAGGTCGGCGTAGCGCGCGACGTTCTCGAACCATTCGGTGGAGTTGCGGGCGGCGTTCTGGATCTTCAGGACTTCCACGCTGCGCACGTCCTCGTAGTGCTTGAGTCCGTGTTCAACGCTGCCTTCCGCGCCGCTCAGGCAACGGGCCAGCTCGATGGCGTCTTCGAGCGCCAGCTTGGTGCCCGAGCCGATCGAGAAATGCGCGGTGTGGGCGGCGTCGCCCATCAGCACGACCGGCACGCGGCGCTGGCCGCGGGCCGTTTCCAGCGTGTTCCAGTGCACCCAGGTGTTGCAGATGACGCGCGGGAAGCGGATCCAGATGGCCGAGCCGCGCAGGTGCGTCGCGTTGCTGACCAGCGGATTGCCGTCCAGCCACGGCGCGAACAGTTTTTCGCAGTAGGCGATGCCCTCTTCCTGGCTCATCTGCTCGATGCCGGCGGCCTGCCAGGTTTCCTCGGGCGTTTCCACGATGAACGTGGACATGCCGTTTTCGTAGCGGTAGGCGTGCGCCTGGAACCAGCCGTGCTCGGTCTGCACGAAGGCGAACGTGAACGCGTCGAATACCTTCTTGGTGCCCAGCCAGACGAAGCGGCAACGGCGCTGGTCGATATCGGGATGGAACGTGTCCGCGTAGCGGGTGCGGACCTGGCTGTTGATGCCGTCCGAGGCGATGACCAGGTCGGCGTCGTATTCACGGGCGATGGCCTGGTCGTCCTGCACGAAATTCTCGAACACCAGCTTGACGCCCACGTCCTCGCAGCGCGCCTGCAGGATGTTCAGCAGCTTCTTGCGGCCGATGCCGATGAAGCCGTGGCCGCTGCTGCGCATGCTGCGGCCCTTGAAATGGATGTCGATGTCGTCCCAGTGGTTGAAGGCGTCGCCGATGGTCTGGGCGGAGACGGGATCGGCTTCGCGCAGGTTCTGCATGGTGGCGTCGGAAAACACCACGCCCCAGCCGAAGGTGTCGTACGGGCGGTTGCGCTCGATCACGGTGACTTCGTTCTCGGGGTTCTGCAGCTTCATGAGCAGACCGAAATACAGACCGGCGGGACCGCCGCCAATGCAGACTATTTTCATCGCCGTACACGCTCCGTGGTATGCGACATCCGCTCTGTATTCCTGGAGCTGGGGCCGCAGAGATTTAAACCTTGATAGTTTAGGCTTGAAATATATACCCGACGGAAGAGGGTTGCAAATGGGGAAAGTATCTAGATCGGTCGGGTTTTAAATGGGGACGATCTTGGATCGCTTGCTGTCGAGGGAATCGCGGGGCGGTGATGCGGACCTGGGCGCGCACGCCACCCATCCGGCGCGTTCTGCAGATAGATGTGAGAGCGCAGGATGTCTAGCGGTCCGGGTGTCGGACACCCGGCCTCTTCCCGGCAGCGCGCAGCGTCATCGCCAACCGCAAGACGCCGCGCAAGCCCCCGGTGACGTCAAGTTTCAAGCACCCGAGCCCGTCGCGGCGGGCGTCTTGAAAACTCAACCGACACCGCCAGCCCGCAAACAAATAAAGCCCTTACGGCCTCCCCCGTAACCACTCTTCCAACTCCTCGGCCGGCAACGGCGGAGAAAACAGGAAACCCTGCCCCGCCGCGCACCCCTGTTCGATCAGGAAACGCCGCTGTTCTTCGTTTTCGACGCCCTCTGCCACCACCGGCAGGCTCAGGCTCTCGCCGATCCGGATGACGGCGCTGGTCAGCGCGCGGGCGGCGTCGTCGCTTTCCAGGCCCTGGACGAAGCTGCGGTCCAGTTTCAGTTCGTCCACGATCAGCCGGCGCAAGTGCCCCAGGCTGGAATAGCCCGTCCCGAAATCGTCCATCGACAGGCGCACGCCCAGCCGGTGCAGCTCGGCGATGGTGCGCAGCGTGCCCGCGGTGGCGTCCAGCACCACGCCTTCGGTAATTTCCAGCATCAGGTCCGCCGGCGCCAGGCCGAACTCGGACAGGATGGCCTCGATCATCCGGGGCAGGTTCAGGTTGTGGAAATTGGTCGCCGAGAGGTTCACCGACACCGACGGCACCCGCAGTCCCTTGGCGCGCCAGACCGCCAGCTGCGAACACGCCTCGCGCAGGGCCCAGTCGCCCAGGTCCCCGATCAGCCCGCACTCCTCGGCCAGGGGCACGAAGCGCGCGGGGGAAATATCGCCCAGGGTCGGATGCCGCCAGCGTGCCAGCGCCTCCACCCCGTACAGGGCGCCGTTCTCCAGGCCGACCTGGGGCTGGTAGTGCAGGCGCAGGGCCTTTTCCTCCAGCGCATCGCGCAGCGCGGCCTCCAGCGCCAGTCTCTCCTGCGCCTGCCGGTTCATTTCGGCGCTGAAGAAGGAAATGCGGTTGCGCCCCGCCGTCTTGGCCTGGTACATCGCCATGTCGGCGTGGCGCAGCAGCGTATCCATGTCGCGCCCGTTCTCGGGGAACACGCTGATGCCGATGCTGACGGACGGGTTCAGGGTGATGCCGCCCACCGAGAACGGCTGGGCGAGCGCCACCAGGACGTGCTCGGCCGCCGCGGTCAGGCGGCCATGCTCGAAGTCCGGCATCAGCATCACGAATTCATCGCCCGACAGCCTGCCGACGATGTCGCTTGCCCGCGCCAGCCGGCGCAGGCGCTGGGCCACGTCGCGCAGCAGGGCGTCGCCGATGGGATGGCCGAGCGTGTCGTTGACCTGCTTGAAGCGGTCCAGGTCCAGGAACAGCACCGCCACGCGCTTGCGCTCGGGCTCGGCGCGGGCGATGGCCTGCTCGGCCTGCGCCAGCAGCAGGTTGCGGTTGGGCAGGCCCGTCAATTCGTCGTAGAACGCCAGCTGGCGGATGCGGGCGCGGGCCTCTTCGCGCTCCAGCGCCAGGGCGCAGAGATAGACGCATACGTCCACCAGCCGGTGGTGGAAATCGTCGGGCAGGCGCCGTTCGCGGAAATAGAAGGCGAAGGTTCCGATCACCCGTCCGTCGCTGGACTTGATGGGCGAGGACCAGCACGCCTTGATGTCCTCCGGCAGCGGCATGTCGCGATAGCCGTCCCACAGCGGATCGGTGGCGATGTCGGGCACGATGACCGGCCTGCCCAGGAAGGCGGACGTGCCGCAGGCTCCCGCCTGCGGGCCGATGGCCGCGCCGTCCAGCGCCTCCGCGTAGGCGACGGGCAGGCTGGGCGCGGCCAGCGGCCGCAACAGGCCGGCATCGTCCACCCGCAGCACGCTGGCCGCCACCTCGGGCGCCAGCCGTTCCACCTCGCGGCACACCATGTTCATGACCTCGATCACCGAGGCCTCGTTGACCATGGCCTGCAGCACGCGGCGCTGCAGCACCTCGTGCACCTTGGTGGGCGTGATGTCCGTCAGCACATCCACGATGTTGACCAGGGCGCCGCGATCGTCGAACACGGAGTTGGCCATCACGGAAACCCACAGCGGCCGGCCGGCCCGGTCGTAGACCAGCACGTCCTTGTGATAGCCCTCGCGGCAGGCGATGCGTCGCGCCAGTTCCTCGCGCGTGCCGCCGTCCTGCCTGCCCCCGGACAGCAATTCGCCGAGCTCCTGCTCCACGGCGTCGCCCCGGGAGAATCCCAGCATGCGCTTGAAGCCGTCGTTCACGTAGACGATGCGGCCGTCCTGGCCCGACACGGCGACGGCGTTGCCGGTTTCGTTGATGCCCAGGAGCAGCAGGCGGATCTCCTCCTGGCGCTCCGCGTCCGCGATGGAACGCCGCGAAATGACGGTAATGCGCGCCACTTCGCCCGCTTCGTCGAGTATTGGAACGTAAGTCGCTTCGATCCAGAGGAAATTTCCGCCCTTCCTGCGATAGCGGCAGGTGCCCGAGAAGTGTCTGCCCCCCAGCAACCGGGTCCAGACCTGCTCCCCGCCGACGATGCCCTTGCCTTCGTCCAGGCTGTCGCACAGCATGTCGTGGCGCAGGGTCAGGGCTTCCTCGCGCGGGTATCCCACGGCGGCCAGGAAGTTCTCATTGGCGCGCACCAGGGAGCCGGCCGCGTCGAAATCGAACAGCAGCAGCGCCCGATCCATCGCCGTCAGGTAATTGCCCGCGCTCCAAGCGGCCCGTTGAGGCCCCGCGGCGAAAGCGCCTGGATAAGAATCAAGCATATGGGGCTCCATGCCGGATAACAGCGGGTCCGGTTTCATTCAGCGCTTGGGAAAACCCAGGGCGACACGGTCGCGGCCGTCCTGTTTGGCGAGGTACAGCGCCTGATCCGCGCGGCTGAGCGTCTCCGAAAAAGTCTCTCCCAGTTGGTGGTACGCCATGCCTATGCTGATCGTCAGCCTCAACACGCCGTCGCCGGCCGCGATCGTCAGCGCCCGCACCGCGCCGACCAGCCTGTCCATGACGCGCTGCGCCGCTTCGGACTGCGTGCTGGGAAGCAGCACCAGAAACTCCTCTCCGCCCCAGCGGCCGCACAGGTCGTACTCGCGCAGGTTCTTGCCCAGCACCCCGGCCAATTCGACCAGGGCGCGGTCGCCGGTTTCGTGGCCGTAGCGGTCGTTGACCGATTTGAAGTGGTCCACGTCCAGCATGGCCACCACGAAGCTCTCGCCGCCACGGGAGGCGCGCTGGACCTCCTGCTTGATCATTTCCATCAGCGCGCGCCGGTTCAGCAGCCCGGTCAGCGGATCGCGGTTGGAGGTTTCCAGCAGCGCGACGTTCAGGTCGCGCATCATGCTCTGATAGTGGTCCGAAATCCGCGCGATGCGCGTCAGCCGGCGCAGTTGCCGGTCGAACCGGTCGCACAGGCCCAGCTCGCGCTCGTGCGCCATGCTCTGGTAGGCGTCCGACAGCTGGGTCACGCGTTCGATGCGCGCCATCTGTTCCGCGGTATGCCGCCACAGCGCTTCCAGTGCCTCGCGCAGGGGGTGCCCCTCGTAGGCCGGATCGGCCAGCAGCGCGGAGATGCGTTTGTCCAGCTGGGCGGCGTCGGGTTTCATTGGCGGCCGACGACCGAAAAGGGGAAGGTGCAGTCTTCCTTGAATTCCTCGGCCAGCTCCCCCACGCGCTCGTTGCGCATGTCGTAGTACCAGGTGACGCTGACCTCGCGGCCCTTGCCGTGCGCCGCCTCCAGCAGGTCGAAGATATCCATGACGGACTTGATGCTGCTGGTGTTCAGGTACAGCAGCTCCAACTCCAGCTTCAAGGGCGCCGCGCTGCCCAGCAGGTAGGCCTCGACCCACTCGATGACCGGGCCGAAGAGTTCAAAGGAATTCTCGGGATAGGAGTCGCCGCGCATCGCCAGCACGCCGGCTGCGGCATCGGCGTCGATGGCGGGCGTGGACTGCGTCCCGGGAATGTTCAGGTCTTTCATCAATTGCTCCGAAAATATTGCTTGGGCGCGCGCGCCTTCAAATCACGACGCTCAGGCTGAAGAACGCCTGCCCCGCGCCCTTGGCTGGGGTCAGGCTGGCATCCAGCGGCGCGCCGGCGCGGCGGGCGATATCGATCAGCCCCAGGCCCGCGCCCGAGGCGACGCCCTGGGCGCGCGGCTTGTGCAGCTGCTGCTTGTATTCAGCCTTCAGGGCGGGCTTGTCCAGCGCCGCCAGTTCCTGGATGCGCGCAACCAGCAGTTCGCCGTCTCCGGCCTTGACGAGGTTGCCCGCGGACACCACGTAGCGGCTATCGTCGCGGCGGCCGATCACCACGGTGGCCGACGCGTCCACGTCGCCGTTCTGCGCCGCATACTGGCGGATGTTCTGGATCATTTCGATGTAGACCGAGAACACATCCATGGCTTCCGCCGGCCGGGCGTGCTCGGCGTTCAGGTAGTTCTTGAGCGCGTTGCCGATTTCCTCGATCAGGCTGCGGGAAATCGGTCCGTTGAAGCACAGCAACGTGCGATTCTGGTTGAATCGTTCGCCCAATGCGTAGAGATCGGAGGCATTCATGGAGGTTACGCCCTGATTACGTTTATTCGAAACGGAACGACAGCAAGGTGATGTCGTCGCGCTGTGGCCGTCCGCCCTGGTACTCCGCCAGGGCCTGGGTAAATGCGGCCGCCTGTTCGGTTAACGGCTGGCGCGCGTGCCTCTTGAGCATTCCGGCGAAACGCGTGTTGCCGAAACCGAAGCCATGCTCGCCGCCGGCCTGGTCCAGGAACCCGTCCGTGGCCAGGTAATAGGTCCAGCCGGGTTCCAGCTTCAATTCGATGTTCTGGTATGTCTCGGTGCGCTTGTCGCCCAGCGCGCGCTTGCCTCCGGGCACTTCGCGCAGGACCTCGCCATTGCTTGCGTACAGGCTGATCTTGGCGCCGGCGTACAGCAGCCGGCCGGCCTGGCGGTCAATATATACCAGGCCCGCATCGGTATTGGTGGCCAGCGCCCGCGGCAATTGCGCGTCCGCAAGCATGGCGCGGATCGCGCTGTCCGTGCGGCCAAGGATGGCGGCGGGATCGGCCGGGCCGACCTCGGTGATCGCCAGGTCGATGGCGGCACGGGCCAGCATGGTCATCAGCGCCCCGGGCACGCCGTGGCCGGCGCAATCCATGATGCCCAGCAGGCAGTTGGCGCCGTCCGAGCGGAATACGTAGAAATCGCCCCCCACCACGTCGCGCGGCTTCCACAGCACGAAATGGTGCGCGCCCAGCGACTGGGTCAGCTGGCGGTCCGGCAGGATGGCGCGCTGGATCAGGCTGGCGTAGTCGATGGAATCGTCGATCTTCTTGTGGGCGGCGGCCATGGCGCGGTTGGCGTCCTCGAGCTCGGAGGTCCGTTCGCGCACCTTGGTTTCCAGTTCGGCCGTGTGCTGGCGCACCTTGTCGGCCATGACCCCGAAGGCGCGGCTGAGGTCGCCGATCTCGTCCTGGCCGCCCGGCGGCAGGCGCACATCGTAGCTGCCGTCGGCGATGGCCCGCGCCGACTGCTGCAGGCGGCGCAGCGGGCGCAGCATCAGGCGCTCGATCGCGTACCCGAAGCACAGCAGCATGGCCGCGAACAGCACCACCAGGCCGATCGCCGCCGGCCAGAGCCAATCCGTATCCAGCACGCGGGCGGCGCCCAGGTCCACCACGGTCAGCACGTGCCAGCGGAGTTCGGGCATATAGGCCACGGACACCAGCTGCCGGACGCCGTCCATCGTCACCCAGGCCGACTGCGCCGACTGCGGGTCGGCCTGGGCCGCCTTCATGGCGGCGGCCAGCTCGTCCCGCCCTTCCCCGCCGTCCAGCAGGTTGAACACCATTCCACGGCCGTTGCCGGCGCCGCCCGCGCCCGAGTTGTAGGCGATGAGCGAAGCGTCCATGTGCGCCTGGATGGCGCCTTCCGTGTCGACGATGATGGGCGTGACGCCCGGCTGGCCGCTGTTGACGAAATCGCGCAGGAAGCCGCCGACGTCCAGGGCCGATCCCGTCAGCCCCAGGACGCGGTCGCCGTCGCGCACCTGGACGTTGATCCACACTTTCGTGGTCTTCAGCTTCAGGTCCGGATTGACGTTGATGTTGTATTTTGCGGGGGATTTCAGCGTCAGATAGAACCATCCGTCGTCGGCCGCCGTACGGCTGAGCGTGTAGCGCGGCGCTTCTGACAGCGGCTGCTCGTCGTTGAAGTAGTAATTGCCGGAGGCCGCGCTGGCGATGAAATAGGCCCGCCCCAGCAGATCCCGCCGGTAGCCGTCGGCTTCGCGGAAGAACAGCTCGCGCGCGGCGGCATCGCTTTCGTGGCGCAGCCAGCGCCGCGTGACTTCGCTATCGGCCAGCCGCAAGGACAGGGCGAGTTCGCGCGAGACCGGCGCCAGGATGCGCTGGCGGTTCAATTGCGTGAAGTTGTCGGCGAAAGCGCGCCCGAAGTGCTCCCTGACCCCGTCCAGCACCTGCCATCCAATCAATGCCGCCGGCGCCAGGGCGACCACGCACGCCAACAGCAGCGCCATCAACGATTTCCTGCGCAAACCCCATTTCGCCATGCGAAGTTTTCCTGACAACTCGAATAAAACGTGACGCGCCCGCTCCGGGCGCCCCGGGGCGGCGCGCCCGGCGCGACAAGTGTAGATAACAGTGGATCCAATTGAAACTGGCGAAAGCGAGTGTAAACACCCGATTCGCCATAAGTTTCATCGCGGCAATGTAAATGCCGATTTATTGCGATTTATATCAATGCGGCGAGTATGTTCCGGCGCGGACTGCGGCTTTCCCGCTACACGCCCAGGTAGCGTTCCCAGAGACCGCGGTCGGCGTCCAGGGCCTGCGAATCGCCTGTCCATACCACCTTGCCGCGCTCCAGGATCACGTGCCGGTCGGCCAGGCTGAGCAGCCGTTCGACATATTTGTCGATGACCAGGATGGTCTGCCCCGCCTGGCGCAGCCGCGCCAGGCAGTTCCAGATTTCCTCGCGGATCTTGGGCGCCAGGCCTTCGGTGGCCTCGTCCAGGATCAGGAGCCGCGGATTGGTGACCAGGGCGCGGCCGATCGCGAGCATCTGCTGCTCGCCGCCGGAGAGCTGGTTGCCCATGTTGCGGGCGCGCTCGTGCAGGCGGGGAAAGAGTTCGAACACCCGCTCCGGCGTCCAGGGCGCGCCGATGTCCGGATTGCGCGCCGCCACGAAGGCCGTCAGGTGCTCGCGCACCGTCAGGTTGGGAAAGCACTGCCGCCCCTCCGGCACGATGGCCATGCCGGCCCGCGCGATGCGGTCCGGGCTCCAGCCGCTGATGTCCTGCCCGGCGAAATGGATCCGGCCGCCGCGCAGCGGCAGCTGGCCGAACAGCGTGCGCAGGAGCGTGGTCTTGCCCATGCCGTTGCGGCCCAGGAGGGTCACGACCTGGCCCGCGCCGATCTCCAGGTCCACGCCGAACAGCACCTGGCTGGCGCCGTAGCCGCTCTTGGCCGATTCGATGGTCAGCATTACGCGGTCTCCTCGTCGCCCAGGTAAGCCTGGCGCACTTCGGGGTTGGCCCGGATCTCGTCCGGCGTGCCCGTCGCGATGACGCGGCCATACACCAGCACCGAAAGGCGGTCGGCCAGGCGGAACACCGCCTGCATATCGTGTTCGACCAGCAGCATGGCGGCGCGTCCCCGCATGGATTCGATCAATTCGGTAAGGCGGACGGTTTCGTCCGGCCCCATCCCCGCCATGGGCTCGTCCAGCAGCAGCACGCTGGGCCTTGCGGCCAGCGCCAGCGCGAATTCCACTTTGCGCTGTTCGCCGTGCGGCAGGGTGCCCGCCGGGCGTTCCAGCAGGCTGGCGTCGATGGCGCATTCCCGCGCCAGTTCGCGCGCCTGCTCGTACAGCGCGGACTCGGCCGCCCGCGGCTTCCAGAAGCGGAAACTGGTGCCCGCGTGCGCCTGCACCGCAAGCACGAGGTTGTCCAGCACATTGGACTGCTTGAAGATATTGGTGATCTGATAGGACCGCGACAGACCGGCGGACACGCGCTGGTGGGCGTTCATGCCCGTAACGTCGCGGCCGCCCACGCTCAGCGTGCCCGAATCCGCCGACAGCGTGCCCGATAGCAGGTGGATCAGCGTGGATTTGCCTGCGCCATTGGGGCCGATCAGGGCATGGATCTCGCCCGGGTTCAGCGACAGCGACACATTGTCGGTGGCGACCAGCGCGCCGAAGCGGCGCACCAGCCCCGAAGCCTGCAGGGCCGGGGTTACGGAAACGTTCATGATCCCACCTTGCCGGATTGCGCAGCGGCGCGGCCGCCGAACATGGGGCCGAACAGCCCGACCAGGCCGCGCGGCGCGCCGAACACCACGCACAGCAACAGCACGCCCAGGGGCAGGTGCCAATATTCCGTCCACAGCCGCAGCACTTCCTCCAGGGTCAGCATCACCACGGCGCCCGCCACCCCGCCATAGCGCAGGCCGATGCCGCCCACCAGCACCATGATCAGCAGGTTGGCCGATTGGGTCCAGTGCATGAGGCTGGGCGAGATGAAAAGGTTGTGGTTCGCCAGCAGCGCGCCGGCCAGGCCGGCCACGGCGCCGCTCAGCGTAAAGGCGGTCAGCTTGAGCCGGTAGACCGGGTAGCCCATCGACTCCATGCGCGACTCGTTTTCGCGGATGCCTTGCAGGGCCGTGCCGAAGCGCGAGGCCACCACGCGTCCGAACACCCACATGACCAGCGCGAACAGGACCAGCACCAGGTAGTAGAAACTGACGTCATTGGCCAGGTCGATGCCGGGCAGGCTGGAATAACCGGGCAGGTTCAACCCGTCCTCCCCGCCGTATTGGCGCAGCGAAATGAAGATGTAGAACAGCATCTGCGCGAACGCCAGCGTGATCATGATGAAGTACACGCCCCGCGTGCGCAGCGAGATCGCTCCGGTGATGCACGCCAGCACCGCGGCCAGCAGCATGGCCGCGGGCCAGGCGACCAGCGCCGAGGTGATGCCCGACATGGCCAGGATGCCCACGGCGTAGGCGCCGGTGCCGAAAAAGGCCGCGTGCCCCAGCGCCACCATGCCGCCATAACCCAGGATCAGGTTCAGGCTGGTCGCGGCCAGGGCGTAGATCAGCACGCGCCGCACGAAGGAGATGTAGAAGTCCAGGCCCAGGGCGGGCGCCACCAGGGGAAATGCCGCCAGCGCGGCCAACAGGACCACCGTCCAGATCGTGGATTTCATGCTCACCCTCTCGCCGGAAACAAGCCGGAGGGCCGGAACACCAGCACTGCCGCCATCAGCACGTAAATGGCGATGGCCGCCAGCGTCGGGCCGACGCTGGAAGCCACGGCCGGGGAAAAGACCTGGCGCAGCAGCATGGGCAGGAAGGCTCGCCCCGCCGTGTCCACCATGCCGACCAGCAGCGCGCCGACGAAGGCGCCGCGGATCGACCCGATGCCGCCGATGACGATGCAGACCAGCACTAGGATCAGGATTTCCTCGCCCATGCCCACCTGCACCGAGGTGATGGGACCCAGCAGGGCGCCGGCCACCGCGGCCAGCATGGCGCCCAGCGCGAATACGCCCAGGAACAGCAGCGGCACGCGCACGCCCATCAGCGTGGCCATCTGGCGGTTGGAGGCGCCGGCCCGCACCAGGACCCCGGCGCGGGTGCGCGTCACGAACCAGTACAGTCCGGCCGCTGCGCCGACGCCGAACACAATGATCATGAGACGGTAGGCGGGATAGAGCAGATCGGGCAGCAGGCGCACGGGCCCGGAAAGCGCGGCCGGCATGTTCAGCATCACCGGAGCGGGGCCCCAGATCATCTTGACCAGGTCGTTGGCGATGAGGATGATCGCGTAGGTGCCCAGGACCTGGGCCAGATGGTCGCGCAGCGCCAGGCGGCGGATCAGCACGAGTTCCAGGAACACGCCGACCAGGCCGGTGGCGACGGCCGCCACCAGGACGGCGGCGGTGAAGGAACCCGTGCGCTGCATGGTTTCGGCGGCCACGTAGGCGCCGGCCATGTAGAGCGAGCCGTGAGCCAGATTCATGATGTCCATGATGCCGAACACCAGGGTCAGCCCGGCCGCGATCAGAAACAACATCAACCCAAACTGCAGACCGTTCAGCAATTGCTCGACGATCAGCGTAAACGTCATAAGAACTTCCCCTTGCTGCGCGTTGCCGATAGCCCCGCGCGCGGCCAAATCACCAAAGCCAATCTGATTGCGCATCGCGCCGGCGCACCCCGCGCCGCGCGTGCAATGGTGTCACTCCATCCGGATGCCGCGGAGCCGGCTTCGCCGGTCCGCAGGGCATGCCCCCTCGAGGGGGAAGCGCGCAGCGCTTCGGGGGTGGGCCCGCCCCCTACAGCTTGCAGTCGCCGACGTAGACGTCCTGGTACTTGTCGAACACCTTGCCCACCAGCTTGTTGGTGACGCGGCCGCTGCCGTCCTTTTCGACGACGCGCAGGTAATAGGCCTGGATCGGATAGTGGTTCTTGCCGTAGGTGTAGCTGCCGCGCACCGAGGGGTAGTCCGCCTTTTCGAGCGCCTTGATGATGGCGGCGCGGTCGGAGGCCTTGCCGCCGGCCTGCTTGACGGCGGCGTCCATGGCCATGATCACGTCATAGGACTGGGCGGCGTAGACCGAGGGGTAGCGGCCGTTGTATTCCTTGCGGAAGGCCTCGACGAAAGCCTTGTTCTGCGGCACGTCCAGGTCATGCGCCCACTGCGCCGTGTTGTACATGCCCAGCATCGGGTCGCCCACGGCCTGGATCACGTCCTCGTCGGCCGAAAAACCCGGGCCGATCAGCTTGACGCTCTGCGACAGGCCGGTGGACACGAACTGCTTGACGAAGTTGATGCCCATGCCGCCCGGCAGGAAGATATAGACCGCATCGGGCTTGGCCGCGCGGATCTGCGCGAGTTCGGCGGCGTAGTCGATCTGGCCGAGCTTGGTATAGACCTCGTCGCCGGGGGGGGTCTTGTAGCCGCGCTTGAAGCCGGCCAGCGCGTCCTTGCCCGCCGGATAGTCGGGGGCCATGATGAACATCTTCTTGAAGCCGCGGTCCGCGGCGACCTTGCCCGCCGCCTCGTGGAAGGCGTCGTTCTGGTAGGACGTGCCGAACCAGTAGGCATTGCATTGCGCGCCGGCGAACTGGCTGGGACCGGGATTGTTCGACAGGTAGGGAACCTTGGCGGCGAACAGCGCGGGGCCGACGGCCAGCGCCACGTTCGAGCCGATCGGGCCGGTGAAGAAATCGATCTTGTCGCGCTGGATGTAGCGCGTCACCAGTTGGCGGGCCTGGTCGGGGTTGCCGCCCATGTCGGTCTGCACGAATTCGGCGGGTTGACCGCCCAGCTTGCTGCCCAGCTGCTTGATGGCCAGGTTGAAGCCGTCGCGGGCTTCCGCGCCCAGGGCCGCGAAGGGGCCGGAAATGTCGTTGGCGATGCCGACCTTGATCGTGTCGGCGCTGGCCAATGCCGGAACCAGGGCGGCGGCGGCCAGAAGGGAAGTGATCAAACGCATGGTGGTGTGCTCCGTGCGCGAGCCGCGCAGAGGGTTTTCTTCTTGAAGGTGCGATTCGAAGGACTTCTTGTGCCCGGCCTGCCGACGCCGTGGCGCCGCCTTCCTGAGCCACCCCGATCCCCTTGTGCAGCATAGGGAAAGCTGGCGTGGTTCATAGTTTAGGTTTAAAGTATCCCCCAAAACAAGTCTAGGGTTTTTACCAACGGGTTTCCCGATAGCGACCGCCATGGCCACCCTTCACCCTGCCCTTTACCGCAATTATGACCGCGCCGCGCTGGACATCCAGTACAACGCTCGCGCGACAGTACCCGACATCCAGCCGATACTCAAGAAGTACGCCGAGGACAGCGCCGAGGCGCGGCGCACGCTGGACTGTGCGCTGGATGTGCCGTTCGGCGACCACGCCGACGAATTGCTGGACATCTTCCCCGCCGCCGGCGGCGCGCGCAACGCGCCTGTGTTCGTGTTCATCCACGGCGGCTACTGGCGCCTGCTCTCCAAGAGCGACTCCAGCGGCATGGCGCCCGCCTTCACGCGGGCCGGCGCCGCGGTCGTGGCGGTGAACTACTCCCTGGCCCCCGCCGTCACGCTGGACCGCATCGTGGACCAGAACCGGCGCGCCCTGGCCTGGATCCACCGCCACATCGCCGAATACGGCGGCGATCCCGCCCGCATCCATATCTGCGGCAGTTCCGCCGGCGGGCATCTGGTCGGCGCGCTGCTCTCCAGCGGCTGGCACGCCGGCTACGAGGTCCCGCCCGACGTGATCCGCGGCGCCGCGCCGCTGTCCGGCCTGTTCGACCTGCGCCCCCTGGTGCACACCCATGTGAACGAGTGGATGCGCATGAGCGAGGCCGACGCCATCCGCAACAGCCCTGCCCTGCAGCTTCCGCAGGCAGGCTGCCCGCTGGTGGTCAGCTATGGCGAAACCGAGACGGCCGAGTTCAAGCGCCAAAGCGACGATTACCTCGCCGCCTGGCTCGAACGCGGCTTTCCCGGGCGCTACGTGCCGATGCCCGGCACGAACCATTACGACCTCGTCTTGAGCCTCAACGATACCCAAAGCCCGCTGACCCGCGCCCTCTTCGAACAGATGGGTCTGGCGCCCGCCCCTCATGCCCGGTAACTCGCCATGATCAACGCCCCCGACCTGGAATCCCGCGCCGCGCCGGACGACCACCACGCGCTGCGTCTGTGGTTGCGCATGCTGACTTGCGCCAATCTCGTCGAAAGCGAGATCCGCAGCCGCCTGCGCAACGAATTCGATACGACGCTGCCCCGCTTCGACCTGATGGCGCAATTGCAGCGCGCGCCGAAGGGCATGAAGATGGGCGAGCTGTCGCGCCACATGATGGTCACCAACGGGAACATCACGGGCATCACGGACCAGCTCGAAAAGGAAGGGCTGGTCGTGCGCACCAAGGTCGAATCCGACCGGCGCAGCTCGCTCATCAAGCTTACGCCGCTGGGCAGGAAGACCTTCGCCCGCATGGCGCGCGCCCACGAAACCTGGGTCAAGTCCATGTTCGGCGACCTGCCCGAGGCCACCCGCAACGCGCTGTTCCAGGCCCTGGGCGAACTCAAGCTCCAGGTGGTGGCCACCCGCTCGGCGGCGGCCAAGGCCTGAAGCGCCATCCGCGCTGAAACCGCCCGCCGGTTTGGCGCATAATTGCCGCCATGATTCCGGTTTCCCTTCCTGGCGGCAATTTCTACGTGTTGATGGCGGTTTCGCTGGCCTGCCTCTCCACGCTGCTGACCTGGCTGGCCGTTCTGGCCACCACCCGTAGCGCCCGGCACTGGCTGGGCGGCCACCGCCGCACCGGCACCGTTCTGATGGCGTTTCTCGCCGTCGTCGGGGCCATCTTTCCCTACCAGCAGTTCAGCCTGTGGTTTTCGGCCCAGCGCGACGCGCAGGCCGACGCCGGCCGCAGGACCGTCCTGGCCCAGCCCACCATGCTGGCCGGCGTGGAAATGCCGGCGGGCACCGAGCTCCGCCTGGCCGCGCCGGGCGACCTGGGCTCGTTCGAGCGCGCCGTCTTCCCTGAAGCGCACCCCGCCCCCATCCAGGGCATTACCGCGACCCGGCTGTTCCGCTACCCGGCCAACGGCAAACAGGCCGAAACCCTGTCGGTCGAGATCGAGCGCGACCAGGCGCTGGATGGCTGGCTGTGCGCGCACGGCCACCGGATCGAATTCGTATTGCGGGACGGCCACCCCCGCTTCTCCAGCTGCCATCTGGCGATCGGCAATACCCTGGACCGGCAGCCCGTGCCCGCGGGCGCCTGGCTGAAAGTCATCGCCGGGGCCGGCGCGGCCGGCGACACGCCGCGCTGGCTGCTGCGCACCGAGGGCAGCGACGCCCTGGACGTGGCCCGCCTGCCGCTGCTGAAGGTGGACATGCAGCTGGATGGCCAGCGCCGCATGCTGGGCTTCGAGGGCCTGCTGGCGCGCGAAACCGTCCTGGGCGACATGACCTACCCCCCGGGCACCCGGGTGCTGGCCGCCAACGCCGGGCTGCCCGGCGCCCAGGCGGGCGACCTGCTGTTCTCTCCTTCGCGGGGCCGTTCGGCGCGGCGCGCCGGCGGCGACGACGTGCCCGCCGGCAACTCGGTGCTGCAGGCCCCCGACGGCACGGTGCGGGGCGTGCTCGGCAACCGCGAGGCCGGCGTGCTGGACGTGGCCGCCATGCGGATCGGTCCCTGAGGGGATCTCCCCATGACGTCCCCCGGCCCGAACCGGTGGGATAATACGAAGCTTTCCCCCGCGCGCCGCCTCTTCTGGCGGCGATTCCGTCCTGCTCATTCATGAGACGAAGTCATGGCCGTTAACCTGCAGATCCCCTCCGAGTCCGAAATTTTTCCTGTTGCCGGCGTTGAAATCGGCGTCGCCGAGGCCGGCATCCGCAAAGCCAACCGACGCGACCTGACGGTATTCCGCCTGGCCGAAGGCACGAGCGTCGCCGGCGTGTTCACGCGCAACCGCTTCTGCGCGGCGCCCGTGCAGGTCTGCCAGGCCCACCTGGCCGCCGGCGGCCCCATCAGCGCGCTGGTCATCAATACGGGCAACGCCAACGCCGGCACCGGCGAGGAAGGCCTGAAGAAGGCGCAGGACACCTGCGCCGCGCTGGGCCAGCTGCTGGGCGTGCCCGCGGCCCAGATCCTGCCCTTCTCCACCGGCGTCATCCTGGAGCCGCTGCCTCTGGACCGCCTGGTCGCCGGCCTGCCCCGCGCCATCGCCGACCTCGCCGCCGACCACTGGTCCAGCGCCGCCCACGGCATCATGACGACGGACACCCTGCCGAAGATCTCCTCGGCCCAGGTCCAGATCGAAGGCAAGACCGTCACGTTCACCGGCATCAGCAAGGGCGCGGGCATGATCCGCCCCAACATGGCCACCATGCTGAGCTTCCTGGCCACGGACGCCGGCATCGCCCAGCCCCTGCTCGCCAAGCTGGCCGTCGAGATCGCCGACGCCTCGTTCAACCGCATCACGGTCGACGGCGACACCTCCACCAATGACTCCTTCATCATCGCCGCCACCGGCAAGTCGGGCGTCAACGTCGATAGCGAGTCCGACGCCGCCTACGCCGCGGTGCGCGAGGCCCTGACGGCCGCGGCGCTGGAACTGGCCACCAAGATCGTGCGCGACGCCGAAGGCGCCACCAAGTTCATGACGATCCGCGTCGAAGAGGCGGGCAACACCGAGGAAGCCCTGAAGGTCGCGTACGCCGTGGCGCACTCGCCGCTGGTCAAGACCGCCTTCTTCGCGTCGGACCCCAACCTGGGCCGCATCCTGGCCGCGGTGGGCTACGCCGGCATCGACGACCTGGACGTCTCCAAGATCCGCCTGTGGCTGGACGACGTGCTGGTGGCCAAGGACGGCGGCCGCAACCCCGCCTACCAGGAAGCCGACAGCCAGCGCGTGATGAAACAGGCCGAAATCCTGGTGCGCATCGCGCTGGGCCGCGGCCAGGTGAGCGACACGGTCTACACCTGCGACTTCTCCCACGAATACGTGTCGATCAACGCCGACTACCGTTCCTGATCCGCCCCCAACCTGGACCCGAGACGTGACCGCAACCGAGTTTTCCACCCTCATCCAGCGCGCCGAGCGCGTGCTGGCCCAGTTGGAAGCCTGGCTTCCTCCCGCTCCGCCCGAAATCGACTGGAGCGCCCACGCCTTCCGCTGGCGCAAGCGAGGCTCGCGCGGCTGGCTGGACGCCGTGCGCCACGTGGCGCGCATCGACCTGGAAGACCTCCAGCACATCGAGCGGCAGAAGTCCATCATCGACCGCAACACGCTGCAGTTCATCGACAGAAAGCCCGCCAACAACGTGCTCATGACCGGAGCCCGCGGCACCGGCAAGAGCTCGCTGGTCAAGGCCATGCTGGCCGCCTACGGCGACCGGGGGCTACGCCTGATCGAGGTGGACAAGTCCGATCTGGGCGACCTGGCCGATATCGTCGAGCTGGTGGCCTCGCGCCCCGAGCGCTTCATCGTGTTCTGCGACGACCTGTCGTTCGAAGAAGGCGAGGCCGGCTACAAGGCATTGAAGTCCGTGCTGGACGGCTCCGTTTCCGCCTCCGGCGACAACGTGCTGATCTACGCCACCTCCAACCGGCGCCACCTGATGCCGGAATACATGAGCGAGAACCTGGCGGCCAAGCACCAGCCCGACGGCGAGATCCACCCCGGCGAAACGGTCGAGGAAAAGATCTCGCTGTCCGAGCGCTTCGGCCTGTGGCTGTCGTTCTACCCGTTCAAGCAGGACGACTACCTGGACATCGTCTACCACTGGCTGCGCGAACTCGGCTGCCCCGAAGCGCAGATCGAGCCGTCGCGCACCGAGGCCCTGCAGTGGACGATCGAACGCGGCTCGCGCTCGGGCCGCGTGGCCTACCAATTCGCGCGCGACTGGGCGGCCCGGCATGTCTGAGAAGATTGTCGACGTCGCGGCCGGCCTGATCCTGCGCCCGGACGGCATGCTGCTGCTGGGCCAGCGTCCGGAAGGCAAGCCCTGGGCGGGCTGGTGGGAGTTGCCGGGCGGCAAGCTCGAACCCGGCGAAACCGTGCTGGAAGCGCTGGCGCGCGAGCTCCAGGAAGAGATCGGCATCCGCGTCACGCAGTCCCGCCCCTGGGTCACCTACGTGCATGCCTACCCGCACACCACGGTGCGCCTGGCCTTCTGCCACGTCACGGGCTGGGAAGGCGAGCCGCGCGGCCTGGAAAACCAGCGGTTGGAATGGGTGGACCCGGCCAAGGCGGCATCGGTGGGCGACCTGCTCCCCGCCACGCTGCCTCCGCTGCGCTGGCTGCAGCTGCCCACCGCCTACGGCATCAGCGGCATCGGCTCGCGCGCGGGCGTGCCCGCCTTCCTGGGCCGGCTGGAAGCGGCGCTGGCGCGCGGCGTGAAGCTGGTGCAGCTGCGCGAGCCGCAATGGCCGGACGGCGTGGGCGCCACTTCGCTGCATGAAGTGATGCAGGCCGTGCTCAAGCGCTGCCGCGCCGCGGGCGCCCGCGTGCTCGTCAACAGCGTCCACCCCGCGGCCTGGTGGAAGGAAGCCGACGGCGTGCACCTGCGCAGCGCCGACGCGGCCCGCCTGACCGCCCGCCCGGCATTGCCCGCCGGCGCGCTGGTCGGCGTATCGGCCCACGACAACGCGGAAGTCGTGCATGCGCGGGAACTCGGCGCGGACTTCGCCGTGCTGGGCCCCGTTCTGGAAACGGCGTCGCACCCGGGCGCCCCGGCGCTGGGCTGGGAAGGTTTCGTCGCCGGCAACCGCGATGCGGGCATTCCGGTGTACGCGTTGGGAGGGCAATCCGCCGCTACGGTCTCTGCCGCGTTGCGTCATGGCGCGCATGGGATTGCCGGGATACGCGGGTTGCTCTGAACGAACGGGTTCTTAAGACGCCGCTCACGTCGGTGGCCCCGCGCCCCCCCCGGCCCTCGCCGTGGCCGGCGTCTCAAGAACTCAAAGACGCCCAGACCCAGACCGTCCCGCCAGCCAAGTATCCTGCCGCGAAGAAAAGCGGCACTTCAATCGATCTTGTAATCCATCCAGGAAGCCACCATCTCCCGCAGCCCGCCACCGTCCTCGAAGGACTCGCGCCCGCCCTCGGCCTTGTTGCGCCCCAGTTCCAGGATATACATATAGTCGGACACCTCCGCGCAGCGGCGCACGTTCTGGTCCACCAGCACCACCGTCATGCCCTCGTCCGCGAAGCCGCGGATCAGGCTGTAGATCTCCTTGGAAATCTTCGGCGCCAGCATCGCGGTCGGCTCGTCCAGCAGGATCACCGAGGGCTCGATCAGCAAGGCCCGCCCGAACTCCACGAAGCGCTGCTGCCCCCCGCTCATGCTGGACACGGGATCGTTGCGCTTCTGCGCCAGAATGGGGAAGCGGTCGTACACGGATTCGATGCGCTGGCGCACCCGCGCCTTGTCGCCGCGGAACGGCCAGCAGCCCAGCAGCAGGTTGTCGTGCACCGACAGATCGCCGAACAGGCTGCGGTGCTGCGGCACGAACGCCACGCCGTGGCTGGCGCGTTCGTGCGAAGGCTGCGCGCTGATGTCCTGTCCTCGCAACGTAATGCGGCCCGTGCGCGGCGGCAGGAAGCCGAACAGCGTCTTGAGCACCGTGGACTTGCCCGCGCCGTTGGGCCCGATCACCCCGGTGACCTTGCCCGCGCGCGCCTGGACGTTGATGCGGTTGAGAATGGTGATATCGCCATGATAGGCGACGGTCACATCCTCCAGCGCGATGATAGGCGTGCTCATGTCAGGCTCCCAGATAGGCTTCGACCACCCGCGGGTCGGCGCGCACGTGGTCGGCGTCGCCTTCGCACAGGATCGCGCCTTCGTTCATCACGATAATGTGGTGCGACAACTGATAGATGGACGTCAGGTCGTGCGATACCAGCACCACCGAGCAATCGTGCTCGGTGGGCAGTTCGCGGATCACCGAGATCAGCAGCTGCGCCAGCGCCGGATTGACGCCCGCGAAAGGTTCGTCCAGCAGCACGACCTTGGGCCGTGCCACCATGATGCGCGCCAGTTCCACCAGTTTCTGCTGCCCTCCCGACAGTTCCTCGGCATAGTTGTGGCGCAGGCGGTGCAGTTCCACCTTGTGCAGCCAGTATTCCGATTGCGCGTAGCGTTCGTCGGCGCCCCGGCCCGCCTGCTGCTGGGCGACGTCCAGGTTGTCCAGCAGGCTCAGGTGGGGGAAGATGCGGGGCACCTGGAAAGTGCGTCCCACGCCCAGCCGGGCCACCTCGTGGATCTGGCGGCCCGCGATATCGCGGCCGTCCAGCTCGATGCGCCCCTCGTCCGGCGTGTAGATGCCGTTGATGCAGTTGAGCATCGTGGTCTTGCCCGACCCGTTCATGCCGATGACGCCCAGGATGGAGCCGCGCGGCACGTCCAGGTCTACCCCTTGCAGGGCCACCAGCCCGCCGAAGCGCTTCTTGAGATTCGTGACTTTCAACATGTCCGGCTCCCGTTCAGCGCAGCGCCTGGCGGCCGAACAGGCCGCTGGGCTTGACGAAAATCATCGCCACCATCAGCGCGAAGCCGCAGATGGTCGCGATCGACGGATTGAAGAACACCACCGACACCTGCTCGGTGATGCCATACAGCAACGCCCCGACCAGCGCCCCCACCGGATGGCCCAGGCCGCCGAGCACGATGACGATGAATCCGATCAGCGTGTAGTCGTTGCCCATGAAGGGCGAGAACGCCGGGAACACCATCGCGACCAGCACGCCGCTGGCCGCCGCCAGCCCCACGCCCAGGCCGAACGCCACCGCCGACAGGCGCTCGGCGTTGATGCCCACGATGCGCACCGCATCGCGGTTCATGATGATGGCGCGCAGCGCCTTGCCCACCTGGCTGCGGTACAGGAACAGCGTCAGCGCGCCGATGATCGCAAGCGCGATGGCCAGCGCCAGCAGGCGCACCGTCGGGATCAGGACGGGGCCGAACTTCAGGAACACCGGCTCGATCTCGTACGGCAGCGAACGGGCGTCGGCGTCGAAGGCCAGCAGCATCAGCGCGCCCAGCATGATGGAGACCCCGAACATCAGCAGCAGCGAACTGATCTCGGGGTCGTCTGCCTTGTTCAGCCGGGGAATCAGCACGAAATACAGCAGGTAGCCCGCCAGGAAGAAGGCCGCGAACGCCAGCGGCAGCGCCAGCAGCGGGTTGATGCCCGCGTACTCCATCAGGTAGAACGCGAAATACGCGCCCAGCACCAGGAACTCGCCATGCGCGAAGTTCACCACCCGCAGCACGCCGAACACCACGTTCAGGCCCACGCCTATCAGTCCATAGATGGCGCCCAGGATCAGGCCGTTGATCAGGCCTTGGATAATCAGTCCGGTCATGACGCTTCCTCAGGCTATGTAGCGGCGCAATTGCGGCTTGCGCTTGATCAGGCTGCCGACGATGCCGCGCGGCAGGAACAGCATCAGCAGCACGATGATCAGGCCCAGCAGCAGCAGGTTCACCACCGGGAATTTCTGCCAGATGACGTGGTCGATGCCCAGGAGCGCCAGCGTGCCGACCACCGGCCCGAGGATGGTGCCGAACCCGCCCGCCATCGCGTAGATGATGCTCTTGGCCGTGATCAGCACGTGAAAGGCGTATTCCGGATCCACCACGTTGGTGTACCAGGCCTCGATGCCCCCGGCCAGGGCGGGGAACAGCGCCGCCAGCAGCCACGCCTTCAGCCGGGTATTGGGAACGTGGATGCCGACGCAGGCGGCAGCGCCGTCGTCGTCGCGGATTGCCTTCAGGGCGCGGCCCAGCCGCGACACCGACAGCCAGGTGACGGTGGCCAGCGTGGCGCCCATCACGATCAGCATGGCGTAGTAACTGTGCGATGGGTTGTTGGCGTTGGACAGGATGATGCCCATGCTGCCGCCGGTAAAGGACTGGGGCAGATTGGAAATGACCAGCTTGACGATGGTGGCCAGCGCCAGGCTGACGATGCCGAAGTACACCCCGCGCAGGCGCAGGGTGGGCGCCAGCAGCAGCGCGATGATCACCCCCACGCAGCCCGCGGCCAGCAGCGAGGGAAGGATGGGCCAGCCCAGGATCTTGTAGCAGATGCCGGTGGCGTAGGAGCCCACGCCGTAGAACACCACGTAGCCGAACGGCAGGTAGCCGGTAAAGCCCACGCAGATGTTCATGGCGCTGGCCATGGTGATCCACAGCATGAGGTAGAACGCGAACGAGATATTCGAGGTCGCCAACGGAATCGCGGCCAGGACGGCCGTCAGCGCGACAAAGACGGTCATTGCGATGCGGGTGCGCAATCGCACCGCGCGCTGATCCTGCGCGCGATGCGAAGCCGCGCCCGCCGCCAGGGCGGGACTGCTGCTCATGGTGTCTTCCTCCAGGCCTGTCCGGATTGGGCGGCCGATTTATTTGGAGGCGATTATGACTGATAAAACCATAACTTTAGGTTAAGTATTAACCCTGATCGGACACCGGAAACGCCTCCGCCAACACCTGGCGCAGCTCCTTGATGAATTGGACGGCGATCTGCGAAGGCTCCCGGCCGCCGGCATAGACCGCCGAGATATTCAGGGGAATGCGCTCGGCCAGCGGCACGATCACGACATCGGGCATGGTGTTCTGCATGACGGTGAATTCGTCCACGATGGCGATCCCGACGCCGGCATTGACCAGCGCGCAGGCCAGCTGGCTCCAGGGCACGTCGGCGCACATCCGGCACGGCAGCCCGGCCTGCTCGAACGCCCCCAGCACCAGCATGCCGAAGGGCATGCGCGTGCCCACCACGATATGCGGATGCGGGGACAGGTCGGCCAGACTGACCCGGGCGCGATCCGCCAGAGGATGGGACTTCGGGATCGCCGCCACCATGCGCCCCACGTGCAGGAGCTCCGACGTCAGGAACGGGTGGTCCGCCTGCATGACCACCAGCCCAAGCTCCGCCTCCCCCTGGAGCACCTCAGTGATGAGATTGGGCAGCGCGCTGGTGTTCAGCCGCAACAGCAGCTCGGGATGACGCTGCTGGAAACGCGCCACCGCGCGAGGCACCAGGAATTGCGCCAGGCTTGGAATGGAAGCCAGCCGCAGTACCCCCGTGCCATGCTCCGACAGCGCGTCCGCGAGATCGTTGACGCGCTGCATCATGCGTTGCGTTTTTTCGATTTCTTCAAACAGGCTATGCACTTGCGGCGTGGGCCGGAGCCGCCCGCGCACCCGCTCGAACAGTGTCAGGCCCATGGATTTCTCGGTCTGGGCCAGCATCCGGCTGACCGCCGGCTGCGAGATATTCAACAGACGGGCGGCGCCGCTGATCGATCCGGCCATCACGATGGCCCAGAGCATTTCGGTCTGTCGGTAGTTCAATTTATTCAAGGCGTGCACTCCATGCCTATTTGTTATACGCTTTCTCAGGTATTGGGCAATTATTGCCCAATACCGGGCCTCGGACTCAAGCTCCGCGGGAGGAAGGGCCCCACATCCAAAAACGATAGGAGACAACCCATGTTCGCGAAATCCTGGCTGTTCCGCTTACCGGCGCTGGCCCTGGCCATGGCCGCCCTCGCCCCATCCCTCGCCTCCGCCCAGAGCTCGGACAAGATCCGGGTAGGCATGACGGTTTCGTCCACCGGCAGCTTTGCCCTGGCATCGCAATCCGGCGTGCGCGGCGTGGAGCTGTGGGTCGACGACGTCAACCGCCGCGGCGGCATCGAAGTCAATGGCAAGAAATACCCGGTCGAACTCGTCAAACTGGACGACCGCAGCGACAAGCAGATGGTGACCCGCGTTTACGAACGCCTGATTGTCGATGAAAAAGTGGATCTGGTGTTCGCGCCCTTCGGCTCCACGTTGACCGCGGCGGCCGCTACCGTGACGGAACGCCTGGGCAAGTACATGATGGTCTGGTCGGCCGCCAGCGACGATCTGTACAAGCAGGGCTTCAAGAACATGGTCTCGGGCACGCAGATGCCGGTGTCGGCCATGCTGCGCGCCAACATGGAGCTGGCCGCCAGGCAAGGGGTGAAGAAGGTGGCCCTGCTGTATTCGGACGAGCCGTTCCCCGCGGGCCTGGCCGAGGGCGGACGCGAACAGGCCGCCAAGAACGGCATGCAGGTGGTGCTGTTCGAGAAGTACCCGAAGGGCCAGAAGGATTTCAGCACCATCCTGCAGAAGGCGCGCGCCGCCGGCGCCGAAGCGCTGGTGCCGACCTCGTACGAGGGCGACCTGATCAGCATGACGCGCCAGATGAAGCAGCTGGACATCAACTTCCCCTACGTCTTCATGGTGTATGCCTCGACGCCGCAATTCCAGGCCATCGGCGCGGACGCGAACTACATCTACAGTCACACCAACTACCATCCCGCGATCAACTGGAAGGTCAACGCGGGCATGACGCGCGAGCAATTCGCCGCGGCCTACGACCGCCAGTTCCCCAAGGCCGAGTTCCCGCCCGACTTCCAGACCGCGCTGGCCTACGGCGCCGGCGCCCTGACCGAAGAGATCGTGAAGAAGGCCGGCAATACCGATGCGGCCGCGCTGAAGAAGGCCTCGCTGGACCTGTCCGGCAAGCTGACCGTCATGGCCGGCCCCTACGCCATCGATGAAACGGGCAAACAGTTGCTGATGCCATTCCCCGTCGTGCAGCTCCTGCCCGGCAAGGGCATGGTGCCCGTCTGGCCCGAGGACGTGGCCACGCAGAAACCGGTGTACCCGACGCCCGACTGGAACAAGCGCTGATCCGCGCAGGGACGCCCCTGCAAGCGGCACGGCAGTCCGTGCCGCTTCCTGCACATCAACCGAGGAAAACATGTCTGACATTGCATTTGCCACGCTGGGTGAACTGGCGCAGGGCCTGGCCAGCGGCCGCTACAGTTCGGTCGAACTCGCGCGGCACTACCTGGACCGCATCGACCGGGCCAACCCCGCGCTGGGAGCCTACGTCAGCGTCGACCACGAGGGCGCGCTGAAACTGGCCGAGGCCGCCGACGCGCGCCGCCGCGCGGGCTATGGCCTGCTCGGGCCGCTGGACGGCCTGCCCGTGGCCGTCAAGGATCTGTGCGATATCCAGGGCCAGGTCACCACGGCCGGCTCGCAGGCCTGGCGGCAACGCCGCAGCGGGCTCACCGCCACGGCGGTGACCCGCCTGCTCGACGCCGGCATGGTGGTGCTCGGCAAGACGCACATGGTGGAGTTCGCGTTCGGCGGCTGGGGCACGAATCCCGTGATGGGAACGCCGCGCAACCCCTGGGATCTGGTCCGCGCCCGCATCCCGGGCGGCTCGTCCAGCGGATCCGGCGTGGCGGTGGCCGCGGGCCTCGCGCCCGCCGCCCTGGGCTCCGACACCGGAGGCTCGGTGCGGATTCCGGCCGCGCTGAACGGCATCACGGGCCTGAAGACCTCGCGCGGCCTCATCAGCCTGCATGGCTCCGTGGCGCTGTCCCACACGCTGGATTCCATCGGCCCGCTCACTCGCGACACGCGCGACTCCCTGATGCTGACGGAAGCCCTGTCCGGGCCCGATCCGCTCGATCCGGTAACGCAGGGCGTGGCCGCCTTCCGCTTGCCCGAGCCCGGCGCCGGCCCCAAGCCGCTGCGCGGCATGCGCATCGCCCTCATGCCGGCGGCGCAATACCCCATCGCCGTGGACGCCGCCGTGCAGGGCGCGCTGGACGACGCGCGGCGCACGCTGGCGGAGCTGGGCGCGGACTTCATCGAGGCGCCCTTCCCCTTCGATTTCCACGACATGATGCTGCGCAACGGCCTGATCATCGCGGCCGAAGCCTATGCGCAGCACCGCGACTACATCGAAGACGACGCGCTGCCCCTGGGCCGCTACGTGCGCGCCCGCGTGCTGGGCGGCAAGCAGGTGACGGCCGCCGACTACATCCGGGCGTTGCAGGCCCATGCCGCCGCCTGCGCGGCATGGCGGAACTGGATGCGCGATTTCGACGCCGTGCTGGCGCCCTGCCTGCCCTTCGCCGCCTGCCCGCTTGAGGAAGTGGACGAGAACGCCACGCCGCTGGCGGCATTCACCCGGCCGGGCAACTACGTCAACGCCTCGGGCCTGGCCTTGCCCGCCGGCTTCACCGCGGACGGCCTGCCCATCGGCGTGCAACTGCTGGGCAGGCCCGAAGGGGAAGCCGCGCTGGGCCGGCTCGGCATGGCCTTCCAGGCGGCCACGGACTGGCACCTGCGGCGGCCCGATCTCGGGGCGATCGGCCTGTAGCGCCCCGCCGCGCGGGGCCCGGCCCGCGCGGCTTCAGCGCAGCCCGCAGGCCGGCTTCAGCAGCGCTTCCAGCCAGTCGGCGAATACCTGGACGCGACGCGAAGGCGGCCGCCGTTGCGGGTAAAGCAAGGTCATGGGCATGGGCGCGGGTCGATGGCCGGGCATCACTTCCACCAGTTCGCCGGCGGCGATCTGCGCCTGCACGTCGTAGGCCGGGATCTGGATCAGGCCCAGTCCGGCCACGCAGCACGCGATGTAGGCCTCCGCGCTATTGACCGTGACGCGGCCGCGCAGCGGCTGGCTGCGCGTCGCGCCGCCCTCCTGCCATTCCCACGGCGCCGGCCGTCCGGTGGTGGGCGAGGCATAGTTGACGCAGCCATGCCCCGCCAGGTCCGCCGGCGTCGCCGGCACGCCGTGGCGGGCCAGGTAGGACGGGCTGGCGACGTTGATAAGCGGCAACATGCCGATGGGCCGCGCCACCAGGCCGGAGTCCGGCAGCGCGCCCACCCGCAGCACGCAGTCCACCCCTTCCTCGATGAGATTGACGGCGCGGTCGGTGACGCCGAGCACGATGTCGATCTGCGGATACGCTTCCAGGAAATCCGGCAGCGCCGGCGCGACGATCAGTCGGCCCACGCGCCCCGGCACGTCGACGCGCAAAGTGCCGCTGGGCCCGCCCGCGGCATGGCGAAAAAGGTTCTCGGCGTCCTCCATGTCGGCCACCAGGCGCAGACAGCGCTCATAGAACGCCGCGCCCTCCTGCGTCGGCGCGACCTGCCGCGTGGTGCGGTTGAGCAGCCGCGCGCCCAGCCTGCCCTCCAGTTCCTGGACGGCGGCGGACACCGTGGAGCGCGGCAGGCCCAGCGTGTCCGCCGCGCGCGAGAAATTCGCGCATTCGACGACGCGGGCATAGACGCGGAACAGGTCGATGCGATCCATGGGAGATGGCCTCCGGCGCCAGCTGGGGATGGAATTCCATTGTTCGTGATTTCTGGATATAGATACCAGAAATCCAGGTTTTATCCTGATTTTGTGGAATATATCATCGTCCCATGAAGGGCCCGCATCCGGCGGCCCGGACAGCGGAGACGAACATGGCAGACCATGGCATCAAAGACAAAACCGTCATCATCGCGGGCGGCGCGAAGAATCTGGGCGGCCTGATTGCGCGGGACCTCGCGCAACAAGGCGCCAGGGCGGTCGCGATCCACTACAACAGCCCCGGCAGCCGGGAGGATGCGGAGGCCACGGTGGCCGCCGTCAAGGCCGTTGGCGCGCAGGCCGTGGCCCTGCAGGCCGACCTCAGCACGGCAGGCGCGATGGAACGGCTTTTCGCGGATGCCGTCGCCGCGGTGGGCCGGCCCGACATCGCGATCAATACCGTCGGCAAGGTGCTCAAGAAGCCCTTCACCGAGATTACCGAAGCCGAATACGACGAGATGGCCGCCGTCAACGCCAAGTCCGCCTTCTTCTTCCTGCGCGAGGCGGGCCGCCACGTCAACGACAACGGCAAGATCTGCACGCTGGTGACCTCGCTGCTGGGCGCCTATACGCCCTTCTACGCCGCCTACGCGGGCACCAAGGCGCCGGTCGAGCACTACACCCGCGCCGCCTCCAAGGAATTCGGCGCCCGCGGCATTTCCGTGACGGCGGTGGGCCCCGGCCCCATGGACACGCCCTTCTTCTATCCTGCCGAAGGCGCCGACGCCGTGGCGTACCACAAGACCGCGGCCGCGCTGTCGCCGTTTTCCAAGACCGGCCTGACCGACATCGAGGACGTGGTGCCCTTCATCCGCTTCCTGGTGTCGGACGGCTGGTGGATCACCGGCCAGACGATGCTGATCAACGGCGGCTACACCACCAAGTAGGCCGCCCCCTTCCGGAGAAAAGGCATGCACGTGCTGCTCACCCTCTTCGCGGGCCTGCTGCTCCTGGCCGTCTTCGCGCTGTTTGGCTGGCTATGGGGCGGCAGCTTCCCTGCCGTGGCGCTCGCGGCCAAACTTTTCATCCCCGCCTGGCTGCTGGTGTCGGTGGCCAACCTGTGGGTGGGAGTGGCTCGCGCGGGCTATACGCTGCGCGAGGAGCTGCCCATCCTGCTGCTGGTCTTCGGCGCGCCGGCGGCCGTGGCGGGGCTGCTGATCGCGTTCGCGCCCCGCGCCTGAGCGCTCTCCGGCGCGGCGGCGCTCAAGGCCGCGCGGGCGCCGCCGTCCCTGCCGGGGCTGGGGTCTCGGTTCGGGCCTGGGTTTGCGCCGGCGCCGCGGGCGCCTGGGGATCCCAGCCGCCGCCCAGCGCCACGATCAGGTTCACGCTCGCGGCGAGGCGGTTGCCCAGCAGGCTCAGCGCATTGCGTTCACTGCTGAGCGCCGTGGCGTCCACGACGGCCACGCTCAGGTAGTCGACCAGGCCGGCCTTGTACTGGTTCTGGATCAGCCGCAGCGATTCGCGCGCGGACTCGAGCGCGCGCCGCTGCACGATCTGCTCGTTTTCCATCACGCGCAGCTGGATCAGGTAGTCCTCGACTTCACGCAGCCCGGTCAGCGCCGCCTGGCGGTACGCCGCGGCCTGCGCATCGTAGGACGCGCGGGCCTGCTCGACTTGGGCCTCGCGCGCGCCGCCGTCGAATATCGTCAAGGCCAGCGCCGGCCCCAGCGACCAGAAACGGGCCGGGGCGGTCAGCAGATCGGCGAACTGGCCATTGCGAAAGCCCCCGTCGGCCGACAGGATCAGACTGGGGAACCATGCGGCCTGGGCCACGCCGATCTGCGCGTTGGCCGCCGCCGCGCGACGCTCCGCGGCCGCCACGTCCGGGCGGCGCTCGAGCAGTTCGGAGGGCAGGCCCACCGGGATCTGCGGCAGGCGCAACGCGAACGCCGTGGGCGGCAGGCTGAATTGGGAGGGGGCCTGGCCCATGAGCACGGCGATGGCGTGCTCGAGCTGCCCGCGCTGCCAATCGAGGTCTATGGATTGCGCGCGCGTGCTTTCCAGCTGCGTGCGCGCCACCGCCACGTCGGCCTGGCCCGCCACGCCCACGGCATAACGGTTCTGGGTCAACTCCAGGGACTTCTCGTATGCCGCCACCGTAGCGTCCAGCAGGCGTTTCTGTTCGTCCAGCACCCGCAATTGCAGATAGGACTGCACCAGCGCGGCCTGCGCGCTCAGGCGCGTGGCGCCGAGGTCGGCCAGGCTGGCCGCGGCGCTGGCCTCCGAGGATTCCACGCTGCGGCGCACGCGGCCCCACAGGTCCACTTCCCAGCTGACGCTGCCCGTCAACGAATACTGGTTCGACACATTGCTGCCGGACGAGGAAGTCGAGCCTCCCTGGCCGCTGCCCGAGCGCGTCATGCCCGCGCCCGCGCCCACCGTCGGGAAGAAGCCGGCGCGCGCGCCGCGCACCAGTCCCAACGCCTGCCGGTAATTGGCCTCGGCCTGCGCGATGGTCTGGTTCGAGGCGTTCAGGCGCGCCACCAGCCCGTCCAGCGTGGCGTCGTCATAGACCCGCCACCACTCGCCGCGGTCGGCCTCGTCCCGCGGCCTGGCGGGCTTCCAGCCTTCGACCTCGCCCTGCCCTTCCTTGTAGGCCGCCCCCACGTCCAGCGCCGGACGCTGGTAGTCGGGACCGACGGCGCAGGCGCCCAGCAGCGCGCACAGCGCCGCGGCGGCAAGGGCGCGAGGCAGAAAGGCATACGGAAAAAGCTTGGCGTTGCGCATCATGATTGTTCTATGGAAGCGGCGGGTCCGTTCCTGCGGGCGCGCCCGCGCGCGGCCCACAGGCGGAAACGGTCCAGGTAAAGATAGACCACGGGCGTGGTGTACAGCGTGAGGATCTGGCTCAGGACCAGACCGCCCACGATGGTAATGCCGAGCGGCTGGCGCATCTCGACGCCCGCGCCGGAGGCCAGCACGAGCGGCAGCGCGCCGAATATGGCCGCCATGGTCGTCATCATGATCGGGCGAAAGCGCGTCAGGCAGGCCTGGAAGATGGCCTCGCGCGGGCTCATGCCCTGGCCCCGCTCGGCCTCCAGCGCGAAGTCCACCATCATGATGGCGTTTTTCTTGACGATCCCGATCAGCAGGAAAACCCCGATCAGCGCGATCAGCGTGAAGTCGTAGCGCACCAGCAGCAGCGCCAGCAGCGCGCCCAGCCCCGCCGATGGCAGGGTGGACAGGATGGTCAGCGGATGCACGAAGCTCTCGTACAGGATGCCCAGCACGATATACATGGTGACCAGCGCCGCCAGGATCAGCCAGGGTTGCTGCGCCAAGGTCTGCTGCAGGGCCGCGGCCGTGCCCTGGAAGCCCGCCTGGATCTGGTCCGAAGGCAGGCCGATGCGCGCCACCGCGGCATCGATGGCGCTGGTGGCCTGGCCCAGCGATACGCCGGGCGCCAGGCTGAACGATACCGTGTCGGCCACGAACAGGCCCTGGTGCTGCACGCTGAGCGGCGCGTTCCCGTTTTCCAGGCGCGTGAACGCCGACAGCGGCACGCGCGCGCCCGCCGCCGTAATGACCTCGACCTGCCGGAGCGATTCGATGTCCTGCGCGAACTTCGGGTCCACCCCCAACACCACGTGGTACTGATTCAGCGGCCCATACATCACCGACACCTGGCGCTGGCTGAACGAATTGTTCAGCACGGTGGAGATCGTGGACATGCTCACGCCCAGCCGCGTAGCAGCCTCGCGGTCGATCACCAGGTTGATCTGGCGGCCCTTGTCCTCGACGTCCGTGTCCACGTCCGTGATCTCGGGAATCTTCGCCATGGCCTGCTGCACCTTCGGCATCCAGGTGCGCAGCAGCTGCAGGTCGCCCGACATCAGCGTGTAGTCGTACGAACCCTGGCTCTGGCGTCCGCCGATGCGGATGTCCTGCTGCGACACCAGGAACATGCGCGCGCCCGGCATGTTCTGCAGCTTGCCGCGCAGGCGGTTGATGACCACGTCCGCCGACACCTTGCGCTCTGCCAGGGGCTTGAGCTGGATCTGCATGAAGCTGCTGTTGCTGCCGCCGCGACCGCCGGCATAGCCCGTCATGCTCTGCACCGCCGGGTCCGCCAGCACCACTTTGCGCAGCGCGTCCAGCTTGGGCACGGTGGCCTGGAACGAGGTGCCCTGGTCCACGCGGAAAAAGCCCAGCAGCTGGCCCGTGTCCTGCTGCGGGAAGAAGCCCTTGGGCACCGCCGTGTACAGGTAGACGTTGAGCCCGACGGCGATCGCCAGCGTCAGCATCATCAGCCGGCCGTGCTCCAGCGCCCAGCGCAGCGAGCGCCGGTAGCCGCCCAGCATGGCCTCGAAGCCGCGCTCCGACCAGCGCGCCAGCCTGCCGGGCGGCCGTTCTTCCTCGGGTTCGTTGCGCAGCAGGCGCGCGCACATCATGGGAGTCAGGGTCAGCGACACCACCAGCGACACCAGGATCGCGGCCGACAGGGTGACCGCGAACTCCCGGAACAGGCGACCGACCACGCCGCCCATCAGCAGGATCGGAATGAACACCGCCACGAGCGACAGGCTCATGGACAGCACGGTGAAACCGACCTCGCGCGAACCGCGCAGCGCCGCCCGCATCGGCGACATGCCGCGCTCGACATGGCGCATGATGTTCTCGAGCACCACGATGGCGTCGTCCACCACGAATCCCGTCGCCACGATCAGCGCCATCAGCGAAATGGTGTTCAGCGTGAAGCCGCACAGGTACATGATGCAGAAGGTGCCGATGAGCGATACCGGCACCGCCACGCTGGGAATGATGGCCGCGCGCCAGCGCCGCAGGAACAGCAGCACCACCAGCACCACCAGGCCCACCGCGATGATCAGCGTCAGCTCCGCCTCGTGCAGCGATGCCCGGATGCTGGGCGTGCGGTCCTGCGCCACCGTCATGTTCACGTCGGCCGGCATGAGCGCCTGCAGGACGGGCAGCTGCGCGCGCACCGCGTCCACCGCCTCGATGATGTTGGCGTCGGCCTGGCGCCGCACGATCATCAGGATGGCCTTGCGGTCGTTGAAGAAGCCGGTCTGGTACAGGTCCTCGACCGAATCCTCCACGCGGGCCACGTCCGACACCCGCACGGGCGCGCCGTCGCGCCAGGCCACGATCAGCGGCCGGTACTGCTCGGCGCGGCTGAGCTGGTCGCTGACCATGATCTGCCAGTGGTAGCGGTCGTTCTCCAGCACGCCCTTGGGACGGTTGGCGTTGGCATTGGCCAGCGTCGCGCGCAGCTCGTCCAGCGACACGCCGCGGTTGGCCAGGGCGCCGGGCAGCACGGTGACGCGCACGGCGGGCAGCGAACTGCCGCCCACCGTCACCTCGCCCACGCCGTCCACCTGCGACAGCTTCTGCGCCACGATGGTGGAAGCGATGTCGTAGAGCTGGCCCTGGCTGAGCGTATCGGAGGTCAGCGCCAGCGTCATGATGGGCGCGTCCGAGGGGTTGGACTTGTGATAGGTGGGGTTGCTGCGCAGCCCGGTCGGCAGCAGCGAGCGCGCCGCGTTGATCGCCGCCTGCACGTCCCGGGCGGCGCCGTTGATGTCGCGGGAGAGATCGAACTGCAGCGTGATGCGGGTGGATCCCTGCGAGCTGTTGGACGTCATTTCGGTCACGCCGGCAATGCTGCCGAGCGACCGCTCCAGCGGCGTGGCCACGCTGGACGCCATGGTTTCCGGGCTGGCGCCGGGCAGGCTGGCCGAGACCGAAATGGTGGGGATGTCCACCTGCGGCAGCGGCGCCACGGGCAGCAGGAAGAAAGACAGCAGGCCTGCCAGCACGACCGCCAGGCTCAGCAGCGTGGTCGCCACCGGCCGGACGATGAAGGGCGCCGACAGGATCATGACGCATCCTCCGCCGAGGCCGCGCGCGCGCCGCGCCAGCGGCGCGACATGCGGTCGAACATCAGGTAGATGACCGGCGTGGTGAACAGCGTCAGCACCTGCGACAGCAGCAGGCCGCCCACCATCACCAGGCCCAGCGGCTGGCGCAGCTCCGCGCCCGTGCCGGAAGACAGCATCAGCGGCAGCGCGCCGAACAGGGCGGCCAGCGTCGTCATCAGGATCGGGCGGAAGCGCAGCAGCGCCGCCTCATGGATGGCCTCGCGCGGGCTCAGGCCGCGCTTGCGCTCCGCGTCCAGCGCGAAGTCGATCATCATGATCGCGTTCTTCTTCACGATGCCGATGAGCAGGATGATGCCGATGATGCCGATCATGTCGAGCTCGGTGCCGCTGATCAACAGCGCCAGCAGCGCGCCGACCCCGGCCGAGGGCAGCGTCGACAGGATGGTGATCGGGTGGATGTAGCTCTCGTACAGCACGCCCAGCACGATGTACATCGTGACCACGGCCGCCAGGATCAGCCACAGCGTGCTGGACAGCGAATTCTGGAACGCCAGCGCCGCGCCCTGGAAGCGCGTCTCGACGCCCGCGGGCAGGCCGATCTCGGCCTCGGCCGCGGTGATGGCCTCGACCGCGCCGGACAGGGACGCGCCCGGCGCCAGGTTGAACGACACCGTCACCATGGGGAACTGGTCCAGCCGGTTCACGGCCAGCACGGTCTTGCCTTCCGAAATGTGCGCCACGGACGACAGCGGCACCTGGCCGCCCGCCGAAGTGGGCACGTGGATCTGCCCCAGCGAGGCCGGCGTCATCTGGAACTGCGGCTGCACCTCCAGCACCACGCGGTACTGGTTGGATTGCGTGAAGATGGTGGAGATCAGCCGCTGGCCGAAGGCGTTGTAGAGCGCCTCGTCGATCACCGCCGCCGTGATGCCCAGCCGCGAAGCCGCGTCGCGGTCGATCTCGACCCAGGTCTGGAGGCCGTCGTCCTGCAGGTCGTCGGTCACGTCCTTCAGGCCCGGCACCTGGCGCAGGCGGTCCACCAGCTTGGGCGTCCATTCGCTCAGCACCTTCAGGTCGGGGTTGGACAGCGTCATCTGGTACTGCGTGCGGCTCACGCGGTCTTCGATGGTCAGGTCCTGGACCGGCTGCATGTAGACCGTGAGGCCGTCCTGCCCGGCCAGGGCCTCGTCCAGGCGAGCCATCACAGCGCGCAGGTCCCCGTCGCGCTCGGCCTGCGGCTTGAGCGCGATCTGCAGCCGCCCCGCGCTGAGCGTGGCGTTGCTGCCGTCCACGCCGATGAAGGAGGACACGGCCTGCACGTCGGGATCCTGCAGCACCAGGCGCGCCGCCGCCTGCTGGCGCTCGGCCATCGCCTTGAACGAAATGGATTGCGGCGCCTGGGTGATCGCCTGGATCAGGCCGGTGTCCTGTTGCGGGAAGAAGCCCTTGGGTATCGCCAGATAGAGCAGCGCGGTCAGCGCGAACGTCGCCAGCGCCACCAGCAGCGTCAGAGGCTGATGCCGCAGCACGACCTGCAGCCAGCGGTCGTAGCCGGCGATGACCCGGTCGATGAACGCGCCGGTGACCTGGTGGAAGCGGCCGTGCTTCTGTTCGGACTCGGCGCGCAGCAGGCGCGCGCACATCATGGGGGTCAAGGTCAGCGACACCACCAGGGAGATCAGGATGGACACGGCCAGCGTGATCGCGAACTCGCGGAACAGCCGCCCCACCACCTCCGTCATGAAGAGCAGCGGGATCAGCACGGCGATCAGCGAGAACGTCAGCGAGATCAGGGTGAAGCCGATCTGCGCGGCGCCCTTCAGCGCCGCCTGCAACGGCGTTTCGCCCTCTTCGATGTGGCGCGCGATGTTCTCGATCATGACGATGGCGTCGTCCACCACGAAACCGGTGGCGATGGTCAGCGCCATCAGGGTCAGGTTGTTGATGGAGAAACCGGCCAGGTACATGATGCCGAAGGTGCCCACCAGCGACAGCGGCACCACCACGCTGGGGATCAGCGTGGCCGTCAGGCTGCGCAGGAACACGAAGGTCACCATGACCACCAGCGCCACGGCCAGCAGCATTTCGAACTGCACGTCGGCGACCGAATCGCGGATGGTCTGGGTGCGGTCGGACACCACGGCCACGTCCAGCGTGGCGGGCAAGGCGGCGCGCAGCTGCGGCAGCAGCGCCTGGATCCGGTCGACCACGTCGATCACGTTGGCGCCGGGCTGGCGCTGGATGTTGAGCAGGATGGCGGGCTGGTCGCCGGCCCAGGCCGCCTGCCGCGTGTCCTCGGCCCCTTCCACCGCGCGCGCCACGTCGGACAGGCGCAGCGGCGCGTTGTTCTTGTACGCGATGATCAGGTCGTTGTAGTCGGTAGGCGTCTTGAGCTGATCGTTGGCGTTGATGGTGGTGGAGCGCTGCGGGCCGTCCAGGTTGCCCTTGGGCTGGTTGACGTTGGCGCCGACGATGGCGGTGCGCAGGTCCGACAGCGACAGGCCGTTGGCCGCCAGCGCCTGCGGATTCACCTGCACCCGCACCGCGGGCCGCTGCCCGCCCGCCACGCTGACCAGGCCCACGCCGGGAATCTGCGACAGCTTCTGAGCCACCCGCGTATCGACCAGGTCGCGCACCTGCGGCAGCGGCATGGTGGGCGAGGTGATCGCCAGGGTCAGCACCGCCGCGTCCGCCGGATTCACCTTGTTGTAGGTGGGCGGCACCGGCAGGTCGCTGGGCAGCAGGTTCGACGCGGCGTTGATGGCCGCCTGCACCTGCTGCTCGGCCACGTCCAGCGGCAGGCTGAGATTGAACTGCAGCGTGATGACCGACGCGCCGCCCGAACTGGTGGACGACATCTGGTTCAGGCCCGGCATCTGCCCGAACTGCCGCTCCAGCGGGGAGGTGACCAGCGAGGTCATCACGTCGGGACTGGCCCCGGGGTACAGCGTCACCACCTGTATCGTCGGATAGTCCACTTCGGGCAGGGCCGAAACGGGCAGCAGCCGGTAGGCGATGAAGCCCGCGATCAGGATGGCCACCATGGACAGGGTGGTGGCCACCGGACGCAGAATGAACAGGCGCGACGGACTCACGGCGTTTCCTGGCTTACTTGGACGGCGGCGTGGTGCCGGCCGGGGCGCCGGCGCCGAGCGTCTTGTCGCGGGTGGCCGGGATCACGTCCGCGCCGCCCACCACCTCCACCTTGGCGCCCGTGCGCAGGCGGTCGGTGCCTTCGACGACCACCCGGTCGCCGGGCTGCAGGCCTTCGTTGACCGCCACCATGCCATTGTTGATCGCGCCCAGCTTCACCTGGCGCACCTGGACCGTGTCATCCGGCTGCACCAGGAACACGAAGGCGCCGGCCGAGCCCTGCTGGATGGCGGCGGTGGGGATGGCCGTGACGTCCTTGCGCGTCAGCACGTGCAGGCGCACGTTGACGAACTGGTTCGGGAAAAGCGCATCGTCCGCGTTGTCGAAACGGGCCTTCATTTTCAGGGTGCCGGTGGTCACGTCGATCTGGTTATCCAACGTTTCCAACTGGCCCGTGGCGATGCGCCGGGTGTCGGCGCGGTCATAGGCGTCGACGGCCAGCGTCTTGCCCGCGGCGATCTCGGCGCGCACTTCGGGCAGTTGGGTCTCGGGCAGCGTGAACACGACCGAAATCGGCTGGGTCTGGGTGATCACCACCAGGCCGTTCGCATCCGAGCTGGACACCAGGTTGCCCCGGTCCACCTGGCGCAGGCCCAGGCGGCCGCTGATGGGGGCCGTGATGCGCGCGTAGTCCAGTTGCAGGCGGGCATTGTCCACATTGGCCTGGTCGCTCTTGACGGTGCCCTCGTACTGGCGCACCAGCGCCGCCTGCGTATCGACCTGCTGCTTGGCGATCGAATCCTGCTTGAACAGGGCTTGGTAGCGCTGGAGGTCGCGGCGCGCGTTCTCCAGCTGGGCCAGGTTCTGCATCTGCGTGCCGCGCGCCTGGTCCAGCGCCACCTGGAAGGCGCGCGGGTCCACTTGCGCCAGCAGGTCGCCGGCCTTCACGCGCTGGCCTTCCTGGAAGGCGACGTCCACCAGTTCCCCGCTGACCCGGCTGCGGACGGTAACCGTGTTGTAGGCGGTGACGGTGCCCAGCGATTTCAGGTAGATGTCGATGTCCTGCTGGGTGGCCGTGGCGATGCGCACCGGCACCGCCATGCTCGCCATGGCCCCCGCCGGCGGCCGGCCTCCGGAACGCCCGCCGGGCCCGCCCGCGCCTCCCGGCTTGGCCGAGGGCCGCAGGACCAGCCAGGCAATGCCCGCCACGACAAGCAACAACACCGCCAGGCCGGCTAGGCGGCGGCGGGTCCGGCTGGCGGAAGGAGAGACAGGGCGGCTTTCAGACATGGAACGGTTCTGACACTGGCGGGGAAAGCCGTATTGTCTACTAGACCGTCCCGGTTTCCAGCACCTCGGCCCGCGGTTGAAACTTGCCGCAACAGGAATCAGGGCGGTGTAGGATGGGTGGAGCGCGAGAGTTCTTAAGGAAGAACGCTATTGCTGAACGCGCGTAACCCATCGGCCGGCGCAAGCCGGCATTTGCGCTTGCCACGAAAAACGGCGGCTTGCGCCGCCTGATGGGTTACGCGCGTTCGATATTCGAGTTCTTCCTTAAGAACTCTCGCGCTTCACCCATCCTACGAGTTGCACAACGTCATCTGGAAGCCGACGTCGCGCGCGACCTGCTGGGGCTTGAATTCGCCGTCCTGGGTGGAAAAACGTATCCAGATCATGTACTTATTGGCGCTGATCTCTGGAAACACCCCCTGGGACGGATCCAGCCAGACCCGCAGCAGCTGGAACTGCTTGCCGCCCAGCATCTGCTGGTAGGCGCCCTGCTCCGCCACGATGTCGGTCTTGCGGCCGGACTCGCGCAGCAGGCGCAGCGCCAGGGTCAGCCCATCGTAGAGGGGGATGAACGGCGCCACCCAGGATTGCAGGTCCGCGCAGCGGGCGGCCTCGGATTTGTTCTGCCAGGCGAAGTACGACGGCATGTCGACCTGCGTGGCGCTGCCCGGCACGGACAGGCGCCCGCGCAGGCTGGTCAGCCATTCGTTTTCACGCAGGGATTGGCCGGTCTTGCCGGGAGCGGCCAGCGCGGTGGTCACCTTTTCCATGTCGCGCAGCATCGCTTCCAGCGCATCCTGCGCCACGCCGGGATGGTCCCGCAGCCCGACCAGCGCCAGGCGCTGGCGCTCCAGGTCTTGCAGGAGCGCCCCCTTGACGTCGGTGCGCTCGCAGGCGTCGAGCAGATCGAACAGGGAGGTGACGGCAACCTGGTGTTGGCGTGAATCTCCCTCGCGAGCAAAGAAAAACAACCTGTCGAACAGGAATTCCAGCCGCAGATAAGCGCGGATGCGCTCATTGAAGGGGTATTCGTAAACAATCACGCTTTTTTACAGGCCCATCTGTGGTTGGCCGGCAGGCCAATGTTATTCAGGGGTGCCGGCCTGGCCCTGGGCTTGCCGGCCCGTCGTGCTCGCCAGCGCCAGCCAGCGTTCATGCAGGGTCTTCGCCTGCGCGCGCAATTGTTCCGGCGTGGTCGCGCCATCATTGACGATGACGTCGTCGGCGACCTCCAGCCGGCTTGCCCGCGCAGCCTGTGCCGCCATGATACGCCTGATGGCCGGCTCCGTCAGCCCGCTGCGCGAGCGCACCCGGGCCACCTGCGTGTCGGGATCGCAATCCACCACGCAGATGCGGTCCAGGCGCGGACGCCAGCGCGGCAGCGACTCCACCAGCAAAGGCACGACGAAGACCAGGTAAGACCCGGTGGCCGCGCGGGCCTGGCGCTCGGTCTCCTGCCCGATGGCGGGGTGCAACACGGCTTCCAGCCGCAGGCGCACCTGCGGATCCGAGAACGCCTGCTCGCGCATCCATGCGCGGTCCAGCGCGCCGTCGGGCGTCAGCGCCCGCGCGCCGAACTCGCGCTCGATCGCCGGCATGGCGGCGCCGTTCGCGGCGGTCAGCATGCGCGCGATCTCGTCGGTGTCGACGAGCGACGCGCCCCACTCCGCGAGCATGTCCGCCACGCGGGTCTTGCCCGATCCGATACCGCCCGTCAGCCCGATCTTGAACATACCGCCCATCCTGTGTTGCCCGGTGGCGCGCGCCAGCCGCGCTAACCCCACCATTCCCAGATGCCCTGCTGGCCGCCCGCCAGCAGCGTCACGATGCCCGCCAGCGCCAGATACGGGCCAAAAGGCAGCGGTTGCCCGCGGCTGGCGCGCCCGCTGAGCGTCAGCAGCCCGCCGATCAGCACGCCCAGCAGCGATGCGCTCAGCAGCAGCACCGGCAAGGCCTCGACGCCGAACCACGCGCCCAGGGCGGCCAGCAGCTTGAAGTCGCCGTAGCCCATGCCCTCGCGCCCGGTCAGCAGGCGGAATACATGAAAGATAACCCACAGGAAGACGTAGCCCGCCACGGCGCCGGCCACCGCCATCCGCACACTGGCGAAGGCGTCGGAAAAATTGACGAGCAGGCCCGCCCACAGCAGCGGCTGCGTCAGCGCGTCGGGCAGCAGGGTGGATTCGAAGTCGATCCATGCCAGGGCCACCAGCGCGGCGGACAGGCCCATGGCGCACAACGCGAGGGGCGTGGCGCCGAAACGCCAGGCGCAGGCGGCGAACAGCGCGCCGGTCAGCAGTTCGATGGCGGGGTAGCGCCAGCCTATCGCCGCCCCGCAGGCGGCGCAGCGCCCCCGCAGCAACAGCCAGCCCAGCAGAGGCAGGCGCCGCCAGCCGGATACGGGCGCTTCGCACGCCGGGCAATGCGAGACCGGCGACAACAGACCGTAGCGGCTCGCGGAGCGCGCCTTGCCCGCCGCCTCCTGGCATTGCGCCTGCCATTCCTGTTCCATCATGCGCGGCAGCCGGTGGGTCAGGGTCGTCAGCCAGTTGCCGACAGCCAGCCCCGCCAACGCCGCCAGGCCGATGAACAGGCCCAGGGGGAGATCGAAGACGTGCCGCATCGCCGTCATCCGCGCGGACGGCGCGCGCGCGCCGGCGCAGCGCCCCCGCGGCCGGGAACGCAATGGAAGACGGGCCGCGGGCGGTCTTGTCGTAAATTGTGCATAAAGTGCGGGCTGCGCCCAAGAGCGGCTAAGGGAACGTACCGAATCTTCGCATAAGTGCGTAAAATCGGAGACGGACTCAATTCACGGATAAGCTGCCATGACCGCGCGCGTCGACATCGTTACCCGCCCCCGCAAACTCAGCGTCATGGGGCTGCTGCTGGCGGGCGCCGCATTGGGCGCGGCAGGCTGCGCCCAGCAGAAAACGGAAGGCTATTACGACCCCCCGGTGGAAAGCACCGTAACCGACGCGCAGTACCAGGGATCCGGCGCCGGCTACCGCAGCGTCATCCGCGCGCCCTCGCAGGTGCAGATCGCGCTCAAGCCCGACGCCCGCAAGCCGCAGAACCAGGCCCAGCAGGCGGCCGCCGGCGCGCAGACCACGGAAGACGGCCAGGCCGTGCCTGAAAACACCGAAGGCAGCGGCTCCGGCGGCGGCTCCGCCCCGGCCGCTCCCGCGCCCGTGCCCAACGCCGCGGTGCACAACCTGGTGCCCCAGCCGCAAACCTACATGGGCACGCTGCCGTGCTTCTCCCCCGCGATGCAGTGCACGGCGCAGCGCGTCACGCTGACGCTGGCCCCCAATGGCCGCTGGCGCGGCCGCACGGCCTACCTGGAAGACGATCCCAAGAAGGGCCCGCCGGTTGCCGAACAGGGCTGCTGGGACGCCACCGACGAACGCCCGCCGCGCGTCATCCTGATGGACGGGCAGGGCAATGCCCGGGTGGAATTCCTGGTGGCCGCCAACAACGTGCTGCGCGTGCGGTCCATAGGCGGCAAGACGCCCAACCTCAACTACAACCTGACCCGCCAGCCCGATCTGGACCCGATCGACGAGCTGGCCAAGGCAAGCGCGCCGAAGTGCCCTTGATTCCCGGCGGCGGCCAGGCGCCGCCGACCTGATGCGCAGGCCCCGGGCCTGGCGAACCGGCCGTTCGCCAGGCCCGATGCTTTTGGGCGCGCGATGCCCGGCCGGCCGCGCGGGGATGAGGATGGGAACGGACATCATGCCTCGGCGCCAGATCCCGCCCGCGGCTGGCCGTATTCGGGCTGCGGCGATTCATGCATTGTGGCGGCGGGGGCAAGCGGGACGCTCTTCTGGCAGCGGCTGCCCGGCACGGGCGATGCGCCCGAGCGCCCGTGGGCGCACAGCCTGCACGCCAGCTGCATGGCGTTGCGGGCGTCGAGCTTGGCGAAGATGCGGGCGCGGTGGGCCTCGACGGTGCGCAGCGAGATCCCCAGGTCGATGGCGATGACCTTGTTGGGACTGCCGGCCGCCACATAGGCGACGATCTGCCGTTCGCGCGGCGTCAGGGACGACAGGACGGCTTCGAGGTCGGAGCGGGGAACTCTCATGAGGCAGGTCTCCTGCAATGTAAGATTGCAGCGAGTCTGCCCCGCCGGGCCAACTGCGGGAAGCTGGCAATTCTGCCAGGGGAGGGACATAAACGCCCTCCTCCCCGGCGTGGCGTCAGGCCGTGTAGGCCAACTCCAGGTTGTCGATCAGGCGGGTGCTGCCCAGCTTGGCGGCAGCCAGCGCCACCAAGGGTTCGCCGGCCTGCAGGTCGGCGGCTTCGGGACGCTTCAGGTCGCGCTGGCGGCGCAGAGCGACGTAGTCCACCTGCCACCCGCGCCGGGCCAGGCCCTCCACCGCCTCCCGCTCCAGCGCGGCGGCGTCGCGTTCGCCCTGCGCCAGGCGCTGGCCCAGGCGCTGCAGCGCGCCGTACAGCGCGGGCGCCTCGGCGCGGTCGGCATCGCTCAGGTAGCGGTTGCGCGAGGACAGCGCCAGACCATCATCGGCGCGCACGGTTTCGTGCGCCAGCACCTCCACGGGCAGCTGGAACTGGCGGCACATATTGCGCACCACCATCAGCTGCTGGTAGTCCTTCTTCCCGAACACGGCCACGCGCGGCTGCACGCAGGAAAACAGCTTCAGCACCACGGTGCTGACGCCTTCGAAGAATCCGGGGCGGAACTCGCCCTCGAGGATGTCGCCCAGGTCGTCCGGAGGCTGCACGCGGAAATTCTGCGGCTCGGGATACATTTCGCGCTCGTTCGGCGCGAACAGCACGTAGACGTCGCGTTCCCGTTCGAGTTTCTCGATGTCGGCCGCCAGGGTGCGCGGGTACTGGTCGAAGTCTTCGTTGGGGCCGAACTGCAGCCGGTTCACGAAAATGCTGGCCACCACCGGATCGCCATGCTGGCGCGCAAGCTTCATCAGCGCCAGGTGGCCTTCGTGCAGGTTGCCCATGGTGGGCACGAACGACACGCGGTTCTGCCCGCGCAGGTGATCTCGCAATTCCTGGATGGTGTGTACGACTTTCAAGGGGACTCTCCGGGGATGGACGGCGTTTCCTGGCCCTGCCGGGCTCAGGCCGCGACCGCCGCCACGCTGGTATAGGCCAGGCGGACGTAGATGGGCGCGTAGGGCTCCGCCTGCGTGATCTCGAGGAGCGATTCGCGGGCCAGCTCCAGCATGGCGATGAAATGCACGACGACCACCGCCGCGGGCGCGCCTTCTCGGACGCGTTCCATGAACAGGTCGCCGAACTCCATGAAGCGCACGTCGTTCAGGCGCCGCAGGATGTGCGTCATGTGGTCGCGCACGGATAGCTGTTCGCGCGTGATGTGATGGTGCTGGTTCAGCTTGGCCCGCTTCATGATGTCGGCCCAGGCCGCGCGCAGGTCGTCCACGCTGACTTCCGGCAGCATGCGCTCCACGCTCAGATCGGCCACCGCCTGGCTGCTGACGAAGTCGCGGCCCAGCTGCGGCATCGCGTCCAGTTTCTGGGCCGCCAGCTTCATCTGCTCGTATTCGAGCAGGCGGCGCACCAGTTCGGCGCGGGGGTCCTCGGGCTCTTCGCCGGTGTCGGTCTTCTTGACCGGCAGCAGCATGCGCGACTTGATCTCGATGAGCATCGCCGCCATCAGCAGGTACTCGGCGGCCAGCTCCAGGTTGTGGATGCGGATCTGCTCCACATACGACAGGTACTGCCGCGTGACATCCGCCATGGGGATGTCCAGCACATTGAAGTTCTGCTTGCGGATCAGGTAGAGCAGCAGGTCCAGCGGCCCTTCGAACGCTTCCAGGAACACTTCCAGCGCATCCGGCGGGATGTACAGGTCCGTGGGCATCTGGAACAGCGGCTCGCCGTACAGGCGCGCGAACGCGACGCTGTCGATCGTATCGGGAGTGCTGTCGACGGGCGGTTCCACTAGCGCGGCCAGGGCGTCGCCCGGGACGGAAGCGTTTTGGGCCATGGTTGCCGCAATGGACTCAATCGGCCTGGTATACGTACGGCTTTTGCGGCACGCGGGCGGCGCGGAAGCCTTCCAGCAGTTCCGAGTCCTGCGGTTTGTCCCAAAGACGGGCGCGGCCTTCGCGCTGGCGTTCTTCGGTGCCAGGGTGCGATTGCTTGTAGTCTTTCAGGAAAAGGGTGATCTCGGATTCGTAGTTGGTCGCCATGACACCAATTTCAATGGGTTTCGGATGTAGGGAGTTTACTTCACGGCGGCCGACCCCCCGGCGTTACAATCTCGCGGCACCCAACGCCCCCTCCCGCCATGTCCGCAGAATCCGCAGCAGCAGCCCATCCCGCGCCGTCACCCACCCCGGAAGCGTTGCGCGCGGCGCGCATGATCCCCTTCATCGTAGGCTGCGCCCTGTTCATGCAGATGCTGGACGCCACGGTGGTCGCCACCGCCCTGCCGGCCATGGCGCGGGCGCTGGGATCCGCCCCGGTGCGGCTCAACGTGGCCATCACCTCCTACCTGCTGTCCGTGGCGGTCTTCGTGCCCGTCAGCGGCTGGGCGGCCGACCGCTACGGCGCCCGGCGGGTGTTCGTGGCCGCCATCGGCCTGTTCACCCTGAGTTCCGTGGCCTGCGCCCTGTCCCAGGATCTGCCGCAGCTGGTCCTGGCCCGCATCGTCCAGGGGATGGCGGGCGCGATGATGGTGCCCGTGGGCCGGATCATCCTGCTGCGCACCGTGCCCAAGCAGGACCTGCTGAAGGCCATGTCCTTCCTGTCCATCCCCGCCCTGCTGGGACCGGTGATCGGGCCGCCCCTGGGCGGCTTCATGGTCACCTACATGTCCTGGCACTGGATCTTCCTGATCAACATCCCCATCGGCGTCCTGGGTATCTTCCTGGTGCTGCGCTACGTGGCGGAAATCCGCGAGGAAGGCACGCCCAGCCTGGACTGGCCGGGTTTCCTGCTCAGCGCCATCTGCCTGGCGGCGCTGGTCAGCGGCTTCGAGGCCATCGGCCGCGACGTGATGCCGCTGCCCATGCTGCTCGGCCTGATCGCCACGGGCGCCGCCTGCGGACTGCTGTACGGCTGGCACGCCCGGCGCACGGAACATCCCATCATCGATCTTTCCCTGATGCGGATCCCCACTTTCGCCATCGCCACGCTCGGCGGCAACCTGTGCCGCTTCGCCGTGGGCGCCACGCCCTTCCTGCTGGCCATGCTGCTGCAGGTGGGCTTCGGCCTCACGCCCTTCTCCGCGGGGCTGATCACCTTCGCCAGCGCGGCGGGCGCGCTGCTGATGAAATTCGTCGCCACCCCCATCGTCCGGTACTTCGGCTTCCGCCGCGTCCTCACCGTAAATGCGGTGCTGGCCGGGGTGTTCATCGTGGTCTGCGGCGCCTTCACGCCCGACACGCCGGTCTGGCTGATGATCGCCATTCTCCTGGTCGGCGGATTTTTCCGCTCGCTGCAATTCACCGGGGTAAATACGCTAACCTATGCCGACATTCCCCCGGCCAAGATGAGCCGCGCCAGCAGTTTCGCCGCCATGGCGCAGCAGCTCGGCATCAGCCTGGGCGTGGGGGTGGCCGCGGTCACGCTGAACATCAGCATGGCCCTGCGCGGCGCCGAGACGCTGGCGATACGGGACGTCGTCGCCGGCTTCATCGTGGTCGGCGTGTTGTGCATGGCTTCGACCTTCTCCTTTGGACGCCTCGACCCGCTGGCCGGGGCACACCTGAACGGCGCAAAACAAAGTGACGACGAGTGAATTTGTCCTGGCCCTGGACCAAGGGACCACCAGCTCCCGAGCCATCGTATTCGACCGCGAAGGCGTCGTGCGCGGCGTCGGCCAACGTGAATTCCGCCAGCACTATCCCCGCCCGGGCTGGGTCGAGCACGACGCGGGCGAAATCTGGAACAGCCAGCTGGACGTGGCCCGCGAGGCCCTGCGCAACGCCGGCGCCACGGCGGCCGACATCGCCGCCATCGGCATCACCAACCAGCGCGAAACCACGCTGATCTGGGAGCGGGCCACCGGCCGCCCCCTCGCCCGCGCCGTCGTCTGGCAGGACCGCCGCACCGCGCCGATGTGCGATCAGCTGCGCCAGGATGGCCACGCCGATTTCCTGCAATCTCGGACCGGTCTGGTGCTGGACGCCTATTTCTCGGGCACCAAGCTCGCCTGGCTGCTGGACCACGTGCCCGGCGCCCGCCAGATGGCGGACCGCGGCGAACTGGCCTTCGGCACGGTCGATACCTGGCTGGTCTGGCAACTGACCGGCGGCGCGGTGCACAGCACCGATCCCAGCAACGCCTCGCGCACCATGCTCTTCGACCTGCACACCCAGGATTGGAGCGACGAGATCCTGGCCTTGCTCAAGATTCCCCGCAGCGTGCTGCCCGCGATCGCGCCCAGCAGCGCGGTGGTGGGCGAGGCGCTGCCCGAATGGCTGGGCGGCGCCATTCCCATCGCCGGCGTGGCGGGCGACCAGCAGGCCGCCACCTTCGGCCAGGCGTGCTTCGCGCCCGGCATGGCCAAGAACACCTACGGCACCGGTTGCTTCATGCTGATGAACGTCGGCGACAAGCCCGTGCAATCGCGGAACAACCTGCTGTCCACCGTCGGCTGGGGCCTGCCCCGGTCCGGCAACGGCGCCTGGAATCCCACCTACATGCTGGAAGGCGGCGTGTTCGTGGCGGGCGCGGCCGTGCAATGGCTGCGCGACGGCCTGGGCATCATCCAGCGCTCCGAGGAAATCGAATCCCTGGCCGCCAGCGTGTCCAGCACGGACGACGTCTTCATGGTCCCGGCCTTCGCCGGCCTGGGCGCGCCGCACTGGGATCCCTATGCCCGCGGCACCCTGGTGGGCCTGACCCGCGGCACCACGCGCGCGCACATCGCCCGCGCCACGCTCGAATCCATCGCCTTGCAAAGCGCCGAACTGCTCACCTGCATGAACGCCGACAGCGGCATCGCGCTGACCGAGCTGCGGGTGGACGGCGGCGCGGCCCGCAACGACCTGCTGATGCAGATGCAGGCCGACCTGCTGGGCGTGCCCGTGGTGCGCCCGCGCGTGCCCGAATCCACCGCACTGGGCGCCGCCGGCCTGGCCGGCCTGGCGGTGGGCTTCTGGTCCGGCCAGGACGAGTTCGCCTCGAAATGGCAGGCCGAGCGCACCTTCGAGCCGACCTGGCCCCAGTCGGTGCGCGACGCCCGGATGAAGCGCTGGCGGCAGGCCGTGGAACTGTCCAAGGGCTGGTCCGCCAACGCGGGGACGTAAAGGCGGCGGGGCTCAGGCCACCCGCGCCCCTCCGATCGGCACCACCGTCGCGCTGAATTCCTTCAGCAGTTCTTCCCGGCGGGCCGCGGCTTTTTCCATCGCGGCTTCCTTCACGTGCCCATAGCCCCGGATTTCCTCGGGCAGGCTGGCCAAGGCCACCGCGCGGTCCAGGTTTCCGCGGTTCAGCTTCGACAGGATCGCCGTCAGCGTCTCGCGATACTCGCGGATCAATGCGCGTTCGGCGCGGCGTTCCGCCGTGTAGCCGAAGATATCGAGCTTCGTGCCGCGCAGGCCGCGCAGCCTGGCCAGCAGGCGGAAGGCCCGCAGCATGCCCGGGCCGTAGCTGCGTTTGACCAGGTGACCGTCTTTGTCGCGCCGCGCGAACAGCGGAGGCGCCAGGTGGAAACGCAGCTTCCAGTCGCCCTCGAACTGCTCGCCCACCTGCTTGATGAACGCGCCGTCCGAATACAGCCTCGCCACCTCGTATTCATCCTTGTAGGCCATCAGCTTGAAATAGCCGCGCGCCACCGCCAGCGCCAGCCGGCTGGTGCCGGTGGCCTCGCGCTCGGCGCGCGCCACCTTGTCCACCAGTTCGGCGTACTGCCTGGCATAGGCCGCGTCCTGGTAGCCGGTGAGAAAGGCCTTGCGCACGGACACCAGCTGCTCCAGTTCGCCCGCGGGCCTCTTGAGCGCCACCACCGGGCTGACCGCGCGCGGACGCTTCAGTTCGAGAATGCCCTCGGGAAGCGCTGACGGCGCGCCGCCATTGGCCAGCAGGCGGTTCACGCCAGCCAGATCGTGGGCCGCGCGGCGCCCCCAGGCGAATGCGGCGATGTTGTTCGGCACCTGCTGGCCATTGAGCTCGATGGCGCGCAGCAGCGCCTCCTGCGACAGCGGAATCCAGCCCTTCTGGTAGGCATAGCCCATCATCAGCGGATTGGCGTAGATCGCGTCGCCCAGCAGCCCTACGGCCAGGGCGGCCGCATCCACCGCGCAGAAATTTTCCTTGCCGCAGGCGGTCTGCAGGTCCGCCGTCAGGTTGGCGCCCGGCAGCGTCCAATCCGGATTGCCGACGAACGCCGCGGTGGGCGCGGTGTCGCTGTTCAGCAGGACATGCGTGCGGCCCGGGCTCACGCGCGCCATGGATTCCATGCTGGTGGCCACGACCAGGTCGCCGGCCAGCAGCAGGTCGGCTTCGCCCAGGGCGACCCGCGTGTTCATCAGGCGGTCCGGCGCCTGCGCCAGCACCACATGGGAATACACCGCGCCGCCCTTTTGCGCCAGGCCCGCCATGTCCAGCACCGAACAGCCCTTGCCTTCCAGGTGCGCGGCCATGCCCAGCAACTGGCCGATGGTAACGACGCCCGTGCCGCCCACGCCGGCGACGAAGACCCCGTAAGGCTGGTCGAGCCCGCGCGCGGGCGGTTGCGGCACATCCTCGTCGATCGCGCCGTCCTGCGCCAGGGCCCGCGGCTTCTTCAGCCGGCCGCCTTCCACCGTCACGAAGCTGGGGCAAAAGCCCTTCAGACAGGAGAAGTCCTTGTTGCAGCTGGACTGGTTGATCCTGCGCTTGCGCCCGAACTCGGTGTCCAGCGGCTCCACCGACAGGCAATGCGACTTCTGCGAACAGTCGCCGCAGCCTTCGCACACCCGCTCGTTGATCACCACGCGGCGCGCCGGATCCGGGTAGGCGTTGCGCTTGCGGCGGCGGCGTTTCTCGGTGGCGCAGGTCTGGTCGTAGATCAGCACCGATACCGCCGGATATTCGCGCAGCTCGCGCATCACCGCGTCCAATTCATCGCGGTGCTTCACCGGCACGCCCGGCGCCAGGCCTTCGATCCGCCTGTACTTCTCCGGATCGTCCGTCACCACGACGATTTTCTCTATGCCCTCGGCCGCCATCTGGCGGCTGATCATCGGCACGCTGAGCGGGCCGTCCACCGGCTGCCCGCCCGTCATCGCCACCGCGTCGTTGAACAGGATCTTGTACGTAATGGGCACCTTGGCCGCCACCGCCGCGCGTATGGCCAGCAGGCCCGAATGGAAATAGGTGCCGTCGCCCAGGTTGGCGAATACGTGTTTTTCCTCGGTGAACGGCGCCTGGCCCACCCAGGGCACGCCCTCCCCGCCCATCTGCGTAAAGACGTCCGTGCTGCGGCCCATCCACCTGACCATGTAGTGGCAGCCGATGCCCGCCATCCCGCGCGACCCCTCCGGCAGGCGGGTCGAGGTGTTGTGCGGACAACCCGAGCAGAACCAGGGCTTGCGCTCTTCGACGACCCGCGGGCGCGCCAGCGCCTGTTCGCGCTCGCCGATGAAGGCCAGGCGCGCCTCGATGCCGGCGCGCACGTCATCGGGCAGTTCAAAACGCAGCAGGCGCGCGGCGATGGCGCGCGCGACCATGGCGGGCGAGAACTCGTAATGCGCCGGCAGCAGCCAATTTCCCTGGGGCACCGACCATTCGCCGCCGTCCTTGTCGTCGAACTTGCCGACCACCCGGGGGATCTTCTTGCCGCTGCCGATCCAGCTGAACAGCTCTTCCTTCAACTGGTATTCCAGCACCTGGCGCTTTTCCTCGACGACCAGGATCTCGTCCAGGCCTTCCGCGAAGCGCTGCGTGCCCGTGGACTCCAGCGGCCAGACCATGCCCACCTTGAACAGGCGCAGGCCGATGCGCCGGCAGACGGCTTCGGACAGGCCCAGGTCCGACAGCGCCTGGCGGGTATCCAGATAGGCCTTGCCGGAGGTCATGATGCCGAAGCGGGCATCGCGTTGCGGCACGTCCCACAGTTCCCGGTTGAGCCGGTTGGCGCGGGCGTAGGCCAGGGCGGCATAGAGCTTGTAGTCCAGCAGACGGGCCTCCTGCTGCAGCGGCGTGTCCGCCAGCCGGATGTTCAGGCCGTCGGCGGGCAACTGGAAATCGTCGGGCAGCAGGATCCGCACGCGCTGCGGATCCACGTCCACGGAAGCGGACACCTCGACGATGTCGGTGATGCACTTCATGCCCACCCATACGCCCGCGTAGCGGCTCATCGCCCATCCGTGCAACCCATAGTCCAGCACCTCCTGGACGCTGGAGGGGAACAGCGCCGGGATCATGCAGGCCTTGAGGATGTGGTCGCTCTGGTGCGGCAGCGTGGAAGACTTGGCCGGATGGTCGTCCCCCGCCACCACCAGCACTCCTCCGTGGCGCGCGGTCCCGGCCGCGTTGGCGTGCTTGAAGACGTCGCCGCAGCGGTCCACGCCGGGCCCCTTGCCGTACCACATGCCGAACACGCCGTCGTACTTGGCGCCCGGGAACAGGTTGACCTGCTGCGAGCCCCATACCGCGGTGGCGGCCAGGTCTTCGTTGATGCCGGGCTGGAACTCGACGTGGTGCGCCTTCAGGTACCGGGCCGCCTTCCACATGTTCTGGTCGACCCCGCCCAGCGGAGAACCGCGATAGCCGGACACGAAGCCTGCCGTGTTCAATCCGGCCTTCAGATCGCGCATGCGCTGCATCATCGGCAGGCGGACCAGGGCGTGAATACCGCTCATCCAGGCACGCCCGGATTCCAGGGTGTACTTGTCGTCCAGCTGGACGGATTCGAGCGCCGCGCGGGCCGCGGGCGAGAGAGGGGAGTTCATGTCTGCTCCGAGGGATCCTGGAACCCCCGCCGGCTTCGCGCGACACCCTCTTGAAGCGCGCGCGGGCGAACAGGGGACGTGAATTCCGGGCGCTGGCGCGCTTCTGTTTTCCCTTGGTTGTAACCGTTAGCCCCACCCCCGGCAATAGGGCGATGCGATAATTGCCGCCATGGACTTCGCCCCACGTATCGTCGACTGGCAGCGCCGGCATGGCCGCCATGATCTCCCCTGGCAGAACACCCGCGATCCCTACCGGATCTGGCTGTCCGAGATCATGCTGCAGCAGACCCAGGTCGCCACGGTCATCCCCTATTACGACCGCTTCCTGCAGCGCTTCCCGGACGTGGCCGCGCTGGCCGCGGCCGCCCAGGAAGAGGTGATGCCGTACTGGGCCGGGCTGGGCTACTACGCCCGCGCCCGCAACCTGCATCGCTGCGCGCAGGAGATCGCGCGCGACTGGAACGGCCGTTTCCCGCCCACGGCCGAAGCCATCGCCACCCTGCCCGGCATCGGCCGCTCCACCGCCGCGGCGATCGCGGCGTTCGCCTACGGCGAGCGCTCGCCCATCCTCGACGGCAACGTCAAGCGCGTGTTCACGCGCCACTTCGGCATCGCCGGCGATCCGGCCAAGCGCGAAGTCGAGCAACGGCTGTGGGCGCTGGCTGACGCGCAGGTCGAGGCCGCGCCCGGCCTGGACATGGCCGCCTACACGCAAGGGCTGATGGATCTGGGCGCCACGCTCTGCACGCGCGGCAAGCCCGCCTGCGGCAAATGTCCCGTGGCGGACAGCTGCGTGGCCAGGCGCGAGGGACGCCAGGCCGAACTGCCCACGCCCAAGGCGCGCAAGGCCATTCCGGAACGCGAGACCGGTATGCTGGTGCTGCGCCACCAGGGCGCGTTCCTGCTCCAGCAACGGCCGGAACCCGGCATCTGGGGCGGCCTGTGGAGCCTGCCCGAATTCGATACGGCCCAGGACCCGGACAGCGCCTCACGCGCGCTGGGGCTGGAGCCCGAGGAACGCTACGAGCTGGCCGCCTTCGCCCATACCTTCACGCACTACCGCCTGCATATCCGGCCGTGGCTCGTGCCCGTGCGGGCGGCCGGGCTGCGCGAATCCGCGCTTCCCGGACGCTGGGTGCCCGCCGATCAACTGGCTTCGACGGCCCTGCCCGCCCCCGTGAAGAAGCTGCTGCTGGGCCTGGTCGAGGCCGGCATGCAGGGCGGCTTGTTCAGGGACTGAGCGCCGCCCGGCGAACCAAGCCCCCTAGACCGTGGCGACCGGCGTCACCGGCGAACCGAAAGAGCCGGGCAGGCGCAGCGGCGGGCACGTCAGCATGAAATGGCTGCGGCCGTTTTGCCGCAGCCATTGCGCCAGCGGCGTGAGGTACCAGAGCTCGCCAAGGTGGATGCCCAGCCTGAACAGGCAGGCCTGATGCAGCGGCAGCCCCTCGCACCGGGGGCAATCGTTCTTCTCGTACGGATACCCCTCGACGGCGAAATTGTCGGCGATCAGGACGGCAATCCCGCTTTCGTCGATCCAGCGCAACAGGCGCTCGTCCCGCCCGTCCAGCACCGCGCAGCTGTGGTGCAGCACCTGCGGATCGGGATCCCCGCCCATGTCGATCAGTTTCTGGCCGAAGCCGGTATGCAGGCACAGCATGTCGCCGGCCTGGATGTCGACCCGGTCCGCATCGATGACGCGCTGCAGCGCGTCGTATCCCACATAGGTCCGGGCATCGCCATAATGGGCATGCAGGTCCAGCATGACGCCGCGCCCCTGGACGCCGGTCTCGGCCATTTTCTCGATGCCCAGCCGGCGCGCGCGCGCCTCGGACTCGCCGGTCGGCCCCATCACGTCCACCCCGGCGCGAAAGCCGTTGTAGTACACCGGCACCGGAATGCCGTCGCCGTTGACGTCGAAGTACTGCCCGACGTGCGACAGGGCGTCCCATTGGGTCGAATACTGGGTGTAGAGCGTCACCGAATCGTCGCTCGAACAATCGACGTAGCGGGCGTCTTCCAGCCGCAGGGGATAGTTCACGCTGAACAGGCCGCGCTTGCGCGTGGCCACGTGGCGTTTCGGCGGCAGCCGGTTCGGATTCAGCGCGGTGCCTCCGGGCAGGTCCAGCGGCAGGCTCAGGCAGAAGGCCTCGCCCGTGCGCACTTCGCGCGCCGCCTGCACCCGTCTCTCGGCCGTCAGCAGGTTCAGGCGCCCCAGTTCGTCGTCGGCGCCGAACTCGCCCCAATTGGAGCCCGGCGGCCGTTTTTTCCAGCGCGGGTTCATGTCGCCGTCCTCACTGTCCGACGTTCTGGCGCTGGCCCCAGGCGGGCAGCGGATAGGTGATCTTGTCGGTCACACCGAACTCGGCGGGCCAGATCGTGCGGATCTGCCGGCCCTGCCATTGGTCCACCATGGGGAAGGCGCGCGTATTCTCGCCGGTCTTGGGGTCGAATTTCACGCCCCAGCCCACGATGGTGGAACCCACCGGCTTGTCCAGGGCCAGGAAGGCCTGGCGCACCTTGTCCGGGTCCACGCCGCCGGCGGCCGGCAGCACGTCGGACAGCAGTACCCACATTGCATTGAAGCCCATGGCGGAATGCGCGGACGGCTTGCGGCCGAACTTCTGCTCGTAGCGCTCGTGGAACACCTTGAACAGCGCCGCCGCCTCGGGCGTCAGGCCGGTATCGTTGAAGTAGGCCGACGTGCCGGCGTTGAAAACGCCATTGACGTCGTCGCCCAGCGCTTCGGCGAAATCCGGGATGTTGTGGGCGCCGCCATTGCCGATCAACGCCTTGACGTTCAGATTGGCCTCGCGGGCCTGGCGCCAAAAGAGAATGCCGTCGGGGGTATAGGAACATGCCACGATCACGTCGGGATTACTGGACTTCAGGCGCTGAACCAGCGACGACAGGTCGGTGGTCTTGTAGCTGTAGCTCGACTCGTCGACGATCTGCACGCCCTTTTCCTTCAGCCACTTGCGGGCGCCGTCGGCAACGGCCGACCCGTAGGAACTGTCCTCGTTCAGGATCGCCACGCGCGCCTTGTCCAAGGGAACGCCCAGCTTGGGCAGGATGACGTCGGTGGCGTATTGGGCGCTACCCTTGCCCAGCTCGCTGGCCGGATAGATGAACCGGAACAGGTTCTTGAAGCCGCGACGCGTGATGTCGTCGGCCACGGCGCCCTGCTCGACATAGATGACGCCGTTGCGCTCCGCCACCTGGCTGGCCGCGAAGGAGATCGAACTGGCGTACGAGCCCACCAGCACCTTGACCCCGTCGCGATTGATCAGGCGCATCGCCTGCGACGCCGCCTCGTTGGACCCGGGCACGTCGGTGGTCAGCAAGACGACCTTCTCGCCGGCCACGCCGCCCTTCTCGTTGACGAGATCGCGCGCCAGCTCGAAGCCACGGTTCACGTCATTGCCCAGCGAGGCCAGCGGCCCCGTCAAGGGCAGCACCACGCCCACCTTGATGTCGGCATGCGCGCTGGCGCCAGCCGCCAGCATGGCGGCGCAGACCGCGTTCAACAGCAATTTCCTGATTTTCTTCATGGTTGTCTCCTGTTCCGCATGAGGCGGGTTCCATCCCGAAGCCTCAAAGGCCCAGGTATGCTTTTCTCACTTCCGGGTTGTCCATCAATTCGCCGCTGGCCCCGCTGACCGCCACCCGGCCGTGGTTGATCACGTAGCCGCGGTCTGCCGCCTTGAAGGCCTGGCGGACGTTCTGCTCCACCAGCATCACCGTGGTGCCGAGCCTGCGGATTTCCGCGATCGCCTCGTACACCTTGGACACCATCACGGGCGCCAACCCCAACGACACTTCGTCGATCATCAGGAGCTTGGGCCGAGCCATCAGGCCGCGGCCGATGGCGCACATCTGCTGCTCGCCTCCGGACAAGGTTCCGGCCATCTGGCCCGCCCGGCTCTTCAACACGGGAAACAGTTCGAAGATGGTGCGCAGCGTGGCTTCGCGCTGGGGCCGCGCGTGCGGCGTGAAGGCGCCAAGCTCCAGATTGGTCCTCACGCTGAGCCGCGGGAACAGCCGCCTGCCTTCCGGCACGTAGACCATGCCGCTGGCGACCACAGCGTGCGTCGACGCGCCCTCCATCGGCTTGCCGTCCAGCTTCACCGAGCCATTCCTGGCGGGGATCAGCGTGGCGATGGCGCGCATCAGCGTGGTCTTGCCCGCGCCGTTGGATCCCACGATCGCCACCACTTCTCCCTGGCCCACGTCCAGGTCCACCCCCAGCAGCACGTCGCTATCGCCGTAGGAGGCCTCAAGCCGGCGAACTTCAAGCAAGGACATAGTCGTCTCCCAGATAGGCGCGAACCACGTCGGGCTGACGCAGCACGTCGCGCGGCAAGCCGTCAGCGATTTTCTGTCCCTGGTTCAGGACCACGACGCGATCGGCCACGTTGAGCACCGCCTCGATGTTGTGTTCGACCAGGACCACCGTCATGCCGCCCGCGCGCAATTCGCGGATCAGATCCAGCAGCTTGAGCACCTCCGGCTGGTTGAGGCCGGCCATGACTTCGTCCAGCAGGATCAGGCCGGGCCGTGTCGCCAGCGCCCGCGCGATCTCCAGGCGCTTCTTGCCGCTGATGGTCAGCGCGGCGCCAAGCTGCTCCCCGCGCCCCGCCAGGCCGACGCGGGCGATCACGGCGCGGGCGCGCTCGCGCGCCTGCGCAATGTCGGCCGTGTGCCCCAGGGCGGCCACCAGAACGGTTTCCAGCACGCTCATGGACGGGAACAACTGCGGAATCTGGAACGTGCGCGCCAGTCCCGCCCGGCAGATGCGCGGGCCGTCCAGGCTGGCCAGTGCCTGGCCGCGGAAGCGAATGGATCCGCCGTCGCACGGCAAGGCGCCGGCCACCAGGTTGAACAGCGTGGTCTTGCCCGCGCCGTTCGGGCCGATGAGGGCCACGATCTCGCCCTCCCGCACCGTCAGGCTGACCTGGTTGACGGCGATCAGGCCGCCGAACCGCTTTTCGACTCGATCGACTTCAAGCATCGCCTGCCGCCTCCTTGGCAACCGCCGCCTTGCGCGCGCGGCGGGCCGACCAGGCTCCGATCACGCCCTGCGGCAACAGCATCACGATTACGATCAACAGGGCGCCGTAGACCACCAGGTGCGCGCCCGCGCCCGCGTTGCCCAGCCAGTCACGCAGGAATTCCTGCAACGGCAAGGCGATCACGGCGCCCAGCACCGGCCCCAGCAGCGTGCCCACTCCGCCCAGAATGGTCATGAGCGCCAGATCGATGGAAATCGACGTGGCGAAGACCGTGGCCGGCTCGATGTACAGAACGTACTGCGCCATCAATGTGCCGCCCGCCGACGTGAAGGCAGCGCTGACCAGAAAGGCGATCAGCTTGTAGCGGCGCAGGTCGATTCCGCTGGCCTGGGCGGCTTCCTCGTTGTCGCGCACCGCCCGCAGGTAGTAGCCGACGCGGCTGCGCGTCAGCGCGTAGACCACCGCGCAGACCAGCAGCATGAAGCAACCGGCCAGCAGGGCGTAGCTGCGCGGCTCGGCGAAGATCATGCGCCCGAAACCCGGCTGGTAGTCGATGGTGATCCCGTAGGGGATATCGGCCTTTCGACGCAGCCACAGCAGCACGATGCGCACCGTCTCGCCCACCGCGATGGTGGACATGGCGAAGAACACGCCACGCAGCCGGAATACGGGATAGGAAATCAGGAAGGCCAGCAGCACGGATATCGCCATGCCCGCCAGCATGCCCAGCCAGGGATTTATTCCGGCCATCGTGTACAGCAGCGTCGAACTGTAAGCGCCGATGCCGAAGAAGGCCGTGTGCCCCAGGGAGAACTGTCCCGCGTAGCCGCCCAGCAAGTTCCAGGCGGAAGCCAAGCCCGCGTACAGCATGACCAGGAACAGGAGATTGAGATAAAAGCGGTCGCTGATCGCCAGCGGCAGGAGCAGGCCCGCGGCCGCCATGATTGCGATGCCCGCGCCGTCGCCTTTGCGCCATTCCAGCCAGTGCATGTTCATTTGAGACCCTCCTTTTCCGCGCCCTTTACGCCGAAAAGGCCATTGGGCAGGAACGACAGCAGCAGGATGAGCAGCACGAAGTGGGTCGCCTCCTTGAGGTCGGGCTCCAGGTAGCCGACGAAAGTTTCGATCAGGCCCAGGATGATGCCCCCCGCCAAAGTGCCCGCGACATTGCCCAGGCCGCCCAGCACGACCACCACGAACGAGATCAGCACGAAGCTGGATCCCACCGAGGGATAGGCATAGAAGCTGGGTATCAGCACGCCGCCGGCCAGCGTGGTCAGTCCGATGCCCAGCGCGAAGGCGACGGCCAGCGTCTTGTTGATGTTGATCCCCACCAGCCGGGCCGCCGAGAGGTCCTGCGACACGGCTTCGATCGCTTTGCCCATGTAGGTGCGCTTGATGAACAACATCGTCAAGGCCATGGCCGCCATCGCGAACAGGAAGGACACCAGCCGCGTGCTGCTCACGTGTCCGCCGAACAACGCAATCGACTCCCGGGCCGGCGGGAACACCTGCACGGTCAGGTAGTCGGCGGAGAACAGCATCAGCGCCAGGTTCTGGAGCACCAGCGCCAGGCCCAGCGTGGCGAACACCTGCGTCATTTCGCTGCGATAGATCGTGTAGCGGATCAGCCCCAGATAGAACGCCACGCCGACCCCGGCACCCGCCAGGAATATGAGCGGCGCCCCCCAATAGGGATCCAGCCCCGCCAGCTTCCATAGCCAGAACGCCGCATACATGCCGATCATCAGGAATTCGCCGTGGGCGAAATTGACGACCTTGGCCACGCCGAAGATGAGGTTCAGCCCCATGGCGCCAAGCGCGTATACGCCGCCGAGCAGAATCCCCGACAGCGCCAGTTGAATCAGAACATCCATTTCCCCTCCCGAACACGCGTCGGCGCATGCCCGTCGATGGGCATGCGCGCGGGCCGGCCTTTCAACCTAGTTAGTCATGCGCGGCAGATTCGCCGCCTTGATTGCTCGGCCCATTTGTTCGTAGGTGGTGTCGACCATCCTGGCGTAGTCCTGGCCCGACATCCATACCGGGTCCACGCCCAACTGCCTGTAGGTCTGCTGCAGCCGCTCACTCGCCACGGCCGTCTTGGCGGACTGTTCCAGGCGCGCCCGGACCGGTTCCGGCGTGCCCTTCGGCACCGCAAGCCCCAGCCATGAATCGATCTCCACGTCGTAACCCGCTTCCCTCAACGTCGGAACATCGGGGAATTCCGGCCAGCGGATCGGACTGGCGGAAGCCAGCAGGCGCAAGCGGCCCGACTGGATGTAGCTGGTGACGTCCGAGGGATTCTGGACGATGGCGTCGACCTGCTTGCCCAGCAAGGCCGACACCGTTTCGCTGCCTGACTTGTAGGAAACCTGCTCGAACTTGGCGCCGGTGACGCGGCCCAGATCGAACATGGCCAGGTTATTGGGCGCCGACGGCGCGCCAAAGAAGATGCCGGGCCCCTGCTTTGCCGCGGCGACCAGGTCGGCCACGCTCTTGTAAGGAGAGTCCGCCCGCACCACCACTCCATAGCGGTAGCGCCCGTAGGCGGCCACGAATTCGAAATCGCGCGAGGCGTAGGGGATGGTCATCAGGTGCGGCATGATGGCGATGGACGACAGCGTCACCACGCCCAGGTTGTAGCCGTCGGCCGCCTGCTTGGCCACGTAGGCCGGACCGATCGTGCCGAGCGCGCCGGGCCGGTTGAACACCACCACGGCGCGGCCCAGATCCGCCTCCATCGCGCGCGCCAGTTCGCGGCTGGCGACGTCGGTATTGCCGCCCGCCCCGTAATTGACCGTCAGCGTAACCTCCTTGTCGGGCCACGCCAGGACCGGCGCGGCCGCCGTGCACAATGCGACGGCCGCGAACGCCGCCAGCAACGATGCTGCTTTCATACTTGTCTCCTGTTGGGTTTCTTATGCGCGGCGGGCCTGCTCAGGGCATGTAGAAGCCGCCGTTGATGTCGAGAATGGCGCCGTTGATGAACCCCGATTCCTCCGCCGCCAGGAACACCATCGCAGCGGCCACCTCTTCGGGCGTGCCCAGGCGGCGCGCCGGAATCTGCGCCGCGTAGTTCTCGTTGACCGAGGGCGCGGCCTGCTGCGCCATTTCGGTCAGGATGCGGCCCGGCGTGACCGCGTTGGCCGTGATGCCGAAGGGCCCCATCTCGGCGGCGATCGCCCGGGTCAGGCCCAGCACGCCCGCCTTGGACGCCATGTAGCTGCCACCGGCCACCAGCGATTTGGCCCGCCCCGCGAGCGAGGACACATTGACGATGCGCCCCCACCCCTGCTCGCGCATGGCGGGCAGCACCATCTGACACAGCCGCAACACCGACGTCAGGTTCACGTGCAGCACCTGGTCCCATTCCGCGGGCGTGATGTCCAGGATGCCGGAGGAATTGCCGTTCGCCTGCTTGGGGGAGATGCCCGCATTGTTCATCAGCACCGACACGGGGCCCCAGGCCTCGCGCACGCTGTCCACCAGCGCCTGCATCGCGGCATGGTCGGTCACGTCGGCGCATTCGGCGCGCAACCGGGCGCAGGGGCCGCCCAGCTTCTGCGCGTCCACGCCCTCGCGGCTGACCGCCAGCACCCGGTAGCCCTTGGCCAGCATCTGGCGCGCAAGCTCCAGGCCTATGCCCCGCCCCGCGCCGGTCACCAGCGCGACTTTGCTCGGATCGCGCTTCATGCCTGGCCCGCCGTGAAGAACGTGATGGGCGGGAACGCGTTCTCGTCGCAGATGACTTCGATCAGCGTGGTCAGTTCGGCGCCGCGCGCCTCGCGCAGGGCGCCGGCGAGATCTGCCGGCGCCTCGACGCGCACGCCCAGGCAGCCTGCTGCCCGCGCGATCGCGGCGTGGTCCACCGGATGGAAATGCACTGCGGAAGTATGGGCGCCGAATTTCACGTTCTCGGCGTGCTTCTGGAAGCCCAGGATGCCGTTGTTGATCACGACCAGCGTGACCTTGATGCCCATGCGGCGCGCGGTTTCGAGCTCCGACCACACATGGGCAAAGCCGCCGTCGCCCACGACGCAGACCACGTGGGCGTCGGGCCGCGCGACCTTGGCGCCCATGGCCATCGGAAAGCCCCAGCCCAGGCCGGCCAGGCCGCGCGGGGTCAGAAAGCGCATGCCCGGTGCGAGCGAGGTCAGGTAATTGGCGATCCAGATCGACGAATAGCTGGCGTCCGCGACCACGATGGTGTCCCGATCCACGTCCTGGCGGATTTCCTCCAGCAGGCGCTCCGGGCGGATCGGCTGCTGATTGGACAGTCGGACCTCGCTCGACGCTTCCCACGAAGAAGCCCGGCCGGCCTGGATGGCAGCCTCCAGCCCAGGCCGGCGCGCCCGCGCGGCGGCCAGGTCGCGGCTTGCCAGTTCACGCTGCAGCGCCAGCAGGGTTTCGCGCGCGTCGCCGGCCAGGCGCAGCGCCTCGTAATTGCGGCCGATCTCGCCGCCGTCGACGTCGATGTGGATGTAGCGGGCGTCCTCGGGGTAGAGCTTCCAGGAATCCGTGGCGTTCTGGTTGGTGCGCGTGCCCACCAGTAGCACCACGTCGGCATCCGCGATGAAGGGCCGCAGATCGCGGCTGGCGCCGTTGGGGCCCATGAAATAGCCGACCACGCCCAGCGACAGGGGATGGCGTTCATCGGTGCTGCCCTTGCCCATCACGGTAGTGCCCACGGGCAAGTGCGCGGCTTCCTGCAAGGCGGCCAGCGCCTGGGCGGCGCCGGAGACGTGCACGCCGCCGCCGGCGATGACCACCGGCCGCTTGGCGCAGGCCAGCAAGTCCGCCGCGGCCTTGACCGCCTCGCTGGCGGCCACGCTGCGGTCCAGCGGGAAATGCCCCAGGCTCGCCTGCCGTTGCGATGCGGCCGCGGCTTCGTTCAGCAGGTCGGCGGGCAGCATCAGCGCCACCGGCCCCGGACGGCCCGAGCAGGCGATTGCGAACGCCTGGTCCACGTAGTCCTCGACGCGCGAGGCCTCGGTGACGCGGCGCACCCATTTGGTGCAGGACGAGAACAGCCCGATATGGTCGAACTCCTGGAAGGCGTTCTTGTCGGTCTGGTCGCGATTGACGTCCTGCACCAGCGCGATCACGGGAATCGACACCTTCAGGGCCTCGGCCAAGGGCGGCACGAGCAGCGTGGCGGCGGGACCGTTCTGCGCGGTCACGACGGCGGGCTTGCCAGTGATGCGGGCGTAGCCGTCGGCCATATAGCCGCCAGCGTTCTCGCTGCGGTAGGCAACCTGGGTCAGGCCGAGTTCTTCGCAGGCCAGGTGCAGCATGCTGGGCAGGCTCTGGCCGAATACATGGGTTACGCCGTGGCGGATCAGGGCCTTCGCGATCAGGTGGGCCACCGTGCCGTGGTTGGTCAGGCCCGGTGCGGTCAGGGGGTGCAGCGTCGACATCTCGTCTCCTGTTTATATTTTATAAAATATAGATGGTAACAACGCCGGCGGTCAATAATTTTATTTTTTACAAAATACAAAATGAGACAGCAGGGAGAACGGTAGAATCGCCTAGCGCGGGCCGCCCCGCGCCGAGCCTTGCGGCCGGCCGACCAGGAAACACAGGATGACCATCAATTTGGCGCCGATGCAGCGGGAAAACATGACCGCCCGCATCTATCGTGAAATCAAGCAGAAGATCATGATGGGCGAGCTGCGCCCGGGCGACACGATCACGCTGCGCTCGATCACCGACTCTCTTGGCGTGAGCCAGACCCCCGTGCGCGAGGCATTGCTGCAGCTCGTTTCGGAACGCGCGCTGACGCTCAGCCCCGGCAAATCGGTCAAGGTGCCCGAACTCACCGTGGCCCAGTTGCAGGAATTGCGCAGCATCCGGCTGGAGCTCGAATGCTTCGCGGCCCGGCGCGCCGTGCCCCATGCGACGCCGGCGCTGATCGCCGAGTTGCGGGCCATCCACGCCAGCCTGATGGACAGCCGCCGGCAGCAGCTGATGGCGCCGGTGCTGGCGCGCAATTTCGACTTCCATTTCGCGCTGTATTCGGCAGCGCGGATGCCGCACCTGCTGTCGATGATCGAGAACCTGTGGGTGCAGACGGCTTCGTACCTGTCCTATCTGTACACCCCGCCCTTTCCGGTCCTGCCTGACGGGCACCCGCACGAGGGCATCATCGCGGCGCTCGAAGCCGGCGATACGGAGGCCGTGGTGCGCGAGATCCGCCGCGACATCGAGGGCCACGGCGAATTTCTGATCCGCTACCTCACCGAACACGGCCTCGTTAAGTAAGCCCCGGCAAGGCCGCGCTAAGTCCCGGCCCCCAGCAGCATCACCAGTTTCAGGTCCGGATGCGTGGCCAGACGGAACGTGATCTGCTGGTAGGCCAGCTTGCCGCGCGCCGGGTGCTGGAACTCGCGCAGGCCGCCCTCACGCTCCACCACCGCGTGGCGCGTCCACCAATGGGCGAATACCGGGCTTTGCCGGCTCAGGCCGTCCAGCAGCGCCAGCACGGCCGGCTCGTCCAGGTGCGCCCCGGCGTCGGCCCGGAATTCCGCCACCACCCGCCGGGCGCGCTGATCCCAGTCCACCACCAGCTCGCGCGCGGCCGGGTCCAGGAAGATGTAGCGCAGCAGATTGGGTTCGGCATCGCGCCTGGGCCAGTCGTCGAACAGATCGCGCAGCGGCTCGTTGTACGCCAGCACGTTCCAGGCGCGGTCCAGCACGTAGGCCGGCGCATCGATGGCGTTCACGCATTCCTGCAAGGATCCCGGCACGCCGCCCGCATCGTCGCGGGGATGCTGCGGATCGGCGCAGTCGGCCAGGTCGAACAGATAGGCGCGCTCGGCGCGGGCCAACTGCAGCACGCCCGCGATCCGCGACCAGACCGAAGGAGATACCGAGACCTCCCGGCCCTGTTCGATCCAGGTGTACCAGGTCACGCTGATACCGCAAAGCTGGGCGACCTCTTCGCGCCTCAGGCCGGGCGTGCGCCGGCGCATGCCTTCCGGCAGGCCCGCCATTTGGGGGGTGATGCGGGATCGGGCGCTGCGCACGAACTCGCCCAGCGCCTGGCGGCGCACGCGGGAACCTTCATGGCCGGCGGCGCCGGGCTGGGGGGAAGTAGTCATACCAGGATCAGCAATGGGCTTGTACGTGTATAGCGGCCCGCCTATCTTAGCGCCTGCACCTCCAATTCCGGGCGACCCCCTGACTTTTTCCGCCTTCCGCCACCATAAGGACACCCATGACTTCCCGCACGCACGACGACGCCGTCGACCGCCAGTTCAGCCCGCGCGCCACCGCCTACCTCACCAGCGCGGTGCACGCGCGGGGCGAGGACCTGCTGCAAATGACCGGCATTGCCGGCCAGCATCCCGGCGCGCGCCTGCTGGACCTGGGCTGCGGCGGCGGCCACGTGAGCTTTCACGTCGCGCCCAAGGTCGGGCACGTCACCGCCTATGATCTGTCGCAGCAGATGCTGGACGTGGTCGCCGGCGAGGCCGCCAAGCGCGGGCTGGCCAACCTGGCCACCTGTCAGGGCAAGGCCGAATACCTGCCTTTCGACGATGGCGAATTCGACCTGGTGATGTCGCGCTATTCCACCCACCACTGGCAGGACGCCGGGCGCGGCCTGCGCGAGGCGTTCCGCGTGCTCAAGCCTGGCGGCACCGCCGTGTTCGCCGACGTGGTCTCGCCGGGCGAGCCGCTGCTGGACACCTGGCTGCAAACGATCGAAGTGCTGCGCGACACCTCCCACGTGCGTGACTATTCGGTTGCGGAATGGACGCGGATGCTGACCGAGGCGGGCTTCACCCTGCAAGGCCTGGAGCCTCGCCGCCTGCCCCTGGAATTCCAGTCCTGGGTGACCCGCATGCGCACGCCGGACACGCTGGTGGCCGCGCTGCGCCATATGTTCGGCATCGCGCCCGACGTGGTGCGCGCGCACTTCGCGGTGCAGGACGACGGCTCCTTCACCAGCGATACGGCCACCATCGTGGTGAAAAAGCCGGGCTGACTCCGCGCCCCGGCGCGCGCCGCGCTCGACAGCCTGCGCGCCGGCCTTGTATAGATACGGATGAACCGGAAACCGTACAACAAGGAAGCGCCATGTCCGATCCCTCCAAGCCGCCGTCCTCCGCCTCGCTGGCCGGCCTGACCGTCACGCAGGCCGCCGCCCTGATCCGCCAGGGCAGCCTCTCCAGCGTCGCGCTGACCCAGGCATGCCTGGACCGCATCGCCGCGCGCGAGGACCTCAACGCCTTCATCACGGTGGACCGGGACGGCGCGCTCGCCCAGGCCGCCGCCAGCGACGCGGCGCGCGCCCGGGGCGATGGCCCCGCGGGGCCGCTGGACGGCGTGCCCATCGCCATCAAGGACAACATCCACGTCGCCGGCCTGCCCAACACGGCGGGCACGCCCGCGCTCAGGCAGTTCCGGCCGGCCGAGGACGCGCCCGTGGTGCGCAGGCTGCGCGAAGCCGGGGCCGTCATCGTGGGCAAGACGCACATGCACGAACTGGCGTTCGGCGTGTCGGGCTACAACACCGCGTTCCCCGGCCCTTTGAGCGTGGGCACGCGCAATGCCTACGACGCCCGCCTCATCGCCGGCGGCTCATCCTCGGGCAGCGGCGCGGCGGTGGGCGCGCGCCTGGCGCCCGCCGCGCTGGGCACCGACACGGGCGCCTCGGTGCGCCTGCCTGCCGCCTTGAACGGCGCCGCAGGCTTCCGGCCGTCGGTCGGGCGATACGATGGCTCGGGCATCACGCCGATCTCGCACACCCGCGACACCCCCGGCCCCATCGCCAACGGCATGGACGACATCGTGCTCCTGGACGCCGTGCTGGCCGGCGACGCCCAACCCCTGGCGCCGCTGCCGGCAAGCGGATTGAGGCTGGGCCTGCACGCGTATTTCTGGAAGGACCTGGACCCGCAGGTGCAAGCGGCCGCGGAAGCCGCCCTCGCCAAGCTGCGCGCCGCGGGCGTGCAGCTTGTGGAGCTGGACATGCCGGGCCTGGAGGCCAGCAACGCCGCGGTCGGCATGCCGGTCTGCCTGTACGAACAAAAGGCGGACCTGGCGGAGTACCTTCGGCGCCATGGCGCGGGGGTGAGCGTCGAAGCGGTGGTGGCGCAGATCTCGAGCCCGGACGTCAAAGCGATCTTCGACGGCCTGATCATGCCCGGCGTCCTGCCCACGCCATCCGGCGAACTGCTGCCGCTGCAACCGCTGTACGAGCGCGCCATGGCAGTGCATCGCGACGAGCTCATCGGCGTCTACCGCCGCGCGTTCCGGGAACATGCGCTCGACGGCCTGCTGTTTCCCACGTCGCCGGTCCTGCCCATGGCGTCCACGCAGGACGCCAGCAGCCTCGATAACTTCAGCCGCCTCGCCCGTAACGTCGATCCGGGCAGCAATGCCGGCCTGCCCGGCCTCAGCGTGCCCGCGGGCCTGTCGGAGCAGGGCCTGCCCGTGGGACTGGAAGTGGATGGACTGCCCGGCGAGGACAGGAAGATCCTGGCGATCGGCCTGACGCTGGAAGCCGTCCTGGGCCGGCTGGCCGCGCCGCCGCGCTAGCGGCCCGCAAAGAGAAGGCCGGCCCGAGGGCCGGCCTTCTCTTGAATCCCGGTCAGCCCAGGTTGGGCGCCAGGGTGCGCTTCAGGTCCTCGATGCTGCGTCCGCTGCGCGCGGCGTAATCCAGCAGCTGGTCTTCGCCGATCACGCCCACGTTGAAGTACTGCGACTGCGGATGGCTGAAGTAGAAGCCGGACACGCTGGAGGCCGGATACATGGCATAGCTGTCGGTCAGCATCATGCCGATGTCCGCGCCATCCAGCACGCGGAACATGTCGGTCTTCACCACGTGCTCGGGACAGGCGGGATAGCCGGGCGCAGGACGGATGCCCACGTACTTCTCGGCGATCATGTCGTCGTTGGACAGGGCCTCGTCGGGCGCATAGCCCCAGAGGTCCTGGCGCACGCGGGCGTGCAGGCACTCGGCGAAGCCCTCGGCCAGGCGGTCGGCCAGCGACTTCAGCATGATGCTGGAATAGTCGTCCAGCGCCTTTTCGAATTCCGCTTCCTTCTTCTCGATGCCCAGGCCGGCCGTCACGGCGAACATGCCGATGTAGTCCAGCTTGCCGCTGGACTTGGGCGCGATGAAGTCCGACAGCGACTTGTTGCTGACGCCTTCGCGCTTGGCGCCCTGCTGGCGCAGGTTGCGGTACGTGAACAGCACCTCGCTGCGCGTCTCGTCCTTGTAGACCTCGATGTCTTCATCGTTGACGCTGTTGGCCGGATAGAAGCCCACGACGCCGTTGGCGGTCAGCCAGCGGCCTTCGACGATGCGCTTCATCATGGCCTGGCCGTCGGCAAAGACCTTGCGCGCCTGCTCGCCCACCACCTTGTCCTGCAGGATGGCCGGGTACGGGCCGAACAGGCTCCACGTCTGGAAGAACGGGCCCCAGTCCACGTACTTCGCGATCTCGGCCAGGTCGTAGCTCTTGAAGGTGCGCCGGCCGATGAACTTGGGGCGCGGCGGCGTGTAGTTGTCCCAGTCGATGGCCGGACGCGAGGCGCGCGCCTCGGCCAGCGGCAGGATCGGCGTCGCCTTGCGGTTGGCGTGGCGGCGGCGCACGTCTTCGTATTCCTCGGCCAACTCCGTCAGATAGGCTTCCGACTGGTCCGACATCAGGTTGGTGGCCACACCCACCGACCGGCTGGCGTCCGGCACATAGATGACCGGGCCTTCGTAGTTCGGGGCGATCTTGACGGCGGTGTGCACGCGGCTGGTGGTGGCGCCGCCGATCATCAGCGGCACCTTGCGGCTGCGGAAATACTCGTCGCGCTGCATCTCGGAGGCCACGTACGCCATCTCTTCCAGGCTGGGCGTGATCAGGCCGGACAGGCCGACGATGTCGGCGTTCTCTTCCTTGGCCTTTTCAAGGATCTGCGCGCAGGGCACCATCACGCCCATGTTCACGACTTCGAAGTTGTTGCACTGCAGGACCACCGACACGATGTTCTTGCCGATGTCGTGCACGTCGCCCTTGACGGTGGCGATGACGATCTTGCCCTTGGCGCGCACGTCGCCGCCCGCAGCCGCGATCTGGCGCTTTTCTTCCTCGATGAAGGGAATCAGGTGCGCCACGGCCTGCTTCATCACGCGCGCGGATTTCACGACCTGCGGCAGGAACATCTTGCCTTCGCCGAACAGGTCGCCGACGACGTTCATGCCGTCCATCAGCGGGCCTTCGATCACTTCGATGGGGCGGCCGCCGCGCGCGGCGATCTTCTGGCGCACTTCTTCCGTGTCTTCCACGATGAAGGCCGTGATGCCGTGCACCAGCGCGTGCGACAGGCGCTGCTCGACCTCCGCGTTGCGCCAGCTCAGGTCTTCTTCCTTCCGGGCGCCCGAGCCCTTCACGCTGTCGGCGAACTGCACCAGACGCTCGGTCGGCGAGCGCTCGTCGTCGGCCTCGGTCTTGCCCACGGGCTCGGGGCGGTCCAGGATCACGTCCTCGACCAGGTCGCGCAGCTTGGCATCCAGGTCGGCGTACACGCCGAGCTGGCCGGCGTTGACGATGCCCATCGTCATGCCTTCCTTGACCGCGTAATACAGGAAAACGGTGTGGATGGCCTCGCGCATCGGCTCGTTGCCGCGGAACGAGAAGCTGACGTTGGACACGCCGCCCGAGATGCGGGCATGGGGCAGGTTTTCGCGGATCCAGCGCGTGCCTTCGATGAAGTCCACGGCATAGTGGTTGTGCTCGTCGATGCCGGTGGCGACCGCGAAGACGTTCGGATCGAAGATGATGTCTTCGGGCGGGAAGCCCTCTTCCTCGACCAGGATCTTGTAGGCCCGGCCGCAGATTTCCTTGCGGCGTTCAAGCGTGTCCGCCTGGCCCTGCTCGTCGAAGGCCATCACCACCACGGCCGCGCCGTAGCGGCGGCACAGGCGCGCATGATGACGGAAGGGCTCCAGCCCTTCCTTCATGGAAATGGAGTTCACCACCGGCTTGCCCTGCACGCACTTCAGGCCGGCCTCGATGACTTCCCACTTGGAGCTGTCGATCATGATCGGCACGCGCGCGATGTCGGGCTCGGAGGCGATCAGGTTCAGGAACCGGTGCATGCACGCGACCGAATCCAGCATGGCCTCGTCCATGTTGATGTCGATGATCTGCGCGCCGTTCTCCACCTGCTGGCGGGCCACCGCCAGCGCCTCGTCGTACTTTTCCTCGCGGATCAGGCGGGCGAACATCTTGCTGCCCGTCACGTTGGTGCGCTCGCCCACGTTGACGAACAGCGTGTCCTCGTCGATGTTCAAAGGCTCCAGGCCCGACAGCCGGGTCTTGACCGGGATCTCGGGCACCGCGCGCGGCGTCAGCGTGGCGACCTTCTCGGCAATGGCGCGGATGTGGTCCGGCGTCGTGCCGCAACAGCCGCCGGACATGTTCACCAGGCCGGCGCGCGCGAATTCCTCCAGCAGCGCCGACGTGTCGGCCGGGGTTTCGTCGAAGCCCGTTTCGGCCATGGGGTTGGGCAGGCCGGCGTTGGGATAGACGCAGACGTAGGTGTCGCAGATCTTGGACAGCTCGGCCACGTAGGGGCGCATCAGCGCCGCGCCCAGCGCGCAGTTCAGGCCGATGGTGACCGGGCGCGCATGGCGCACCGAGTTCCAGAAGGCTTCGACGGTCTGGCCCGACAGGATGCGGCCGGAAGCGTCGGTCACCGTGCCGGAGATCATGACGGGCAGGCGGATGCCGCGCTGCTCGAACACTTCCTCGGTGGCGTAGATGGCGGCCTTGGCGTTCAGGGTGTCGAAGATGGTTTCGATCAGGACGATGTCGATGCCGCCGTCGAGCAGCCCGTTGAGCTGCTCGACGTAGGCGGCGCGCAGTTCGTCGAAGGTGACGTTGCGGGCGCCGGGATCGTTCACGTCGGGCGAAATCGAGGCGGTCTTGGGCTGCGGCCCCAGCGCGCCGGCCACGAAACGCGGCTTGTCCGGCGTGCTGTAGGCGTCACAGGCCTCGCGCGCCAGGCGGGCCGACGCCAGGTTCAGCTCGTAGGCCAGTTCCGGCAGGTCGTAATCGCCCTGGGCGATCGAGGTGGCGCCGAAGGTGTTCGTCTCGATGACGTCGGCGCCGGCGTCGAGATACTGGCGGTGGATCTCGGAGATCACGTCCGGGCGCACCAGCGAGAGCAGTTCGTTGTCGCCCTTCAGGTCCTTGCCGTGGGCGGCGAAGCGCTCGCCGCGGAAATCGGCCTCGCCCAGCTTGTAGCGCTGGATCATGGTGCCCATGGCGCCATCCAGGATCAGAATGCGCTGACCCAGCAGGCGGGCGAATTCGCCACCCTGGGTATAGGCTTCGGGCGGGTACGGCAGACGGGGATACGACACGGGCAGGTCCGGATGGAGTTGGCGACGGCGGCGCAATGTGGCTAAAAAGCGAAAAACGCCGGAAAAACAAGTCCTGATCGTAACAAAATGGGCTAACCCGCGCCTCCCGGTGATACAGTTTCGGCCCCGAACCGGTGCTTTCGGCGCATCGCGCCTGCAAGAACGCAACACTTGCGGGCCGCGCGCGAAAGGTAAACGGGAAACAGGAAGATGTCCGCAGGACGGCAGGCCCCACAAGGCGCCCGCCCCCCGGCTCCAGCCTGTGCTGCCCCCGCAACGGTCCCCATGCGCGCCACGCGCCCATGGCAGCCCGATACCGGCCAGTTCGCCAGTCAGGACGTCCACGCCTGCCGCCCGCCGGGCCCCGATCGGCCTGCAAGCGGCGCCGGACATCCTCCCATCGTGAATGGCCTGCGGGGTCGCGGGCCGTATCGAGGTTACGTAGATGAAAGCCCGCTCCCTCCGGCGCTATGCCGGCGCCCTGCTCTGTTCCGCTCCGGCCATCGCCGCCGCCCAGCAAGACGCTTCCCCCACTCCCGAACTCGACGCGGTCACCGTCACCGCCCAGCGCGTGCCGGCCGACGGCCGCACGCTGCCGGTGTCCATCTCGGTCATCACCGCCAAGGATATCGAGGCCAGCAGCGCCCGGACCATGCAGGACCTGCTGTCGACGCAGGCGGGCATCCACCTGGTCAACACCACCGGCTCCAGCGACAACGCCATCGTGGATCTGCGCGGCTTCGGCATCACCGGCGCCAGCAACACGCTGATCCTGATCGACGGCGTCAAGCAGAACACCAACGACCTGTCCGCGCCCAGCCTGGGCGTGGTGCCGCTGGACCAAGTCGAGCGGATCGAGATCGTGCGCGGCAGCGGCTCCGTGCAATATGGCGGCGGCACCACCGGCGGCGTGATCAACATCATCACCCGCAAGGATTTCGCCAAGGAACCGGTGACCGCGCGCGCGACGGCCACCTTCGGCAGCTACGGCCTGCGCCAGTACGACGCCGCCGTGGCCCTGAACAACGAGAAAGTGGGCGTCGACGCCTACATGCAGTCGCTGCATACCGACGGCTACCGCGACCACAGCGGCGAACGCCGCGAGGGCGGCGGAGGCGGCATCACCCTGCGCCACGACAGCGGCTCGATCCGCCTGTACGGCCGCACGACCACCCAGAAGCTGGAACTGCCCGGCCCGCGCTCGATCAACCCGTTCACGGGCCTGAACGAATTCGAGAGCGATCCGCGCGGCGCCAAGAACGACGTGGACTACGTCAAGACCACGACCACCACCTTCGGCCTGCAGGGCGAGCAGGCGATCGGCGCCGGCACGCTGTACGCGGACCTGTCGACCCGCGAAAAGAAGCTCGATGGCCTGTCCTACGACGGCTTCGGCGACATCCTGCGCGACCAGAAGCTGGAAGAGAACATCGCCAGCATCCGCTATCGCCTGCCGATCGAAGGCGGCCACAGCCTCGTCTTCGGCGCCGATGCGCAGGAAGCCAAGACCACGGCCAACCAGAACGCCTACTACGACTTCGAACCCGCGCAGTGGCAGTCGCGCCAGCACCAGTACGGCCTGTTCGCCGAAGGCCAGATCCGCGCCACCGACAGCACCTACGTGACGATGGGCGTGCGCCGCCAGTACGCCTCCGACGACCTGGAAGTGATCAGTGGCACGGGCACGCCGTCCGACCGCAGCAACCACCTCACCGCCTGGCAGCTCGGCGTGCGCCAGGACCTGGCCGCGGGCTTCGGCGTGTACGGCAAGGTAGGCCGCAGCTTCCGCCTGCCCAATGCCGACGAACTGCTGTCGGTGCAAAGCCCGCTGGCGCCGCAGACGTCCACGGACAAGGAAATCGGCGTAACCTGGCAATCCGCCGAAAGCAGCGCCCGCCTGTCGTACTTCCGTTCCGACCTGACCAACGAGATCCAGTACAACCCGCTGGCCGACGGCATGTGGGGGCCGGGCACCGGCGCCAACACCAACCTGGATCCGACCCGCCGCCAAGGCATCGAGCTGGAAGGCCATACCGCCCTGTCCGGCAGCCTGGCCCTGGACGCCAACGTGACCTGGATGGAAGCGCAATTCCGCTCCGGCACCTACGCCGGCGTCGACCTGGCCGGCAAGACGGTGCCGCTGGCCCCGAAATGGCTGGCCAACGCCGGCGTGACCTGGCGCCCGACCGATGCCTTCCTGTGGAACGTGTCGGCGCAATACGTGGGCAAATCGCGCATGGACAACGACCAGGCCAACCAGTTCGGCAAGCAACTCGACGCCTACGTGCTGTTCAACACCAAGCTGGCGTATAAATTCACCCGCAACATCGAAGGCGCGGTGGGCGTGAACAACATCTTCGATCGCCAGTACGCTACCTACGGCATCCGTGGCGGCAATGCCTCGTTCGACATGCTGGGCCCCGTCGCGAACTACAGCCTGTATCCCGCCCCCGGCCGCAATTTCTACGCATCGCTCACGCTGCGTTATTGATCGCGGCTCTCCGACCCGCCGGCCTTCCCGGGCCGGCGCTACCGAGGCTTCTGCATGACACCTGACCGCGCGCTCGCAACCGCCGGCCTGGCGCTGATCCTGGCGCTGGGCGCCGCGTCCGCGGCCGGCGCGCCGCCCGGCCCGGCCATCCGGGTCGTCGACGACCGCAACCGCGAGGTCGTCCTGGCCGCGCCCGCCAGACGCGCGGTCACCCTGGCGCCGCACGCCACCGAACTCGTCTACGCCGCGGGCGCGGGCGACCATATCGCCGCCACCATCCGCGGCAGCGATTACCCGCCCGCCGCCCGCCGCCTGCCGGTGATCGGCGACGGCACCCAGCCCGACCCCGAACGCGTGGCCGCCGCCCGCCCCGACCTGCTGATCGCCTGGCAGGCGGCGCCCGCCGAGGCGCTGGTGCGCGTCATGGACAAGCTGGGCGTGCCGGTCTTCTACAGCGATCCTCCCACCCTGGCCGCCATCCCGGACGCCGTGGAACGCATGGGGGTCCTGTTCGGCACCGAGCCCCGGGCGCGGGCCGCCGCCCAGGACATGCGCGCCCGGCTGGCCGCCCTGCAGGCGCGCTATGCCGGGCGCCGGCCGGTGCGCGTCTTCGTCCAGGCGGGCCTGGACCCCATCTTCACCTTGAACGACTCCAGCATCGTCAGCGACGCCCTGCGCGCCTGCGGCGGCGTCAACGTCTTCGGGCAGGCTCCCGTCGTGGCGCCGCAGGTCACGCTGGAGAGCGTGCTGGCCGCCCGCCCCGAGGCCGTGCTGGCGGGCGTGAGCCGGCCGGAAGACACCCCGAGGAACCTCGCCGCCTGGCGGGCCATGGGCCTGCCCGCCGCCCGGCAGGGCCATGTATACGGGATCGACGCGGACGCGCTCTACCGCCCGGGGCCGCGGCTGCTGGACGCGGCCGAGGCCCTCTGCGCCGACCTGGACCGCCTGCGCGGCTGACCCCTTCTCCATGCCGCCATCTTCAAATTATGGAACGCGGCATGCCGCCGGACGCGTCTGCCGACGGGCGCCGTGCTTTATCATTCGTGCAACGATACGCCAGTCCCCGCGGGCCTCGCATCGTGCGCACCCGCCCTTTGAAACACCGCCATGACCACTCAAGACACTCTCACCATCGCCGGCCGCGCCTATTCGTCGCGCCTGCTCGTCGGCACCGGCAAGTACAAGGACTTCGAACAGACCCGCGCCGCGCTGGACGCCAGCGGCACCGAGATCGTCACCGTCGCGATCCGCCGCACCAACATCGGCCAGAACGCCGGCGAGCCGAACCTGCTGGACTACGTCCCGCCCTCGAAATTCACGCTGCTGCCCAACACCGCCGGCTGCTACAGCGCGGACGACGCCGTGCGCACCCTGCGCCTGGCGCGCGAACTGCTGGACGGCCATGACCTGGTGAAGCTGGAAGTGCTGGGCGACCCGCACACCCTGTTCCCCAACATGCCCGAAACGCTCAAGGCCACCAAAACGCTGGTGGACGACGGCTTCAAGGTCATGGTGTATTGCACCGACGACCCCATTCAGTGCCGCATGCTGGAAGACCTGGGCGCCGTGGCCGTGATGCCGCTGGCCTCGCTGATCGGCTCGGGCATGGGCATCCTCAACCCCTGGAACCTGCGTCTCATCATCGACCAGGCCCGGGTGCCCATCGTGGTGGACGCCGGCGTGGGCACCGCCTCGGATGCCGCCATCGCCATGGAACTGGGCTGCGACGCGGTCCTGATGAACACCGCCATCGCCGGCGCGCGCGACCCGATCCTGATGGCCAGCGCCATGAAGAAGGGCGTGGAAGCCGGCCGCGAAGCCTTCCTGGCCGGCCGCATGCCCAAGAAGCTGTACAGCGGCGCGCCCAGTTCGCCCACCGAAGGCCTGATCACTGCCGGTCCGGCCAGCGGCGGCGCCAAATGAGCTCCCGCGCCCCGGCCGCCGGCGGCCGCCCCATTCCGAACGCGCTGACCATCGCCGGGGTCGACCCCTCCGGCGGCGCCGGCATCCTGGCCGACGTGAAGGCCATGAGCGCGCTGGGCGCCTATGGCTGCTCCGTCATCGCGGCCCTGACCGCGCAGAACACGCGCGGCGTCACCGGCATTTCGGCGGTGCCGCCCGCCTTCGTGGGCCAGCAGATCGACACGCTGTTCGAGGACGTGCGCATCGACGCCGTCAAGATCGGCATGCTGGGCCAGCATCCGGTGATACAGGTCGTGGCCGAAAAACTCGCCAAGTGGAGCCCGGCCCACGTGGTGCTGGACCCCGTCATGGTGGCCAAGAGCGGCGACCTGCTGCTCGAGCGGGACGCAGTGGGCGCCATGCGCGAGGCCCTGCTGCCGCAGGCCACCCTGCTGACGCCCAACCTGCCCGAGGCCGGCGTGCTGCTGGAGGAGCGGCCGGTCGAGACCGTCAAGGAAATGCGGCGGGTGGCCGAACGGCTGCGCAACAAGCTGGCGCATTCCGGCGAACGCTGGGTGCTCGTCAAGGGCGGCCACCTGCCCGGCGACGACACGATCGACCTGCTGCACGATGGCGACCGGATGATCGAACTGCCCGGCCACCGCATCGCCACGGTCAATACCCACGGCACGGGCTGCACCCTGTCGGCGGCGCTGGCGGCCTTGCTGCCGCAAACCGGGGACGTACCCGAGGCCGCGCGCCGCGCCAAGGCCTACCTGACCGAGGCCATCCGCCACGCGGAACGCCTGTCGGTGGGCTCAGGCCACGGCCCGGTGCACCACTTCCACGCCTGGTGGTAGGCGCAAGCGGCGGCTGAAACATCTGTCGGCGGGGCGCAGCGTCACAGTACGCTACGAATCGGTACAATGGTCAGTTGATTCCTCTGTTTTTTCTGACCGTCATGAACGCTTCGACCCTGCCCGACGTAGAACAAGCCCGCTTCAACATGGTGGAACAGCAGATCCGCCCCTGGGAGGTTCTGGACGCCAACGTGCTGCAAGCGCTGTTCGATGTGCGCCGCGAACAATTCGTTCCGCCGGCCCTGCGCGCAATGGCGTTTTCCGACCTGGAACTGCCGCTTGAGATCAACGCGGTCAACACGCGCCAGACCATGCTCGCGCCCAAGGTGGAAGCCCGCCTGGCGCAGGAACTGCTGCTGACCAAGTCCGACTGCGTGCTGGAAATCGGCACCGGCTCCGGCTACCAGGCCGCCCTGCTGGGCTACCTGGCGCAGCAGGTCACGTCGGTCGAGATCGACAGCCGCCTGGTGACGTTCGCGCAGCAGAACCTGCAGATGAACAACGTCACCAACGTCAAGGTCGAAACGGGCGACGCCCGCAACGGCTGGGGCTCCACCGAATACGATGCCATCCTCGTCACGGGGTCCGTGCCGACCGTGCCGGACGCGCTGAAGTACCAGCTGCGCGTGGGCGGCCGCCTGGTCGTCGTCGTGGGCCAGGCTCCCGTCATGACCGCCTGTCGCATCACCCGCACCACCGCGGCCAGCTTCGAGACGGTGAACCTGTTCGAAACGGTCATCAAGCCGCTGCGCGGCGTCACCGTATCCCAGTTCAAGTTCTGAGTCCCAACCCTGCCGCCCTGCGTCCGCAACCCCGCAGGGCCGGCGGCGTCCACGGCGGCCCTGCGTATCGTTGAAAATCATGCGCGTCCGATTGCTTACGGCTTTATTGGTATTTACCTGCGCCGCAAGCGTCGGCCCGACCCTCGCGCGCGCGCAGAACCTGATCCAGGTCTGGCAGTCGGCGCTGGGCAATGACCCGATCTACGCCGCCGCGCGCGCCAACTACCGCGCCGGCCTGGAAAAGGAACCCCAGGCCCGCTCCCTGCTCCTGCCCCTGATTTCCGCCGAGGCCGGCGGCGCCTACCAGGAAACCCGCAGCACCCGCGGCCTGGGCGTCGCCTACAGCGGCGGACGCGGCGTCTGGGACCTGTCCCTGACCCAGCCCCTGTTCGACTGGGGACGCTGGCAGAACTACGAACAATCCAAGCTGGTCGTGGCCGACGTGGAAGTGCAGCTGCAGCAGGCCTACCAGGACCTGCTGCTGCGCGTGGCCGACGCCTACTTCAACGTGCTCTACGCCCAGGACACGCTGACCGCCACCGAGGCCGAGAAGGCCGCCGTGGCCGGGCAGCTGGAATCGGCCAAGCGCAATTTCGAGCTGGGCAACGCCACCATTACCGATACCTACGAGGCGCAGGCGCGCTACGACCTGGTGGTGGCCCAGGAACTGCGCCTGCAGAACGACCTGGATGTGCGCCGGGACGAGCTTGCCAAGATCATCGGCTCGCCTCCCGGCGCGCTGGCCGAACTGCCCTACGGCGTGCAACTGCCCGCCCCGCAGCCCGCCCGCGTCGCCGACTGGAGCAACCAGGCCGAGGCGTCCAGCCTGGATGTGCTGCGCGCCCAGTTGCTGACGCGCATCGCCGGGCGAGAAATCCAGATCGCCAAGAGCGGCCACTACCCCACCTTGAACCTGCGCGCCACCAGCGGCAGCGCCAGCGATGCGGTCATGCGCAACGCGGCGCCGGGCAAGCCTATCGACAACACCATCGGCGTCGTGCTGTCCATTCCGCTGTACGCGGGCGGCGGCGTGTCGTCGCAAGTGACCGAAAAAGTGCAGTTGGAGCAAAAGGCGCGCCACGACTACGAGGCCGCGCGCCGCCAAGCCGTCCAGGCCGCTCGCCAGTACTACACCGGCGTCACCAGCGGCCTGGCGCGCATCCAGGCCCTGGAGGCGGGCGAGAAATCCAGCCGCGCCGCGGTCGAAGCCAACCGCACCGGCTATGAGGTCGGCGTGCGCATCAACCTGGACGTGCTCAACGCCCAGCAGCAGCTCTACGCCACCCAGCGCGACCTGGCGCTGGCGCGCTACAGCACCGTGCTGGCGAGCCTGCGGCTGAAAGCCACGAGCGGCATCCTGGCGGAAACGGACCTGGAAGCGATCAACCGTCTGCTAAGGGATCCGCGCTAGCGGCATCGCCCCCGGCTACGCGCCCTGGATCTTCTTCACCAGGGCGGTGGTGGAACGCTCGAACTCGAAGGGAATCGCCACGGCGCGCCCGCCCCAGGTCTTGACCAGGGCGGTCTCGGGCAGCGTCTCCATGTCGTAGTCGCCGCCCTTGACGATCATGTCGGGCTTGAGCTGCGCGATCAGGGCCTCGGGGGTGTCCTCGTGGAAGGACGTGACGAGCGTCACGCAGCCCAGCGCGGCCAGCAGGGCGGCGCGGTCTTCCATGCGGTTCAAGGGACGCTCGGCGCCCTTGCCCAGGCGGCGCACCGATTCATCGGTATTCACCGCCACCACCAGGGTCGCGCCCAGCTGGGCCGCCTGGTCCAGGTAGGTCGCATGGCCCCGATGCAGGATATCGAAGACGCCGTTGGTGAACACCAAAGGCCGCGGATAGCGGCCTTCGGCGACGGCGGCGACGCATTGGTCGCGGGACAGGACCTTGGATTCGAAACGGGCGGCGGGCATGGCGGGATTGTACAGCGCCCCCTGCCACGCCGCGCCGGGTCAGGCGCCCGCCAGGACGATTTCCTTTTCCTTCGGAACGATCAGGGCGGTCATTTCCTTGCGGTAGCGGTTCAGGTCCTTCACCGTTTCGAAGCTGCGGTCCATCAGCTTGGACAGGATATGCAGGATGCGGCTGGCGACCTTCTGCTCCCAGACGCCGTCGAAGCGGATCTGCGTGTCCAGCCAATGCTCGAGCCAGCCCGGCTCGGGCAGGCGCGACTGCACGGTGTCGTTGGGGAACAGTTCCTTGTTCACGTGCAGGTTGGTCGGGTGCAGGGCCTGCTGCGTGCGGCCTGCCGACGCCATCAGCACGCCGATCTTCGAGAACGCCAGGCGCGCCTGCTCGCTGGTGTCCTGGCCGCGGTCGTGCAGGGCGCGGCGCATGTACTGCAGGTAGGCGCCGGCATGGCGGGCCTCGTCCTGCGCCACGGTCTTGTAGATGGCCTTGATGACCGGCTCGGTATGCCATTCCGCGGCGCGCCGGTACCAGTGGTTCAGGCGGATTTCGCCGCAGAAGTGCAGCATCAGCGTTTCCAGCTCGGGCGCGGCGTCGAACTCGAAGCGCACGTTGTGCAGTTCTTCCTCGGTCGGCACGAGATCCGGACGGAAGCGGCGCAGGTATTCGATCAGCACCAGCGAATGCTTCTGCTCTTCGAAGAACCAAACCGACATGAAGGCGCAGAAATCGCTGTCGCCGCGATTGTCGCGCAGGAACATTTCGGTGGCCGGCAGGGCAGCCCATTCGGTGATGGCGTTCATCTTGATCGTGTGCGCCTGCTCGTCCGAGAGCTTGCTGCGATCGAAGTCGCCCCAGGGAATGTCATGCGCCATGTTCCAGCGCACGGCTTCCATGGTCTTGAAGAGTTCAGGATAAAGCATGTTCTGCCCTTGTATTCGTCCCGCTGATGGGGCTATGGAAATTAATGAATGGCGCGCGCGACTTATCGGCGCGAGCGCTGCAACCATTCGCCGCAGCGCTATTTTTCGCCGTCTCCCGCGAAGCTATGATGACCGTTTCATGAATGAAACATGACAGCAGGCGTCTAGATCATCGCGCCGCCTACCGGGTCAACGCCCATATCGCGACCCCGACCGCGAGAGCCACGACGCCAACCAGCGCTGCAACCAGCCGGTTGTTCTGCTCCTGCGCCCGCCGCAGCTGGGCCATCTCGGCCAGCAGGGCCGGCGAGACATTGGGCCGGCTGAGGTGGTCATGGACCAGCCTGGGCAAGGCAGGCAGCATCTGCGACCACTGCGCGGCCTCCTTTTCCAGGCTTTGCCGCAAGCCCTTGATCCCGACGCGCTGGCGCATCCAGCGCTCCAGGTAGGGCTTGGCGGTCTTCCAGAGATCCAGGTTCGGGTCGAGCTGCCGGCCCAGGCCCTCGACGTTCAGCAAGGTCTTCTGCAACAGGACCAGCTGCGGCTGGATCTCCACGTTGAACCGGCGCGAGGTCTGGAACAGCCGAAGCAGCACCTGCCCCAGCGAGATCTCCGACAGCGGCCGGTCAAAGTAGGGTTCGCAGACGGCGCGCACCGCGCCCTCCAGCTCTTCTTCGCGCGTATCCGGGGGCACCCAGCCCGACTCGATGTGCAACTGGGCCACCCGGCGGTAATCGCGATGGAAGAAGGCCAGGAAATTCTGCGCCAGGTAATTCTTGTCGAACTCCGACAGCGACCCCACGATACCGAAGTCCAGGGCGATGTAGCTGCCCAGCGTTTCGGGACGGTCCGACACATAGATGTTGCCCGGATGCATGTCGGCGTGGAAGAAGCCGTCGGTGAACACCTGCGTGAAGAAGATCTCGACCCCGGTGCGCGCCAGGGTCGGGATGTCGATGCCCGCCTCGCGCATGCGATCCACCTGGCCCACCGGCACGCCGTACATGCGCTGCATGGTGAACACCGTGGAGGCCGTGTATTCCCAGATCACCTCGGGCACGATCAGCATGTCGCCGCGGCCGGATTCCGGACCGAAATTGCGGCGCAGCTGGCTGCAATTGGACGCCTCGCGCACCAGGTCCAGCTCGTCGTGCAGGTATTTGTCGAACTCGGCCACGACCTCGCGCGGCTTCAGGCGGCGGCCATCGGCGCCCAGGCGCTCGATGATGCGCGCCACCACCTTCAAGAGCGACAGGTCTTTCTCGATGATGCTCAGCATGCCCGGGCGCAGCACCTTCACGGCGACCTCGCGGCCGTCATGCAGCACGGCGAAGTGCACCTGGGCGATCGAAGCCGACGCCACCGGGTCCACGTCGAATTGCGCGAAGAGCTTCTCGGGCGGCGCGCCCAGCGCCGCTTCGATGCAGGCGGCCGCCTGCGCCGAGGGGAACGGCGGCACGCGGTCCTGCAGGAGGGCCAGCTCGTCGGCGATGTCGGCGGGGATCAGGTCGCGGCGGGTGGACAGCACCTGGCCGAATTTCACGAAAATGGGGCCCAGCGATTCCAGGGCCAGGCGCAGCCGCAGCCCGCGCGGCTTGCGCGGCCGCGTGCCCAGGCGGATGACGCGCAGCAGGCAGGTGGCCAGCGGGTGGTTCAGACTGGACAGCACGAGTTCGTCCAGGCCGTAGCGCAGCGAGACCAGGACGATGCGGGCGAGGCGCAGCAGGGGAAACATGGATCAGGCGCCCCGCTTTGCGCCGGCCGCGGCCAGACGGGTTTGGAGCGCGGCCGCCGAACGGGCCAAGGCGTCGGCCCGGGCGTTCAGCTCGGCCAGGTCCAGGCGCCATTGCTCCAGCGCGGGCCGGCCCGCCAGCACCCCGCTTTCTTCGGACAGGTATTCGGACACGTTCCCGGCCAGGCGCTGGCCGGCCGTGCGCGCGCCTTCGGCCACGGCGCGGGCGCCGCCCACGATGCGCAGCGCGGCGATGTCGCCCACCACGCGGGCCAGCGCGTCTTCGGGATCCCAGCGCAGCTGCTTGGACAGGTCGGCGACCACCTGGGCCAGGGCGGCATCGCCGGAGATATGGGTGGCCTCGGCGAAATCCGGCGCATCGCGGTCCGCGCCCAGGCGCGGCAGGGGCAGCTTCTCGGGCGCGACCGTCAGGGTTACGTCGGGCACCACTGCCGCGTCGGCCTGCGCCGCCAGCCCTTCGCTGTCGATCGTCAGGCCCAGGCTGAAGCCGCCCAGCGCGAAGCGCACCGTCTTGCCGGCGTGCCGGGCCAGGCGTTCGCGCGCCCAGTCCTCGCGCCGCAACAGGGCGTTGAGCGCGCTAACAGCCAACCGCGAAGGCGTGGGCAGGAACGAAAAAGGCAGCATGACGGTTCGCAACGGCCCGCGGGGACGGGTTGCCGGATTTGATGGGTAAATCGGGAGTGTAACGGGTTAGATGAGAGCGTGTTTTGCGCAGGGACATGGAAAAACCGGCCCCTAGAGGGGCCGGTTCAAGCGGACGCCTCGCGGCATCCCCAACGGAGGGCGGTTCCGCCCGGTCCGCCAGCCTCAGCTGGCGTAATCCACCGGGATCTGCTGGATGCCGGCGAGCAGCCAGCCGCCCGAGGCCGGCTTGTAGAGGTTCCAGACTTCCTCGAAGCGGAAGGCTTCGGTGCCCGGCGCCTCGCGCAGCATGCCGGAGAAGCGCACGCTGGCCAGGTGGCCGTCGGACACCGTTTCGATGCCCAGCAGCTCGGCGTTGAGCAGCACGACCTCGGTCTTGTTGGGCGCCGCGCCGCGCTCGGCCAGCTGCGGCTTGAGTTCGATGATCAGGTCGTCGGTCAGGAACTCGCGCAGGCGGTCGGTGCTGCCGCTGTCCCAGATGGCCTGGATGCGGACGAACTGCTCCTTGGCCTGCTTCAGGAAGTTGGGCGTATCGAAGTCGCCCGGCACGAACCAGTTGTTGTCGTCGCCGGCCTTGGGCACGGCGGCCGGCTCGGCGGCGGCGGGAGCGGCCGCGGGGGCTGCGGCCGGCTTCAGCGATTCACGCCACATCGGTTGCTGCTGGCCGGCGGACGCGTTGTTCGCTCCGCCGAACGCGCCCTGCGTGGCGGTGCGGGGCGCGGCGCCGCGCAGGCGGCGGACGATGAACATGATGGCGAAGACGACCAGGGCGATCAGCAGCGCGGACGACAGGAACTCGGCGAAGGCGCCCGACAGGCCCATGCTCGAGAGCAGCGCGGCGATGCCCAGGCCGGCGGCGATGCCCGCGATGGGGCCGAGCCAGCGCGACGCGCCGCTCTTGGCTGCCGCGCCTGCGGCGCCGGCCGTGGCCGCGCCTGCGGCCGCCGGCGCCGCCGTGGCGCCAGCCGTATTGTTGGTCGCGGCCGGCGGCGTGGTGGCCTGGCGCTGCTGCGTCACATTGGTGGATTGCCGGCCGAGGCTCGAGCCGCCGCCGACGCGCCGGGCTTCGGCGTCGAACGACGCCGTCACCAGCGCCGCGCCGGAAATGGCGATGAGCGCCGCGGCGACAAACCGCGAAAGACAGAATTTGGACATAAGTTTTGCTCCCTCGTACTCGCGCCCCCTGCCGCCCCGAGCAGCAGGGAACCCCGCGGATCGCAGGGCCAGGGTCGCGACTTTTCTTACAAGAATCTGAATACCGTAAGAATAACGGACAAGACGCCGCCCCACAAGTTCCGCAAGGGGCGCGGAAATCTCCCGTAATCGCTGGCGCTCAGCCCAGCCGCACGCCTTCGTGCAGGGCGGCGATGCCGGCAGTCAGATTGAAGTACTGCACGCGCTCCAGGCCCGCCGTGCGCAGCATGTCGGCCAGCGTTTCCTGGTCGGGGTGCATGCGGATCGACTCGGCCAGGTAGCGGTAGCTGGCCTCGTCCTTGGCGATCTTCTTGCCCAGCCAGGGCAGCACGTTGAAGGAATACCAGTCGTAGGCCGGCGCGAGCGGCTTGGCGATGCGCGAGAATTCCAGCACCAGCAGCTTGCCGCCCGGCTTCAGCACCCGGGTCATTTCAGCCAGGGCGCGGTCCTTGTGGGTCATGTTGCGCAGGCCGAAGGCCACGCTGACACGATCGAAATAGCCCGAGGGGAAAGGCAGGCGCTCGGCGTCGCACACCGCCGCGGGGACCAGCAGGCCGGCGTCGGTCAGGCGGTCGCGGCCCACGCGCAACATGGAATCGTTGATGTCGGTGAGCCAGACCTCGCCCGTGGGGCCGGCCCGCTTGGCGAAGGCCTTCGCCAGGTCGCCCGTGCCGCCGGCGATGTCCAGCACTTTCATGCCCGGGCGGATGGCCGCGCGGCCGATCGTGAAGGCCTTCCAGACACGGTGCAGGCCCGCCGACATGAAGTCGTTCATGACGTCGTAGCGCTGGGCGACCGAATGGAAGACCTCGGCGACCTTGCGGGCTTTTTCGCTTTCCGGCACCGATTGGAAGCCGAAATGGGTGGATGGCGAGGCGGAATCCGCGGAATGTTGCGATTCGGAGGGGTTTTGCATGGTGAATTCCCGATATATCGCTCAATGGTAGCCTATTGGCCCCCCGGGACGGGCCCGCGGACGCCCCGGGCGGCCTTCCGCGGTCACATACCTGAAATATTGCGGCCATACTATCGCAATGTTCGCGCCGCGCCGGCGCTCAGAAGCGTGCCAAATCCGCCATGTCCAGCACCATCCTCGTCGTCGAAGACGAACCCGCCATCCAGGAACTGATCGCCGTCAACCTGTCCTTCGCCGGGCACAAGGTGCTGCGCGCCTTCGACGCCGACCAGGCCCAGACGCTGATCCGCGCCGAACTCCCCGACCTGATCCTGCTGGACTGGATGCTGCCCGGCACCTCCGGCCTCGCCATGGCGCGCAAGCTGCGCAACGACGAGCGCACCCGCGCCGTGCCGGTCATCATGCTGACGGCCAAGGGCTCGGAGCAGGACAAGGTGGATGGCCTGGAAGCCGGCGCCGACGACTACATTACCAAGCCCTTCTCGCCCAAGGAGCTCATGGCCCGCATCAAGGCGGTGCTGCGCCGCCGCGCGCCCCAGCTCACCGACGACGTGATCGACGTGGGCGGCCTGAAGCTGGATCCGGTGACGCATCGCCTGTCGGGCAACAGCCAATCGCTGCAGATCGGCCCCACGGAGTTCCGCCTGCTGCATTTCTTCATGACCCACCCCGAGCGGGTGTTCTCCCGTTCGCAGCTGCTGGACCAGGTCTGGGGCGACCACGTGTTCGTGGAAGAGCGCACGGTCGACGTCCACATCCGCCGCCTGCGCAAGGCGCTGGAGCCCAGCGGCCATGACGCGCACGTGGAAACGGTCCGCGGCAGCGGCTACCGGTTTACCGCCCAGCTGCCGACGCGGTAAAACTCCCGCACGATGATCTGGCTGCGCACCCTTTTCCTGATCGCCCTGTGGGCGGTCGTGGCGTCTATCGCCCAATGGCTCATCGGAGACCCGGCGGGCTGGATCCTGTTCAGCGCCGCGCTGGCGGCCATGCTGGTCTGGCGCAGTTGGCGGCTGCACCTCGTCTCCCGCTGGGCGAACAACCCCGATACCTCCCCTCCCGCCTCCGTCGGCCCCTGGGACGATATCCTCGCCCCGCTGTATCGCTACACCCGGGCACGGGCCCGCGAACTGGCCGAAACCCAGAACACCATGCACGGCATGCTGGCGGCGGCCCAGGCGCTGCCGGACGGCGCGGTGACCCTCAACGAGGATTTCCAGATCGACTGGTGCAACCGCATGGCCCGCCAGCACCTGGGGCTGCGCCTGCCTGCTGACCGCGGCCACAATCTGCTGAACCTGCTGCGCGCGCCCGAATTCGTGGAATACGCCCACCGCGCGGCCTGGCCGGAGCCCATCCTGGTGCGCCTGGGGCAGAATGGCCAGGAACGGCTGATGATGATGCAGCTGACGGCCTACGCCAGCAACCAGCGCCTGCTGATCACCCGCGACGTCACCCAGATCGAACGCCTGGAAACCACCCGCCGCGATTTCGTCGCCAACGTGTCGCACGAACTGCGCACGCCGCTGACGGTGCTGGCGGGCTTCCTGGAAACGCTGCGCGACATGCCCGCTGACGCGCTGCCCGCCGAGCAGCGCGAGCAGTACGTGGACATGATGCATGAGCAGGCCCAGCGCATGCAGGCGATCGTGGAAGACCTTCTCACCCTGTCCACGCTGGAGTCTTCGCCCGGCACCGATCCGCGCGCCGTCAATATCAGCGCCCTGCTGCAGAAGGCTCGCCAGCAGATCGAGGCGCTCTCGGGCGGACGCCACGTGCTGGAATGGCACATCGACGAGACCCTGGACGTGCTGGGCGCCGAAACCGAGCTGGCGTCGGCCCTGTCCAATCTGCTGACCAACGCCGTGCGCTACACGCCCGACGGCGGCACCATCACCGTGCGCTGGGAGCGCGACGAGGACGGCGGCGCGCGCTACAGCGTGCAGGACACCGGCATCGGCATTCCCGCCCGCCACCTGCCCCGCCTGACCGAGCGCTTCTACCGCGTGGACCGCGGCCGCTCGCGCGCAGTGGGAGGCACCGGCCTGGGGCTGGCGATCACCAAGCACATCGCCATGCGCCACGACGCCGAGCTGCTCATCACCAGCGAGCAGGGCAAGGGCAGCGTCTTCGCCTTGCGCTTTCCGCCCGACCGCGTCGCCGTCGAAGCCTCGGCCTGAGCGCCTGCGCCGCATCCGCGCCGCAAGCGTGGCGCGGGTGGTAAATTTTCGGCCATGCGCATCCTGGTCATCGAAGACGAACCCAAACTCGCCGACTACCTCAAGAAAGGGTTGTCGGAACAAAGCCACGTCGTGGACCTCGCCCGCGATGGCGTGGACGGCCTGCACCTGGCGCTGGAAGGCGCCTACGACCTGATCGTGCTGGACGTGATGCTGCCAGGCGTGGACGGATTCGGCATCCTGGCTTCCGTGCGCGCGCAGAAAAACACCCCCATCCTCATGCTGACTGCGCGCGACGCCGTGGAGGACCGCGTGCGCGGGCTGGAGGGCGGCGCCGACGACTACCTGGTCAAGCCTTTCGCCTTCTCGGAGCTGCTGGCGCGCGTGCAGGCGCTGCTGCGCCGCGGACGCATGCAGGAACCCACCGTGCTCAAGCTGGCCGACCTGGAACTCGACCTGACGCGGCGCCGCGCCCAGCGGGCCGGGCGGCGGCTGGACCTGACGGCCAAGGAATTCAGCCTGCTGGCCCTGCTCCTGCGCCGCCAGGGCCAGGTACTGTCCCGCACCACGCTGGCCGAACAGGTCTGGGACATGAACTTCGACAGCGACACCAATGTGATCGACGTCGCGGTGCGGCGGCTGCGCGGCAAGCTGGACGACCCCTACGACACCAAGTTGCTGCATACCGTGCGCGGCATGGGCTACGTGCTGGAATCGCGTCCCACGGACGGCCGCCCCACGGATGGCCGCCCCGCATGACACTGCCGCGCATGCGCTCCATGCAGGCGCGCCTGACCCTGCTGCTCGGCGCCATCGCATTGCTCGTGTCCAGTCTGGCCGGCGCCACGCTGTTCTGGGCGCTGAAGCGCGAAGTGGAGCGCCAGGAAATCACCGAGGTCAGCGGCAAACTGGAGCTGATCGACCACCTGATCGACATGCAGAACAGCGCCAGCGGCCTGCAGGACCTGGCCGCCACCTTCGACCAGATGCGCGCGGGCGAGGGCCAGTTGGGGATCTGGATCATGGACGCCCAGGGCAAGGTAGTCTACGGCGGCGGCGCCCCGGAAACGCTGGAGACGCTGCCTGGCAGGCAGGTGGTGCTGCAGGCCCCCGACGGCGGCCGCATGCGCGGCCTGCGGGTGGACATGAACGACCGCATCCTGCCCGGCGCGCAACTGACCGTGGCCGTCAGCACGCGCACCAGCTCGCAGTTCCTGTACGCCTACGGCACCGCCCTGGTGCTGATCTGCGCGCTGTGGGTAGGCGCGACGGTGGTGCTGGCCGCCTGGGCCGTGCGCCGCAGCATGGCCCCGACGCGCAGGCTGTCCGAGCAGGCGGCGCGCATCCAGCCCGACAACCTATCGCGGCGCCTGCCCCTCGAAGACACCGACCGCGAACTGCACGAGCTGGTGCGGTCCTTCAACCGGACCCTGGAACGGCTGCAAGCGGCCTACCAGCAGATGGAAGGCTTCAACGCCGACGTGGCGCATGAGCTGCGCACGCCGCTGGCCACGCTGATCAACGGCGCCCAGGTCATGCTGTCGTCGCCCCGCGACGCGGCGGAACTGCGCGACGCGCTGGAATCCAACCTGGAAGAGCTGGAAGGCCTGAAGACCCTGGTCAACGACATGCTGTTCCTGGCGCGCGCCGACCGCGGCGAACGGGCGGCGGATCTCGTTCCGGTGTCGCTGGCCGGCGAGGCGCGGCGCGTGGCGGAATACTACGAAGCCACCCTGGAAGAGCACGGCGTGGGCCTGCGCTGCGAGGGCGACGCCACCGTCGCCGCGAATCCCGGGCTGGTGCGCCGCGCGCTGGCCAACCTGATCTCCAATGCCATCAAGGCCACGCCCCGGGGCGGCGAGATCGTGCTGGCCTGCTTCGCGTCGCCGGCCGGCGCGCGGGTGGAAGTGCGCAACCCCGGCGCGCCCATCCCCGCCGCCGACCTGCCCCGCATCTTCGACCGCTTCTTCCGCTCCGGCCAGGCGCGCGCGCCGCGCAGCGAGGGCCACGGCCTGGGCCTGGCCATCGTGCGCGCCATTGCCCGCATGCACGGCGGCGAAGTGGACGCCGCGTCGGATGCGCGCGGCACCGTCATCGGCGTCACCCTGCGCGGGCCGGACGGCCACGCCGCCGCGGCCGACATTACGAAAATGTAATGTTGGCGACAGGATAGGGTCACCGCCGTTTCCCTACAGTGCCATCACCGTCCCCACTACCAAGGATACGCGTGAAAGGCTCTCTGTTCCGCATCACCCAGGCCGCCATCCTGGCCCTGACGATCAGCGCGGGCGCCGCCGTGGCCGCCGGCGGCCACGGCCATGCCGGCCATGCGATGCCGGCAGCCTCGGCCCCCATCGGCAAGGCGGGCGACCCGGCCCGCGTCACCCGCAGCATCGACGTAGACATGTCCGACGCCATGCGTTTCACGCCCGCCAGCATCGAGGTCAAGGCGGGCGAGACCGTACGCCTGAACGTGCGCAACGCCGGCCGGATCAGGCATGAGCTGGTGCTGGGCAGCGACGCCGATCTCAAGGCGCACTATGACATGATGATGAAGGATCCCGGCATGCGCCACGAGGAAGCCGGCGCCATATCGCTGGAAGGCGGCAAGAGCGGGCAGATCGTCTGGCGCTTCGACAGGGCGGGCACGCTGTCCTTCGGCTGCCTGGAGCCCGGCCACTACGCCGCCGGCATGAAGGGCGCGATATCGGTGCTCTAAGCCCGGCAAGCCTCACGGACCCGACATGACAGCCTCCCATCCCTTTTCCCGCCGCCGCTTCGTGCGGGGCCTGGCCGGCGGCGGCGCGCTGGCCGCGCTGGGCGGCTGGCGCGCGGCGCTCGCCGCCCCCGCGCCGGCCCCGGCCGCCGCCACGGAATTGCGCGGCACCGAATTCCATCTGGAGATCGGCGAAACGCCCGTGAACTTCACGGGCGCGGCCCGCGTCGGCACCACGGTGAACGGCCAGTTGCCCGCGCCGCTGCTGCGCTGGCGCGAGGGCGACACGGTGACCCTGCACGTCACCAACCGCCTGCGCGAACAGACCTCCATCCATTGGCACGGCATCCTCCTGCCCACCGAGATGGACGGCGTGCCCGGACTCAGCTTTCCCGGCATCGATCCGGGACAGACCTATACCTATCGCTTCGACGTGCGCCAGAGCGGCACGTACTGGTACCACAGCCATTCCGGCTTCCAGGAGCAGACCGGCCTGTACGGCGCAATCGTCATCGACCCGCGCCGCCGCGATCCCATCGCTTCGGACCGCGACTACACCGTGCTGCTGTCCGACTGGACGGACGAAGACCCCATGCGGCTCTTCAACAAGCTGAAGATCATGCCGGACTACTACAACCGCATCCAGCCCAGCATCGAGAGCCTGAGCGCCGAGGCCCGCGACAAGGGCTGGGGCGCCGCGCTGTCGGAACGGCTGATGTGGGAGCAGATGCGCATGAATCCGTCGGACCTGGCGGACGTATCCGGCGCCACCTATACGTTCCTCACCAACGGCGTCACGCCGGCCGGCAACTGGACGGGCCTCTTCCAGCCCGGCGAGCGCGTGCGCCTGCGCTTCATCAACGGCTCCGCGATGACGTACTTCGATGTCCGCATCCCCGGGCTGAAAATGACCGTCGTGGCCGCGGACGGCCAGGACGTGCGCCCCGTGGACGTGGACGAATTCCGCATCGGCGTGGCCGAGACCTATGACGTCATCGTCGAGCCCATGGACGAGCGCGCCTACACCATCTTCTCGCAGGCCATGGACCGTTCGGGCTACGCGCGCGCCACGCTCGCGCCGCGCGCCGGCATGCAGGCCGAGGTCCCGCCAGTGGATCGCGTGCAGCTGCTGGGGATGATGGACATGGGCATGGCGCACGACATGGGCGGTGGCGGCCACGATATGGCCGGCATGACGGCCAGCGGCGGCCAGGGCGCCATGCCGGGCATGGACCACGCGGGCCACGGCTCCGGCGCGGACCAAGGCGGCATGGTGGAAGTCAAGCATCCCTACCCCGCCGAGCGCGGCGTGAGCAATTCCATGCTGCCCGACGTGGTGTCGACGCGGCTGGACGACCCCGGCGTCGGCCTGCGCGGCAACGGCCGCCGTGTGCTGACCTACGCCGACCTGCGGTCCATGCGCGAGCCCGAGGACAACCGCAATCCGTCCCGCGAAATCGAACTGCACCTGACGGGAACCATGGAGCGCTACATGTGGTCCTTCAATGGCGTGAAGTTCTCGGACGCCAAGCCCATCGTCCTGCGCTACGGCGAACGCGTGCGCTTCGTGCTCGTCAACGACACGATGATGACGCACCCCATCCATCTGCACGGATTGTGGAGCGACCTGGAATCGCCGGACGGGGCCTTCCAGGTGCGCAAGCACACCATTTCCCTCAACCCGGCGCAGCGGCTGAGCTACCGCGTCAGCGCGGACGCGCGCGGAAACTGGGCCTACCACTGCCACCTGCTGTATCACATGGAGGCCGGCATGTTCAGAGCGGTCGTGGTGGAGTAACCGATGAAACCAATGAGCCGCCAAATCAAACGGCTGCGCGCCTGCGCCATCGCCGCGGCGCTGGCCTCCCCGGCCGCCTGGTCCCAGCCCGCGCCAACGGACCATGGCGCCATGCCCGGCATGGACCACGGATCGATGAATCACGGCGCCGCTCCCGCGCCAGCCCCGGCGGACCATGGCGCCATGCCCGGCATGGACCACGGATCGATGAATCACGGCGCCGCTCCCGCGCCAGCCCCGGCGGACCACGGCGCCATGCCCGGCATGGACCATGGATCGATGGACGGCGGCGCGCAAGCCGCCCCGCCCGTCGGCAGCCTGCCGGTCAGCGATGGTTCGGGCGAGCGCGGCTATGACAGCTACGGCATTCATCCGCACATGATGGACAACTCGCCAACCTGGCAGGTGCTGTTCGACAAATTCGGCGTTTCGCGCAACCGCGATGGGCAGAATGCCCAGGAATGGGACGGCCGCTTCTGGTTCGGCACCGCCACCGACCGTCTGCTGGTCAAGAGCGAGGGCGAACGCGAGAACGGCGGCGGATCGGGCGGCAAGGTCGAGGCCTTCTGGAGCCATGCCGTCTCGCCCTTCTGGGACCTGCAGCTGGGCGCTCGCCGCGACATCGGCACCGGACCCAAGCGCAACTGGGCGGCCATCGGCGTCGAAGGCGTCCTGCCCTACAACATCGAACTCGAGGCCACGGGCTACGCGGGTCCGTCCGGCCGCACGGCGCTGGCGCTGAAGGCCGAGTACGACTTGCTGCTGACGCAGCGCCTGATCTTCACCCCCGAGCTGGAAGCCAGCCTCTACGGCAAGGACGATCCCGAACGCGGCATCGGTTCCGGGCTGTCGGAGGGCTCGCTGTCGCTGCGGCTGCGCTATGAAGTCACCCGCGAGTTCGCGCCTTATATTGGCGTATCCTTTGAACGCAAGTTCGGCCAGACCGCGCGCTACGCATCGGACGCCGGCGCCAGCCGGTCCCAGACGTCCGTCATGGCGGGCGTGCGCTTCTGGTTCTGAGCCTTATGTCCACGACTCTTGCACGGAGCATCATGAACGTTTCCCGCCTTACCCGCCGCCTTGCCATCGCCGCCGCCCTGTGCGTGCCCGCGCTCGCCTCCGCCGAGGCGCCCACCAAGGTCGAGGTCTGGAAAACGCCCACCTGCGGCTGCTGCGAGGACTGGGTCAAGCACATGCGCGACAACGGCTTCGCCGTGACCACGCATGACGTCCAGGACACCGGCCCCATCCGCCGCAACGCCGGCATGGCGGATTACGGCTCCTGCCACACGGCCGCGGTGGAAGGCTACGCCATCGAGGGCCACGTGCCCGCCAGCGATGTGCGCCGGCTGCTGCTGGAAAAGCCCGACGCCGCCGGCCTGGCGGCCCCGGGCATGCCGCTGGGCTCTCCCGGCATGGACGGCCCCGAATACGGCGGCCGCAAAACGCCGCACGATGTGGTGCTGGTGGACAAGCAGGGCGGCGCCAAGGTCTTCCAGGCCTATCGCTGACGCCCCAGGAACGGGCCGGTGCCACGGCCCTCCTCCTGAAACAATTCATCCACACCGGCCCAATGGCTACTCCTTGCACTGCAGCAAAAATGCGCCACAATCGATAAAACGCGTTTCCCCACCCCTCCCCAGGCAGTCATGGCACAAATCGTCCTGTTCGAGAATATCCACCCGAGCGCCCGCGCCGTTTTCGAGGCCGCCGGCTACACCGACATCGTCACGCACGCCGCGGCCTTGCCGCCGGCCCAACTGGCCGACGCCCTGCGCGGCGCCCCGGTGGCCGGGATCCGTTCTCGCACGCACCTGGACGCCAGCCTGCTGTCCGGCAACCCCGACCTGCGCGTCGTGGGCTGCTTCTGCATCGGCACCAACCAGGTCGACCTGGATGCGGCCATGCAGCGCGGCATCCCGGTGTTCAACGCCCCCTTCTCGAACACCCGCTCGGTCGCCGAACTGGTGCTGGGCGAAGCCATCCTGCTGCTGCGCCGCATTCCCGAAAAGAATGCGCGCGTGCATCTGGGCCACTGGGACAAGAGCGCCTCCGGCGCGTTCGAAACCCGTGGCAAGACGCTGGGCATCGTCGGCTACGGCAACATCGGCTCGCAGATCAGCACGCTGGCCGAAAGCCTGGGCATGCGCGTCATCTACCATGACGTCGAGGCCAAGCTGCCGCTGGGCAACGCCCGTCCCGCGGGCACGCTCAACGAGCTGCTGGAGCAGTCCGACGTCGTCACCCTGCACGTTCCCGGCGGCAAGGCGACCGAAAAGATCATGAATGCGGACACCATCGCGCGCATGCGCCGTGGCGCCATCCTGATCAACGCCTCTCGCGGCACCGTCGTGGACATCGAGGCCTTGCACGCCGCCCTGAAATCCGGCCATCTGGCCGGCGCCGCGCTGGACGTGTTCCCCACCGAGCCCAAGGGCCCGGACGAACCGCTGGCCAGCCCGCTGATCGGCATGCCCAACGTGATCCTGACCCCGCACATCGGAGGCAGCACGCAGGAATCGCAAGAGAACATCGGCCGGGAAGTCGCCGAGAAGCTGGTGCGCTTCCTGCAGGCGGGCACCACCAAGGGCGCGGTCAATTTCCCCGAACTGCCCTACCTGGAGCAGGCCGGCGGCACGCGCATCCTGCACGTGCACCGCAACGCTCCGGGCGCGCTCGGCACGCTGGACAACCTGATGGCGCAGCATGGCCTGAACATCATCAGCCAGACCCTGCAGACCCGCGGCCAGATCGGCTACGTGATCACGGACGTGGAGGGCGAAGTGAACGACATCGTCATGACCACGCTGCGCGACCACCCGATCACGGTCCGCTGCGACAAGCTATAGCGGCCCGGCGGCGGGCTCCGCCGCCGCCGACGCCAGGCACTCCGCCATTTTTTCCCGCACGCCGCCTGCCTCGAAAGGCAGGCGCCCGATCAGGCCGATCTCGCGGTGGAAGGCGTCCTCCCCCAGCGCCAGCAGCCGCAGGCCCGTCGTGTCCAGCTGCCGCAAATGCGGCAGCAGCGCCACGCCCAGCCCGTGCCGCACCATGCCGGCGATGGCCTCGATTTCATCCAGCTCCACCGCCTCACGCACCGCGATGCGGTGCTTCTTCAGGAAAATATCCACGGCGCGGCCGCCGAACGACGCCCGGTCGTAGCGGATGAATGGCTGCGTCGCCAGCAATTCGCGCCACGGCGCGGCCGGCAGGGATTCGGGCACGGCCAGCATCACCGGCTCGCGCATCAGCGGCTGCCACCCCAGTTCCGGCGGCAGGGCGAAGGGCGGCCGGATCAACATGGCCATGTCCACCTCGCCCGCGTCCACCTGGCCCAGCAGCGACAGCGACACGCCCGGCACGACGCGCACGCGCACGTCCGGATAGACCGCCCTGAACTCGCCCAGCGCGCGGACCAGCAGATCCTGCTGCACGGAGGCGATGGCGCCGATCCGCAGCGATCCGCTGACATGGCCGGCCCCCGCCGTGGTGACCATGCGCTCGGCCATGGCGACGAGTTCTTCCGCCTGGGGCAGCATCTCGCGGCCATTGGCGTTCAACACCGCCGCCCGCGCGCTGCGCTCGAACAAGGTCACGCCCAGGTATTCCTCCAGGCGCTTGATCTGGGCGCTGACGGCGGACTGCGTCAGCCCCAGCTGGGCGCCCGCCCCCGTAAAGGTGCCGTTGCGCGCCACGCCGATAAAGGTCTTGAATTCCTTGATCACGATCAATTTTTTCGATGCTAAGACACAAAAAATATCGTTTTTCGATCAAAAAAACAATTCATAAAATAATCCTCGATGCCAAGGCCGGTCCGCGCTTGCGGCGGCCCGCAATCCCATCGTCACTTTTGTCCCGGAGCCTTTCATGACCGCTCAAACCAACCTGCCGCCCTTCCACCTGGCCTTCCCGGTCCGCGACCTCGCCGAAGCCCGCGCCTTCTACGGCGAAAAACTGGGCTGTCCCGAGGGCCGCAGCTCGCCCGAATGGATCGATTTCAACTTCTACGGCCACCAGATCGTGGCTCACCTGGCCCCCAGCGAATGCGGCCACCGCGCCACCAGCGCCGTGGATTCGCATAATGTGCCCGTGCGCCATTTCGGCGCGGTGCTTTCCATGGAACAATGGGAAGCCATGGCCCAGCGCCTGACCGACGCCGGCACTGAATTCGTCATCGAGCCCTACATCCGTTTCAAGGGCGAGGTGGGCGAACAGGCCACCATGTTCTTCCTGGATCCGTCGGGCAACGCGCTGGAGTTCAAGGCGTTCAAGAACATGGATTCTTTGTTCGCCAAGTAACCCTACAGGTTTCGTGTCGTTGAACGTACTATCAGAACCCCCTTCTGCGGCCGAGACCTCCTGGCGCATCCTGCCCCAGGGCGACCGCTGCCTCATCGTTTCCTTTGGCGACCGCATCGACGCCTCGGTGGGCAGGACCTGCCTGGCCGCGGCGGGCAAGCTGCGCGACGCGCGGCTTCCCGGCGTGACCGACGTGGTGCCCTCGTTCGTCGCGGTGGCCGTGCATTACCGGCCCGACCCGCGCGGCGGCCCGACCTATGCCCAGTTGGCCGAACGCATCGGCCAACTGCTGGCCGATGGCGTGCGCGCCGATGACTCGGGCGGGCGCGAGGTCGACATCCCCGTCTGCTATGGCGGCGAATATGGTCCTGACCTGGCCGAGGTGGCCCAGGCCGCCGGCCTGACGCCCGAGGGCGTCATCCAGCTGCATAGCCAGCCCCGCAGCATGGTGTTCATGCTGGGGTTCGCGCCCGGGCACGCCTACCTGGGCGTGCACGACGAAAAGCTCAATATTCCGCGCCGCCCGTCGCCGCGCACCGCCGTTCCGATCGGCGCGGTCGCCGTGGCCAACCGCCAGACCGTGATCTATCCGAACCGGCTGCCGGGCGGCTGGAACATCATCGGCACTACGCCGCTGACCATGTTCGATCCCGACCGCGACCCCGCGGCCCTGCTCCAGCCCGGCGATTCCGTGCGCTTCGTGCCCATCAGCCCCGAGGAGTTCGAGCGCATCCGGGAGGCCGGGCGATGAGCATTGCGGTGATCAAGCCCGGCATGCTGTCCAGCTTCCAGGACCGCGGCCGCGAGGGCTACCAGCACCAGGGCATCCCCGCCGCGGGCGCCATGGACGAACGCGCGCACCGGCTGGCCAACGCGCTGGCCGGCAACCAGGGCGACCCCGCCACGCTGGAAATGACGCTGACGGGCCCCACCCTGCGCTTCGATGCGCCGGCATGCTTCGCCCTGGCGGGCGCCGACCTGGGCGCCACCCTGAACGGCCAGGACATCCCCGCCCTGCGCCCCCTGGTCGCGCGGGCGGGCGACACGCTGGCCTTCGGCGCCAGGCCGGCCGCCGGCGTGCGCGGCTACCTCGCGGTGCACGGGGGTTTCGCGCTCCCGCGCGTGATGGGCAGCGAAAGCACCTACCTGCGCAGCGGCTTCGGCGGATTCCAGGGCCGCGCGCTGGCCAAGGGCGACCGGCTGCCCCTGCGGACCCCGCTGGCCGAAGGCCGCGACCTGGACGTCCTCCAGGAGGCGCTGTGGCAGTTGCGCGTCTACCTGCCGGCGGCGCTGGGCCCCAAGCGCCGGGACGCCATCCGCTTCCTGCCGGGCATGCACTGGCAGGAATTCTCGGAAGCGTCCCGCCAGGCCTTCGCCGCATCGGAGTTCCGCATCAGCCCGCAATCCGACCGCATGGGCTACCGCCTGCTGGGCCCGGCCCTGTCCATGAGCGAGCCGCGCCAGATGCTGTCGGAGGCCGCCTGCTTCGGCACCGTGCAGGTGCCCTCGGGCGGCGAAGCCATCATCCTCATGGCCGACCGGCAGACCACCGGCGGCTACCCCAAGATCGCGCAGATCGCCACGGTGGACCTGCCCGCTCTGGCGCAATGCGCACCCGGACAGCCGCTGCGCTTCCAGCCGGTCCCGCTGGAAGAGGCGCAGCGCCTGGACAGCGAGCGCGAGCGCGCCTTCTCCCAACTGCAGGAGGCGCTTGCGCCGTTGCGCGCGCTTCTCGCCTAGAAAGGAAACCGCCATGACCACCCGAATCGACATGAACTGCGACATGGGCGAAAGCTATGGCGCCTGGACCATGGGCAACGACGCGGCCGTGCTGCAGTACGTCAGCTCCGCCAACATCGCCTGCGGCTTCCATGGCGGAGATCCGGCCACCATGCGCAAGACAGTGGCGGCAGCCCTCAAGCAGGGCGTGGCCGTGGGCGCGCATCCCGGCCTGCAGGACCTGGTCGGTTTCGGCCGCCGCGTCATGCAGATCAGCCCCGACGAGGCCTACGACATCGTGGTCTACCAGATCGGCGCGCTGGCCGGCGTCGCGGCCTCGCAAGGCGCGCGGCTGCACCACGTCAAGGCGCACGGCGCCCTCTACAACATGGCCGCCAAGGACGAAGGCCTGGCGCGCGCCATCTGCCAGGCCGTGAAAGACGTGGACGCCTCGCTGATCCTGTACGGACTGGCGGGCAGCAAGCTGATCGACGCGGCCCGCGCCATCGGCCTGGCCGCCGCCAGCGAGGTGTTCGCGGACCGCTCCTACCAGGACGACGGCTCGCTCACGCCGCGCACGCGCGCCGGCGCGATGATCGAAGACGTGGACCAGGCGGTCGCGCAGGTCGTGCGCATGGTGCGCGAAGGCAAGGTGCGCTCGGTAGACGGCAAGGACGTGGCGGTGCAGGCGGACACCCTCTGTATCCATGGGGACCAGCCCAACGCCCTGGTCTTCGCCAACGGCATACGCCGGGCCCTGGAAAAGGCCGGCATCGAAGTGCGTACTCCGCCCCGGCCTCAGGCCCGCCCGTAGCGCGGCGCCAGGTCTTCCGCATCCTGCAGGGCCGCGTGCCGGTACGCGTCGGCGACGGCCGGCAGCACGTCGGCCAGATAGTCGCGCGCGAGGCGCGCCGCGAGTTCGATGTCCCGCGCCGCCATCGCGTCGACGATGCCGCGGGTGCAGGCATGAATGGCGCTGGATTCCATCGACCGCTTGGCCAGCAGATAGCGCAGCGGCTCGATCTGTTCGTACAGCTTGCTGAGCATGCCGGCCAAGGGCGTATTGCCCGTGCTGCGGGCCGCGGCCAGGTAGAACTCGCATGCCGCCGAAATGCAGCCGCGCACATCGCGGCTGGCCAGCGCCGCGGCGATCGCGGCATCGTGGCGGTTCAATTCATCCAGCAGCGGCGCCAGGTCGTCGGCCTCGGCCGCCTGGCGCAGGCAATAGGCCTCGAGTTCCGCACGCAGCAGGTACAGGTGGCGGATCTGCGTTTCCGTATAGAGGGTGGCCCGAAAGCCCTTGCGCTGGACGTGCGTGACCAGGCCGCTCAGTTCCAGCAGGCGCAGCGCTTCCCGGATAGGGCTGCGGCTGGTGCCGAAGCGCTGTTCCAGTTCCTGTTCCCGTAGCGGCTGGCCGGGGCGGATAGTCCCGTCCACTATCAGTTCACGAATCTGTTCCTGTAGGAAATACGGAATCGTGGCGGGCGCTTTGACGTCCAATCGGCTCCCCTTGTGCTGCGTAATGCGTAGTGTGTAACCCAGGCAAGATACTAGAAATTTATTGAAACACAAATAGGAAAATTGTTGCGGCCATGCCGGCGCTCAATCCCAGTCGTCGCGGTAGACGAACTTGGGCATCTGCCAGTTGAACCGCAGCGCCAGCAGGCGCACCGCCAGGCCGGCGGCCAGCGCAATGGGCACCGCGGCATTGGCGGACAGGCCCAGCGCCTGCCCTCCCAGGTACAGCCCTCCCGTCACGACCGACACGCTGGCGTAGAGCTCCTTGCGAAAAAGCAGCGGCACCTCGTTGCAGAGCACGTCGCGCAACACCCCGCCCGCGCAGCCCGTGATCATGCCGCTGATCAGCACCACGGTGATCGGCAGCTGCATCAACTGCGCGACCTGGCAGCCGATCACCGTGAAGGCCACCAGGCCCAGGGCGTCGGCCAACAGGAAGAGGCTGCGCAACCGCCGCATGACCGGCGCGATCAGGGCGGTCACGATCGCGGCGCCGCCCGTCATCCACAGGTATTCAGGATGGATCACCCATGTCAGCGGGTAGTGCCCCAGCAGCACGTCGCGCAGCGACCCGCCGCCCAGCGCGGTCACGCAGGCAATGATGCACACGCCCATCCAGTCCATGTCGCGCCGGCCGGCCGAAAGCGCCGCGGTCATGGCTTCGGCCACGATGGCGACGAGGTACAGCGTATGCAGCAGGACGGGGGAAATATCGGAGAACATGGGGCGGCCGGAAATTGGGCAGGCTCCATTGTATTGAGCCTGGCCCCGGCAGGCGGCCATTGCCTGAGTGCTCGTCCTCCCTTACGCTAGGCATTGCGTTGATATCGATCAAGCCCCGGTCCGGCAAGCGGCGAGACAATGGGAACATGCCCGCGAGGGCGGAACGGCCGGAACGCGCGGATACGGGAGCCGTCGGCCCGGCCACACCCGGGAGATAACGTAATGACACAGCAAATCGGCCCCATCCTGTTGGCAACGGACCTCAGCGCGCGCGGCGACCGCGCCCTGGACCGCGCGCTGCAGCTGGCCAAGGAACTCAATACCAAGCTCGTCGTCCTGCATGTCATGGAATCCCATGCCACGCCGGCACGCCTGACCACGCCGGTCTGGCGCCGCCTGTCGAGCGACCACAAGGCCCTGGCGGAGCGCGAGCTGGCCGAGGACCTGGCCGCCGCGGAAGTGCAGACCGAAGTCGTGGTGGTCAGCGGGGATCCTCTGGCGCGCATCATGGAAACGGCCGACAGCTACGGCTGCTCGCTGATCGTCACCGGCATCGCGCGCGACGAAACGCTGGGCCGGCTGCTGCTGGGCACCACCGTCGAAAAGCTGGCCCGCCAGGCCCGCCATCCGGTGCTCGTGGTCAAGACCCGTCCGCGCAGGCCGTATCGCGACGTCCTCGTGGCCACCGACTTCTCCGCGGGTTCGCGCCAGGCCCTGCGCGCCGCGCTGCAGCTGGTGCCCAATGCCAACCTGACGCTTTTCCACGCCTACGACGTGCCGTTCCAGGGCAAGAACGTGCCGGACGAGGCCGTCACGCGCAACTTCTACAAGGCCGCCGAGCAGAGCGCCCGGGAGTTCACCGCCGAAACGCCTGAATTGGCCAACGTGGCCCCGCCCAAGGTGGTGCTGGAATGCGGCCAGCCTGAGACCGTGTTGTCGGAATACTCGTTCAACCACCGCTCCGACCTGGTCGTGACGGGCACGCACGGCCGCACCGGCATCCTGCGCACCGCCATCGGCAGCGTGGCCGAGCGGCTGCTGGAGTCGCTGCCCAGCGACGTACTCATCGTCCGGCTGGTCGGCGAAGAGTAACGCCAGGCCATGAAAAAAAGCGGCGCTCCGGCGCCGCTTTTTCCTAGGCTTCCTCGCCCTGCTTTTCCATGGTTTCTATGGTGCCGCGCAGCAAGTGCAGCAGCACCAGGCCGGGCAAGGCGATCACCACGGTCAGCAGGAAAAAGCCCGGCCAGCCCAGGTGCTCGACCAGCGGCGGCGTAAGCGGGCCGGCCAGATAGGTGCGGCCCACGGCCGACAGCGCCGACAACAGGGCGAACTGGGTCGCGGAGAACCGCTGGCGGCACAGCGCCATCAGCAGCCCCACGAAAGAAGCCGTGCCCAGGCCGCCGCAGAGGTTCTCGATCCCCACGCCCGTGGCCATCAGCCAGATGCTCTTCGGACTGACGGCAATCAGCCAGTACGCCATGTTCGACACCGCCTGGAGCAGGCCGAAGGCCATCAGCGAACGGTACAGGCCCCAGCGCGACATGAGCGATCCGCCGGCCAGCGCGCCGATGATGGTCGCGGCCAGCCCCAGCACTTTGTTCACGGTCCCCACTTCGGTGGGGGAGAATCCCGCGCCGCGGATCAGGAAGGTGGTCGACAAGGCGCCGGCGAAAGCGTCGCCCAGCTTGTACAGCACGATCAGCAGCAGGACGGCCAGCGCCCCCCGGCGCGTAAAGAACTCGCGCAGCGGCTCGCCCACGGCCGCCCGCAGGTTGCGCGGCGCGCTGGCGACGTGCTCGGGTTCCGGGGCCCACAGCGTGGCCAGGGCGCACAGCAGCATCAGGCCGCCCATCAGCACGTAGGTATTGCCCCAGCCGATCCACTGGTCCGCGAGGATCAGCGCCAGCCCGCCCGACACGATCATGGCCAGCCGGTATCCCATGACCTTGATGGCGGCGCCCGCGCCCCGCTCCTCTTTGCGCAACACGTCTGTGCAGTAGGCGTCGAAAGCGATGTCCTGGGTGGCGGACAGGAAGGCCACCAGCACGGCCAGCAGGGCCAGCGGCTGCAGCGCGGACGACGGCGACAGCACGCCCATCGCCATGATGGCGGCGGCCAGCAGCAATTGGGTCAGCAGCATCCAGCCGCGCCGCCGGCCCAGCAGCGGCGGCACGTACCGGTCCACGAAGGGGGCCCACAGGAACTTGAGGGTGTATGCCGTTCCGACCAGGGTCAGGAAACCGATCTGCTGCAGCGGCACGCCTTCCACGGTGGCCCAGGCCTGCAAGGTGCCGCTGGTCAGGGCCAGAGGCAATCCGCTGGCAAAGCCCAGGACCAGCAGGGGAGCCACGCGGGGGCTGGTGTAGACGTTGGATGCTGCGGTAATGACGGTCTCCTGTAACGCTGCGGCGCGGCGCTACAGGCGGGCGCCGCGGGCTTGCGGCATTTTAGGGCCTGTTCGCCCGCGCCGCCGGGAGGATGCGTGTCGGAATGTCAGGGCGACGCGAAACGGTACACCGCCAGGGTGCTGCGCCAGCTCGGGAACCGCTTCACTTCGCGCCCCTCGTTGAAGGTGGCGCGCTCAAGAATGTCCAGGCGCAGTTCGCCGGCCAGCTGTTCGAAGTCGCGCAGCGTGCACAGGTGGATGTTCGGCGTGTTGTACCACTGGTACGGCATCTGTCCGGTCACCGGCATGCGGCCGCGCAGGATGGACCAGCCGTGAGGCCAGTAGCCGAAGTTGGGGAACGACACCACGCCGAAGCGCGCCACGCGCGCCATTTCGCGCAGGATGTGCTCGGTGCGGTGCATGGACTGCAGGGTCTGCGACAGCACCACCGTGTCGAATTGTTTGTCGTCGAACAGGGCGAGGCCGTCCTCGAGGTTCTGCTGGATGACTTCGACGCCGCGCCGCACGCAGGCGATCACGCAGGTGTCGTCCAGTTCCACGCCCGCGCCGCGTACCTGGCGGTGGTCGCGCAGGTGCGCCAGCAGCGCCCCGTCGCCACAGCCCAGGTCCAGCACGCGGCTGCCGGGCTCGATCCAGCTTGCGATGCGCGCCAGGTCGGGCCGCAGGACGCTGTGCGCATGGCGGGGAGTCACGGGAGTCATTCGGAGCGTCCTTCGGTCTGGGCCGCGGCGCCGAGGCCCAGCTCGCGCGCGATGCGTTCGTAGTAGCCGCGAACCACGGCGTGGTAGCGGGCGTCTTCGAGCAGGAAGGCGTCGTGGCCGTGCGGGGCGTCGATCTCGGCGTAGGTGACGGGGCTGGCGTTCTTCAGCAGCGCCCGCACGATCTCGCGGGAACGCTCGGGCGGAAAGCGCCAATCGGTCGAAAACGACACCAGCAGGAAGTCGGCCTGGGCCGGCGCCAGCGCCCGGGCCAGGTCGCCGCCGGTGTTGCGGGCCGGATCGAAATAGTCCAGCGCGCGGGTGATCAGCAGATAGGTGTTGGCGTCGAAATAGCGGGTGAATTTCTCGCCCTGGTAGCGCAGGTAGGACTCCACTTCGAATTCGACGTCGTAGCCGTAGCGGTAGGCGCCGTTCTCGGCGGGCGCGCGTTGCGCGCGGCCGAATTTCTCGGCCATGTCGTCGTCGGACAGGTAGGTGATGTGCCCGATCATGCGCGCCACCGACAGGCCGCGGCGCGGCACGGCATCCTGCGCGTAATAGTCGCCGCCGTGGAAATCCGGGTCGGTGATGATGGCGCGGCGCGCCACCTCGTTGAAGCCGATGTTCTGCGCCGAGAGCCGCGGCGTGCTGGCGATCACCACGCAATGGGCCACGCGTTCGGGCAAGGTGATGGCCCAGCTCAGCGCCTGCATGCCGCCCAGGGATCCGCCCATCACGGCGGCGAAGCGTTCGATGCCGAAATGGTCGGCGACCCGGGCCTGCGCGCGCACCCAGTCTTCCACGGTGAGCACCGGGAAGGCGGCTCCCCAGGGCTTGCCGGTTTCCGGGTTGATGCTGGCCGGGCCGGTAGAACCGAAGCAGGAGCCCAGGTTGTTGACCCCGATCACGAAGAAGATGTCGGTGTCCACCGGCTTGCCGGGGCCGACCATGTTGTCCCACCAGCCCACGTCGGAGGGGTTGTCCGCCGCCCGCCCGGCCACGTGGTGCGAGGCGTTCAGCGCATGGCAGATGAGGACGGCGTTGCTGCGCTCCGCATTGAGCGTGCCGTAGGTTTCCACGGCGAGCTCGTAGGCGGCCAGCGACTGGCCGCTGGACAGCGGCAGCGGCTCATCGAATCGGATGAAGGTGGGAGCGACGAGACCGACGGAGCCGGGATCAGCGGCAGCGGAAGTCGTGATGGTTGCGGGAACGAACCCGCTGGCCGAATCACCGGCCAAATTCTGGGCAGGAGTGGTCATACGGACCTCTTTAGCTGGATTTATTGGAAGGCGCCCGCAAGCGGATCAGGCAAATCGGCGCCGAAAATTTGGGTACTGCGGCAGGAATTCTAGCACTGCTTGCGCGGGGCGCCGTGGCGGGACCCGCCCCGCCCTGCCCGCGCGGCCTCGCCCCGACGGATCATGCGCCCGTCACCCAGGGCTCCTGGCCCAGGTACTCGTAGCGTTCGGTGTTCACGCGCGAAATCCGCCATTCGACGGGCTGCCGCTTGTACGAAAACGCGACGCGGCGGATCTCCAGCAAGGGGCTGCCTTCGGCCACGCCCAGCGCCCGCGCCTGCACGCGTTCGGCCAGGCAGGTCCGCAGCCGCTCGTCGGTCGCGATCACGTTCACCCCGAAAACGTCCTGGTACAAGGCGTACAGGGTGCTCGCGCGTTCCCGCAGGAGCGCCTCCGTCATGCCCGGAAAGCACGATTCCGGCAGGCACAGCTCGTCCACCATGACGACGTCGCCGTTGAGCGACAACACATTGGTGAACTCGAACACCATCGCGCCCGCGGGCAGGTCCAGCTTTTCGCGCGCCACGGCCGATGCCCGCTGCCGCCGAAAGCGCAGCAACTCGGTGGTGGGGTAGGACTTGTTCCCGTCCTGCCGCACGATGCGGAAGAACTTGAAGAAATGGTGGTTGCGCGTATGCACCGCCACATAGGTGCCGCGGCCCTGGTGGCGCACCAGGATGTTTTCCGCGGCCAGTTCGTCGATCGCCTTGCGCAGCGTGCCGATGGATACGCCGAAGCGTTCCGCCAGGAGCTTTTCGGGCGGGATCGCCTCGCCCTGCTTCCACTCGCCTTGCGCCAGCGCGGCCAGCACGGCCTGCTTGACCTGCGCGTACAGGGGACTGCCAAGAGGCACAGTCGATGACAGGCTAGTGTTCATGGGTGCATCGCAAAAATCGGGAGCCCACAGTGTAGCGGCGGGGACGGAACCTGCTCAAGTCATACAATTCATATATATGATTTAGTTGACATGCATGAAATCGGGTCCTAAGATTTCCTGGCCGTAGCGATCCGCGCCCGCCCCGTCCGGCCGGCGCCCAAGCCCAAGAGAGGAAGACAAATGATTCACGCCGTATTGCACGATGCGAAGGACACGGTGGCGGTCGCCGTGGTGGAAGGCGTCACCGCCGGAACGGAACTGAACGCCTGGATCATGGATGAAGACAAGATCATCCACGTGCGCGCGACGCAGGACATTCCGATCGGCCACAAGGTGGCGATGAAAGACATGGCTGTCGGCGACACGGTCTTCAAGTACGGCGTCGATATCGGCCGCGTGGTGGAGCCCATCCAGGCCGGCCAGCACGCCCATGTGCACAACATCAAGACCAAGCGCTGGTAAGCCCCCCCTCCCGCACAGGAACCCACCATGTCCGTCATCAACGCCTCGACCACCTTCCAGGGCTACCGCCGCGACAATGGCCGCGTCGGCGTCCGCAACCACGTCATCGTCCTGCCCGTGGACGACATTTCCAACGCCGCGGCCGAAGCCGTGGCCAACAACATCAAGGGCACCCTCGCCCTGCCCCACCCCTACGGGCGGCTGCAGTTCGGCGAGGACCTGGAACTGCACTTCCGCACGCTCATCGGCACCGGCTGCAATCCCAACGTCGCGGCCGTGGTGGTGATCGGCATCGAGGAGGGCTGGACCAAGCGCGTCGTGGACGGGATCGCCGCCACCGGCAAGCCCGTCATGGGATTCAGCATCGAACTGCATGGCGATCACGACACCATCATGCGCGCATCGCGCTGCGCCAAGGAATTCGTGCACTACGCCACCGCGCTCGGGCGCGCCGAATGCCCCATCGCCGATCTGTGGGTCTCCACCAAATGCGGCGAGTCCGACACCACCTCGGGCTGCGGCGCCAACCCCACCGTCGGCAATGCCTTCGACAAGCTCTACGCGCTGGGCTCCACGCTGGTGTTCGGCGAAACCTCGGAACTGACCGGCGGCGAGCACATCGTGGCCGAGCGCTGCGCCAACGATGCCGTGCGCGAACGCTTCATGTTCATGTTCAACCGCTACCAGGACATGATCGACCGCTGGAAAACGAGCGACCTGTCCGAATCCCAGCCCACCAAGGGCAATATCGCGGGCGGCCTGACCACCATCGAGGAAAAGGCGCTGGGCAATATCCAGAAGATCGGCAAGCAATGCCGCGTGGACGGCGTGCTCGACAAGGCCGAGATTCCCGACGGTCCCGGCCTGTGGTTCATGGATTCGTCTTCCGCGGCGGCCGAAATGGTGACCCTGTGCGCGGCCTCGGGCTACGCGGTGCACTTCTTCCCGACGGGCCAGGGCAACGTGATCGGCAACCCCATCCTGCCCGTCATCAAGATCTGCGCCAACCCGCGCACGGTGCGCACCATGTCCGAACACATCGACGTGGACACCAGCGGCTTGCTGCAGCGCGAAATCGACCTGGGCCAGGCGGGCGACAAGCTGCTGGAATGCATGCTGGCCACCGCCAATGGCCGCTGGACCGCGGCCGAGGCGCTGGGCCATCGCGAGTTCGTCCTGACGCGGATCTTCGAAAGCGCCTGACCAGGCGTGCATCCCCCAGGCGCGTCCGCAGGAAGGATGGCGGACGCGCCGTCCCGCACGCGGCATCAACCCGCACTCCCCGCAGCACCATCGCAACAACACCAGCAGACCCGGGCGATTTCCGCCACGGCGGCACAGGCGGTTGCATTCCTACCCGGGCGCCACCCAAGGAGGAAGACAGATGAGTAGCGAACACGATCTCACCCCCGACGCCGCGCAACGCCGGCGCCTGCTTGGCGCCCTCGGCGCCGCGGGGCTCTGCGCCCTGGCGCCCTGGGAGCGGGCGCTGGCGCAGAAAAACGCCTGGCCGGAACGGCCGATCAACTATGTGGTTCCCTTTCCTCCCGGCGGGCTCACCGACGTGGCCGCGCGCCAGGTGGGCAAGGCCCTGGGCGACGCCGAGCGCTGGAACGTGGTCGTGGAGAACAAGCCCGGCGGCAGCGCGAACATCGGCGCGGCCCACGTCGCCCATGCCGCGCCCGACGGCTACTCGTGGCTGGCGATCACGCTCACGCACGCGGCCAACGTCACGCTCTTCGCCGGCAAGGCCGGCTACGACCTGACCCGCGACCTGACGCCCCTGGCGGGCCTGGCCTCGTCCCCCATCATGGTGGTGGTGAACGCCAAGAGCGACATCAAGAGCATGGCCGACCTGGCGAAGGCCGCCCGCGCGAAATCGCTGTCGGCCGGCTCCAGCGGCAACGGCACGCCGCCGCACCTGACCCTGGCGCTTTATCAGAAACTCACCGGCCTGCCCATGATGCACATCCCGTACAAGGGCGGCGCGCCGTCCCTCACGGACCTGATCGGCGGCCACCTGGACGTGGTGTTCTCCAACTATCCCGAATCGCTGTCCCATGTGAAGAACGGCACGCTGCGCGCGCTCGCCATCACCACCCATGAACGCAGCGCGGAACTGCCCGACGTGCCCACGGTGAAAGAGGCCGGCCTGCCCGACCTGATCGTGGAGAACTTCACCGGCGTGCTGGCGCCGGCGGGCACGCCTGCCGAACTGGTCAAGCGCATCGGCGGCGCCATCGTCACCCAGATCTCGCAGCCGGCGATGAAGCAGGCCCTGCTGCAACTGGGATTCATACCGCAGCCGCGTGGGCCGGAGGAGTTCGGCAAATACCTGAAATCGGAGGTCGACCGCTGGGCAAAAATCATCCGTGACGCCAACATCCAGGTCGCTTGAGTCGGGAAAAGACAATGCGCATAGTCATTTCGGAATTCATGGATATGCCCGCGGTCGAAGCGCTACGCCAGCGGTTCGATGTGCGCTACGCCCCGGAACTGGTGGACCAGCGCGACGCGCTGCTCCAGGCCGTCGGCGATGCCGACGGCCTCATCGTCCGCAACCGCAGCAAGGTGGACGCCGCCCTGCTCGGGGCGGCGCCACGGCTGCGGGCCGTGGGCCGCCTGGGCGTGGGGCTGGACAACATCGACCTGGACGGCTGCGCCGCGCGTGGCATCGCGGTGGTGCCGGCCACCGGCGCCAATGCGCGCGCCGTCGCCGAATACGTGATCGGGACGACGCTGGCGCTGTTGCGCGGCGCCTACTTTTCATCGGCCGCGGTCGCGGCGGGGGAATGGCCGCGCACCGCGCTGTCGCAGGGCCTGGAAGCGCAGGGGCGGACGCTCGGCATCGTGGGCTTTGGCGGCATCGGCCGGCTGACCGCGCGGCTGGCGCGCGGATTGGACATGCGGGTGATCGGCTGCGACGCGGCGCTGCCGCCCGGCAACCCCGTCTGGAAGGAGGCCGGCGTCGCCGCCATGCCGCTGGACGAATTGCTGGCGCAGGCCGACGCCGTCACGCTGCACCTGCCGCTCACGCCGGACACCCGGCATCTGCTGGACGCGGGCCGCATCGCGCGCTTGCGGCGTGGCGCCGTGCTGATCAACACCTCGCGCGGAGGCATCGTGGACGAAGCCGCGCTGGCCCGGGCGCTGCGCGCCGGCCTGCTGCGGGGCGCGGCGCTGGACGTGTTCGGCGAAGAGCCCCTGCCCGCCGGCAGCCCCCTGGCCGGAGCGCCGAACCTGATCCTCACGCCGCACATCGCCGGACTGACGCAGGAAGCCAACACCCGGGTTTCCGACATGGTGGCCGCCGGTGTGACAATAGCCCTTACCGGCGGCGCCGCGGCTGCGGCGGACACCGCTCCCTGACAGGAAGGACATGGCTCACATCTATCTGGACGAACTCCAACACCTCGCGGCGGCAGGGCTGGCGGCCGCTGGCGCCAACCCTGCGATGGCGGACAGCACCGCCCGCGCGCTGGTCCATGCCGAAAGCCAGGGCCTGGGCTCCCACGGCCTGTCGCGCGTCCCGTTCTACGCCGGCCACCTGCGCGCGGGCCGCGCCATCGGTTCGGCCGTGCCGCGCATCGTGCACGAGCGGGGCGGGGCGGCGCTGATCGACGCCGGCTCGGGCTTGGCGTTCCCCGCATGCGCGCTGGCCGCGGAGCAGGCGGAGCTACGGGCCCGCGAACACGGCGTGGCCTTCATCGGCGTCACCAACAGCCACCATTTCGGCGCTGCGGCCTATCATCTGGAAGCCTTGGCGGACGCCGGCCTGGTGGCGCTGGCGCTGAGCAATTCGCCGGCAGCCATGCCTGCCTGGGGCGGCAAGCGCCCCTTGTTCGGCACCAATCCCATCGCCGCGGTCTTCCCGCGCCGCGGCGGCGGGCGGCTCGTGATCGACCTGTCGCTATCGCAGGTCGCGCGCGGCAAGCTCATGATCGCCGCCCGCGACAACCAGCCCATCCCCCTGGGCTGGGCGCTGGACGCCGAAGGCCAGCCCACCACCGATCCCAAGGCCGGCCTGGCGGGCAGCATGCTGCCCGCCGGCGGCGTAAAGGGCGCGATGCTGGCGCTCATCGTCGAGCTGCTGGTCTGCGCGCTGACCGGCGCGCATTTTGGATTCGAAACGGAATCGTTCTTCGTGGACGACGGCGGCCCGGCGCGGCTGGGCCAGGCCTTCCTCGCCATCGATCCAGGCGCGCTGGCCGGCAACAACGCCTATCTGGACCGGGTCGAGACGCTGGTCGAGGCCATGCTGGAGGACGAAGGGGTGCGCCTGCCCGGCGACCGCCGCCGCAAACTGCGCGACGCGGCCCTCAAGCACGGGGTGGATCTGCCGGACGCGCTGATGGCCCAGCTCAGGGAAATGGCCGGGGCGGGCTGAACGGGAAAGGCCGCGGCATTGCGCGCGGGGTATCGGGTTCCCGCGCCGCATCCCGCGCGCCGCCTCTCATGCCGTCCGCGACAGCCACAGCATCACCGGCGCCAGCAGCAGGAACGCAACGGTCGACACCAGCACCGCGCCGGCGGCCGTGTCGCCTAGGGGTGTGTAGCGCTTCACGTACATATAGCTGACCACCGCGCAAGGCATGGCCATCTGCAGGCTCAGCGCGCCCGCCAGCACCGGTTCCAGGTCCAGCGCCCACACCACCGCCAGGCCAGCGGCCAATCCGACCGCCAGCCGGACGACGGCGACCTTGGCGCCATCGCGCAGGCCGTTGGACGGTATCAGCGCCAGCGCATGGCCCAGGCTCAGCAGCATCAGCGGCACCGTCACCGCGCCCAGCATGCGGGACGTCTCGACCACCCATTCGGGCACGGGCACGTGCAGCATCCGCATCGCCACCGCCACCACCGAAGCCAGCAGGATCGGGCTTTTCCAGCTGCCCTTGGTGTTCACCCCCGGCAGCAGCCGGACGGCGATGGTGTGCATCACGAAGGAGTTCACGGCAAAGAACGCCACCGCCACCGACAGGCCCGCGTCGCCGAACGCCATCTGCGAAATCGGCAGGCCCAGGTTGCCGGCGTTGGGCAGGAAGGCCGTGGGCAGCAGGGTGCGCACCGGCAGCTTCCAAGCCTTCAGCCACAGCGCGCATCCCGCCGCGCACAGCAACAGCGCGAGCAGGGTCGCGACGGCCACGTCCGCCAGCGCGCGATCGTCAAGGTGGGTCGTGACGAAGGTGTGGAACACCAGCGCGGGCGTGGTCACCGACGTGACCAGCGTGGTGACGAAGGCGCCGCCGAACGGCAAATCGCGCTTGGCCCAGAACACCCCCACCCCCACGCAGGACAGCAGAGGCAGCATCAGCACGATGGCCGAAAAATAGAACTGCGCGATGGCAGGCATACGACTATTCCGTCAAAGATAGGCGAACTGATGCGTCAAGGCATGGTTGCTTGCCGGCCCGGCGGCGCGCACCGCAGCATGGGACGCCCCGACAACTGCAAAGCTCCCAGCCCCAGCCGCCATGTCCGCCGCCACGCCCAACAACGCGCCCCTGTCGGCGCGCCAAGCCGCCTGCCTGAGATGGGCCGCGCTGGGCAAGACCAGCTGGGAAACCGCCCGCATCCTGGGCGTCAGCGAAAGCACGGTGAACTTCCACTTGCGCAACGCCTGCGCCCGGCTCGGCGTGCGGGGCCGGCGCGCCGCGGTGGTCGAGGCCCTGCAACGCGGGCTGCTCGAACCCCTCACGGCTTGACGACGACCGAGCGCAGGAATTCGCGCGCCCGTTCGGCCGGCAGGCTTTCCTGCGTGCCCGCCGCCACGGCCTCGATCAGCATCGTGTCGGTCACCCAGACCTTGGCCTGCAGCCATCCCGGCTTGCCCACGGCCTTGCCGTGCACTTCGATCACTTCGCCATAGGCGGGCCATTCCATAGGCGGCAAGGCCTGCATGTTGGTGTAGAGCGAACGCATCAGCGCCATGCCCAGCGCGCGCCGGGCCACCGGGTCCGCCGCGATGTCCGGCGGCAGGGGCGCCGACCCCACGGCGAAGACCGCCTCGCCCACGCTGGCGCTGGCCAGGGTGAAGCGCAGGGTATGGGAATCCAGCTTCAAATCCCGGGTGTCGGTCATGACCCGGTCGGGGAAGGCCGCGCGCACGTGCCCGTCGGCCACGTCCACTTCACGCCAGTTGTAACTGGGCGAGCAGGCGGCCGCCAGCAGGACCAGCCCCACGGCAGCGCCGGCTTTCTTGAACATGAAACGAAACAGCGATGAAATCGTCATTACCGAGGACCCGATGGTCTATTCATTTCGAGGAAGCCAGAAATTGTCGCCGATTTCCATGACCCCCGCGCCCGACGGCACGCCATTGGCCAATTATGTCTGGCAGGCCGCCCCCAATGTGACCCCGCCCATCGCCGGGCCGGGCACTCCCAGTATCTACCTCTTGCACGGGCTGAGCGAACATGCAGGACGCTACGACCGTCTGGCGCGCTGGCTGACCGCCCGCGGCTGGATCGTCGGCGCCCATGACCATCGGGGCCATGGCCATTCGGGCGGGCGGCCCGCAACCCTGAAACGGCAGGACGACCTGGTGGCCGACGCGGTCGACCGGATCCAGGCCTGGACACAAGTCCAGGGGCGCCCGCCCATCGTGCTGGCGCACAGCCTGGGCGCCCTGGTCGCCGTGCGGATGGCCCAGCGGGGCCTGGCCGACATCGACGCGCTGGTACTCAGTTCGCCGCCGTTCGTGGTCAATGTGCCCCTGTGGGTCCGCCGCACCTTGACCTGGATGTCGCTGCACGCGCCCGACTTGCGGGTGCCGCACGGCCTGGCCCCGGCCCGGATCTCCCACGACCGGGCCGTGGTGCAGGCCTACCGTTCCGATCCCCTGGTGCGCCGCCGCATGACGGGCCGCCTGGCCCGCTTCGTGGACGAAGAAGGCCGGGCAGCCCTGCAGGAAGCCCCGGCGCTGCCCTGCCGCACCCTGCTGATGGTGGCCGGGGACGACTCGATCGTGGCCGCCGAAGGGAGCCGGCAGTTCGCCCAGCGCGCGCCGGCCGAACTGCTGACGCTGCGCTGGTACGACACCGCCTGGCACGAGATTTTCAACGAAACCGCGCCCATCGCCGATCCGGTCTATGCCGACCTGGACGAATGGCTGGCGCGTACCGCGCAGGCATTGTCCCTGTCCCCAGTATTGACTCCCTCGGCACAGGAGGCTGGCACCCCGTAAAATCCGCGGACAGACCCAAACGAGAAGAATCCGTGACCGATACCGCCGCCAACCGACTCTCCCGCCTAGAGGCCAACCGCTCGCTGCTGACCCAGACCCTCCGGGGCATCGAGAAGGAAGGCCTGCGCGTGGACGAGCAAGGCCTGCTGGCCCGCACCCCGCATCCCGCCGGACTGGGCTCCGCGCTGACCAACGAGCACGTCACCACCGACTATTCCGAATCGCTGCTCGAACTCATCACTGGCACGCATACGGACGTCGACGCGCTGCTGGCCGAGCTGACGAACACCCACCGCCACGTCTACGGCGTGCTGGACCATGAACTGATCTGGAACCAGTCCATGCCCGCCACGCTGCCGCCCGAGGCCGACATTCCCATCGCCTGGTACGGCAAGTCCAATACGGGCATGCTCAAGCACGTATACCGGCGCGGCCTGGCCGTGCGCTACGGCAAGACGATGCAATGCATCGCCGGCGTGCACTACAACTTCTCGCTGGCCGAAGACCTGTGGTCCGTGCTCGATACGCAGCCCGGCACCGTCCAGGACCGCCGCTCGCGCGGCTACATCGGCCTGATCCGCAACTTCACCCGCTATTCCTGGCTGCTGATGTACCTGTTCGGCGCCGCCCCGGCGCTGTCCAGCGACTTCCTGCGCGGGCGCGAGCATCCGCTGCGCAAGCTGGACGACAGCACGCTGTACCTGCCCTATGCCACCAGCCTGCGCATGAGCGACCTGGGCTACCAGAACAAGGCGCAGTCGCAGCTCAAGCTCTGCTACAACGACCTGGACACGTTCCTGGGCCGCCTGTACGACGCCGTGACGCAGCCCTGGCCCGACTACCAGAAGATCGGCACCCACCGCGATGGCGAATGGATCCAGCTCAACACCAACGTGCTGCAGATCGAAAACGAGTACTACTCGAGCATCCGGCCCAAGCGCGCCACCGGCCGGTGCGAGCGTCCCATCACCGCCCTGGCCGAGCGCGGCGTGCAATACGTGGAAGTCCGCTGCCTGGACATCGACCCGAATTCGCCCGTCGGCATCGAGGCGGCCACCAGCCGCTTCGTCGATGCCTTCCTGCTGTTCTGCGCCGCATCCGACAGCCCCTTCTTCCCCGCCAACGGCTACTGTCAGCGCAGCGCCGACAACTTCTCGACCGTCGTGAAGGAAGGCCGCAAGCCCGGCCTGACGCTCGATCGCGAAGGCCAATCCATCGGCCTGGCCCAATGGGGCCATGAATTGCTGGACCAGATCGCGCCCTATGCCGCCCTGTTCGACTCCGCCCTGGGCGGCAGCGCCTACGCCGAGGCGCTGGCGGCGCAGCGCGCCAAGCTGGACCACCCGGACGCCACGCCCTCCGCCCGCCTGCTGGCCTCCCTGACCGAAAGCGGCCTGTCCTTCCACGACTATTCGCTGGACCTCAGCCGCAAGCATGCGGACACGCTGCGTTCGCAGGCCTTGCCGGCGGACCTGGCCTCGGCCTACGAGCAGGCCGCCGCGCAGTCCGTGGCGGAACAGCAGCGCCTGGAGCAATCGGATACGGAGGATTTCGATACCTACGTCGCCCGCTACCACGCGGCGCTGAAGGCGCCCCGCGGATAAGGCGCGTCGATTAAGGCGTATCGTTAGGGTTTTGGTCCGCGCCCCCTCCGGGGCGGCGCGGAGCGCTTTGTCACCTCAGGAGGTTTTCCCCATGCGCCGCACAGCAACATTCCTGTTGGCCTTGGCCACCAGCGTGGCGGGGATCGTTCATGCCGCACCGCCCATGCAGACCGTGGAATCGGTGGACCTGAAACGCTACGCCGGCATGTGGTACGAGATCGCGAATTTCCCCATGTTCTACCAACGCGACTGCGTGGGAGACACGACCGCCGAATACACCCTGCATTCCGACGGCACCGTGGGCGTCAATAATCGCTGCCGCACCAAGGACGGCGATATCGATTCCGCCTCGGGCACCGCCACGGTCCTGGAGGGCAGCAACAATGCCAAGCTCGAAGTCTCGTTCTTCAAGCCGTTCAAGGGCGACTACTGGGTGATCGGCCTGGACCCGGACTACCGCTGGGCGGTCGTAGGGACGCCCGACCGGAAATACCTGTGGATCCTGTCCCGCTCGCCGCAATTGCCGAAGGAAGAACTCGACAAGGCGCTCGCGGCGGCGAAGGCGCAGGGCTACCAGCTGGACGAACTGCGGTATACACCGCAAAAGTAGCCCCCACGCCGCGCGCACTGCGTGCGCTCGCTGCCCCCCGAGGGGTATCAGGCCGCGTAGTCCCGCGCCAGGCGCACCACCGTCACGCCCGGCTTGAGCTGGCGCAGCGAGGGCATGACCAGCGTGCAGCGGTCGTAGGGCGTGGCGATGGGCTTGCCATCCGCCCAGCCGAGGACGGTTCCGGCCCGCTCCAGCGTCTCCAGCCCCGTCCAGGGCTCCGAGAAGCGCAGATCCATGGACGGCGCCACCACGGCATCCGTTACTTCCAGCACGCGTTGCTCCGCGGGGTCGGGGAGCAGCCATCCGGACGGCAGGTCCGCCGCGTCGGCCACCCCGGACTCGACCAGCATGCGCGCCACCATATCGCGCGCGACGCCGCGCGATGCCGGATCGCCATGGAACCCGCATTCGATCAGCAAGGCGCAGGCGTCCTCGCGCGCGGGGTCGCCGAACTGGGCGAAATCGCGCATGCGCACGCCGTCCTTGTGGCCCGCGTCCACGATCACGTGCTGCGGCGCCTTCAAGCGCCGCGCCAGCGCGATGTTGCGCGGCAAAACCCCGGTCAGCAGCAGCGGCTCGCCCGGTTCGTGCATGGAATGCAGGTCCAAGAGCCAATCCGCGCGCTCGACCCACGGCCGCAGTTCAAGCGCGCGGCGGCGGTCGGCCGTGGCCGGATCGTCCAGGCGCTCGGCGCTCCAGACGCGATTCATATCCTCCTGCACGAAGCGCGAGGCGTCGTGGCTGGAGGGGTCGAAACGGTCGAACGCCTCCAGGTTGCAGAAAGCCAGCGTCAGGCTGCCGCGGCGCGGCCGCAGGCCTGCCGCCAGCAGGTCCTTCAGGGCCCAGGCGCCGCACAGCTCATTGCCATGCACCAGCGCGGACACCATCAGGGCCCGCCCCGGCACTCCCGAATCGAAATGCCATACGCCCGGGGTGCCGGTATTGCCGGCGCGCTCGGCGCCCAGGTCGGGAGTGGAAAGCTTGAATTCCATGAAACGTCTTCCGCTGATTTGCTGCGCCGCGTGCCGTGCCGCGCTTACTGGGCTTCGATCTTGGCGGCCTTGACCAGGGCGCCGTATTTCTTGGTTTCTTCGGCCTGGTAGGCCACCGGATCCAGGCCGGGCTGCGCCAGCTGGCCGCCGGCTTCCTGCATCTTCGCGCGGAACTGTTCCGACTTCAGCGTTTCCGCCAGCGCGGTGCGCAACTTGGCCGCGACCGGCTCGGGCAGGCCCGCCGGGCCGTACAGCGCGAACCAGACGCTGATGTCGACCGACTCGAATCCCGGCGTCTCGGCCAGGGCCGGCAGATCCGGCGCCACCGGCGAACGCTTCTTCTCGGTCACGCCCAGCGCGACGATCTTGTCGGCGCGGACCTGGGGCAGTCCCGAGGACAGCACCAGCATGCCGTAGTCGAGCTGGCCGCTCATCAGGTCGGTCACCAGCGGCGCCACGCCACGGTACGGCACGTGTTCGGCGCGCGTCGCGGTCGACTGGTTGATCATTTCGCCCGCCAGGTGCAGGGTCGTGCCCACGCCCGAGGAGCCGTAGTTGAAGCTGCCAGGCGCGGCGGCGCGCAGCTTTTGCAGATACTCGGCAGCGGTCTTCACGCCGGAGTTCTTGCTGGCGGCCAGCAGCATGGGCTGCGAGGCGATCACGCCCAGCGCCGAGAAGTCCTTCGCGCTGTCGTACTTGACGGCATTGTTGATCATGCGGGCGATCACCATTTCATTGGTGGAGCCGAGCAGCAGCGTGTAGCCGTCGGGCGCGGCGCGCGCCACGCGCTGCGCGCCGATGGTGCCGCCGGCGCCGCCCACGTTCTCCACCACCACGCTCTGGCCCATGCGCTTGGCCAGCTCTTCGCCGAACAGGCGGGCGGTGAGGTCCACGCTGCCGCCCGCCGGATAGCCCACCACCAGCGAAATGGCGCGGTCGGGGTAGTCGGCGAAGGCGGACGGCGAGGCGGCGAGGGCCGCGGTGGCGCAGAGCGCGGCGAGCGCGCCGCGCAGCGGATGCTGGACGGATTTCATGGCTTTCTCCCTGGGGTGCTGGTCTGGACGGCGTCGCCGTCTCGTTTGAAGTGTCGGGAGCTATTCTCGGCCTCCCGGGCGGACCAGCCCGTGCCGAATCGACACATTCCAGTGCCAATTCAGCCCAGGGCGGGATTGCGCTTGCCTACGGGCCACTCAGGCCTTGCGGTTCGCCGTGGCTTCCCAGACCGCTTCGGCCAGGTCCGCCAGGCGGGCGCGCGAACGGTACAGCCGCACCTCGAAGGCAATTTCATCGCTGCGCCCGCCCAGGGCGGCCAGCGCGCCACGGCGGCAGTCCGCCGCCACCATGGACCAGGGCAGCCACGCCACGCCCAGCCCCTTGGCGACCGCGCCGTGCGCGGCGTCCAGCGAATCGCTGCGCAGGAACGGTGTCAGCGAATACGGCGTGGTTTCCAGGCGGTCGCCCACGATGCGTTCCATGGCCAGCCCGCCCGCATAGGTGATCAGCGGCGCGGCCAGTCCGCCTTCCTGCAGGACGTAGCGCGCGCGCCCGCGCGAATCCGTCTGGCTCACGGGCACCAGCTTGTCGGTCCCCAGCGTCATGTATCGGTACCTGCCGGGGCTCAGCTGCACCGACAGCGCGGGGTGCTCGTAGCAGCACAACAGGTCCACCCTGCCCTGTTCCAGGCGCGCCGCCATGTCCTGCATCATGCCGGTGGACAGTTCAACCTGGGTGCCCTCGGCCAGCACCTTGGGCGCCCGGAGCCGCAAGCGCGCGATCCAGTCCGCCACCAGCGTGCGGGCCAGGCTGCGGCCGGTGGCGATGCGCAGCACGGCCTCGCCCCCCGCGCTCGAACTGCGGATGCGGTGGCGCACCTGCCCCATCTGCTCCACCACCTGGGCCGCCGTCTTCAGCAAGGCTTCACCCTCGGGCGTCAGGACCACCGGTTGGCGCTGGCGCTCGACCAGCGGGGCGCCGGCCCAGGCCTCCAGCGCGCGGATGCGCCGGCCGAAAGCGGGATGGGTCACATGGCGCAGCTCGGCAGCGCGCACGAAGCTGCCGGTGCGCGCCAGGGCTATCAGGTCTTCTAGGAGTTTCAGGTCGGCCATGGACGTAGAGCTTACGCCATCGGCCCGCCGTTCACCTGGCGCCCAGCCCCATCATCGCCAGGGTGGCGCGGGTCAGGTCGCTGTCCGGGTCTTCCAGTTCGTTGACCAGGTCGAAGTGATTGCAGTGCGGCGTGGGAATGCGGGCAGATGCCAGCCCCGCGGCATTCCAGGCGGACTCGTACGCGGCCGTCTGGTTCTTGAAGCCCTGGGTCTCCAATCCGCCCACCGCCAGCAGCATCGGACCCGCGCGTTCGGGCAGATGGAAGATCGGGCTTTGGTGCGCCGCCTGTTCGGGCGTCAGTTGCAGCCAGGTGTTCGGCAGGATGTCGCACAGGGGCCGCAGGTCGAACAGCCCGCTGAGGGCCAGGGTGCCCTTGATCACGTCGTCGGGCACGCCATAGCGCGCCGGCCAGCCGGGCGTGACCAGCATGCCCGCCAGATGTCCGCCCGCCGAGCTCCCGCTGACGTAGATCCGGTCGGGATCCACCCCGTAGGCCGCCACGTTGCGGTATAGCCAGGCCACGGCGGAACGCACTTCCCGCACCACCTCGCCCAGCGTCGCTTCGGGCACCAGCGTGTATTCCAGGGTAGCCACCGCAGCGCCCGCGGCGTTGAAGGCCTCGGCCATGACGGGTGCGTCTTCCTTGCGCTGCGCGCGCCAGTAGCCGCCGTGGATGAACACGAACAGCGGCGCCGGCGCCCGCGAGGCCGCCGGCAGGAACAGGTCCAGCCTTTCGTCCTGGCCCATGCCGTAGCGCAGGTCCAGCACACCGGGGCGGCGCGTGCGCACCCGGGCAGACGATTCGGCATAGCGGCGCACGCAGGCATCGAAATCAGGCACCGATTCGCGCGCGTTGTACTGCACCTCGCGCTCGGCGATGGTGGGGAAGAAAAGGTCGATGTCGTGGTTATGCATGCCGGGCCTGCGATTGGGGCTGGGAAATGATGCGTTCGATGAACTGCGCGGTCTTGCGGTAGTGCGCAGCCAGCATGGCGACCGAACCTTCGACGTCGCGCGAAATCGCGGCGTCCAGCAACTGGCGGTGCTCGTCGTCGACGTTGCGCTCCGGCCCGTAGGCCGTGGCGCCGGCCCGCGCGGGCCGCCGGTAGCGTTCGGTCTGCGCGTAGAGCTGGGTGGACAGGTCCAGCAGCCAATTGGAGCGGCACGCGCCGATCAGGGCATGGTGGAACTCCAGGTGGCGCGCCTCCAGCAACTCTTCCAGCTCTTCCGAGGGTTCGGAGGCTCCGTCGGCGCGCTGCGCGGCCAGCGTCAACGCGTGATAGGCGCCCACCAGGCGCGTTTCCCAGGCGTCATCCGCGTTGGCGAGCGAACGGCGCAACGCGTCGCAGTCGATCAGGATGCGCGTTTCGCAGGCATCCCACATTTCCTCGACCGATAAGGGCGCAATGCTGAAGCCGCGCGAGGTCGTGCTGATGACCATGCGTTCGCTGCGCAGCCGGTTGAGCGCCTCGCGGATGGGCGAAAAACTGCTGCCGTAGCGCTGTTTCAGCAATTCCAGCCGCAGGGATTGGCCCGGCGCGAAAGCGCCGCGCATGATGTCGCGCCGCAGCAGGCGGTAGACCTGCTCGGACAGCGTAATTTCCTCGACGCCGGCGCTCCCGTCCGATCCGGGATCGTCCTGGCGGGAAGCTTTGATTCTAGGCTTCAAGATGGTCTCCAGATGTCAGCGGCCAAGGCGCCGATCCGCGCGCAGGCGGCCCATTCTACTCGCGCCGTCCGGCCCGCTCATATGCCCAGGTAGCGCTGCGCCAGCTCGGGCTGGGCGGACAACTCGGCCGGCTGGCCCGACCAGGCCACCCGGCCCTTGTCGACGATGTAGTGGCGGTCCACCAGCGTCGCCATTTCAGGCAGGTTCTTGTCGATGACCAGAATGGTCTGGCCCTCGGCCTTCAATGCCCGCAGGCAACGCCAGATCTCCTGGCGGATCAGCGGCGCCAGTCCTTCGGTCGCTTCGTCCAGGATCAAGAGCTTGGGATTGGTCATGAGCGCGCGGCCCACCACCAGCATCTGCTGCTCGCCGCCGGACAGGGTCCGCGACGACTGCCCGCGGCGTTCCTTCAGCCGCGGAAACAGCGTGTAGACGCGTTCCAGGTCCCATCCGCCCGGCGCGGCGCGCGAGGTCGCCACCAGGTTCTCCTGCACCGTCAGGGAACCGAACACGCGCCGCCCCTCCGGCACCAGCCCCACTCCCAGCCTGGCCACGCCGCTGGGCGCGGACCGGCCCAGCGTCCGGCCGCGGAACTGCATCGCGCCGCCGGTGGCGGGCAACATGCCCATCAAGGTCTTGATCGTGGTGGTCTTGCCCATGCCGTTGCGCCCGATCAGCGAAATCACTTCGCCTTCATTCGCCTCGAACGACATGCCGAACAGGACCTTGCTGGAGCCGTAGCCGCCGGTCAGCCCTTCAACCTTCAACATGTTCTTCTCCCAGATAGGCCGCGCGCACCTCCGGATGGCGGCGCACTTCCTCGGGCGAGCCGCTGAACACCACGCGGCCGTACACCAGCACGCTGATGCGGTCGGCCAGCGCGAACACCGCATCCATGTCGTGTTCCACGAGCAGGATGCCGTAGTCGCCCTTCATGCCTTGCAAGAGCCGTGTCATGCGCGCCGATTCCTCGGGCCCCATGCCCGCCATGGGCTCATCCAGCAGCAACAGCCGCGGCGAACGCGCCAGCGCCACCGCCAGCTCCAATTGCCGCTTTTCGCCATGCGCCAGGTCCGCCGAACGCGCGTGGCGGCGGTCTTCCAGCCCCACGTGCGCCAGCCAGCGCATGGCCTCGGCCTTCAGCGCCGCGTCGTGGCGCGGATCGGACCAGGCCTGGAAAGCGCGGCCGCCCTTGAGCATGCGCGACAGGATCACGTTTTCCAGCGCGGTGTACTCCTGGCACAACTCGGTGATCTGGAACGAGCGGCCCAGCCCCAGGCGCGCGCGCTCGAAGGCGCGCAACGCAGTCACGTCCTGTCCGTTCAGGTGGATGGTGCCCGAATCCGGCCGGATCTCGCCGCAGATCTGCGCGATCAAGGTGGACTTGCCCGCGCCGTTGGGGCCGATGATGGCGTGGATCTCGCCCGCGCGCACGTCCAGGTCCACGCCGTTGGTCGCCACCACCGCGTCAAAGGCCTTGCGCAGCTGCGTCAGCCGCAGCAGGCTTGCCCCCGCATCAGTCCGCATGGCGCGTCTCCAGCAATTTTCCGAACAATCCCTTCTGGCCCCACAGCACCACCAGCACCAGGATGGGTCCCATGTACAGCAGCCAGTGCTCGGTCAGCGAAGACAGCATCTGCTCCAGCCCCAAGAACACCGCCGCGCCCGCGATCGGCCCGAGCAGAGTGCCCACGCCCCCCAGGATCACGATGGCCATGAGTTCTCCGGACTTGGTCCAGGCCGCCATGTCGGGCGTCACCAGCCCGGCGTAATTGGCCCACAGCACGCCGGCGAGGCCCGTGCCCACCGCCGACAGCACGAATGCGCTGAGCCGATAGGGCGTGGGCGCCACGCCCAGGTTCACCGCGCGCCGCTCGCTCTGGCGCAGCGCCTGAAGCACCATGCCGAAGCGCGAGTTGGTCACGCGGATGCACAGCAGCGTCCACAAGGTCAGCACCGCCAGGCACAGGTAGTAGAAGACCATGGGGCTTTCCAGATCGATGCCCGGCAATTCGTTGCGCTGCGAAATCATCAAGCCGTCGTCACCGCCATAGAACTGCAGGGACACCAGGACGAAGTACACCATCTGCCCGAACGCCAGAGTGATCATGATGAACTGCACGCCTCGCGTGCGCAGCGCCAGATAGCCGAACAACCAGCCAGCCAGCGCGCACACGGCCAGCGCGATGGGCCACACCACCAGCGCCGCGTTGCTGCCCGCCCAGCCGAAAATAGGGCCGGCCTCAGCGGTGTGGAAGGCGATGATGCCGACCGCGTAGCCGCCCAGCCCGAAGAACATGGCGTGGCCGAAACTGACCATGGCGCCGTAGCCGATCACCAGGTCCAGGCTGACCGCGGCCAGCCCGTAGATCAGGAAGCGCGTCACCACGCCGATCAGGAATGGCGAGCCCGAGGCCAGCGCCGCAGCCGGCAGCAGGATCAGCACCGCCAGCCCGCCCAGCCCCCAGCGGGCGCGGTTCGTGAGTGTGTATGCCATCTTCATCCTCGCGCCGGGAACAAGCCGCCCGGCCTGGCGATCAGCACGATCGCCATCAACACATAAATGCTGGCCGAAGCCAGGCCCGCCGCCAGCGGGTCCGCTGTCGCCGGCGAGAACATGGTCGACAGCAACTGCGGCAGAAAGGCCCGTCCCATGCTGTCCACCATGCCCACCAGCAGCGCGCCGGCCAATGCGCCGCGCACCGAACCCACCCCGCCGATCACGATGACCACGAAGGTGGTGATCAGGATGCGTTCGCCCATGCCGATTTCCACCGCCAGCAGCGGCGCGGCCATGACGCCGGCCAGTCCGCACAGCAATGCGCCCAGGCCGAACACCAGCGTATAGAGCTTGCGGATGTCCACCCCCAGCGCGTCGACCATTTCGCGGTCATCGGCGCCCGCTCGGATCAGCATGCCTATCCGAGTGCGATTGACCAGCCACCACAACCCCACGGCGACCAGCGCGCCGATGGCGATGAACGACAGACGGATCAATGGATACTGGAATCCCGGCGCCAGGGTCACTGCGCCCTCCAGGAACGTGGGAATGCCCACCAGCGGCGGGCGCCGGCCGAATATCAGGCTGACCGCCTCGTTGGAAAACAGCAGCAAGCCGAAGGTGGCAAGGACCTGGTACAGGTGGTCCCGCTTGTACAGCTTGCGTATCACCACCACTTCGACCGATATGCCATACAGGCCTGCCCCCAGCAGCGCCGCCAGCACACCGGCCAGGAATGAGCCGGTGGTGCCGATGGCATAGGCCGCGCAGTAGGCCCCCACCATGTAGAAAGACCCGTGCGTCAGGTTGACCACGCCCATGATGCCGAAGATCAGCGTCAGTCCGGCGGCCAGCATGAATAGCATGGCGCCGAACTGCAGCCCATTGAGCAGCTGTTCGAACAGGAGCGTCATGACGGCATCTTGCAGCGTTGCGCGTACGCGTCCTTGTCATCGGACACCAGCTTGCGGACCAGGTGCGGCGACAGGGTGCCGTCGCTGCCCTTCTCGATGCGCATCAGGTAAAGGTCCTGGATCGGATGCTGGTTGGTGTTCATACTGAACTTGCCGCGCAGGGACGCGAACTCGGGCTTGCGCAGCGCGGCACGGAACTCCGCCGCCTTGGACAGGTCGCCGCCCGTGGCCTTCAGGCCCGCCCCGATCAACTGCGCGGTATCGTAGGCCTGCATCGCGTAATCCGTCGGCGCGCGGCCGTAGGCATCCTTGAACGCCTGCACGAAGGCCTTGGATTGCGCATTGTCGAAGTCCTGCGACCAGATACCGGTGATGTAGGCGCCAGCGGAGGCATCGCCCGTGGCCTTGATCATGCGCGCGTCCATCGAAAAACTGGGCATCAGCATCGGGATGCTCTTGCTCAGTCCGGCCGCCGCATACTGTTTGACGAAGTTGATCCCCGTGCCGCCCGGATGGAACTGGTAGATGGCGTCGGGCGCCAGCGAGCGCAGGCGCGCCAGCTCCACCGAGAAGTCCGATTGGTCGAGCTTGGTGTAGATCTCGGTGACCACCTCGCCCTTGTAGGTGCGCTTGAAACCTTCGATCGCGTCGCGCCCGGCCTGGTAGTTGGGCGCCAGCAGCACGACACGCTTGTAGCCCAGTTCGTTGGCCGCCACGCCGCCGGCCGTGTGGAAGGCGTCGTTCTGGTAGGACGCCACGAAATAATTGGGATCGCACTTTTCGCCCGCGAAGTTCGACGGGCCGGGATTCAGGCTGACATAGAATGCGCCCGACTTCACCACGCTGGGCACCACCGCCGCCAGCACGTTGGAGAAGTTCACGCCGGTATAGAGCCTGACGCCGGATTGCAGGAGGCGATCGGCCGCCTGCTTGGCGTTGGCGGGCTTCAGGCCGTCGTCTTCGATCACCAGCTGCACGGGCACGCCGCCGAGCGTGCCGCCGCCCTGCTTGATGGCCAGGTTGAATGCATCGCGCTCGTCTTCGCCGATGTAGCCCGCCGGCGTGGACAAGGTGGCGATGAAGCCGATCTTGACCGGTTCCGCGGCGTGTGCCGGTCCCATGAACGCCGCGGCGCCCAGCGCGACGGACAACGCGGCGGCGGCGCCGCCCAGTATCTGTGTCTTGATCATGTTTTCCCCTAGGAGATTGCGTTGCCCGCCGCCCCGGCGGCCGGGCGCTTTAAACGGCCACCACCGGATGGCGCAACGTGCCGATGCCTTCCACGCAGGCCACCACCACGTCGCCCGGCCACAGCCACTCCTGCGGCTTGCGGCCCGCGCCCACGCCTTCCGGCGTGCCGGTGGCGATGATGTCGCCCGGTTCCAGCGTGATGCCGGCGCTGATATCCGAAATCAGGAACGGCACCTTGAACAGCATGTGCCGCGTGTTGGAGCCCTGCTTCTTCTCGCCATTGACCGTCAGCCACAGGTCCAGCACCTGCGGGTCCGGGATCTCGTCGGCGGTCACAATGCAGGGGCCGAACGGCGCGTAGGTATCCTGGCCCTTGGAATAAATCCACTGGCCGGCGCGGCGGCAATCGCGAGCGCTCATGTCGAGCATCACGCTGTAGCCGAAGACATAGGACAACGCATCGGCTTCGGCCACGCGCGAGGCGCGGCGGCCCATGATCACGGCCAGCTCCACTTCCCAGTCCAACTGCTGCGTAATCTTGGCGTTGTGCTCGATGGCATCGCCCGGACCGATGACGGAGGTGGGCGGTTTGGAGAAGATCACCGGCTGCTTGGGCAGGTCGGCCGAGGTGTCCAGCGTGCGGCTGGATTCCGCCACGTGTTCCACGTAGTTCAGGCCGATGCCGAAGATGTTCTTGCGCGGCCGCGGAATCGGCGCCAGCAGCTTGACGTTTTCCTGCGGCAGCGCGGTGCCCACGGGCCATGCGCCGCGATAGGCCTCCATCAGCTTGCTCGCCTGCGCCACGGCCACGGGCCCCAGGTCGATGAACGCGAGCATGTCGTCAGGCAGGTCCACGCCGCCGGCCCGGCCCAGCAGGGCCAGATCGATGACATAGCCTTCGGCCAGCGCGCCCAGACGGGCGGCGGCGGTGGGATGAGCGCGAAAAGTCACCAAGCGCATAGGAACTCCATAAATTCAGGACGAGTTGAGTCAAGCGCGCGGACGAGGCCCGCGCGGCGGAAAAGATTCAATAAGGGAACAGGCGGCGCTAGATCAGCACTTGGTGGCCGTCGTTTTCCTTGACCGCTTCTTCGCGGTAAAGCGCCAGCGAACGCATCACGGGCAGGTCGTTGAAACTGAACAGGCAGGCGTCGTCGTTGGAAGAGAGGTTGACGTGTTCGTGGATCGCCCAGGAAGGCACGCAGAAGATGTCGCGCTCGGTCCAGTCATAGCGCTTGCCGTCGATGATGGAGTAGCCGCTGCCCTTGGCCACCTGGTAGATGAAGCTGCCGGTATGGCGATGGGCCTTGGTGTGCTCGCCGGCCCGCAGCAACTGCATGCTGGCGCCGATGGTGGGCATGACCGGGCCGCCCGTGGCGGGGTTGACGTATTCGAGCAGGATGCCATCGTAGAGGCTGCCGGCGGTGGTGCGCGCATAACGGCGCAGCGCCTCGTAGGTGGGCTCCCATTCGTACTTGAACAGCGGCGAATACGGCTTGGTCCAACCGGACACCTGCGGCTTGAGGGCCGCATTGCCCCAGGCGGCGCTGGTGTCGTCCACCGGGTAGGTCACGGTCTGGTTCAGCTCGGGATGCACGGCGTAGAAGCCCGCTTCCATCGCGTTGACCAGCGGAATGTCCAGGCCGTCCTGCCAGATGCAGGTGGTACCGTCCTCGGCCACGCCGTGTTCGTGCCAGGTGCCGTTGGGCGTCAGCACGAAATCGTTCGCGCCCAGCGTCATCTTGTGGCCGTCCACCACGGTGAATGCGCCGCGCCCTTCCATGATGAAGCGCAGCGCCGAATGCGAATGTTTGTGGGCGGAAGCCAGTTCGCCGGGCTTCATCACCTGCAGGCCCGAATACAGCCAGCCCACGGCTGCGGCTACGTCGCGCCGGCCGGGGTTGTTCAGGTAGATGACGCGCCGGCCCGCCTCTTCGGGGGAAACCAGCTCGGCGGAACGCAAGACATGGGCGCGCAGGTCCTGGTAGCGCCACACCACCGGCACCGACGCCGAACGCGGCGCCCACGGCTCGATTTTGTTCGCCACCGTCCACAGGGCGCCGGTTTCGAGGCGAGCCAGCTCCTTGTAGTAGGCAACCAGCTCGGGCGAGTCGGCCACATTGGCGCGGCCTATGGTTTCCTCGCGGTACGCATCGTAGCGGTTCGCTTCCATCCCTTGCCTCTTTTATAAAAATTCACGTATTTTCGAAAATAATAGGGGCGAGCGGAAAATCGGGCAACGAGCGGGCGCTAGGGGTTTTCCCAGGGCGGTCGAAAATCGCGCTAAAAAATACTGTACAAAAATACAGTACCTTGTGATACATTTCGCTCGCCCGAAAAAACTGCCGTCCAGGAGAATCCTGTGTCAGAAGCTGCTCATCTCGTCCAATACATCGTCGTTCCCTATCGTGCCGCCGCCAATGGCGTGGCTCCTGGCGAAATCCGCCCCGCCAGCAGCGAATTCGGAGCCATCCGGATCGCGAATTCCATGGCCTCCAAATTCGCGGGCGTCGCCGCCTACGAGGTCCTGATCGACAAGGAAACCGGCGACATGGAATCGCCGCGCATCCTCGCCCAGATCGGAACCGTGCCCGCGCTGGACGACTGAAAGCGGAAGGGCCGCCCTCCCGGGCGGCCCTTCCGCCGTAGCGCTCCTAGCTTAAGTCCACGTCTTGATGCAGAATTTGCGATGGGCCAGGCGTCCCATTGCACGCCGCTTTTCTGCTTCCTCAATGGATAAACTTCGAATTGTCCTCGCGGACGACCATCCCCTCGTTCTGGTGGGCATACGCGATCTCCTGGACACGGTCCTTAACGTCGAGGTCACGGGAGCCGTCTCCAGCTCGACCGATCTCATCTCGCACCTGGAAAAAAACCACTCCAACGTGGTGATCACGGACTATTCCATGCCGGGCGACGATGCCTACGGCGATGGCATGCGCCTGATCAAATATCTGGTACGTCGGCACCCCGACCTGCAGATAGTCGTGCTGACCATGGTGTCCAATCCGATGATCATCTCGGCCCTCTACGACGCGGGCGTTGCCGCCGTGGTCCTCAAGCGCGACAACCTGGCCGAAATCGTCACCGCGCTGTCCATGCTGCGCCTTGGAAGAAAATACTATCCGCCCGGATTCGGGCGCGACCACCTGGCGGGCGTCCAGCGCAACCCCATCGGCGATTGCATCAATAGCCTGTCGCCCAAGGAATTCGAGGTGCTCCGGCATTTCGTGCGCGGGGAAACGGTCACGCTAATCGCCGAAAACCTGAAACGCAGCGTGAAGACCATCAGCGGCCAGAAAGCCTCCGCCATGCGCAAGCTGAACGTGCAGACAGATCAGGAGCTGGTTGCCTTCTGCATGGAAAGCGGGCTGTTCCAATAGGCCCCGGGGCCGGCCATGCGCGCGGCTCTCGCCGCGGCCTCACTTTTAAGAATCCTCTGGTTTTTTGAGACGGATGCGACTCCTATCATCGTTACATGATTGTCGCTCCCCGCCTCTTCCGGAAGCCGGGGCCCGCCGCGCCCGGCCTGCCCATGCTTCTGCTGCACCTGTTTGCCGTAGCATTGCTTGCGTGCATCCTGGTGGGGACCGCGCTATCCCTGTACTGGTCGTTCAGCGACGAAGTCTCCAGGTACCGGCGGCGGATGAATGCCGCCGCCTACAACGCGCAGGTCTTTTTCGACCAGCGCGAAGGGCTGCTGAGGTCGGTCGCCGGCTCGTCGGTGCGCAACACCGACCGCATGCCGGCCGAACGCACGCCGGACACCTTCGGAGAAACCCGGCAGATCAGCGTCACGCCGCTCCCGAAACAGGACGACAGCTATGAATGGGCGCTCATCCTGACGCCCCGGGATCGCGCCGACGTGGCCGCTGCCAACGCGCGCATCGTCTACGCGCCGGCCGAGGAGGCCGCCGCGCAGCGCCTGCCCCTGGAAACGCGGCGGCGGGCGGCGCCCATCTCGCACAGCACCGAACGCTGGCTGTCGGAAACCCTCGCCATGCGCGATCCCGTCCCCGGTCCCGACGGCCGCGCGCCCATCGTCTGGCTGCGCCCCCCCATGGACGACGTGGACCGCTTTTTCCTCTATACCCCGCTCGACACCACGGGCCAGGAGCGCAGCTGGGTCGGCCTGGAGGTCGACGGCATCGCCGCGGTCATCGCGGCCGAATGCGCGAGCGACAGCGGCAGCTATGCGCTCTACGACAGCAACAGCCGCGTGGCCCTGCATGGCGGCCCGCTGCCAACCATGATCGCCCCCATGGCGTCGCGCCTGGGCCAGGATTCGTTCGGATTCCAGGGCGGAACCTGGTTCCCCGAAAACCTGGTCCTGGTCAAGGCGGTGGGCGAAGCCGGCTGGAAGCTCGCCTACTACGTGCCGCTGCTCGACGTCCTGCGCCATGGCGCGGCCTCATTCTGGACCTCGGGCGCCGTCTGTCTGCTGCTGATCGCCGTGGTGTTGCTGGCGGTCCGGCACATCAAGAAAAAGCTCGTCCAGCCCGCCTTGCGGCAGTACCAGGCCCTGGCCGACAGCGTCGCGCTCAACGACAAGATCATCGAGGTCGCGCCGGTCGGGCTCAGCCTGGTCCGCCGCGCGGACGGCGAATTGATCATGTCCAACGAAGCCGCCCGGCGCCTGCTCGACGAGCACGACGGCTGGCGCGAGGACATCCGCCACGCCACCACCGCAACGGGCGGCCGCGAGTACACGCTGGCAGACGGGCGCAGCGTCTGCCTGACGTTCGCCGCCATGTCCTACCAATCCGAGGACGTCGTGCTCTGCGGCATCAGCGACATCACCAGCCAGAAGGAGATCGAGCGCACGCTCAGGAAGGCCAAGCAGGCGGCCGACAAGGCCAGCGAGGCGAAAACCATGTTCTTCGCCACGATCAGCCATGAAATCCGCACGCCCCTGTACGGCATCGTCGGCACGCTGGAGCTCCTGGCGCTGACGGGCCTGAGCGGCCAGCAGCAGCAGCAGTACCTGAACACCATCCAGCAATCCTCCTCGACCTTGCTGCGCACCATCAACGACACCCTGGACCTGTCGCGCATCGAAGCCGGGCGCCAGGAACTGGACATCGCCGAGTTCTCGCCCGCCGACATCCTGGAGCGCGTCGTCGCCAACTACGCTGCGCGGGCGCAAGGCAAGGGGCTGCTCATCTATGCCGTCACCGACATCGACGTGCCCATGACCGTCCTCGGAGACCCCACCCGGATCCTCCAGGTCCTGAACAATCTCGTCAGCAATGCGGTGAAGTTCACCGAAGCCGGCCGCGTGGTGGTCCGGGCGTCCGCGGCGACCCCGGGCCATGGCCGCATCTCGCTCCGGTTCCAGGTCGCGGACACCGGCGTGGGCATTCCCGCGGCGTCCCAGGCCCAGCTCTTCGAGCCCTATTTCCGCGCGCATGCCGGCCTCGAGCACGACATCTCGGGCACCGGCCTGGGGCTGGCGATCTGCAGGCGGCTGTCCGATCTCATGGGGGGCTCCCTCTCCGTCGTCAGCGAGGAAGGCCTGGGCACCAGCATCGTCTTCACCGTGACGCTCGACGCGCCGGCCTCGGCGGCGGCGGCCGTCGCCTTGCGCCGGCGTCCGGTCTATGTCGACGGAGCCGTTCCCGAGGTCGTCGCCAACCTGTGCGCCTGGCTGAACCAATGGGGCGCGGTGGCCATGCCCTACCGCGGATACGCGGACACGCTCGAATGCGAGGATGCCGTGCTCGTGCAGGCCTGGCCTCCCGCGCCGCAGGAACCCCGCTGGAAGCATGGCCGGGTGCGCGTGCTGGCGCCGGGCTCGGGCCACGAGACCCTCGTCGCCGCGGTGTCCAAGACCGGCATCGCAAGCACCTTCAATCCGGTCAGCATCGGGCGGGCCGTGCGCACGGCCCAGGACGGCATCGAACGGCCCGCGCTGGGCCAGGCCCACGTGCAGCGCATTTCGCTAGGGCTGCGCGTGATGGTGGTCGAAGACAACGTCATCAACCAGATCATCCTGCGCGAACAGCTCGAGCACCTCGGCTGCACTGCGACGATGGTCTCCAACGGCAACGAAGCCCTGAGGCACTGGAACGCCCTGGACCATGACGTCGTCCTCACGGACCTCAACATGCCGATGATGGGCGGCTACGAACTCGCGCGCTCGCTGCGCAAGCTCGGCTACGCCGGGGCCATCCTGGGCCTGACCGCCAGCGCGGCGCCAGAAGCCGCCCGCCTGGGCCTGGACGCGGGCATGGACCGGGTGCTCCTCAAGCCCTTGCCCATCCTGGCCCTGGCGCAAACATTGCATGACCTAGCAGAGGATCTGAACTGAATATGTTGTCTGCCTACAAAGTGCTCGTTCTGGACGACCATGCTTTTCAGTGCGCGCACCTGAAGGACATGCTGGAAGAGGCGGGGTTCAACCACGTGGACACCCAGCAAAGCGCGGGCGACGCCTTGCGGAGCATCCGGGACGACGGCTACAACCTCGTCGTCATGGACGTGAACATGCCGGTCATGGACGGCGCCCAGTTCATCCACGAGCTCGCCCGCCAGGACTTGAACCCCATGCTCGCCATCGTGACGGGCTGCTCGCGGCGCATGGCCAACAGCATCAGCCTGATGGCGAAGGAAAGAGGCCTTGCCGTGCTGGGCGCCTTCGTCAAGCCCGTTTCGCACGAGCAGATCGACAGCCTTGCCGCCGGCCTGCTGCGCAAGCCCGCCGCCGACGCCGCATCCAGCGCCCCCCTGGCCGACTGTGCCAGCAGCCTGCTCGACAGGAAAAGCCTGGAAAGCGCGCTACGCGACGGCAGCATCCGGGCATGGTTCCAGCCCAAGAAATCATTGTCGTCGGGGCAGATCGTGGGCGCCGAGGCGCTGGTGCGCTGGCAGCACCAGGAACTGGGGCTGATGATGCCTTCGTCGTTCCTGAAGGCCTTGCGCGACTACGGCCTGGACCACGAACTGCTGATCCGCATGCTGGAAGACGGGCTGAAGGCCTATCGCATCTGGCGCGGCCAGGGGCATCGCATCCCCATTTCCGTCAATCTTCCCACTTCCCTGCTCGACAGGCCGCAGCTGCCCGACGAGCTCTACTATATGGTCACCAATTCCGGGCTGCCGGCCGAAGACGTGACCTTCGAACTTCTGGAAGACGACATGACGGTCGGCCCCGGGCAATACTATATGGGCACCAGCCGCCTGCGGCTGAAGGGATTCGGGCTGTCTCAAGACGATTTCGGCAAAGGCTACAGTACGATGTACAGCCTTATCTCAACCCCCTTTACGGAGCTGAAAATAGATCGCGCGTTCGTTTGCGGGGCGGCAAAGGATGAAGTCAGGGCGGCCGCGCTGGTATCCTCCGTGCAGCTGGGCAGGCAGTTGGGCCTGCAAGTCACGGCGGAAGGCGTGGAAACCATGCAGGACCTGCAATTCGTGCGCCAGATCGGCTGCGATTGCGCCCAGGGCTACCTGATCTCCGCCGCCGTGGATGTCTCGGCTTTCAGCCGTTTGCTGGCCAACGAACCCAGCCCTTATTTTTCCACTTGCACTCCGCCCCACTAAACCCTAGCGCGAGATCGGCCCACATCGTCTATGAAACTGGATACGCCGCTGAGAAAGGTGACGCGTGCTTCCCGCCGCCTGAATACCGCGCTGTTCGGCATCCTGCCGCTCGTGATGGTGCTGGCCGGCGCCCTTTACTGGGGCGGCCAGCGCATCCTGCAGGAAGAAAAAGACAAGTTCCGCATCGACTTCTCGATTCTCGTCGGCTACATCAACGCCCAGGAACGGATGCTGCGTGTGCTGCATACCCAGACGCGGCGCCCCGATTCCCATGACCTGGTGTCTTACGCCAGCGTCAGCGAGGCCGTGGGGTTCGATCCTCCCGACTGGCGCTTCTTCGAGGGCCAGCACGCGCTCGCGTCCATGCCGTTCTCGCTGCTGTGCCAGCGGCCGGACGCCTGTCCCGTCAGCAACGGCGTTTTCCAAGGCATCGGCCCCTACCTGTCCGATTTCTACTCCAGCCACTGGGCCGCGTCGTATTTCCCCGCGGCGCCGGTGTTCGTCATCTCGCCCAGCCGGAAAGTGAGCCTCAGCGTTCCCGCGGTGGCCACGGACTCGGGCTACGAGCCTCTCACCCGCCGCGCCTTCATGACCGTGGTCGACGCGGTCATGACCAAGGCGGGCGGCACGGACCCCGACGAATCGTTGCTCGATACGCCGGGCCAGGTCGAATGGATCCAGGATCCGGGCCTGCCCAATTCCATGATAGGCCTGCTCCCCAGCAGCCTGCCGCTGGGCCTGGCGAACGAGGCGCCGGGAACCCGCCGCAACGTATACGCCGCGACGCTGCTCAACAGGGATCGCATCAACATCTCCGAGAAGGTCCTGAACGAACCGCTGTACGACCAGTTCTGGCTGGCCCGGCAAGGCACCGGCTTGCTGATAGGCGACACCCCGCCGCCCCAGGCCGAGGGCGCCGGCCTGCATTACTTCTCCGACGGCCTCGTCCTCAAGATCACCGACAGGACCGGAACCTGGACGGGCTACTACAAGCTGAAGTACGGCAGTTTCTTCGGAGCCAATATGTGGCTGCCCATCGGCGTCCTGCTGCTGCCGATCCTTGGGCTGGGCCTGGGCGTGGCCTACCTGCGCTGGTACAACCGGCGGGTGATCCAGCCGGCCGAGGCAGCCCATCGCGAGATCGTCGAGAACGAGGAATTCAATCGCGCGGTGCTGGGCACCGCTCCCGTCGCGCTCTGCGTGCTTTCCCGTCCCGACGGCAAAGTGGTGTTCAGCAATGCGCTGGCCTCCCAATGGCTGGGCATCGAGCCGGGCGGAGAACTGCACAATTCGCCCGACGCCAACCAGCTGCTGCGCCAGGCGCTGGGATCCGGCGCGGCGGGCACCATCGAAACCTTTCTCGCATACGACGGCCGGCCGCTGTTCGTCACCTTCGCGCCCACCCGCTACAAGAAGCAGGACGTGGTGCTGTGCGCGTTCGCCGACATCAGCGCGCGCGCCGAAATGGAGCGCACCCTGGCTCTGGCCAAGGAGCAGGCCGATAAGGCCAGCGAGGCGAAATCCACGTTCCTGGCCACGATGAGCCACGAGATCCGCACCCCGTTGTACGGCGTGCTGGGTACGCTGGAGGTGCTGGCCATGACGCCGCTGAGCGACGAACAGCGCCGTCACGTCGACCGCATACAGACATCCTCCGTGATCCTCCAGCAACTCATCAGCGACATCCTGGACATCACCAAGATCGAATCCGGCCAGCTCGCCCTGGAAATCGATACCTTCGACCCGCGCGAGCTCTTCCAGGGCACGGTCGCGTCCTATGCCAGCATGGCCGAGCAGAAAGGCCTGATCATCTACAGCTGCGTGGACACCGCGGTGCCGGAATGCGTAAAGGGCGACGGCGGCCGGATACGGCAGATCCTCAGCAACCTGCTGAGCAACGCCATCAAGTTCACGGAATCCGGCCACGTCATTGCCCGGCTGCGGGCCGAGGACCGTCCCGGCGGCAAGGTCCGGCTGGCGCTGCAGGTGGTCGACAGCGGCGTGGGCATCGGCCCCGCGGAGCAGGTCCGCCTGTTCGAACCCTTCTACCAGATCGACAGCGGCTCGCACACCGTCCGGGGGGCCGGCATCGGCCTGTCCATCTGCGCCAAGCTGGCGGAACTCATGGGCAGCACGATCCACGTCACCAGCGAGCCCGGACTGGGAAGCAGCTTCTCCGTGGACATCGAGTTGGAAAAAGCGGAGGCGCCCGCCGCCACCCCGCCCCAGCTGCAAGGCCTCAACGTCCACGTGCGCAGCCCTCGCAAGGAATTGAGCGAGAACGTCTGCCAATGGCTGGCATGCTGGGGAGCGCACACGACGATCGTGCCCGCCGACGGCCACCCCGACGGCGGCCTGGACGGCGTGCTCGTCGACGTGCTCCTGACCAGCCACGCCAAGCCCGCGGACTGGGCGGGCCCGCTCATCGTCGCGGGCGGCGCGGATACGTTGGCCAAGCACCGTCCGCAAGTGGACCGGCACTCGATGCTGAGCATCGGCCAGGCCATCGAACGCCTGATGTCCGGCGCCGCCGAGGTGCCGCAGGATTCCGGTCCGGCCGCCTACACGGCCCTCAACCTGCGCGTGCTGGTGGCCGAGGACAACCCCATCAACCAGGTGACGATCCGCGACCAGCTGGAACAGCTGGGCTGCCGGGTGGTGATCGCGCCGGACGGGGCCGAGGCGCTTGCCATGTGGAGCATCGAGCCGTTCGACCTGGTGCTGACCGACGTAAACATGCCCCGCATGAACGGCTACGACCTGGCCGGCACGCTGCGCTCGCGAGGCGTCACCGTGCCCATCATCGGCGTGACGGCCAACGCCATGAAGGAAGAGGAAACGCGCTGCATGGCGGCCGGCATGAACAGCTGGCTGGTCAAGCCGATCGAACTGCGCGCGCTGTGGCGCCGCCTGCGCCCGCACGCCGATGCGCAGCCCCAGCCCTCCGCGCCGCCGCAGGCGGCGGAAACGTCCGAGACGCCCGCCGGCGGCGCCCCGGGCAAGGCGCCCGCCATCCCCGCCAGATATCGGGCGATCTTCCTCGAAACCATGAACCAGGATCTGGACAAGCTGGAGAAGGCGGCCCGCGAAGCGAGCGAACGCGATCTGCGCGCCGTGCTGCATCGCATGCGCGGCGGCCTGGCCGCGGTCGAGCTCACCGAATTGCAGAACCAGTCCGAGCGCGTGGAGAATCAATTGCGCAATGACGGCCTGAGCGCCGCGGCACAACAGAACCTGGCGGCGCTGATCGCGGACATGAAAGCCATGCTGGCGGCGGTTTGATCCCGCGCGCCGTCATGCCCGGCATCAGATTGAGAATATTCCCATAGAAGGACAATCTCACGGTCACTAGAATTTTCATTTGCCAATTGCTCAGCCTCCTGTCTCGCATGCGTGCCGCGGTAGCGGCATCGTCCATAACCGATCGGTTGCTGACAGATGCGATCAATGGAATCCCTAGTGCACCACAATGCCGCCACGGCGGAGCCCCCGGCACGCCCGGCCACGGAAGGGCCGAGTTTCCAACCGATATTCTCCGCCGATGGCCTGGTGCTCGAATACGCGGTCGCCGGCCCTGGCCGCCATGCGTTGCGGCGCCATGCCCCCGGCAGGCCCGCCCGCCTCACGCGCGAGGCCCTCGCCTTCTTTCGGCCTTTCCGCGAACACATCCCCTTCACACTGGATTACGGCACCGATCTTCCCAGCATCGGCTGGTCCGCGGCCGAACTATGTGCATCGAGCGGCCTGGTGCTCGACGGCACCGAACTTCTTGCCACTCCCGACCCCGCGCAGACGGAACGCTGCGGTTTCGATACCGCGTATCCCGCAAGGCTCGTCACCTTCCATGCGCCGCTGGTTGCCCATCTGCATGCGCGCGCGCACCTGTTTTCCTGCTACGCCGAATTCAATATCGGCCTGCGGGTCAGGCTCACTCCCACTATGGCCCGAGGCGGGCCGAGCTCGCACGGCGCCGTGCAGGTCACCGGCCTGCACATCAAGGTCCCTTCGGATTTTTCCGAGTTCTCCTCCTTGCGCAGCCGCTTCATCGAATTGGTGCAACGCGCCGAACTCGCCAAGCTTCCCGTGCTGGTTTCCAACGTGAACCACGCGCACGACCTGCATTGGATGCGCGTGTTCCCGGACCTGCGCTTCCAGGGCAGCGTGCTGTCGCCAGCGATGGGCGCAAACAGCCTGAAGGCCTTGCTCACGCTCGGCGGAGACAACTGGCGCGCGTTCCGGGTCGGCGCCCGCTATCCCTAGCGGGGCCGACGCCAGCCCGCGCTACCAGCTGTAGCGCACGTTCAACATGCCGCCATAGCCGCGCTGGCTGTCATTGCCGGCCTGGCCAAAGATGTGACCCGACACCTGCACCGCCTTGCCGACCTGGCCCTCCGCGCCCAGCTTGAGCTCCAGCGCGTTTCTCGACGGCACCGCGTCCAGCGTGCTGGTTCCCATGCGGACCGACGCGCCGCTGTTGCTATGCAGCCAGTTGGTTTCCAGGAACGGGCGCACCGCGGGCGGGGCCTCGCCGGGCTTCGTTCCCGGGGTCAGGCGCACGCCCACCCGCGTGGTCCAGGCGTTGTCGTTGCCGCTGCGCATGCGCGTGCCCTGGAGCGTGGCGTCGTTCGCGTCATAGCGGCTATAGACCACCTGCGCGTTGGGCACCACCACCAGGCCGCCCAGGGCGGAGTCCTTGGGAAAGGGAGCCAGCGCGTAGCCCGATTCCAGCGACGCCGACCACACATCGGAGTGATAGCGCGCGGAGCCCAGTTCGCTGCTGACCTGGTTGGAATAGCGGCCGTACTGCAGCCACGTGTCCGCATAGGCGCCCAGGCGGCTCGCATCATCCTGGTATACGGTCGCGTACACGCCCACGGAGTATCCCGACACCTTTCCGCGCGCCCGGGCGTGCGTCTTGACGCCCGAACCCGGCAGCATCAGCGTGGACGTGGACCGGCTGCGCGCTTCGCCATAGCCCGCCATGACCCCCGCGTAAGCCGCGCCGCTCTGCCCGACAGGCGCCCGCAACAAATCGCCGCCCAGTTGCAGGATGCCGCTGTCGGTATCGATATCGACCTTGCCCTGCCGCATGCTCATCCCGCCGTCATGACGGCCTTCCGCCCGCGCCCAGACGCCCCGCCCGTCGGACGCCGCATCGGGCGCGGCGCGATAGGCCGACGCGCGGTCGCGCAGGCTGTGCGTAAACAGGCGGGTGCTGGCGCGCTGGTTGCCCAGATAGGCGCCGCTTTCCGGCGACACGTTCTGAAAGGCCGGCGCCACCGGCGGCGGCAGGATTTCCGGCGGAGCGATGGGGTCGACCGGAGGCGTGACGGGAGGTTTCACCGGAGGCGTCACCGGCGGTTCCACCGGCGGCTCTACCGGCGGTTCCACGGGCGGCGTGTATTCCGACGTCAGGTACCAGTCGGGTTCCGCTCCGCCGTTGCCGCCGCGCACCAGACTGTAGTCGTAGCCGTTCAGGGCCAGGGTGGCGGAGCTGGAACGGTAGCCGGTCGACCCCGCATCCAGCCGGAACGAGTCCGACGCCGTGGTGCCGCCATTGATGGTCTCGACCACGCGAATGCCCTGCTGGGTCTGCCCACCCGCGCCGCCTGCGTTCAGGATGCGCAGCGCGGTATTGCCGGTGGCCGATCCGCCGTCGATCACGAGCTTGTCCGTGGGCGAGCTGTCGTCGCCCAGACGCGTGTTCAGCACCAGCGTGCCGCCGCCCACATAGTTGTTGACGGTCAGTGTCTTGAAGACGCCGCCCGCCGGCGCGGAAAACGCCACGGTGCCCGCATTGTTCAGCGTGCCCAGCGACGAATCGCCGCGCACGTTCCAGGAACTGGAGCCATCCAGCGACAGGCTGTTGACTCGGCCGGCGCCGCGTTCAAGCGTGGCGCCGGTCAGCACCGAACCGCTCTTGAGGGCGATGTCCGCGATGCCGCTATCCATGACGACGTCGCCCGTCAGCACGGAGCGGGTAGCATCCAGGTTGACCTGCTCGGTTTCGAGGACGGTGGAAACGCCGCCGCTGGTGATGGTGACGGCTCGCCCGTGCAACAGCATGCCGCCTTCCTCCATGCCGCCCGCGCGCGCGGTGACGCCTGAATTCTCGATCGTGAACGTATGCGCGCCGCCGCTGGCAAGCAGGCCCGCGCCGTCCTGGGTGCTGATCTGCGTGCCGTTCTTCAGCGTGACCGCATTGCTTATGCCCGCGCCAGTGGTGTAGCTCCAGATGCCGCGCGCGTCGGCGCCGGAAACGGAAACGCGGGTGTTGTCCAGCGTAACCGCCGCGCGGTTGCTCATCGACAGACCGGTCGCGGAGGCGCCTTCGGTGGTGACGGAAGTGTTGATCGTAGACAACCGGGCGCCGCTGCCGCTGGCGAACAATCCATAGGCCGTGTCGCCGTGCGTCTTCACGGACGAATCTTCCAGGACGATTTCGGCGCCCGAAGCGCGCGCCAGCGCGCCGACCGCGCCCGCGCCCGAGGTTTCGACCTGCACCCTGGTGGCCTTGACCGACGCCGAACTGCCGTATTCGCGAGACACATACAATCCGTGGTGGTTTTTCGTGGTGACGGTTCCGTCCTCAAGCACGACTTTTCCCGCGCGAGTGTCGATGCCCAGATCGGAGGAATAGATATCGAAATGCCGCGCCGTCAGGGACGTGCCGACAGAAGGCAGCCAGACGCCGGTGGCGCCCGTGGTGCCCCGGACGTCGATGGAAACGTTGTCCAGCACGGCGGACGTGTTCTCGGTATTGATGTTGATGCCGTAGATGTAGGTTCCGGTGGTGGTGAGCGTGGCGTTGCGGATGTCCGCCGTGGACGCGGGCGCGCCGTAGAGCGCGCCGAGCTGGACGGCGGCGTATCCGCCATTGACCCGTAACGAACCGCCGTCCATTTCGAAGCGCCCGCCATTGATGTTGGCGGCAATGCCCGTGCCGACCTCGACGTCGGTGTTGCGGATGGAGATGAGCGAGCCCGCTCCGGACGCATACAAGCCGGCTCCGGACCCGGCGGGATCCGACTTGACCGTGGAATTCTCGAGCGTCACGGTTCCGCCCTTGCCCACGTATACGGCATTGGCGTTCTTGCCTGCGGTAATGCTCAAGTTCCTGGCCGTGATGGCGGCGTTCGCGCCGTCGGCGCTGAGGCCATAGCCACCGAGGCTGGCCGTCGTAATACTGCCTCCATCCAGGACGATCTGGCCGCCGTCCTGCGCATAGGCGCCGTAGGAGTATTGGCCCTGCGTCGAAATCCGGGAATCCACGGCCTCGATCAGGCTGCCCGCCCCCTTGGCGTGCAGGGCGTGAGCATACTGGCCGGTGCCCAGGGTCTTGACGACGCTCTTCGTCAGCCGGATGGATCCCCCCGACGTCGCCCGCGCGCCCACGGTATTTTTCGATGCCGAACCGGCCGTGATCGTGACCTGGTCGCCGCTCACGGTATTGCCGGCCACGGAGACGTCGATGGCCGCGCCGGTGTCGGCGTAGGTGACGGTATCGCCGGGGTCCAGCGTGACGTGAGCCGCGCCGGCGGGATCCGAAACAACGATCTGGCCTCGCTCCGCCGCCCAGAGCGCCGAAGGCAGCGCAGCAGCGAGCAGGCCCATCATGATGGGGCTGAGCTTGATTTGCATGGAGGGTTTCCTTGGCTCCCATCCGAGCCGTGCCCATACAAATCCAGAACAACCTGAGATGGACTATGTACGTACCGGATGGCAGCAGTACGTTGCAGTAGTCTTCATGGTGCTGGCCGCGTAGTACGCAAACCATAGGACTATTCTTAAAACGCTAGGATTACTTCCTCAGACAATGCAAACAATTGCAAAGTCGTCACAATTAACAAAACTACGAAATAAATAGTGCGAATTCAGCACGGTCGCCCGCGCCATTTTTTCGCCGTTTCATGCGTGCCTGTCGTCTAGCCGCCTTTCGATCTGCGCGACGGCCTGCGCAATGCAGGCCGCCACGGTGGCAGCGCGGGCATCGTCGAGCCGCGCCCTGAGGGTGGCCACGCTGATGGCGGCGATCGCTTCTCCATCCCGCCCGCAGATCGGCACGGCGACGGAGCGCACCTCGGGTATTTCCAGCACATCCTTGAGCGCGTAGCCGCGCGCGCGCGAGGCGGCGATGTCGCGCAACAGATCCGCGGTGCTGTAGCGGGGGAAGTTCGCTTTGACGCGATCGGCGTTGGCGCTGCATATGCGCTGGATTTCGGCCTCGGGCAGCGTCGACAGTATGGCCAGGCTGCCTCCGCCCACGTTCAAGGGACGCCGCCGGCCTATGTCCAGCACGAACGCCTTGATCGGAAAGCCGCCTTCGGCCCGATCGATGCACAAGCCATCGAATCCCGAACGTATCGTCAGGAACGCCGTGTCGCCGGTCTGCTCCGCGATCGCCTGCAGATGGGGCAGGCAGATGTCGCGCAGCGCCACCCTGGGAGCCGCGACGAGCCCCATTTCATACATGGCCGGGCCCAGGTAGTAGCGCTTATTCGTGTTGTCCTGCCGCACCATCTGTTCGGCGATGAGCCCCTGCAGGATGCGATGTGCCGTGGGCTTTTCTATCGCGCTCAAGCCATGCAGATCCGTCAGGCGCATTCCCAGGCGGTTATTCGCCGCGATCAGGCGCAACAGCGAGGCGGCCCGTTGCAGGACCTGGGTTCCACTGCTGGCGCCGCGCTCGGTACGGTTCGACATTTTTCACTATATGGACCTTATGGCGAAGCAATTATGCGACCGATATGCAGGGATTGGGTAGAGTAAATGCTTTGACACGCGAAAGAAGTCCAAATTATGGACTTTTCAAACAAGCCCAGCCCCGGCCGGAAGCTTGAACACCAGGAAGACCTGCATGACGCCTTCTGAACAGATTGGGGCATTTTCCGCGGCCTTCGACGCCGAAGCCCTGAGCCCGGCGCTGCGCCATGATTGCGCGCGCTCCCTCTTGGACACCTATGCGGTGGGCGTGGCCGGCAGGAACGAGCCCGCCTCTGTGCGCGCCCTGTCGTATCTCGCGACGCTCGGATCAGGCGACGGCGCATCGCTTTGGGGATGCGCCGGACGCGCCAATCCGGAAGCGGCCGCGTTCTACAACGGCGTCGCCGCCCATGTGCTGGATTACGACGATGTGACCTCGCCTCTGCGCGGCCATCCCAGCGTGGTCCTGTGGCCCGCGCTGACCGCCTTGGCGCAAGCCGATGGCATCGGCATGGGACGCCTGCACGCCGCCTACGTGGTGGGCTTCGAAGTGATGTGCAAGCTGGCCAAGGCCGCCGCCGTCGACGCCTACGCGAAGGGCTGGCACGTTACCGCCAGCATCGGCGTCATCGGCGCGGCGGCCGCGTGCGCCCATCTGCTGGGGCTGGACGCGGAACAGACGGCGCACGCCATCGGCATCGCGGTCGCCCAGGCCGCCGGCACGCGCGCGAATTTCGGCTCGGATGCGAAATCCTTCCAGGCCGGGCACGCCAACGCGGCCGCGATACGCGCCGCCCGGCTGGCGCAGGCGGGCTTCACCTCGTCGCCCGACGCCATGGACGCCCAGCAGGGCTATGCCGCGCTCTACGGACAGGGGCAGGATCTCTCGACGGCGCTGGCGGCGCTCGGCGAGGCGCCGCTGGAGCTGGCTTCCAGCGGATTGGAGGTCAAGAAGTACCCCTTGTGCTACGCGACCCACAGGACGCTGGACGGCCTGCTCGATCTGCATGCCGAGCTTGGCATCACGCTGCCGGACGTGGAGCGCGTGGAAATCGAAACCAGCCCTGGCGCGCTGGTCCCGCTTATCCACCATCGGCCCACGACGGGGCTGCAGGGCAAGTTCAGCCTCGAATACGCCGTTGCCGCGGCGCTGCTGGACGGCCGCATCGGCCTGGCCACGTTCACGGACGAAAGCGTGCGGCGCCCCGCGATCCAGGAATTCCTGCCCCACGTGCGGGGATGCAGCACGCCTGGCGACTCGATCCTTCCGCGTTGGGCGCTGGTGCGCCTCTACACCCGCGACGGCAAATGCATCGAACGCAAAGTCGAGGCGTTGCGCGGCTCGGCGGCGCTGCCTTTGACTGACGGGGCGCTCGTGGCCAAGGCCAGGGACTGCTACGGCTGGGCGGGCGTGCAAGCCGATGCGGAGTCCCAGTTGGCGATCGCATCGGACCCGAAGGCGCGGATCGAGGATTTTCTCTCGATCGGGCGCCGCGAAGAACCCATTCAAGCATGAGGCATGGAGCTAGGAACGAATATGGATTTCACGTTGCCCGACACCACCCGGATGATTCAAGAAACGGTCCGGAACTTTACCCAGCGCGAACTGATCCCGCATGAGGCCCTGATCATCCGCCGCGAAGCCGAGCGCGGCATGGGAGACGATCCGCTGATCCCGCCCGAGCTGGAAGCCACGCTTCAGCAGAAGGCGCGCGAGGTGGGCCTGTGGGGCATAGACGTGCCCGAGGAATTCGGCGGCCAGGAGTTCGGCATGCTGGCCAAGTGCGTGGTGATCGAACAGCTCAAGCATTCGATCGTGCCTTTCGTGCCGCCCCCCGACAGCCCCAACCTCCATCTATTGAAAGCGCTGTGCAAAGGCCCGCAGATCGATAAGTACCTGCTGCCCTACGCCAACGGCGAGAAAAAGAGCTGCATCGCGTTGTCGGAGGCCGGCGCCGGCTCCGACGCGGCCAACATCAAGATGCGGGCGGAACGGAAGAACGGAAAGTGGGTGCTCAATGGCGCCAAGATGTGGATCAGCCACGCTCGCCGCGCCGACTTCATGATCGTCGTGGCCGTCACGGATCCGAAGCTCGGATCCCGGGGCGGCATGACGGCCTTCCTGGTCGATAAAGGGACTCCCGGGGTCAGCATCCCGGTGTCCTATCCCATGATCGGCGAATTCCATCCTTACCAGGTGTTCTTCGATGACGTGGAGCTGGAAGACAGCCAGGTCCTGGGCGACGTGGGGAACATATTCGTGCCGCTGACCAACCGGCTGGGCATCCGCCGCCTGGATATCGCGTCGCGTTGCGTGGGACTGGCCAGCCGCTGCCTGGAAATGATGATCGAACAGGCCAACACGCGCCAGACCTTCGGATCTCCCCTGGCGGACAAGCAGGCGATCCAATGGTGGATCTCCGATAGCTACCAGGAAATCGAGATGGTCCGCCTGCTGATCCACCGCCTGGCCTGGAAGATCGATCAGGGCGTGGCCGATTTCCGGCGCGACGGTTCCATGGTCAAGGTGCAGGCCACCGAGTTGATCCAGCGCGTTTCCGACCGGGCCATCCAGCTTTTCGGCGGCATGGGCCTGTCCAAGGAACTGCCGCTGGAGTACATCGCCCGCATGTGCCGGGTGTTGCGCATCGTCGAAGGGCCCAGCGAAGTGCATCGTTGGGTGATTGCGCGGGACCTGCTGCGTAACGGCCTTCCCCAACAATAAAGACGGGCCTCTCGCCTCGCGGCTTTTTGGCGGCCTTCCGCGGCGCAGGCCTGCGGCGGCCACGTTTTGAAGGAGACAACAATGCATAAGAAGTGGTCCTGGCAATCCCGGGGGATGCGGCGGCTGGCGGGCGTGGCCGCCGGCGTGGCGCTTGGATATGGGTGCGTGGCCTCGGCAATCGCCGACACGTTCCCCAGCCGTCCCATAACGTTGACCGTGCCCTACGAACCGGGCGCGACGACGGACCTGATCTCGCGCGCCATGGGCGAACGCATGGCGCGCGAACTGGATTCCCCCGTCGTGGTGGAAAACAGAACCGGAGGGAACGGCATTATCGCCGCGCTCCATGTTTCACGTTCCAAACCCGATGGGTATTCGTTCATGCTGGCCTCGGATTCCACGGCGGTGCTGAATCCCTTGCTATACAAAAAGCTTTCCTACGACCCGGACAAGGACCTGACGCCCATCGGCCTGGTGAGCGACTTGCCGCTGGTGATGCTGGTCAACGCTGCGCTGCCGGCGAAGAATCTCAAGGAGTTCGTGGAATATGCGCGCGCGCATCCCGGCAAGCTGAACTTCTCTTCCACGGGCACCGGCGGCACGTTCCATCTATCGGGCGAGCTGTTCAGCCAGATGGCCGGCGTGCAGATGACCCACGTGCCTTACAAGGGCGGGGCGCCCGCCATGCAGGCTCTGGTGTCCAAGGAGGTGCAGGCGCTGTTCGGCGTGGTCGGGTCGGCGCTGCCGCAGATCAAGGCCGGCAACGTGCGGGCCCTGGCCGTTGCATCCAAGGAAAGGCTGGCCCTGTTGCCGGATGTCCCGACCTTCGCGGAACTCGGCTATCCCAGCTTCGTCGTGACGGTCCGCTACGGGTTCATGGCGCCCGCGGCAACGCCGGCCGACCGCATCTCCACCCTGTCGGGCGCGATGAACAAGGCCTTGGCCGATCCGGGGTTCCGGCAGAAATTCGGCGACCTGGGATTCGTACTTCCCCAGAAGAGCAGCCCGCAGGATTATGCGTCGCTGATCCAGGCCGACCGGAAGATGTGGGCCGACGTGATCAAGCTCAAGAACATCTCGCTGGACAACTGATCCGGGCCGGAAGGCGGCCGCGCCTTTCGCGTCCCTGCGTTCCCGGCTCAGCCCGCGATGTTCGCCAGCGGCCGACCGGCCAGCCAGCGCTGCAGGTTGTCCAGGAAACAGGAGACCACCCGGTCGTTGAAGTCCGAAATCCGGGCCGCGGAATGCGGCGTCACGATGACGTTGTCCAACGTCCAGATTTCGGATTCGGCCGGCAACGGCTCGTGCTCGAAAACGTCGAGATAGGCGCCCGCGATGCGCTTCTCGCGCAAGGCGGCAATCAGCGCGGATTCGTCCACGATGCCGCCTCGTCCGACATTGACGAGGTGCGCCTCGCGCCGCAGCCGGCCCAGCCTGCGGGCGTCGACGAGGTTGCGCGTTTCGTCCGTCAAGGGGCAGCAGATGACCAGCCAGTCCGCCAGGCCGATGAGGCCGTCCAGCTGTGCCAGAGGCATTGTTTCGTCGAACCCCGCCACCGCCCTGCCGCTGCGGTTGACGCCGACGGTGCGCATGCCCAGCGCCTGCAGGCACGAGGCCAGCGCCGCGCCGACGTGCCCCGTGCCGACGAGCACGGCGGTCTGGCGGTCCAACGCAAGAGGGCTGAGTTCGTCCGGCATGGCCCGCCACGCCCGCGCCTGTTGATTGGCATGGTGCCAGGGCAAGCGCTTGTTCAACGCCAGGATGCCGGCCAGGGCGCTGGTGGCCACCGCCGTGCCGCTGGCGGCCGGGCTGGTCGATACCGCCACGCCCCGGGCCTGGAGTTTCCGGTATGCCTTTCCGTCCGAACCGGCGGAAAAAATATGCAGCCATTTCAGGTTCGGGCACGCATCCAGCAGGCGGAAGAAAATGCGGGTGTCGTCATTGGACGGCGGACGTCCGGGCATCGCGTGTATATCCCGGCTGAAAAAAGCCGCGTCGATGCCGTCCAGTTCTTGCGGCCCGAGGTCGGGCGCCGCCGCGACGAGCGTTATCTCGCCACCATTGGCGGCGGCCAGCGCGGCAATCGCCTCGCCCTCCCTGTCTTTGATGTGCGCCGAAACCAGCACACGGGATTTCGAGGAGAGGACGGGCTTGGGCATGTCTGTTTCCGTGGTGGAAGTCTTGATGGAGAAGGCCTCGATTCTGAGCGAGAACCCGTCCCGGAGTCCATCTTCCTTCGGCTTATTTAGTCTGCTATGTGAGATTAAAAACCCGTTCCTCTCCTATGCCGCTGTCGCAACGCTTAGCCGTTAGTTCATATTGTGGTCGTTTAATCATTGCTTGTGGGTTGATGTCTACCTAACATCTATACGCTTCGCGGCTCGCGCCTGAGCGTGCAATCGTCATAAGCAGTGGATTTGTGAATTCAACAGAAAAACAGGAGACATTGATGTTTTCCATCAAGCACTGGATGAAATGTTTGTTCGGATCGGTTTGCCTGGCGTCCGCCGCCCAGGCTGTCGCGGCCGACGCCTATCCCACCGAACCGATCAAACTGATCGTGCCGTACGTCGCGGGCGCCAGCACCGACTCTCTTGCGCGCATGGTGGGCAAGGATCTGGGCGAGGAATTCAAGAAGCCCGTGATCATCGAGAACCGCCCCGGCGCGGGCGGAACGATCGCCGCCGACTTCCTGCGCCGCCAGCCCGCCGACGGCTATACGTTCGGATTCACGACCGACGGCATCATGGCGGTCAATCCGGCCATCTACAAGAAGCTGAACTACGACTCGCTGAAGGACTTCACACCGCTGTCGATCGCCGTCAACGCGCCCATCGTGCTGGTCGTCCGCTCGGACTCCCCCTTCAAGACGGCCCAGGAGCTGATCGCCCACGCCAAGGCGAACCCCGAAGGCCTGAGCTATGGATCGGCCGGCCTGGGAAGCTCCCAGCACATGGCGGGAGAACTGCTGAAAAGCATGGCCGGCGTGAACATCCTCCACGTGCCCTATCGCGGCGGCGAACCCGCCATGACGGACCTGCTCGGCGGTCAGATCAGCATGATGTTCGTCCAGTCCGCCTCCGCCAAGCAACTCGTCGACGCCGGGAAAATCCGCATCCTGGCCATCGGCAGCCCGCAGCGCAACAAGCAATTCCCCGACGTCCCCACCCTCGACGAAATCGGCCTCAAGGGCTACGACTCCGATACCTGGTATGGCTTCAACATGCCCGCCAACGCCGATCCGAAGATCGTCGACACCCTGAGCGCGGCCATCGTCAGGTCCCTGAAGAAACGCCAGACGCAACTCGAGGAACTGGGCTACGACGTCGTTGCGAGCTCGCCCGAGGAACAGCGCAAGAACATCCAGACCAACCTCACGAAATGGGCGGACGTCGCCAAGAAGGCCGGCATCTACCACGTTCAATGATTCATTCCACGCGCTTAAGCACGACCTCCGCATAGCTGGACACATCACATGACATCGACGCCAAATGCCGCCGCGCTGGCGGGCATCACCGTACTTGACGTCGCGGGCCCCCTGGGGAATTACTGCGGCAAGCTGTTTGCTGACCTGGGGGCCCGGGTCATCCTGGTCGAACCGCCGGAAGGCGCGCCCACCCGGCACCTGGAGCCTCGGATCGCCGGCCGCAACGACCCGGATTCCAGCTTGACCTTCCAGTACCAGAATACGAACAAGGAAAGCATCGCCCTCGATCTGGACACCGCAGCCGGCCAGGAAATATTCCGCAAGCTGGCCAGCCAGGCTTCCCTGGTGATCGAAAGCGAGCAGCCCGGCGTGATGGCCCGCCGCGGGCTGGACTTTGCCGCGCTGAGCAAGCTCAATGCATCGCTGACGCTGACCAGCATTACGGCGTTCGGGCAGTCGGGGCCGTTCTCGCATTGGCTGGCGACCGACCTCACCGCCATGGGCATGGGCGGCATGATGTACCTGGCCGGCTACCCCGACACGGCGCCGATGGTGGCTTGCGGCGAACAGGCCGTGGGCGCGGCCAACGTCTTCGCCGGCGTCGCCTCGATGGCCGCGGTGTACGACGCCGAGGCGGGCAACCCCGGCCAGCACGTCGATGTGTCGATGCAGGAATGCGTGGTCCTGGGCATGGAAAACGCGGTGCAGTTCTATGACCTGGAGGGCACCATCCGCAAGCGCAACGCCGGCACGCAACGCCTGGCGGGGACCGGCGTATTCGAATGCCGCGATGGTTATATCTACCTGATGGCCGGCGGCGTGGGCAGCAACAAGTTCTGGGCCGTGACGACAGACTGGCTGGTCGCCGAGGGCGTGGCGGGCGCGGAACAGTTCCGGGAGCCCTGCTGGCTGGACCAGGCGTTCCTCGTCACGGAAGAAGCCAAGCAGCGCTTTGGCGCGATCTTCACGCCCTTCGCGCGCTCGCTGACGAAATCCGAACTCCATGCCAAGGGACGTGAGCGCCGCATCCCCCTGGCGCCCATCTCCGATACCCGGGATATCAGCCAGAGCCCGCAACGCGAGTACCGGGGGTACTTCGTGGACGTTAAGGACGCCCAAGGCGCCACGCTGCGCATGCCCGGAGCACCTTATAAGTTGTCCGAAACGCCCTGGGCGCTGCGCAAGCGGGCGCCCCGGCTTGGCGAGCATACCCAGGAGGTCCTGGCCTGGGCCGGATTCACCCAGGACCAGCAGCAGGCGCTGCGGCAGCAAGGAGCAGTGCAATGAGATCGTTATTGGCAGGTGTGCGCGTCATCGATTTTTCGTGGATAGGCGCGGGTTCATATACGACCAAGATCCTGGCCGATCTGGGCGCGGACGTGATCAAGATCGAATCCTCCCAGCGCCTGGATACGCTGCGGGTCACGAAGCCGTTCAAGGACGGCAAGCCCGGCGTCAACCGCAGCGGCTATTTCGCGGACCGCAACTCCAGCAAGCGCAGCATCACCCTGAACGTCAAGGACCCGCGCGGCCTGGACATGGCCAAGCGCCTGATCGCCGACGCCCACCTGGTGACGAACAATTTCACCCCGGGCGTAATGGACAAGCTCGGACTGGGCTACGACGCGGTCCGGTCGCTGTCCGAGCGCATCGTCTACGCCTCGATGTCCATGCAAGGAGCCGAGGGCCCCGAGAAAGCCGATCTGGGCTATGGCCTGACGATCGCCGCGCTGACGGGGTTGCAGCATATGACGGGCTTGCCCGACCGCGAGCCGGCGGGAACCGGCACGAACTATCCCGACCACATTCCCAACCCCGGCCACACGGCGTTCGCGATCCTGGCGGCGCTGCGCCATCAGCGCCGGACCGGACGCGGCCAGTACATAGATCTGGCGCAGATGGAGCCCACCCTGGCGTTCATCGGGCCTTCCCTGATGAACTACCTGGTCAATGGCGTCATCGACTCCCGCCATGGCAATACAAGGCCGGGCCATGCCCCCAGCGGCGTCTATCCGTGCGCGGGGGACGATCGCTGGATCGCCATCGAGGTCTGCGACGACGCCCAGTGGGAAAAGCTGGCGACGGTGCTGGGCCTTGCCGCGCAGGCCGACTGGGCCACCATGCAGGGGCGCCTGCGGCAGCGCGAAGCCATCGACGCCGAAGTGGCGAAGCGCACCGCGACGCACGACATGTCGGCTCTCATGCGGACCCTGCAGGACGCGGGCGTGCCGGCCGGCGCGGTCTACGACGCCCGCGATGTGGTGAACGACCCTCAGCTGGAGGCCCGCGGCCACTGGGTGAGCCTGGACCATCCTGAAATGGGGCCCAGCACCTACAACTCGCCGCCCTACCGCTTTTCGCACGCCCATTCCGAGCCGTCGTCGCCCGCCCCGCTGCTGGGCCAGCACACGGCCGAAATCTGCCGGGACCTGCTGGGGCTGGACGACGCGACGATCGAGAAACTGAGCGCGGAAGGCGTGCTGGCCTGAGGCCTCGCCCCGAATTTGAACGCACACACGAAAAGGATAGACCATGGCATTAGATATTGCCGTCCAGGACCATGTCGCCACGCTGACCTTGAATCGCCCCGAGGCCATGAACAGCATCGACCCGGAGATGCGGAACCAGTTGCATGCCGCCTGGAAACGCATCAAGGAAGACGATGACATCCGGGTCGCCATCCTGACCGGCGCCGGAGACAAGGCCTTTTGCACCGGATCCGACCTGAAGAAAACCATGCCGCCCAAGGAGAGCTTCGCCGAGCTGACCTTCGGCCGCGCGTACTCCGACCATCTGCTGGAAGGCCTGGATACCGATAAGCCCCTGATCTGCGCGATCAACGGCTATGCGATGGGCGGCGGCATGGAGCTTGCGCTGGCCTGCGATATCCGCGTCGCCTCGGACAACGCGGTTTTCGCGCTGTCCGAAGTCCGCATCGGCAGCATTCCCGGGGCCGGCGGCACGCAACGCCTGCCGCGGGCGATCGGAGCGTCCAACGCGATGCTGATGCTGCTGACCGGAGACCGCGTGGATGCGGCCGAGGCCCTGCGCACGGGCCTGGTCAGCAAGGTGGTCAGCCGCGAGGAACTGCTGCCCACGGCGCGCGAGATCGCGCTGCGCATTGCGCAAAACGCGCCCTTGTCGGTGCGGTCGATCAAGCGCCTGGTCACCAGCGGCGCCGACATGCCCCTGCCCGCCGCGCTGGACAACGAACGCTATGTCTTTGGCCTGCTGCGCGATACGGAAGACCGCATCGAAGGACGGCGCGCCTTCCAGGAAAAGCGCCCGCCCGTCTACCAAGGCCGCTAGAACAACGAGCACCAGGAGAAGAAATTGGATTTTGAATTACCCGAATCGTCGCGCATGGTGCGCGATACCGTCGCGCGCTTCGTCCAGGAAGAGCTGGTTCCCCACGAAGCATTGATCATCCGCCGCGAAGCCGAACGCGGCTTTGCCGACACCGCCCTCATTCCGCCCGAGCTCGAAGCATCGCTGCAGGAAAAGGCGCGCAACATCGGCCTTTGGGGCATCGACGTGCCGGAGGAATTCGGCGGCCAGGACCTCGGCATGCTGACCAAGTGCCTGGTGATCGAGCAACTCAAGAACAGCATCGTGCCGTTCGTGCTGCCGCCGGAAAGCCCGAATCTGTTCATGCTCAAGGAACTGTGCAAGGGCGATCAGGTGGACCGCTATCTGCTGCCCTATTCGCGTGGCGAAAAGAAGAGCTGCCTGGCCCTATCGGAACCGGGAGCGGGCTCCGACGCCGCCGCCATCAAGACGCGCGCCGAGCGCCGGAATGGCAAATGGGTGCTCAACGGCACCAAGCTGTGGATCAGCGGCGCGCGCCGGGCCGATTTCATGATCGTGATGGCCGTGACGGACGCGGCGGCCGACAAGCGCGCCAAGTTCACGGCATTCCTGGTAGACAAGGGCACGCCCGGCCTGAGCATCCCGACGTCGTTCCCGATGATCGGCGAATACCACCCCTACGAGGTGGTGTTCGACAACGTCGAACTGGACGACAGCCAGGTGCTGGGCGACGTGGGCGCGGGGTTCGCTCCCTTGTCCAAGCGCCTGGGCGTGCGCCGCCTTGAAATCGCCTCGCGCTGCCTGGGCCTGGCCACCCGGTGCCTGAACATGATGATCGAGCAGGCCAATACACGCCAGACTTTCGGCGCGCCGCTGGCCGACCGGCAGGCCGTGCAGTGGTGGATCTCGGACAGCTACCAGGAAATCGAGATGGTCCGCCTGATGGTCTACCAGATGGCCTGGAAGATGGATTCCGGCAAGGACGTGCGCCTCGATGGCTCGATGGTGAAGGTGCAAGGCACCGAGATGATCACCCTGGTGGTGGACCGCGCCATGCAGCTGTTCGGCGGCATGGGCGTATCGAAGGAGCTGCCGCTGGAATACATCTCGCGGATGTGCCGGGTCATGCGTATCGTGGAAGGTCCCAGCGAAGTGCACCGCTGGGTGGTGGCGCGCGAACTGCTGCGCAACGGCATTCCCGCGGCTTGATAGGAAAAGGGGCGGCCATGGCGGAGTTTTCTTCCATTTCTCCCGCGGTCCGCATCCACGCGGGGGACGCCGCGCTGGATTTGCTGCCGCGCGAGGCCGCCAGGCTGGGCGCGCAACGCGCCTTCATCGTGTGCGGCAACTCCGTGGCGACGCGCACGCCCCTGCTCGCGCGGATCCGCGACCTGCTGGGCGATCGCTACGCGGGGGCATACCCCCGGATGGGCAAGGACGCGCCGCTGGAAGACGTGCAGGAAGCGGTCCGGCAGGCCGCCGCCTGCCAGGCCGACCTGCTCATCGCCATCGGCGCGGGCAGCGTCCTCAAGGGCACCCGGGTTATCGCGATGGCGCTGGGTGAAGGGGGAGAACTCGCGCAGCTCGCCACGCAGTATCCCGAACAGGGCGCGCCCGTGAGCCCGCGGCTGCGGCGCCCCAAGCCGCCGATCTTCAACGTGCTGACCGCCGCAACCTCGGCCCAGAATCGGGCCGGCGCCGCCTTGCGGCGCGGCGACGGCGGCCCGCGCCTGGAATTTTTCGACCCCAAGACCCGTCCCGCCGCGATCTTCTGGGACTCGCAGGCCCTGTCCAGCGCGCCGCCCTCCCTGGCGTTGTCGACCGGACTGGGCGTCTACTGGCGCGCCTTGATGAATATCGGGGCGGTCCGCCAGGCCAATCCGCTGGTCCAGGCTTCGCGCCTGCACGCGTACGCCCTGTCCCGCGCCGCCTTGCCGCGCCTGCGGGACCCCGCCGATGTCCAGGCCCGCCTGGACATGTGCGCCGCGGCCCTGCTGCAGAACCGGGACGAGGACGACGGCGGACGCCCTTTCGACGCGCACTGGGTCGCCCGTTCCGTCTATGCATTGGGCGCGGCCCTGTTCAATTGCGCTCCCCACCTGGACCAGGGCGCCACCCACGTACTGATGACGGCTTCCGCGATCCGGCATTTCGCCGCCCTGTGCCCGGATGCCATCGAACAGATGGGCGTGGCATTGGGCCTGCCGGCGGCCGAGGCTGCCCGGCCCGAACGCGCGATCGAAGCGCTGCAATCGCTGACGCGAGAGCTTGGCCTGCCCCATCGGCTGGAAGGCGTGTCGGAACAGGACCGCGAACAGGCCCTGGCATCCTCGCTGTTCAACTTCAATGCCGACCGCAAGCGCGAACTCGGCCTGCACCGGGACCGGCTGCAGGCCATTCTTCTGGAATCGACCTGATCCCGCGGCGTCATGCAGGAGTACCGGCGCCTCCATGCAAGAAAGAAAAGCCCGCCACGCGTTCGAAACGCGTGGCGGGCTTTTGTTTGGAGGCGCGCCCTCAGTTCAGCGTGAACTTCGGCACGCGGTAGCCGTCCGGATGGTCGGCATAGATCATCTTGACCGGGGCATCGAGCTTGATCCTGTCCAGATCGGCATGGTCCATGTAAGACACCATGATGGGCCCCTCTTCGAGCTGCACCGCGACCACCAGGTGAGGCGCCGGATAAGCCGGCAGGTATTGCCGATGGAACACCGTCCAGGCGATGATCTTGGCGTTGCCCGAGATGGGCGTCCATTCATACTCCATGCTGAGGCTGACGGGGCACATCGGGCCCGGCGGGTAGCGGAATACGCCGGATTCCGGGCAGCGCTGCAGCTTCATCCGGCCTTCGGCGATGCTTTCCCACATGGGCGCGTCGTAGGGGGAGTACAAGCGGGGATTCTTTTTCATGCTACGGGCCTCCTTCACTGTCCATAGATAATGGACATGGCCTTGCCAGCGACGTCCGATACATACTGCACGAAGCGGCAGTCAGGCACTTGCCGCTTTCCCTCGTTTCCTCGCGCCTGCCGCACCGCCTCGATCTGGTGATTCCAGCCCTGCATGTACGATTCCGAGATGTGGCCGCCGTGCGTATTGACGGGCAGCTTGCCGCCCACGCCGATGCCGTTGTCGGCGATGAACCTGGCCGCCTCCCCGGGGTTGCAGAAGCCGAAGCCCTCCAGCGCGAAGAAGATGTGCGGGCTGAAGCTGTCGTACACCATCAGGGCATCGATGTCCTTGGGACCCACGCCCGCCGCTGCGTACACCTGCTCGGCCGCGCCGCGTTGCGCGGGAAGATAGAAGTCCATCAGGCGCGGGCCCAGGCTGGTGGCATGATGGTTGAGATCGCTGCGGCCCAGGCCATGGATCGTCACCGCCTTGTTGTTGGCGAGGCGCCGGGCGCGGCTCGCTTCCATGATGATGAGGGCGACGCCGCCGTCATTGATCAGGCAGTAATCGTTCATCCGCAGCGGCTCGGCGATGTACGGCGCGGCGAGGTAGTCGTCCAGGCTGAGCGGCTTGTTGCGCATGATCGCGTTCGGATTCAGGCTGGCCCACTGGCGCTGGCCCACGGCGACCTGTCCCAGATCGCCGTCGCCGATTCCGTGCAGTTGCTTGTAGCGCTGGAACATCAGCGCGTACAGCGCGCCCTGCGACGTCAGGCCCCAGGGGCTGTGATAGACGTACGACAGGAAAGACCCGCCGCCCATCGCTTCCGGCCCGCCGTACTGGACCGCGGCCGAGCGCTGGTCGTTGCCGTATACCAGGGCCACGACTTCGGCCATGCCCGACTTGATCGCCATGACCGCCTGGAACACGGCCTGGACGGCGTCCGCCTGCCCACCCCAACGGGGATCGATGTTCAGGATCTCTCCCATGCGCTCGTAGGCCGTCGTGGGGCCGACAATCAGACCATCGACATCGTCGCGCGAAATGCCGGCGTCTTCCAGCGCCCGCTTGAACGCCTGGGCGGCGTAGCCATAGGAGTCATGCGGCTTCTCGCCGTTGCGCACGCGCTTGTAGTCTTCCACCCAATCGGTGTGGCCTATCCCCACCACGGCTGAAATGCCGGATGTGCTGGTGTCCAAGGTATCGGTTGCCACCTGATCAATCTCCCTCAATGTGGACTATTTTTTGAAAACTGGATATCGTTCCACCATTATCTAGGCGCTTCGCGGGTTTTGACCACAAGCGAAAGTCTACAAAGTGAGATTCAGGAGAGTGCAATGGAGGCAAGGTTCGAGGATAATGCCGTCACCGATGAGGGACGCACCGGCACGCAGATGATTCATCGCTGCGCGAAGCTGCTGACGCTGATCACCACGAACAATCGCGCGGGAATGCGACTGGTGGATCTGTACAAGGCCGCGGATTTCTCGCGTCCGACCGCGCACAGGATCTTGCAGGCCCTGGTGACCGAACGCCTGGTCCGCCAGGATAGCCGGACCAAGAAGTACTTCCTGGGATCGCTCGTCTACGAAATGGGTCTGGCGGCGGCGCCGCAGTTCGACCTGCGGGACGTCTGCCTTCCCTACCTGCAACGGGTGGCCGAAGCCACGGGCGATACGGTCTTCCTGACCATACGGTCCGGCTTCGACGGGGTCTGCGCGGCGCGCGCCGAAGGCGCGTACCCGGTCAAGGCCTTCGTTACGGACGTCGGCCGGCATCGGCCCTTGAACATAGGCGGCGGGGCGATTGCCTTGTTGAGCTGTTTCGAGGACGACGAGATCGAACGCATCTACCAGGCCAACAGGGTAAGGCTGGAACGCGACTATCCCAGGTTCGATGTCGCCACCATGTGGGAGCACATCGCGCATGCCCGCAAGAAGGGCTACTTCATCAATGAAGTGCTCGAAGTGCAGGAAATCCTGTCGCTGGCGATGCCGATCTTCGACCGGCATGGCTTGCCCGTCGGAGCATTGAGCATTTCGGCCTTGAGAAAGCGTCTTGCAGGCAGTTTTCTTCGAGAGAAGATCGAGATACTGACCAATACGGTGCGCGATATCCAGGCCGAGCTTCAGGCGGAATCGAAAGAAGGCGAGGCCTAGCCCCGCCGTGTGCATGCCGGTAACGGCATCGAGGAATTACCCCCTGCCGCCGTGACGGCAGGGTTTCATTTGAGCAAGGAGCTATTGCATGAAAGTGCTGGTGCCGGTCAAGCGCGTCGTTGACTACAACGTCAAGGTGCGCGTCAAGTCTGATCAGACTGGTGTGGATATCGCCAATGTGAA
>NZ_JBLZXF010000007.1:0-253121 GCF_050285585.1 Achromobacter sp. | reverse complement strand
GTCCCCGAAGAAGACATCATCGAACGCATGAGCGGGCGCCGCGTGCACCAGCCCAGCGGCCGCAGCTACCACGTGCGTTTCAATCCGCCCAAGGTGGAAGGCCGCGACGACGTCACCGGCGAAGAACTGATCCAGCGCGACGACGACCGCGAGGAAACCGTGCGCAACCGCCTGTCCGTGTACCGCGAGCAGACGCGCCCGCTGGTCGACTACTACTCGTCCTGGGCGCAGCAGGATGCGGCCGGCGCGCCGAAGTACCGCAAGATTTCGGGCGTGGGCGCGGTCGACGAAATCAAGTCGCGCCTGTTCGAGGCCGTCAAGAGCTGACCGGCGCCTTGACGGCTTGAAGGCCTTCGGCGCCGGCCGGACGCAACGCGTTCCGGTCCCGGCCCGAAGGCTTTGTCATATTCGGCGCCTGCCGCGCCGCTTTCATCCCTTGAATTTATCTGGTGGTAGAGACATGGAAATCGCGAACAAGGTATTCATCGTTACGGGTGGCGCATCCGGACTGGGCGCTGGCACGGTGCGCATGCTGGTGGAGAACGGCGCCAAGGTCGTCATCGCCGACGTCCAGGACGAGCCGGGCGAGGCCCTGGCCAAGGAACTGGGCCAGCGCTACGTGCATTGCGACGTCACGCAGGAAGCCGACGGCAAGAACGCCGTCGCCGCGGCCAAGGAACTGGGCGCCCTGTTCGGCCTGGTGAACTGCGCCGGCGTGGCTCCCGCCGCCAAGATCGTCGGCAAGAACGGCGCCCACCCGCTGGACCTGTTCCAGAAGGTCGTGTCGATCAACCTCATCGGCAGCTTCAATATGATGCGCCTGGCCGCCGAGGCCATGAGCGTCAACGCGCCGGAAGCCACCGGCGAGCGCGGCGTGATGATCAACACCGCATCCGTCGCCGCCTTCGACGGTCAGATCGGCCAGGCGGCCTACGCCGCGTCCAAGGCGGGCGTGGCCGGCATGACCCTGCCGATCGCCCGCGACCTGGCCAAGACCGGCATCCGCTGCATGACCATCGCCCCGGGCATCTTCGGCACGCCCATGATCTTCGGCATGCCGCAGGAAGTGCAGGACTCCCTGGCCGCCAGCATCCCCTTCCCGGCCCGCCTCGGCCGTCCGGAAGACTACGCCAAGCTGGTCCACAGCATCATCACGAACGATATGCTGAACGGCGAGACGATCCGCCTGGACGGCGCGATCCGCATGCCGCCGAAATAGTTGTGTGCCCCCACGCTGCGCGCACGGCGTGCGCTTGCTGCCCCCCAAGGGGGCTGCGCCGCCTTGGGGCGGCCCGGCGGCGGCGCGGCTATTCTTGCGGAGGCTGAGTGAGGCTCCCGCGCTGCGCGCACGGCGTGCGCTTGCTGCCCCCCGAGGGGGCTGCGCCGCCTTGGGGCGGCCCGGCGGCGGCGCGGCTATTCTTGCGGAGGCTGAGTGAGGCTCCCGCGCTGCGCGCACGGCGTGCGCTTGCTGCCCCCCGAGGGGGCTGCGTCGCCTTGGGGCGGCCCGTTCCAGATACCGGACATTCTTGCGGGCGCAGCGCTTTTCGGGCGAATATCCTGCATTGCGGGGCCAGTCGGCCCCTTTTTCATTACCTAGCCTTCCCATGAGCCTGTTCCGTTCGGCGGCCACGGTCAGCAGTTTTACGCTGCTGTCCCGTATTTCCGGTCTGGTCCGCGACATCCTGGTGGCCCGCGCCTTTGGCGCCGGCCCTATCACTGACGCCTTCTGGGTTGCGTTCCGCATTCCCAATCTGCTGCGCCGGCTGTTCGCCGAAGGGGCCTTCGCCCAGGCCTTCGTGCCCATTCTGGGCGCGGCGCGCAACAACCGTTCACCCGAAGAGGTCCGCACGCTGCTCGACCGCGTCGCCTTGCTGCTGACCGCCGCGTTGATGCTGATCACGCTGGCGGGCATCATCGCGGCGCCCTGGGTCGTGTCGGCCATGGCGAGCGGCCTGCGCGGCGCGGACCGCGACACCGAATTCGGCGCGGCCGTCTGGATGACGCGGATGATGTTCCCCTACATCTTCTGCATGTCCCTGGTGGCCTTCGCCTCCGGGGTGCTCAATACCTGGCGCCGCTTCGCCGTGCCCGCCTTCACGCCGGTGCTGCTCAATCTTTCCATGATCGCCGCCTGCCTCTGGCTGGCCCCGCGGATGGACGTGCCCATCTATGCGCTGGCCATCGGCGTGATGATCGGCGGCGTGGCGCAACTGGCGGTGCAATGGACCGCCCTGGCGCGGCTGGGCCTGACCCCGCGATTCTCGTTCCGGTTCGGCGACGCCCGGCGCGACCCGACGGTGCAGCGCATCCTCAAGCAGATGGCGCCGGCCACGCTGGGCGTGTCCGTGGCCCAGCTGTCGCTGCTGATCAACACCAATATCGCCACCTGGCTCACGCCGGGCAGCGTGACCTGGCTGTCCTTCGCGGACCGCCTGATGGAGTTCCCCACCGCCCTGCTGGGCGTCGCGCTGGGCACCGTGCTCCTGCCCAGCCTGTCGGCGGCCCATGCCCGCGACGACCACGGCGGCTACAGCGCGCTGCTGGACTGGGGCTTGCGCCTGGTGCTGTTGCTGGGCCTGCCGGCCGCGGTCGGCATGGCGCTGCTGTCCGACGGACTGGTCGCCACCCTCTTCCACTATGGCGCCTTCGGCGCCCAGGACGTCGCCCAGACCCGGCTGGCCGTCATTTCCTATTCGGCGGGGTTGATCGGCCTGCTGGCGGTCAAGATCCTGGCTCCCGGCTTCTACGCCAAGCAGGACATCCGCACTCCGGTGAAGATCGCCATCGGCGTGCTGATCCTGACGCAGTTGCTGAACCTGGCGCTGGTGCCCCTCATGGCGCATGCCGGCCTGGCGCTGGCCATCGGCCTGGGCGCCTGCCTGAATGCGCTGGCGCTGCTCTTCGGGCTGCTGCGCCGCGGCGTCTACCAGCCCGGCCCGGGATGGGCGGCGTTCGCCCTGCGGCTGCTGCCCGCGCTGGCGGCGCTGGCGGCGCTGCTCTGGTACGCGGACGGCCGGATCGACTGGATCGCCCTGCAGGCCCACCCGGGCCTGCGCGTGGCGTGGCTGGCGGGTGTGCTGGCCGCCAGCGGGGCGGTCTACTTCGGAATGTTGTTACTGTTTGGCTTCCGCCCTCGTGATTTCGGGCGACGCCCCGCGCGTTAAATTCGGCAATCCTGCCGAGATTCACTCGGAAAGCCGGCCTAGTTCCGGCTTTTTTTGCACTAGATCCGTCAAGAATTGACAATAACCCGGTAATCTTTGGTAAAAAACCTTTATTATTTACAAGTTGCCATCGAAAGGATCCCCCCCGGGAACATATGCGGGGACATGAAGTGAAGTACGCCCAAGGACAACCCATGGCGGACCAAGTCATCAATTGGCTGCTGCTGTTGCGCTCAGGCAAGGCAACCGCGCAAGACTACAACGACTTCCTGGCCTGGCGCGCAGCCGATCCTGCCCATGAGAACGCCTGGCAACAGTTGACGGGCTCACTGGAAGGCTCGACGTTCGGCCGGCTGGGCGACGCCTACCCCGCCGGGTACGCCACCGCCGGCTCGGCGCCGCCGCCCCAGCCCCTGTCCGCACCGCCCCAGGTCATCGCGCCTGGCCGCCGCCGCTTCCTGACCGGCGCGCTGGCGCTCGCGGGTACGGGCGCCTGCGCGGCCTACGTGGGCAATGCCTTCTACCCCTTGAGCAACGTCGCGGCGGACGCCGCCACGGCCACCGGCGAACGCCGCCGCTACGTTCTGTCCGATGGCAGCCAGCTGCTGCTGGACGCCCGCAGCCGCGTCAACCTGGATTTCACCCCGGCCTACCGGCAGGTCCGGCTGCTGGACGGCGCCGTGACGGTATCGGTCGCCCCCGACGCCCGCCGCCCCTTCCTGGTCCAGACGGCCCAAGGCACGGTCCGCGCCCTGGGCACGCGCTACATGGTGCGCCAGCAGGCGCAGCGCACGGTGGTGGTGGTGCATGAGCACGAAGTCGAGGTCGAAACCATGTCGGGCGCCCACGGCACCGTCCGGGCGGGCACCGGCGCCCGTTTCGACGCGTCCCGCATGGATACGCCCCGCGCCGAACTCATGGCCGAAGCCGCCTGGGAGGCCGGCTGGGTCGAAGCCCGGGGCCGCCCCCTGGCCGAGGTGATCGCCGCCCTGCGGCCCTACCGCAGCGGCACCCTGCGCGTTTCCATGGCGGCCGGCGGCCTGCCCGTCTCGGGCCACTTCCCGCTGGACGATACCGACGCCGCCCTCGACACGCTCCGGGACATGATGCCGATCCAGGTCCGCCGCTTCACGCCCTGGTTCGTCTCGATCAACGTCGCCGCCTGACAACGCCTTCCGCGTCCGCGCCGTGCCGCCGGGCCTGCTTCGTTGTATACTTATCACGGTGTTTTTATCCAGTAGGCGCCGCGGGTTCTCCCTCAGGCCGGATTTCCTCCGGGCTTTTCGGGGAATAATCCGCAAGGGTTCTCCAGCCCAGGAATTTTTCTCCTAGCGCCCCCCGCCCGGTTGACGGGCGCTCCATTGGTAGACTTGACATTAAAAGCTTGCAATCCCGTAGGGACTTGCTACAATGTTCGACTTTGCCGAATTCAACTTATATAGCAACATGGCCAATACCGCCCAAGCCCGCAAGCGCGCTCGCCAATCCGTTGAGCGCAACAAGCACAATTCCAGCCTGCGCTCGATGCTGCGCACCGCCATCAAGCGCGTTCGCCAATCCATCGCCGCTGGCGACAAGGCTGCGGCTGGCGAAGTGTTCCAGAAGGCCACCAGCGTGATCGATCGCGTGGCCGACAAGAACATCATCCACAAGAACAAGGCCGCTCGCCACAAGAGCCGCCTGGCTGCCGCCATCAAGGCGCTGGCCTAAGCCATTCTGCCGCCCCGGCCTTCCGGGGCGTCACGAATACGGCAAATAGAAAAGGATGCCCGCGGGCATCCTTTTTTGTTGCCGGGCCGCCCCAAGACAAGAATGCCCCCGGGGGCAACAAGCGGGCGAAGCCCGCGCAGCGTGGGGGTTTCCTTCTCGCCTGTTCCTTCCAACCTCCGTCAGCCCGGGCCGGGCGCCAGGCGCCTTTCGATCGCCGCGGCCGCTTCGCGCAACGACGCCATGAGCGCGCCCACCAGCGGATTGCCCGGGCGATGCTCCGGAAACACGACGCTGACCCGGAACGGAAACGAGCGCGCCAAGGGGCGGATGTGCAGCCCTCGCCCGACGAAGTCCAAAGCGGTCAGCGGATTCACGATGGCCACGCCCAGGCCCTGGCGCACGAAGGTGCAGACGGAGGCGGCGGCGGGCGTTTCCACGATGGACCTCCGCAATACGCCCGCTTCGGCGAAGGCCTCGTCGATCAGGATCCGGTAGGGATCGCTGGAAGACAGGCTGATGAAGGCCTCCCCCTCGAAGTCCGGCAGCTCGATCCGCGGGCGCCCCAGCAATGCGTGGCCGTCGGGCAGCACGCATACCTCGTCCACCTGCAGCAACGGCTCCACGCGCGTGCCGGCAGGCGCCGCGTCGTGCTCGGTAAGCCCTAGATCGTAGCGCTGCGCCGTCAGCCACTCCTCCAGCAGGGGCGACTCCTGCGTCTCCACGGTCAGGCTCACGCCCTCGTGCCGCTCATGGAAGCGCCGAAACGCATCGGGCAGGATCGAATGGGAAAACACGGGCAAGGAGATGACCGACAACTGCCCCCCCTTGAACGCCCGCAGGCGCGCCGCGGCGGACGCCACCCGCTCCAGTCCGACGTAGGACTGGCGGACCTCGTCGAACAGCGCCAGGCCTGGCACGGTGGGCCGCAAGCGCCCGCCCACCCGCTCGAACAGGGCGAAGCCGATGCCCTGCTCCAGGCGCGCGAGCTCCCGGCTGATCGTGGGCTGGGACGAGCCCAGCAGCTCGGCGGCCTTGGTCACGCTGCCGGCGATCATCACGGCGCGGAAGACGTCGATATGCCGGTGCGTCAGCATCCTGCCCATATCCAGAATGAATCGATGAAGGAATTCCAGGCATTTTACTGGATGAGCGAAGCCGGGCATCATGCCGCCTGGTTTCACTCCCTGAGGTTTCGCCAGCCATGGCATTCGATCCACGCCAACTCACCCAGCTCGCCGCCGAACACGGCACGCCGCTATGGGTCTACGACGCCGCCGTCATCCGTGAACGCATCGCGCAGCTGCGCCGCTTCGACACCATCCGCTATGCGCAGAAAGCCTGTTCGAACCTGCACATCCTGCGCCTGATGCGGGCGGAGGGCGCCGTCGTGGACGCCGTGTCCCTGGGCGAGATCGAACGCAGCCTGGCGGCCGGCTTCCAGCCGCAGGGCGAGCCGGAAGGCATTGTGTTCACCGCGGACCTGATCGACCACGCCACGCTGGCCGCCGTGCTCAAGCACGGCATCACCGTGAACGCCGGCTCGCTGGACATGCTGGCGCGCGTCGGCCAGGCCTCGCCCGGCCATCGCGTCTGGCTGCGCATCAATCCGGGCTTCGGCCACGGCCACAGCAACAAGACCAATACCGGCGGCCCGCAGAGCAAGCACGGCATCTGGATCGGCGATCTCGCCGAAGCCATGTCCATCGTGCGCCGCCACGGCCTGAAACTGGTCGGCATCCACATGCACATCGGCTCGGGCGTCGACTACGCCCACCTGTCCAGCGTTTGCAACGCCATGGTCGACGTGGTGGCGTCGATCGACCATGACATCGAGGCCATTTCCGCGGGCGGCGGCCTGTCCATTCCGTACCGTGACGGCGAGCCCCGCATCGACTGCGACCACTACTTCGAGCAATGGGACGCGGCGCGCAAGCGCATTGCCGCGCGCCTGGGCCATGAGGTCCGCCTGGAAATCGAGCCGGGGCGCTTCCTGGTCGCCGAGGCCGGCGCGCTGGTGGCCGAAGTGCATTCCATCAACCGCCGCCCCGAACGCGACTTCGCGCTGGTGGACGCCGGGTTCAACGACCTGATGCGTCCGGCCATGTACGGCAGCTACCACCGCATTTCGGTGCATGCGCCGGACGGCGGCCTGCCGCAGGGCTCGTCCGAAACCCGCATCGCGGTGGCCGGCCCGCTTTGCGAATCGGGCGACGTCTTCACCCAGGACGCGGGCGGCGTCGTGTCCGACCAGCTGCTGCCCCGGCCGCGGATCGGCGATTTCCTCGTCTTCCACTGCGCGGGCGCGTACGGCTCGTCGATGTCCTCGAACTACAACAGCCGGCCGCTGGCGCCCGAAGTGCTGCTCGACCAGGGCGAGGCGCGCCTCATCCGCCGGCGCCAGACGATCGCGGAATTGCTGGCCCTGGAGGCCTAGCGCCGCCGGGGCTTACGTGGGGAACGCCTCCCTTGCCGCGAACACCGCCTGCTTGAATACCCCCAGGTCGGTGCCCACGGCTACGAAGTGCATGCCCATGTCCAGGTAGCGCCTGGCGTCGGCGTGCACCGGCGCCAGGATGCCCACGGCCTTGCCCTGCGCCGAGACGCGCTGGTAGAGGTGGCGGATGGCTTCCTGGACTTCCGGGTGGCCAGGGTTGCCGATATGGCCAAGCGCGGCGGCCAGGTCCGAGGGGCCGATGAACACGCCATCCACGCCCTCCACCGACGCGATCTCGTCCACCGCCTCGATACCGGGACGGCTTTCGATCTGCAGCAGCACGCAGATGTTGTCGTTGATGGTCTGCAGGTAATCCGGCACGGTGCCGTAGCGGTTGCTGCGCTGCGCGCCCGCCACGCCGCGCATGCCCTGCGGCGGATAGCGCGTGGCCGCCACGGCGCGGCGCGCGTCCTCTTCGGATTCGATGAACGGAATCAGCAGGTTGTAGAAGCCGATATCGAGCAGGCGCTTGATCTCCACCGGATCGTTCCAGGACGGCCGGCCCACGGCGGCGCTGGCGCTGCCCTGCAAGGCCTGCAGCTGCTGCAGGAACATCGGCACCTCGTTGGGCGAATGCTCGCCGTCCAGGAGCAGCCAGTCGAAATCGGCCAGCCCCACGAGTTCGGCCGTGATGTGGCTGGACATGCACATCCAGAATCCGATGAGCCTTTCGCGCGCCAGGATGCGTTGCCGGAAACGGTTGGGTAAGGGTGAATTCATTGCTGCCTTCGCTTCATAAAGAAAAACAGGATGGGCCGGGCAGAAAGGCCCGGCCCGCTTTCGATCCACGCATTCAATCCATTTTCGCACCGGAGGCCTTGGCCGCCTTGCCCCACTTCGCGATCTCGTTGTCAACGAATGCCGAGAACGACTTCGGATCGTCGGCCACCACCACGAAGCCCACGCTCTCGAGCTTCTGCCGGATCTCGGGGGAGGACAGCGCCTTCACCGTGGCCTGGTTCAGGCGCTGGATCACGGCCGGCGGCGTCTTCGCGGGCGCCGACAGACCGAACCAGGACTCGGCCGAGAAACCCGGATAGCCGGATTCCGCCACCGTGGGCGTGTCGGGATAGGCGGGATTGCGCTTGGCGCTGGCCACGGCCAGGGCGCGCAGCTTGCCGGACGTGACCTGCGGCAGCAGCGTGTCCTGATTCAGGAACATCACCTGCACCCGGCCTCCGATCATGTCGGTGATGGCCGCCGCTCCGCCTTTGTAGGGCACGTGCACCAGATCGATCTTGGCATCCTGCTTCAGCATTTCCATGGCCAGGTGGCCCGAAGAGCCGCTGCCGGAGCTGGCGTGCGTGTACTTGCCGGGGTTCTCGCGGGCGAGCTTGATGAAGTCCGCGAAAGTCTTGCCCGGGAAGTCGTTGTTGGCCACCAGCACGTTGGGCCCCGTGGCCAGCAGCGAGATATGCGCGAAATCGCTGTTGCGGTACGGCATATTCTGGTAGACCGCATAGCTGATGGCGTTGGACCCTACGCCGGAGAGCAGCAGCGTGTATCCATCGGGCTCCGACTTGGCCACCATGTCGGAACCGATGTTGCCGTTGGCGCCGCCCTTGTTCTCGACGACGACGCTCTGCCCCAGTTCCTTGGACAGCTCCGCCGCCAGCAGGCGGCCCACCGAGTCGGTGCTGCCGCCCGCCGGGAACGGCACCACCAGCTTCAGTTGCCGGACAGGCCAGTCCGCGCCCTGCGCCATCAGGGCGCCGGGCAGCAGCGCCATCGCTCCCGCGGCCGCCAGGATGGCCAGCCGTGTGCGCGCGGGTTTGTTCTTTTGCATGGTTGTCTCCTCTATTGGCTTTTTAGTATGTGCGCCCGGTGTCCGGGTCAGTGGATTTCAGGCTCGCCCGCGGCCGGAGCGCGCGTTTCGGTCTGAAGAAAATCAAAATCGCAGCCCGTGTCGGCCTGGCCGATGTGCTTCAGGTAGAGCACGCCGTAGCCGCGCTCGAAGCGCGGCGGCGGCGCCTGCCAGGCGGCGCGCCGCTCGGCCAGTTCGGCCTCGGAGATCAGCAGCTCCAGCCGCCGCGCTGGCACGTCCAGCGCGATGCGGTCGCCGTCCCGCACCAGGGCCAGCGGGCCGCCCACGTAGGCCTCGGGGGCCACGTGCAGCACACAGGCGCCGTAGCTGGTGCCGCTCATGCGCGCATCCGATATCCGCACCATGTCGCGCACTCCCTGCTTCAGCAGCTTCTGCGGGATGGGCAGCTGGCCCCATTCCGGCATGCCCGGCGCACCTTGCGGCCCGGCGTTCTGCAGCACGATGACGCTATCGGCGTCCACGTCCAGGTCCGGATCGTCGATGCGCGCCGCCATGTCGTTGTAGTCCTTGAAGACCACGGCGCGGCCGGTATGCACCTGCAGCCGCGCTTCCATGGCGGGCGGCTTGATCACCGCGCCGTCCGGCGCCAGATTGCCGCGCAGCACCGCCAGCCCGTCGCGCTCGATCAGCGCCTGCGCGCGCGGGCGGATCACGTCCTCGTTGAAGATGCGCGCGCCGGCGATGTTCTCGCCCAGCGTGCGGCCGTCCACCGTGCGCTGCGCGGTATCAAGCAGATCGCCCAGCTGGACCAGCATCGCACGCAGGCCGCCCGCGTAGTAGAAGTCCTCCATCAGGTACTTGCCCGCGGGCCTGAGGTTGGCCAGCACCGGGGTCGTGCGCGCGAGGTGGTCGAAGCGGTCCAGGTCCAGGTTGAAGCCGCTGCGGCGCGCCATGGCGATCAGGTGCACGACGGAATTGGTCGAACCGGACAGCGCCAGCACCGTGCGCACCGCGTTGTCGTAGGACGCGGCGGTCAGCAGGTCGGACGGCTTCAGGTCTTCCCACACCATCTCGACGATGCGCTTGCCCGTCAGGCTGGCCATCTGCGCATGCCGCGAATCGGGCGCCGGAATGGACGATGCGCCCGACAGGCACAGGCCCAGCGCCTCGACGGCGCCCGTCATGGTGGACGCGGTGCCCATCGTCATGCAGTGCCCGGGCGAGCGCGCGATGCCGTCTTCCACGCCCTGCCAGTCTTCCTCGGTGATATTGCCGGCGCGCAATTCCGCCCAGTATTTCCAGGTGTCCGATCCCGAACCCAGGGTGTTGCCGTTCCAGTTCCCGCGCAGCATCGGGCCGGCCGGAACGAAGATCGTCGGCAGGTCCATGGATACCGCGCCCATGATGAGCGCGGGCGTGGTCTTGTCGCAACCGCCCATCAGGACGCAGCCGTCCGCCGGATAGGAGCGCAGCAGCTCTTCCGTTTCCATCGCCAGCAGGTTCCGGTAGAGCATGGTCGTGGGCTTCTGGAACGGCTCGGACAGGCTCATCGCCGGCATTTCCACCGGGAAGCCGCCCGCCTGCCAGATGCCGCGCTTGACCTCTTCCACGCGCTGCTTGAAGTGGCTGTGGCAGGGGTTGATGTCGCTCCAGGTATTGATGATCGCGATGACGGGCTTGCCGGCGTAGTCCGAGCGGTGATAGCCCATCTGCGCGGTGCGCGAACGATGGCCGAATGACCGCAGGTCGCGCACGCCGTACCAGCGGTGGCTCCGCAGTTCCTCGGGTTTCTTGCGCTTGTCTGAGTTGCTCATGTCTCGATTCCTCTGCTCTGGGGCGAGGGGTTATTGGAAAAAGGGATTAGGCGGGACAGGCCCTAGGGCCTGTCCAGCAGATAGGGCGTGCCCGCGCGCTCGCATATGCCGCGCAGGCGCTCCGCGAGCGCGGCCGGAATGGGAATGCCCTGGCGCAGCCGGCGCTCGCGCTCGGCGGCCTCGGGCTCGCCCGCCACCAGGACGGGCTCGTCGGGATTGGCGGGCGGCGTGTCGTGCATGGCGTCGATCATGTCGTCCATGTCGGACTCGAACGATCCGGCGGCGCGGAAGGCGTCGGGGTTGAGCGCCAGGAAGAAGTGCCCCACGTCGTCCGGCTCGCCCGGCCGGCGCGTCGGCGCGCGACGGGCCGCGAACGCGCTGCCGCTCAGCGTGCCGCCCAGGATCTGCGCCATCATCGCCAGCCCGTAGCCCTTGTGGCTGCTCATGGCCGCCGTGCCGCCCAAAGGCGTCAGCCCGCCTTCCGGGCGCGTGAAGATGAACTGCATGGCGGCGGCGGCGTCGGTGACCGCGCCGCCCTGGCCGTCCACCGCCCAGCCTCGCGGCAGCGGCTTGTCCAGGAAGTCGTACACCTTGACCTTGTTGGCCGCGACGGTGGTGGTGGCCATGTCGAGCAGGAAGGGCTCGTTGTACGCGGCCGGCGCGCCGAAGGCGATGGGGTTGGTGCCCAGCATGGGCATGGCGCCGCGCGTGGGCACCATGATCACCCCGTTGGCGCTGCTCGTCACCAACCCGACCACGCCGCGCTCGACCGCGATGCGCGCATAGATCCCGGCCGCGCCGAAGTGATGGGAATTGCAGACCGACACCGCGCCCACGCCGTGCTCCAGCGCCTTGTCGACGGCGAGGTGCATGGCCTGGGCGGCGACGGGATAGCCCAGCCCGCCCATGCCGTCGATCAGCGCGCTGGCGCCGCCGTCGCGCACGATCCGGGCGCGCGCGTCCAGCCGCAGGGATCCGGCGCGCCATTTTTCTTCATAGGCCGGCAGCATCGAAATGCCATGCGAATCGATGCCCAGCAGGTCCGTGCCGGCCATCAGGTCGGCCGTGGTGCGCGCCAGGTCCTCTGCCATGCCCCAGGCCTGCAATACCAGCAGGATCTGTTCCCGGACCTGCCCCACCGGCACGTCCGTCGCTGTCGCTCCATTCCCTCGCACTCTCTGGTCTCCTCTTGTCGTTGGCGGGTAGCGGCGGGCCGAAAGGCGGAATCAGTCGCGATCCCGGTCCACCAGCCGGTGACGGGCCTGGCCCAGGTGGAATTGCATGGCCACGCGGGCGCGTTCGCTATCCTGTTCGCGGATGGCGTCGAGGATGGCTGCGTGCTCGTCCACCACCCGCTGCGCGCGCTGGCGCGAGCCGGTGCGGGTGAGGTTCAGGGTCAGCCTCATGAAGCCGCTGATCGATTCGTGGATGCTTTCCAGCACGCCCAGGTAGAAATCGTTGCCGCTGGCCTCGGCGATGCTGGCGTGAAACGCCAGGTCCGCCTCGGCGGATACCTGGCCGCGGGCGAGGCTGTCGGTGAAGGCTGCGTGCGCGTCCTCGATCTTCCTGAGCTGCTCGTCCGTGCGGCGCAGCGCCGCGAGGCGCGCGGCATCGCCTTCCAGCGCCACGCGAACCTCCTGGGCCCGCAGGTAGGCGCTGACGTTCTGCACGTCGTTGAAGGTCTTCAGGCGCGGCGCGGGCTGATGGCTGACGAAAGTGCCCAAGCCCTGGTGCGCGGTGATCAGGCCGTCCGCGCGCAGGCGCAGCAGCGCCTCGCGCACGACGGGCCGCGACACGCCGAAGCGTTCGGATATTTCATTTTCGGAGGGCAGCTTGTCGCCGACGTTCAGCCCGCCGGACACGATTTGCTCGAAGATCTGCCCGTAGAGCTGGTCCGCCAGCCGCACCCGGTGCCCGCGTTCGAGCACCAGCGCGCCGTGCGCATCGGGTTCGGCGGGCGCATGGGGCGCGGGCGGCGGTGAAACTTTGGGTCGGGCCACGGAACCTCCTCGATACTGGGGCCTGTTCACGGAGGCGGAACAGCGCTCATCGTACCGTCAATGCGCGGATCGATGCGCGCGACGCGTCCGCCCCGCGGCGCATGATCAGGCTTGGGCGGTTTCCCTGTCCCAGGCGGCCAGGGCGCGCGCGGCCGGCGCCACCCGTTCGCGCTCGGCGCTGGAAAGCCCCGTCAGCAGCGGCAGCATCGGCCCCATGTCCGCGACGCCCGACAGCGTCACGGCATCGTGCAGCACGCGGATCGGGCTGATGCCGTCGCGGCAGTCTTCCAGGGCCAGGTAGTTTTCGCGCACCGCCCCGGCCTCCTCGTAGCGGCCGTCGCGCAGCAGGTGCAGCAGGCGCATGGATCCGCGCGGCGCCACGCAGACCGATCCGGAAGTGAAGCTCTTGAGCCCGAAGTCGCGATAGTGCACGATGGCCGGACGTTCGCCGATGCCGCTGACGACCCAGCGCGAATCCACGGCCTGCAGCAAGGACGTCAGGTACGCGTCCCGCGAGGGATCGTCGCGCACGACCGCGTACTTGAACGCCACGATGCGGCCTTCCTCGATCAACCGGGCGGCGGTGGCCGGGGCCAGGTAGTCGGCCGACTTGAGATAGATCACCGCAGGCTTGCCCAGGGCGTCCGTGAAACGCCGCACGCCTTCGGCCAGCCCGGAATCGGTGTAGGGGAAGGACATGGGAAGCAGCATGGCCGTGGGAAACGCGCGCGAACGCAGGATCGCCGCCTGGTCCATCATCTTGCCGAAATCGGGCCCCACCGAGGGCAGGATCCAGGTATCGGCCCCGGCCAGCTCGGCCAGCATGTCGACGATGCGCGCGTACTCGCTCACGCCCACGTTATAGAAGTTGGCGTTGCCGCCATACATGACGTTGCGCACGCCGCCCGCTTCCAGATGGCCGAGCAGGGCCTGGTTGGCCTTCACGTTCAAGGACAGATCGTCGTGGCGCGCCAGCGGCGGCACGGCGATGACCGAACGCTGAAGATCCTGCGCGGTGACCGGGGAAGTTTTCATGGACGGGCTCCTGGCTGACGGTCGGATGACTGAGGTGAAAAAAGTATACTTGGTTGACAAGCATAACCTCAATACATATATTTGTTTTACAAGTAGACCGGCAGCATAAATGCAAGGCGCCGCGGGCGATGCCCGGGGCGGAATACCCCATCAACGATGCGCGGCCACGCGCACACCGAGGAGACGAATTCCATGCATGCAGCCCCTGTGCGAGGCCGGTCAGCCACGGCCGCCCTGTTCGCCGCCACCCTCGCCGCCGCCGTCCTGCCGGCGGCCCCGGCCCTGGCCGAGTACCCGGAACGCGAAGTCAGGATCATCGTGCCCTTCCCCGCGGGCGGCACGACCGACATCGCCGCGCGCGTGGTCGCCGCGGAACTCGGCAAGGCCTGGAACAAGCCCGTCGTCGTCGACAACAAGGCGGGCGCGGGCGGCAACGTCGGCACGGCCGAGGCCGCGCGCGCCGCGCCGGACGGCTACACCCTCCTGATGGGCACCGTCAGCACGCACGCGATCAACCAATCCGTCTATGCCAAGCTGCCCTACGATCCGGTCAAGGACTTCGTGCCGGTGACGCTCGTCATCCCCGTGCCAAACATTCTCGAGCTGAACCCCAAGTTCGCGGACAAGCATGGCATCCGCAACGTCGCCGACCTGATCAAATACCTGAAGGCCAATCCCGGCAGCGTCAACATGGCGTCCACCGGCAACGGCACCTCCACGCACCTGTCCGGCGAGCTGTTCCAGAACATGACCGGCACGCGCATGACGCATGTGCCATACAAGGGCAGCAGCCCCGCGCTGACCGATGTGATGGCAGGCTCGGCCGACCTGATCTTCGACAATCTGCCCTCTTCCATGGGCTTCCTCAAAAGCGGCAAGCTGCGCCCGCTGGCCGTCACCAGCGCCCAGCGCTCGCCCGCCCTGCCCGACGTGCCCACGATGGCGGAGGCCGGCGTGAAGGGCTACGACGCGTCCAGCTGGTTCGGTCTGCTGGCGCCCGCCGGCACGCCGCCCGCCGTGGTCGACAAGGTCCAGCGCGACGTGGCGGCCGCGCTGCAGCTGCCCGCCGTGCGCGCGCAGCTGCAGGCCCAGGGCGCCACGCCGTCCGGCAACACCCCCAGCGAATTCAAGCAGTTCATGGCGCAGGAAACCGCCAAATGGGCCGAGGTCGTGAAGAAATCCGGCGCCAAGGTCGATTGACCCTGCGCCGATCCGGGCCCGTCCGCAACGCGTGGGCGGCGGGCCCATCACATCATCACGCGAACCTGGAGACACCATGAACAAACTACTGAGCGCCGTAGCCGCGGCGGCCGCTGCCGCGGCGGGCGCCGTCCTGCTTGGCGGGCCGGCCGCCCACGCGGCCGGCTATCCCGACAAGCCCGTCACGATGATCGTTCCCTTCGTGCCGGGCGGTTCATCCGACATCACCGCGCGTTCGGTCACGCCCGCGCTCACGAAACTCCTCGGGCAGACCTTCGTGGTCGAGAACAAGCCCGGCGCGAACAGCGCGATCGGCGCCCAGGCGCTGGCCCGCTCCACCCCCGACGGCTACACCATGATGGTGGGCTCGATCGGCACATTCGCCATCAACGAGGCCCTCTACAAGAGCCTGTCCTACAACCCCAGCAAGGACTTCGAATACCTGACGCAGGCGGTGCGCAACCCCAACGTGCTCGTCGCGGCGCCCAATTTCCCCGTAGCCACCGTGGCCGAACTGGTGGACTACGCGAAGAAGAATCCGGGCAAGGTGTCGTATGCCTCGTCCGGCACGGGTTCCTCCGACCACCTGTCCGCCGTGCTGTTCCGCCAGCGCACGCAAAGCACCGGCGTGGACGTGCCCTACCGCGGCGGCGGCGCGGCCATCGCGGACCTGATCGGCGGACAGGTCAACGTGTCGTTCCAGAACCTGGGCGCCGTCCAGACCCACATCAAGGCGGGCAAGCTCAAGGCGCTGGCGATCACCGGCGACGCGCGCGCCGCCGACCTGCCCGACGTGCCGACCCTGGCGGAAGCCGGCATCAAGGATATGGTGGTGTACTCCTGGCAAGGCTTCGCCGTGCCCAAGGGCACCCCGGCGCCCATCGTCCAGCAATTGTCGAAGGCGCTGCAGACCGCCCTGCGCGAGCCCCAGACCGAGAAGACGCTGCAAGGGCTGGGCTTCGAGGTCGTGGCGAACACGCCGCAGCAGTTCACCGCGTTCCAGCAAGCCGAGGTCAAGCGCTGGAAGGACGTCATCAAACAGGCCAACATCCAGCTGGAATGAATCCGGAATCCGCGCGCCGGGATGCCCCTAGCGGGCATTCCCGGCCTTATCCGCCTCCGGATCAAGTAGCATCGTTATTTTGCCACCCACCTGTACGACAACATGACCACCAAGCATCGCATCATCCAGGTCGGCTCGCTGGCCGGTTCCCCTTCCGCCAACCAGAGCCTCGCAGAGCGCTACGACGTCGTCGAGCTGTGGAAATACCCGGACCGCAAGGCCGCGCTGGCCGAGCACGGCAAGGGCATTACGGCGGTCGTCACCTCCGCGAATTTCGGCGCCGATGCCGAACTGATCGACGCCCTGCCGGACCTGAAGGCCATCTGCAGCTGGGGCGTCGGCTATGAAACCATCGACGTCCAGGCCGCCAAGCGGCGCGGCGTGCAAGTCAGCAACACCCCCGACGTGCTGACCGACTGCGTGGCGGACCTGGCCTGGGGCCTGCTGATCGCCGGCGCCCGCCGCATGGGCCAGGGCGAGCGCTTCGTGCGCGCGGGCCACTGGGGCCAGGTGCACGGCAGCATCCCGCTGGGCCAGCGCGTCAGCGGCAAGAAGCTGGGCATCGTCGGCCTGGGCCGCATCGGCGAGGCCATCGCGCGCCGCGGCGCTGGCTTCGACATGGACGTCCGCTACCACAACCGCCGCAAGCGCGACGACGTGCAGTACGGCTACGAGGCCACCCTCACCGGCCTGGCCGAATGGGCGGACTTCCTCATCGTGGCGACGGTCGGCGGCGCCGGCACGCGCCATCTGGTGAATCGCGAAGTGCTGGAAGCGCTGGGTCCCAACGGGATCATCGTCAACATCGCGCGCGGCCCCGTCATCGACGAAGCCGCGCTGGTCGACGCGCTGCAGGCCGGCACGCTGGGCTGCGCCGCGCTGGATGTGTTCGAGCACGAGCCCAAGGTGCCCGAGGCATTGACCACCAGCGACAAGGCCGTGGTCCTGCCGCATATCGGCAGCGCCACGCTGGAGACGCGCATGAGCATGGAGAACCTCATGCTGGAGAACCTGCAAGCGTACTTCGAGACCGGCCGCGTGATCACGCCGGTGGAGTAAGCGCGCCGCCCGGCCGCCTGGCCGGCCGCCCAAATGAAAAAGCCTCTCGGCGCCCATACCGAGAGGCTTTCGACTTTCCGGCCCCGCGGGAATCGGAAGTCGTTTGCGCAAAGGAACCCGGGCCTCGCGGCCCGCCGCGACTATTTGGCCGGCGCCGCGGCTCCGGACTTGTCCATCTTCGCAGCCCCGCCCGACTTGCCCGCCTCGTGCTTGGCAGAGGTTTTGTCGGACTTGTGATGCTTGTGCTGCGCCTGAGTCTTGCTTTCGCCCGTCTTGGCCGAAGCGTCGGCGCCGGCCGCGAACGCGCTTGGCGCGGCGGCAAGACCGAGGCACAGGGCCGAGGTGGACAGGAACGCAGCGATACGGGAGTGAGTCGTCATTTCATGACCTCCAGAATGTACAAAGGCCTGGGCCTTTTCCAACACGGGGCGGCAACATCACCGCGAGACCCGTATCGGGTTGGAGCACGGCCCTGCTGGAAGGTTCAGCGCGGAACCATAAAATTTCGGCCGCTAACGGTTCGAAATGGGTTCGACATGACTTCGCAAGGATCAGCTCTCGAACGCCAGCAGCGCAACGGTGGCGAAGAGCATGAGCGCGAAGCAGGCTCTCAGCTTGCGTTCAGGAAGCCGGTACGCGAGCTTGACGCCCACCGGCACGAACAACAGGCTGCCTATCGCCAGCGGCGCCCCCACCAGCCAGTCGGCCTGCCCGGCCCAGGTGTAGGTGATCAGCGCGATCATGGATCCCGGGATCACCATGCTCAGGGCCAGCGCCTGCGCGGTGGTCTGCGGCAGGCGGAACATCGTCGTGATGATGGGCACGGCCAGCACTGCCCCGCCCACGCCGAAGAAGCCGCCCAGCGTGCCGCACAGAATGCCCAGCACGCTCGCGCGGCGCGGCGTGAAGACGGGCGCCCCGCCCTTGGCCGCGGGCTTGCGCGCAGCGGCGGGACGCGATGCGCGCCACGTTTGCCAGACGTAGAAAAGCGCGATGAAGAACAGGAAGACCGCAAAGCTGCGGCGCAGGACGCCGGAGTCGATGCCCAGCGCCAGCCGCGCGCCCACCCAGGTGAACACGACGGCGCCCGCCGCGCCCGCCAGCGCCACGCGCTTGTCGATGCGTACCTGCTGGTTGTATTTGCGCACCGCCATCATGATGGTGGGCAGCACCATGATGAGCGCCGTGCCCTGGGCCAGCTGCTGCGACATGCCCATCAGCAGCACCAGCGCGGGAATCGCGATCAGGCCGCCGCCGATGCCCAGCACGCCCCCCATGAAACCGATCAGGCCTCCGGCGGCCAGGCAGGCCGCGATAACTAACAGACTCAAGTCTTGCTCCAGCAGGCCCCGCCATCATGGAAGGGCAAACAGAATACGGATGTCCGAATCGCCGCCGGCCCGCGTCGGGCCGCGGCGTCAACGCAGTTTGTCCAGCGCCGCGTCCAGGCGGTCCACCGCCCAGATCTCCAGGCCTTCGATCGCCTGGCGCGGAGCGTTGGCCTTCGGGATCAGGGCGATCGAGAATCCCAGCTTGGCCGCTTCGCGCAGCCGTTCCTGGCCGCGCGGCGCGGGCCTGATTTCTCCCGCCAGGCCCACTTCGCCGAACGCGATCAGGCCGCGCGGCAGCGGCTTGTCGCGCAACGAGGACATGATGGCGAGTAGCACCGGCAGGTCGGCCGCGGGCTCCGTGATGCGCACGCCGCCCACCGCGTTGACGAACACGTCCTGGTCGAACGTCGACACGCCCGCATGCCGGTGCAGCACGGCCAGCAACATCGCCAGGCGGTTGCCTTCCAGGCCGACCGTCAGCCGGCGCGGATTGGGCGCATGCGAAGAGTCCACCAGCGCCTGGATCTCCACCAGCAGCGGGCGCGTGCCCTCTTGCGTGGCCATCACGCAGGACCCGGCCACCTGCTGCTCGTGCTGCGACAGGAACAGGGCGGACGGGTTGGCCACCCCGCGCAGCCCGCGGTCCGTCATGGCGAAGACACCCAGTTCATTGACCGCGCCGAAGCGGTTCTTGAAGGCGCGCACCAGACGGAACGACGAATGCGTGTCGCCCTCGAAATACAGCACGGTGTCCACGATGTGTTCGAGCACCCGCGGCCCGGCCAGCGCGCCGTCCTTGGTGACGTGGCCGATCATGACGATGGCGATGCCCGTCTGCTTGGCCAGGCGCGTGAGCTGCGCCGCGCACTCGCGCACCTGCGAGACCGAGCCCGGCGCGGCGCTCAGCTCGCCGCTGTACAGCGTCTGGATCGAGTCGATCACCGCCACGGTCGGCTTCTGTTCGGACACGGCGGCCTGGATGGCCTCCAGCCGGATTTCCGCCAGCAGGTTGACGTTGCCTGTCTGCAGGCCCAGGCGCCGCGCGCGCAGCGCCACCTGTTCGGCGGATTCCTCGCCGGTGACATACAGCACGCTGGTGGTCGTGGAAAGAGAGGCCAGCGCCTGCAGCAGGAGCGTCGACTTGCCTATCCCGGGATCGCCGCCGATCAGCACGACGGCGCCAGCCACCAGGCCGCCGCCGAGCACCCGGTCGAACTCGTCCAGCCCGGTGGGCTGGCGCGGCGTCTCGCGGGCTTCGATTTCGGACAGGCTGCGCACTGGGCTGCTGGAGGCCAGCGGCGCATAACGGTGGGCGGACGCGGCCGGCGTCGAGGACTCGAGCGTCTCTTCCAGCGTGTTCCAGGCATTGCAATGCGGGCATTTGCCCTGCCACTTCGGGGTGGTGCCGCCGCAATCGGCGCAGACGTATACGGTTCGGGATTTGGCCATGCGCGAAAGTTTACCGGCATCCACTTGCGACCGCCGGCAGAACGTGGCCGTTAGGCGCGCTGGCGCCGCCTTTGCGCACCGTTTTGGCGCATGGAGCTGTCGCTCCGCTTTCAGAAAAAGGGGCGCATCGAAGTTACATGATGCAAATTCAAGAAATTTCCTGCCGGATTTCCACAAATCGCGCATAATCGACGCGTGCAGCGCATTGTCGAACCGCCCGATCCAGGGCGGCATACCCGCAGCCGCACGCCCGCCAGGGCGCGGCAGTGGGAATCGCGGCGCATTCACGCGCGGCTTTCCAGGAAGCCGCCTAAACCGGAACAGGACCCGAGCTGCGACGAGACCGCCGGATGAACCGGCGCGGCGCACGCGGAGGTCAAACGCGGATGCGCCCTGCCACCAGACGCATGCGCGAGGAGTACGCGCATGAGCATTACCTACCGCCCCCCTTTCGACGAAGACGACGAACGGGACCTGCGCGCCCTGTACCGCCGGCCCGGTCCCGGGTCCAGCCCCGAACTGGATGCGGCGGTGCGCCGCAGATGGCATCCCGGCCATAGCTGGCATCCGGGCTGGGGCGCCGCCGCCTGCGCCGCGATGGTCATCGGCCTGTTCGCATGGACCGACATGCGCGAAGCGCAGCAGGACCTGGCCGACCAGGCCACCCAACTGATCGCCCCGCATGAGTCGGAGCCAAGCCAGGACCGCCCGGCGGTCCAGGCCGAGGCGCCCGCTACGCAGGCCGCGCCCGCGATCCAGCGCGAAGCCGCCCCCGCCTCCCCGCCCCAGGCCGTCCCGGTCCAGGAAGCGCCGCCTTCGGACCAGCAGGCGGCCGAGGCGCCTCAAGGCGACCCCGCCGCCGAGCAGGCGGCCCCGTTCAGCGACCAGGACATCGAAGCCCGCGTGGCCCATATCCGCTCCCTGATGCAGGCGGACCAGCAGGACGACGCCCTGCACGCGCTGCGCGAATTGCAGGAAGGCGCCCCCGACCTGGCGCTGCCCGACGACCTGCGGGAACTGGCCGACCAGAATCCCGCCTGACCGCGCCATCCGGTCCGGCATCGGCCCCGTCCGGCGGGGCCGGTGTCCGCGCACTGGGCACGCCACGCAGGAACCGCGCGGCTTCTTGCTAACATAGCCGCATGAGCCCGAGTTTCCACCACCGCAACCTTCCCCATCTGCTGCTATACGCCCGCGAAACGCTGATGGCGCATTTCCGCCCCATCCTGCACGAGGCCGGCGTCACCGAACAGCAATGGCGGGTCTTGCGCACCTTGAGCGAAGTGGGCGCCATGGAGCCCAACCAGATCGCGCGCAGCTGCCAGATCCTCAGCCCCAGCCTGACCCGCATGCTGGCCGGCATGCAGGAGCAAGGGCTGATCAGGCGCGCGCGCTCCAGCGCCGACCAGCGGCGCCAGGAAATCTCGCTCACGCCCAAGAGCAACAAACTCATCGACCGCATGCGCCCCCAAGTGGACGCGAAGTACCAGGAGATCGAGGCCAGGATCGGCAAGGAACTGCTGGAACGCCTCTATCGCGACGTGGACACGATGGTCGATCTGATCAAGCGCGACGCCGACGCGCCGCGCGCGCCCGACGAAGCCTGATCAATCCGGCACGGGAAAAATCGCGTTGATCTGTCCCGTGCCGGAACTGGCGAAGTAGTCGGTGACGATCTCCACCGGCTTGTCGTACCCATCCCAGCCCAGCAGGCCCAGCAGCATGGCGGTATCGTGCATGCCGCCCTCGCCCGCGCACAGGTCGGCGTACTCGGGCAGCATGGCGCAGAAGGCCTTCCAGTCCCCCTGGCGCCACAACTCCACCACGCGCAGGTCCACCTGCCGGAAGAACTCGCGGCTGATCTCGTGCATCGCGGCTTCGGGGCTGCCGTTGTCGTTGAAGCGGTGCGACAGCGAGCCGCTGGCCAGCACCGCCACGCGGCTGTCGCTCTCCTCGATGGCCTGGCGCAGCGCGGCCCCGAAGCGCCGGCTTTCATCCAGCGCATGCCAGGCGCACCATGCCGCCACGGAGACCACGTTGAAACGGCCGTCCCCGTTCATGTAGCGCATCGGCACCAGCGTGCCGTATTCCAGTTCCAGGCTGTCGATTTCGTGCGATCTCGCGCCGACGCCGGCCGCGTTCGCGCATTCGGCGATGCGGCGGCCAAGCTGCGGATTGCCGCGATAGGCGTAATCCATGTCCTTGATGAAATGCGGCAGCTCGTTGCTGGTGTAGCGGCCTTTGAAACCCGCATTGCAATTGACGTGGTAGCCGGCATTGACCAGCCAGTGCACGTCGAGCACGACCATGGTGTCCACGTCCAGGTCCCGGCACCGCTGGCCGATGACGCGGTGCCCCTGGATCGCGGCTTCCCGGCAGCCCTGGTGCTTGCCGGGAAGCTCCGACAGGTACATGGACGGCACATGCGTTACCTTGGCCGCCAGCGCGAGCTTGCCCATGATCTAGTCTCCTCGTTCTCGTGAATTCCTGCGGGCTCAGACGCCCCATTTGGGGATGTGGTGGCTGCCCATCGATACGCACACGTTCTTGATCTCGGCGAAGACTTCGTAGCTGTATTCGCCGCCTTCGCGCCCGGTGCCGGACTCCTTGGTGCCGCCGAAAGGCTGGCGCAGATCGCGCACGTTCTGGCTGTTGATGAACACCATGCCGGCCTCGATGCCGCGGGCGAGGCGATGCGCGCGGCCGATGTCGCGGGTCCAGACATACGACGCCAGACCGTACTTCACGTCATTGGCCAGGGCCAGGCCCTCGGCCTCGTCTTCGAACGGCAACAGGCAGGCGACGGGGCCGAAGATCTCCTCCTGCGCGCAGCGCATCCGGTTGTCGACGTCGGCCAGCACCGTGGGGCTGACGAAGTTTCCGCCCGCCAGGCTCGCCGGCAGGCCGGCGGGCCGCCCGGCGCCGCCCGCGAGGATGCGCGCCCCTTCCTGCTCGGCCAGGCGGATGTAGCCCGTGACCTTCTCCCAGTGCGCGCGAGAGATCATGGCGCCCACGTGGGTCTTTTCGTCCGCGGGATCGCCCACGGCCAGGCGGCGCGCCCGCTCGGCGAACCGGCGCACGAAATCGTCGTAGATGGCCCGCTGCACGAAAATCCGCGAGCCCGCGGTGCAGCGTTCGCCGTTGAGCGAAAAAATGGTGAACAGGGCCGCGTCCAGCGCGCGTTCCACGTCCGCGTCGTCGAAAACCAGCACGGGCGACTTGCCGCCCAGCTCCATGGAGTATTTCTTGATGCCGCCAGCGCTTGCCAGGATCTTCTTGCCGGTGGCCGTGCCGCCCGTGAACGAGATCGCGCGCACGCCGGGATGCCGCACCAGCGCATCGCCCGCCGTGGCGCCGTAGCCCTGCACGACGTTCAGCACGCCCGCCGGGATGCCGGCCTCCCGCGCCAGCATGCCCAGCTGGTCGGCCGTCAGCGGCGACAGCTCGGACATTTTCAGCACGGCGGTGTTGCCCAGCGCCAGGCACGGGGCCGTCTTCCAGGTTGCCGTCATGAAAGGCACGTTCCACGGCGATACCAGCGCGCACACGCCCACGGGCTGGTACAGCGTGTAGTTGAGCATCTGGTCGTCCACCGGATAGGTGTGGCCGTTCATGCGCGTGCACACCTCGGCGAAGAAGTTGAAGTTTTCGGAGGCGCGCGGAATCAGTTGCTTGCGGGTCTGCGAAATCGGCAGGCCGGTGTCGCGCGTTTCCAGTTCGGCCAGCGCCGGCACGTTCTGGTCGATCAGTTCGCCCAGCCTGCGCATCAGGCGGGCGCGTTCCTTCGCCGGCGTGCCGGCCCACTTGGGGAAGGCATCGGCCGCGGCGGCGACGGCCGCATCGATTTCCGCCTGGCCGCCCGCGGCCACTTCGCCGATGGCCTCGCCCGTGGCCGGGTTGTAGGTGACGAAGCGGTCCGGGCTGTCGACCTGCTTCCCGTTGATCCAGTGTTTGATGCTCACGCGCGGCTCCTTGGCCAGGATCTGCGCCGAAACCTTCCGCGCAGATATAATTAACACGTTAACATTATGCTTGCCGGCCCGCCCTGTCAACGGCGGGAAACCCCCAACCGGACGAGTCAGCGCGCGCATTGTCACGGGCAGGCTTTTTCACTAAACTACTTAACATGCTAATTACTTTGCGCGGAGCAGGCCATGCCCCATATCTGGATTGAATATTCGGGCAATCTGGCCCTGGATACGGACAAGCTGATGCGGACGGTGCAGGACGCCGCCGTGGGCGACGGCAGCCTGTTTCCGCTGGCGGGCGCGCGCACCCGCGCCGTCCGGGTGGACGACTTCCTGATCGTCGACGGCCATCCCGACAACGCCTTCGTCCACGTGGTGCTGCGCATCGGCCACGGCCGCAGCGATGCGCAGAAAGCCGCGCTGGGCGAGCGCGTGTTCCAGGCATTGACGGCGGCGCTGGCGCCTGTAATGGCCTCGCGCCCTCTGGGCATTTCGATGCAGATCGAAGAGGCCGACCCGGTGCTGAACTACAAGTTCAACAACTATCGCGACTACCTCGCGGCGCGCGCCGCCCAGGCGGCGCTGCCCTTGCCCCGGACGGTGGTGGGCGCGGCGCTCAATACGCCCCAGGCGCTGGCAGCGATGGGCGAGGCCATCGACGCCGCCCCGTACAAGGGCGCTCCCAAGGCGCCCGTGCTCTACATCAAGCCCGCCAATACCTATGCGCGCGATGGCGCCGCCATCACGCTGCCGGCCGACGTGGACGAAGTGGAGATAGGCGCCTGCCTGGGCGTCGTGTTTTCGCGCCGCGCCACCCGCGTCGACGAAGCCGAGGCGCTGGGCTACGTGGCCGGCTACCGCGTCGTCGCCGATCTGTCCGTGCCGCACGCCAGCTACTTCCGCCCGGCGCTCAAGCAGAAGTGCCGCGACGGCTTCTGCCCCATCGGCGGCGAATTCGCGCCCGCCGCGTCCGTCGCCGATCCCGACGCGCTGGACATCGAGGTGCGGATCGACGGCGCGGTGGCGCAGCGCGCCAGCACGGCCGGCATGATCCGGCCGGTGGCCCGCCTGATCGCCGACGTGACCCAGTTCATGAGCCTGGAGGCGGGCGACATCCTGCTCGTCGGCCCCCCGCCGGGCGCGCCGCGCGCACGCGCCGGCCAACGCTACGACATCCGCATCGCGCAGGTAGGCACGCTGCGCAATACGCTGGCCGCCCGGCGCGCCGGCCTTTGACCGCAGGAGCCTTCCCATGAAGCATGCCCGCATTTCCCTGGACGGCGCCATCCATGCCGCGACCGAAGCCGGCCCTGGCCGCCTACGGCTGGCCGATGGCCGCGAACTTCCCGAAGACGCGGTGACGTGGCTGCCGCCCATCGAACCCCGCACGACGTTCACGCTGGCCATCAATTACGCCGACCACGCCAGGGAACTGGCGTTCAAGGCGCCCGAGGAACCGCTGGGTTTCCTGAAGGCCGCCAACACGTTCATCGGCCACCGCGCGCAGACCCTGCGCCCCGCCGACGTCGCCTTCATGCACTATGAATGCGAATTGGCCGTGGTGATCGGCAAGACCGCCAGCAAGGTCGCCCGCGGCCAGGCCTACGACCACGTGGCCGGCTACACGGTGGCCAACGACTACGCGCTGCGCGACTACCTGGAAAACTGGTACCGCCCCAACCTGCGCGTGAAAAGCCGCGACACCTGCACGCCCCTGGGCCCTTGGCTGGTGGACCGGGACGATGTCCAGGACCCGATGAACCTGAATCTGCGCACCACCGTCAACGGCGTCGAAACGCAGCGCGGCAACACGCGCGACATGGTGTTCGACGTGCCCGCGCTGATCGAATACTTCAGCAGCTTCATGACGCTGTCGCCCGGCGACCTGATCCTGACGGGCACGCCCGACGGCATCGTCAACGTTCGGCCCGGCGACGAGGTCGTGACCGAAATCGAAGGCATCGGCCGGCTGGTCAACACGCTGGTCCCCTACCCGACTTGAATCCCCCCCAGGAATCCGCATGCTGGACACCCATACCGTGCGCGCCATCGCCGCGCGCCTGCACGACGCCGAACGCACCCGCCGCCAGATCCGCCAGGTTTCGCTGGAATACCCCGACATCGATATCGCCGATGCCTACGCCATCCAGCGCGCCTGGATGGACATCAAGCTTGCCGAAGGCCGCGTCAAGCGGGGCCACAAGATCGGGCTGACCTCGCGCGCCATGCAGCAGGCTTCGCAGATCGACGAGCCGGATTTCGGCATGCTGCTGGACGATATGTTCTTCGACGACGGCGCCGGCATACCCGCCGGCCGGTTCATCCTGCCCAGGCTGGAGGTCGAACTGGCCTTCGTGCTCGGCAAGCGCCTGCAGGGCCCCGGCGTGACGCTGTTCCAGGTATACGACGCGGTGGACTACGTAATCCCCGCGCTGGAGATCATCGACGCGCGCTCGCACGGTATCGACCCCGACACCAAGCGCCCCCGCAAGGTGTTCGACACCATCGCCGACAACGCGGCCAACGCGGGCGTGGTGATGGGCGGGCGGCCCGTGAAGATCGGCGAACTGGACCTGCGCTGGATCGGCGCCATCCTGTCGCGCAACGCCGTGATCGAGGAGACCGGCGTGGCCGCCGGCGTCTTGAACCATCCCGCCAATGGCGTAGTATGGCTCGCTAACAAGCTGGCCGCCCACGACGTGGCGCTGGAAGCGGGCGAGATCGTCCTGTCGGGGTCCTTCACCCGGCCGGTGGCCGCCCGCCCCGGCGACACCTTCAACGTCGACTACGGCGTGCTTGGCTCCGTCAACTGCCACTTCATTTGAGCGACCCGCCGCCCATGGACATCCTGACCAATACCTTCAAGCGCGCCCTGCAAGAGGGCAAGCCCCAGATCGGCCTGTGGGCCGGCCTGTGCAATGCCTATTCCATCGAGATCGTCGCGGGCGCCGGCTTCGACTGGCTGGTGATCGACGGCGAGCATTCGCCCAACACCCTGCAGACCACGCTCGCGCAGCTGCAATCGATGGCCGCCTACCCGGCGGCCCCGGTCGTGCGGCCCGCCTGGAACGACGCCGTCCAGATCAAACAGATCCTGGACGCGGGCGCGCAGACGATACTGGTCCCCATGGTGCAGTCCGCCGAGGAAGCCGAGGCCGCCGTTGCGGCGGTGCGCTATCCGCCGCAAGGCATCCGCGGCGTGGGCAGCGCGCTGGCCCGCTCGTCGCGCTGGAACCGCATCCCCAGCTACCTGGAGCGCGCCAACGACGAGATGTGCGTGCTGGTGCAGATCGAAACCCCGCGCAGCGTCGACGCGCTGGAGGAGATTCTTGCCGTGGACGGGGTCGACGGCGCCTTCATCGGGCCGGCCGACCTGTCGGCCAGCATGGGGTACCTGGGCCAGCCGGACCACCCGGAAGTCTCCAAGGCAATCGACGACGCGATCAAGCGCATCGTCCGTTCCGGCAAGGCGGCCGGCATTCTGCACGGCGGCATCGAGCAGGCCAGGCACTATCTCTCGCTGGGCGCCACCTTCGTCGCCGTCGGCGTCGACGCCATCCTGCTGGCGCGCGCGGCCGAACAGCTGGCCGGCCAATTCAAGAACGTCGCCGCGCCCGCCGCCTCGAAGGGCCCCTACTGAGCGCCGCGCGGCGCTAGGCCGCGCCGAGAAATGCCCGCAGGGCCGCCTTGAACAAAAGGGGGCATTCCAGGTGCGCCGCGTGTCCGCTGTCCGGCAGGACGCACAGGCTGCCCTTGTCCAGAGCGGCCCGCAGAGCCAGCGCCGAGGCCAGCGGATGGCTGCGCTCGTGCTCGCCCAGGATCACCAGCGCGGGCGCTTGGGCCAGGCGCAAGCGCTGGCTGAAATCCACTCCCTGCGCGGCCTCGATCATCGACGCCGCGCCTGCCGCGCTCATGGACGCGCCATCCTCCAGGCACGCGGCGTAGGCCGGATGCCGTTCCCCCTCCCTGAACCACGTCGCCAGCACGCGGCGGGCCGTGGCCCGCGGGCCGTCCGCGCGCAGGCGCGCCCGGGTCTGCTCGATGGGCTCGAAACGCGCGGCGGGGTCCACGCTCAGGCCTGAGCCGTACAGCACCGCGCGCCCGACCCGGGCCGGCGCGTCGCAAAGCAATTGCTGCGCCACAAAGCCGCTGAACGAATGGCCTAGAACGTCGAAGGTGGAGATGCCCAGTCCGTCGGCCAGCGCCAGCAGCGCCCGGGCATAGTCCGGCAAGCCCCCCACAGCGGCTCCGCCCGCGCGGCGCGGCCGAAGCCGGGCCAGTCCGGCGCGATCACGTCGCGCATGTCCGCCAGCTCCGCCATCAGGTCCCTCCAGATCACGCACGACGAGCAGAAACCGTGCAGCAGGAACAGCGGATGGCCCGAGCCCCGGCGTTCGAATTCCATGGCGCCCTCCTCAGTTGTCCAGGACCACGCCGGACTCGCGCACCACGGCCTGCCATTGGCGGGCTTCGTTCCGCCATTCCTCGGCGAACGACGCCGGCGAGTCCCTTCCGGGCACGAAGCCGTTGGCAAGATAGGCCTGGCGCACCTCGGGCAGTCCCAGCACCTCGTGCAAGGCGCCGGCGAAGCGCGCGACGCGGTCGGCCGGCGTGCCCTTGGGCGCGGCAAACCCCCACCAATTGCCCTGCACCACGTCAGGCATGCCGGCCTCGGCGGCAGTAGGCACGTCGGGCAACCCGGCGAAACGCTGGGGCGCCGCCACCGCCAGCGCCCGGACCTTGCCCTGCGGCATGTAGGCGGCCGCTATGCTGTAGCCCCCGACATACATCTGGATCTCGTTCGCCAGCAGGGCCTGCACGCCCGGCGTCGAACCGCGATAGGCGATGTGCGTCATGCCCGCGCCCATCGCCTTGGACAGGCGGTAGGCCGACAGGTGGGGCGTGGTGCCCATGCCCGGCGAACCGTAGTTCAGCTTGCCCTTCTGCGCGCGCGCATACTGCTCGAACTGCGCGTAGTCCGTGGCCGGCACCTGCGAGCCGACATAGACGAAGGCCGGCACGTCCGCCAGCTTGCCCACGGGCTCCAGGTCCGCCAGCGGATCGAAACCCAGCTTGCGGTAGAGGAACTGGTTGATGACGAAATTGTTGGTCGCGCCCAGCACCAGCGTGTAGCCATCCGGCTTCGCGCGCGCGACTTCCTGCGCGCCGATATTGCCGCCGGCGCCTGTCTTGTAATCCACCACCACGGGCTGGCCCAGGCGCTGCTCCAGCAGGGGCTGGATCTGCCGCATGGCGACGTCGCCCGCCGCGCCTGGCGCATACGGCAGCACGATGCGGATGGGATGATCGGGATACTGCGCCCGGGCGGCCGGCGGCGAAGCCGCCGCGCCCAAGGCAAGCAAAACGGAAACGGCGCACGTCCGGTACGTCATGGTGTTCTCCCTGGCCGGCGGGCGGCATGCCCGCGACATGCCGGCCCGAAGGCCGGCCTTCGTTTCCTGCGTGGGCTAGAGGTCGATGCGCATCAGGTCGTGGGCCAGCCGCAGCGGGCCGGCGTAGTTCTTGCGGATGTCGGCCACGATCTCGTCCATCAGGTGCGGGCCCATCAGGTCCACAGGCAGGTGCTTGGCCGCGGCGCGCTTGAGCACGGGGCTGGTGGAGTCGAAGTGCCCGAAATGCGTGGCGACCAGGCTCTTCACATTGGCCTCGCGCGCGATCTTGCCGAGATCGGTCGGACTGGTGTGCGCGTACGTGCCCACGCCGGTCTTGGCCCGATGGGCGATGAACGATTCGGGAAACGTGCACTCGTGAATGAGCAGGTCCGCGTCCCGGGCCAGGCGCACCATGGCCTCGCAGGGCGCGGTGTCGCCGCTGAATGCGATGACCTTGCCTTCCGCCTCCACGCGCACGCCGAAGCATTCGCAGACCTCGCGGGGGATGTGCTCGACCCAGTCCACGGAAATGCGGACCTTGCCGTCTTCGAAGACGACGCCCGGACTGACTTCGCGCACCTCGGGCCGCGCGGCCTCGATATTGGCCTGGCGCACCGGGTAGGCGCTGCGCGCCCGGAAATCCGTCTGGTACGCGCCGTTCTCGAACAGGTGGTCGACGAAGTGGCGCGTGCCCTTCGGCCCCAGCACCAGCGGCGCGCCCTGCTTGTTCAGCATCCAGCTGGAGATCACGAAATAGGGATAGTCGCAAATATGGTCGTGGTGCAGGTGCGTCAGGAATACGAAACCGACCTTCGCCGGATCGACGTTCGCGCGCACCATCTGACGCGTGGCGCCCTCGCCGCAATCGAACAGGTAATGCGTGTCGTCATCCAGCGTCAGCAGGATGGCGGACTGGCCCCGGTCGGGATCGGGCAGCGCGGCGCCGGTTCCCAGCATCGTGATCTTCATGGTTTCCCCTTTTCGCAGGACGGTTGAACTGCGGTCCAGTATAGGTACGGGGTGCATACAATCTAATCAATTATTAGAATGCTGTGATAACCAATTGGAATTGGATAACCATGCCATCGACGCCCCGGATTCCCGAGCTTCGCCATATCGGCGGCCGTCTGCGCATGCGCCATCTGGACCTGCTGCGGGCGCTGTACGCGCAGGGCAGCGTGCACAAGGCCGCCGCCGAGCTCGGCATGACCCAGCCTGCCGCCAGCAAGCAGCTGCTCGAACTGGAAGACATGTTCGGCGTGCCGCTGTTCCAGCGCACGCGCCGCGGCATCACGCCCACCGGATTCGGGCACGCGCTGGCCCGCAAGGCGGACGTGCTCTGGTCCGACCTGTCCGGCGCGCGCAACGAGATCGCCGCCCTGGCCGCGGGCGCCAGCGGACGGATCCGCGTCGGCGTGCAGCAGGTCGCGCTGCCCGTCCTGGTGCCGCGGGCCCTGCGGCGCTTGCGCGCCGATCATGCGGGCGTCACCGTCATGTTGCAGGAAGGCGCGCACGACATGCTCCTGGCGGGCCTGGCCCGCGGGGAGTTCGACTGCGTGCTGGGACGGCTGATGCTGGACGCGACCCAGCCCATGTTCCGCACCGAAGTGCTGTACGAAGAGCCGATATGCGTGGTGGCGCGCATCGGCCATCCGCTGGCGGCATCCACCCGCATCACCGCCGCCGCGCTGGCGCGGCAGGACTGGATCCTGCCTCCGCCGCAAGCGCCGCTGCGCCAGCGCATCGACGCCTACTTCGCCGAACAGGGGCTGACATTGCGCGCGCCCATGGCCGAATCGGTATCGCTGCTTGCCAACGAGGTGCTGTTGCGCAGCAGCGATCTGCTGTCGGCCATGCCGCGCGCGGTGGCGCAGCATTACGCCGCCATGGGCGTGCTGGCCATCCTGAGGTTCCGCCCCGACTGGACCCTGCCGCCGGTCGGCGTGGTGCAGCGGGCGCAAGTCGACGCCGCGCCGGCCCTCGTGCGCTTTCTGGAGGCGCTGCGCCTGGAGGCCGGCGCGCTGGGCGCCTGATGCCGGGCCCGCGCGGGGCCGCCTGGCGGCCTCACGCGTACTGCGCGAGACCGCGGCCGAGCGACCAGTTCTCTTTCTCCACCTCCACCAGATTCACGAACACGTCCTCCGGGCGCATGCCCGGGCTTGCCTCCAGCCGTTCGGCGATCCGCCGGAACAGCGCCTTCTTCTGCTCCATGCTGCGGGTGTTGCTCGCCGTGATCTGGATGAACACGAGGTCGTCGCTGCGCGCGATATCGAGATAGGTCGCGCCATAGCGGAAGTTTGCGGCGTCATGCTCGGTCATGGCCATGAACTGGTCGTCGTCGGGCACGTTGAAGGTTTCGCGCAGCGCCTGGTAGACGCCGTCGAAGAGGGCCTGGCGGTAGGCTTGCGTCTTTCCGGCGCGCAATGAGATGTGAACGAGCGGCATGGTGGGTTCTCCATAGAATGCCGCTTCATGTTATCTATTCTGATACGCTATCTGTATATATATCAACGATAAATATTTGAAATGACTGAACGCGCGCTCGACCTCGATGCCGTCAAGGCTTTCGTTCGCATTGCCGAACTCGGCAGCTTCACGCATGCCGCCGACGCCATGGGCACGACCCAGGCCGCGGTCAGCTTGAAGCTGAAGCGGCTGGAAGACCGGCTCGGCTTCCGCCTGGTCGAGCGTACGCCCCGTTACGTCGCGCTTTCGGCGCGAGGCGCCGGCTTTCTGGAACACGCGCGCGAACTCCTTGCCGTGCACGACCGCGCGCTGTCCGCCATGGCCGAAGCGAGGCAACGCCTCGCCATCGGCATCAGCGACCATGTCGCGGGCCCCGAACTGCCGGCGCTGATCGCGCGCATGAACGCGCAGGACCCCCAGTTGCTGATCGAAATCCGGATCGCCTCGTCGGCCGACTTGCTCCAGAGCTTCGACCGGCGGGAGCTGGACACGGTGATCGTCCGCCTGCACGCGGGCCGCGACGACGGGAAAATCATCACCCAGGAGAAGTTCGGCTGGTTCGCTGCCCCGGGCTGGCAGCACCGGACAGGCGAACCGCTGCCGCTGGCCACGATGGCGCAGCCTTGCGGCGTGCGCGCGCTCGCCGGCCAGCTGCTCGATGCGGCGGGCATACCCTGGACCGAAGTTTTCGTGGGCGGAGGCGTGATGGCCGTCACGGCAGCCGTGATGGCGGGGCTCGGCGTTGCGGCGCTGTCTCCGCGCATGCTGCCGTTCGGCGCGGTGGATGCGGGCCCCAGGCTGGGGCTGCCCGCCATACCGCAGTTGCCCGTCTTGCTGCACACCCGGGTCAAGGACGGCCGGGCGCGCGATGCGCTCACGGCCCTTTCGGCGGCCTTCCGGAGCGCGGTGCGCAGCTGAGGCGGCTGGTTACGAGCGCCCGGCGAGGCTGCCGCCGCCGTCCACGCCCAGCACCTGGCCGGTGATGAAGCCCGCGTCGTCGGACAGCAGGAAGGCGATGGCGGCCGCCACCTCGGCGGGGGTCCCCAGGCGCTTCATGGGCACCGAAGCCAGGGCGCGCTTTTCGGCCTCACTGCCCGCCGGACGCGTGGCGCGGAACATTTCCGTTTCGATCGGACCGGGCGCTACCGCGTTGGCGGTCACGCCGTATTCGGCCAGCTCCAGCGCCCAACTGCGCGTGCAGCCCACCAGCGCGCTCTTGGCGGCCGAATAGGCGGTGCGATCCATGCCGCCATGGATCGCGCGGCTGACCACATTGACGATGCGGCCGGCGCGGCGCACCTTCATGGATTCGATGAAGGCCTGGGTGACCTGCACCGCCACGCGGACGTTCAGGTCGAGCACGTTGTACAGGGTGGCCAGGTCGATTTCGCCCAACGGCTGCGGCGAGACGATGCCGACGTTGTTGACCACCGCGTCGACGGGGAATTTCTCGCGGATTTCGCGCAGCACTTCCTCGGTGCGGCCGGCGTCCGCCAGGTCACAGGCGTAGAGATAGCCGGGAAAATCCACGTCGGTGGTGTTGCGCGCAATGCCCACCACGTGACAGCCCATGTCGGACAGCCGCTGCGTAAGGGCCCAGCCTATGCCTTTGGTGGCGCCCGTGATGAGTACGCATTTGTCCTTCATGGATTGAAACCTCGTCGTCTGTTTTCTTGGTCAAAAACGGGCGCTTGAGCGCCCGGTCTTCCAAGTAGACACCATCCGGCGCCACCTGTCTTGTAAATTGCGTAGCAATTCTTGCACGCCGGACGTGTCGGCTCAGGCGTCCCGAGTGACCGGGACGCGCGGCGCCAGCGCGCACAGCAGCTCGTAGCCAATGGTGCCGGCGGCCTGGGCGACCTCGTCCACGGAGGGGCCGTCCTCGCCCCAGAGCGACACGGGCGTGCCCACGCCGGCCGCGGGAATCGGGCCCAGATCGACGATCAGCATGTCCATGGATACGCGGCCCACCAACTGGGTGCGGATGCCGGCCACGACCACGGGCGTGCCGGTGGCGGCGTGGCGGGGATAGCCGTCGGCGTAGCCGCAGGCCACGATGCCGATGCGCATGGAGCGCTCGGCGCGGAAAATGGCGCCGTAGCCGACGGAGTCGCCCGCCTTCAGATCCTGCACGGCGATGATTTCCGAACGCAGCGACATGGCCGGCTTCAGGCCGAAGGAGACGGCCTCGGCGTCTGCGAACGGCGAGGCCCCGTAGAGGCAGATACCGGGGCGTACCCAGTGCGATTGCGTTTCCGAGCCCACGGCGATCTCGGCGAAGCGCAGCGTGGCCGCTGAATTGCAGACGCTGATGGTGCCCGGCAGCTTATGCGTCACCGAATTGAAGAGGCCCAGCTGTTCGTTCACGCCCTGCGGGCCGTCGGCGCAGGCGAAGTGGGTCATCTTGCCCACCGAGCCCAGGGTGCCCTGCTGTTGCAGCAGCATGGCGCGTTCGTGCGCCGCGGCATAGGCGGCCGGGCTGAAGCCCAGGCGGTTCATGCCGCTGTTGAGCTTGAGCATGATGTCCACCCGGCGCGACAGGCGCGCCCGCGCCAGCATGTCCAGCTGCTCGCGGTTATGCACGGTGGAGCTCAGGTGGTAGCGGTCGACGATCTCCAGGTCGGACGGGCTGAAAAACCCTTCCAGCAGCAGGATCGGCCCGCCCCACCCCGCCTCGCGGCAACGCACGGCTTCGTCCAGGTCCAGCATCGCCAGGCCCTGCGCCTTGGAGAAACCCGCCACCGCCTGCTCGATGCCATGCCCGTAGGCGTTGGCCTTGATGACCGCCCAGATCGAGGGCGGCAGGCCGGACGCGGCGGCCGCGGTCTGGTCGAGATGGCGGCGCACCGCCGCAAGGTTGTGCGCAAGGGCGGAAACGGAGACGGAGGCTGAAATTGGGCGCGGCATGGTGTGCAATCCTGTGGCGCTTAAGTCTAACTGATCCTTGCCCCCGCGGCATGGCCCCATGCCCGGGCCAAACGGCCGGGGCTCGTTCACCTTAAAATGGGTTCGTCAGGGCCCCCGGGGCCGCACCGCAAACCCGCTTTATGTCCATCGATCACTACGAGAACTTCCCCGTCGCCTCGCTGCTGCTGCCGCGCAGGCTGCGCGGCGCCGTGACCGATATCTACCGGTTCGCCCGCGCCGCGGACGACATCGCCGACGAAGGCAGCGCCACGGACGAGGAACGGCTGAGCCAGTTGGCCGCGTTCCGGGCCGAACTGCACCGCATCGGCGCCGAACCGGGCTCGACGCCGGAACCCGGCTCGCCCGAACTGGCCGGCATCTTCCGGCCGCTGGCGGCCACCATCGCCCGCCACCAGTTGCCCATCACCCCTTTCTACGACCTGCTGTCCGCCTTCGAGCAGGACATCAGCGTCAAGCGCTACGAAGACTACGCCGCCCTGGCCGACTACTGCACCCGTTCCGCCAATCCGGTGGGCCGGCTGATGCTGCATCTGTTCGAAGCCACCAATCCGCAGAACGTGGACGAGGCGGACGCGATCTGCACCGGCCTGCAGCTCGTGAACTTCTGGCAGGACGTGCGGGTGGATTGGCGCAAGCATCGCGTCTACCTGCCGCAGGAAGACCTGCGCCGCCATGGCGTGACCGACGATGACCTGGCAGCCTGCCGGCTGACGCCCGCCTGGCGCGACCTGATGGCCTTCGAGGTGGAACGCGCCCGCGCGCTGCTACACTTCGGCGCTCCGCTGGCGCGCCGCCTGCCGGGCCGCATGGGCCTGGAGCTGCGCCTGGTGGTGCAAGGCGGGCTGCGCGTGCTGGAGCGTATCGAGGCGAGCGGCTACGATGTATTCATGAATCGCCCCGAATTGGGCGCCAAAGACTGGGCCATCATGGTGTGGCGCGCAATTACCTGATATGACCCCTGACGAATATTGCCAGGAAAAAGCCGCCAAAAGCGGTTCGAGCTTCTACTACGCCTTCCTGTTCCTGCCGCCCGAGCGGCGGCGCGCCATCACGGCGCTGTATGCCTATTGCCGCGAAGTCGACGACGTGGTGGACGAATGCACCGACCCGTCGCTCGCCCGCGTCAAGCTGGCCTGGTGGCGCACCCAGATCGACCAGATGTTCGACGGCACGCCGGACCACCCGGTAACGCGCGCCCTGCAACCGCACCTCGAAAGCTGTTCGATCACCCGCGAACGCCTGCAGGCCGTGGTGGACGGCATGGAAATGGACCTGGACCAGACCCGCTACCTGGATTGGCCCGGCCTGCGGAAGTACTGCTGGCATGCCGCCGGCGTGGTGGGCGAGCTGTCGGCCGGCGTGTTCGGCTACTCCGATCCCAAGACCCTGGTCTACGCGGAGAAGCTCGGCCTGGCGTTCCAGATGACGAACATCATCCGCGACGTGGGCGACGACGCCCGCCGCGGCCGCATCTACCTGCCCGTCAACGACATGCAGCAATTCGAGGTCAAGGCCTCTGACATTCTGAACGGCCAGTACTCCGAGCGCTTCAGCGCGCTGATGAAGTTCCAGGCCGACCGCGCGCGCGGCCTGTACCGCGAGGCAATGAACAACCTGCCCGAGGCCGACCGCCGTTCGCAGCGGCCCGGGCTGATGATGGCCGCGATCTACCACGCGCTGCTCGACGAGATCGAGCGCGACAACTGGCAGGTGCTGCACCAGCGGATTTCGCTCACGCCCCTGCGCAAACTGTGGCTGGCCTGGAAGACCTGGGTGGGCGGCGGACGCGGACTCGTCCGTCGGTTGGCGCGGTGAAGGCCGCGGTCATCGGCGCGGGCTGGGCCGGACTGGCGGCCAGCGTGGCGCTGCGCGAGGCGGGCGCCAAGGTCACCGTGTTCGAAGCCGGCCATACCCCCGGCGGGCGCGCTCGCCGTGTCTTCCACACCGAATTCGACGCGCCGCTGGACAACGGCCAGCACCTGCTTTCGGGGGCCTACAAGCACACGCTGGCGCTGATGCGCCGGGTGGGCCGCAATCCGGACGCCCTGCTGATGCGCCGCCCCCTGCGGCTGGCCAGCCTGGACGGCCGTTTCCGCCTGTCGGCCCCGCGCCTGCCCGCCCCGCTGCACATGGCCATCGCCATCCTGCGGGCGCGCGGCCTGTCCTGGGCCGACCGGCTGGCCACCCTGCGCCTCATGCGCGGGCTGAAAACCATGTCCTGGACGCCTCCGCGCGATTGGACCGTGCTGCACCTGCTGCACTACCACGGCCAGTCCGACGCGCTGATCCGCCAGCTCTGGGAACCGCTCTGCCTGGCCGCGCTGAACACACCGATGGCCACGGCCAGCGCCGCGCTGTTCGCGCGCGTGCTGCGCGACAGCCTGGCGGGCAGCCGCGAGGACAGCGACATGCTGCTGCCCTGCACCGACCTGTCGGCGCTATGGCCCGACGCGGCCGCGCGCCAGGTCACCATGCGCTACGGCAGCACGGTGCGCCAGATACGCCCGTCCGACGACGGCATCGACATCAACCAGGAACGCTTCGACGCGGCGGTGCTGGCCGTGCCGCCCACCTTCGCGGCCCGGCTGCTGGACGCCCCGCTGCGGGAAGCCGGCGCCAGCGGCCTGCTCGAGGCCCTGAAGGCCTTCGACTACCTGCCCATCGCCACGCTCAACCTGCGGCTGGCGGAGCCCTGGCGGTTGCCGGAGCCCATGATGATGCTGCGCGAGGAAGCCGCCCGCGGCCACATCGGCCAATGGCTGTTCGACCGCGCGCAACTGGCCGGCGACGCCAAGGCCGGCGAACTGGCCGTGGTGGCCAGCGCCGCCGCCGGCATCGCGGACCGCAACCGCCAGCAGGTCATCGAGGAACTGATCGACCAGGTGGCCGAGCAGGCAGCGCGCCATCCCGCGCGCCTGCCCGCCATGCCGGAAGTGACGGCGGCGGAACTCTTCATCGAGAAACGCGCGACCTTCGCGGCGGTGCCGGGCCTGACCCGCCCGCTGAATTCCACGCCTTGGCCCACCCTGGCGCTTGCCGGCGACTGGACCGACACAGGCTACCCCGGCGTGCTGGAAGGCGCGGTGCGCAGCGGCCTGCAGGCCGCGCGCGTGCTGGCCCCGCTGGCCGGCTAGCGCAGCAGGCTGGCGGTGGCCAGGCCCGCCGCCGTCAGCAGCAGCGAACCCGCCAGGCTGAAGCCGGCATAGCCCACCGCGGTGCCGTAGGCGCCGCGCTCCAGCATGGCGACGGTTTCCGCGGAGAAGGTCGAAAACGTGGTCAAGCCGCCCATGAAGCCGGTGATCGCGCCGAGCCGCACCCAGGCGGGCCATTCGGGATGGCCGGCCACCAGGGCCAGCACCAGCCCCACCAGATAGCCCCCCGCGAGGTTCACCGCGAAGGTCCCCCACGGCCAGGACTCGACGTTCAGCCACAGACCGACCAGCCAACGGACCCAGGCGCCGAGCGTGGCGCCCACGCCCACGGCGAGGAAATTCAGGGGGATCAGGGTCTGGTATGCGGACATCGGGAATCAGGACGCCTTGTGCTGTCTGAGTCGGAAGGAAAAAACCAGCAGAAGTATGCCGAAAAACACGGCATAGATGCCAATGACCCAGACCAGCGCCAGCGCGCCCGCGCCGGGCTGCATGATGAGCATGCCGCCGAACAGCACCGACACCAGCCCCGACAGGCCGAGCAGCCATTCGTTGCGGATTTCCTTGCGGAAGCGGACGGCGGCGATGATCTGGAATACGCCCGACACCAGCGCCCAGATCGCGATGATGTACAGCAGGATCAGCGCGGTCAGTCCGGGCCAGAGAAAGGTGACGATCCCCGCGGCGACGCCCAGCAGGCCCACGACGATGAGCGCCCACAGCGGCTTGCCATTGTCCCGGATGCGCACGCCGGCGATCAGCGCCAGCACGCCGTCGGCCAGCGCGAAGGCGCCCCACACCAGCACCAGCGCGGAGAGGGTGATGGCTGGCATCGACATGGCCATGAGGCCAAACAGGATGGCGACGACGCCGCGCAGAGCCACCCACCCCCAATGACGACCGATGCGATCCGCGACTTGCTGTTCAAGCATGACGACCTCCGGTGTTTGTAACGGGTGGCCTATCTTATCGCCGCCAGCGCACAGGCGCCACGCCGCGCGCCCCCCCAAGGGGCAGCGAGCCCGAAATCGATTGAAATCGCCTCTCAGGCGCAATCGCGGCATTTATAAGATTCATTCTCATTAAATGTTAGAATCCGCGGGCTTTCACCCGATACCCCATGGACAGTCAACCCACCCCTCGCCGCCGGGCCTATTGGCTCAAGACGCTGCATCAATGGCACTGGATCAGTTCGGCGCTGTGCCTGCTGGGAATGCTGCTGTTCGCCGTCACGGGGCTGACCTTGAACAACGCCTCGCACATCGAGGCCAAGGCGGTGGTGACCAGCCGCGAGGCCAGGCTGCCCGCCGCCGTGCTGGCGCAATTGTCCCCCCCTCCCGCGCAGAAAAAAGCGCCCCTGCCCGCCCCCGTCGCGCAGTGGCTGGACGACACGCTGGACGCCGCCGCGGCCGGCAGGGCCGCCGAATGGTCCGCGGACGAGATCTATCTGTCGCTGCCGCGCGCCGGCGGCGATGCCTGGCTGTCCATAGACCTGTCCAGCGGCGACGTCGAATACGAACGCACCGACCGCGGCTGGATCTCGTACCTGAACGATCTGCACAAGGGCCGCAACACGGGCCTGGCCTGGAGCTGGTTCCTGGACATTTTCGCCGCCGCCTGTCTGGTCTTTTCGCTGACCGGGCTGGTACTGCTGAAAATGCACGCCGGCAACCGCAGCGCGACCTGGCCCATGGTCGGGCTCGGCGTCGTGATCCCGGTCGTGCTGGCCCTGCTCTTCATTCATTGATCCCATCGATCCGCCCTGGAGACTTCCATGCGCAAGCTGTTGCTGTCGGCCCTGCTGGCCGGCCTGATCGCCCGAACGGCCCAAGCGGCCGACATCGGCCTGTCCATCGAGGTTCCGCGCCTCGATGTCGCGGAATACCACCGCCCCTACGTGGCGATCTGGATCGAGAATCCCGACCAGAGCGTCGCCACCGATCTGGCGGTCTGGTACGACGTGGCCAAGAAGAACAACGAAGGCACCGAATGGCTCAAGGACATGCGCCAGTGGTGGCGCCGCAGCGGGCGCAACCAGCAGTTCCCGGTGGACGGCGTGAGCGGCGCGACCAAGCCGGTGGGCAAGCACGCGCTGAGCTTCGACGCGGCCAGCAAGCCCCTGTCGCAGCTCAAGCCCGGCCAGTACGCGATGGTGGTGGAAGCGGCGCGCGAAGTCGGCGGCCGCGAACTGCTGCGCATCCCCTTCCAATGGCCGCCGCAAAAGGCCGAGCAGTTGACGGCCCGCGGCGAGCATGAACTGGGCGCCGTCGCGCTCGACCTGAAACCCTGACTAGGAACGCAACGATGAAATCCGCCGCCAAACTGGCCGCCGCCCTGGCGCTCTGCCTGCCTTTCGCCGCCCACGCGCACGACGTCTGGATCGTGCCGTCCTCGACGGTGCTGTCCGGCACCGACAGCTGGATCACGGTCGACGCCGCCGTGGGCAACGACAAGTTCTATTTCAACCACGCGCCGCTGCGCCTGGACGGCCTGGCCGTGACGGCGCCCGACGGCGCCTCCGCCGAGGCCGAGAACCTCAACCGCGGCAAGCTGCGCAGCACCTTCGACCTGCAGCTCAAGCAAAGCGGCACGTACCGCGTGGCCGTCGTCAACGACGGCGTGTTCGCTCGCTGGAAGGAAGACGGCAAGAACAAGCGCTATTTCGGCAAGGCCGAAGGCCTGGCCCAGGCCGTGCCCGCCAAGGCCGAGGACCTGGAAATCTCCCAGAGCCTGGGCCGCGTCGAAACCTTCGTCACCGCCGGCAAGCCCTCGGCCGTCAAGCCGGTGGGCCGCGGCCTGGAACTGGCTCCCGTCAGCCACCCCAACGACCTGTTCACGGACGAATCCGCCACCTTCCAGATGCTGCTGGACGGCAAGCCCGCGGCGGAACTGGAAGTCAACGTCGTGCCCGGCGGCAGCCGCTATCGCGACAAGGTCGGCGAGATCCAGCTGAAGACCGACAAGGACGGCAAGTTCTCGGTGAAGTGGCCGCAACCCGGCCTGTACTGGATCGAGGCCGGCATGGAAGACGCCAAGGTCAGCGTGCCGCAGGCCAAGAAGCGCCGCCTGTCGTACGCGGGCACGGTCGAAGTGCTGCAGCCCTGAGCCTGCCTGGCCGCATGACGACTCCCCCTTCCTACGCTCCGCGCGGCGCGGCCGTCGCCACGCCGCGCGTCGCCTATGGCGCCATGCCGGCCCGGCCGGCGGCGCTGGCCGGGGCGACCATGGGCACCACCTGGTCGGCGCGCATGGCCCTGCCGGCCGGACGCACCGAGGCCGCCGCGCGGCAGGCCATCCAGGCCGCGCTGGACGAAGTGGTGGCCCAGATGAGCACCTGGGAAGCGGATTCCGACATCACGCGCTACAACCAGGCGGGCCCCGGCTGGCAAACGCTGCCCGCCGGCTTCTTCCACGTGCTGGACCACGCGCTGGCGCTGGCCGAGGAAACCGGCGGCGCCTACGACCCGACCGTGGGGCCGCTGGTGAACGCCTGGGGCTTCGGTCCGCACCAGCGCGCGTTCGAGCCGCCCTCGCCCGCCGCCATCGAAGCCGCCCGCGCGCGCTGCGGTTGGCGCCGCGTCCGGCTCGATTCCGGCAGGCGCGCGGCGATGCAGGAAGGCGGCACCTATCTGGACCTGTCTTCCATCGCCAAGGGCTACGGCGTGGATCGCGCCGCGATGGCGCTCGACGCCCTGGGCATCACGCAATACCTGGTGGAAGTCGGCGGCGAACTGCGCGCGCGCGGCAAGCGGCCCGACGGCCAGCCCTGGCGCGTGGCCGTCGAAGTGCCCGACGCCAGCGACGGCCACGCGCTGGCGCTGCCGCTTGCGGAATGCAGCATCGCCACCTCGGGCGACTACCGTCGCCACGCGGGCAGCGGCGACGAACGCTACGCCCACACCATCGATCCCCGCAGCGGCCAGCCCGTGCGCAACGGACTGGCCTCGGTCACCGTGGTGCACCGGAGCTGCATGCAGGCCGACGCGCTGGCCACCGCCCTGACGGTGCTGGGCCTGGACGACGGCCTGGCCCATGCCCGCCGGCACGGCCTGGCGGCCCTCTTTATCCTTCGCGACCCCGACGCTTATCGCGTCGCCGCCACCCCGGCGTTCCAGGCGCTGGCCCTCCCCCGCTGAAACCATGGCCCCTACCCGGTTGATCGCGGCGGCGTGCGTGGTGGGGCTGTGGCTGCTCCTGTGCCTATGGGCGCTGCGCCGCGCCCGGCGCCAGGAAGCCCAGCACGCGCAGGCGCGGCAGGCCCTGGACGCCCCCGTTCCCGAAGACACCCTGCTGGTCGCCTACGCGACGCAGACCGGCTACGCCGAATCGTTGGCCGAACAGACCGCCGAATCCCTGCGGGCGGGCGGCCTGACGGTGCGCGTCGCGGCGCTGGGCCAGTTGGACCTGGCGCGCCTTGCCGGCTACCGCCGCATGCTGTTCGTGGCCAGCACCTATGGCGAAGGCGACCCGCCCGACGCCGCCGCCGCATTTTCCGACCGGATGCTTGCCGGCGCGGCCGGGCGAGGCGGACCCTCGCTGGCGGGCTCGCAATACGCGGTGCTGGCGCTGGGCGACCGCGAGTACGCAAACTATTGCGGCTTCGGCCGCCGCCTCGGCGAATGGCTGCATGCGCAAGGCGCCGCGCCGCTGTTCGACCTGGTCGAGGTCGACAATGGCGATCCCGCCGCGTTGCGGCACTGGCAGCACCACCTGGGGCTGCTGGCCGGACGCAGCGATCTGCCCGACTGGCAGGCGCCCGCGTACCAGTCCTGGCGCCTGGACGCGCGCGAACGGCTCAATCCGGACAGCCGGGGCGGCCCGTGCTACCTGCTGACCCTGACGCCGCCCGCGGACGCCGAGGCCGCCTGGCAGGCCGGCGACATCGCCGAGATCGGCCCGAGGCTGGAAGCCGGCGGCCCGTTGCATGCGCACCGCGAATACTCCATCGCCTCGCTGCCCGAAGACGGGGCCATCCAGCTGCTCGTGCGCCAGATGCGAGGCGCGGACGGCGCCCTGGGATTGGGCAGCGGCTGGCTGACCCACATCGCCCAGCCCGGCGATGCGATAGACCTGCGCGTGCGCGTGAACCGCAATTTCCACGCCCCGGCCGACGGCCGCCCGCTGATCCTGGTGGGCAACGGCACGGGCCTGGCCGGCCTGCGCGCGCTCATCAAGGCGCGCCGCGCGGCCGGCCACCGGCGCAACTGGCTGGTGTTCGGCGAGCGCAACGCCGCGCACGATTGGTTCTGCAAGGCCGATATCGCCGCCTGGCGCGGCGACGGCACGCTGGAACGCGTGGATGCGGTGTTCTCGCGCGACCAGCCCGAACGCCGCTACGTGCAGCATCATTTGCGCGAACAGGCGGATGCCGTGCGCGCCTGGGTCGACGATGGCGCGGCCATCTACGTCTGCGGCAGCCTGCAGGGCATGGCCGGCGGCGTCGACGCCGCCCTGCAGGACATCCTGGGCGACGCGCGCCTGCAGGCCATGCAGCGCGACGGCCGCTACCGCCGCGACGTGTACTGAGCGGGCGCGGGCGCGGCCGCCCGCGCCATCACTGCAGCTTGATCTGCGCCTTGTCGATCACCGACTTCCAGCGGTCGCGCTCGGTGCGGATCTGCTCGCCGAACGCCGCGGGCGTGTTGCCCAGCGGGAAGGCGCCGGTCTCTTCCATCTTCGCGGCGGTCGCCGGATCGCGCACCGCCTGGGCGAAGGCCTGGGCCAGCTTGTCGCGCACATCGGCCGGCATGCCCGCCGGGCCCACCACGCCGTACCACGCGGTCACGTCGTAATCCTTGTAGCCCTGCTCGGCGAAGGTCGGCACGTCCGGCAGGCGCGGGTTGCGCTCGGTGCCCGTGATGGCCAGGGCGCGCAGGTGGTTGCTCTTCAGATAGGGCAGCGAGGACGGAAAGTTGTCGAAGATCACCGGCACCACCCCGCCCACCGTGTCGGTCAGCGCGGGCGCCGAGCCCCGGTACGAAATGCTGTTCATCTTGCCGCCGATGATCTGCAGGAACCAGATCATGCCCAGGTCGTTCACGCCGCCGGCGCCCGCGTTGGCGTAGCCGTCCTTGTTCGGGTTGGCGCGCACGTGCGTCACGAATTCCGCCAGCGTCTTGGCGGGGAACTGCGGGTTCACGCTGAGGATGTTGGGGCTGGTGACCAGGTTGCTGACCGGCGTGAAATCCTTGACGGGATCGTAGGCCAGGTTGGGAAACAGGTGCGGCGCCGTGCCGTGCGTGCTGACGGTGGCCAGCCCCACGGTATAGCCGTCGGGCTTGGCGCGGGCCGTGGCCGTCATGCCGATCGTGCCGGACGCGCCCGTGCGGTTCTCGACCACGATCTGCTGGCCCAGGATCTCGCCTGCCTTGGCCGCGGCAAGCCGGCCGACGATGTCGGTCGGGCCGCCCGCCGGGAAAGGCACGATCAGGGTGATGGGGCGGTCCGGAAAGGCCGCGTGAGCGGCGGGCAGCACGGCGGCCAGCGCCAGGGCGATGCAGGTCTTGCGCATCATGGGGGTTGTCTCCTGTAGGAATGGGATATGTTTTATCGAAGGGAGCCCGCGGCATCCGGCTCCATCGCCTCGCGCCGCAGGATCCTGCCGGGCCGCGGCATGCCCGCCGACGCCGGGAAGACCTGGCTGCCATTGACCAGCACGCGCTCGACGCCCGCGGACGCCAGGGTCGGCGCTTCCCAGGTGGCGCGGTCCTCGACGGTGTCGGCATCGAACACCACGATGTCCGCCCACGCGCCTTCGGTGAGCTGGCCGCGTCCCGCCAGGCCGAACACGCGCGCCGGCAGGGCGGTCATCTTGGCGACCGCGGCCTCCAGCGTAAGCAGCCGCGCCTCGCGCACATAGCGGCCCAGCACGCGCGTGAAGCTGCCCCACAGCCGCGGGTGGGGATGCGCGTCGTTGGGCAGCCCGTCGGAACCGACCATGCAGCGCTCATGCTGGAAAATGCGCTGGACCTCGGCCTCGTCCATGGCGAAATAGATGGCGCCCGCCGGGCACAGCCGGCGCGCCGCCGTGGTCTTGTCGCAGCCCCAGCGCGCCGCGATATCGCTCAGGTATTGGCCGCCGCATTCGGGGTGCGGGGTAGACCAGGTGATGCGGATATCGTCGATGATCTCGGCGCGTTCCGGGATCAGGATGGTGGAACTGCCCGGATACGGATAGATGTCCAGGGCCACGTCCAGGCCCTCCGCCCGGGCCCGGTCGATGTTGGCCAGTGTGGCGCGGCTCTTGCCCCAATTGCGCGGCAACATGCATTTGTGATGCGACAGCACCGTGGCGCAGCCGGTATTGCGGCCCACGGACAGCACTTCGTCCACCGCGGCCTCGACCTGATCGCCCTCGTTGCGGATGTGGCTGGTGTGCATGGCGCCGCGCGCGGCCGCCACCTTCGCCAGGCCCTCCAGCTCCGCCGGCTGCGCGGCGCCGCCCGGCTGGTAGGCCAGGCCGGTGCTGAACCCCACGGCGCCGGCGGCCAGGGCGTCGTCCAGCATGCGCTGCATGGCGCCCTGCTCTTCGTCCGTGGGCTGGGCAGCGGGGTCGCGCATGGCGGCCAGGCGCAGGTTGGCATGCCCCACCAGGGCCGCCACGTTGATCATGGGCTGCTGGGCGCGCAGCTCGTCGAAATACGCGCCCATATCGGCGAACAAGGGCGTTTCCCCCAGCAGGGCCAGCGCCGCCGCCGTATTGCCGGGCAGGGGCGCGGGCGCGCCGCTGACGCCGCAATTGCCCACCACGACCGAGGTGATGCCCTGGCTGGTCTTCCATTCCAGGCCGGGGCGCTCCACGAACATCAGGTCGTCATGGCCATGCACATCGATGAAGCCCGGCGCCACGATCTTGCCGCGGGCGTCCACGCGGCGCGCCGCGGCAACGCCGGCCAGGTCGCCGATGGCGGCGATGCGTTCGCCCGCCACGCCCACGTCTGCGCGCCGCCGGGGGCCGCCCAGTCCGTCGACCACCCAGCCGCCTTCAATGATGAGGTCCAGAGTCTGCTGCCGCATGCTGCTTCCGTCTTGATCCGGCCCGGGAGGCCGAAGGATGCTGAAAGGGCGTAGTATCGTCGCGGCGATCAATCTGGGAAAATTGTTTTTATTGATCCATCCATCGTGATTTGAAATGAATCGGCTGCCCAAGCACGTCACCCTGAAACACCTGACCGCCTTCGTGGCGGTGGCCCAGGAATCCAGCTTCACGCATGCGGCCAAGCGCCTGTTCCAGACCCAATCGTCCGTGACCAGCCTGGTGCGCCAGCTGGAGGACGCGCTTGCCACGCAGTTGTTCGCGCGCACGAGCCGGCGCGTGCTGCTGACGGCCGCGGGCGAGGAGTTCCTGCCGCGCGTGATGCGGCTGCTGGCGGACTTCGACGGCGTGATCGAGGATGTGGTGCGTTTCGGCGCGATGGAGCGCGGGCGCGTGGGCGTGGCGGCGGCGCCGTCTGCCATCACGCAGATCATCGCGCCCGCCGCCGCGGCCTTCTCGGCCCAATACCCGGGCGTGCGCCTGTATCTCAGCGATGACAACTCCGGCCGCATCCAGCGCAAGGTCTCCGCCCGCGAGGTGGATTTCGGCCTGACCAGCCGCTGGGCGGACGCGCCGGGGTTGCGTTTCGACGCATTGCTCGAAGACCGTTTCGGGGTGCTGTACCGCGAAGACGACCCGGACCTGCGGACGGGCCGCGACGGCGCGATGCGCTGGTCGGACCTGGCGCAGCGCAAGCTGGTGGGCGTCGTGGACGAGACCGGAATCATGGCGCTGCTGCGCGCGCGCGCCGACCTGCCGATCGAAGCCGCCGCGCCCTTCTACGAGGCGTCCAGCACCACCTCGCAGGCCGCGCTGGTGAAGGCGGGGCTGGGAGTGGCCCTGCTGCCGGCGCTGGCCGCGCAACGCGTGCTGGAACCGGGGCTACGCTACGCGTTGCTGGCGCGCCCGACGGTCGTGCGCACGATCTGCATCATCCGGCACAAGGAGTATCCGCTCAGCCCCGCGGCCCGGGCGCTCATCGACGCCATCCGCGGGTACCTGCGCACGGCGGAACTGCCGGCCGGCTGCAAGCGGCTTCCAGCCAAACCCGAAGCGCCGTAGGATGGGTAAAGCGCGAGACCCTCTGTCCAAGAACGCAATTGCCCAGCGCGCGCAACCCATGCGGCCGTGGGCAGACAGCGCCCCGCATCGGCCGAAAAACAATCTGCCCATGACGGCATGGGTTACGCGCGTTCGACAGCGGCGTTCTAGCTTAAGAACTCTCGCGCGCTACCCATCCTGCGCGGCTTGCGGTCAGGCGCGGCGCAGCTTCTCGTCCAGCGCCGCCAGCCCGGCCGCGAACACGCCCTTGCCCACGGCGTTCGCCACGTCGCTCAGTTCCGCGCCCTCGACGCGGAAGTCCGCCCACCATTGCACCAGCGTGTGGCCGCTTTCGGTGACGGGGTGCAGCGACACGCCGGCAACGTAATCGCGCATGGGCAGGTCGGTCTCGATGATGGAATAGCGCAGCGCCGTGCCCGGATCGTCCAGCATCAGCAGGCGCTCGCGGACGAAGCCGGCGGGCTTGAGCGTCAGGTGCCGCACCGAGCCCACGGCGTCATGGCGCCCCCCCTCTTCCAGGCGGCTCTGCTCAATGCCGGGATGCCAGCCCGCCAGGCCGTCGAAATCGCGGAACCGGGCCCAGACTTCCTGCAGCGGGGCGTGCACGACGGCGCTGACATGTACGGTGTGCGTCATACGGACTCCTGCGGGCGCGCGGCCCAGAAAAGAATGCGGAAACGGCGGGGATGGGGGGTCAGAACGTCAGGTTCTTGAACTCGCGGGTCGCGGCGGTCAGGGCCTGCTCGGTGGGCAGGCGCTCCATGGAACTGGCGCCGTAGAAGCCGTGGCAGTGCTTGCATGCCCGCAACACGTGCGCGGCATCCTCGGGCGTGGCGATGGGACCGCCGTGGCACAGCACGATGACGTCCGGGCGCACGGCCAGCGCCGCCTCGGCGATGCGGTCGATGGCGGCCACGCAATCGTCCAGCGACAGCGCCGTTTCGGCGCCGATGGAGCCGCCGGTGGTCAGGCCCATGTGGGCCACGATGATGTCCGCGCCGGCTCGGGCCATGGCCACGGCGTCGTCCTCGTTGAACACATAGGGCGTGGTCAGCATGCCCTTCTTGTGCGCCAGGCGGATCATGTCCACTTCCAGGGCATAGCCCATGCCGGTCTCTTCCAGGTTGGCGCGGAAGTTGCCGTCGATGAGGCCCACGGTCGGGAAGTTCTGCACGCCGGCAAAGCCCTGGCGCTTGAGCTCGTCCAGGAACACGTCGAAATCGCAGAAGGGATCGGTGCCGTTCACGCCTGCCAGCACGGGAGTCTTTTTCACCACCGGCAGCACCTCGCGGCCCATGTCGACCACGATCTCGTTGGCGTTTCCGTAGGCCAGCAGGCCGGCCAGCGAGCCGCGGCCCGCCATGCGGTAGCGGCCCGAGTTGTAGATCACGATCAGGTCGATGCCGCCCGCTTCCTCGCACTTGGCCGACAGGCCCGTGCCCGCGCCGCCGCCCACGATCGGCGTGCGCGCGCGCACCATGGCGCGGAACTTGTCCAGTAGCTCGTTGCGGTCAAAACGCGGCATGGCGGCAATCCTCAGTGTGTAGCGATTTCAAGATAGTGTTCGACCGCGGCCTGGGCGAAGCGCGGGTCGTTGATGTGGAACGGCACGCGCACCAGGCGGCGGTCCGCCGTCTGCCGCAGGTTCGCCTCCAGCGCGCCGAACAGCGCGGCGTCCGCCTCCGGATCCCAGAACGCCTGGCCCGGCGCGTCCAGCGCGGACACCCCGCCTTCGGGGATCAGGAAGCGCACCGGCCCCTGGCAGCGGTTCAGCCGGGCGGCGATCCATTCACCCTGCCGGGCATTCTCTTCCGCGGTGGTGCGCATCAGCGTCACCTGCGGGTTGTGCGGGTAGAACTTGCGGCCGCGATAGCGCTCGGGGATGGTGTCCATGGCGCCGAAATTCACCATGTCCAACGCGCCGCAGGAACCCACGTAGGGCGCGCCCGTGCGGGCCACGGCGCCAAAGCGGTCTTCCGTGCAGGCCAGCACGCCGCCGAAAAGAAAGTCGCAGACTTCGGTGGTGGTCAGGTCCAGGACGCCGGCAAGCAGATGGCTGTCCAACAGCTTTTCCATCGACTGGCCGCCCGTGCCCGTGGCATGGAACACCAGGCAGTCGTAGCGGGATTCGAGCAGCGGGGTGACCTGCTGCACGCAAGGCGTGGTGACGCCGAACATGGTGATCCCCACGGCGGGCCGGCCGTCGTCCATGGCCGCGCTGGAGGCCTGCCGGAAGGCCCCGCCGATCGCGCCGGCCGCATTGGCCAGCACCCGGCGCGAAATGCGGTTCAGGCCCGCGACGTCGGTCACCGAATACATCATGGCGATGTCGGACGGCCCGACATAGGGCGCCACATTGCCCGAGGCCATCGTGGAGACCATCAGCTTGGGCGTGCCGATCGGGAGCGCCCGCATCGCGGGCGTGATCAGGGCGGTGCCGCCCGAGCCGCCCAGGCCCAGCAAGGCGCCGATGCCGGCGTTGCCCGCGGCGTAGCGCTCGAAGGCCTGCGCCATCGCGGCGATGGCGGTGCCCCGGTCGCCGGTGAAGACGGCGTCGGCGCCTTGGGGATGGCATGCGGCCACCTCGCGCGCCTGGACCTGGGCCGCGCTGGCCGCGCCCGAGGTGGACACGTCCACCGAAACGGCGTCCAGCCCTTCCCGCTTGAGCAGGCCCACCACGTATTCGGCCTCCTGGCCCTTCGTGTCGTAAGTGGCGGCCACGTAGACCCGCCGGTTCGAATGCGTCATGACTCCTCCGCGGGCGGCTACACTCGGTGCGCGCCTCGATGTGTGGGGCCGCGAGGCCTGTAGAATCTAGAAATGAGACGAAAGAATCATACTGAGACACCTGTCTCACGTCAAACCCGTTCCCCCACCAGGAATGCCCCGGCAAGCACCGGCTCGGCGCGGCTCATCGCGCCCGCCAGCCCCCAGGCGGCGGCCAGCGGCGAACCCCCGCACGGCCCCCGGGCGCGCATGCGCAAAACCCTGCTGGACGCTGCCCAGCGGCTGATGGCGCAAGGCATTACGCCCTCGGTCGCCGAACTCGCCGAGCACGCCCAGGTCTCGCGCGCGACGGCCTATCGCTACTTCCCCAGCCAGAGCGCGCTGATCGCGGCGGTGGTCGACGAAAGCCTGGGGCCGATCCTGGCGTGGGACTCAAGCGCCCCCGACGCCGCCGCCCGGGTCGATGAACTGCTGCGCTTCGCGTATCCCAGGCTCGAATCGCACGAAGCGCCGCTGCGCGCCGCCATCATGGTGTCCCTGCAGCAGCACGCCGAAGCCAGCGCCGGCAAGTCGGGCGCCGAACCGCGGCTGGTGCGCGGCCACCGGGTCGACATCCTGAAGCGCGCCATCGCGCCGCTGGCGGCCGACCTTGCTCCGGCCCAGCTGGAGCGCGTGGCGCAGGCCCTGTCATTGGTCTACGGGACCGAAGTATTCCTGGTCCTGAAGGACATCTGGAAGCTGGAACTTTCCGAGCTCACCGACGTGGCGCGCTGGACGGCCAATGCCATCATCAAGCAGGCGCTGGCCGAGGCAGGATCCGGAAAGGAGTAGCGTCGCCGCGCTACTTGCCCGACTTGCGGTGGGTGCGGAAAAGCAGGTGCGTGGACGCCAGATGGAAGCGCATCGCGATCTGGGCGCACTCCGCATCGCGCGCCCGCAGGGCCGCGATGATCTGGCGATGATGCTCCACGCTGCGCAGCATGTCGTCCTTGGTGTAGAAGTAGAACGAACCGATGATGATGGGCATGTCGAGCAGGCTTTCCACCATGGAACGCACCCGCGCGGATTGCGCGGCCTCGAGCAAGGCGTGATGGAATTGATTGTTGAAGTGCTGCACGCGCGCGACGCTGTCGGGAGCGTCGGCGTTGATCGCCTCGAGCATGCTCTCGTTGATGCGCTCGAGCTCGCGTATCTGCTCCGGGCTGGCCCTTTCGGCGGCAGCCTTGGCCGAATACGGTTCGAGCAGCATGCGCAGCTCGAATGCTTCGTCGATATCGCGGTCTTGCCAGCCCAGCACCACGGCGCCCCGCCGGCCTTCGTGCTTGACCAGGCCGTCCGTCACGAGGCGCTCGATGGCGCTGCGCACCGGCGTGCGGCTCACGGAAAGCTCGGCCGCGATGTGCTCTTCGCGCAGCCGCTCGCCCGGCATGAAAGAGCCCGCCATCAGGCGTCGGCGCAACTCTCCATATACGTAATCGCGGGCGCTAGACATGATGGCGCATGGCTCCAGACTTGGGTTTTCGAACTATACCGGAAGCCTATCCCCGCGAACCGGCGGTGGCGGCGTCGACACGGCGCTGCGCGAGCCGTTCCAGGAACCTGGGCCAGACCGCCGGATTCAGCAGCCGGGGCGGCCGGCGGCCCGCCAGCATCTCCGCGATCTGGATGGCGGACCCCTGCGCCACCTTGCGCCGCCCTTCGTGCGTGACGCCGCCCGTGTGATAGGTCGCGACGACGTCGGAGCGCAGCAGCAGGCCGTTGCCGGGCAAGGGAGGCTCCTGGCTCCACACGTCCAGGCCGGCGCCCGCCAGGCGCCCCTGCTCCAGGGCGGCAAGCAACGCCTGTTCGTCGTGGATGCCGCCGCGCGCGGTCGAGAGAAAGAGCGCGCCGGGCTTCATCCTGCCGAACGCTCCCGCCCCCAGCATGCCCCGCGTCTCGCCGTTGAGGGGGCAATGCAGGCTCACCACGTCGGCCTCTTCGAGCAGCGCCTCGAAGCCGGCCGGTTCGGCTCCCCGGGCGCGGATTTCCTCCGGCGTCAGCAACGGGTCGAATGCCACGACCCGCAGGCCGAAGCCGGCGGCAATGCGGGCGACTCTCCGCCCGATCTCACCGATCCCCACGATGCCGAGCACGCGCCCTTCGATTTCGCGCCCCATCAGCGCCTCGCGCGACGCGGCGGTCCCCGCTTGCAGCGCGGCCTGGGATTCGCGCAGGCGCTTGACCAGCGAGAGCAGCAAGGCGAACGTCATTTCCGCCACCGACGCGGCATTGGCGCCGGCCTGGTTCACCACGGCCACCCCGGCCCGCGTGCAGGCCGCCACGTCCACGGTGTCGTAGCCCGCCCCGCCCGAGGAAACGCAAAGCAGTTCCGGGCACCGGGCGAGCAGGCCCTCCGACACCCGCCAACGCTCCGGAACCTCGTCTTTGGCCGCGCTGACGTGATAGGCATGCGCGCCGGCCAGCCCTGCCGCCGTGACGGCGCCGCCATGCGCGGGCAGTACCTCCAGGCTCAGGGCCTGCTCGCGCCCGATGCTCGCGTCGAATACCGGGTCGATCCAGAGATCCAGCCGCACGACGCGCATCTTGTCCCCGGGCCGCGCCGCCGCGCTCACGCTTGCGCCTCCGCGCAGCCCAGGAGCTTGAGCCTGGCATCGACCCAGGACGTGTCCAGCGTGCCCGCGGCGATATCCGCCAGCATTCTGGTTTCCAGTTCGTGCTTGGACGACGCTGCCTGGTGGAGCGCTTCCGTTTGCTCGAACGGGATCGACAGAAGGCCGTCTTCATCGCCCAGGACCAGGTCCCCCGGCGCGATGGTCATGCCATCCAGGGCGATGACGCAATTGATCTCGCCCGGCCCGTCCTTGTAGGGGCCGCGATGCGTCACGCCTGCCGCGTAGACGGGGAACGATCCGCGGCGGATCGCGCCGCTATCGCGGATCGCGCCGTTGATCACGATGCCCGCGATGCCGCGCGACTGCGCATAGCTCGTCATGATCTCGCCGATGATGGCGTTGGTCAGGTCGCCGCCCGCGTCCACCACGATCACATCGCCCGGCTGCGCAAGATCCAGCGCCTTATGCACGAGCAGGTTGTCGCCGGGACGGGTGCGCACGGTCAGCGCCGGGCCGGCCAGCGGACTGCCATCGTGCATCGGCATCAAGCGCGCGCCGCCCGCCGTCATGCGCGACATGCAGTCGCTGATGTTGGCTACCGGCACGCCGTTGAACTTGTTCACGGTTTCCTTGCTTACCGCGCGCGCGCGGGGGTGGATCTGAAAGCCGATCATCTTTGCTCCTGTCGGAAAAATTGCGGATGCTTTGCGCTTACTGCTTGGGAATGCCGGCTTCCTGCACGACCTTGCCGAAGATGTCGTGGTCCGAGCGGTGCTGCCTGGCCAGATCCCCGGGCGTGCCCTTGAGCACGCTGTAGCCGGCGTCTTCCAGCTTTTTCACCAGCTCGGGATTGGACTGGACGCCCTGCAGCGCCTGGTTCAGCGTGGCGACCACGTCGTCGGGGGTCTTCGCGGGCGCCATCAGGCCCCACCAGATCGACTGGTCGATCGTCTTGAATCCGTTTTCGGCGAACGTGGACACGTCGGGCAAGGCGGGCGAGCGCTCCTTGGCGACCACGGCCAGCGCGCGGACCTTGCCGCCGCGGATCTGCGGCAACAGCGAGGCCACGGAGCCCACGTACATATCGATGCGGCCGCTGGCCAGGTCCGGGAACGCCTGGCCCCAGCCCCGGTACGGCACGTGCATCAACTCCATGTTCGCCGCCTTGCGCCAGAGATAACCGGTGAGGTCGCCCGTGCCGCCGATACCGGGAATGCCCAGCGAAACCTGCCCCGGCCGCGCCTGGGCCGCCTTGACGACATCGTCGATCGTCTTGAACGGAGACTCGGGCAAGACCACGAAAACGCTCGGCGAGGTCGCCACCGGGCCGACCGGCTTGAAATCCTTGAACGTGTCGTAGCTGAGCTTGTTGTAGAGCCAGGGATTCAGCACGATGTTGTCGGTCTGGGCCATCACCAGGGTGTGGCCGTCCGGCTTGGCGCGGGCGGTGGCGTCCAGCGCCAGGTTCCCTCCGGCGCCCGGCTTGTTCTCCACCACGATGTTCCAGCCCTTGTCCTGGCTGATGGCGCTTCCGATCATGCGCGTCAGCGTGTCGGTGCCGCCTCCGGGCGGGAAAGGGGAAATGAGCGTGACGGGCGCATTGCCCAGATCGGCGGCGTTCGCCGCGGCGCAGCCCAGCACGAGCGTGGCGGCCAGGAGGTTCTTCAGGAGTTTCATTGTCTTCCTCACAGTTGGTTTTGTTTGATGCGCAATGCGTTGCGGCCGGCGCGCTCAGTGGCGGCGCGCCAACGAGCCCAGCCAGGCCAGGCGCGCGTCGACGGAGTCGGGCACGTCGAAAGCCCCGCCGGCCCGCGCCGCCTGGATGCCCCGGCTGGTCCGGTCGAACAGCCGCTCCACGCCATCGAGAACCAGCGGTTCCAGCCCCGCCTCGACCAGTTGTTCCCGCGCTTCGCGGACTTCCGCCTGCCGGCGCTGGGCGTGCAGCACATGCGAACGGACGAACGAGTCCATGAACGCCGTGAGCGGCGTCCGGTCGATGTCCGCCAGCACTTCGTAAAGCGAGGCGCGCAGCCCCATGGACTCGGCCGCGACCAGGCATTCGACGGCCAGGCTTTCCATGCCTTTCGTCATGATGCTGCGCAGCAGCTTGAGGCGCACGGCGTCTCCGGCCGCCCCCGGTATGGCGCGCGCCGGCGCCCCGCCGCTCTCGGCCAGCCGCAGCACCACGTCCGTGCCGGTTCCCGCGCACAGCAATGGCGTGCGCTCGGCCAGCAGGGCAATGGCGCCCATGATCGCGACGTCGGTGAATGCGATATTCCGCTCTGAGGCCGCCGCCGCGGCCGCCTGCATATCCGGCGCGCTGGCCGTGGTGAAGTCGGCGTAGACCGCGTCCTGGCGCATGTGCGGAAAGCTCCGCCGCGCCACCTCGAGCGCCGCGTGGCCATAGACGGCGGACACGACGATGTCCGCCTCGCGCAGCCAGGGGCCGGGCTCCGCATGCAGCACCGCGCCATGGCGCCGCGCCCGCCCGGCCATTTCCTCGTCTTGCCGTAGCTCGCAGATTCCGCTCACCGCATGTCCGGCGGCCACCCATGCCTGCGCGTAGCAGGAACCGACCTCGCCACACCCCAACAGCGCAATTTTCATTTCTATAAATACATAAAAAAAACAATGATGCGTTTATAGAACGAAAATTAGGCAATAAAGATCGGTATAAACCCTAGGTTTTAGAAAAATAAAGTACATTAAAAAAACATTACGGCCAACACGAGCGCGACGAACGGGAATCGCGGCCAAAAAAAAAGCTCCTCGACAATTCGAGGAGCTTTCCTGGCACGGCCGGCGGTGGATGCCGGCCTGCGATACCCGCCTTACTGCAGCGTTCTCGTGAAGACGAACTGCCCGTCCTGCCAATCCACCGGCACCACATCCCTGGGGCCGAAACGGCCTTCCAGGATGAGGCGCGCCACCGGGTTTTCGATCTGCTGCTGGATCGCGCGCTTCAAGGGGCGCGCGCCGAACACCGGATCGAAGCCGGAACGGGCCAGTTCGGCCAGCGCGGGCTCGGTCACTTCGAGGCGCATCTCCTGCCGTTCCAGGCGTTCGCCGAGACGGCGCAACTGGATGCGGGCGATCGACTCGATGTGCTGGGCCTCCAGTCCGTGGAACACGACGACCTCGTCGATGCGGTTCAGGAACTCGGGGCGCAGCGTCTGCTTCAGCTCGTCCCACACCACTTCCTTGACCACTTCGTACGGCTTGCCGGCCAGGGTCTGGATGTGCTGCGAACCCAGATTGGAAGTCATCACGATCACCGTGTTGCGGAAGTCCACCGTGCGGCCCTGGCCGTCGGTCAGGCGGCCGTCGTCCAGCACTTGCAGCAGCACGTTGAAGACGTCCGGATGCGCTTTTTCCACTTCGTCCAGCAACACCACGCTGTACGGTTTGCGGCGCACGGCCTCGGTCAGGTATCCGCCTTCTTCGTAGCCCACGTATCCCGGCGGCGCGCCGATCAGCCGCGCCACCGAGTGCTTCTCCATGAACTCGCTCATGTCGATGCGGATCATGTGCTCTTCGGAATCGAACAGGAATTCCGCCAACGCGCGCGTCAGTTCGGTCTTGCCCACGCCGGTGGGGCCCAGGAACAGGAACGAGCCGTAGGGGCGCGACGGATCCGCCAGCCCGGCGCGCGAACGCCGGATCGCGTCGGACACGAGACGCACGGCCTCATCCTGGCCCACCACCCGCTTGTGCAGGTATTCCTCCATGTGGAGCAGCTTGTCGCGTTCCCCCTGCATCATCTTCGATACGGGGATACCGGTGGCGCGCGACACGACTTCGGCGATTTCCTCGGCGCCGACGCGGGTGCGCAGCAGGCGCGGACGCCCTTCGCCGCCCTCGGCGTCCTCGGCCGCCTCGGCCGCGCCCACTTCGGCCGCCTTCAGGCGCGCCTCCAGGTCGGGAAGCTTGCCGTACTGCAGCTCGGCCAGCTTGTCGAACTGGCCCTTGCGTTGCAACTCGGCCATCTCGGCGCGCACGCTGTCGATCTCTTCCTTGATGGCCTGCGTGCCCTGGACCGCGGCTTTTTCCGCCTTCCAGATTTCCTCGAAATCGTTGTACTCGCGCTGCAGCTTTTCCAGCTCGTCCTCGATCACGCCCAGGCGCCGCTTGGACGCATCGTCGGTTTCCTTCTTGACGGCCTCGCGCTCGATCTTGAGCTGGATGATGCGGCGGTCCAGCTTGTCCATCACTTCCGGCTTGGAGTCGATTTCCATGCGGATGCGGGCGCCGGCCTCGTCGATCAGGTCGATGGCCTTGTCAGGCAGGAAGCGGTCGGTGATATAGCGGTGCGAGAGCTCGGCCGCGGCCACGATGGCCGGGTCGGTGATCTCGACGCCGTGGTGGATCTCGTAGCGCTCCTGCAAGCCGCGCAGGATGGCGATGGTGGATTCCACGTCGGGTTCATCAACCAGCACCTTCTGGAAGCGCCGCTCCAGCGCGGCGTCCTTCTCGATGTACTTGCGGTATTCGTCCAGCGTGGTCGCGCCGATGCAATGCAGCTCGCCGCGCGCCAGCGCCGGCTTGAGCATATTGCCGGCGTCCATCGCGCCTTCGGCCTTGCCCGCGCCCACCATGGTGTGCAGTTCGTCGATGAAGACGATGTTGCTGCCGTCGTCCTGGGACAGTTCCTTGAGCACGGCCTTCAGGCGTTCCTCGAACTCGCCGCGGAACTTGGCGCCGGCCAGCAGCGCGGCCAGGTCCAGCGACAACACGCGCTTGCCGCGCAGCGTCTCGGGCACTTCATCGTTGACGATGCGCTGCGCCAGGCCTTCGACGATGGCGGTCTTGCCCACGCCGGGTTCGCCGATCAGCACCGGGTTGTTCTTCGTGCGGCGCTGCAGGATCTGGATGGTGCGGCGGATTTCGTCATCGCGGCCGATCACCGGATCCAGCTTGCCCTGGCGGGCGCGCTCGGTCAGGTCCATCGTGTACTTGGACAGGGCCTCGCGGTTGGATTCGCCTTCGGCGCCCGACACGTTCTCGCCGCCGCGCACGGCGTCGATCGCGGCTTCCAGCGCTTTTTTCTGCAGGCCGGCCTCTTGCAGGATGCGGCCGGCGGGGCCCTTGTCGTCGGCCAGCGCCAGCAGGAAAAGTTCGCTGGCGATATAGGTGTCGCCGCGGCGCGCGGCTTCCTTGTCGGTGCGCGTGAGCACGCTTTGCAGGTCGCGGCCGACCTGGACGTTGTCTTCGCCCTGCACCTGCGGCAGGGACTTCAGCGCGCTTTCGATGGCCGGCTGCAGGCGGTTGACCGCCACGCCGGCGCGCGCCAGCAGGCTGCCCGCGCCGCTGTCGGAATCCGACAGCAAGGCGGAGAGCACGTGGAGCGGCTCGATGTAGGGGTGATCGTTGCGGGCGGCCAGACTCTGAGCGTCGGCCAGGGCTTGCTGGAACTTGGTTGTCAGTTTGTCGAATCGCATAATGGTCATTTGGCTTGTTGGGGAGCCTGACCGATACGTGCCGGCGGGCTCGATAAGCTGAATATGCGGCCGGATGAGAGAATTTCAACACCCTGCCCGCGCCATGGTTTTTTTCGACGTGCAGCAACAATCTGACTTATGAGCATATACGTTTTTGTCTACGGCACGCTACGCGCCGGCGAAATCAACGACCTGGCGCAGGCTGCCGCCGGACGCGGGCTCCCGGCCGCCCGCTACGTGGGCCCGGCCAGCGTGCCGGGCCGTCTGGTGGACTTCGGCGATTGGCCGGGCCTGATCCCCGTGGAGGACGGCCGGCGCGTGCGGGGCGACGTTTTCCGGGTGGAGCCGGCGCTGCTCGCCCTGATGGACGAAATCGAGGAGTACGACCCTGAAAAACCCGGCTGCTTCCTCCGGCGCGAGGTCGCCGCCCTCCTGGGGACGCCGGCCGACGGCCGCGCTGCGGCCGCCGAGGCGCGATACCTGGCTTGCCAGTACTATCCCATAGACCCGGCCCTGCGCGGCGCGGCGGTGGATATCGAAGCCGACGACTGGGTCGGTTACCGGCGCGCCCGGCCAGCCCCGGAAGGCCGGTAAGACGCCCGTAGTAACAACAGACTACAATGGAATCTGTCTTCACGCTTTACACCCATTCCGGCGCTGGTCCGAGCAATGGGCACTATAAAGGTCATCGTATGCAAAAACGGGTTCCCGTTGCCCCTGATGCCGCCCACTGTTCCACATGCATGCTGGGCCACGTCTGCGTGCCCGTCGGCATGGCAGCCGCCGAAGTGGAAAAGCTCGACGAACTGGTCAAGGAGCGCGTGCGCCTTGAAAAAGGCAAGCCGCTGTATTCGCTGAATCATCCGCTGGACGCTGTCTACAGCGTGCGCTTCGGCAGCCTCAAGACGCAGCTCGAAGACGCCACCGGCCAAATCCAGGTCACTGGCTTTCACCTGCCCGGCGAAATCGTCGGCATGGACGGCATGCTCGACGGCAAGCACGTCTCGACCGCCGTGGCGCTGGAGGATTCCGAGGTCTGCGTCATCCGCCTGTCGGACATCGACCGCGTCGCCACGCACCTGCCGTCCCTGCAGCAGCAGTTCCGCCGCCTGATGAGCCGCGAGATCAACCGCTCGCACCAGATGCTGGCCTCGCTGGGCTCCATGCGGTCCGAACAGCGCCTGGCCGCGTTCCTGCTCAATCTGTCGCAGCGCTACGCCTCGCTGGGCTATTCGTCCACCGAGTTCGTGCTGCGCATGAGCCGCGAAGAGATCGGCAACTATCTCGGCCTGACCCTGGAAACGGTCAGCCGGCTGTTCTCACGCTTCGCGCGCGACGGCCTGATCAAGATCAACCAGCGCGAAGTTCGCATCCTGGATCTGCCCGCGCTCAAGCAGCTGCTGGGCCACGAGGGCTGCTGATCGCCCGCCGCGCCATGCGCCGCGCGCCCGCTTCCCCCATGCGCCAGGCGCGGCCGGGCCGGGCCGCCGGGGCGTCGCGCCGCCTCGCCGCGACGCTCGCGCTGGCGGCCTGCCTGGCCCCCTTGGCGGCGCACGCCCAGACTCCCCTGCCCGACCCCTACGACTACGACGAAACCGTGCCCGCGCCCAAGCGCGCGGCGCCGTTGCGCTGGCAGGCCGTGGAACTGGGCAGGGTCGGGCACCGGTACAAGATGCCGGTCTACGCCAACCGCAAGCTCGACCGCGACGACCTGCGCGGCATCAAGCACATCATCGTCGTGATCCATGGCGTCAAGCGCGACGCCGACCGCTATTACGAAACCATCGACGAACTGCTCGCGCGCAATCCCCTGCGCGCGCGCGACACGCTGATCCTGGCGCCGCGCTATTCGGGCGCGATCGACTCCGGTTTCGGCGGCATGGCGGCATGGCGCAAGGCCAGCTGGGAGGACGGCGAAGACAGCGTGCAGGCCTCCGGACGGCCCGCGCCGGTGAGCTCGTTCCAGGTGCTCGACGATCTGCTGCGCAGCCTGGACGACCGCAAGCGCCTGCCCGCGCTGGCGGACATCGTGCTGGCCGGACACTCGGCCGGCGCGCAACTGGTGCAGCGCTACGCCGTGCTCAACAATGTCGACGGGCCGCTGCGGCGCGACGGGCTGGGGGTGCGCTACGTCATCGCCAATCCTTCGTCCTACCTGTACCTGACCAATGAACGCCCGCGCCCCGACGGCAAGGGTTACGCGCCCTACGAACGCGGCATCTGCCCGACCTACAACCAGTACAAATACGGCCCCGACAAGCTGCCTTCCTATGCGCGCGAAACCGACGAATCGCGTCTGTTCGTGCGCTACGCGGCCCGCGACGTCACCTATCTGCTGGGCGGCGCGGACAACAATCCCGAGCACCGCCTGCTCGACAAGACCTGCGGAGCCGAAGCCCAGGGCGCGACGCGCCTCGCCCGAGGCGTGGGCTACGCGCAGTACGAGCACCTGCTGGCCGGCCGCGGCGCCAAGCCCGTGCCGCTGCACCGGCGCGCCTACGAAGTAACGGGCGTCGGGCACGACAACAAGGGCATGTTCGGCTCGGTCTGCGGCGCGCGCGCGCTGCTGGGCGAAGACGCCAGGACGGCCGATGGTGCGGCGCCCTGCGAGGCCGTGAAACCGCGCGCAAAATAAGGCCTGGCGCCCCGATGTGTCCTGACAGGAAACTGAAGAACGATCCCGATTCCAGGGCGTGCAATTTCGCGTCCGCAGGCGCAACATAACGCGTAGCGTGATCCATCCGCGGCGAGCCTGTTCGCCCTGGCGGCGCAGGCCCCTGGCCGCGGTCGCGTGTCCGGCGCTCCCGACAGACGCAGCTGAAGGACAGACATGACGCAAGCGTATCTCGACATGCCCGACGCAAAACGCCGCATCAAGGCCATCTTCGTCGGTTCCATGGGCAATCTAGTGGAGTGGTATGACTTCTACGCCTACACTGCCTTCGCGCTCTACTTCGCCCCCGCGTTCTTCCCTTCCCACGACCCGGTCGTACAGCAATTGAACGCCGCCACGCTCTTCGCCGCGGGCTTCATCGTGCGCCCGCTGGGCGGCTGGCTGTTCGGCCACCTGGCGGACCGGCACGGGCGGCGGCTGTCGCTGATGGTGTCGGTCGGGATGATGTGCGTGGGCTCCCTGATCATCGCCGTCACGCCGACCTACGCCACCATCGGCCTGGCGGCGCCGGCCCTGCTGGCGCTGGCGCGCGTGATCGAAGGCCTGAGCCTGGGCGGGGAGTATGGCGCCAGCGCCACCTACCTGACCGAGATCGCCGACCCCGAGCACCGCGGCTTCTATTCCAGCTTCCAGTACGTCACGCTGATCGGCGGCCAGCTCTCCGCGATCCTGGTGCTGCTGCTGTTGCAGAATGTCTTCCTCACGCACGAGCAACTGCTGGAATGGGGCTGGCGCATCCCCTTCGTCATCGGCGCGATGCTGGCCGTCATCACCGCCGTCATGCGCCGCGACATGCCCGAGACCGATTCCTACAAGGAAGCCCAGAAAGAAGCGCAGCCGCAGACCGGCTCGCTGCGCGGCCTGCTGAAGTATCCGCGCGAAGTGGCGATCGTGGTGGGCCTGACGGCCGGCGGCACGGCCGCCTTCTATACCTTCACGACGTACATGCAGACCTTCGTGCGGCAGACGTCGGGGTTCTCGGACATCGTGACCACCTACATCGTCGCGGGCTCGCTGATCTTCGCGCTGATCCTGCAACCGGTGTACGGCGCCCTGTCCGACCGGATCGGGCGCAAGCCGCTGCTGATCTTCTTCGGCGTGGCCGGCGCCGCGCTGACCGTGCCGATCCTGATGACGCTATCGCACACGCGTTCGCCTTTCATCGCCTTCCTGCTGGTCTGCGGCGCCTGGATCTTCACGGCGGGCTACACGTCCATCAACGCCGTGGTGAAGGCCGAGCTATTCCCCACCAACGTGCGCGCCACCGGCGTGGCCGTGCCGTATGCCGTGACCGTATCGATCTTCGGCGGCACGGCGCCGGCCATCGCCCTATTCTTCAAGCAGCAGGGCCACGAGGAATGGTTCTACTACTACCTGGCGGGCATCATCTTCCTGTCCTTGCTGGTGTACGCCAGCATGCGCGACACCAGACACGCCTCCGCCATGCGCCAGCACGCCTGACCCCCGCCCCGGCCGGGGCGCTGCCGATGTCTCGATTTTTCGCTTGACACGCCATCCGGGCCGGCTTAATACTTAACCTTATGGTTAACTTTAACGACGACACGCTCGACGGCATCTTCGCGGCGCTGGCCGACGGCACGCGGCGCCGGGTGCTGGCCGACCTGGAACAGGGCGCGGCTTCGGTCAGCGAACTGGCCCGCCCGCACGCCATGTCCCTGCCCGCCTTCATGAAACACCTGCGGGTACTGGAAGACGCCGGCCTGATCGCGCGCGCCAAGGATGGCCGCGTGGTGAATTGCACCCTGTCGCCGGAACCGATGCGGGCCGCGTCCGACTGGCTGGCCCGCTACGACAGGTTCTGGAACGGACAGCTGGATTCGTTGGCGCGATACCTGTACCACGAGGAGGAGATCCACCCATGGAAGACCGACACCCCCCCCAAGCAGCCGCCCCCATCGAACTCCGGCTCAAACGGCGCTTCGACGCCCCCGTCGAACGCGTCTGGCGCGCCTGGACGGACCCGCAAGCGCTGATGCGCTGGTTCGGCCCCGCCGAGACCCGGCGGGTGCTGGTGGCGGAAACCGACGCGCGCGTGGGCGGCGCCTACCAGGTCGGATTCTCCACCGAGGACGGGCTGGAGCATCATGCCAGCGGCCACTACCGCGAAGTCGAGCCGCAACGCCGGCTGGTCTTCACCTGGGCCTGGCGCGATACGCCCGCCGAGGTTTCCCTGATCACCCTGGAATTCACCCCTGCGGGCGGCGGCACGGAGCTTGCCTTCCTGCAGACCCCGTTCGTCGACCAGGCCACCCGGGACAGCCACGACCATGGCTGGTCGGGGGCGATGGAACGGCTGGCGGGCCACCTGGCGGACACGGCCTGAGCCGGTCCGCCCTACCGGGCCGCCAGGCCCGCACCAGAGGAGCCGCAGATGCAAACCGATCATCCTGTCGTATCCCAGGCGCAATGGGACGCCGCCCGCGAGGCGTTCCTGCGCCGCGAGAAAGAACTGACCCGGGCCCAGGACGCGCTGGCGCGCGACCGGCAGGCCCTGCCTTGGGTCAAGGTGGAGAAGGCGTACCGCTTCAAGGGTCCGGACGGCCCTCTCGCCCTGGCCGACCTGTTCCAGGGGCGGCGCCAACTCATCGTGTATCACTTCATGTTCGACCCGGACTGGGAGGAAGGCTGCGTGGGTTGCTCGTTCCTGGCGGACCACATGGAGGGCGCCCTGATGCACCTGCGCCAGCACGACGTGACGGTGGTGGCCGTCTCGCGCGCGCCCTACGCCAAGCTTGAAGCGTTCAAGCGGCGGATGGGCTGGCGCTTCGACTGGTATTCGTCCCATGGCGACGACTTCAATTTCGACCTGCGGGCCTCGGTGCCCAAGGCCGACGGCGGCGTCGAGGAACGCCCGGGCGCCAGCGCCTTCTTCCGCGACCCGGACGGCGAGATCTTCCACACCTATTCGGCCTTCGAACGCGGCGTGGAACGGCTGGCAGGCGCGTACAACTACCTGGAGCTGGCGCCGCTGGGCCGCAACGAAAACGGCCCCCACTTCAACCTGGGCGACTGGGTCCGGCATCATGACCGCTACGACGACGCGCGGCAGGCCTGCCACGCCTGCGGCTGAGGGCGCGCCGCGCGCCCGCGCCGGTCAGGCCGGCCTGTGGCTGGCCTGCATGGCGGCGATGGCGGCGGGGCTGTGGATCGATACGCTGCGCACGCCGGCCGCCCTGCTGGCCAGCGAATGCGCGGCCCCCGCCGGCGTGGCGGAAATGGCGTGGCGGCATGCGTCGCTGATGCCGGCAAGCAGCATCGCCATGCTGGCCGCGGCGCTGGCGCCCTGGCCGCGCGCTCCCGCGCTCGGGGCGCGCCTGGCCTGCGCGGTATCCATGGGCATAGGCATGTTCGCCGGCGCGCAGTTGGGCATGCTGGTGGCCCTGCCGCTGGGCGTTGCGCCGTTTGCCGGCATGGTGGCAGGAATGGCGGGCGGCATGGCCGTCGCGCTGCCGGCGGTCGGCTCGCCCTAGCGCCGCGCGCCGGTCAAGGGGCGCGGCGCGGAAGCGGCGGGCTCGAGCGGCGCGGCCAGCGGGGCCTGGATTTCCAGCGCGGAGACGGGCTGGGCCACGCAGGGCAGGATCCAGCCTTCCTCCTTCTCGTCGCGCGACAACCCCGGCCATTCGATGCCGTAGAGGACGGATCCGTCCAGCATCAGGCACATGCAGGCGCGGCAGGTGCCGTTGCGGCAGGAGCTCGGCAGCTTGATGCCCGCTGCCTGCGCCGCCATGAGCACGGACGCCCCGGCGGGCGCATCGAAGCGCATGCCGGAGGGCTGCAACAGGACCGGGAAGGACTCGGACATGGCGGGAGAATGCCGCGCCTCAGGCGGCGTTGTCCTGCCAGTCGAGCCGCCATGCGCCCGACAGCACGTTCTGCATCCACAGCACGCAGGTCAGGGTCTTGGCGTCGGTGACTTCGCCCTTGCGGCATGCCTCGATCAGCTCTTCAGGGCGCGCGCTGGCCACGTCCAGGAATTCGTCCTGGTCCAGCTGGCGGGGGCCGGGACGCAAGTCCCGGGCGAAAAAGATGTGAATGATTTCCGTGGAATAGGCAATGGCCAGGTGCAAGGCGCCGGCATGCGCCCACTGGCCGGCCGTGTAGCCCGTTTCCTCTAGCAGCTCGCGCTTGCCGCAGACCAGCGGGTCTTCGCCCGGATCCAGCTTGCCCGCCGGAAACTCCGTCATGACGCGCCCGATGGGATAGCGGTATTGCCGTTCGAGCAAAACGCGGCCGTCGTCCAGCAGCGGAATCACCACCACCGCGCCCGGATGCACCACGTATTCGCGTATCGCGGTATTGCCATTGGGCAGGCTCACCGTGTCGCGGCGGATCTTCAGGAAGCTGCCGTCGTAGGGCGCCTCGCTGGCGACGAGTTTTTCAACGAGATGGGAATCGGGTTTGTCGGTCATGGCGGGTTCCTGGGCCTGGCGCAACGCGCGAGCCGCCTGGGCCCGCGAGGATCATGCAGCTTACCATCGCCGCCATGACGCCTCAGCCGAACTTGCGGCGGGCATCCAGCGCCAGGCCGGCGCCGATGCTGCCGAACAGATCGCCTTCTACGCTGCGCGCGTCCGGAACCAGCGCCGACACCGCCTCGCGCAGGCGCGGCACGCGGCTCGAGCCCCCGGTGAAGAACACGGTGTCCACGTCCGCCGTGGGCACGCCGGCCTCGCGCAGCAGCGCGCCCGCCGTCGACTCGACCTTCTCGATCAGGCGGCCCACGCAGGCATCGAACGACGGACGCGTCACCTCCACGCCCAGGTCGGGCGCGACGCGCGACAGATCGATCCGCGTGGCGGCGGTTTCCGACAGCGCGATCTTGGCCTCTTCCACCTGCACCGCCACCCAGTGGCCGGCGCGCTCCTTGACGAGGTTGAGCAGCAGATCGATCTTCTCGCGGTCGCCGGCCTCGGCTCGGATGAAGGCGAAATGCTCGGCCGCCTTGCGGGTATAGGCCTGGTTGATGGTGTGCCAGCAGGCCAGGTTGCCGTACTGAGTGGAAGGCACGTCCTTGCCACTGCGCAGCTGGCTGCCAAGCCCGAGCAGGGGCATCACGTGTCCCAGGCTGAGCTGCTTGTCGAAATCCACGCCGCCGATATGCACGCCGCCATAGGCCAGGATGTCGTCGCGCCGGTCGGCCTTGGCGGCCCGGCCGGGCCCAAGGCGGATCAATGAAAAATCCGAGGTGCCGCCGCCGATGTCGATGACCAGCACCAGCTCTTCGCGATCGATCTGCGATTCATAGTCGAACGCCGCGGCCAGGGGCTCGAACTGGAATTCGATGTCGGTGAAGCCGACGCTGCGGGCGATTTCGCCCAGCGTATCCTGCGCCGTCCGATCGGCGGCGGGGTTGTCGTCCACGAAGAACACCGGCCGGCCCAGCACCGCGCGGGTAAAGTCCCGGCCCGCCGCGGTCTCGGCGCGCTGTTTCAGTTCGGCGATGAACCGGGTCAACAGGACGCGAAACGGAATCGAACGGCCCTGGACTTCCGTCGAGCCGTCGATGAGCGAACTGCCAAGCAGGCTTTTCATCGAACGCATCAGGCGCCCGTCGTAACCCGCCAGATAATCGGAGATGGCCGCCCGGCCATAGCTGACCTCGGCGTCCTCGTCATGGAAGAAAATGGCCGAAGGCAAGGTGGTCTTGCCGTCTTCCAGGGCGAGGAGCGCGGGCAGGCCGGCGCGGCTCCAGCCTACGGTGGAATTGGACGTGCCGAAGTCGACGCCGCATGCGGTGGAAATCATGAAAACTCTGGAGCAGAAGCAAAACGGCGCACAAGTGTACCCGCTTCGGCTCCCGCGCCTTGACCTGCCCGCCGCCCCTAGCCCGCGAGCCGCGCCAGCGCCTTCGCGGTAAAGCCCAGGGTCAGGACCGCCACCGCCAGGCCCGCGGCGAAGCCTCCGGCATAGCCCGCGTAGGCGGCCAGGCCCGTCATCAGGGACGAAGTCAGGATCTCGCCCAGATCCCGCGCGCTCTGGACCGCGGTCATGTCGGTTCCCGCCTGCTCCCCCCGGCGGGCGAAACGCATGGCCAGCGTCATCAGGGCAACCGACGCCGCCCCCGCGCCGAAAGATCCCAGCGCCTGCGCCGCGTAGGCCAGCCCCGCCTGCGCGGGCGCCCAGCCCTGCGCCTGCGCCAGCCAGCCCAGGGCCGCGGCGCCGGAGGCCGCCAAGCCCAGCGCCAACGCCGCGCGCGCCCCCAGCCTGCCGATCAGCCACGCGCCCCCGCCGCAGCCCAGCAGCACCGTGACGGCGCCGCCCGCCATGCCGATGCGGCCCACGTCCTCGACCCGCCAGCCCGCGTCCACCAGGAACAGCTTGGACAGGCCATAGCCCGCCACCGCCGTCATGGCCGACAGGAAAGCGGCCGCCGCCAGCGCCCAGGCGCCCGGCCGGCGGATGAACCCCGTCAGCGTGGCGCGCGGCCGGGCGGGCGGCGCGACGGCTTCCGTCTCGCGCCAGGACGCGGCCAGCAGCAGGCTGAACGCCACGGCGGCGGCAAGCACCGCGACGGCGCCCGCCTGGCCGACGTAGCCCGTCATGATCAGGCAGCCCGGGCCGCCGAGGAAGAAGCCCATCATCGTGCCGCCCACTTGCGCCGCATTCGCGCGCGCCAAAGCCTGGCCTTCGAAACGCTCCGCGGTCAGGCCGTCGGTGGCGATATCCTGCGTGGCGCTGGCCAGCGAGGCCGCGGCCATCAAGGCGACCACCCAGGCCGCGCTGGCCGAGGAGATGCCCAGCAGCGCCACGCCCGACAGGCAGGCCAGGACGACCGCCTGCAACGGAACGATCCAGCTGCGCCGCCGGCCCATCGTCGGACGCCAGCGGTTGTCCACCACCGGCGCCCACAGGAACTTCAGCACCCATGGCAGGCCCACCAGCGGCAGCCAGGCCAGCGCGCGCAGGTCCGCCCCATCGCGGCGCAGCAGCGTAGGCAAGGCCTCCATCGCCACGCCCAGCGGGATGCCCTGTGAAAAATACAGGGCGGCGATCATCAGGAACAAGCGTCCATTAGGCTTGGGGGGCATCGTCAGGATTCCAGTTGCGGTTGCGCCGCCGCGCGGCGGTGTTCGCTGCCGCGGCCCGGCGTCACGAACAGGATTTTTCCGGGACAGGCGATATGCAGGCGGTGCCACACTCCGCGCGGCACCACCGCGCAGCGCCGGGTGTCCAGCAGCACGTCGGTTTCCGCGCCGCCGTCATCCGCGAGCGTCAGCACCACGCGGCCTTCCAGCACGCAGAGCATTTCCTCGCCGGCCGGGTGGCGCTCCCACACGTCGCCATGCACGTCCGCATCGCTGGCGACGGCCTTGACGCCGACCAGCCAGCCTTCGCCGGGCGACAGGCTCCGGCGCCTGCCGACCTCGCGCAGGGCGCCGTCGTCGCCCAGCGCCATGAAATGATCCAGCCAGTCGAAGACCCGCGGTATCGGATGGGGTTCTGTCTTCATCGGGAAGCCTCCTTGGGATGGCGGCGGGCGCCGCACCCGCCGGTGTCGTTCAGTACTGGGCGCGCAGCGTCAGCATGACGTTGCGGGGTTCGCCGTAGCGGTTGTTCCATGCCGTGCCCGAAAGGCTCTGGTAGTAGCGGCGGTCGAACAGGTTGTTGACGTTCAGCGCAGCGGTCAGGTGCTTGTCCAGCCGGTACGCCATGCGCAGGTCCACCAGCGTGTAGCCGCCCTGGCGCAGCGTGACCGGGCCCGAGACCGTCGAGTAGCCCGACTGCATCTGCACGCCGCCGCCCACGCTCAGCCGGCGCTCCATGACGGGCAGCGCGTAATTCGTCCACAGGCGGAAGATGTGCTTGGGCGTGAAACTGGCGAAGGGTTGGCCGTTGGAGACCGAGTCGGACAGATACTTGCTGGTGTTGAACGTGTAGCCCGCGGCCACCGTCCAATACGGGGTGACCTGCCCGCTGGCCTCGGCCTCGAAGCCGCGGCTGCGGACTTCGCCGCCCGAGATGTAGTAGCAGTTGCTGCCCACGCAAGGCCAGTCCGGGTCCTGCTGCGCGCGGTTCTTCTGCTGGATCTGGAACACCGCCATCGATACGTTCAATGCGCCGTCCGCCAGTTCGCCCTTCACGCCGGCCTCGTAGTTGGTGCCGGTCACCGGATCCAGAGGCTTGCCCTCGCGGGTCAGCTGGCTTTGCGGCTGGAACACCTGCGCATAGCTGCCATAGACGGACCACTGCGTGTCCAGATTAACGATCAGCCCGCCGTAAGGCGTGAACTCGGGGTCGATACGCTGGCGCGCGGACGGCGCGCTCTGGCTCCACCAGCTCATGCGGCCGCCCAGCGCCAGGGTCACCGGGTCGGCGAGCGAAAAGCGGCCCATGGCGTAGACGCCCTGCTGCTTCAACCGCGTTTCGCCCGGCGAGGCATAAGGCCCCACGGCGGGTTCGGGCACGCGATGCGGATCCCAGTCGAAAACGTTCACCGGCACGTTCAGCGCGGGGCGCAGCATGCCCGTGTACTGCTCGGTCGTGGTGCGCTGCGCGTTGCCGCCCAGCAGCAGTTCATGCCGGCGGCCGAACCACTGCACGGGCCCGCTCACGTAGGCGTCCACGCTGGCCTGCGTGTTGTCGAATTTATAGGCGCCGCCCATCAGCCTCGACCCCATGCCGGTTTCGCGGTCGATGGCCCCATACGCGCCGGCGTACTTCAGGTTGCTGTCGGCCGTCAGGTAGTTGGCGCTGATCTTGGCCGTCCAGCCCTCGCCGAAACCGTGTTCCAGGTCAGCGAACACGCGCGTCGTGTCCCAGTTGAAGCGATCCCACGCAGCGTCCAGATAGGTCGAACGCGACAGCCCGAGGTCGCCGCCGTCCTTGTAGCGCGGCACGCCCGCCATGTTGGTGGTGGAGCGGATGCGCTGGTACTGCAGTCCGGCGGACAGCACTGTCCGCGGCCCCAGGTCCACCTCGCCTATGCCATAGAACAGGGCCGACTGCTGGTCCGCCACGTCGTAGAAATAGCCGCGGTCTTCGGCCGCGCCGACGATACGTCCGCGCACGCTGCCGCTGGCGTTCAAGGGGCCGCCCAGGTCCGCCTCGGCGCGGTAGCGGTCCCAGCTTCCCGCGCTGACCGTGCCATTGAATGCGAACTCTCGCTGGGGCCGCTTGCGCACGAGGTTCACGGTGGCCGCCGGGTTGCCCGCGCCATGCAGCAGGCCATTGGCGCCGCGCAGGATTTCCACGCGCTCGTACACGGCCATGTCCTGCGGCGAGGCCGCCATATTGCCCATCAGCACCGGCACGCCGTCCTGCTCGAAGGAATCGACCTTGAAGCCGCGCGAGTAGTACGCCGTGGTCAGCAACTGGTAGGGCTGCACCGTGATGCCGGTGGCGTGCTGCATCACTTCGTCCAGGCTTTGCAGGTTCTGCTCCCGCATCCGCTCCAATCCGATCACCGTGACCGATTGCGGGATCTCGCGCACCGACAGCGGCAGCTTGCCCAGCGTCGCCGTGCCCGGCGCGATGCCTTCGCCGCTGACCGTCACCGCGGGCAGCGATTGCGCCTCCTGCGCGTGCGCCGTCCCCGCCGCCGCCGCGAGCCATAACGGCCACTGCAATACGCGCGCCGCGTTCCTGAGCGCCCTGCCCGCCCCGGCTTTCAACTGTTTCCGCACCGCCATTCCTCTTTATTACTGAGAATTATTCTCAAATAATTCTAGAGAGGACGACCAGCGGCCGCTGGCGATCGCGGAAGTCTTGCTGGCGATTGCGGAAGTTTCTCCGGCGCGGCAGGCGCGCGCTCAGCCGCGTGGCGCGAAGCTGCTGGGCAGCATGCCGTAGCGGCGCCGGAAGACTTTGGTGAAATGCGAGTCGGTGTAGCCGCAGGCATAGGCGGCCTCCGACACCGAGAGCCGGCCCGCGGCCAGCAGCGCGTGGGCCTGCTCCATTCGCCGCTCGCGCACGTAGGCGTAGACGCTCATGCCGAACAGCTTGCGAAAGCCCGTGGTGAGCTTGTTGACGTTAATGCCCGCCAGCCGAGCCAGCTCCGGCAGCGACGGCGGGTCCTGCAGGTTGCCGGCGGCCAGGTCGCGCGCGTGATGCAGACGCTCGACGTCGGCGCGCGTCATGCCTTGGGCCCGCGCCTCGCCCGGCGCGGGCTGCAGCGCGCCCAGCGCCAGCGCGGCCAACTCCAGCGCCTTGCCCGACAGGTACATGCGCTTGAGCGCGCCCTGCACCGGGCAGGCCAGCATCTGGTTGCCCAGGGCCTGCATGGCGGGAGCCACCCGCAGATTGGCGTCGGCATAGGCTTGGCCGCCGGGCGCGCGCAGCAGCGCCGCCAACTCCTCCGGCGCCACGCGGAACGCGTCGGCCAGATTTTCCAGGCCGGTGCGCAAAGAGACGAACCTCAGCGCCTTCTGCCCGCCGAACTCATGCTCCATGCCCATGGCATCCTGGCAGAGGCTCAAGTGCAGCAGCGGGCCGCTCACCCGCCTGGCCGGCGCGCCGCGCACGCTATAGCGGAGCTCGCCGTCCAGCACCAGCACCAGCTTCAGCCCCGGCTCCAGACGTTCATGCACCCGTTCGTCGCTGCCAAAACGCAGCGTGCCGCCCGCCAGCGACATGGCGGGCATGGCTGCCGATACGGTCCAGTCGGGTTCGGATTGAAGGGCGGTCACGGTCGGGGGCGCGGGGCGCCCTGCCTTGTTGATGAGATTGAATATTATTACCGTTTGGCCAAAACGGAAAGCCGGCCCCGCGCCGGCGCTGCGTCCCTACTGCTGCTGACGGCGCTGCTCCAGCTCTTTGAGGCATTGCGCCACGCCAGCCTGCATCTGCGCGTTCGACACCGCGGCGCGGTCCGAGACTTCGCGGCAGCGCGCGTATTCGGCCTGGCTCTCCGGCGTATCCCGGATGATGGCCGGCGCGGCGTTGGGGTCCGGCGTTACCGTCATGCGCAGCGTGGAAGGCGGAGAGAGGCTGCCGTCCTTGGAACGCACGCTGGGATATTGGTATTCCTGCGTGACGGGCGCGGCGTTCTGCGCCTGCGCGGCGCCGGCCGCGCACAGGGCGGCCAGCAGGAATGCGGAGATGTGGTGTGTCTTCATGGCGACCTCTCTTCGATGAGCAAGCGCGCCGCCCTCGGAGGCCAATGGCGGCCCGGGCCGGCGCGCGCCGCCCTATCGTATCCTCGCCCGGCCCCGCGCGACGCTACACAATCCGCCACAGTTGTTTCGCGGGGTTTCTCGCCCGCTCCGCTTCAGCGCTTGCTTGCGGACTTGCCCGCGGGCGTGGCGGCGGACTGCCGCAGCGGCGCCAGCAGCGACGACAGGCCGTTGTGGTCCAGCTCGTGCATCAGGGCCAGCAAGCGTCCCAGTTCGCCCGGAGGAAAGCCCTTGCGCGCGAACCAGGCCAGGTACGGCCCGGGGAGGTCCGCGATCAGGCGGCCCTGGTATTTGCCGAAGGGCATCGTGCGCGTGACCAACAGGGAAAGCAGTTCAGGATCCATGCCGCTCGCCTCGTTGCCAAGTGCGGGCGTACATCCAGAAGTGGCGCGGCTCGCCACGCACTATCCGGTACGCATGCAGCAAGCCCTCCCGGTGGAAACCGCAGCGCGCCAGCACGCCCGCCGAAGCCGCGTTCGAGTCCAGCACCGTGGCCTGGATACGCGCAAAACCCAGCGTTTCGAGCGCCCAAGCCGTCATGGCCGCGCAGGCCTTCGTGGCCAGGCCGCGGCGCCAGTGCGCCGGGGCGATGTCGTAGGCGATCTCGGCGCGGCGCTGCGGCAGCGCGATCTCGTTAAGGCCGATGGTGCCGACGAGCCGGTCGTCCTGGCCCACGATGGCGAAGCGCATGCTGTGCGACTGGCCGGGTTGCGCGTAGGCGCGGATGAGGCCGGCCAAGGTTCCAACCCCTTCCAGGCGCCAACTGGTGTGGCGCGTCACCTCTTCGCGCCGCAGATAAGCGTACCAGTCGGCGGCGTCTTCGTCGCGCATGGCGCGCAGGCGCATTCCAGGCACGTCCAGGAAGGGAGGGTCATCGGGCCAATCGGCAAAGGTCGGCGGCATTACGGTCCAGTGCGAAAGGCGGCAGCGCCGCCGTTACGCGCAGCTTATCAGGCGCCGCGCCTCAGTCGGCGCGGACGATGCGGGGTTCGCAAAGCACCGGGAAGTTCACCGAATTGGCAATGAAGCAGAAGTGGTGCGCGCGGCCGTGCAGCTCCTTGGCCAGCGCCGCGTCGCCGCCCGCGGCGATGGTCACCACGGGGCGCAGCGTGACCCGGGAGAACGCCCCGCCGCGCTCGCGGTCTTCGGTCATCGCGCCTTCGGCCTCGTCCCGGTAGGCCAGCACGGTCACGCCCTCGACCGCGCAGAGATGCAGGTACCAGAGCTTGTGGCAGGCGGACAGCGACGCCACCAGCATATCCTCGGGATTCCAGCGCGCGGGGTCGCCCCGGAACGCCGGATCGGACGATCCGGGCACGTCCGGCTTGCCCTGCGCCCGTATCAGGTGATCTCTGGAATACGCCGCGTAGCTGGAGGTGCCGGTGCCGGTGTTGCCGGTCCACTCCACCGTAACGTGGTAGCTATGTTCGCCGTTCATGGGAATCGTCCTGTTCGGTTCATGGCGCCAGGGCCGCCCCGGCAGGCAAAGACGCCAAGCGTAGCGCATGCGCGCGGGCGGATGAAGGCCCGCGGCCTTACAACCCGTTTCAGCACCGGGGCGTTACTGTCCGTATCGTGAACGCGTTTTTCACACAGGAGCTCGCCATGATGAAAACCACCCTGACCTGCGCCCTGACGCTTGCCCTGCTGGCCGGTTGCGCGCCTTCCCATACCGTCTCGGGCCGCGCCGCGCCCGCCGACGACCATACCGCCCGAAACTCCCTGGACTGGCCGGGCAGCTATGAAGGCACCCTGCCCTGCGCGGACTGCCCCGGCATCCGCACCCGGCTGACCCTGGCCCAGGACGGCCGCTACGAAAGACAGACCCAGTATCTGGACCGCGAGCCGCAGCCCGAGACGGTGACGGGCACGTTCAGCTGGGAGTCCGACGGCAGCACCATCCGGCTTGACGCCTCGGGCGACAGCCAGCGCTACTTCGTCGGCGAAAACCAGGTAACCATGCTGTACCGCGACGGCACGCGCCCCACCGGCCCGCTCGCCCCGCACTACATCCTGCGCCGCGCACAATAAGCCGCCGCGCGAGGCGCGCGCCTGCGGCTGCTATGCTTGCCGCAACGTCCGCGCCGCGGCGCGGCCCCACCCGCCAAGGAAACCATGAAGACCGACCACGAGCTGCTCTCCGCCTTCGCCCCCACGGGCGCGCTGCGCGCGTCCATCAATCTGGGCAATCCCATCCTGGCCAATGCCGACCCGGTCACCGGCCGGCCCGGCGGCGTGTCGGTGGACCTCGCCACCGAACTGGCGCGGCGCCTGCAGGTGGAGCTGGAGCTCGTCGTGTTCAAGTCCGCCGGCGAGTCCGTCAATGCCGTGGCCGCCGAGCAGGCGGACGTGGGCTTCTTCGCCATCGATCCGCTGCGCGGGGAACAGATCGCCTTCACCGCGCCCTATGTGGTCATCGAAGGCGCGTACCTGGTCCGGGAGGACTCGCCCATCAGCGCCATGGACGAAGTGGACCGCCAGGGCCGGCGCGTCGTGGTCGGCAAGGGCAGCGCCTACGACCTCTACCTGACGCGCGAACTCAAGCAGGCGGAGATCTTCCGCGCCCCCACCTCGCCGGCCGTGGTCGACACATTCCTGCGCGAAAACATGGAAGTCGCCGCCGGCGTGAAGCAGCAATTGCAGGCCGACGCGCAACGCCTGGGCGGCCTGCGCCTGCTGGACGGCCATTTCATGCTGATCCGCCAGGCCATGGGCGTGCCCAAGAGCCGCGGCGACAAGGCCAGCGCCTATCTGGGCGCCTTCGTCGAAGCCATGAAGAAATCGGGATTCGTGGCCGAGGCCCTGGCGCGCCACCGGATCCAGGGCGCGGCCGTGGCGCCGCTGGAACCGGCGCCCGGCGCCTGACGACGCGCGGACGGCCTCAGGCGCCGTCCCGCAGCATTTCCCGCAGGCGGAATTTCTGCACTTTGCCCGTCGGCGTGCTGGGCAGGGTGTCGCGCACCTCCAGCCGTTCCGGGATGTATTGCAGCGCCACGCCATGGCCCTTCAGGAAATCCACCAGCTCGGACAGTTCCAGCGTGCTGTCCGGCTTTAGCGTGACCACGGCGCAGGCCCGCTCGCCCAAGCGCTCGTCCGGGTACGCCACGATGGCCGCCTGGCCAATGGCCGGATGCCGGTACAGCAGGGATTCGATCTCCACCACCGGAATGTTCTCGCCCCCGCGGATGATCACGTCCTTGCTGCGGCCGGTGATGCGCAGGTAGCCCTGTTCGTCGATGCGCGCCATATCGCCGGTATCGAACCAGCCATCGCCGTCGGTCGCGTTCAGCTGAGGACGCTTCAGATAGCCGCCGAAGTTGGAGCAGGAACGCAGCCAGAGATTGCCTACCTCGCCAGCCGGCAGCGCCGCGCCGGACGCATCCACCACCTTGATCTCGACGCCCGGCAGCGGACAGCCATCGCTGGTGTAGGCGCGTACGTCGTCGTCTTCCGGACGCGTGAGCGTGACCGCGCCATTCTCCGTCATGCCCCACGCAGAGATGATCTTCGCGCCCAGCACCTGCCGCGCCTGTTCCACCAGGGGCCCCGGTATCGGCGCGCCCGCGCACAGAAAGGTGCGCAGCGTGGGCACGCCCAGCCCCGACTGCGCGACTTCGCGCGCCAGGTCCGTCAGGAACGGCGTGGACGCCATGCTGAACGTCGCGCCGTGCTCGCGAATCAGGCCTGCCGCGACCGCCGGGTTCCAGATATCCAGCGTCACGGCCTCGCATCCCAGGTAGATCGGCATCATCAGGCCGTACATGAAGCCGGTCTGGTGCGCCATCGGCGATCCCATCAGCACCACGTCGCCCGCGCCCAGGCCCAGCCGCCCGGCGTAGGCGGCGATGTTGGAGAACGTGGTGTTTGCCGTGTGCATCACGCCCTTGGGCTCGCCCGTGGTGCCGGACGTGTAGATCAATTGCGTGACGTCGTCCGGGCCGGGACGGGAACGGCCCAGAATGTCCCCCGCGTCGGGCGCGTCCTCCCAGCGGGGGTCGGCCAGCAGCGCCTCGAAGCTGTCCGGGCCCGCGCCTCCCGCCTCGATCACGCGTTCCAGCCGGGGCAGATCGGCCCGCAGGCCTTCGGCCATGGCCGGATAATCGAAGCCGCGGAAACGCCGCGGCACGATGAACACGCGCGCCTCGCCGTGGCGCAGCATGAACGAGAGTTCGCGCTGGCGGAAGATGTGCATCAGCGGATTCATCACCGCGCCGATGCGCGAACAGGCCAGGTAGGTCACGACGAACTGCCAGCCGTTGGGCAACTGGCAGGCCACCACGTCGCCCGCCCCGATGCCCAGCCGCGCCAGCCCCACCGCCACCCGGTCGGCCATGGCGGCGAGCTGGCGATACGTGAAGCGCCTGGTTTCGGCGCTGTCGGTATGCACGGCGGTCAGCGCCGTCTTGTCCGGATGCAAGGCCGCGCCCTGGTCCAGGAAGTCATTGATGGTGCGGTCCGGCCACCAGCCGCGCGCGACGCTCTCCTGCCGTCTGGGTGCAATCAATACAGCATCGAATTCCATGTCTATCTCTCCGATGATATCCGCGCCGGGCCGGCGTCAGGCGGGCACCGCTGCGCGCCCGGCCCGGGCGCGCGCGATGATGGTCTTCATGATCTGCGCCGTGCCGTCCCCGATCTGGAAGCCCAGCACGTCGCGCAGACGCTGCTCCATGACGCCGCGGTCATAGCCGCCATGGCCGAAGGTCAGCAGGCATTGGTGCACCACGTCGTACGCCAGCTTCGGCCCCCACCATTTGCACATGGCGGCCTGCGCGCCGTGCGGCAGCTGGCGGTCTTTCAGCCACAGGGTCTGCAGGCACAGCAGGCGGGCGGCCTCGACCTGGGTGTCGCCCTCGGCCAGCGGATGCGAGACGCCCTGGAACGCCGACAGGGGCTTGCCGAAGGCTTCGCGTTGCGCCGCGTGCTCCCAGGTTTCGTCCAGCGCGGCCCGCGCGACCGCCAGCACCTGCAGGCCGATCAAGGCCCGCGAATAGTCGAAGCCCTGCATCACCTGGACGAAGCCCTCGCCTTCCCGTCCCAGCAGGTGGTCCGCCGGCACGCGCACGTTCTCGAAGAACAAGGAACCGCGCCCGATCGCGCGTTGCCCGTGGCAGTCGTAGCGGTTGCGCGTGATGCCCGGCAAATCCATCGGCACGAGCAAGGCGGTGACGCCTCGCGCGCCGGACTCCACCGTGCCGCTGCGGCCGAACACCACCGCGGCGTCTGCCTGGTCGGCGGCGGAAATCGACGCCTTCTCTCCGTTGAGCACATAGTGGCCGTCCACCCGCTCCACCCGCAGGCGCAGATGGGCCGCATCGGAGCCGCCGCGCGGCTCGGTCAGCGCGATGGCCAATAGCGCCTCTCCCCGGGTCAGGCGGCCCAGCCATGGCCGCGCCACTTCCGGCTTGCCGTGCTGCGCCAGTATCTGGCCGTTCAGCGACGCCAGCAGGTTGATGTATGACAGGCTGAGATCGGCGCGCGCGATCTGCTCGTGGATCACGCCGGCGGCCAGGCAACCCAGCCCCTGTCCGCCGCAGTTCTCGGGCAGCTCGGGCGCGATGAAACCCATGCCGCCCATTTCGAGCATGAGCCCGCGGTCCAGCGTGCGCGTGGCGTCGCGTTCGAGAAAGCCCGGCGCCACGCGCCCGGCCGCGAAACGCCCGGCGTGCTCGGACAGCGCGGCCAGGTCCTCGTCGATATAGGGATTCATCTTGTCTCCTGCGGCTCGCCGCAGGTGGCGGCGAACGCGTGCGTGGGCATGCGCTATCTGGCGTAGCGGCGGAAATCGGGCTTGCGTTTTTCCTGGAAGGCCTTGACCCCTTCGCGCGATTCCTCCGTGTCGTAGTACAGCTTCAGCGCGTACATACCCATCCCGGCGATGCCGGCCTGATGCGCCGTGTCCATGTTGAAGGAACGCTTGGCGATCGCGATGGCGGTGGGACTTTTCTCCATGATCTCGCCGCACCATTTCCGCACTTCGGCGTCGAGCTGGTCCGGCGGCACCACCGCATTGACCAAGCCCATGGCCAAGGCCTCTGCCGCGGAATAGCGACGGCACAGGTACCAGATTTCACGGGCCTTTTTCTCGCCCACCACCCTCGCCAGGAATGCCGTGCCGTAGCCCGGGTCCACCGACCCCACCTTCGGGCCCACCTGGCCGAACACGGCCCGCTCGGACGCGATCGTGAAATCGCAGATGGTGCACAACACGTTGCCGCCGCCGATGGCGTAACCCTGGACCCGCGCGATCACGGGCTTGGGCACGTCGCGGATGGCGCCGTGCAACTCTTCCATCGGCAGCCCGATGGTGCCCCGGCCGTCGTACTGCCCGGCGTGGGCGGACTGGTCGCCTCCGGTGCAAAAGGCCTTGTCGCCCGCGCCCGCCAGCACGATCACGCCGATATCCGGCGCGTAGCCCGCGCGGTTGATCGCGTGGATCAGCTCATCGCAAGTGCGGCCGCGGAAGGCGTTCATCTTGTCCGGCCGGTTGATCGTGATCCAGGCGGCGCCGTCGCGGACTTCGTAGAGGATGTCTTCGTAGTTCATGGGAGGTTCCTGTGAAGAAAAAAAAGGCCCGCTCAGCCGTTCATGGTCAGGCCGCCCGAGACGCTCAGCACTTGCCCGGTGACATAGGCGGCGTCGTCGCTGGCAAAGAACAGGATCGCGCCGGGCAGGTCTTCCGGCTGGCCGATGCGGCCCAGCGGAATCGCCCGGGTAAAGGCCTCGACCAGCTTCTCGGGATTGCCCGCGCCTTCCTTGTAGCTGGCGAACAGCGCGGTATCGGTGGGCCCCGGGCACACCACGTTCACCGTAATGCCGTGCCGCGCATGCTCGCGCGCGATGGTCTTGGAAAACGCCACCAGGCCGCCCTTGCAGGCCGCATACACCGCCTCGCCCGACGAGCCGGCGCGGGCGGCGTCGGACGCGATATTGACGATGCGCCCCGACTTGCGCGCCGCCATGCCCGGCAGCACCGCGTGGTGCATGTGCAGGGCGCCGATCAGGTTGATGGCGACGAGCCGGTCCCATTCGGCGGGCTCCGTCTTCGTGAAGGGTTTGAAGATGTCCCAGCCCGCGTTATTCACCAGCACGTCGACCGGCCCCAAGCCGGATTCGGCGGCCGCCACGGCCGCGTCGACCTCGTCGCGGCGCGTGATGTCGCAGCGCAGGGCCAGCGCCCGGCCCCCCTCGGATTCGATGTGGGCGGCGACGGCGCCCGCCGCTTCCGGGTCCAGGTCCAGCACGGCCACGGCCGCGCCCTCCCGGGCAAGGCGCCGGCAGGCGGCCCCGCCGATGCCGCCGCCGCCGCCCGTCACGATCGCCGTCCTGCCGCTCAGTCTTTGCATGATTTCCTCTGCCCAGGTTGCGGGGCTTGGTATCCTTACCCGATTGGCCGGATACGCCACCCAAATACGTCAATATGTTTACCTATATTAGCGATCGTCGATACCGGCAATCAAGGCTGGAAACGCGAAGAATCCACTATGGAAAACCCTAGAAAAAATACTGAAATCGCACGAATGGAGCTGGCCAACCGTTTGTTTTTCAGGTTGTATCAATGCGCAAACATGCTGCATAAAACGGGAAGCCGAGCGGTGGAGCACCTGGGTTTGACGACGCAGCAGTGGGCGGTGCTGGGCGCGCTGTCGCGGCCCGAGGCGCAGGCGGGAATCAGCGTGGGGGATCTGGCCCGCTACCTCATGGTCAGCCGGCAAAGCCTATCGGGCCTGATCAGCCGGATGGAACGCGACGGCCATATCGCCAGCGCGCCGGACGGGCGCGACCGGCGCTCGCGCCTGGTCACCATGACGGAGTCGGGCCGCAAGGTCTGGACCCAGGACGCGCTGCCGCGCATCCATGAATACTACGAAGGGGCGCTGGACGAGTTCTCGATGGGAGACCTCAGCCACACCCTGCACTATCTGCTGAAGCTGCTGGAGAACATGCAGCGGCTGGACGAAGCCGCGCCGCGCGCCGAGGGAGAATAGGCCCGCCGCGCGCGCATGCCGGCGCGCGGCGGGCCCGCTGCCGCTAGTGGCTGATCATCCAGGGCCGGGCGCCCGCGAATGATTTCGCCCCGTCCGGCGCCGTGCGCGTCTTGCCCGCCCCGGCGCGGCCGGAACAACACCCGCAATTCATGCCGTGGCCCGAGCGCGTGCTGCGCGGTTCGTGCGCGCTGCGCTCGTTGGCCGCGCGCGCCCGGTTCATCGCGGACGACAGCGCCGAGATGGCGGGCGCTCCCCCCACGATACGGCCCGACGCCTCTCCGCATTGCGGGCAGGCAGCCGGGTCGCGCCACCGGGCCAGGGGCACGAGCGCCGCGAATTCTCCGCAGCGGCCGCAAGCATAGTCGTACATGGGCATCGTAATTCCTCCTAGCGGTCGCGAGACAGCGGCATGTCGACCCCGCCCTGGATGTGCTTGACGGGCCCGGAGGCCGACGGCTGGATGTCGAAGTCGAAGATCTCGGTGGGCAGCCACAGCGTCGCGCATGAGTTGGGAATATCGACCACGCCGCTGATATGCCCCTGCACCGGCGCGCAACCCAGCAGCGAATAGGCCTGGGCGCCCGAATAACCGAACTTCTTCAGGTATTCGATGGCGTTCAGGCAGGCCTGGCGGTACGCCACGTTCACGTCCAGGTAGTGCTGCTTGCCCGATTCGTCGACAGAAATGCCCTCGAAGATCAGGAAGTCCTTGTAGGCGGGCGCGATCGGGCTGGGCTTGAAGATGGGGTTTTTGATCGCGTATTTCTCCATGCCGCCCTTGATCAGCGACACCCGCATGTGCACCCAACCCGCCATCTCGATAGCGCCGCAGAACGTGATCTCGCCATCGCCCTGCGAAAAATGCAGATCCCCCACCGACAGCCCTCCGCCCTTCACGTAGACCGGGAAGAAGACGCGGGCGCCGCGCGACAGATCCTTGATATCGCAGTTGCCGCCATGCTCCCGCGGCGGCACCGTGCGCGCGCCTTCCGCCGCCGCCCGGTCGCGGTCGGCCCCTTGCAGGCCGCCCATGTGCGCGGTCTTGGGCGCGGGCGGATTGGCCAGCGGCGGCACCCGCTTGGGATTGGTCTCGATCAGCGCCTGCTCGCGCCGGTTCCAGGTATCCAGCAGCTTCTTGTCGGGCAGGCAGCCGATCAGCCCCGGATGAATCAGGCCCGCGAAGCTCACGCCGGGGATATGCCGCGACGAGGTGAACATCCCGTGGAAATCCCAGATGGATTTCTGCGCATGCGGGAAATGCTCGGTCAGAAAGCCGCCGCCATTGTTGCGGCTGAAGAAGCCGTTGAAGCCCCACATGCTTTCGGGCTTGGCGCCGATGTCCAGCAGGTCCACCACCAGCAGGTCCCCGGGCTCGGCCCCTTCCACGCCCACCGGGCCGGACAGGAAGTGCACCGTGGTCAGGTCGACGTCGCGGACGTCATCCGCGCTGTCGTCGTTCTTGATCGCGCCGCCGGTCCAGTCGTACGTTTCCAGGACGAAGTCATCCCCCGGCTTCACCCAGACGGCCATAGGAATGTCCGGATGCCAGCGGTTGTGGATCTGCGCGTTGTCGTAGGGGGATTGGGCCAGATCGACCTTGATGAGCGTATCAGCCATTCTCTTTCATCTCCAGCGTAATGTGTTGATAAAACAGAAATTTCCATCGCGGATCCGCTGATGCCCACGGGCGGCTCGGCCCGTTCGCGGATCGTTGATATGTGAAGCACAGTAGGCGAGATTCGGGCAACCGTAAACTGGGATTCCGACCAGTAGAAGATATCTGCCTGGCCGACCCTATACTGGCCCTTCCGCTGGCAGCATCACATCGTCCAACAACCCGCTGCGCGTGCGCAGAAATCGGATCCATCATGGCAATCTCAACCGCAATCACCGCCATTCTCGTGGCGCTTCTGGTCGGCGCAATGAGCCCTGGCCCGAGTTTCGTCGTCGTCGCTCGAACCGCGGTGGGCTCCTCGCGTCAGGCCGGCCTAGCCGCGGCGTTGGGCATGGGGGTGGGCGGCGTCCTGTTCAGCGGCGTGGCGCTGATCGGCCTGTACACGGTGCTGGCAACGGTCGGCTGGCTTTATATCGGCCTGAAAATCGCCGGGGGGCTGTACCTCGTGTATCTCGCGTGCAAGATGTGGCGCGGCGCCAAAGAGCCGCTGGCCCTGCACGGCCTCCCGGGCGGACAAGGCACCCGCAAAGCCTTCCTGACGGCCCTGGCCACCCAGCTCAGCAATCCCAAGACGGCCATCGCCTATGGCAGCATCTTCGCTTCGCTGCTGCCGCACAACCCTCCGCTGTGGTGCTACTTCGCGCTGCCGCCTCTGGTATTCCTGGTGGAAGCGGGTTGGTACTCGACGGTAGCCCTATGCCTGTCCAGCCGCCGCCCCCGTGAACTGTATCTGCGGTCCAAGGCCGGCATCGACCGCGTGGCCGCGGGCGCCATCGGCGGCCTGGGCCTGCGCCTGATCTGGACGGCACGCGTCACGGACTGACCGCCGGGAAGAATTCCGCCGCCGGGGCGCGGCCCATGGCCTGGCTCGCGCGTGCGCCTGATACCCGCGCGCCGCCATACCCATCACGACGGATGCTGCTTCTCATCCGAATGCCGGCGCCACAGATGGAAGCGCCACGGGAACATGCGCCTGCAGGCAATCCCTACGCCCGAGGCGGGCGCGCCGACGCGCAAGGGCAGCTCGGCCCGCCGGCGAAGCGTTGATATGTGAAGCACGGTAGACGAGATTCGGGCAACCCTAAACCGGGACTCCAGGCAGCGCCCGCCGGCCTAAGCCGGGTGCCCGCCTCGATTTGCGAGAATGAGAATTATTTGTAAAATGCGCGGCTCGCCCTGCCTACGGATGCCGCGTTCCCATGTCCCGCAGTTCCTCTTCCCGCCCCGGCTGGCTCGCGTATTACGACGAGCTGGTCGGCGCGTGGAGCCGCCGGACGGGCAACCGCCATGACGCCGAGGACGCGGCGCACGACGCCATCGAAGATTTGCTGAAGGCCGATGCCAGCGTTGCCAAACGCGCGCGCAGCTATCTGTTCCAGGCCACGGGGCACCGGCTGATCGACCGCTGGCGCAGGCAGTCGCGGCTGGAACACGTCCCCCTGGATGAACTGGGCGAAAATGAACAGCCCGCGATAAGCGACCCCGACGCGCCGCTGCGCGCGGCGCAATTGGCCGACGACCTGGCCCGCGTGCTGGCAGAATTGCCCCCCAAGTGCCGCGAAGCGTTCGTGCTCAACCGCATCGAGGGCTGGACCCAGGCCGAGGTCGCCCGGCACATGGGACTGTCGAAGAACATGGTCGAACGCTACGTAATGCGGGCCATACAGTATGCTCGCGACCGCATGCACCAACATACCCCATGACCGCGCCGCCCTCCTCCTCCACGCCCGAGCCCGGGCCGCCGCGCACCGCCGCCTGGTGGTTCGCGCGCTGGCATTCGGGCGAACTGGGCCGGGCCGAACGGCGCGCATTCGACGCATGGCGCCGGGCGCATCCGGAAGCCGCGCGCGAATTCGACCAGATGCAGCGCCTGGGACGGGCCGCCGAGGGCCTGTCGCGCCAGCAGGTCGAGGCCTTGCTTGGCGGCGCCGTGCCGCCGCGACCGCGGCGCCACAGCCTGGCGCCGCGCCGGCGCGCGGCCCTGGGCTGGGCATGCGCCGGCCTGGCGCTGCTTGTCGCTGGCGCGGGCTGGTGGAGCCTGCCCGCCGCGGCGCCGTCCTATTCGGCCGCGATCGCGGCCGAACGCGGCGAGCGCCGCCGGATTTCGCTGCCCGACGGATCCGTGCTCGACGTCAACGGCGCGACCCGCGCGCAATTGCGGTTCTACGGCGAGCGGCGCGAAGTCAGCCTGACGTCGGGAGAGATCCTGTTTTCCGTCGCGGGCGACCCGGCGCGGCCCTTCGTCGTCAAGGCCGGCAGCGGCGAAGTCCGCGTCACCGGCACCGTATTCGACGTGCGCCGCGACGCGGACGAGGTGTCGGTGGCGGTCGAGTCCGGCACCGTCGAGGTCACCGGCGGACACTGGTGGAACCTGGGCAAGGCCGTGCTGCGGGCCGGACAGGGCATCCGCGTCCCGGCCAGCGGCGCGATCGGCGTGCCCGCGCCCGCGGACGTCGCGGCGCTCACCGCCTGGCGCGACGGACGCGCCGTATTCCGCAATGCGCCCTTGAACGAGGTGCTGCGCGAAATGAACCGCTACCTCGCCGCGCCCTTGAGGCTGGCGGACGAGCGCGCCGGCCGGATACGCATCTCGGCCTCCTTCAGCCTGGACCGTCCGGAAGCGATACTGGACGCTTTGCCGGCCATTGCGCCGGTGCGCCTGGCGCCGGCGCCGGACGGCGGCATCGAGATTTTCCTGCGCTGAAACCCTCCGGCCGGATTCAGGTTTTTTCCCTGCTGGTTCGTTCTAGTAAAGCGGCGTCATTTCATCGCCGCGACGACCCATAGCGAACCGAACTCAGGCATCGTGAACAATCGAATCCTCACCAAAGCGCCGCGCGCCGCCAGCACATCGCAGCCCGGGCTGCTCCTGTCCATCGCAATCGCCCTGGGGCTTGCGCTGGGCGCCAGCCAGGCGCAAGCCCAGGCGTCGGCCCAGACCAAGCCCGTGGCCATCGACATCGCGCCGCAGCCGCTGGGCGACGCGCTGCTGCAATGGGCCGCCCAGACCCGCGTGCGCGTCTTCTATCCGCCCGAGGCGGTGGCCGGCGCGGACAGCCCCGGGCTGCGCGCGACGCTGGCGCCGGAAGACGCCCTGCGCGCCCTGCTCGAAGGCACCGGCGTAACCTATCGCCGCCAGGGCGACAGCATCATCCTGGCGCGCGAAGACCAGGTGTCCAGCCTCGCGCCCGTGACGGTGCTGGGAACCGCCGACCCGACCGTCACGGAAGGCACGGGCTCCTACACCACGGCCGCCACCTCGGCGGCCACGGGCCTGACCCTGAGCCTGCGCGAAACGCCGCAATCGGTAAGCGTAGTGACGCGCCAGCGCATCGAAGACCAGAACCTGCGGTCGCTCGACGAAGTAATGGGCAACGTGGTGGGCGTGCAGGTGGTCAGCGAAGACAGCGACCGCACCGACTTCTGGTCTCGCGGGTTCTACATCGACAGCCTGCAGTACGACGGCGTTCCCACTACCCTGGGCTTGTCCATGTACGGCGAATCGGACAACGATTCCGTCATCTACGACCGCATCGAGGTCGTGCGCGGAGCCACCGGCCTCATGACCGGCGCCGGCAATCCGTCGGCCTCCATCAACCTCGTGCGCAAGCACGCCAACGCCCGCGAGTTCACCGGCACGGTGAGCGCCGGCGCGGGCTCCTGGAACCAGTACCGCGGCGTGATGGACCTCACCGCGCCGCTCAACGAAGAAGCGACGGTGCGGGCGCGCATGGTGGCCATGTACCAGGGACGCGATTCGTACCTGGACATGTACCACGCCAACAAGCGCTTGTTCTACGGGGTGATCGATGCGGACCTGAGCCCGACGACGCGGCTGAGCGTGGGCGCGGATTACCAAGACAAGCGGCCTCGCGCTTCCACCTGGGGCGGCCTGCCCGTGCTGTTTTCGGATGGATCGCCGACGGACTGGCGGCGCTCCAAGAGTCCCGCCGCGGACTGGACTTACTGGGACACGAAGAACCGCAGCCTGTTCGCGACCTTGTCGCATCGTTTCGGCAACGGCTGGGAAGCCCGCGCCGACTGGTCGCAGCGCAAGAGCGAGTACGACGCCAAGCTGCTGTGGCTGAGCGGCCAGCCGGACCGCCAGACCGGCGAAGGCATGAGCGCCAGGCCGGGCTACTGGAATTCCTACGCGCAGCAGACTTCGCTGGACTTGCAGGCCAAGGGGCCGTTCGACCTGTTCGGACGGCGCCACGAACTGGTGCTGGGCGCGATGCGCAGCCGCTACGGCGAGGACTTCTACAGCTACGACCGGACCGGCGAACTGGACAGCGTCGGCAACTTCTATCGATGGGACGGTTCGTTCGCCCAGCCTGAGTGGACCACCGCGACGCTGCGCGACACCGTCACGCACCAGCGCGGCGTCTACACGGCGGTGCGCTGGTCGCTGGCCGACAGCCTCACGGCCATCACCGGAGGGCGCTATGCCACCTGGAAATCGCGGGCCCCGGGACGCGACCAGAAAGACTCGCAGTTCATTCCGTACGCCGGCGTGATCTACGACCTGAACGACAGTTATTCGGCCTACGCCAGCTACACCGATATTTTCCTGCCGCAGGACTACCGCGACCGCAACGGCGGCTATCTGGATCCGGTGCAGGGCAGGAATTACGAAGTGGGCCTGAAGGGCGAATACCTGGACGGCAGGCTGAACGCGTCCATCGCCTTGTTCAAGGTCGAGCAGAGCAAGGTGGCCGTGGTGGACCCCGGCCAGATCGTGCCCGGCACGTTCGACGAGGCCTACACCACCGCCGACGGCGTGACCACCAAGGGCGTGGAACTGGAGTTGAGCGGGCAGCTTGCGCCGGGCTGGAACATCTATGCCGGCGGCACTTACTACACCAGCCGCGACGCCCACGGCGTATCCGTCAACACGGAACGCCCCCGAGCGGTGACGCGCTTCTTCACGACCTACCGCCTGCCGGGCGAATGGAGCAAACTGACCGTGGGCGGCGGCGTCAACTGGCAGCTCACCACCTGGTCCAGCGTGCCTGTCGGCGACGGCAGCGTCACGGCGCGCCAGAAGGCCTACGCGATCTACAACCTCATGGCCCGCTACGACTTCAGTTCGCGGCTGTCGGCGCAGATCAATCTCAACAACCTGTTCGATGAAAAGTACTACCTGGGCGGCGTGATGAACCAGGTCTACTATGGCGAGCCGAGAAGCGTCTTCGTCAACCTGACGGCGAAGTTCTGAACGCGGGGCTATGCGGCGCCGCGCGGTACGGCGACTGGCGGTTCGCGCAAGCCGTTCTCCCCGTGTCGCAACATTATTGCGAATTTATTTGCATTTATTTCGCATCACCCATCCGATCACCTACTTTTGGGGGATGCTCATCACACACATGCCCGATACCCGGCGATCGCCGAGCAAAGCGCCCCGCCATCGGGGCGCTTTTCATTTGCGGCCCGGCCAGATGGCCTGCCTCGCGCGTGCGCCTGATATCGGCCCGCCGCCATACCCGTCACGACGGATGCTTCTCATCCGAATGCCGGTGCTACAGATGGAAGCGCCACGGGAACATGCGCCTGCAGGCAATCCCCTCACCCGAGGCAGGCGCGCCGATCCAGGAGGATGACAGCATGGCTTCAGGCACTCGGTTATCAGACGTCATCGTCAAGCTGCCGGATCGTTCTACGTGCCGCGTAGAGCGACGTTTGGTGATCAAGCGAAACGCGAAAGCATCGCCGCAGCCGCCGCAGTACATCTGCTCATTGCCTACGGGCGAGCTCGTGACATGGCTTCAGGGCGGAAAGTACCGGCTTCCCGACGGCACGATAGCCGTCGCGGTCGCCCATCGCCCCCCAAGCAAATAAGCGCCACGCCTGGCCGCGGACTGCCGGTGCGTCGGCGGTTCGATATCCGGACTGCCGGAGCAAGGGGGAGGCGTCGGCGAGGCAAGCACGCGGCGCGCAGCAGTTATGATGCAGACCGTTCCTTCCGCAACACCAAGGTTTCACGTATGCCCGCCCTTGCCCGCCGTCTTTTCGCCGTCCTGCTGTTCTCCGCCAGCGCCGCCGCGCACGCGGCCGGCAGCGAATGCGTAGCCGAAGTCGAAGCCGCGCGGGCGAACATTGCGCGCGCGCAGGACGTGCAGCGCACGCGCGAATTGGCGAACGACCTGCAGTTGAACCACGCGCTGTGCCAGGGCCGGCTGGACCTGCTGGATGCCCGGTTCGCGCTGGCGGACGAGTTCGAAGCCTGCCGTCGCGATGGCGTGGCGTTTCCGGAGAAAGTCGTGCGCGCCATGACCGATGCGTCCGACGAATTGACGGACCTGAAGGCCGCGTGGATCAGAACCTGCGGCCCGCAGATGAAGGATTGAAGGCCCGCCGTCGCAGGCCTAGGCGTCAGGCGGCCTGTTTGTCCGCGCCTTGCGGATAGAAGATGGCGCGACTGGGATCGAAACCATAGCGGGGCTCGAACTCCGTGGCGTCCGCGGCCAGCGCCAGCACCGAATCCAGGATGAAATCGGCCTTGTCGTCCGATAGCAGGACGCTGAAATTCAGCCTGATGAAGCCGGGCTTTTCGATCTCGCGGCCGTCGAGGATGGCCTGGCGCATCCGGTTGGATTCAATTTCGCCGATCCCGAGCAGACGGTGCACATAGGGGCCCGCGCAGGCGCAGCCGCCGCGGGCCTGGATACCGTAGCGGTCGCTCAGCATGCGCGTCACCAACTGCTGGTGCACGAAACCGCCCTTGCCGTTGCGGACCCGGAAGGAGAAGATCGGCAGCCGGTTCGCCGTGAGCGAGCCCAGCAGTTCCAGTTGCGGCGCGTCTTTCCAGCGGGCCAGCGCGCGCTGTACGAACTGGGCGTTGCGTTCCCGCATGAAATCGGCGCCCAGCGCCTCTTTCACCAGCAGCGCCAGGGCAGCACGGATGTCGCCTACGACGTTGGGCGTGCCGGCTTCCTCGCGGGATTCCAGGCTGCCGCTGTAATCATGGCCGGCAGGCGATACGAACTTGACCGTGCCGCCGCCTGGCCAGGTGGGCTTGGTATCGAGCACCGCGTCGCGGCGCACGATCAGCACGCCCGACGCGCCGGGACCGCCGATGAATTTGTGCGGCGAGAAGACGATGGCGTCGATGCGGGCGTCAACGGCGGGCGACATATGGACGGGCAGGTAAGGCGCGCCGCCGGCATAGTCCCACAGCATCTTCGCGCCGCCGGCCTTGACCCGCCGCGTGATCCCCGCCACGTCCGCCACGATGCCCGTCACGTTGGATGCGGCGGACAGCGCGCAGAGGACGAGCGCGTCGCCAGCATTCGCCAGCGCCGCGTCCAACTGGGCCAGATCGGGGCCGCCTTCGGGGCTTTCCGCCACTTCGATGAGCTCGGCGCCGCACTCGCGCCAGGGCAGGATGTTCGAATGGTGTTCGTAGGGCCCGATGATGACCCGGACCTTCCTGCCGGCCGCCAGCGCGGCGGGCACGCCGAACAGGTGTACCAGGCGGTTGATGCCCGCGGTGGCGCCGGAGCCGGCGAAGATCACCGCATGTTCATCGCCCGCGCCGCAGCAGCGGGCGATCGCCGCGCGCGCGTCGCGGCGCAGCCGCGTGATGTAGCCGCCGCAGAAAGAGGCCTCGGTGTGCGAATTGGCGTAATACGGCAACACCTGCTCCAGCACGAAGCGCTCCACCTGCATCAGCGCGCGGCCCGAGGCCACGTAATCGGCATAGACCAGCGGCTTCGCGCCATAGGGTCCGTCGACCACCGCATCCTTGCCGATCAGCCCGTCGGCGAGCGCCGCGACGACATCGCCGATTCTCAGGCTGGCTTCGAATTGCTGCAACGGCCGTGCGCGGGCGGGGCTGGCTGGGAGGGGGGCATTCATGGCAGGGATATTCCGGTACGTTTCGAAATATCATACGATGGATGCATTGATGAAACATCACCTAAATTTTGCTTCAGCCAATCAAAAACGGGTCATTTGATCGAATATATGGAAAAAATAGACAAACTCGATCTAAGCATCATTTCCTGCCTGCTGAAAGACGGCTCGTTGTCGCAGCGCGAGCTGGCCGACCGCGTCGGCCTGTCGCAGAACGCCTGCTGGCGCCGGCTGCAGCGCCTGAATGCCTGCGGCATCATTCGCGGCACGCGGGCCGAGGTCAATCTGGTGGAACTGGGGCTGGACCTGACCGTATTCGTCATGATCCGCACGAGCCACCACGCCAAGGACTGGGCCGACGGCTTTCGCCGCCACGTCGAGCGCCTGCCCGAGGTGACGGAGTTCTATCGCATCGGCGGGGATTGGGACTACCTGATCAAAGTGGCCTGCCGGGGCATGGCCGGGTACGACCGCTTCTACCAGAAACTGATCACCGACTTCGAACTGTCCACGGTGACCGGCTTCTTCAGCATGGAAGCCATCATCGAAAACCGTCCGCCGGATCTGCGGCAGCTGGACATCTGACGCTTGCCGGCGGCAAGGCATCGGCCCGGGCGGCCGGCCGGCGCTTCTTCAGGAACAGGAACACATGCTGGAAGGCGTCGTCCGCGCGGTGCAGCGGGCCCGCCACTCCCGCGATCGGCGGCGTGAATGCGTCGAACAGGCCAACCGCCATGGGCAACACCGGATATGGCACCCGGTCGGGCCGGTCGTTGTAGCCCAGCACCAGCACGCCTGCGGGCTTGAGCACGGCCTCGCAATTCTCCAGCAACTGCCTGCAGCCCTGGGCCTCGTCGATGCCGAACCCCAGCAACCCGTTCGCCACCACCACGTCGAACGCGTTGCCGCCGTAATACCCGGCCATGCGCGTGGCGCTGCCCGTCCAATGCCTGCCCGGCTGGCCGTAGACTGCCTTGCCGGCCTCGATATCCAGCGAGTGGAACTCCGTATTCAACAAGCGCGGATAGTGCCAGTTGTGCTTATCGATGCCCACGAACAGCGTCTTGACCGCGCCGGGGGCCGCGCCGGCCATATTGTTGATGTAGCCGAAAACCGAATCTTCTAGGAACTGACGGTTCGCGGCGCGGAGCCGGAAATCGATATTCAGCCTTTCGGCCGCGCGAGGAGACAGCTTGAACAGCGCCCTCTTCAGCAAATAGCGCAGCTTGCGCATCTCCTTTCCCTTTCCGTGCCGTTGGCGTACTCGCAAACCGCCGCACTGCGCATGGGACCCGCGGGCCGCAGTCGGCTGCCTGGAGGGGAAAGATAGCCAGGGGTGGAATCAGGAGATATAGGATCGGACTGAGATTGAAAAGGAGACGGGGCGGCCACGATTCGCGGCGCCGATAAGGGCCGCCAGGCTCTTCCAGTGCTTTAGATTCCAGGCGCGGTGCCGTTCTACCGGCCGCTGGAGGCGATGTACCGGGGGGTGTTCTTCGACGCGCCGCAGGTCAAGATCGGCGACGACGGCGGCGGCAGCAACAAGGCGGCATACCTGCATCGTGCGCCTCATCCGCAACAGCCGGGATTACGCGGGCTGAAAAGATCGCAAGGCCGTGGCCGCGGCCCTGCGCCCGATCTACGCGGCCCCCAGCGCACAAGCGGCCGAGCAGGCGCTTCAGACGTTCGCCGATGGACCGTGTCGACTCCATGCGGACCGCGATAGATTAGAGCCAGAGTTGGCCACTTCCCACCCCCTACCCTGCGCAGAACACGGCATCCGTCGAGCTATTTTTCAGCAAGCCTCTTGCTGAAATGGCGGATGGCCGCAATGCAGTCTTCATATGCCAGCTGAAACAGGAAATGCGGCGCGTCGATATCGCATATAAAAAGATCGGGCGCGATACCGGCCAGACGTTGCGCCGCCGACTTCGGCACCAGTTGATCCTTCGTCGCCCTCAAATATAAAACGGGTTGGCTTATGGTCTGACCCGAGGCAAAAAGATCAACAGAGAGCGCCTCTGCTGCGCGAACCTGCCAAACCTTGGAAGCGACTGTTCTCAAGACCTCTTTGAGCTGCTGTCTCAGCTCAGGCGTTGCGCCCTTTCCCATCAGATAAGCCGTCAGCATGCGTGACGGTATGAGGCGAGGAGAGACCATTCGCGCCAGGCGCTTCATCACAAATTTCAGTGGTACATCAAGCTTTGCGAACGAAGCGCCCAGAATAATACCTTGCAGCCCTGGTATTCGTTCTTGTCCAAGACGCAAGGCAAGAGGGCCGGAAAAAGATTCACCAATGACAATAAAGTCGTTGGCGGGCAGTTGTTGTCGTACCCATTCCAGTAATCCGTCATAGTTCAGAGGCTCGAGAGGCGGATAGCAGATCGTCTTCACACGGAAGTCGGCAGCCAATGCCGCCGCAAATCTCTGTAACATGATGCCTGTGCCGTCGAGCCCCGGCAGAATGACTATTTGGTACGGCTTTCGCATCCCCGCTCGTCTCCATTAACATCGACGTGATATCGAATAGTCACCTGAACCATCACGCTCCATTGTTTCAACATTGGAGCTTGAAGGTCTGTCCGTGCAGGTTAGCATGAGGCGTGGTGCCCGGTCCTCATCGTTTCTCCAGGCAGCGCTCAGCGGCACCCAACACTCTCCAACGATTAACTTCTTGCTGATAGGCCGGGTCGCAGAACTCGTACTATTTTTCACATTGAAGACATTGAGGAAACGGATCGCAATTGTTTCAATCTGAACCTGACCGTGGATCCAAGCACGATTCCGGCATTGTCTTTCAGCAAAGATCGCATGGCACATTCGCAAGCCATTTAAACCAAAACGCACATGACAGCAGTTGCTGATCGCTTGAAGGTCGGCGACGGGCCAATATCACGCACAGGCCGCCACTGTGCTGCACGATGCGCCGATGAATGTCTCGCTGGTTAACCCTGCACAGGCGCGAGACTTCGCTGGAGCCTTGGCCGTACGTTCTAAGACCGATGGGATCGACAGCTATGTGCTGGCCCGTTATGGCCGGGCGCTCAAGCCGCCGCTGTGGCATCCAGCGCCCGTGCACGCTCGACAATTGCATGCACTGCTGGCGCGACGTGAAGCCTTGGTCAAGGACCTATTGCGAGAACGGCTAGACGCCGGCAAAAGCAAGATGCCGCGCTCGGCGCTCGCACGTCTGTGCTTCGGCGTGCTCAAAACGCGTTCGCCCGATCGCCTGAATTACGCCTAATCTCTTGACGGGTAAGACGGCATTTTTTTTAGCAGTCCCTTCGGCAGAAGCTTAGAGTCCTAAACCCTCCCGTTCCATAACCCCCTTCAATTGCATTTTTATTTTCAAATCGTCATCCATCGGAATGCCAGTTCTTAACAAATAATCCTTTCGATCAAGTAGAGCGAAGGATTCCCGAAGATATGAAAGAAACAAACCCCATTCTTTCGAGGTTAAACCAAGCAAAAAAACGCTCTCCAAAGTCTTTTTGCAAATCCATAGCAATCTCAATACGGGAAGTTTTGAGCGGGAAGAGTGGAAATATATTCTTTCCAGTTCTTTGGCTGGAACGCCGTACCTTCACCACCGTTCGGATTCCTGAAGGCAACGGTTCCTGTGCTTTCCTGAAGGTAGACTGCCCGACCATCTTTGTAATATCGCACAGATGATGGATTAGTCATTACGTTTTCTATATGACTAGCAAATTGCTCACGCGTCCTAACCCCTTAAACTCGCCCTGCACAGGAACGTGCTTCTCGAACGCATGGCCTCCAGCTATTTCCTCAGCGGCGAGTTGGACGCGAAGTTTCGCTGCATTCGCTGCATTTTCAGCACCGGTGCCAACCGCGGAGCTTCCTTTTGCGCCGCTAAGGGCCGAAGCCTTAGCCCCCTCTGCCAACGCGCGGGCAGGCCTGGCGCGCTACCATGAGCCCCTGCCGCGAGCGGAAAGGCTGACCAATCGCGCGATCGACGGGGCCCGATGGGGCAGGCATGTAGCGCCACCCGCCGTCAGTCAGGGATTTTTAAGGATTGCCAAAGATGTCGTTGCTGGATAGAACATACGACCGCACGCTGGATGCCTGGACGCACGCCTACCTGGCGCCGGCCTGGCGCGGCGCGGTTGTGGAAGGCTGGCTGTTCGAAGGGCTGGAAGCTCGGCGCGCGGCGCAGGCGCGCCTGGCGCAAGCGGGGGTCACCGCGCGCTTTCGCAGCGCCTACAAACCGCTGCTGCATTTCTTCCTGGAAGAGGTCGACCGCGCGGGGCTGGAATCCGTCGTCGTCCGCTATCCCCTGCACGAACACGCGCAGGCCAACCGTTTCACGCTGGAAGCGTATCCGCTGGCCGCCCTGCTCGAAGGCGTGCGGGTCACGATGCAGGCCGGCGCCGGCGACCTGCACTACGACGTCAGCCTGAGCTACGCCGACGGCCGCAGGATCGAAGAACGCGTCTACGCGCCGAACCAGCTGAACCATGCGCACGACGGCACGCCCGAACTCTCGCCCACCGGCTGGCTGCGCGTGCGCGACGCCAGCGGCGCGCTGCAGACCGATTCCGCGCAAGCCACCGAATACCAGCAAGTCTTCCGCAGCATCGTGGACACGGTGCGCACCCATGCATGGGGCGCCCATGAGCCGTATTTCGAGCGCCTGGAGATCCGCGTGGACCTGCCGGGCATCGATTTCGCGCTGCCGGTGGACGAGGAAATCGTCAGCACCTTCGAAGCGCTGCACGAAGATGTGTATTTCTCGCTGCTGGAACACTTCCAGCAGCATTCGGGCCGGCCCTCGGGCGACCGCGGCCTGCAGCCCGGCCAGATCATTCCGGACATCCGCCGCCATGACGGCGCGGCGCGCGTGCGGATATCGCTGGAACCGTTCGCCGCGCTCGCCCCCGTCGTCCCCGCCGCGCCGCAAGCGCCGCTGGCGCAAACCCGCGAGCCGCTTTCGGCCGCTCACATCGCGGGCTGCATGGCCGCGCTGGGCGGCGACACGTTCCAGGCCGTTTCGCGCCAGGGCCGGCCGGTGCTTGGAACCTACCTGCGCGGCCCCGGCCCCGCCGTCTTCATTTCGGGCGCGCAGCACGCCAACGAAACCTCCGGCGTCGTGGGCGCGCTGCGCGCCGCGCAGACGCTGGCCGCGCGCGGCAATGCGCACTTCGCGCTCATCGCCGCCGAGAACCCGGACGGCTACGCGCTCTTCAACCGGCTGCGCGAACATCATCCGCGCCACATGCTGCACGCTTCGCGCTACAGCGCGCTGGGCGACGACATCGCCTACCGCGAACGCGCCCCGTTCTTCGAGCGCGACGGCCGGCATCAGGCGCTGGCCATCAGCGGGGCGCAACTGCACATCAATCTGCACGGCTATCCCGGCCACGAATGGACACGGCCTCTGTCCGGCTATCTGCCGCGCCATTTCGAACAGTGGACGATTCCCAAGGGCTTTTTCCTGGTGCTGCGCCATCATCCTGGCTGGAGCGAACGCGCCCGCCGCCTGATCGAAGGCGTCACCGCAAGGCTCGCGCACAACGTGCCCGGCCTGGTCGAGTTCAATGCCCGGCAGCTTGAACTATTTCATGCGCACGCGCTCGAAACGGGATTCGACGTGCTCAACGGCATCCCGGTGCAGATAACGGAAAGCGACCGCGAAGACCTGCCGCTGGCGCTGATTTCGGAGTTTCCGGATGAAACCGTGTACGGCGACCGTTTTGTTTTCGCGCATACTGTGCAGATGGAAACCGTCCTGGCGGCGACTGAGCTCTACCGCTCGGGACTTTAACGGCTACATGCCGCCCACGGCCAAGGACCGCGACGGCAACCGACCCTTAGAACCAATAAGAAAATGAACATCCGAGAACGCAATCACGGCGACGACCTGGCACTGGTGGACATCTGGCTCCGTTCGGTGCGCGCCACGCATACGTTCCTGACGGAAAAAGAGATCCAGGCCATGTACCCGCAGGTGCTCAATACCTACCTGCCCTCGGTGCGGGTATGGGTATGCGAGGACGACGCCGGCGAAGTCGCCGGCTTCATGGGCCTGAACGGCAACAAAGTCGAAATGCTGTTCGTGGACGCCAACAAGCGCGGCAAGGGGGCCGGACGCCGCCTCCTGAATTTCGCGCGGTCGTTGCACGGCACGCTGCTGGTGGACGTGAACGAACAGAACCCCCAGGCCCACGGCTTCTACAAGCACTACGGCTTCGAGGACGTCGGCCGTTCGGCGCATGACGATTCGGGCCGGCCCTTTCCCATCATCCACATGAAGCTCGCCGGCTGAGGCCGGGCCTGTTTACGCCAATTAGAGCTTGGCGCGGGCCCTAGGCGCCCGATTTTTCCTCATGCCTGGCCTTCCAGGCCTTCAACGCTTCACGGTAGGCGTCCAAGGCTTCGTTGTAGACGTCATACACACAGGGAATGCAGCCGCTGTTGCAGCACTCCTCGGGCGCGGGCGGCTCGGGAGGAATGGGCGGCGGATCGTCGTCGGGAATTGCTTTATCGGTGCTCATGGGGAAATGTTAGCGCCGATCCGGCGGAGCGCGATCGATCACGCCGAGACCATGGCTCGCCACTCGGCGCGGCGGATCTCGTAGCGCCGCTTCCCGGCGCCGGCCGCGTCCGGCATGGCGACATGGCGCATGCCGCATTTTTCCAGCACCCGGCAGGAAGCGGCATTGTCGTCCAGCGCCACCGCCGCCAGCGCGTCCACGGGCAGACGCCCGAAGCCCAGGGCCAGCAGCGCCTGGGCGATTTCGGTGGCGTACCCTCTGCCCCAGCTATCGGGCAGGAAGGCGTAGGCCAGCTCTATCCCGTCGCGCGCGATGGCGCGCTTCAGGCCGGCGCGCCCCACCAGCGCGCCGCCATCCCTTTCGCTCAGCACATACATGCCGAAGCCGTGCTCGCGCCAGTGCGCTACGTTGCGCTGCAGATAGAGCTGGCTGGCGGTGAAGCCGCGCGTGCCGCCCATCGTCGCCATGAGACGGCCGTCCGCATGCATGGCGGCAATGAGCGGAAGGTGGATTTCGTCCATGCGCCGCGCATGCAGGCGGGCAGTGTCGAACACAGAAGGAAACAGCGCTAGGGACATGGCGGAAACAGTCGCGGTGCCTTCCATCATAACGGCCGCCCCCGGGCCGGCCCAGATCCGAAAGGATGAGCCGGCGCGGCGGTTCAATCGAGGCGCAGGCCCAGGAAACTCCAGCGCACGTCGGCGCGGTCCAGCATGTCTTCGCGTTCGCTGAGATGGTGGGAGGACAGGCCGTGCGCGGCGGCCAGTTCGATGGTTTCCTGCGCCGACACATCGAACATGCGGCGCCCCGCAGGCACGGGCCCATGCCGCAACGACATGAGAATCTGGCCCCGCGGCGCCAGCAGCGCCGCCAAGGCCTCCATGCCGTGGCGGCGTTCGTCGGCGTCCAGGTGCATCCACACGGCCGTGAGCATGATCACGTCGAATGCGCGGCCCTGCCCGCGCAGGCCGTCCAGGCCGGGCAAGGCGTCGTCCACCCACTCAAGGGTGGGCAGCGCGTGACGGCGCTGTCCTTCCAGGCGCAGCGCCCGCGTGGGCTCGGCCGCGACCACCGCATGGCCCATCCGCGCCAGCGCGGCGGCGTCGCGGCCGGATCCCGCGCCGATGTCCGCGATGCGCGACGGCGCCGCGGGAATCAGGTGCGCCACATCGCGGTGCACGTCGGCGAACGCGATGCTCTCGTACTGATCCGCAAGGGCGGCGGCGTTTTCGCCGTAGCCCTGCGTGCCCGGCGCGGCCGTCACGATTGGCCGTCCGGGCGGGCGCGAAACGCCTCGGGCGGCCAGGTGGCCTTGATCGCGTCGTAGATGCGCTTGCCGACCCGCCCGTCCTGCGGCAGGTTGCGCTTGGCCTGTTCCTCGCGCACGGCGTCGCGGGTCTTGGCGCCCGGAATGCCGTCCGCCACGCCGACGTCGTAACCCAGGCCGTAGAGCATGTCCTGCAGCTCCTTGATCTGCGCGCGCGACAGGCCGGGATCGTCGGTGGGCCAGGCCGCGACGAGCGCGGGGCCGCCTTGCAGGCGGTTCAGCAAAAGCGACACCGCCAGGCCGTACCGGCGCGATTGGTTGTAATGCAGGATGGCGTCGAAGTTCACCGTGGCCAGGAAGACGGGGCCCTTGGCGCCGGTGGGCGCGAACAGATAGGCCTGCTCGTCATTGCCCGAGGGCAGCTTCAGCGCGGATCCGTCGCCTTGCTTCAGGCCGGCCTGCGCCCATTGGGCGATCGTGCGGCGGTCCTGCGAGCCGACGTACTCGGCATCGGGCTCGGGAGGAATGGCGGCCGCCAGCTCGGCGGGCACGCGCACTTCCACCACCGCCGGCAGGCCGTGCGTCCACTTCGCGCGGCGCTTGCGCAGATGGTTGGCCGTGGAGGCCAGCGCGTCGGGCAGCGAGTTGTAGAGATCGATCTTGCCGTCGCCATCGCCGTCGGCGGCCAGTTCATAGAACGAGGTCGGAATGAACTGCGTCATGCCGAAGGCGCCGCTCCAGGAGCCGATGAACTTGTCGGCCGGCACGGTGCCGTCGCGCAGCAGCCGCACCGATGCGTAGGCGTTCTTCTCCCACAGCGACTTGTTCTCGGTGCAGGCGCGCGTCAGCCAGGCGTCCAGCACGTTGGTCTTGCCGACCTGGCGGCCGTAGTTGGTCTCGATGCCGAAAATGGCGACCAGCGTGGCCGGGTCCACCTGATACTGCTGGCTGATGGCGGCGAGCTGCGGGCCGTACTTGGCCAGCACGGCGCTGCCGTCTTTCACGCGCTCATCGTCCACCGTCTTGGCGATGTAGTCCCACCACGCTTCGCGCCCCTCGGGCTGGCCCTTGGCCGACGCTACCGTCGTGGGCAGCAGCTTGGCGTTGGCCGTGTATTTGTCCCAATCGGCCACGGTCAGTCCGTTGGCGGCCGCTCCCTTGCGCAGCTTGGCGATGCAGGCCTTGGTATCGAGTTCGGTCGGAATGATGACCTGGGGCGCGGCAGCGGGAGCCGCGGGCGCGGGCGTGGCGGCCGGCGCGGAAACGGTGGCGGGCGCCGCAGCGGCGGGCGCGGCGGTGGCGGCAGGGGCTGACGCGGGCGCAGGCGCGGCCGGGGCCGCGGCGGGCGCGTCGTCAAAACTGCGCTTGGGCGTCAAGGTGGGCAGTGGCTGGGCCGGGGCGGCCGGCTGGGCGCGCGATCCGGTGGCGGAGGCCGGCGACTGCGCATGCGCGGCGCCCGCGGCGGCGGCCGCGAACACCGCGGCCGTCAGCACGCGGGAAAAAGTATCGATTCGAAAGCGAATGGAACGCTGGCGCATGGCAATCCTGAAAAATCGAAGTCAGCCGGGATCGTACCGCGATCCGGCCAACGGCATCGAACGGCCGCGCCCGCCACGAAACGGGCGTCCGGCGCCAGCGCGCGCAGGAACCCCGTCCGAATCCGGCGAGCGCGTTGCCAAGCGTGCCGCGACAGAGAATAATCGGCACATCGACCAAGCTGCGCCATGACACCGTTCCGAGGAAAGCTTCGCATCCGGCACCTGGAAATCGTGCTGACCGTCGCCGAGCTGGGCAATCTGTCCAAAGCGGCGGCGCAACTGCACAGCACGCAATCGGGCCTCTCGCGCGCCATCGCCGAAATCGAGGAGCTGGTCGGCGCGCGGCTGTTCGAGCGCACCGCGAAGGGCACCACCTGCACGCCCCTGGGCGTTGCGATGTGCCGCCACGCGCGCCAATTGCTCACCGGTTTCCGCAAGGCCGAAACCGATCTCGCGGCCGTGTCGCGCGGCGACGAAGGCAGCCTGACGGTGGGCTGCTTTTCGATGTTCGCGGGCTGGCCCGTGGCAGAAGCCGCGCGCGCTTTCAGGCAGGCCTGTCCGCGCATCACGCTCACCATCGAGATCGGCACGCACGAGCGGCTCATCGAGGACCTGGACGCCGGCGCGATCGACGTGCTGATCAGCCGCTTCTCCTCTACCGTCAACCCGCAGATCTACCGGTCGACCGCCCTGCTGGACGACCCGGTGGTGCTGGCCTGCTCCCCCCGCCATCCGCTGGCCGGGCTGCCCGGCACCACCCTGGCCGATTACGTGGCCTACCCCTGGATCACCGCCCTGCCGGGCAGCCGCATACGCGGCGAACTGGAAATGTCCCTGCGCCAGGCCGGCCTGCCCATTCCCGACATGATCGGCGTCCTGTCGCTGGAGTTCGGCCGCGAGATGCTGCTGGACGGCCAGTATCTGTGGATGCTGCCAGGCAGCGTGGCGGCCGTCCAGCAGGCGCGCGGCGAGCTGGCGGTGCTGCCGGCCCGGCCCGCGCTGCGCAAATCGCCCCTGGCCGCCATCTGGCGCCGCGACCGCCCCAGCACGCGCCAGGCGCGCGCCTTCGCGGCGCAGCTCGAACTGGCCATCCAGGCCGACAGCATCGCGCTGGCGGCGTGAACACGCATCACCTTCAGGATCCCGACACCATGCACGACTGGCTCAACGCATTGCCCAAGGCGGAATTGCACCTGCACCTGGAAGGCTCGCTGGAACCCGAGCTGCTGTTCCAGCTGGCGCGGCGCAACGGCGTGGCCCTGCCCTGGCCCGATATCGACGCCCTGCGCGGCGCGTACGACTACGGCAATCTCCAGGAATTCCTGGATCTCTATTATTTGGGCGCCGACGTGCTGCGCACCGGGCAGGACTTCTACGACCTGACCTGGGCCTATCTGCTGAAATGCCGCGAGCAGAACGTCGTCCATACCGAGCCCTTCTTCGATCCCCAGACCCATACCGACCGCGGCGTGCCGCTGGAGGCGGTGCTGGACGGCATCGGCCAGGCGCTGGAGGACGGCCGCAAGAAGCTGGGCGTGGGAAGCGGGCTGATCCTGAGCTTCCTGCGCCACCTGCCCGAAGAACAGGCCATGCGCACGCTGGAAGCGGCGCTGCCCTACCGCGACGCCTTCATCGCCGTCGGCCTGGACAGCAGCGAAAAGGGCTTCCCGCCGCGCCTGTTCCAGCGCGTGTTCGACCGCGCGCGCGCGGAAGGCCTGCCCGCCGTGGCCCATGCGGGCGAGGAAGGGCCGCCGGAATACATCTGGGAAGCGCTGGACCTGCTGAAGGTGCTGCGCATCGACCATGGCGTGCGCGCCGCCGAAGACCCCCGGCTGATGGCCCGCCTGATCGACGAGCAGATCCCCCTGACGGTGTGCCCGCTGTCCAACATACGCCTGCGCGTGTTCGAACACATGCGTCATCACAACATTCTATCGCTGCTGGACGCGGGCGTGAAAGTGACCGTCAATTCCGACGATCCCGCCTATTTCGGCGGCTACGTGAACGAGAACTTCCACGCGCTCTACGAGCACCTGGGCATGACCCGCGAGCAGGCCCAGGCGCTGGCGGACAACAGCCTCGACGCGCGCATCGTGAAGTAGGCCGGCGGCGGCCGCCTACCGGGCCATGCGGGTTTCGCATGGCCTCGTTCAAAACCGGCATGGCCCGCAGGGCTTTTTCCTCCCTACCATAGTGCGGCGTCCGCGGCATCCGCCGCGGCCGTTCAAACAATGAGCACACAAGGGGGCAGGATATGAGTCAAACGGTTCAGGCGGCGCTGCGGACGGGCACGCTGACCGGCGTGCGCGAAGGCGGCGTTTGCCGCTATGGCGCCATTCCCTATGCGCAGGCGCCGGTGGGCCGCCTGCGGTTCGCGCCACCCCGGCCCGCGTCGTGGCGCGGCAACCTCGACGCCACCCGGCCCGGCGCCATCGCGCCCCAGCTGCCGTCGCGGCTGCGCGGCGCGATGGGCGATTTCGAGGCCGCGCAGTCCGAAGACTGTCTGCATCTGACCGTCTGGACGCCCGGCGCCGACAAGCGGCGACGCCCCGTCGTGGTGTGGCTGCACGGCGGCGCCTGGCAAAGCGGCGCAGGCGCGCTGGACTGGTACGACGGCTCGCGCCTGGCGCAGCGCGGCGACGTGGTGGTGGTGGCCGTGAACTACCGGCTGGCCGCGCTGGGCTGGCTGCACGTGCCCGGGCAGACCGCCAACGTGGGCCTGCTGGACCAGGAAGCCGCGATCGACTGGGTGCTGGACAATATCCAGGACCTGGGCGGCGATCCGGAGCGGGTCACGGTCATGGGGCAGTCCGCCGGCGCCTCTTCGATCTGCGCCATGCTGGCCCGCAAGCCGCGGTTTTCGCGCGCCATCCTGCAAAGCGCCGCGCTGGGCCGTGGATTCCGCAGCGCGCGGCAAGCCGATGCGCTGGGCCGGGCCTTTCTGCGCGCCGCCGGCGCCGAGACCCTGGATGCCGCGCGCGCGTTGCCGGTCGCCGCGCTGCTGGCCGCGCAACAGGCCCCCGAAGTGGCCGAAGCCCTGCGCGCGGAAGGCAGCAGCCGCAGCCTGTTCGGCCCCGTGCTGGACGGCGAGATACTGCCGCTGGACATCGCGCCCGCGCTGAAGCGGGCCGCGTCGCGCGCCGACGTGCTGGTGTGCTACACGCGGGACGAGATGGCCGCCTTCCCCGGCAACGCGGCGGACGCCGCCGGCCAACAACTGGGCGAGGACGTTTTCGGCGCGCCCTCGCGGCAATGGGCCCAGGAAGCCATCGCCCAGGGCCGCGAGGCCTGGCTCGCGCGTTTCGACGTGGCGCCCACGTCGCGTTTCGGCGCATGCCACTGCATCGAACTGCCTTTCGTGTTCGATACCTTGCGGGCGTTCTCCGCCGCGCCCATGCTGGCCGGCCTGCCGCCCGACCAGGCCGGGCAACTGGCGCGCCGCACGCAGGCGGCATGGATCGCGTTCATCCGCGGAGACGCTCCCGGCTGGCCGGCGGCCCCGCACATGCAGATCCTGGCCTGACTCCACCCGGGCCCGCCGCCCGGCAGGTATCCCATATCAACGATTCAAGGGGAAATTCCATGTTCAAGCAAACCGCGCTCGCGCTTGCGCTGCTGATGCCATTGGCAGCCACCGCAGCCTATCCGGACAAACCGGTGAAGATCATCGTCTCCAACCCGCCCGGCGGCCCCGTGGACGTCATGCTGCGCGTGCTGGCCAGCAAACTGGGCGCCGCCTGGGGGCAGCCCGTCGTGGTCGAGAACAAGCCGGGCGCATCCGGCATCATCAGCACGGGCGCGCTGGTGAAGTCCGCGCCCGACGGCTACACGCTGGGCATGGTGGTGGCCTCGTCCGTCACCATCGTGCCGTTCGCCGTGGACAGCCTGCCATTCGACCCGCAGAAAGACCTGCAGCCCATTTCGCTGGTGGCGCGCACGCCCTTCATCTTCATCGTGCCCAAGGAAAGCCCGCTCAAAACCTGGGAGGACTTCGTGCGCGAGAGCAAGGCGCGCAACCTCAGCGTGGGCTCTTTCTCCATCGGCACGGCCTTCCACCTGGTGTGGGAGCAGACGGCCCGCCGCGCCGGCATCAAGGCCCTGTACGTGCCCTCGTCCTCGTCAGGCAAGACGCAGAACGACCTGATCGGCGGCCAGCTCGACGTGGGCCTGGACGCGCCTTCAAGCTCGAAGGGCCTGATCGACAGCGGCCGCCTGCGCGCCCTGGCCATCACCAGCCCCGAACGCTTCGGCGGGCTGCCCGACACGCCGACGCTGGAGGAATCCGGCCTGAAGGGCTATGCGCCGCAGCCGTGGATCGGATTGATGGCCCCCGCCGGCACGCCCAAGGAGCGCGTGGCGCTGATCCAGCAGTCCGTCTCCGACATCCTGAAGGACCCCGCGATGAAGGCGCAGATGGAAACGCTGGGCATGATCCCGATCGGCAGCTCGCCGCAGGAGCTGGCGGCGACGATCGAATCGGACCGGGCGGACATGGGGCCGCTGATCAGGGAACTGGGCATCAAACTGCAATAGCCGCCCCCGCGCGCGGATTCAGTCCGTCAGTCCGCGCGCGCCCAGCGCGCGCAGGAACGTTTCCGACAAGGGTCCGGACAGTTCCCGCGCGTCCAGCCGGCCCTGCGCGATGCGGGCGTCCACGGCGCCATGCATGCCGTGATACAGCACGATGGCGGCGAGCGCCGCGTCGTCCATGGGCCAGCAGCCGGCGCGCGCGCCGGCATCCAGGATGCCTTCGAGCTGCTCCAGCACCGCGCTTTTCTCGGCCACGCCACGGTCGGGATGGTGCGTGTCGTGAAACACGACGTCATGCAGGGCGTAGCCGCCGAAATAGGCCTCCACCCCGGCGCGCGTCCAGGCGCGCAGGCGGGCCACGCCGTCGTCGGGCGCACAGGCGTCGACGGCCTGCGCAATGTGGTCCAGGAACCCTTGCGAGAATTTGGCGCGCAGGGCCGCCAGCATGTCGTTCTTCGAAGTGAAGTAGTGATAGAACGTGCCCTTGGCCACGCCGGCGCGTTCGACGATGTCGTTGATGGTGGTGGCCTCGACGCCCTTCTCGACGAACAGCGCTTGCGCCGCGGCCATCAGCTCGTCCAACCGCACCGCGGCGGGCTTGGTGCGCGGCTTGCGGGCGGCCGCCGGGCCTGCGGGCGGGGAAAGCGGGTCTGGAGCGGCGGACATATCGGCTAGGGCATCCATTCAACGGCAAGGCGCCAGTGTAGAGGACGCGCCCGCCGGCAATCAAAATTTGAGAACGATTCTTTTTTCAATTGACCGACGGTCGGTCGATTAATAGAATACCCCTTCCTCCCCCCTCATCCGCCGCTATGCATCCCGCACGCCGCCGCGCCCTGGTCCTGGCCGTCAACCTGGGCAGCTTCATCACCATCCTGGACATCAGCATCGTCAACGTGGCGCTGCCCACGATGCAGGCCGCGCTGCGCATCGACATGGCCGGGCTGCAATGGGTGGTTGACGCCTATGCCCTCTTCCTCTCGGCCTTCATGCTGTCCGCGGGCCCGCTGGGCGACCGCTACGGCCGCAAGCGCTCATGGCTGGCGGGCGTGCTGCTGTTCACGGCGGGCTCGGCCCTGTGCGGGCTGGCGGACAGCCTGACCGCCTTGCTGATCGGCCGCGCCGTGCAGGGCGTGGCAGGCGCTCTGCTGGTTCCCGGGGCGCTATCGCTGCTGACGCAGGCGTTTCCCGACCCGAAGGAGCGCGCCCAGGCCATCGGGATCTGGGCCTCGTGCAATGCCGTGTCGCTCATCGTCGGGCCGATGCTGGGCGGCGTGCTGGTCGCGCACTTCGACTGGCAGAGCATCTTCCTGATCAACCTGCCGGTGGGCGCGCTGGCCGTGGCGCTCGGGGCCTGGAGCATCACGGAAAGCGCCCATCCCGACCATGCCGCCTTCGACCCGGCGGGCCAGGCGTTGAGCGTGCTGTGGCTGGGCGCCCTGACCTTCGGGCTGATCGCCGCGGGCGAACACGGCTGGGCCGCTCCGCAGGCGGCGGGCGCGCTGGCCCTCGCCGCCTGCGGACTGATCGCCTTCCTGTGGGTCGAGCACCGCGTGGCGCGGCCCATCCTGCCGCTGGGCCTGTTCCGCGACACCGGCTTCGCCATCACGAATGTCGCGTCCTTCGTGCTGGGTTTCTCCGCCTACAGCAGCCTGTTCTTTTTTTCGCTCTATCTGCAGCACGTGCGGGGGCTGTCGCCGCTGGCGGCCGGCTGGCAGCTGGCGCCGCAGTTTGCCGCGGCGGGGCTGGTTTCCGTCGTGTTCGGCCGGCTCAATCTGCGCTTCGGCCTGCCGCGGCTGATGATCGCCGGCTACACACTGATCGGCGCCGCCATGCTGGGCATGACCGGCTTCGAGGCGGATACGCCCTACGCCGTGTCGGGATCCTTGCTGGTGCTGCTGGGCCTGGGCACGGGTCTGGCCGTGCCGTCGACCAGCATGGCGGTCATGGCCACCGTGCCGCGCGAGCGTTCCGGCATGGCGTCCGCCACGATGAACGCGCTGCGCCAGACCGGCATGACGATCGGCATCGCGCTGCTCGGCGCGCTGATGAGCGGACGCGCGATCGAAGCGCTGACGGCGTCGTTGTCGCGCCTGGGCATGCCCGATGCGCGCGCGCTCGCGCGTGCCGCGATCACCCAGCATGCCATGCCCGGACAACCCGTCAACGCGGCCGCGCTTTACGCCGATGCGCTGGCCGGCGGCTTCCACGCGGCGATGCTCGCGGCAGGCGTCGCGTCTCTGGTGGCGGCGCTATTGCTGCTGGCCGCCGCGCGCGGTTCCAAGCGCGTTCTTCGCCCGGCATGAGCACCGATTTCCGAGGCGCGGAATTCCACCGGCCGGAATCAAAACCGCCTGTTCTTAAGCGTCGGTAACAAACGCGCCGGCGCCAAAACGCTCAGGTAAGATCCTCGCTCAATAACAGGTTAACAACCAAGAGGAGAACGAGACATGCCGCAATCCAATGCCCTGTTCCGCCTGGCGCCTCTGGCGCTGGCCGCCCACCTGCTGATGGCCGGCCCGGCAGCCGCGCAAAGCGCGCCGGGCACGCAAGGGCCGCTGGTCCCCGCGCCGAATCCCGCGCTGGCCGCGCAGATCGACGAACGCGCCCGCGCCATCGAAGACAAGCTCATCGCGTGGCGCCGCGACATCCACCAACATCCGGAACTGGGCAACCAGGAAACGCGCACGGCCAAGCTGGTGGCCGATCACCTGCGCGCATTGGGCATGGACGTGAAGACCGGCGTGGCCGGCACCGGCGTCGTCGCCGTGCTCAAGGGCGGCAAGCCCGGGCCGGTGGTGGCGCTGCGCGCCGACATGGACGCGCTGCCGGTCAAGGAGCAGGTGGACGTGCCCTTCGCGTCCAAGGCGAAAGGCACCTACCTGGGCAAGGAAGTGGACGTGATGCACGCCTGCGGCCATGACGCCCACACCGCCATCCTGATGGCCACCGCGGAAGTGCTTGCCGGCATGAAGGACGAGCTGCCCGGCAGCGTGAAGTTCATCTTCCAGCCCGCCGAGGAAAGCCCCGCCGACTTCGAGCCCGACGGCAAGAAGATCTGGGGCGCCAAGATGATGGTGCAGGAAGGCGTGCTGGACAACCCGAAGGTCGACGCCATCTTCGGCCTGCACGTATCCAGCGCCTACCCCTCCGGCAAGCTCTCGTGGCGCAGCGGGCCCGCCATGGCCGCGGCCGACCAGTTCTGGATCGACGTCACCGGCAAGCAGACGCACGGCGCGCGGCCCTGGTCGGGCATCGATCCCATCGTGGTCGGCTCGCAGATCATCCTGGGCCTGCAGACCATACCCAGCCGCCAGATCAACAGTATGCTGGAGCCGGCGGTCATCACCGTGGGCGCGATCCACGGCGGCAACCGCATGAACATCGTGCCGGACAGCGTCGCCATGACGGGCACCATCCGCACCTACGACGAAGGCATGAAGAAGGACATCCACCAGCGCATCGCGCGCACCGCCGACATGATCGCGCAGAGCGCGGGCGCCAAGGCGGACGTGCGGGTGGTGGAGCTCTACAACGCCACCGTCAACAACCCGGAACTGACGGAAAAGATGGGCGCCACCCTGCGTCGCGTGGCGGGCGACGGCAACTATGGGCTGCAACCCAAATCGACGGCATCCGAGGACTTTTCCTTCTATCAGGAAAAAGTGCCGGGCATGTTCTTCTATCTGGGCGTGACCCCCAAGGGCACGGACGTGGACAAGGCGGCGCCCAACCATTCGCCGCGCTTCTACGTGGACGAGCCGGGCCTGCTCAACGGCGTGCGCGCGCTGTCCAACCTGGCCGTCGACTACATGGCCGGCGCACAGAAAGGCAGCTAGGCCGAAAACGCGGCGTGGTAGGCGACCTCGCCTTGCGCGGGACGCGTGAAGCTCAGCGCCATGAAGTACTCGGGCGGCACGCCCGGGTAGGTCAGCGCCGCCCGGGCGAATCCGAAGCGGCCGTAATAGCCCGGGTCGCCCAGCACCACGCAGCCCGCCGCGCCCAGCGCCCGAAGCCGCGCCAGGCCCTCGCGCAGCAGGGCCGCGCCAATGCCCCTGCCCTGCCGGTCCGGCCGCACTGCCACCGGCCCCAGCCCGTACCAATCGCTTGAACCGTCGCTTACCGTCACCGGCGAAAACGCGATGTGGCCCGCCATGCGGCCGTCCTCCCAGGCCACCAGCGACAGCGTCAGCGCGCCCGCCTCGCGCAGCGAATCGATGATGCGGCCCTCGGTTCCCTGGCTGTGGGGATGGTCTTTGAACGCGTCCTGCGTCAACGCGAAAATGGCCTCGCGGTCGCGGGGCGTTTCTGGAAGAATCTGCATGGTTCTGCTCCTGCCGGCATTGCGCACGAGTGTAGCGCCCCGGGCCCTTGCGCATTGACGCAGGCGCGCGCGCTGAATACAGTGGTCCCACCAACGACCTTACGGATTCCCATGACTCGCTATCGTGTCGGCATCGCCGGCTTCGGCGCCATCGGCCAGGCCGTGGCGCAATCCCTGGATGCCGGGCTGCCCGGCCTTGCGCTGGCCGCCGTCGCGGTGCGCGACCCGAACGCCCCGCCCGCGTTCTCCTGGGCCAGCGGCGCCCCGGTGTACACCCGCATCGACGCCCTGCACGCGCATTGCGACGTGGTCGTCGAATGCGCCCCGGCCGCGGTGTTCCGAGACATCGCCGAACCCGTGCTGCGCGCCGGCAAGAAACTGGTCGTGCTGAGTTCGGGCGCCCTGCTGCGCCACGACGACCTGATCGAACTCGCCCGCGCCCATCACGGCCAGATCGTGGTGCCGTCCGGCGCCATCCTCGGCCTCGACGCCATTACCGCCGCCGCGGAAGGCGTCATCCACTCCGTCACGATGATCACGCGCAAGCCCGTGCGCGGCCTGCTCGGCGCGCCCTACCTGGCCGAGAACAACATCGACATCTCGGCCATCACCGAGCCCCGCCTGATTTTCCGAGGCTCGCCGCGCGATGCCGCGGTGGGGTTCCCCGCCAACCTGAACGTCGCGGTCAGCGTCTCTCTCGCGGGCATCGGCCCCGACCGTACCACTCTGGAAATCTGGGCCGATCCCTCGCTGGAACGCAATGTCCATCGCGTCGAGGTCGCGTCCGATTCCGCCTCGTTCTCGATGGAGATCCAGAACATCCCCTCGGCCAACCCCAAGACCGGCCGCATCACCGCGCAAAGCGTGATCGCCGCGCTGCGCAAGCTGACCGGCCCCTTGCGCGTGGGCACCTGACAGGGCGATACGGAGCGCGTCAGGCCGCGGCTCGGCGCAATGCCGCGGGCTCCTGCCGCGCCGCCATGCGCCCCAGTTCCCAGTTGCCCGCGCCGTCCAGGTCCAGCCTGTGGGTATGGAACGCATCCAGCGTGCTGCGATGGCCGACGCTGACCAGCATGCAGGCGGGCAGCGCGCCGCGCAGCAGGCTGTACAAGGCATGCTCCAGGCCTTCGTCGGTGGCGGAGGTCGCTTCGTCCAGGAATACGATCGCGGGCCGGTTGAACAGGGCGCGCGCGAACGCCACGCGCTGCTGCTCGCCAATGGACAGAATACGGGCCCAGTCCGCCACCTCGTCGAGCCGCCCCGCCAGGTGCCCCAGGTTGACCTGCCTGAGCGCCTCGGCCAGCCGGGCATCGTCCTCGGGCTGAGCCAGGCCCGGGTAGGCGACCGCGCCCCGCAGATCGCCCAGCGGCAGGTACGGCCGCTGCGACAGGAACAGCGCGGACGCGCCCTGCGGCCGCCGCACCCGCCCCTCGGCATAGGGCCACAGGCCCGCCAGCGCGCGCAGCAGCGTGGTCTTGCCGCTGCCCGACGGCCCCTTTATCAGCAGGGCCTGCCCCGGGCGCAGCCGCAGGTCCAGGTCCCGCAACAGGACCGCGCCGTCGGGGCGGCGCAATTGCACGCCTTCGATGTCCAGCCCGTCGGGCAGCGTTTCCGTCCGCACGGCAGGCAGGGCACGCGCGGCCTCGTTGGCGTCCAGGAACCCATTGAGCCGGTCCAGCGTGGCGCGGTATTGCGCGAAGGTGTCGTACGACGTGCGGAAGAACGACAGCGAATCCTGCACCTGCCCGAAGGCCTGCGAGGTCTGGATGACGTCGCCCAGCTTGATCGCGCCGCTGAAGAAGCGCGGCGCCTGCAGGATGAAGGGAAACACCACGGCCACCTGGCTGACCGACAGGTTGAAGCCATCGAATTTCAGGCCCCGGTACACCCGCGCCCACAGATTGGCGATGTAAGCGGTGAAGCGCGTCCATAAGGTGGCGCGCTCCACGTCCTCGCCCTGATAGAACGCAACGTTCTCCGCGTTTTCGCGCAGGCGCACCAGCGCATAGCGGAAGTTCGCCGTCAACCGTTCGGACAGGAAGTTCAGCCTGATCAGCGGCCGCCCGATCTTGAATGCGAAAAGCGTGGCCACGATCACGTACAGGTACACCACGAACACCATGGCCCGGGGGATCTCCACGCCTCCCACCGTCAGCGCGCCCGACAGCCCCCACAGGATCGACGTGAACGCAACCAGCGACACGATGGCGCTCAACGCGCCGATCGCCAGCGTGCGCGAACCGGTGACGAACATGGCGATGTCCTGCTCGATACGCTGATCGGGGTTGTCGACGGGGGCTTGCAGGAAATGCCCGCGGTAGTAGGCGCCCGCGCCCAGCCAGTCGCGCGTCAGGCGTTCGTTGAGCCAGACGCGCCAGCGGATGTCGAAAGCCTGGCCGGCATAGCTGTCGGCCAGGGTTCGCGCGACGTGCACGCAGGCAAGCACCGAGAAGATGCCCAGGAAGCGCCAGAACGCGGATTGGTCCAGCGCCTGCAGCGCGCTGTAGAAGCCGTTGTACCAGAACGAAAACAGCACCGTCATGCGCACGGCGAACATCGCCAGGAACAACAGCAGCGCCAGGGTCAGCAAGGGCCGCCAGCTGCGGCGCGGGGTGAGATACGGCCATGCCAGCCGCCAGAACTTGCGCCCCCAATCCGTGGTGCGCGCGAGCACCGCCGCGGCCAGCGCCAGGCCCACGGCGGTAATGCCGAACGCGCGCGCAAGCCACAGCGCGCTTTCCGCGAGTTGCTGGTGCCAATTCAGGTCCATGAGCCGATCGCCCTCCAAATACGCGTTTCCTGTTAGACGACACGCGTACGCCGAGTTCCGGCGAAAGGCCCGTTTTAAGCCTCGCTTAAGCGTTCCGGCCGGGCAAGCGAAGGCGCATTGAAAGCGCAGGCATTCAACGGGCTCCCAGGTCCAGGTTGGCGAACACGTCCGCCAGCGTCGGCACGGACCGGGCGGGCCAGATAGCGCTCAGATCGAAACTGGGCAGCGCGTGGCCGTCGCGCACTTCGCAGAAGCGCACGCCCCTGAAATCCATCGAGCGGATCCAGCTGGGCAGCAGCGCCACGCCGCAACCGCCCGCCACGCAGGACAGCACCGTGAGCGTGCGGTTCGCCTCCTGCGCCACGTGCGCGTCGTGCCCCGCCTTGCGCATGGCGTCCAGGATGCCGGCATAGAACGCCGGCAGCTGCGACTGCGGATACATCACCAGGCCGGCCTGCGCGATCTGGGCCATGCTTACCTGGCCGTCGGCGGGCACGTCGAGCTCATCCGGCACGGCGGCCACCAGCCGGTCCCGCAACAGCTGGCGTTCGCGCATGCGGCCGCCGACCGCAACGGGCGTATGCATCAGGCCGATATCGATTTCGCCGGTCTGCAGGGCCTCGGCCTGCTCGGCGTTGCTCATTTCACGCAGGATCACGCGCACGCCCGGCGCCTGCCTGCGCATTTCGCGCAGCGCGCGCGGCAAGGTGTCGAAGAGGGCCGACGACACCAGCCCGACCGTCAACTGCCCGGCGCTGCCGCGGCCGATCTCTCTCGCGCGGTGCGCGGCGGCATCGATCCGCGCCACGCTGGCGCGCACGTCTTCAAGAATGGCGAGGGCCGCGGGCGTGGGCGTGGAGCCCCGGCGCGAGCGTTCGAACAGCCGCACGCCCAGGTCTTTTTCCATGCGGGCCAGGCCCTGGCTCAGCGCGGGCTGCGCGATGCCCAGCCATTCCGAGGCCCGGCTGACGCTGCCGTGGTCGACCACCGCCAGGAAATAACGCAAATGCCGGGTTTCCATATTGATCCAATATATATAAAGCAATTTTCCAGAATAGAAAATTATATGTGGGCTTCCTAGAATCCCGCCTTATGAAAAGCGCCGCCGGCCCTTGGCCAGGCGCACGATAAGGAGACTGTTTTGCCCTCGCCCGCCATTGGCGCCGCCGTCGACACCCATGCGCACGTATTCCGGCAAGGCCTTGCGCTGGCCGACGTGCGCCGCCACACCCCGGACCATGACGCCACGCCGGCCGAGTACCTCGCGCTGCTGGACGCCCACGGGCTGAGCCACGGGGTGCTCGTGCAGCCCAGTTTCCTGGGCACGGACAACAGCCACATGCTCGACGCCCTGCGCGCCGCGCCCGCGCGCCTGCGCGGCGTGGCCGTGGTGGAGCCCGGAATCGCCCCGACGGCATTGCAGGCGCTGGCCGACTCGGGCGTGGTGGGCATACGGCTGAACCTGATCGGCCTGCCCGTTCCCGAACTGGGCCTGCCTGTCTGGCAGACGCTGCTGGCGCGCGTGAACGCGCTGGGCTGGCACGTCGAAGTCCACCTGCCCGCCTCGCGCCTTCCCGACATCCTGCCCGGGCTGCTGGCCGCGCAATGCCGCGTGGTGGTGGATCATTTCGGCCGCCCCGACCCCGCCCGGGGCGTGTCCGACCCCGGCTTCCAGTACCTGCTGCGGCAGGGCGACAGCGGCCGCGTATGGGTAAAGCTGTCCGCCCCCTACCGCAACTGGCAAGCCGCCGCTTGCGCGGCCTCGGGCCGCCAGGCGACGCAGCGGCTGCTGGAGGCCTACACGCCCGAACGGCTCATGTGGGGCAGCGACTGGCCCCATACCGAGCATCGCCACCTGGCGTCCTATCCGGCGGCAACGCAATGGCTGGACGCCTGGATCGACGACCCCGAGCACCGGCGCATCGTGCTTGCCGACACGCCGCTGCAGCTGTTCCAATTCCAAGGAGACACACCATGACCCATCTTTTCAAACGCCTGGCGCGCCGCGGCGCCCTGTTCGCCGCCGCGGGCCTGCTGGCCGGCGCCGCGGGCGCCGCCTCCGCGGCCTATCCCGAACGCGCCATCACCCTGGTCGTCACTTACCCGCCCGGCGGCACCGTGGACGTGGTGGCTCGCCTGATCGGCCCCAAGCTGGCCGCGGAGCTGGGCCAGCCCGTCGTCATCGAGAACCGGGGCGGCGCCGGCGGCATGATCGGCGGCGCGGTCGTGGCCAAGGCCAAGCCCGATGGCTACACGCTGATGCTGGACGCGTCGAACCACGCGCAGAATCCCGCCCTGCATTCGAAGATGCAGTTCGACACGCTGACGGCGTTTGCGCCGGTTTCCCTGCTGCTGCGCGTGCCCAACGTGCTCGTCGTCACGCCCTCGTACGAGGTCAAGACGGTGGCCGACCTGATCAAGCTGGGGCAGCCCGGCGCCAAGGATCACGTGTACTTCGCCTCGGCGGGCCCGGGCTCTGCGCAGCATCTGGCGGGCGAACTGTTCAACCTGCTTGCCAAGACCCAGCTGCAGCACGTGGCCTACAAAGGCGGCGGCCCGGCCATGATCGACGTGATGTCGGGCCAGGTGCCGGTGATGTTCGCCAGCATGGGTTCGGCCTGGCAGCACGTGAAGAACGGCAAACTGCGCGCCGTCGCCGTCGGCGGCCTGGAACGCTCCAAGACCGCCCCCGACCTGCCCACCATCGCCGAGTCCGGCGTGCCGGGCTATGAAACCTACGAATGGAACGCGGTGTTCGCCCCGGCGGGCACGCCGACCGAGATCGTGGACCAGGTGTCGCAGGCGCTGGCCAAGGTGCTGAAGGACCCCGCCATCGCCGAGCAGTTGGCCGGCATCGGCGCGGAGCCCATCGGCTCGACGCCCGCCGAACTGGACACCTTCCGCCGCGCGGAAATCGCCAAGTGGCAGCGCGTGGTCAAGGAAGCGGACCTGAGCCTGGACTGATTGGTGCCGGGCCTCCCCCGGCCCGGCTATCATGATCCCTGACCAGGCATAGGCAGGGACAGGCAGATGGACAAGATACGGCTCGACAAATGGCTCTGGGCGGCGCGCTTCTACAAGACGCGCAGCCTGGCCGTGCAGGAAATCGGCAAAGGCCGGGTATTGGTGAACGACCAGCCAGCCAAGCCCGCGCGCGAAGTCGCGCCCGGCGACCTGGTCGCCATCCGCAAGGAAGACCCGGCGCTGCGCGTGCGGGTCGTGGCCGTCAGCGGCGTGCGCGGCCCCGCGCCCGTGGCGCGTCAGCTCTACGAAGAAACCCCGGATAGCGTTGCGGCGCGCGAACGCGCGGCGGAGATGCGCCGCCTGGCGCCCGAGCCGGCGCTGGGGATAGAAGCCGGCCGGCCGACCAAACGGGACCGGCGGCTGATCGACCAGATGCGCGGCAAATGAACGGCGAATCAGCGGCCAGGCCGACCTACCGCATCGGCGCCACGGCCTGAGGCCGCACCACGTCCACCCAGACACGCGACCGGACCAGGCTGGCGACCAGCTCGAACAGATGCTGCGGCACCCGGGCCGGAACCACGACCCGGCTGAGCAGGGCCTTCAGATCCACGCGCAGCGTCGCGCGGTCCGCCGCGCCCGCGCGCCCCCGGCCGCGCCGGCCGGGGAACGCGCTCGCATACAACCGCAACCCTCGCGCTTCGCCTCCGGCGCGCACGGGGCGGGCCTCGCCGGCCAGCCGGCCGAAATCGAGCAAGGTGTCGCCGTCAGGCAGCACCGCCTCCTTCAGCGCGGCCGTGCTCGAACAGATATACACCGCGACGTCCGAGGCATCGGCGCGCGCCGACGCGCATTCGCCAGGCGATGTCCAGAACCACCAGTCCAGCGTGCCGATGAGCCCCGCCCGCGCCGGCTCGGGCCGGCACGCCTGCGGGCTGTCCAGGCGCAGCACGCTGAACTCAAGCAGCTCCATCAATTCGATGAAGGGCAGCTTGCGCATCACATCGATGCTTGCGGAGAGATCGGATCCGTCGACGGTCCGGCCATGGAAATGCCCGAGCATGGAAACCTCCCTGTCCAGGATGGAACGACGGCCGCCGCGGCGGCCACTCCCGAGTGATTACTGGGTCTGCTCCAACAAGGCGGCGCGCATCTTGCGGCGGGCCTTCATGGTGGAATAGATCAGCCAGGCCGCGAGAGCGCCTATGGCATAGATGAACGCCGCGCTGATGGGCCGATCCACGAAGATGGCCATGTCGCCGCGTGACAGCAGCAGCGCGCGGCGGAAGTTCTCCTCGACCATGGGGCCAAGCACGAAGCCCAACAGCAAGGGAGCCGGCGAGAACCGCAGCTTCAGGAACACGTAGCCCACCACGCCCAGTATCAGCACGACGGCCACGTCGAAGAGGCTATTGTTGGTGCTGTATACGCCCACGCAGACAAAGAACAGCGCCGACGGGAACAGGTACTTGTAGGGCACCCGCAGCAACTTGGCCCACATGCCGATGAGCGGCAGGTTCATCACCACCAGCATCGCGTTGCCGATCCAGAAGCTGGCAATCAACCCCCAGAAGATGTCCGCATGCTCGGTCACCATCTGCGGACCGGGCTGAATGCCATGGATGATCAGCGCGCCCAACATCAGCGCCATGACCGAATCGCCCGGAATGCCCAGGCTCATCGTGGGGATGAAGCTGGTCTGGGCCGCCGAGTTGTTCGCGGACTCCGGACCGGCGACGCCTTCGATCGCGCCGTTGCCGAAGCGGCCCGGAGTCTTCGACACCCGTTTCTCGACCGCATAGGACATGAACGACGCGATGGTTGCCCCTGTTCCCGGCAGAATGCCCAGGACGGAACCGATGGCGCTGCCGCGCGCGATCGGCGCAACGGACTTCTTGATGTCGCCGGGCTCGGGACGCACCGCCATGCGCCTGGCGCCGTTGTCCACCACGCTTGCCTTGCCGATGCGGTTCACGTTCGCGAAGAAGTCCGCCAGGCCGAACAGCCCCATCGCCAGCGCCACGAGTTGAACGCCGTCGCTCAGTTCGATCACGCCGAACGCGTAGCGGATCGTGCCAGTGTTGACGTCGGTGCCGACGACACCGAACAGCAGGCCCAGGAATACCATCGCCACACCCTTGACCGCGGAGCCCTTGGCCAGCGTGGCGCCCGCGAACAGGCCCAGCATCATCATGGAGAAATATTCGGCGGGGCCGAACTTGAACGCCACTTCGACCAGGATGGGCGAGAACAGGATCATGATGACAATGCCCACGCACGCGCCGATGAACGACGACATCACCAGCATGAACAGGGCGGAACCGGACTTGCCCTGCTTGGCCAGTGGATTGCCATCCAGGCAGGTCACCGCGTGCGACGGCGTGCCGGGCAGGTTCAGCAGAATGCAGGTGATGCCGCCGCCGTACTGGGCGCCGTAGTAGATGCCCGCCAGCATCATGAGCGCGGCGGTCGGCGTCATGGCATAGGTTAGCGGCAACAGGATGGAGATCGCCGCCAGCACGCCCATGCCGGGCAGCACGCCGATCAGGTTGCCCATGAAGACGCCGAATAGCGACCAGGCCAGGTTTTCCCACTGGAAGGCAATGGAGAAACCATGCATTACGTTCGACAACAGTTCCATGGCTTACCCCCAGCGAAACATCGGGAACTGGAGCTGCAGGCCCCAGGAGAAGACCAGCCAGCCGAACACCGTCATCGCCGTGGCGAGGAGCGCCGCCGAGCGCCAGCTGTTGGACGTGTCTCCCATGGCGGCGATGAAGACCAGCGCAAACGTCGCGGGAAGAAAGCCGAGGAAATTCCCGATCACGATGAAAGCGCCGATTCCTGCCGCAATGCAGGCCATGCCTCGCAGGCGCTCCGCCCTCGTGGGTTGCGGCGCGCCGTGGTCGACGGCCTCGTCCGGTTGCGCCAGGTCGTCCGGGTCGGGGCTGAGCGGGATCAGGACACCCAGGGCCACCAGGAAGCAGCCCACCAGCATCGGAAAGTAGCCTGGCCCCATCCGCGCCAGCTCGCCGACCGCGTAACTGTTGGCCTCGATGATCGTCAAGGCTCCGCAGAGCGCAATCAGCGCCCCTCCCCATACATCGCGTTTTATCGCCAGTGTCTTGCTGCGCATGTTCCCCCCTTCCGGAGTCAATGTTGTTTTCGCGGCGGCCAGGACCGCCACGGGATCGAAAGAAACGGGACTGTAGAGATAGGCGCTTGCATTCGGCTTTCACCGCCGCGGCGCACGGCGCGCGTGGCGCAATGCGCGCGCGCGGCCGCCGCGCAAACGTTCACGTAAATGAACACGGTCCGTCTTCGATGTTCAGAAAAGTGGACATGCATTGCTTGAATGCGATCCGATCAGGAGGAAACCGGAAAACTGGCATGGAACTTGCCGGCGACGATGCGGTTTGCCAAACGTTGCATTTTTTCCGCGGCGCCGAGAGCGGCCCGCGGCAGGCATAATCCCTCTCTTTGCCCCGACGACTCTCGCCATGTTCCACCGCTTGGGCCGCTTACCGCTGACCGTCAGGATTCCGCTGGGTGTGGCAGTGCTGTTCTTCCTGGTTTCCAGCGCGCTGATCTCGCTATCGCTGCACGGTCTTTCGCGCCAGTTCGAGCGGCAGGTCTCGAACCTGGGCCAGGTCTATCTGGATGGCCTGTCCGCCGCGGTGCTGCCTGCCGTGCGCGCCGGCGACCGGGCGCAGATGCTCGAAGTGCTGAACCGCGCCCTGGACACGCAAGTCGGCATCGTCGACCGCACGCTGGCCATCATCGGCGCGCAGGGCCAGTTGATTGCGCATGTGGCTCGCTATGCCGAGGTCGAGGCCATTCCCCTCGAGGCGCAGCTCGCGCGGTCCTCCAGCGGCACCTATCTGAGCGCCGTGTCCAACGGCGTATGGACCTGGCGGCTGCTCGACGAGAATCGCCCCTGGCTGGGCACCGTCGCGGCCAACCTGGACGCCGGCGACTTCATCGCGCAACGCCGCTCCCTGACGATCGAACTCGTGCTGGCCGGCCTGGGCGTGAGTCTGGCCGGCGCCGGCCTGGGATTCCTGCTTGCGCGCCGGCTGCAACGGCCCATCATCCGTCTCACGCAGCAACTTCGAGCCGCCCGCCGCCACAAGCCTGAACTATTGGACCTTCGGGCGGCCAGGCCCGGGGACAATGAGCTGAACGAACTGATGGAGGCCTATAACTGGATGGTTCGCAGCGTGCAGGAACGCGAGACCCTGGCGCGCCGGCACGACCGCATCGAGCGCGCCGCGCTGCTGGGGCGCATGTCCGCCGCGCTGGCACACGAGGTACGCAACCCGCTGGCGGGCATGCAGACCGCCTTGCAGACGCTGCGGCGCTTCGGACATCAGGAAGAAGCGCGCCGGGACGCGATCGATTTCGTCGACCGCGGCATACAGACCTTGCGCTCCGTGGTTGACGCCAGCCTGCAGACCTTCAGGCCGGACGGGCAATCCCCGCGCCTGACCCTGGCGGACATCCAGGACGTGCAGCTGCTGATCCGCTCCGAGGCCAGGCGCAAGCGGATACGCTTGACGTTCCGCAATGACTGGCCCGCGCAGGCGCTGCCCCTGCCCGCCGCGCCGCTGCGCCAGATCCTGCTGAACCTCTTGCTCAACGCCGTCGCCGCGTCGCCCCCCGGCACCGAGATCGAGGTCGACAGTGAATGCGACGGGTCGCGCCTGCGGCTGCGCGTCGCGGACCAGGGCCCGGGCCTTCCCGATGAGGCGCGCACCGCGCTGATGCAGCATGGCGACGACCACGCGGAAGGCATGGGTCTGGGTATCGTGCGGGAGCTCGTCCAGGGCCTGGCGGGCGAGATCGCCATCGCCAACGCTCCGGGAGGCGGCGCGACCATCATCGTGCAATTGCCGTATGCGGCATTGGAGGACAGGAAATGAGCTACGTCGACGTCTTGCTGATCGAAGACGACCGCGTGCTGGGAGGGGCGTTGCGGCAGCGCCTGCAATTGGAAGGACTGTCGGCCGCCTGGGTGGAAAACTGCTCGCAAGCCGTCGAAGCGTTCCGCCGCCAGCGGCTGCGCCCCGCTTTCATACTGGCCGACATCCGGCTGCCGGACGGCTCCGGCGAGGACTTGTACCGTCGCATCATTCCTTATGTGGCACGCTCCACCATCGTATTCGCGACCGCCTACGGCGAACTGGCGCAGGCGGTGCGCCTGGTCGCGGCGGGCGCCACCGACTATCTCACCAAACCCTACGATGTCGACGCCCTGATTGCCCGCATCCGCGCCGCCATCGAAGCGTTCGACGACGAGGACGCCAGCGGCGCCATGCCGGAGAACCCCTTTCTGGGCAGCGCCGCCACGGAAGCCGTCGCGACGGACATTCAGAAACTGGCGGCACAAAGCCTGACCGTGCTGCTGCAGGGTGAAACCGGCGTGGGCAAGGAACTGACCGCGCGGTTCATGCATGCGCATTCCCCGTTTGCGAGCGGTCCGTTCATTGCGGTCAATTGCGCAAGCCTCACGGACGATCTGGTCGAAAGCCAATTGTTCGGACACCGGCGGGGCGCGTTCAGCGGCGCCAGGGAGGCGCATCGGGGCCTGATTGAACACGCGGACGGCGGCACGCTGTTCCTGGACGAGGTCGGCGAATTGGCTCCCAAGGCGCAGGCCGCGCTGCTGCGCGTGCTGGAAGACAAGCGCTTCCTGCCGCTGGGCGGCAACACTCCCCTGAAGGCGAAGTGCCGCTTCGTGGCCAGCACCAATGCGGACCTGCCCGAAGCCGTGCGGCGCAAGGCATTCCGCGCCGACCTGTATTACCGCCTGTCGGTGGGCCACCTGAACCTGCCGCCATTGCGCGAACGCGTGCAGGACATACTGCCGCTGGCCACGCGCTTCCTGAACGACTGGTCCGCGGCCTCGCCCGCCCCTGCCGCGTTCTCGCCAGGCGCGCAGGAGGCGTTGCTCGGGCACGCCTGGCCCGGCAACATCCGGGAACTCAAGAACCGCGTCCTGCGCGCGGCGGTAACCGCCGACGGCCCTGCGATCCAGGAAAGCGACCTGTTTCCCGAAGGCAATTTGGGCGGGCCCGTCACCGTCCCGGACCTGAGCGCCGCACGCGCGGATGCTGAACTGCGTTCGATCCGGCAGGCCATCGCGGCATCGGGAGGCCAGGTCGGACTGGCCGCCAAGCGGCTGGGGATTTCGCGCACCACGCTGTGGAAGAAGCTTCGCCAGCGCTGACCGCGGCCACGCGGCTCGCGCAGGCGATTAACATAGGAATTTTTACGCAAGCCCATCATGAAAAGCAGTTCGACAGGCGGCCTCGTCTATTCCACGGAAAGCGGCAGGATGTGCCCGGGATGCCGCAGGCCGCTCGCGCAATGCGCTTGCAAGCTGGCCGCCCAGGCTTCCCCGGGCGGCGACGGCACCGCCCGCGTATCCCGGGAAACCAAGGGGCGCGGCGGCAAGAACGTTACGGTGGTCAAGGGCCTGGCGCTGGACGGCGCCGCGCTGAATTCGCTGGGCAAGCAATTGCGCGCCGCCTGCGGCTCGGGCGGAACGGTCAAGGATGGCGTGATCGAAGTGCAAGGCGACCACTGCGACCGCATCATCGACGCCCTGCAGAAGCAGGGTTATCGCGCCAAGCGCGCCGGCGGCTAGCGCGAACGGAGAACGAACAATGACGGACCTATCGATGGCGGAAATCGCCAGCTGGCATGCCCACGTTTACTTCGACGCCGGCAGCCGGGATGCCGCCTTCGCGCTGCGCGAGCAAATCGCCGGCGCATTCGGCGGCCGGATGGAACTGGGACGCTTCCATGAGCGCCCCGTCGGCCCGCATCCGCAATGGAGTTACCAGATCGCCTTCGAGCCGGCGCAGTTCGCCGAGATTGCGGCCTGGCTCGTCCTGCACCACGGCGCCCTGGACGTGTTCATGCACCCCAACACCGGGGACTCGCTGCGCGACCACCGCGACCGCGCCGTCTGGATCGGGCGCAGCCACGCGCTGAACCTGCAGGCGCTGGGCGCCTGATCAAAGCGCGCGGCCCACGATCAGCGAATCCAGCGCCATCGCCGGGTCGCCGCTCTTGCCTTCATATGGCAGGCGGCTCAGCACATAGCGCATGGCATTGAGGCGCGCGCGTTTCTTGCAGTCCGACTTGACCACGACCCACGGCGCGTCCGCCGTGTCGGTGTGGGCGAACATCGCCTCCTTGGCGCGCGTGTAATCGTCCCATTTGTCCAGCGAGGCCAGGTCCACCGGGCTCAGCTTCCACTGCTTGAGCGGATGGACCTTGCGCTGCTGGAAGCGCCGCAACTGCTCCTCGCGGCTGACCGAGAACCAGAACTTGATCAGGTGAATGCCGCTGGAGACCAGGTGGCGCTCGAAATCCGGAACCTGGCGCAGGAACTCCTGGTATTCGCCATGCGTGCAAAAGCCCATCACGCGCTCCACGCCGGCGCGGTTGTACCAGGAGCGGTCGAACATGACTATCTCGCCCGCGGTGGGCAAGTGCTGCACGTAGCGCTGGAAGTACCATTGGCCCCGCTCCGTGTCGGACGGCTTTTCCAGGGCGACCACCCGCGCTCCGCGAGGGTTCAGGTGCTCCATCATGCGTTTGATGGTGCCGCCCTTGCCCGCCGCGTCGCGGCCCTCGAACAGAATCACGACGCGCTGGCCCGTGGCCTTGACCCAGGCCTGCAACTTCAGCAGCTCGACCTGCAGCCGGTACTTCTGCTTTTCGTAGTTCCGCCGCTGCATGCGGTGGCGGTAGGGATAGAGGCCCTCGCGCCAATCCGCGACCAGCTCGTCGTCGGCGTCGAGGGCGGCGTCCGGCGCCCGCGCGCCCGCCTCCAGCAGGGCGCGGTGCACAGCCTGCGCATCGTCCGGAGACAGTTCCTCGATGACCGAACGCAAGGCGTCGCGCGCCTGGATGGGGTCGGTGGCATGATGGCGCCGCGCGATGTCGGCCAGCACCGCCACGGCCTCCTGCCGCGCGGCGGCCACGCGCGCGGAGATGCGCTTGCGGGCGTCCAGCTCACGCGTGGCCGTATCTTCGGGTTCCGGCGCGAGGTCCTGGCCGGCGCTGTCCGGCATCTTGTCCGTCATGGGGGTCTCCTTGTTGCGCTTGCCGTGCGGCCCGCGGCGGCCGGGCGGTCGCCTGCGTTCTTGCCGGCAAACGCCCGGAGCCTGGCGGGGCAAACGGCGCGGATTTGACGTGTATGCCCGGTTGTAGCATCTTTGGCTGGCCAGGTCCCCGACGGGCCTGCCTTGTCCTCCCTTCTCTTTCACGGCGCGCCATGTGGTCATTCATCAAACGGCTGCTTGCCGGCCCTGCGCCGGCCGAGGATCCCCTGCGCGAAACCCTGGGTTTCGACGACGCCGGCCTGACCCGCAGCGGCGAGCTCTTGCGCGCAATGCGCCAGCGCGAGTTCTGGCCCTGGAGCGAGATCCACGAGTTCGGATTCCGCTATGCGCAGGCCATGTTCCCCGATCCATGGTCCGGCGACTACATGGAGGGCCTATGGCTCTTCCGCGTTCCCAGCGACGGCGGCGGGCTGATGGCCATGGAATTCGACCAAGCCGCGCTTGATATCGACCGCCTGCCTCCCGCCCTGCTGCGCAACCTGCCCGGACTGGACATGGGCGTGTTGCGGGCGGGGCTGGCCGCCGCCCGCCGCGGCCCGCGCAATTTCGAGGAGGAAGGCGAATGGATTGCGTGGCGGCGCGCGGCGGCCGCGCCGCCGGACTCGCCGGCTGAGCCTACAGCCGGTCCAGGCCCTGCCTGAGGTCGGCCAGGATGTCCTCGGGAGTCTCCAGGCCCACGGACAGGCGCAGCAAGCCCTCGGACAGGCCGTAGCGCTCGCGGTCCTCGGCGGTGTAGCTCGCGTGCGTCATGGAAGCGGGATGCTGGATCAGGGTCTCCGGATCCCCCAGGCTTACGGCGATCCGAGCCAGCTTCAGTCCGTTGAGCAGCGCGCGGCCGGCGGCGAGGCCGCCCTTCAGCTCGAACGCGACCAGGCCGCCCCCGGCCGCGAGCTGGCGCCGCGCGATATCGATGCCAGCGGTGTCTGGCAGGCCTGGATAGAACACCTCGGCCACGGCGGCGTGCCCGCGCAGCAACTCGGCGACCCTTCTGGCCGATTCACTGTGGCGCTGCACTCGCAGTTCCAGTGTCTTGATGCCGCGCAGCACCAGGAACGCCGTGAACGGCGACAGGGTCGCGCCGGTGAAGTACCGCAGGCCCTGCAAGCGGATGGCGTCGATGTGCACCTTGCGTCCCAGCACCGCGCCGGCCAGCAGGTCGCCATGTCCGCCCAGGTACTTGGTGGCGGAATGCAGAACGATATCTGCGCCGTGCTCGATCGGGCGCTGCAGCACCGGCGTGGCGAAGGTGTTGTCGACGATGGTCAGCAGCCCTTTGCCGCGCGCGATGGCGGACACGGCCGCGATGTCGACCAGGCGCAGGTTCGGATTTGCGGGGGTCTCGAAGTAGACGGCGCGCGTCTTGGGGCCGATGGCCGCGGCCACGGTTTCCGGCCGGGTGAAGTCCGCGAACACTGCCCGCACCCCGAAGCGGGCCAGGCCCTGCGTGAAGAGGGTGAAGGCGGTGCCGTACACGATCTGGTCGACCACGATCTCGTCGCCGCTTTGCAGCAGCGAGAACAGGGTCGCCGAGATGGCGGCCATGCCCGAGGCGGTCGCCACGCCGGCCTCGGCGCCTTCCAGCGACGCCAGCCGCTCTTCCAGCAGCGCCTGCGTGGGGTTGCGCGTGCGGCCATACACATAACCCTGCCGTTCTCCCAGGCGGATCTGATCAAAGGCCTCGATGCTGTCCTGGGTGTAGGTGGAGGTCAGGTACAGCGGCGGCGACAGCGCGCCCTGCTCGTCCAGCGGGTCATACCCCAGGTGGATGGCGCGCGTGGCGAAGCCGCGTTGCAAGGAGTCGGACATCTTGGAATTCCTATCGTCGGGTAAGACAAGGGCATGCCGCCCTTGCGCGGAAATCAACGTTTGTGGTCGGCGCGGCGCGACAGCCATTCGCCGGTGAACTGCACGATCGACACCAGGGCGATCAGGATCACGATCACCTCGAACATCACGCGGGTTTCGTAGCGTTCGTAGCCGTAGCGGATCGCCAGGTCGCCGAGGCCGCCGGCGCCCACCGCGCCCGCCATGGCCGAGGCATTGATCATGGCGATGACGCTCACCGTCATGCCGCCGATGATGCCCGGCAGGGCTTCGGGCAGCAGCACGTGGCGCACGATGTGCCAACGCCGGCATCCCATGGCGCGCGCGGCCTCCACCAGCCCGTGGTCCACCTCGTTCAGGCTGACCTGCGCAATGCGCGCGAAGAATGGGATCAGATTGGCCGACAGCGGCACGATGGCGGCCCATGTGCCCAGGGTGGTGCCCACCAGAAAGCGCGTGAAGGGCAGCATGGCCACCAGCAGGATGATGAAAGGAATGGCCCTGAATGTGTTCACCGCGATCGACAGCGCCTTGTTGAAACGCGGCCGCGGATAGAGGCTGCCCGGCGCGGTGACGGTCAGGACGACCGCCAGCGCCAGGCCGGCAACGATCGCGATGGCGGCCGAGATGCCGACCATCGCCAGGGTCTGCAGGAACGCCTGCAGGTATTTATCAAGCATCGGCAGCGACATAACCCAGCACCTTGATCTGATCGGCCAGCAGCGCGGCGCGCGCGGCCTCTTCCCGTAAAGCGCCCGCGGGCACCGACACCAGCAGGCTGCCTTGCGCGTGGCCGCGCAGCCGGTCCAGCCCTCCATGCAGGAGCGTCGCGCCGGGACCCAGCGCGGCCAGCGCCTGCAGCGACACGCCCTCGGGCCGCCCCTGCCCCGTGAAACGCAGGCGCAGCACGGCGGTTCCGTCCCGGCCCTGCAGGTCGGGCACCAGCCGGGCCTCCAGGTCCGCCGGCAGATCGTGCTGCAAGGGCCGCAGCAAGGCGCGCGTGGCGTCCGCCTGCGGACTGCCGAAGACGCGCCACACCTCGCCGTGCTCCACCTTGCGGCCCCCGTCCAGCACCAGCACCTTGTGGCAGATCTCGCGGATCACCGCCATGTCGTGCGTGATCAGCACCACCGTGAGACCCAGCTTGCGGTTGATGTCGCGCAGCAGCGTCAGGATCGAATGCGTGGTTTCAGGATCCAGCGCCGAGGTGGCCTCGTCGCACAGCAGGATCTCCGGCTCGTGCACCAGGGCGCGCGCGATGCCGACCCGCTGCTTCTGGCCGCCGGACAATCTGGCGGGATAGGCGTCCGCCTTGTCGCGCAGCCCCACCAGGTCCCGCAGCGCCTCGACGCGGGCGCGCGCCGCCGCCGGCCTTACCCCGGCCACGCGCAGCGGCAGGGCCACGTTCTCGGCCACCGTCTTGGCCGACAGCAGATTGAAGTGCTGGAAGATCATCCCGATGCGGCGGCGCAGCCCCACCAGCGCGTTCTCGTCCAGCCCGCCCACGTCCACGCCATCCACCAGCACGCGGCCGGCGCTGGGCCGCTCCAGCATATTGATGGAGCGCAGCAGCGTGGACTTGCCGGCGCCGCTTCTTCCGATGATGCCGAACACCTCGCCGCGCGCGATGGAAAACGAGACGTCGGACAGCGCCGCGACGGGCCCCCGCGCGCCTTCGTAGCGCTTTTGCAGCCCTTCGAACACGATGTGGGCGTCCCGAGCCTGGAGCGGCGGCGCGGCGGCCGGCTGCCCGATGGAAAATTCGTGTTGCATCATGGCTCAGAAAACCGGGATCACCGACCCTTCGTACTTGCTCAGGATGAACTGGCGCACCGCTTCCGAGTGGTACGCCTTGACCAGCTCGGGCACCCACGGCGCGTTCCTGTCCTGCTCGCGCACCGCGATGATGTTCACGTAGGGATTGTTCTCCTTCTTCTCGACCGCGATGCCGTCGCGCGTGGCGATCAACCCGGCCTGGTAGGCGAAGCTGTTGACGATGGCGGCCGTGTCCACATCCGGCAGCGAGCGCGCCAGCACGACGGATGCGCTCTCGACGAAATCGAGCTTCTTGGGGTTGGCCGTCACGTCGGCCAGCGTGGCCGTGCCCGTCGCCGGGTCGAAGCCCTCCTTCAGCGTGATCAGCCCCTGGTCGCGCAGGATAACGAGCGCCCGCGTCTGGTTGCTGGGATCGTTGGGAATGCCGACGCGGGCGCCGTCCGGCAGATCCTTCAGGGACTTGTACTTGCGCGAATAGAATGCGATGGGCGAAATCAGCGTATTGGCGACCGGCACCAGCTTGTAGCCGCGCTGCCTGATCTGGTCGTTCAGGAAGGGAATGTGCTGAAAGGCGTTGGCATCCAGGTCGCCGTTGTTCAGCGCCTCGTTGGGGCTGGCGGTGCCGGTGATGACCACGGGCTCCACGGCCAGGCCGTTCTTCTTGGCGACCTCGGCCACCACTTCCCAGATCTGCTCGTCGACGCCGCCGCGCACGCCGACCTTCAAAGGCCTGGGATCGGCCGAAAAGGCCGGCCCATGGAACATCGCCGCCGACGCCAGCACCGCGCCAAGCAGCTTCTTGAAAAAACGGGGAGTCATATTGGAATCGCCTCTCAGGCTAAGCGGTTATGAGAGAAACGATTCTAGGGACGGGCATCCGCCCGGCGAACGAATAGTTCGTTGAGTCGTTATTACAGGGGCGTTTGGTTATGGCCGCGCGGCATATGCCCGCCGCGCGGATCGCGCCGTGGAATCAGAAGGGCTTGACCACGACCAGCGTGACGATCGCGGCGGACGCGACGACCGTGAACGGCGCATACAGATCGACGAGCGGCGGGCGCCGGCCGCTGCCGTCCGCCATGCGGCGCAGGGCCGCGCTCTGGATGCCCAGCAGCGCCGACAAGGCCAGCGCGAAGCCGATCTTGACCCAGATCCAGCTCATGGCGAACCAGCCGAAGGTCATGGCCAGGTGCAGGCCGACAAGCCAGGTCAACACCATGGCCGGCGTGGTGACGAACAGCGTCCACCGGCGCAGCGCGCCCAGCATCTTGCGTTCTTTCGGGGCTTCGTCGCTTTCCTGCGGCTGCGAGGACAGGAGAAACAGCGACACGAACAGCGAACCGCCCAGCCAGGCGACCATGGCCGCCACATGGAGCATTTTGAGTAGTTGGTATGTCATGGCCCGGATTATCGCCGGATGCGGGCGCGGGCGCGAACGGCCGCTCGGCGGCCGTTTGCGCTACAGCAAACCGGCGCGCGGGGGCAGGCTCAGTTGGCGGCCTCCGGGGCGGCCGCGGGCTTGGCCGCCGGAGCTGGCGCGGCCGGGGCGGCCGGGGCGGCCGCCCCGGATCCGGAACTGGCGGGCGTCGATGGCGCCTCGGCCGGCGGCGGGCTGCCAGCGGGTCCGGACTTGGCTGCCGCCGCCGGCGCGCCCGTGGCGGCGGCCGGGTTCAAGGTGTCCGCCGGCGCATCCGGAGACACGGCGGGCTCGGCCGGCGCCGGCTTGGGCGCCGCCTTGGCGCGTTTCGCCGGAACGTCCTGGGGCGCCGAGGCGGCCTGCGCGTCCGGCAGGAAACGCTGGAGCAGCTGGAAGAATCCGTCGTAGAACTGAGGCCGCGCCACCGTCTGGCTGGCCGTCTTCACCAGCGAATCGTCGCTGGCGCCGAAAGGCATGGACACCTGCCCCAGCACGCTTACGCCCACGCTGGCGGAATTGGCGGTGCGCTTGATGGAATAGCGGTCCTGCACGGCGTTGGCGAACACCGTCGCGCGCTCGTTCGAACTGCCGTCGGACGCGCATTCGATGTTGAAGCTGATCTGCGTGTGCTGCCCGTCCTCCGCCTGAAAGTTCTTGTGCCCGGTCACGCGGGCGGACTCGAACCGGTCGATGTAATAGCCCTGACTCAGCAAGGCGCGGCGGCCAGCGTCGCAAGCGGCGGCGCTACTGGCGGAAACGGTGCGGGAATAGGTGTCGCTCTGGGCGAAATCTTCTTTCTCGAACGCGGGCTTGGGAGAGGAACATCCCGCGACCAGGCCCGTCAGGACGGCAAGCAGCGCAACAGGGTAACGGCGGATGAAACGGGGCATGGATGAGGGCCCGGCCGGACGCGGTCAAAGGGCTGCCGGCAAAACAGCACGCTCCGCCGCCCCGCAAGAGGCAGTAATGCGTAAAAGTCCGGTTATAGCGCATCCCCTTGCACCATGCTTTTACCAGGGATGTACAGTTCAACGGAGAGGTAACAACGAAAAAGGGGACGAGCCCGCCTGTTCCTAGGCGTGGCGCTCCCTGCTTTGGGCAAGATCATCGCTCGATCCCCTGCCGATGGGCGCGCAACGCGCGCGCCCTCCATGCCCATCGAAACTGGTACTAACCCTTGGTCTCACATCGTGGGATTTTGGCTATTCTGGCCGGGTCGATTCAAAACCCCGCAGAAGAGACCTGCCGTCACTGCAGGCGCCGACGGAGCAACCGCCCCGGAAACTCTCAGGCAAACAAGACTGCGCGGCCTAGACAATCTGGAGAGAGGCGCCAGGCGCGCCCACCGAAGGGGAACCCGCCGCCGTCCGCGCAGCGGGTGAAGCTCTCAGGTACAGAGACAGATGGGGTGCTGCGGCCGGGTGGCCGCGGCCACTCGAATCTGGAGCGACCATGCCCCGCATCGCCATCATCGGCGCCGGCATTACCGGCGTCACGTCTGCCTATGCCCTGAACAAACGGGGATACGACGTCACCGTCTACGACCGCCAGCGCTATCCCGCCATGGAAACGTCCTATGCCAACGGCGGCCAATTGTCAGCCAGCAACGCCGAGGTCTGGAACAGCGTTTCCACCATCATGAAAGGCCTGCGCTGGCTCGGCCGCCACAACGCGCCGCTGCTGCTGAATCCCCGGTTCAGCTGGCACAAGTATTCCTGGCTGGCGCAGTTCATCGGACAGATCCGCCATTACCGCCAGAACACCATCGACACCACGCGCCTGGCCATCCAAGCCCGTCAATACCTTTACGCGATGGCGGAAGAAGAAAACATAGACTTCGACCTGGAGCGCCGGGGCATCCTGCACATCTATCACGACGCCGCCAGCTTCGAGACGGCGCGGCGCGCCAACGAGCTGCTGCAGGCGGGCGGGCTGGAACGCTACGCGGTGACGCCCGACGAGGCGCGCAGCATCGAGCCCGCGTTGCAAACCGCCTGCCATGGCGGCTTCTACACGCCGTCGGACGCCACCGGCGACATCCACAAGTTCACGAGCGGCCTGGCCCGCGCCTGCGAGCGCCGCGGCGTGCGCTTCGTGCACGACGCCGACGTCCGGGACATCATCCATGAGCGCGGCGCCTACCTGCTGGATCTCGCCAACGAAGACGGCGCGCGGGCCGGCCAGCGCGAGTCCGCCGACGCCGTCGTCATCTGCGCCGGCGCCGCCAGCCGGCTATTCGCCAAGCGGCTGGGCGACTCGCTCAACATCTATCCCGTTAAGGGCTATTCCATCAGCGTGCACCTGGACGATGCGGAAAGCCGCGGCGCCGCTCCCAGCGTGAGCCTGCTCGACGAGGCAGCCAAGATCGTCACCAGCCGTCTGGGCGATCGCTTCCGCGTGGCCGGCACGGCCGAGTTCAATGGCTTCAACATGGACATCCGGGCCGAACGCGTGCAGCCGCTGGTGGACTGGACGCGCAAGCACTTCCCCGGCATCCGCACCTCGCGCGTGGTGCCCTGGTGCGGCTTGCGCCCGATGACCCCGAACATGATGCCCAGGGTAGGCCCCGGCAGGCGGCCGGGGGTGTTCTACAACACCGGCCATGGCCACCTGGGATGGACGCTCTCCGCCGCGACGGCGCAGATGCTGGCGGCCAGCGTCAGAGAGTCGCTGGGCCTGGCTTGAAGCCCGCGGCGCTCAATGCGCCGCGACCTCCGCTTCCCTGCCCTCCTGCCGGGCTGCCCGCGGCCCGGCATTCTCCGCGCCCTCCGCGCACGCGTCCTTGTAGATCCGCCCCTCCTTCATCACCAGGCAGATCCGGCCCGGATCGACCAGCAGGGACAGGTCTTCCAGCGGATTGCCGTCCACCATGACGGCGTCCGCAAGGTAGCCCGGACGCAGCATGCCCAGCTCGTCGGGCCGTTGCATGATCTGGCCGCCCAGGCGGGTGGCCGACACCAGCGCTTCGACGGGCGTCATGCCGATGTAGTCGACGAAGTACTGCAGGTCGGTGGCGTTCGTGCCATGCGGCATCCAGGCAAAACCGTAGTCCCCTCCCGGCAGGATGCGGATGCCGCGCTTGTGCATCTTGCGCAGCGACTCCGAGGCGATCTCCAGCTCGCGCTTGTAGCCCATCTTCTCGGCGACGGCGGGCGTGATGCCGTACTCGGAGGCATTGAAGGCCGTTCTGACCAGCCAGCCGATGCCTGGCGCGACGAAGTGCCTGTCCTTGTTGGCCTCCAGCATGTCCAGCGCCTCTTCGTCGGCAAAGCTGGCGTGATAGATCATCTCGATGCCATGGCGCACGCACTGTTTTACCGATTCGCTGGAGCGCGCGTGCGCCGCGACGCGCTTGCCGTAGCGCCTGGCCTCGCTGGCGAGCATGGCGATCTCTTCCTCGGCGAACGGAGACATCTCGGCGGGCAGGCCCGCGATGTACTCGCCGGACAGGTTGATCTTCAAATGGTCGACGCCGTACTTGATGAAGGTGCGCACCGACCGCCGGATCTCTTCGGGACCGCTGCAAACGCTGCCGAAGCTGAGCTCCTCGAACGGCATGTGCGGCAACGAGTTGTCGCCCAGCGCGCCGATAGTCGTGATCTCCTGGCTGCCCGCGAGGTAGCGCGGCCCGGGACATTCCCCCGCCTCGATCGCGTTGCGCAGCACCACGTCCAGACGCGGCTTGGCCGCGGCGGCGCCGATGGCCGAGGTCCAGCCCATTTCCAGGTAGCGCTTGGCCACGCGCACGCACCACAGTATGTGCTCCTCGGGCGGCATGAACTGGATGGCGGCGAGCGAAGGCTGGTCGTTCCATGAAAAATGCGTATGCGCCTCGGTCATGCCGGGCATCAGGAAACGGCCGCGGCCGTCGATGACGCGCGCGCCTTCCCTGCCCACCTGCCGGGGTGCGCGGACCACGTCCAGGATGCGCGAGTCTTCGATCAGCACCTCGCCCTTGAACGGGGCCTCTCCGCTGCCATCGAAGATGGCCACGTTGGTAATGGCAATTCTGGACATGACAAGTCTCCTCCGGCCCGCGCAGCGGGCCGATTTCTTATGTTGAAACGCCAGGAAAGCGGCCGCTAGCGCATTGCCGAGTAAAACTCCCGCAAGGCTTGCACGCAGGCTTGCGGTTGTTCGTAGGTCGTCCAATGGCCGCACCCGCCAAACACGAGGTGGCGGCTACCCGCGATGCGGCCGGCCAGGGCCTCGACATTGGCGGCAGGCGCCACGCCATCCTGATCGCCGGTCACCAGCAACGCCGGCACGTCGAGCGCCTCCACGGCGGCGGCCTGCGCGCCGGCCAGCGCCTCGCAGCTTTGCGCATAGCCCTCGGGCTGCTGACGCATCACGCTTTCCCGCACCAGCGCCAGCACCGCGGGCCTGTCCTGCTTGGTCTGGGCGCTGGTCGCGCCCTTGACGATGGCATCCGCGATTTCCTGCATGGCTGCGTCCCCGCCGCGGGCCAGCTCCGCCCGCGCCCGGATACCCGCGCGTCCGGACTCCGGCGGCGCGGCGAGCGGCCCGAAGAGCGCAAGCGACCGGACCCGCGCGGGATGCGCCACGGCGAGATGCTGGGCCACGATGGTGCCAAGCGAATGCGCGGCGATGTGCAGAGCGTCGATCTCCAGCGCCGCCAGCAATCCGGCCAGCGCGCCGACGTAGGATTCGATCGAAAGCGCTTCCGCCGCCAACGGCGAGCGCGCGCTGCCCGGCAGGTCCGGCCGGATGACGCGAAAGCCTTCGAAGGCGCTCATCACTGGGGTCCATGTATTGGATGAACCGCCCAGGCCATGGATGCACAGCAGGGCCGGGCCCTGCCCCTCGATCTCCACGGCCATGCCGTTAACGTAGCTCGTGCTCATGAACGTCCCCCGACAAAAGTGTTTTCGATTGCGCCCAGGCCTTCGATCTCCACGCGCACCACGTCGCCCGCGCCGAGATAGCGGGGAGGCTGCATGCCCATGCCCACGCCCGCCGGCGTGCCCGTCGCGATGACGTCGCCGGGATACAGCGTGATGCCGCGCGAGATCGTTTCGATCAGGGAGGGGATATCGAAGATCATGTTCTCCGTCGGCCCGTCCTGGCGCAGCTCGCCGTTGACCCAGCAGCGCACGCGCGTGCGGGTGCCGTCGAACTCGTCCGCCGTAGCGATCCATGGTCCCATGGGGCAGAACGTATCGAAAGACTTGCCCATGTCCCACTGCTGGTGCCGCATCTGCACGTCGCGGGCCGTGACATCGTTGACGACGGTGTAGCCGAATACGTGATCCAGCGCCTCGGCGCGCGGGATGTTCTTTCCGCCCTTGCCGATCACGACCGCCAGCTCGGCTTCGTAATCGATCTGCGCCGAAATGCCGACGGGCAGCAGCACGTCGTCCCGCGGCCCCACCACGCATTCGGGCACCTTGGTGAAGACGATGGGCCAGGATTCGGGATTCGCGTCGTTGTCCTTGAAAACCGAGGCCGAAAGCTCTTGCGCGTGGGCATGGTAGTTGCGCCCCACGCACCACAGATTGCGGCGCGGCCTGGGCAGCGGGGCAATCAGCGCCACCTCGGCAAGCGGCAGCGCCGCACCCGTTTCGGGCAATTCGAGCCCCGCGGCGAGCAGATCGATCACCGCCTGCGCGCCCATGCGCTTCTCCTCCGCGTCAAGCGCCAGGGGCGCCACCGTTAAACCGTCGCCGGACACCAGGCCTACTTCCGGCCCGCCATTCACCATAAAGCTGGCTATGCGCACTGCTGTCTCCTTCTTCCACCTGAACAGTCCCGCGGTTTGCGCCAGAGCGCACCGGCAGGTGCCCAGAACTTTATAGGCGCCGGCCGCAATGCGCTTATCGCCGGGTACGCGGACTTATCGCAGAGTCAGATCTTGTGCTAGGTGAATACACCTACGCCGGACGGGCGCATAAACGCCCATAAAATTCCTGCAGGCGCCGCACCCGCCCGATGGACTCGCCGCCCCCAGAGGCTCGCAATCTTGACGGGGCGAAAGAAGACAGGAGACAGAGATGCAGGAGACCTATGCCTTGCACGAAGGCGCGTTCGGCCGCGCCGTCGTGCTGGAACTGCGCGATGACCTGATCGCGCACGCGCACGCGGAAGTGCAGCTCGCCCTTTGGCTGGGCGGCTCGCGCGTGGAGGGCCATGTCGGCCAGACCCCGGTTCCCTACAGCGAACACCTGGCCCTGGGCACCAATACCTACGAATCGCACGACGCCCGACTGCTCGAACGGTCGGGCCCCGCCATTTTCCTGGTGCTCTACATCGCCAAGCCCTGGCTGGACGAACGGCGCGCCGCCACCGGCCGTCCCTTCCATTTCGCCGCGCCCGGCGTTCCCATCGATGCCGCCGTGCGCCAGGGCTGCTGGCGCCTGCTGGACAAGATCGTCGCGCCCCACGAACATCCGGGCGCCGACATCGACGCGGAGGTCGAAGCGCTGCTGCTGGCCGCGATCGAATCATCCACCGGGCCGGACAGGAGGAACGGCCCGGTCTCTGCCGCCCCGCCCCTGGACCGCAGGCTGCGCGCCGCCATCGCCTACATGCGCGAACACGTTCACGAGCCTATCGCCGTGGAGGACGTCGCCAGCCGCGTCGGCCTGTCGCGCGGCCATTTCTTCGCGCTCTTCCGGGACCAGCTCAACACCACGCCGCAGGTGTTCTGGAGCGCAGTGCGCGTGGAGGAAGCCGTGCGCCTGCTCGTGCACCAGGAGCAGCCCCTGACCTCGGTGGCCCTGGACCTGGGCTTTTCCACCCCCGGCAATTTTTCCCGCTTTTTCCGGGAGCACATGGGCGTATCGCCATCCCGCTTCCGGCGCGCCGCCACCGGACCTTCCCAGCATCTGCTGACCGGGATCTGCTGAGGCAGGCGCCCGCCGCGCGCTACGGCGTCGCGGCAGGCATCGCGCCGCCCGGCTGCGCAGGCGCCAGCGTTCCGCGGCCCGCGCGCGCGCCGCTCCCTGCCGGCCTGTCGCAGTTGAAATGCGCGCCGCGGCTTTCCCGGCGCGCGCTCGCGCCCTGCACGATCAGATCGGCGACCAGCGCCAGGTTGCGCAGTTCGAGCAATTCCAGGCTCGGCCCTTCGCGATGCAGCCGGACCTCCATGGCGGCGCGCAGCGGGGCGATGAACGCTGCCGCGCGCCGCAGCGCGGCGTCGCTGCGCACGACGCCGACGTCGCGGCTCATCAGCTGGCGCAGCTCCAGCCGCAAACGCGCCAGGTCCGCGGCCGGCTGCGAGGCCGTCCCGGCGGCGGCCCGACCCGCTATGGCGCCGAGCGAGGGCTTTGCGGCCTGCTGCAGGATGTCCCGCGCCGCGGCCCTGCCCGTCACCACGCACTCCAGCAGGGAGTTGCTGGCCAGGCGGTTCGCGCCGTGCAGTCCGGTGCACGCCGCCTCGCCGATCACATGCAGCCCCGCCAGGCCGCTGCGGCCCGCCACGTCCGCGACCACGCCGCCGCAGGTGTAATGCGCCGCCGGCGCGACGGGGATGGGCATGGACGCGATGTCGATGCCCAGCGCCAGGCATCGCGCATGGATGGTGGGAAAGTGCGCCAGCAGGAAATCCCGCGACTGGTGGCTGATGTCCAGATGGACGCAGTCCAGGCCGTGGCGCGCCATTTCCGTCTGGATGGCTCGGGCGACGATATCCCGCGGCGCCAGTTCGGCGCGCGGGTCGTGCGCCGGCATGAAGCGCGCGCCGCCGGGCAGGCGCAGCACGCCGCCCTCGCCGCGCACCGCCTCCGAGATCAGGAACCCCGCGGCCTGCGGATGATGCAGGCCGGTGGGATGGAATTGCGTGAATTCCATGTTGGCGATCCGGCATCCCGCGCGCCATGCCATGGCGATGCCGTCGCCCGTCGCGGCCGGCGGCGCGGTCGTCGTCCCGTACACCTGGCCCGCGCCGCCGCTGGCCAGCACCACGTGGGCGGCGGCGGCCGCGAATACCCGGCCCGCGCGCAGATCCAGCAACTGCACGCCGCGGCAAACGGCCTGCCGGGTTCCCGGTCGGCCGGCCAGGAGCAGGTCCACGGCGCAGTGGCGCTCCAGCAGCGTAATGCCGGCCTGCCCGCGCGCGCGGGCGCCCAGCGCGGCCACGATGGCGCTGCCGGTCGCATCCGCCGCGTGCGCGATGCGGCGCTGTCCGTGTCCGCCTTCGCGCGTCAGGTGCAAGCCCTCGCCATCCGCGGTGAATGCGACGCCGCGCTCGCGCAGCCACGCGATGGCGCCGCAAGCCTGCGAGATGATGCCGCGCGTGGCGGCCTGGTCGCATAGGCCCGCGCCGGCGACGAGCGTGTCGCGCACGTGCGCCTCCACGCTGTCGCCTTCGGCCAGCGGCGCGGCGATGCCGCCCTGGGCCCGGTTGCTGGCGCTGTCGACCAGGCCGCCCTTGGACACGAGCGCGACCCGCCGTCTGGGCGCCAGTTCCAGCGCGGCGGCCAGGCCGGCCAATCCGCTTCCGATGATGATGACGTCGAATTCCATGCGCCGGCGCTCCGGTGGCAATGAAGGCAGCGCTACGCCGGGCCGACCCGCGCGAACAGCGCGGTGTCGCGGGCCAGGTCTCCGCTCGCCTGCACGCGTTGCTTGCGCCGCTCGGCGAAATCCAGCATGCGGTCGATCGGGGCCTTGGCGCGCAATCCGAGCGCGGGGTCCAGGATGATCTCGTTGCGGCCGCCATCCAGCGTATCCGCCAGGTTGGACAAGGCGTTCATGGCCATCCAGGGGCAGTGGGCGCAGCTTTTGCAGGTGGCGCTGTCGCCCGCGGTGGGCGCGGCCAGGAATGTCTTGCCGGGCGCCTGCGCCCGCATCTTGTGCAGGATGCCCTGGTCCGTCGCCACGATCAGGACGGCGGTATCCAGCTTGCGCGCGGCCTCGATCAGCTGGGTGGTCGAGCCGACCACGTCCGCCTGGGCCAGCACGGCCGCGGGAGACTCGGGATGGGCAAGCACCCTGGCTTGCGGATGTTCGGCCCGCAGCAGCTCCAGCTCCGTGCCCTTGAACTCGTCGTGCACGACGCAGGAGCCTTGCCACAGCAGCATGTCGGCGCCGGTCTGGCGCTGGATGTAGCCGCCGAGGTGCCGGTCGGGCGCCCACAGGATCTTTTCTCCGCGCGCATGCAGCTCGGCGATCACGTCCAGCGCGATGGACGAGGTGACCACCCAGTCCGCCCTGGCCTTCACCGCGGCGCTGGTATTGGCGTAGACCACCACCGTGCGGCCGGGATGGGCATCGCACCACGCGGCGAACTCGTCGGCCGGACATCCCAGGTCCAGCGAACAGGTGGCGTCCAGGTCCGGCATCAGGATGCGCTTGCCCGGGCTCAGGATCTTGGCTGTTTCCCCCATGAAGCGCACGCCCGCCACCGCCAGCGTGCGCGCCGGATGGTCCCGCCCGAAACGCGCCATTTCCAGGGAATCGCCGACGCAGCCTCCAGTCTGTTCGGCCAGTTCCTGCAATGCCGCGTCCACGTAGTAGTGAGCCACCAGCACGGCGCCCTCGCGTTCCAGCAGCGCGCGCGCCCGCGCCGCGGCGGCCGCATTTTCCGCCGCCGACAGCGGCTCGGGCACGCGGGCCCAGGCGTGGCCGACGGCGCCAGGGCAGCCCGCTTCGGCAGGCAGGTCGAACTCGATGGGCCGGGGGATGAGCGTTTCCATAACTGTCTCCGTTTTTTATACTCAAAATGAGCATTTATGGGTCAAAAAAAAGGCCACGATTTATGCTAGTGTTGAGCATAAATCGTGTCAACCTTTTTATTCCGTGCGGGCATCGCACGCCACGCCGGCCTGCCCCGCGGAGCCATCACACGGAGCGCACGAACAGCGCGCGCAGCTTGCTCCAGAAGTCGCCGCCCAGCACGAAGAAGCTGGCGATCAGCATGATGTCTCCCAGGACCTGCAACTGCCACATGTCGGGCCTGAGGCCGGGCCAGAGTTCGTCGACATAGGGTTCCAGCATCGAGGTCAGGATGGGGATGAAGAACATGACCAGCCCGATGGCGTGGCGGACCGGCCCGACCTTCTGCACGGGCGCCAGCCGCTTCGCGTGCCCGAAAACGATGGCCTTGAGCTGCTGGAAACCCTCTTTGCCCATGACGGCGACGCAGGTCAACAGCAGTACCTTGTTGGCAATGAAGATGGTGCCGGTCAGCGCCGCGATGCGGGAGCCCGGCACGTCGAGCGCGGCCGCGATGGGGATGAGGAACCATAGCGCAAAGGCCAGGATGAAAAGCCCTATGCCGCACTTGAAGCGCCATCCCGTGGAGGGAGTTGGCTGGAGCGTATTGTCTGGCGATGACATGGCGGACTCCTTTTCAGGCGTCTGAGGAAACCGGAGCGGACAGCTCCGGCGGGCGCGGCGCGCGGCGCCGCGGTTCGAACAACTGCAACATCAGGCAGGCATAGAGCGTGACGGCGATGAACAGCCCCATGCGCACGGCGAAAGCGGTGTAGACGTCCTTGCCGGCGGCGCTGTCCTGCACCGATTGGCCGAGCAGGATGACGAGCGTCACCAGCGTGTTCAGCCAGAAGCTGGGCGGATGCCGCGTGGGGCTCAGCCGATACAGCTTGCGGGCGGCCAGCAGGCCGAACAGCAGCATCCACAGGAAGAACATCCACAGGCTGACGCACAGGCTGAGGGCGCACCAGAAAGCCACGGCCAGCGCTCCGCCGAGCAAGGTGGAGCCCAGCAGTTCGCGCGCCGCGCCATGCGCCGCCGTGACACAGCTCTGCCGCCCCAGGCTGACGGATTTCAGGATGATGGGCATGTAGCCCAGCGGATCCGTCAGCGCCAGCAGAAAGGCAGGCATGACGACCAGGGCGGCGCGCAAGGCCATCCTGGCGGCCTCGCCCGCGGGCAGGACGGGGCCCGGTTGCGGGGCCGGCGCGGCGGCGGGTTCAGGGAACAGCCAGTGGCAGCACCCCAGGACGGCGGCGGCGGCCAGCAGCCCCTTGGCCAGCGCCTCTACCGCCAGGGCCGCCAGCCGGAAATCGACGGTGCCGGCCGCGGAGATGATGGTCAGGCCGATCACGAGGAAAAGGGAGACCAGGCTGTTGCCGCCGCGCAGGCCTGCGCGAAACGCCAGGAACAGGCAGAGGCCGATGAGCAATACGCCCGCCAACGGGTAGTAGCGCAGCAAGGGACTGAGCAGCAGGCCGGTTCCCGTGGTGAACACGACCGCCAGGATCAGGCCGAGTCCGCTCCTGGGGGAGAGGGGGCGGTTCATGGATGCAAGCAGGAACACGCCAAGGACTGGCGCGACCATGGGTATGGGCAGATCCAGGCCGAAACCGAGGACCACGCAGAGGGCCGTGCCGACGCCCAGTCGCAGGGCGCGCGGGCTGCGGGGATCGAGACTGGCTGGCATGGCGTCAATAGGCATAGGAGAGCCAGCTCATGAGACGCAGGTATGCGCGCCCGAGCGGATTGAGCGGGTTGCCGGGGCGGGGAAACGCCATGACCTCCGCCTGCCCCCCCACGCGCACGTCGCGCAGGCTGGGCGGATCGCTGCGGTCGAACTCGACGATGACCGGAAAACGCTGGGCGGGACGGAGCCAGTCGCGGCTGTTCTGCACCGTCGGCAGGCTGCCGGGCGGCGTGGCCGGCCCCACATTCACGCCATATCCGACGCTGCGCACGCGGCCCTCGAAGATCCGGCCCGGCAGCGCGTCCAGGATGATGCCCACTGGCGTGCCCGGCTCGATGTGGCCCAGATTGTTCTCCGTCATCTCCGCGCTGATCCAGACGTCGTGGATGGGAATCAGCGTCATGACCGGATTGCCGGCGGCGGCGAACTGGCCGGCATCCGTGCGCAAGTCCGTGACCAGTCCAGCCGACCGCGCGCGCACCCGGGTATTAGCCAGGTCCAGTTCGGCCTTCTCCACGGCGGCGGCGGCGCTGCGCAGCTTGGCGTTGTCTTCGTCGCTGCCGCCTTCCTGCTCGCGGGCCCGCTGCACTTCGGCACGCGCGGCGGCGACCTGGCTGACCGCCTGTTCCAGGCTGGCCCGGGCGATTTCCAGGCGCCGCAACGAGACCGTGCCACGGTCTTCGCGGTACAGCCGTTCCAGCCGGCTGCTGTCCTGCCTCGCTTTCAGCTCGTTGGCCTGCGCGGCGCGCAACGAGGCCTGGGCCGAATCGATGCCCGCCGTGCTCGCGCCGACCTGCCTGCGCATCGACTCCAGATCCGCGCGGGCGCGGTCCAGGGCGATCCGGTAGTGTTCGGGGTCGACGTCGAACAGCGCCGCGCCGGCCTGCACATCCTGATTGTTGTGGACATACACCTTGGTCACGCGTCCCGACACCTCCGACGCCACCGGAATGACGAAGGCGTCGACCCGCGCCTGCTGGGTATACGGGGTGTAGCGGTCGGCCAGCAGATACCAGCCAAGGCTCAGCACGATGAGCAGCACGACCCATCCCACGCCCTTTCTGGCGGGGTCCGGACCGGGCTCTGCCGGCGCAGTTTGAGAAGGCGGCGGCTTACTCATCGGATCGCACCTTTTGCGCGAGTGGCGCGGCGGAAGGGTCCGCCGGCTCGGACAACAGATCCCCCCAATCGGTGCGCCGTCGCATCTGCTCGCGGGTGGCCGCGTCGAGCAAGGGCGCCTCGCTGTGCCAGCCGCCGCCCAGCGCCTTGTACAAGGCGATCAGGTCGCCCACGGCCGCGCCGCGGTTCGCGACGTAGGCATCCTGCTGGGAGGCCAACGCGCGCTGGGCGTCCAGCACGCGCTGGAAATCCGAATAGCCTTCGCGATAGAGCGCGTTGGCCAGCGTCAACGACCGCTCCGCGGCCTGCGCGGATTGCCGCAGGATGCCGTCTCGTTCCAGCGCCTTGATCAGGCCGCTGGCCGCGTCGTCCGCCTCGCGCGCCGCCTGGCGCACCTCGTCCTGATAGGCCACGATCAGCTGCTGCAGGCGCGCATCCTGGACGCGCACATTGTTCTGCAACCGCCCGTGGTCGAACACGTTCCAGCTGAGGGTGGGACCCGCCAGCAGCGCCATGCCGCCCGAGGCGCCCGCCAGGGACGTGGCGGACCAGACGATGCTTCCCAACAGGGACAGCGCGGGATACAGGTCCGCTTGCGCCACGCCGATCTGCGCCGACTGCGCGGCGATGCGCAGCTCCGCCGCGCGGATGTCGGGACGGCGCAATAGCAGATTGGCGGGAACGTCCTGCAATACGACGCGGTCGACCAGGGGAACGACGGCCTCTTTCTCGGCCAGTTCCGCGATGGGGCCCGGCGCGCGCCCTACGAGCACGGCCAGGGCGTTGCGCGCCCGCATGATCTGGCTTTCGAATTCGGGGATCGAACCCAGCGTGGCAAGATACTGAGTCTTGGCCTGCTGCAGGTCCAGTTCGTCGCTTTCGCCGCTGGCGTAAAGCCGCTGCGTGATCTCGTAGCTACGCTTCTGGATGGCGGCGTTGCCGCGGGCGATCCGCAGCCGCGCCTCGGCGGTGCGCAGCGTGAAGTAACTGTCGGCCACCTGGGCGTGCAGCAGCACCAGTACATCTTCACGATTGGCCTGCGCCTCGAAATACGCCGCGTCCGCGGACTCTATGGCGCGGCTGAACCGCCCCCAGAAATCCAGTTCCCAGCCGATGTCGAACCCCGCGCTGTACTGCCAGAAGCTGCTGGGGCGGGGATTGCCTTCGGCCGAACGCGACGACCGGCGCGTGTACAGCGTGTCGGCGCCAAGCACCTGCACCTGCGGATAGCGGCCGCTGCGGGCGATGCCGAGCTGGGCGCGGGCCTCCATGATGCGCAGGCCGGCGATCCTCAGGCCCGCGTTGTCGGCGTCTGCCTGGGCGATCAGGCGTTCGAGGACGGGGTCGTCGAATATCCGCCACCACTGCCGGGCGTCCGGCTGCGGGCCTTCCCGGCTGGCCTGCTGGAGCGCCGGCGTATTCCAGCCCCGCGTCCAGGCTTCGCGCTGGGGCTCGAAGTCTGGTCCGAGTTGCACGCAACCGCTGAGGCAGAGTGCGCCGATCAGCAGCAGCCGATTCGAACAAGTCCGCAGCGACATCGGTTATCCGGTCGGTCTAGCACCTAACCGCTACGGCGCCGGCCGCGGCCCCGGCAAGCCGGTCACGCCGCATGGACGCCAGGGGACCCGGGCCGCGGCCGTCCGGCATTTCCTGCCGGCCGCTCGCACGCCGGGCGGTCGAAATCGAAAGAGGCCTGTTCTCCTTGGCGGGACGCCCAGGTTGCGTGACGGGATTTCAACGTGCCAGATGATTCTATTGACCTTTTCTGCTTCTCGCCAGGGGGGAAACAGGAACGGATGGGAGCGATAAGAACCGCGCCGCGCCTGGTCCTGCCCTCCTCCCCATTTCAGCCCATGTACAACGCCTTGCGGTTGGCGCTAAATTCGAAATCGCGCCACGATCTGCAAGTTCCCCGCAGTGCTCTCCGGAGTGCCATCATGAACGCTCGCAAGAAGGCAGCAGGACAGGACGAACGGCCCGCCCAGGCCCAGGCCAGCCTATCGGCGAAGGCCTACGAAAAGGAGCTCGCGCGCCTGCACGTCGAACTGGTCAAGCTGCAGGAATGGGTGGTGAGGACAGGCGCCAAGGTCTGCATCGTGTTCGAAGGCCGCGACGGCGCCGGCAAAGGCGGAACGATCAAGGCGATCACGGAACGCGTGAGCCCGCGCGTATTCCGCGTGATCGCCCTGCCCGCGCCCTCCGACCGCGAGAAGACGCAGATGTACATGCAGCGCTATCTTCCGCACTTGCCGGCGGCGGGCGAGATCGTGATCTTCGACCGAAGCTGGTACAACCGCGCCGGCGTCGAACGCGTGATGGGATTCTGCTCCAAGGAAGAGGTCAAGATCTTCCTCAGGGCCGTTCCGCTGGTCGAGCGCGCCATCATCGGTTCCGGGGTGCTCCTCTTGAAATACTGGCTCGAGGTCAGCGAGGAAGAACAGACGCGCCGGCTGCAGGCCCGCATCAACGACGAGCGCAAGGTCTGGAAACTCTCCAAGCTGGACCTGGATTCGTACAGCCGCTGGTACGACTACTCCCGCGCGCGCGACGATATGTTCCTGGCGTCCGACACCGACATATCGCCGTGGTTCGTTGCGCAGTCCAACGACAAAAAGCGGGTGCGCCTGAACATCATCAGCCATCTGCTCGCAAGCATCCCTTACAAGCCGCTGCCCCGGGTCAAGGTCAAGCTGCCGAAGCGGCAGAAACCTGGAGACTACCGCGAACCCACTCGCCAGCCCCGGCGCGTTCCCGAGTTGTTCTGAACGACGCCGCGCGGGCTGGCCCGCACACCAAGGAGATACCATCTTGGCCGAGCTACTGATCAACCATGTGGAGGAAAGCACCTCCGACGAAGACATCAGGCATTTTCTCCTGAAGTACGGCTTTCCCTCGTTCGACCGCATCCAACGCGTTCCCAGCACCGGGGAACGGCCCGCGGTCCTGGTGACTTTCGACGATTGCAGCGCCGCGGCCCTGCGCGCCCTGGCGCCTCGCATCCACCAGGTTTTCTGGAAGGACCGCACGCTATCCGTGCTAGTCATGAGAGAACCGATCCCATAACCATGAACGCAGCGCCAGTACTCGCGGATCCCCGGCCCCTCTTGCCTAGAATGAACCAAAAACGCGCCGGGCGGGCGCCGCCTTCACGGGTGGCGCAATGCACGGCGCTCCATCGTTCTTTTCGGCGGGATACCTATGCTCGAGGCCATCGAGACGTTCCATTGGGGCGCCATATTCCAGATCATTCTCATCGATATCCTGCTTGGCGGCGATAACGCCGTGGTGATAGCGCTGGCCTGCCGCAACCTTCCGGCCCGCCAGCGCATCAGGGGCATACTCTGGGGCACCGCAGGCGCGGTCCTGCTTCGGATACTGCTGATCGCCTTCGCGCTCGTGCTGCTGGACATCCCCTTCCTGAAGGCGCTGGGCTGCCTCCTGCTGGTGTGGATCGGCATCAAGCTGCTGGCGCCGGAGGAAGACGCGCACGGGAACATCGCCGGCGGCACGACCGTGCTGTCGGCCATCAAGACCATCATCCTGGCCGATTTCGCGATGAGCCTGGACAACGTCATCGCCATAGCAGGCGCCGCGCAGAACACCCAGGCCGACCACCAGCTGTACTACGTCATCTTCGGGCTGTGCGTGAGCGTGCCCATCATTGTCTGGGGCAGCACCCTCGTCCTGAAGCTGATAGACCGCTTCCCGGTGGCCGTCACGCTGGGCGCCGGGCTGCTGGGCTGGATCGCGGGCGGCATGCTGATCACCGATATCTTCATCGTCGAACGCTGGGGCCAGCCCGCGCCGCTGCTCAAGATGGCGGTCGAATCGGCGGGCGCGCTGCTGGTCGTGGCGGCGGGCAAATGGCTTGCCGCCCGGCGGCGACGGAACCGCCCTGCAGGGGAGGAGCACGCGTCGACTTCGTAACGGAATATGCATACCGAGGGTTTTCCCCAGGGCCACCCCTGTCGATTTCCGGTCCACTGGTACGTCGTGTCAGTACGCACAACTTTCTGAAAGGCGGACTCACCATGACTACCGGCACTGTCAATCTCCATCGCGTCATGTGCGCGCCCCCCGAGCGCATCTACCGGGCCTTCCTGGAGCCCGACGCCGTTGCGCGCTGGCTTCCTCCCTACGGCTATACCTGCCTGGTCCATCACTTGGACGCCAAGGTCGGCGGCACGCACAAGATGTCGTTCCGCAACTTCGGAAGCGGCAAGAGCCACGACTTCGGCGGCGAGTATCTGGAACTCATTCCGAACGAGAAGATCCGCTACTCGGACCAGTTCGACGACCCGAACCTGCCGGGCCAGATGCAGACGAGCATCACGCTGCGGCAGGTTTCCTGCGGCACGGAAATCACCATACGCCAGGAAGGCATACCCGAGGTGATTCCCACCGAAATGTGCTATCTGGGCTGGCAGGATTCCCTGGACCAGCTGAAGCGCCTGGTCGAGCCCGATATTCCGGACTGAGCGCCGGCCGTGGCCCAAGGAGCCGAAACATGACCGACGACAAGCGGCCGGCCAAGCCGGCAAAGGCGGCAAAGGCCGCCGGCGCAACGGACGGACCGCCTGTCCTGCTGTCCGGCGGCAACCCGCAGATCCCCAAGGGCGACGGCGACGCGCCGGTGCAGGCCTACATCGCCGCCATGCCCGGCTGGAAAAGCGGGCTGGGCCGCCGCCTCGACGCGCTCATCGTGCGCGCGGTTCCCGGCGTGCGCAAGGCGGTCAAGTGGAATTCGCCGCTGTACGGCATGGACGGCCAGGGCTGGTTTCTCAGCATCCATTGCTTCACGAAATATGTGAAGGTGGCCTTTTTCCAGGGCGCGGCGCTGCGGCCCGTCCCGCCCGGCGCCTCCAAGACGCGAGGCACCCGCTATCTCGACATCCGCGAGGACGATACGCTGGACGAAGCCCTGTTCATGGACTGGGTGAAGCAGGCCAGCGCGCTTCCCGGCGAACGGATGTGAACGCGCGCTAGGAACGCGGCCGGCGGGGCTTCCTGGCCGGGGCGCGCGGCGCCGCCTCCGCCAAGAGCTCCTGCACCAGCTCGATGACGCGCTCGGCGGTCGGGGACAACGTGCGGCGGGCGCGGTGGATGACGCTGTGGGTCAGCTGGCCGGTGGCCGGATAAGCCAGCGGCAGCGGGGCGAGCAAGCCCTGCTCCAGTTCGGCCGCGATGGCCTCGCGCGTGCAGAAGAGCACGACATCGCTGCCCAGGGCCACGTCCCGCAGCGCGGCGACGCTGTCGCATTCGAAGGCGATCGGCAATGCGTCCTGGCGCGCCACCTGGTAGAGGCGCGCCAGGTATTCGCGGGCGCGCGGCGGCAGGTCGGTGGCCGCCAGGCGGTACTGTCCCAGCGCGGCGCGCAGCCGCGGCCTGGCGACGCTTTGCAGGGGATGGCCGGCGCGCGTGAACAGGCCGCCGTGCTGGGGCGGAAGCGGCCGCGCCGCGAAATCGTCCGGCGGAGGCAGGCTATGCGTGACCGCCACCGCGAAATCCAGTTTGTCCTGCAGCAGCTTGTCCAGCAGGCGCTGCCAGCTCTCCACCTCCACGTGCACACTCAGGCCCGGATGCTCGCGCGCAATGCGCACCAGCAGCGGCGACAGGAACCCGGCCGCGGGAAACACGCCAATTCCCAGGTTCACCCGCCCGGTGTCGTGGCCGCGGATCAATTCGGCCTCGCGGCGCAGGTCGCGGGTTTCCCCCAGGATGCGCTGGGCGCGTTCCAGCACGGTGCGCCCGGCCTGCGTGGGCACGACGCCCGTGGACGCGCGGTCGACCAGCACCAGGCCCAGGGAGTCTTCCAGGGCCTGAATGCTGCGGGTCAGCGCGGACTGCGTCAGGTGCAGCCGCTGCGCGGCGCGCGAATAGTGTTTTTCCTCCGCGAGCACCGCAAAGTGCTGGAGCGAGCGAATCGAAAGGCTCATGCGTTTTTCTCATCAGGAATGGGCTAAATATGCATTTGATTCCGATCAATGGCAAGACTAAAACAAGTTGCCGCGACGGAAAAAATGCAGCACCGGCCGCCCTGTGGTGAACCGCAATCCAGAGCAATGCGCGACATTGCCTACCCCCAGGAGGAGACAACATGAACCGCAAGCGTTTTCTGAAGTTGTTGGGCAGAGGCGGCGCCGCAATGCTGGGCGCCATGGCCTGTCTTTCGGCAGCGGCGGCGCCCGCCACGCAGGCGCCGCCATGGCCTGGCGGCGGCAAGCCCATCCGACTGGTAGTGCCGTTTCCGGCCGGATCGGGGTCGGACTCCCTGGCGCGCATGCTGGCAATGAAGGTTACGCAGCGGACGGGCGCGCCGGTGATCGTGGACAACAAGCCCGGCGCGGGCACCATGATCGGCGCGCAGGAAGTGGCGCGCGCCAATCCCGACGGCTACACCCTGCTCTACACCATCGTCGTCACGCATACCCAGAACCCGCATCTGTACAAAAAACTGCCGTACGACCCGGTCAAGGACTTCACGCCCGTTCTGCAGGTAGTGCGCTCGGCAACGGTGCTGGTCGCCAACAAGAATGCGCCCTTCTCGACGACGGCCGAAATGATCGACTATGCGCGGGCCAACCCAGGCAAGCTGAACTTCGCCTCGTACAGCCTGGGATCCACCTCGCACCTCAATGGCGAGATCCTGAAGCAGCAGACCGGCATCGACATCGTGCACGTGCCCTACAAGGGCACCGCCGACGCCAGCCGCGCGCTGCTGGCCGGCGAAGTGCAGATCTATTTCGACGGCACCGCGACCGCCGTGGAGAACGCGCGCGCCGGCAAGGTCAAGCTGCTGGGCCCCGCCACCGATCGCCGCCTGAGCGTGCTGCCGGACCTGCCGACCTTGAAGGAACAGGGCATTTCCGGCCTGGACATCGTCGGCTGGCAAGGCATCTTCGGCCCCGGCGACATGCCTCCCGCGCTGGCCGAACGCGTGGCCCAGGTGTTCCGCGAGGCGCTGGACAGCCCGGAGGTGACCCAGAGCATCGTGTCGCAAGGCAACGAAGTGAGCGGCGCGGGGCCGAAGGAATTCTCGCAGATCGTCCGGAAGGACAGCGACCGCTGGGGCGCCGTGATCCGGCGCATCGGTCTGGTCCTCCAATAATCCCGCGCGAGTCGAAAGGAGAGCGCAATGCATGATCTGGTCATACGCGGCGGCACGATCGTCGATGGTTCGGGCCAGCCCCGCCACGCCGGGGACATCGCAATAGACGGCGGCCTCGTCGTCCAGGCGCAAGGCAAGGCCGCCGCGGGCCGGCGCGAGATCCGGGCCGACGGCTGCCTGGTGGCGCCGGGCTGGGTGGACATCCACACCCACTACGACGGCCAGGCCACCTGGGATCCCTACCTCAGCCCGTCCACCTGGCATGGCGTCACCACGGCCATCATGGGCAATTGCGGCGTGGGCTTCGCCCCGGTGAAGCCCGATCGCCGCGACTGGCTCATCAAGGTCATGGAGGGCGTGGAGGACATTCCCGGCTCGGTGCTGTCCGAGGGCATCCAGTGGGATTGGGAAACCTTCCCCGAATATCTGGACGCGCTGGACCGCCGCCCCAAGGCGCTGGACGTGGGCGCGCAGGTCCCGCACAGCGCCGTGCGGGCCTACGTGATGGGCGAGCGCGCCATCCACCACGATGAGGCCTCGCCCGCCGACCTGATCGCCATGCGCGAGGTGGTGCGCGAAGCGCTGCTCGCCGGCGCGGTGGGGTTTTCCACGTCGCGCACGTTCCTGCACAAGTACGACGAGCGCAAGTATCCGCCCGGCACCTTCGCCACCGGCGAGGAAATCACCGCGCTGGGCTCGGTCATGGGCGAGGTGGGCCACGGCGTGTTCCAGATGACGGCGAACCATCCCGCGATGGAAGGCGAAATCCCCTGGCTGGAACAACTGGCGCGCCACAACCGCCTGCCGGTGCTGTTCAACCTGCAGCAGACGGACGGCGCGCCCGACGTCTGGAAGCAGATCGTGCGCAGCCTGGACCGCGCGCGCGAGGAGGGCGTGCCGCTGCTGGCCGGCATCAGCGGACGGCCCCTGGGCATCCTGTTTTCGTGGCAGAGCTCGCTGCATCCATTCATCGCGCACCCCAGCTACCAGGCCCTGCATGCCCTGCCGCTGGCCGAGAAGCTCGCCCGGCTGCGCGACCCCGGCACCCGCGGCCGGATCATGAACGAGCAGCGCGGCCTGCTCGACCGCCGCGCCGAAACGCTGTTCAGCAGCTTCCACAAGATCTACCGGTTGGGCAGCGATCCCGACTACGAGCCGCCGCCCGAGGAAAGCGTGGCCGCCATGGCGCGCCGCAGCGGCCGACCGCCGCTGGAAATCGTCTACGACCTCATGCTGGAGAACGATGGCCAGGCTATCCTCTACTACCCGTCGTTCAACTATTCGTACGAGAACCTCGACCATCTGCATCAGCTGATGCAGCATCCCAACACGGTGAACAGCCTTTCCGACGGCGGCGCGCACTGCGGCTACATCTGCGACGTGAGCATGCCGACCTTCATGCTGAGCCACTGGACCCGCGATCGCCGCCGCGGCCCGCTGCTGGGCCTGGAGCACGTGGTCAAGCGCCAGACGCGCGACACCGCCAGCGTCTACGGGCTGCTCGACCGCGGCCTGCTGCGTCCGGGCTACAAAGCGGACCTCAACATCATCGATCCCGACGCGGTGAGGGTGCACTGCCCCGAGATGGTGTTCGACCTGCCGGGCGGCGGCCGGCGCCTCGTCCAGCGCGCCGACGGCTATCTGGCGACGCTGGTCGGCGGGATTCCGATCTTCGAGGGCGGGACGGCCACCGGCGCGCTGCCCGGCAAGCTCCTGCGCGGCGCGAGGCGGCAGCATGGCTGACGGCCGGATTGCGCCGGACGCCGCCGCATGGTCCAGTCCGCAGGCCGACGCCGGCCTCGACCGGCTGTTCCTCCAGGCCAGGACTGTCCGCGCCTGGCAGGAGCGGCCGGTCGCGCCGGCGCTGCTGCGCGAACTCTACCGGCTCATGTGCATGGGCCCTACGTCGGCGAATTGCCAGCCCGCCAGGATCGTGTTCGTGCAAAGCGCCGCCGGCAAGGCGGCACTGTTGCCGCTGCTGGACGCGGGCAACCGCGAGCAGACGCGGCTTGCGCCGGTGACGGCCGTGCTTGCCTGCGACCTGCATTTCCATGAGCGGCTGGGCGTCCTCTACCCGCACCAGCCTCAAGCGCGCAGCTGGTTCACCGCAAGCCCGGCCGCCACGCGCGACGCCGCGCTGCGCAACGCGAGCCTGCAGCATGGCTACTTCATCATCGCCGCCCGCGCCCTGGGACTGGATTGCGGCCCCATGGGAGGCTTCGATGCGGACGCGGTGACGAAGCGCTACTTCCCCGGCGGACGCGCGGAGGTGAGCTTTCTATGCAACCTGGGCTACGTATCCCCGGCGCCCATGCGCGCGAGGCTGCCAAGGCTGCCATTCGAAGAAGCCTGCGCGCTGGCCTAGTCTCGATCGGGGGCCGCCGCCGGCGCGTACTGTCCCATCAGTCCGGTGATCCAGTCCATGAACACGCGCAGCTTGGCGCTGACGTGGCGGTTCGGCGGAAACGCCACGTACATCGGCATCGGATCGAGCCGCCAGTCCTGGAACAACGGCACAAGCTCGCCGCTGTCGACGTGGGGCCGCGACATGTAGTCCGGCAGCCAGAGCACACCAAGCCCGGCCAGGCCGGCAGCCAGGTAGGCATTGCCATCGTCGACCGCCAGCACATGGCGCCCCTGCACGTGGATGCGCTCGCCGCCACGGCGCATGGCGTACGGAAAGGCCTTGCCCGTGCGCGACCACAGAAAGCCCACGATGCGGTGATGCGTGTCTTCCAGCTCGGCCGGATGCGAAGGCGGACCGGCGCGCTCCAGATAGGCGGGCGCCGCGTAGACGCCAAGCCGCAGATCGGCCACGCGCCTCGCCATCAGCGACTGGTCGGCCATGTCGCCGCCCCGCACGACGCAGTCCACGTTCTCGTCGATCAAGTCGACGATGCGATCGCTCACGCCCATGTCGAGCTGGATGTCGGGATAGCGGGCATGGAACGCCGGCAGCGCGGGCACGAGCACCAGGCGGGCCAGCGGACTGGGCACGTCGACCCGCAGCCGCCCCCGCGGCTGGGACGAGGCGCCCGACAGGCTGGTCTCGGCGTCGTCCAGGTCGGCAAGCAGGCGCAGCACGCGTTCGTAGTAGGCCGCGCCGTCGGCCGTGACGTTGACCTTGCGCGTGGTGCGGTTCAGCAGACGCACCCGCAACCGCGCCTCCAGTTGCTGGACCAGCTGCGTAACGCTGGTCTTGCTCAGGTGGAGCGTCTCCGCGGCCTTCGTGAAGCTGCCGGTTTCCACCACGCGCGCGAACGCCTGCATCGCATCGAAACGGTCCATCCCCGCTCCCCGGGTGTTTAGATTGTTTGGATTCTACAAATAGTGCTGGCTGCATCTGCCCGTTTATCCGCCGGGCGCTGGCCGCTTACAGTCCCTCCATCGTTGACGCCGGGCCGCCGCGGCCCATTGATGGAGCATACTCATGGCAACTCGCGACGTTGTTTTTCCGCCCGGGCGCCGGGCGCTTTATGAACGGAACCGCTATTCCCCGGCCATCCGGTCCAATGGCTTTCTGTTCGTGTCGGGGCAGGTCGGCAGCCTGGATGACGGGTCTCCGGAACCCGGCCTGCAGGCGCAGGTCCGGCTCGCCTTCGACCATTTGCAAGCCATCCTGGCGGAAGCCGGCTGCACGTTCGAGGACGTGGTGGACGTGACGGTCTTCATCGTCGACCCGGCATCGAAGTTCGAAGCGATCTGGAGCGTCGTGCCGGAGTATTGGGGCGCTGCGCCCCACCCCACGCTGACCGCGGTGGGCGTGACCTGGCTTTATGGCTTCGACTTCGAAATCAAGGTGATCGCCAGGCTGCCGGACGCGGCGGGCGCCTGAACCCGCCGGCCGTCACACCACGCCTACCCTTATCACTCCGGAGATGGTTTCCGCCGCCCGCTGCAAGGCGGGCACCATTTCCGCCTCCAGACGGTTCCCCACGACCTCCGAGGCGTCCATGGATATGCCCACCGACAGCACGCGCGAGCCGGCCTGCGGAACGGGGACCGCCACCGAAACCTGGTTGCTGTCGGGATAGTCGTAGCGGCTCCACTGCCCGGCCGCCAGGCGCAGACCGCCGGCCAGCGCGCTCGACGGCGGCAGCACGCTGCCCACGCGCAGATTCATGACCACCAGGCGCCGCCGCTCGGCGGGCGCCATCGCCCGCCCGATGATGATGACGCCCTCCGGATTGGCCTCGCCCAGGTTGGACGTGCCTGAATAGGCGTCGGCGAGCTTCTGCAGTAGCTCCTGCACGGCGTCGGTCACCCCCAGGCTGTCCATGGCCGCGAACCCCAGTTCGAAGACCTGGGGCGTCAGGCGCCAGCGGCTGTCTTCACGCGCGGCATAGCCCTCTTCCTCCAGCGTCTGCAGGAAACGCAGCACGGTTGCGTGCGGCAGATCGACCGCGCGCGCCAGCTCGGCGAGCGTCGGCCTTCCGGCGCCGCGGAAGGCCCGCATGATCGATAGACACCGCTGGATCGATCTATTATTCTTCACGCGTTCACCTGATAAACATATTGATTACTAGGTGAACAATACACATAAATGATGCTCCCGGCAAGACCGGCGAGCCCGGGAAGGAGACAAACGCATGAAACGCATCGCACTCGCCTTGGCGGCGGGCCTCGCCCTCTGTATGGGGCCCGCCGCGGCACAAGCTCCGTGGCCGTCGCAACCGATCAAATGGACCGTGCCCTACCCGCCCGGCGGATCCACGGACATGCTGGCCCGGCTGGTCAGCCACAAGCTGGGGGAACGGCTGGGGCAGCCCGTCATCGTGGAGAACAAGGCGGGGGCCGGCGGCAACGTAGGAACCGACTTCGCCGTGAAGCAGCCCGCGGACGGCTACACCATCGTGATGGGCAATATCGGCCCCATCTCCATCAACCCCGCCCTGTATCCGGACCTGCCCTACCAGCCGCAGCGCGACCTGGCGCCGGTGACGATGCTGATGAGCGTCCCCAACCTGCTGGTGGTGAATCCCGCGCTGCCGGTGCGCTCCGTGCAAGAGCTGATCGCCTACGCCAGGAAAACGCCCGAGCCAATGGGCTACGCCACCCCGGGCGCGGGCACCTCGCTGCACCTGGCCGGCGAGCTGTTCGCCTCGTCGGCGGGCCTGCGGCTGACGCATGTGCCCTACCGGGGCAGCGCGCCGGGCCTGAACGACACCGTGGCCGGGCATGTGCCGATGATGTTCGACAACATGCCATCGGCGTTGCAGCTGGTGAAGGCCGGCAAGCTGCGGGCGCTCGCCATCACCAGCGCCGCGCGGTCGCCGCAATTGCCCGACGTGCCGACGATGGCAGAGGCGGGCCTGCCCGGCTACGAGATCGCCGGATGGTTCGGCGTGCTGGCGCCGGCCGCCACGCCCGGGCCCGTCGTCGAACGCCTGAACAAGGAACTGCTCGCGGTGCTGGCGATGCCCGACGTGCGCGAACAGATCGGCGCCATGGGCGGCATCATCGCGGCCGAAGGGCCGGCCGGCTTTGGACGCTATATCGCGTCGGAGACCGAGAAATGGGGTGCGCTGGTGCGCAGCGCCCAGATCAAACTTCAATAGGCAAGGAGGCAAGCATGACCACGTATCGCCATCTGGAAACCCACCCGATCGCCGGTGCGCTGGGCGCCGAAATCCGGGGCCTGGACCTGTCGCGCCCGCTGTCGGACGAGCAGTTCGAGGAAGTGCGCGCCGCGCTGCACGAACACCTGGTGGTTTTCTTCCGCGACCAGCAACTGACGCCGCAGCAGCACATCGACTTCAGCAAGCGCTTCGGCGACCTGCTGGAAGTGCCTTTCGTGCGGGCGCTGGAAGGATATCCGGCCGTTCTTCCCGTGATGAAAGGCAAGACGGAAAGCACCCGCCGCCTGTTCGGCGGCCTGTGGCACACCGACATGAGCTACGCCGAGGAGCCGCCGCTGGGCTCGGCGCTGTACGGTCGCGTCATCCCGCCCTACGGCGGCGACACGATGTGGGCGAACATGTACCGCGCCTATGACTCCCTGTCCGACCGGCTCAAGGGCATTCTCGACGGCCTCGGCGCCGTGCACAGCCCGGTCCGCTCGTACGGCGCGGGCGGCGCCGTGGTGAACAACGGCGACCCCGCCCACAAGATGGACGTGCGCACCGACGACCGCGCCACCAACGAAGTGGTGCATCCCGTGGTCCGGGTGCACCCCGCCACCGGCAGGAAGGCCCTCTACGTGAACAGCACCTACACGCTGCGCTTCGACGGCATGACCGAAGAGGAAAGCGAGCCGCTGCTGCATTTCCTGTACCGCCACGCGGCGCGGCCGGAATTCACCTGCCGCTTCCGCTGGACGCCGGGGTCGCTGGCGCTGTGGGACAACCGCTGCACCCAGCACCTGGCGATGAACGACTACGACGGTTTCGACCGCGAAATGCACCGGACCACGATATCCGGAGACAGGCCGATCGCCGTCGGGCAGTCCCTGCGGTAACGGCCCGGCCGGCGGCGCGGCGCCGGCCGCAGGCATGACGCCTTTTTCCCGATGCCCACCGGCCGGCTGGACGATGCATCGCCGGCCGCGCCGCCGCCGAATGGATGAGCCCTGCTTCCGCGCCCGTCCAGGCGGGCGATGGACGAACGGCGAGAGATGCCGCACCCTGGCGGACAGGCAGAAATAAATACGCTCGCGTCTCGATTCTCATGGCGACGCGGCAAACGCGCAGGGGCGCGCTCAAGGTCGGGGAATCGAGATGAACATCCTGCTGGCGTTCGCGCCCTTCATCATGTTTGTCATCATCGAGAGGGCTGTGGGGGTACTGGAAGGATTGGCGACGGGGGCCTTCGTATCCGCCGGCCTGGTGCTGCGCGACTGGATCAGTCCCGAGCGCCGCGCGAAGCTCATGGAAACGGGCACGCTGCTGCTCTTCGCCGGGCTGACGCTTTACGCCCCGATGGTCGACGGCGAATCCTGGACGATTGCCGAAACGCGCCTTAGGGTGGACGCCGGGCTGCTGTTCCTCGTGCTGCTGACCATTGCCGTGCGCAGGCCGTTCACGCTGGCATACGCGCGCGAGAAGGAGCCCGAGTATGTCTGGAAGAGCCGCCGGTTCGTGCGCACGAAGTATGCCGTCGCCACCGCCTGGGCGCTGGCGTTCGCGGTGATGGTCGCGACGGACGCGCTGCTGGTCTACCGCCCGCAGCTGCCGCAGGTCATCGCGATCGCGGTGACGGTCGCGGCGCTTGCCGGGGCGATGAAATTCACCGCTTGGTATCCAGACCGGGTGTGGGCTACAACATCGAGATAGCCCTTGCAGGAGCGCCCGGTGAAGCCCTTGGGAAACCACATCGAAGTCACGCTGGCCACGCAGGCCGACGATGCGCTGATCGCGGCGTTCGCGCGCCTGCTGCCCCAGTTGTCGCGGACCGCGGCGCCGCTGTCGCGCGAGGCGCTGGAGGAAATCATCCGTTCGCCCTCCAACCACGTGTTCATCGCCACCATGGGCGAAGAGCGCCGCATCGTCGGCACGCTGACCCTGGTGCACTTCCGCATCCCCACGGGCGTGCGGGCCTGGATCGAGGACGTCGTGGTGGACGAACAGGCCCGCGGCCTGAAAGTCGGCATGGCGCTCACGCACGCCGCCATCGTCAAGAGCCGCGAACTGAAGGCCAGGACGCTGGACCTGACGTCGAATCCCGGGCGGCTGTCGGCCCACCACCTGTATGAATCGGCGGGCTTCGTCATGCGCGATAGCCGCGTGTACCGCTACCAGGGCTGAACTGCCGGCGTGCTACTGGAAGTGGTAGCGCTCGCGGTACCCCACCGGCGACATGCCGCAGTACTTGCTGAAGATATCGCGGAACGCCTTGGTATCGTTGTAGCCGACCTCGTACATGACTTCCGCCACGCTCTTGCGCGAGGTTTCCAGGCGCTTCTTGGCGGCTTCCACGCGCACGCGCTGCACGTATTCCACGATGCTGTTGCCCGTGGCCTGGCGAAAGCGGCGCTCCAGGGTGCGCCGCCCCATGGCGTGGCGGCCGGCCAGTTCCTCGACCGTGATCTTTTCCGTGTAGCGGCCTTCGATGTAGTCCTGCACCGCGCGCACGACCTCGTCCGCATGCGCCTTCTGCCCCATGAATACCGAGAACGGCAGCTGGCTTTGGCGGCTCCAGTCGAGCTGGAAATACTTGGCGCACCAGATGGCGGTGTCGCGGTCGGTGTACTTCTCGATCAGGTGCAGCACCAGGTGCGCGGCGGAAAACGCGCCGCCGCTGGTGTAGACGCCGTTGTCCGCCATGACGACGCGGTCGCTGACCCAGCGCACGCTGGGGAACAGGCTGGCGTACAGATTCTGCGCCACCCAATGGACGACGGCCTGCTGGCCGTCCAGGATGCCGCCCGCCGCCAGGAGCGCGGCGCCCATGCACAGGCTGGCGACCTCCCCGCCCTCGCGGTGATGCCGCGACAGCCACTCGATGAGTTCGCGGTTGGACAGCACCGCGTCGGACACCGAGCCGAGCAGCGGCGGGGCGATGCAGATGTCGATGTCCTGGGCGTCGGCCAGCACCAGGTCCGCCTGCACGGTGATGCGGCCGTCGTCCAGCCTGACCTCCCGCGTCAGCGCCAGGGTGCATACCTTGAACCGGGGCTCGCGCCCGTGCGCGGCCAGGTACTCGTTGGCGACGAGAAAGCCGTGCCTGGCGGTCTCCAGCGACGCGATGTTGGCCCCTTGGGGCAGCAGGAACGCGATGTTTTTCATTCCGCAAAGCATACGCCTGCCGGCTGTCGCAATCCACCCTCAAGAATGTCGCAATCTCCTATCTGAAATCGCGGCCGATCCCGATACAGTGGCATACACCGGAGACGGATCCGGCTTGCGCGGCGCACGGCTCGCGGGCTTGCGGAAACGCAATAGAACAACGCGAATCAAAGGAGTCACTGATGGAAAAGTACATAGACGGTTACCTGTTGAGCGTGCCCAAAGCCAATGTGGAAACCTACAAGAAGATGGCGCAGCAGGCCCAGGCGATCTGGCTTGAATACGGCGCGCTCGATTACCGCGAAGGCGTGGCGGACGACATCGACGGCGAAGGTTTCGCCTCGTTCAGCGCCGCGGCTGGCGCGCGCGAGGGCGAGACCGTCGTGTTCGCGTGGATCCTGTACGCCAACAAGGCGGAGCGGGACAGGATCAATGCCCAGGTCATGTCGGACGCCCGCCTGAAGGATATGTGCTGCGAAGGCGTATTCGACTTCAAACGGATGTGCTGCGGGGGATTCAATACGCTGGTGGGCAACTAGGACGAGCGGGGCGGCCGGGAACTCCCTCCCCCGCCTCTTTTTCAATCGCGAATACCCCGGAGACTCGATATGAGCACCCCTGCAACCAGGACCATTCCCGAAGGCATGCACACGCTCACCCCGCACATCGTGTGCGAGGGCGCGTCCGACGCCATCGCCTTCTTCAAGAAAGCCTTCAACGCCCAGGAGCTCGCGCGGCTGCCGGGCCCCAACGGCAAGATCATGCACGCCGCCGTGCGCATCGGCGATTCCGTCCTGATGCTGATGGACGACTTCCCCGAATGGGGCAGCCTGGGCGCCAAGGCGCTGAAGGGAACGCCGGTCACCCTGCATCTGTACGTGGACGACGTGGACGCCGCCATGAAGCAGGCCGTGGCCGCCGGCGCCCAGATGACGATGCCCGTGGCGGACATGTTCTGGGGCGACCGCTACGGCCAGGTGGTGGACCCGTTCGGGCACCGCTGGTCCATCGCCACGCACAAGTTCGACCTCACGCCGGAGGAAATCCAGCAGAACATGGCCAAGATGGGCAGCATGGAAGGCTGCGGCGACCCGTCCAGGAAGCAGCCGGGCTGAAGGCCGTTCGGGTCAGGGCTGGGGGTACGGCCCCAGGAAGTCGAGCTTGCCGATCTTCACGCCCGCCTGCCGCAGGATGCCGTAAGCCGTCGTGACGTGGAAATAGAAGTTGGGCAGCGCGAAAGTCAGCAGATAGTCGTCGCCACGGAACTCCTGCCGGAAGTCGCCGAAAGCCAATGTGATCTTGCGGCTTTCGGCGCCGTCGAGCTTGTCCGCCGGAACGCCCTGCAGGTATGCGATCGTGGCCGCGATGCGCTCCTGCAACTGTTCGAAGGTGGTTTCCTCGTCCGGAAATTTGGGCGCTTCCACCCGCGACAGCCGCTGCACCGCGAATTTCGACGCGTCGCTGGCGCGCTGCACCTGGCCGGACAGCGGATACATGTCCGGAGCGAGCCGCGCAGCGATGAGCGCGGCCGGATCGGCGCCCGTCGCGGTGGCGTGGGCGGCGCCCTTTTCCAGCAAGGCGGCCAGGACGGACAAACCTCGGACGAAGACAGGCACGCAAGCCTGATACATGGACAGGGGCATGGCATTGATTCCCAAAAAGGCATGGCGGGCGGCGCGCGATGCGCCGGCCCGTCGAGCATACCCCCTTCCCAGGCATTCCGCCCCGGGCGCTCAGTTCCCCGCGCGGCGCTGCGCCTGGAAGAAGCGCCAGATCAGCGACGAGGCATCGGGGCCGCTGCGGGCGTGGTAGCGGATCGACGCGTCGCCGCCGCTCCACGCGTGCTCCAGCCGCGTGACCTCGCACAGGCGCAGCACGGTGTTCTGGCCGCGCAGCATGTCCACCCGGCGATAGGCTTTTTCGGTGCCCAGGCCCAGCACGTGCTCGATCGGCGTGCTGTCGGGCGACAAGCCGTTGAGCATGCGGAACTGTTCGAACAGCTGGCGCGCATTGCGCGGCGCCACCGCCGGATCCAGCTGGCCTTGCAGGATCATGGCGGGCATGCCCAGCTGGAAGACTTCCGGATCCGCGACGCGCTGCAACAAGGGCAGCAACGGCTTGAGGGTGCCGCGCCGCATGGTGCCGATGCCGCTGGCCGCGCTGTGGGCATCGCCCACCACCGGCCCGGAATGCATGGCCACGGCGGCGATCAGGCGCGGATGCCGAAGCGCCACCAGCGCGGCCATGCCGGCGCCCGCCGACAGGCCCGCGACATAAATGCGTTCGGGGTCCAGCCCGAACCTGTCCAATTCGGACCGGATCAGGGCTGCGATCAGGTCGGCCTCGGCGCCGCCATGCGCATCGTCGGGCTGGAACCAGCGCCAGCAGCGCTGCACCTGGCGCGCCAGCGACTGCTGCGGATACAGCACCATGAAACCGCCGGCGTCGGCCCATTGATTCATGCGGGAACCGCGCGCGAACGCCAGCGCAGTCTGCCTGCAGCCATGCAGCATCACCACGAGCGGCATGCCGGAGCGCGGCGCGGAAGCGGGCGTATAGCGGGAAAAGCCGAGCCGTTGGCCCCGGCTGTCGGAGAACTGCCTGGCGGCCTCCCAGCGCCCGCCCCCCAGGGAAGGCGCCGCGGGCGCCGCGGATTTGGCGGCCTGCCGGGCGGCGACGGTGGCCTTGCGCCGGGTGGCGCTGCGCCGCTTGGCGGCCTGCGGAGCCGCCGCTCGCAAGGCGGCGCGCTGCAGCCTGCCGAGTTTCTTCGCGGTTTTGAAAAACAGACTGGTAAAACTGCGCGCCATTCGAGGCCTCGGCCACTAAACCCGTTGAGCATGACACCGGCATGGAATGTATCACACAGTAACTTCCGGCCGGCGCTCGCCGCCGCCCCGGGACGGCCCGCGATTTGCACAAGATCAAACCGTCCCCTCATCGCCGGCGCAAAGCGCGGCGCCGGCCTTGAGGCGGCGCATCAAAGCGCCTATGGTGGAGGCTTCGGGCCCACCAAGACGCATTCATGTTTCCCAACGACAGACCCCAGACATTCGGCGAGGAAATCGCCAACGCCATCAGCCACGGCGTGGGCGCGGCCGGCGCCGTGGCATCGGCTCCCATCCTGATCGTCGCCGCCGTGCGCCAGGGCGACGCCGCCTTCATCGCGGGGGCCGCGGTCTTCGCCGCCTCGATGTGCCTGCTGTACCTCGCCTCCACCATATACCACGCCCTGCCCCGCAGCCGCGCCAAGCAGTTCTTCAATGTGCTGGACCATTCGGCCATCTACCTGCTCATCGCGGGCACGTACACGCCGTTCGCGCTGGGCGCGCTGCGCGGCCCCTGGGGCTGGACCCTCTTCGGCCTGGTCTGGGGCATGGCCCTGCTGGGCGTGGGGCTGAAGGCCAGCAAGCGCCTCAACCGCCCCGCGATGTCCACCGGGCTCTACCTGGCGATGGGCTGGCTGGTGCTCATCGCGGTGAATCCTCTGATCGAAAACGTGCCCACGGGCGGCCTGTGGTGGCTGGTCGCGGGCGGGCTGGCCTACACGGGCGGCGTAGCGTTCTTCGTGCTCGACAACCGCTGGCGCTACAGCCACTTCGTCTGGCACCTGTTCGTGCTTGCCGGCACCGCCTGCCACTTCTTTGCAGTGCTCTGGTACGCGGCCTGACGCCGGGGCTGCTTCTCGTCAAGGGCGGCGGGCGGCGTCCGGCTGCGGCATGGCCAGCAGGCCGCGCTTCATCAGCGCTCGCATGCCCGGCACCAGCAAGGCTCCCCCGAACAACAGATCGCGCCACAGCCCGGGACCCGATGCCTGGAAGCAAGGCGTCAGCGCGCGGCTCAGCGTCTGATACATCCGCGACGGCATGAGGCGGCTGCGGGCGTATTTCCCGGGCCCGCGTGCCGCGCCATGCCGGCCCAGGGCCCGCGCCAGCGCCAAGGCGTCCAAGGCCGCAAGCGTCGTGCCCAGGCCCAGTTGCGGGCTCATCGCATGGCCCGCGTCCCCCACGGCGCAGTACGGGCCCCGGGCCAATCCTCGCGGCCAGGTATGGCGGTAGGTCGCCACCGCCAGGTCTTGGTGCCCTGTAATCTGGTCGACCACAGGCGCGGCCTCGGGCCACAAGGACAACAGGCGCGCCTTCCATTCGCCGATGGGCGCGGCCCGCCAGGCCGGCAGGGCGTCGTGCCGGATGCTCCAGAAGAGAGACAGGCGCACGCCCCGCGGCCCGATCTCGGTCGGCAAGAGCCCCATCATTTCGCGGGTGCCCCGAAACCGCTGCAGCAACTGCGTCGCGCCCGGCCAGCCCGGAACCCAGAACTGGCCCCACAGGGCGCCCCATGGATAGGCGCGCGAGCGCGCGGCCAGCCCGGCCTGCTCGCGCAGCGCCGAGGCTGCGCCATCGGCCGCGACGAACAGGTCGAAGTTGGACTGGGCCTGGCCCTCGCCCGCGCCGTGCGTCACGAAGGCCCTGCCCTCCTGCGTGTCGAGCCCGCTGACCGGACAACCGAATGAAAACGCCACCCCCGCCCGCCGCGCGGCGTCGAACAGCACTTCGCCCAAGGCCGCCCGGGTCACGGCTCGCGCGCCGTCGCCCTGGTAGTCGATATCCACGACCGGCCAGCCCCGATGTGAAAGACCCAGCAGGCGGTCGATGGGCGCGCCGACGTTCAGCGCCTCCACGTCCACCCCGAGCGTTCTCAGCGCCCGCACGCCCGGCGGCTGCAACAACAGGCCCGCGCCCTGCGTGGTGAAACCCTGGTGCTTTTCGAACACCCGCACCTGGTGGCCGTCCCGCGCCAGCGCCAGGGCGGTGGCCAGGCCGGCGCTGCCCGCGCCCGCGATGCCGATGGATAGGGAGGGATGGCGGGAAGGAGTCGCGTGTTTCATGAGTGCGGGCATAGTACCAACAGGCCCTAGCCCTGGCGCAGGTATTCCGTGGGCGGACGCCCCAGCACGCGCCGGAACATCGTGGAAAACGCGGCCGGGCTCTGGTAGCCGAAATCCAGCGCGATGCTGGTGACCGCCGCGCCCGCGGCCAGGCGCGACAGCGCCAGCACCACGCAGGCGCGCTGGCGCCATTCCGAAAACGCCATGCCCGTCTGTACGCGGAAATGGCGGCTGAAGGTGCGCGGGCTCATATGCAGGCGGCCGGCCCAGTCCTCGGGCGCGGCGCGCGCGTCGGGCGCGGCGATGAACCCTCTGCACAGGGCCGCCAGACGCTCGTCGGGCGGCAGCGGGATATGCAGGGGGAGCACCGGCGCGCGCGCTATCTCATGCAGCAGCAACGCCGCCAGCGCGCCGTCGCGCCCTGCCCGGTCGTAGTCGGCAGGCATGTCCACCGCATCCATCAGCAGCTGCCGCAGCAGCGGCGATACCTCGATCACCTCGCATGCCTGCCCATCGGCGCGCGCCGCGCCCGGTTCGATGTAGGCGCTGCGGGTGCTGACGCCCAGCATGCGGACCTCATGGACCACGCCGGCGGGAATCCATACGGCGCGCTGCGGCGGCACCACCCAGTTGCCGTCGCGGGTGGCGACCTGCATGACGCCGGTGGCGCCATACAGCAGTTGGGCGCGGCGATGCGCATGCGCCGGCAGCAGCTGGCCGGGAGGATAGTCGTTGCCGATGGCGACGACGGGGCGGTCCAGGTGGTCGTAGCGGTCTATATGGACGTTGCGCATGGCGCTGGGGCCGCCAGGCCGGCGGCGCATCGATGGCCGAAATTCAAACATTATTGTCCCATCCTCGAAAGCGGGCCAAGGCTGGCGGCCGTATCGTGAACGTTTTCCCTGGGAGGACGGGCGGCATGATGTATCTGGTTCTGGCGTTTTTCGGTTGTCTGAGCGGCGTGACGACCGTGCTGTTCGGCTTCGGCGGGGGCTTCGTCGTGGTGCCCGTGCTGTACGGCGTGCTGACCGCCACGCACGGCGCCCAGGACGCGATCGGCCAGGCGGCCATGCACATCGCGGTGGCCACCTCCACCTGCGTCATGATCGTCAACTCGGTGGCGGCCACGCGCAAGCACCAGCGCGCCGGCAACATCCTGCGCGCCTACGTCTGGCCGCTGGCGGCCTTCATCGCGGCGGGCTCGCTGCTGGGCGCGCTGGCCGCCACCCGCGCCAGCGGCGCACTGGTGCGCTACGCCTTCATCGCCTATCTGGGCGTGACCATCCTGGATTGTCTGCTGCGCCAGGGCTTCATGGCCCAGGGCGAAGCGCGGCCGCGGCCGCTGGGCGCGGGCGTGATGGTGGGCGGCGGCGCGGCCATCGGCGCGATCGCGGCCTTCCTGGGAGTCGGCGGCAGCGTCATGACGGTGCCGCTGCTGCGCCGCCGGGGCCTGCCCATGTCCAAGGCCGCGGCGATGGCCAACCCGCTGACGCTGCCCGTCGCCATCATCGGCACGCTGGCCTACATGGCGGCCGCTCGCGGCCTGCCGCAGGCCCTGGCGCCATGGATCGTGGGCTACGTGGACCTGTTCGCCTTCGCCGCCCTGGCGATCGGCTCGCTGGCGGGCATCCGGCTGGCGGCGCCCCTGATTCCCCGCATCCCCGACCGCCTGCATGCCCGCGTCTATGTGCTGCTGCTGGCGCTGGTCATGCTGAGCATGCTCGCCGTCTAGCGGTCCGGCGCCGCACACCTAAGGAAACATCGCGGCCAGCAGCGACTACGAAAACACGCAAAACGTTTCCGGCGCCCCGCGGGGAGCGCCCTCCCGCGCCGCGCGCGCATCCGGTGGCCTGCCGACACAGGAAAACACATCGCGAAACTTGCCCCTGGACGGACCCGATTGTCATCATGGCCAGACACTCAACCGGAACATGGAGGTTTCATGCAGCGTTCCACTTATGCATTCCTATCCGCCGCCCTGCTCACGACGGCGCTGTCCGGTGCCCCCGCCCTTGCGCAACAGGCCAGCCAGGCGCAAGCCCAGGCCCAGCAGCAAATGGCGCCTCCGCCCGCGATACAACCGACCGACCAGCAACTGCAGCGCTTCGCGTCGGCCTCGCAGAAGATCTCCGGCGTCGTGGACGAATACCGGCCCAAGGTCGACGCCGCCAAGACGGACGAAGCCAAACAGCAAGTCGTCCAGGAAGCCGATGCCAAGATGGTGCAACTGGTCCGCGCGGACGGGCTGACCGTCGAGGAATTCAACGGCATCGGCCAGGCCGTGCAGCAGGATCCCCAGCTCAAGCAACGCGTGATGAACATGAGCAAGGGCGGCCCCGCCACCAAGTAATGCCGTCGCAACCCCCGCCGCGGCAGACGCCACGCGCCTTCGGGAGCGTGGCGTTTTTTCTTTCTGCAGTTATGCTGTTTCCGTTACTCCCCCAGTCCTGTCCAAGGAGCGCGGCATCTTGACCCCGGATCTCACCCTCTATGACCTGGCGGGCGCCGACCCGTCGCTGCGGTTCAGCCCGCATTGCTGGAAGACGCACATGGCGCTGGCCCACAAGGGCCTGTCCGCCACGACCGTGCCCTGGCGCTTCACCGAGAAAGAAGCCATCGATTTCTCCGGCCAGAAACTGGTGCCGGTGCTGGTGCACGGCACGCGCGTGGTGAGCGACTCCTGGCAGATCGCCTGCTATCTGGAGGAGACCTTCCCCGAACGCCCGTCCCTGTTCGGCGGCGCGGCCGGCCGCGCGCTGAGCCTGTTTGCGAACGCCTGGGCGGACGCCACGCTGGTCCCCACGCTGGCCCGCCTGCTGCTGCCCAGCATCCATGGCCTGATCCACGACAAGGACAAGGACTACTTCCGCGCCACGCGCGAAAAACGCTTCGGCCGGCTGGAGGACCTGCCCGCGGTCCGGGACGAGCAGATCGCCGCGCTGCGCGCGTCGCTGCTGCCGCTGCGGCAAACGCTGGGCAGGCAGCCCTATCTGTCGGGCGAGCATCCCGCCTACGCGGACTACGCGGTGTTCGGCATGTTCATGTGGGCCCGTTGCACCTGCCCCCTGGAACTGCTGGCCGAGGACGATCCCGTCCACGCCTGGCGCGAACGGCTGCTGGACGCCTACGGCGGCATGGCGCGCGCCGCGCCGGTCTGCGCCCCGTAAACGCCGGACGGCGCCGGCGCTAGGTCTTGAGCCGGTAGCCCGTCTTGAAGATCCAGCGCACGCCCAGCACGCAGGCGAGCAGGAAGGCCAGCGTCATGCCCACGCTGATGCCCACGCTGACGTCGGCCACACCGTAGAACGCCCAGCGGAACCCGCTGACCAGATATACGACCGGGTTGAACAGCGTGACGGCCTGCCAGAAAGGCGGCAGCATCTTGATGGAATAGAAGGTGCCGCCCAGGAAGGTCAGCGGCGTGATGATCATCAGCGGGATGATCTGGAGCTTCTCGAAACCGTCGGCCCAGATGCCGATGATGAAGCCGAACAGGCTGAAGGTTACGGAAGTGAGGACCAGGAAGGCCAGCATCCAGACCGGATGCGCCACCTCGAAAGCCACGAACAGCCGCGCCGTGGCCAGCATGATCAGCCCCAGGATGATGGACTTGCTGGCGGCCGCCCCGACATAGCCCATGACGATCTCCACGTAGGAAATGGGCGCGGAGTGGATTTCGTAGATGGTGCCGGAAAACCTGGGCATGTAGATGCCGAAGGAGGCGTTGGCGATGCTCTGCGTCAACAGCGACAGCATGATCATGCCGGGCACGATGAAGGCGCCGTAGCTCACCCCGTCGATCTCGACCATGTGCGAGCCGATGGCGGATCCGAACACCACGAAATACAGCGACGTGGAGATCACGGGCGACAGCACGCTCTGCATGAGCGTGCGCCACGCGCGGGCCATTTCAAACAGGTAGATAGCGCGGATGGCGTAGAAATTCATGATTGACCGTGCACCAGGCTGACAAAGATATCCTCGAGCGAGCTTTCCGAAGTGTTCAGGTCGGTGAATTCGATCTCCAGCCTGCCCAGCTCGTGCAGCAGCCGCGAGATCTCGCCGCCGCCCTGGTTGTCGTAGGTATAGACCAGCGTATGGCCGTCGGCCGACAAGTCCAGCTGGAAGCCGTCCAGCGCCGTCGGAATACCCGGCAGCGGCGCCTTCAGGGTCAGGGCCAGCTGGCGCTTGCCGAGCTTTTTCATGAGCGCATGCTTTTCCTCGACGAGGATGATCTCGCCCTTGCGGATCACGCCGATCCGGTCGGCCATTTCCTGGGCTTCCTCGATGTAGTGCGTGGTCAGGATGATGGTGACGCCGCTTTCGCGCAACCGCCGCACCATTTCCCACATGCCGCGCCGCAACTCGACGTCCACCCCGGCGGTGGGCTCGTCCAGGAAGAGGATCGCGGGCTCGTGCGACAGCGCCTTGGCGATCATGACGCGGCGCTTCATGCCGCCCGACAGCGCCATGATGCGGCTGTCCTTCTTGTCCCAGAGGGACAGGTCGCGCAGCACCTTCTCGACGTAGACGTGGTCGGTCGGCTTGCCGAACAGGCCCCGGCTGAAGTTGACGGTGTTCCAGACGCTTTCGAACGCGTCGGTGGAGATCTCCTGCGGCACCAGCCCGATCTTGGCGCGCGCCGCGCGGAATTCGGCCACGATATCGTGGCCGTCGGCCAGCACCCTGCCCCCGGTCGGGTTGACGATGCCGCAGATTATGCTGATCAACGTCGTCTTGCCCGCGCCGTTCGGTCCCAGCAGGGCGAAGATCTCGCCGCGCCGGATATCCAGGTTCACGTTCCTGAGCGCCTGGAATCCCGATGCGTACCGTTTGGATAAATCCTGGACTGAAATGACCGGCTGCACTCGCGCCCCCCACTTGATCGATAGCCAGGGATTTTACCCGCCGCGCCGGGGCGGCTTGTTTGGCGTGGCGGAACAGTGTGTTTTGGAAACCGGCCGCGGCGGCTTGCACCGCAGGCCTGCAATGCAGGGCTGGACGGGCCGGGACCCCGTCGTGCGAGCCGCTGCCGCAGGCCTGCGCGCCGTATACTTACGCATTGCGCGAAAGCGCGGTCCACAAGAGAGATTTACCCGTGAGCGCATTGCCCGCCTGTCCGAAGTGCCAGTCCGAATTCACCTACGAAGACGGCGGCCTCTTTATCTGCCCGGAATGCGCGCATGAATGGCCGCAGCAGGCGGCCGAAGCCGCCGAAGAAGCCAAGATCTACCGCGACTCGGCCGGCAACGTCCTCCAGGACGGCGATACCGTCACCGTCATCAAGGACCTGAAGCTCAAGGGGTCCGGCGGCGTGATCAAGATGGGGACCAAGGTCAAGGGCATCCGGCTCGTCGACAGCGACCACGACATCGACTGCAAGATCGACGGCTTCGGCCCCATGAGCCTCAAGTCGGAATTCGTCAAGAAGGTCTAGGCCCCGCGCGGGCCGCGAGCCCGGCGGACGGGGCTACAGCTCCTCGTCTTCGTCGGGCTTGGGCATCAGGTAGGCCGTCAGCGTGCTGGACAGGCCCGCCATGACCCAAAGCACGAAAAAGGACACTGTGTAGAAGCCCATGCGCCCCGTCGGCACGTGGCCGAAGATCGCCACGTCCAGCGGGTCGATCAGGGCGAAGATCAGCGCGCTCCCCGCCGCTGCCGCCAGAAACGACGGCCACAGTATCCACATCAACGATCGCAAGCCCATCTGTGCACTCCAGGTTTACGGATTGGCGCTCGGCGCGGCCTGCTCGACGACCAGGCCGCGCTTGACGACGCCGTCCTGGATCGGCTGGTTGGTGAAATTCGTAAACGCGAAATAGATCGTGACGAAGCAGCCGATCATGGCGGCGAAAGGCCCGGCCATGAGTATCCACGGCCAGGGTTCACGGTACCAGGGCTTGACTGGCTGCGCGGCGGGAGCGGCATTCATGGGCATATCCTTTTCAGTGCTTAGTCGGGGACGTAGAAGCTCGCGGCTTCGTCGGTTTCGATGCGGCGGTTCTCGCCGTCCTGGCCGCGCGCGCGCAGCGTGATGGGATGGGCGCCGGGCTGCGAGCCCGCCGGCGCGCGGATCACCATCGGCACCAGCTTGTTGGCCGCGGGCTCGACGTCCACGGTGTCGGCGCCCTGCTGGCCCGCCAGCACGGCCAGGCCCGGCATGCCCTCGGCCGACAGGCGCAGGTGCATGGGCTGGTCGGACGTGTTGATGATCTGCAGCCGGTACACGTTTTCGATCAGGCCGCCGGCCACTTCGCGGCCCAGCGCGCCGCGGTCGCGGATGATGTCGACCCGCAAGGGGTTGCGCATGGCCAGCGAGGCCACGAACGCGACGGCCAGCGCCAGGATCAGCGTGCCGTATATCAGCACGCGCGGACGCAGCAGGTGGGACCGCGCGCTCTTGGCGGACAGGCCGTCGAGCATCGCGCGCTCCGAGGTATAGCGGATCAGCCCCGGCTCGTACTGCATCTTGTCCATGACCTGTTCACAGGCGTCGATACAGGCGCCGCAGCCGATGCACATGTATTGCAGGCCGTCCCGGATGTCGATGCCCGTCGGACAGACCTGCACGCACAGGCTGCAATCGACGCAGTCGCCCATTCCGGCCGCCTTGTGGTCGACCTTGCGCGAGCGTCCGCCTCGCGGGTCGCCGCGGCGCTTGTCGTAGGTGACCACGAAGGTGTCCGGGTCCACCATCACGCTCTGGAAGCGCGCGTAGGGGCACATGTACTTGCACACCGATTCGCGCATGAAGCCGGCGTTGCCCCAGGTGGCGAAGCCGTAGAACAGCATCCAGAACCACTGCCAGGGCCCCAGTTGCAAGGCGAAGAGCTCGTGGCCCAGTTCGCGGATGGGCGCGAAATAGCCGATGAAGGTCGAGCCCGTCCACCACGCCAGCGCGATCCAGAGGAAATGCTTGGTCAGCTTCAGCCGGGCCTTGCGCCAGGTCCAGGGCGATTCATCCAGGCGGATGCGCGCGATGCGGTCGCCTTCGACCTTGCGCTCGATCCACATGAAGATCTCGGTATAGACGGTCTGCGGACAGGCATAGCCGCAGAACAGGCGGCCCGCCACCGCGGTGAACAGGAACAGCGCCAGTGCCGAGATGACGAGCAGCACCGCCAGATAGACCACGTCCTGCGGCCACAGCACCAGACCGAAGAGATAGAACTTGCGCGCGCCCAGGTCGAACAGCACGGCCTGGCGCCCGTTCCACTGGAGCCAGGGCAGGCCGTAGAAGATCAGCTGCGTGATAAAGACGAACGCGATGCGCCAGCGGGCGAAGATGCCGCTGACGGATCGCGGGTAGATCTTGCTGCGCACGCCCGCCAGCGTCTGCTCCAGGGTCTCCTGCCCGGGACGCGGCGGCCTCGTGTACGGCCGCCAGGGCGGCGGGTCACCGCCAGGCGAATTGCCGACGCTTGCGGTTGACCCATCTTCCATTTGCTGCTCCCTGCTGTAAGTCCAGTGATGTGGGAGCCGTCTTGCGCTCCCACCTAAGCGCCGTGTATGCCCTTTACTTCGCGGCCTCGGCCGATGCCTGGGGCGCTGCGCCGGGCTTGTTCGACAAGCCCCAGACCCATGCCGTCAGGATCTTGATCTGCTCGGGCGTCAGGATGTCCTGGTGCGCGGGCATGCGGTTGTCGCGGCCATCCAGGATCGTCTTCACGATGGTCGCCTCGGAACTGCCGTACAGCCATACGTCGTCCGTGAGGTTGGGAGCGCCCATGGCCTGATTGCCCTTGCCGTCCACGCCGTGACAGGCGACGCAGAAGTTGGCGAACTCGCGCTTGCCGCGGAAAACCCGGACCGGATCGGCCGTCAGGCCCGACAGAGACCGCACGTACTGGGCGATGTCGCCGGCCGTCTTGGGGTCGATCGCCGCCTTCCAGGGCGGCATCACGCCGACGCGTCCATGCGTGATGGTCTGCGTGATGGCTTCCGGAGAACCGCCGTGCAGCCAGTCGCCGTCCGCCAGGTTGGGGAAGCTGGGGCCGCCCTTGGCGTCGGAACCGTGGCACTGCGCGCAGGTGTTCAGGAACAGGCGCTGGCCGATCTCGCGGGCGCCCGGATCCTGGGCGATCTGCGGAATGTCCATGGTCTCGAAGCGCGCGTAGATCGGGCGCACGGCCTCGGCCATCCGGGCCTGCTGCTGCGCGACTTCCTGCGTGCTGCTGAAACCCAGCTGGCCCTTGTACTCGCCCAGGCCCGGCATGAAGAACAGATAGCCCAGCGCGAACGCGCAGGCCAGCAGGTACATCCACGTCCACCAGCCGGGCACCGGATTGTTGAGCTCGGTCAGGTCGCCGTCCCAGACGTGGCCCGTGTCCTCGACCTGGCCGTTGGCCGGCTTGGTGCTGAGCCAGCGGCGCTGCGTATACAGCAGCCAGACGCACCAGAGCACGCCGCCCACGGCGATGATCGAGATGAAATACCCCCAGAAGCCACTAACGAAATCGCTCATGACCGATTCGCTCCATCTTGTTGTGCCGGCCCGAATTCATCGGGCAGTGCGAACGGCAGCATGGCCGATTCGCGATTGGCGCTCTGGCGGCCGCGCGAGCAGGCCCACCAGACAATGCCGAAAAAGGTTGCCATCGAGATGGCGGTGACGATTGCGCTCAGATAGCCCAGCATGGTCAGCCTCCCGTGGCGGCCGGCTGCGAGGCGGACTGGGCCGCCTTGCCGGCCGCCTCCGCCTGCTTGGCCTGCTCGGCCTGCTTGGCCTTGCGCACGCCCACGCCCAGGCCCTGCAGATAGGCGACCAGCGCGTCTTCCTCGGTCTTGCCTTCGATGGCCTTGGGCGCCGCCGCGATTTCCTCGTCGGTGTAGGGCACGCCCAGCTTGCGCAGCGCCCGCATGCGCTCATCCACGTTCTGGCCGGTGATGACCGTCTTTTCCAGCCAGGGATAGGCGGGCATGTTGGACTCCGGCACCACCTTGCGCGGATCGCGCAGGTGGATGCGGTGCCAGTCGTCGGAGTAGCGCTCGCCCACGCGCGCCAGGTCGGGACCCGTGCGCTTGGAGCCCCACAGGAACGGATGGTCGAAGACCGATTCCGCCGCGATCGAGTATGAACCGTAGCGCTGCACCTCGGCGGCCAGCACGCGCACCTGCTGCGAATGGCAGCCGACGCAGCCTTCGCGGATGTAGACGTCGCGGCCCATCAGCCGCAGCGGGCTGTAGGGTTCGACACCCGCGACGGCCTGGGTCGTGCTGTGCTGGAAGAACAGCGGGATGATCTGGACCAGGCCCGCGAAGGACACCACCAGGATGCTGGCGATGATCATCCAGCCGATGTTCTTCTCGAGCGTCTCGTGGGAAAAGAAGCCGTGTTGCTTTTTGGCCATGATGTCCTCGTCAAGCAGTGGCCGGCACGGCGGTCGCGGGGACCGACGGACGCGCGGCATGGGGATCGTCTTGCGGAATGGCGGGGTTGACCGGGCGCGCGCCGCGCACCGTCATCCACACGTTCCAGGCCATGACGAACACACCCGACAGGAACAGCGTGCCACCCAGCAGGCGGATCAGGTAATACGGAACCCGCGTCTTCAATTCTTCGACGAAGCTGTACACCAGGGTGCCGTCGGCCGCGGTATCGCGCCACATCAGGCCCTGCTGCACGCCGGCGATCCACATGGCGGCGATGTAGAGCACCACGCCGATGGTCGCGATCCAGAAGTGCAGTTCGATGGCCTTCACGCTATACATCTTTTCACGGCCGTAGAGGCGCGGAATCAGGTAGTAGAGCGAGCCGAAGGAGATCATGGCGACCCAGCCCAGGGCGCCCGAGTGCACGTGGCCGATGGTCCAGTCCGTATAGTGCGACAGCGCGTTGACCGTGCGGATCGACATCATCGAGCCTTCGAAGGTCGACATGCCGTAGAACGACAGCGCCGTCACCATGAACTTCAGGATTGGGTCGGTGCGCAGCTTGTACCAGGCGCCCTGCAGGGTCATGATGCCGTTGATCATGCCGCCCCACGAAGGCGCCAGCAGGATCAGCGAGAACGTCATGCCCAGCGACTGGGTCCAGTCGGGCAGCGAGGTGTACAGCAGGTGGTGCGGGCCCGCCCACATGTACGTGAACGCCAGCGCCCAGAAGTGGACGATGGACAGGCGGTAGGAATAGATGGGGCGGCCGGCCTGCTTCGGCACGAAGTAATACATCATGCCCAGGAAGCTGGTGGTCAGGAAGAAGCCGACGGCGTTGTGGCCGTACCACCACTGCACCATGGCGTCCTGCACGCCGGCGTAGGCCGAGTAGGACTTCCACAGCGTGACCGGCATCTCGATGTTATTGAAGATGTGCAGGATGGCGATCGTGAGGATGTACGAGCCGAAGAACCAGTTGGCCACGTAGATGTGCTTGGAGCGGCGCTTGACGATCGTGCCGAAGAACACGATGGCGTAGGCCACCCAGACCAGGGTGATCAGGATGTCGATGGGCCATTCCAGTTCGGCGTACTCCTTGCTGCTGGTGAAACCCAGGGGCAAGGTGATGGCGGCGGCGACGATGACGATCTGCCAGCCCCAGAACGTGAACGCGGCCAGCGGACCGCAAAACAGGCGCGCCTGACAGGTGCGCTGGACCACGTAGTACGACGTCGTGAACAGCGCGCTGCCGCCGAACGCGAAAATGACCGCGTTGGTGTGCAGCGGGCGCAGGCGGCCGTACGACAACCACGCGATATCGAAGTTCAGCTGCGGCCAGATCAACTGCGCGGCGATAAATACGCCGACAGCCATGCCGACGATGCCCCAGACTACCGTCATGAGTGCGAACTGCCTCACGATCTTGTAGTTGAAGGTATCGGCCTTGCTTGCGATTGCTGTGCAATCGTTCATCACCCTACCCCTAAAGAGAAACAAATAGATCCAGGTTGCAATGATGGGGGCTGGCGGATAAACGGACGTTGATTTGGATCAAACCCTACAGGCGGTACAGGGGAACGCGCGGCTTGCGCAACAGATCTATGGCGCGACCGCGGATGCGGACGGCCTCAGCCGCGGCCGGCGGGGCCGCTGTCGTCGTCGCGCAGGATGGCGGTGCCGGCGTCGTCGGTGTCGTCGTACTGGCCGTTGAAGACGGCCCACCAGAGCGAAACGCCGATAGCCAGCACGAAGAGCAGGGACAGGGGCAGCAGCAGATAGAGGATGGTCATGGCGCCGCTTCCAGCGCGGCGCCGGACGGCAGGTCGCCGGACCAGTCGCGCCGGCACAGGCGCCAGGAGTTGTAGGCGACGGCCAGCGACGACACCAGCATGGTGATCGCGGCCAGCCACGGCGTGACCCAGCCGACCAGCGCCAGCGGCGTCATGAGCAGATGCCAGACCAGCGAGCCGTTGAGGTTCTGGCGGGCCTTGCGCCGCGCCTCGGCAAGCAGCGCGTCCAGCGCCGCGTCGGGCATGTCGGGGCGGGCTGCCAGCGCCGAATGCGCGGAGGCCATGGCGGTGGGCACGGCCATCGACATGGCGCAGGGGCAGCTCATCACCAGCAGGGCCACCATCACGGGAATGCTGTGGGCCGGGTCGATCCAGGCCCAGGCGGCCGCGGCGGCGAGCGCCAGCGCGACCTGCGCCATCACGAAGCGCGATGCGAGGCGGTCGGCGCGGGCGCCGAGTTCGAGCCGCTGGGCCTCCACGCGCTCATGGCGCAGCCCGCCGGCCGCGCCGCCGAAGGACTGGCGGGCGCACAATTCCAGGTAGCGCGCGGTCAGCAGAAAGGCCACGAACATCGTGACCGAATCGAAATAGACCTCGCCCCGGCCGGTATAGGTGGCGTGGACGCTGGGAATGAAGGCGGCGACGATGCCCAGCGCCACCGGCACGTCCATGCCGGCGCGGCCGCGCCGCAGGTTGTCGCCGGCATGGCGCCAGATCGGCCAAGCCGAATACAGCACCACCGGCACGGTCAGCGCCAGGCTGGCCCAGTTCATCAGCACGATGGCCCAGTCCAGCGTTTCCAGCGCGTCCGCCGGCATGCTGTCGTGCCGCAGGTAGCCGGGCCAGGCGAACATCATGACCTGCATCATCGCCAGCCACGCCAGCGACAGGCGCACCAGCGCATGGCGGCGCTGCTGGCGTTCTGGCTGGGACAGGGCCGCCGGGACGGCGAAGATCGATTTTGCTCGCATGCGCCGATGGTAACCAGCGCGCCGGGCCCATGCCTTGATCTGAATCAAGGCGCGCGATCCGGCTTGCCGAGCCCCCATGCCGGGAGCCCGGCCGGGGATCAGGGGCGCTGCCGGCGCAACACGCCGGTCACGGCCCGCATCAGGCTGGCCAGGTCATCCTCGCCGATGGTCAGCGCCGGAGTCAGATAGACCACGTTGCCGAAGGGCCGCACCCAGACCCCGGCCTCCACCAGGCGCCGTTTCAGGGCCTCGCGATCGGCGATGCCGTCCAGTTCCACCACCCCGATGGCGCCCAGCACCCGCACGTCGCGCACCCAGTCGCGTTCGCGGCACGGCTCCAGCCCCGCCGCCAGCGCCTCGGAAATGGCCGCGGCCTGCGCCAGCCGCGGTTCGGTCTCGAACAGGTCCAGCGAGGCGTTGGCCGCCGCGCAGGCCAGCGCATTGCCCATGAAGGTGGGGCCGTGCATCAGCGCGTGCGAAGGATCGTCGGACCAGAATGCGTCGAACACCCGGCCGCTGGCCACCGTGGCGGCCAGCGGCAAGGTGCCGCCGGTCAGGGCCTTGGAGAGCGTCAGGATGTCCGGCCGGATGCCGGCCTGTTCGAACGCGAACATCGCGCCCGTCCGCCCGAAGCCGGTGAAGATCTCGTCGAAGATCAGCAGCAGGCCGTGCTGGTCGGCCAGGCGGCGCAGCCGCCGCAGCACTTCCGGGTCGTGCAGCAGCATGCCGCCCGCTCCCTGCACCAGCGGCTCGACCAGGATCCCGGCAAGCCGCTCGCCGTGCTTGTCCAGGTGAGCCTCCAGCGCTGCCAGTTCCGCCTCGCCGCGCGGCAGGTCCACGATGTCGTGCTGGGCCAGCATGCCCCGGAACAGGCTGTGCATGCCCTCCTCCGGATCGCACACCGCCATGGTGCCGAAAGTATCCCCGTGATAGCCGCCCCGGAACGCCAGGAAACGGTCGCGGCCGCGCTCGCCCCGGTTCAGCCAGAACTGCAGCGCCATCTTCATGGCGACCTCCACCGCCACCGAGCCCGAATCCGTATAGAAGACCCGCTCCAGCCCCGGACCGAGCAGCCCGGCCAGCCGGCGCGCCAGGGTCAGCGCCGGCTCGTGCGTCAGCCCGCCGAACATCACGTGCGGCATGGCGTCCAATTGCGCTCGGACCGCCTGCGCGATGTGCGGATGGTTGTAGCCATGGCAAGCGGTCCACCAGGAGGCCACCCCGTCGATCAGGCTGCGGCCGTCGGCCAGTTCCAGCCGGCTGCCGTGGCTGCGCACCACGGGCAACGGCGGCGTCGCCGTTTTCATCTGGGCATAGGGAAGCCAGATATGGGGCTGGCCCCGGGCCACCCAATCGGGCATGTGCATGGATTACCTCCTGAAAACCGGCGGCCCGGGCCCCGCCCGGCGCTGCCGGGAAAGGACGCCGTCCGCCTCCACTACAATGGCCCGCATTCTACGGCCTGGCCGAAGGCCTGTTCGCACCAATTGGTGCTTCGCGCAGGCGCAGGCCGGGCTGCCGCTGGATGGGCCGATGTCAAAGCTGGATTCACTGTTTACCTCCGAGTTGGCGCGGGCGGAAGCGCGCCGCGTGCGCCGCCGCCTGCGCACGGCCACCGCCGCCGCGCCCGGGCACATCGTGCTGGGCGGCGCGCCTATCCTGAACTTCTCCAGCAATGACTATCTCGGCCTGGCCCGGCATCCGCTGCTGGTGGAGCGCGCCCGGGAATGGGCGGCCCGCCACGGGGCCGGCGCGCAGGCCTCGCGCCTGGTCTGCGGCAACCTGGACCTGCACGAGCAGGTGGAAGCCAAGCTCGCCCGCCTGAAAGGCACGCAAGCCGCGTTGCTGCTCGCCTCGGGCTGGCAAGCCAACGCGGCCGTGCTGCCCGCCCTGCTGCGGGCGGCCGCCAGCCAGGGCGAGGTCGAGCTCTACGCCGACAAGCTCAACCACGCCAGCCTGCATCACGGGTGCCAGGCGGCCGGCGTCAGGCAGATCCGGTTCCGGCACAACGATCTGGACCATCTGGAAAGCCTGATGGCGGCGCGGGCCGATGCGCAGCCGGGCAAGCCCGTCTCCCGCTTCATCGTCACGGAAAGCGTTTTCAGCATGGACGGGGACCGCACCGACGTGGCGCGCCTGGCGGGCCTGGCCGACCGCTACCGGGCGTTCGTCTACCTGGACGAAGCGCACGCCACGGGCGTGCTCGGGCCGGGCGGAATGGGCCTGGCGGGCTTGGCGCCGGGGCGGATCGACCTGGCGATGGGCACGTTCAGCAAGGCGCTGGGCGGGTTCGGCGCCTACGTCGCCGGCTCGCGCGCCTTGTGCGACTACCTGCTCAATGCCTGCTCGGGCTTCATCTACACGACGGCGCTGCCGCCCGCCGTGCTGGGCGCCATGGACGCGGCGCTGGACCTGGTCCCCGCCATGGACGCCGAGCGCGCCCGCCTGGCGGTCGCCGGAGACCGCCTGCGCGCCGCCCTGCGGGAGATGGGGCTGGACACCGGCGCTTCGTCCACCCAGATCGTGCCCGCGCTCGTCGGCGACGAAGCCCGCGCGCTGGAGATGGCGGCCGGACTGGAGCGGCTCGGCCTGCTGACCGTGGCGATCCGCCCGCCCACCGTGCCTGCCGGCACCAGCCGCCTGCGCGTCACGCTCAGCGCCGCGCACCGGGATACCGACGTCTCCCGGCTTATCGACGGCTTCGCCGCCGTGCTGGCGCGATGACCGGCCCCGGCCCGGCGCCGCGGGCGCGCCCCACCCTGCTCTTCGTCCACGGATGGGCCTTCGACGCTTCACTCTGGGCGCCGCTGCGCGCCGAGCTTGGCGGCTGGCCGCAGGCCGTCTTCGACGCCGGCTATTTCGGCGCGAAGCAAGACGCGGACGTCGCCGGCCCGACGATCGCCATCGGCCATTCGCTGGGCGTGCTGCGGCTGTTGCGCCGGTTGCCGCCGGGCTGCCTGGGCCTGGTCGCCATCAACGGCTTTCCGCGCTTCGCCGCCGCGCCCGGCTTCGATGAGGGCGTGCCGGCCCGCATGCTGGATCGCATGATCAAGCGCCTGTCGGCGGATCCCGCAGCGGTGCTGCGCGATTTCCGCCAGCGCTGCGGCGCGGCGTCGCCCTTCGGCGAGCCCCGGACCGAAGCCCTCGGCCTCGACCTGCAGGCCCTGCGCGACGACGACCTGCGCCCCGCGCTGGCGGCGCTGCCCGTGCCCTTGCTGGCCCTGGCCGGCGAAGAGGATCCCATCGTCCCCGCTCCGATGACCCGGGCCCTGTTCGCGGACCGTCCCGCCGGCGAGCTGTGCTGGCGCGAACGCGGCGGGCATCTGCTGCCCGTCTCCGACGCGCCCTGGTGCGCCGCGCGCATCCGCGCCTTCCTTTCCCGCGTGGCGCCCGAAGCATGACGCGGGCGCGGCGCAACCCGCAGGTTGGCGCGCGTTTCGGCGCGGCCGCCCGCCACTATGACGACCACGCGCCCGTACAGCGCATCACGGCCGAACGACTCGCCAGCGATATCGCCTTGCTGCCGCTGCCCCGGTACCCGCGCATCCTGGAGATCGGCTGCGGCACCGGCCTGCTGACCCGGGCGCTGGCTCGCCGCCTCGGCCCCGCCGATTGGACGGTGACCGACATCGCCCCCGGCATGCTGGCGGCGGCGCAGCGCCAGCCGCCCCTGCCCGGGACTTTCCGCTACCAGTTGCTGGACGGCGAACACCCCGAGGGCCTGCCCGGCGGCTACGACCTGATCTGCTCCAGCCTGGCGGTGCAATGGTTTTCCGACCTCAACGCGGGCCTGGGCCGGCTGGCCGCGCTGCTGGCCCCGGGCGGCCGCCTGGCGGTGGCGACCCTGGCCGCGGGCACCTTCCAGGAATGGCGGGCGGCCCATGCCGCGGCCGGCCTGGACGCGGCCACGCCGGCCTATCCCCGCGCAGGCGCCATCCATCCGGACGTGGGCGATCTGACGGGTAGCGTGCGCGCGGAACGGCTGCTACATAATCATCCTGACGGCCTGCATTTCCTGAAGGGCCTCAAAGGCATAGGCGCCACCACCCCGGCGCCTGGAAGCAAGCCGCTCAGCGCCGCCGGGTTGCGCCGGGTGCTGGCGGCGTTTGACCGACAAGGAGCCACGGTGACCTATCACCTGGCCTATGGCATGTGGAAAAAATCTGATTCGCGCCCCGCGGGGGTATTCGTAACCGGCACGGATACCGGCATCGGCAAGACCCTCGTCTCCGCCATCCTGGCGCGCGCCTGGAACGCCGACTACTGGAAGCCGGTGCAGACGGGCGTGTCCGAAGAGCCGGGCGACACGGAAACCGTGGCGCAATTGGCCGGGCTGCCGCCGGAGCGCCTGCACCTGCCGGCGTATGTGCTGCAGGCGCCCCTGTCGCCCTGGGCCGCGGCCACGCTCGAGGACGCCGTCGTCGACGCCACCAGCATCGTGCCGCCGCCCACCCAGGCGCCGCTGATCGTGGAAGGCGCCGGCGGGCTCTACGTTCCCATCGACGACACCCACATGATGATCGACCTGATCGCGCGGCTGGACCTGCCCGTGGTCCTGGCGGCGCGCAGCGGGCTGGGCACCATCAACCACACCCTGCTCAGCCTGGAGGCGCTCCGGCGCCGCGGCATTCCCGTGCTGGGCGTCATCATGAGCGGGCCGCTGTCGGCGGGCAACAAGGAAGCCATCGAACGGTTCGGCAACGTGCGCGTGCTGGCCGAGATCCCCCCCTTGGCCAAAGTCGATGGCGCGACGGTCGAAGCGCTGGCGCAAGGCATTCCTCCGCTGGACGACTGCCTGGCCGCGCTGGGCGGAGCCCCCGCGGTCGCCGACTAGCTTCCGGCCGGCGGGCGGCCGCATGGGGCATGCCCGCGGCTGCCCGCCGTTACCAATACGTACAAAATAAATTTGCCGGCCCGGCGCGCCCTCCTTCGTCCGGCGCCCGCTTCGGCCGCCTGCATTCGGCCTCTTGGATGGCTGCCTACGCCTCATGTTCGGCATGGGCTTTCGCGAAGCACCCGCGATTCATACGACTAAAAGCCACATCCGGCCTTGCCGCCGGCCGCCCTTTGCGCCGCCCGCGACGTTGTTGACCGCTAACGCAACACAACGATAGATTTCCGCGCATTGCAGTTCGATTCGCCGGCAGTTGGTCGTGTTCCCAGGTTTTCTTCTTGCAGGAGAGCTGGCATGGTCACCAGAAGGCTGCACATTCCCGTCCTGGCCCCCAAACCCAACCGCAACTTCTTCGACGGGAGCCGCCCCGGCCAGCCCGTCCTGCGGCCGGCCGACCTGCTGGCGCTGCGGATCGAGCTGCGCAACCTGGCGGTCACGCCCGGCCAGCCTCCCCGGCTGAAAAAAGCGGGCAGCGGACCTGCCACGCTGATCGTCCATTTCCCGCCGCAATCGATCACGGAGCAGACGTTCTTCGAAACGCCGGCCGGCAACGCGACGAATCCGCCCCCGCCCCGCCCCACGCCCGACGAACCGGAGCCCGCCGGCGGGCAGGACACGCTTACGGGACCGCCGGTGCGGGCGCGCATCGCGGGCGAATCGCGGCTGGCCTTCTCCGTGCCCGACGGCTTCGACGCGCCTTACACGCTGGAAGGCGTGCTGGCCGCGATCGAATCGCTGCCGCTGGCGGTGGCCGCCAATGCGCGCCCGCCATCCGCCAGCGCGCCGCGCCTGAGCTTGCGCGACCTGTTCGACAAGCGCCTCGACAAGCTGGGCCCCGTCCAGCGCGCGGCGCTGTCCAGCTTCGCGCTGCGCAATGCGCGCATCGCCGTGCAGCAGGATGCGCCCGGCGCGCTGCTGCTGCGCCTGGCGGGCGGCGGGCCGGGCTTGCGCGCCTTGCGGCCGGGCGGGGCGGCGATCCGCCCGGTGGAACGGACGGGCGCCATCGTGGACATCCTCAAGCGCGGGCCCAGGCCCGCGCCGCCCTCCGCCCAGCAGACCGCCATCGAACTGCCCTGGCGCCTGATCCTCAGCCCGCACGCGGAAGAACGCTGGCGCCACGCGAAAGCGCCCGTCACGTCGGCCGCCACGCAGCACACGGAGCTGTGGCATTCGCGCCTGCTGGCCGCGCCCGCGCAAGCCGGCGCGACCGAACCGCCCGCGCCGGACGCGCAGCGCACGGTGCGCGCGGTCTGGGCGCTGGGCGGCGAAAGCACCACAAAGCCCATGCAGGCGGCGTTCCCCGTGCCCGCGGAGAACTACCTGCCCCAGCCGGACGCCTGGCCGTTCCGCATGCCGATGAACGACTTCGACCGTTATCAGATCGCGCACCTGTCGTCCAACTTTTCGGTGGCCAACTACACGCCGCAACCGGTGAATGCGCGGCTGCTCATGCTGTCGTCGCTGGGCGCCTGGCTGGATTCGCGCGGCAACTGGGACGCGCCCGGGCTGTCGCTGGAGGAATGGACGCACCGCGGAGCCATGGGCCGGGATCATTTCGTCCGGATCGTCTACAAGGGCATCCTGTTCCCGTTCGGCCATCGCGCATCGCTCGTCAAAGTCAGCGAGCGCAAGTTTCATCCCGGCAGGCCGGGCAACACGGCCTACCTGCGCCAGCGCCTGTTCATCATCGTGCGGCAGCGCGAACGCCTGTACGCCGACCCCGGACTGCAGGCGCGGGACGGCGGCGACCCGATATTCCTGCATCGCCAGATGCCATTCTCCAGCGTGCGCATCCTGACCTCCGTAACGCCCAGCCTGGATCAGGCCGGCAGCCCCGCCAGCGATATCGACGGCATGGGACAACTGCTGTTCTGGCCCTGCGTGGCCGGCGCTCCGTTCCGCTTCGCCTGTTCCGCCACCGACCTGGACGGCCGCAACACGCAGTTCGATCTGCCGATGATCTTCATGGACGGAAGCAGGGCGAGCCCGCGCGAGCAGAAAGGCCTGTGGCTGGCGCCCGCCTACGACGCGGCGGAAGCGTTCGCGCTCAAGACACAGGCCGCCTGGCGCAAGCCCGAGCGCAGCGACCGCCGCATCGCGCTCCTGAACCAGCAACGCGTCACGCTGGCGCCCAGCCTGAAGGCGGGAGACACGGCGGCGCAGGTGGAATCGATCGAGTTCGATGGCGTCGTCGATCCGGGCAACGGCCAGCTGCGGGCCTACAGCGATGCGCTCAACGGTCCCGTGTTCTATCCCGGCGTCAAGCGCGCCTCGATCCGCATCGCCGCCCTGTCGAAACTGACCGGCAGCGACAAGAGCAGCACGCTCAGCTGGAACGCCCATTACCTCAAGTTCGGCTTCGACGCCGCCAACGCGGGCCAGGTTTTCGGCGATATCGACGCCGACCCCCTTCATCGCGGCGGCGCGGCGCTGGACTTCTCGGCGCAAGGCGATCGCGCGGGCGGCTTCGTGCAGCCCAACCTGCGCCCCACCGCCCTGTCGCGCCTGGCCGGCCCGGTCGGCGGCACGGTCGAGGAATTCGTCGCCGGCAGGATGAGCGGCGCGGACGTCTTTCCCAAGGCGCTTTCCGACCTGCCCTTGCCGCTGCTGTTCGGCTGCATCCCGCTGGGCGACGTGATCGAGGCCGTGGCCGACGCGGCGGGCACGCCCGAGCGGGTGCCGCGCTTCGTGTCGGAGGCCTGCTCACAGCTGGAAAGCCTGGTCAACGACCTCGGACGCCTCTACGGGCTCGTGGCGGACCTAGTCCAGCAGCCCGGCCGAATCGCCGAAGGCGCCTTGAAGGCGCTGGACGCCACGCTCCAGGATCTGCTGGGCCAGGCCCAGGCCTACGCGCAAACCCTGGTGCAAAACGCCCAGGCCCGCGTCAACGCGCTCATCGCCGCGCTACAGGCCGTGCGCGCGCAGGTCGAACAGCTGGCGGGCCAATCCTTCGACGCAGCCCCGGCCCTGCCGGGGCTGCCCGCGGCGCTCAACGCCGCCCGCGCCGCCGCCGAGGCGCTGCGCGTCACGGCTGGCGAGCCGGTGAATGGCGTGGGCCTGCCCGACGGCTTCCGCCAATCGCTGCTGCAGGCCGCCAGCGTGGCCGACGCCCTGCTGGACAGCGTGGGCGTCGTGCCCGTGCTGCTGACCCGGGGCAAGGCGCTGTACGACGCGCTGGACGCGGTCGTGGGCCGCCCGGACCAGCTGGACGAACGCTTCTCCGATCCCGCAACGCTCAAGCCTCGCCTGCAGGCCGTCTCGGCCGCCGCGCAGCCCCTGTCGGACACCATAGGAACGGCGAGGCTGCTCGAAGGCGCGCCGCGCCAGATCGCGCAAACGGCGCTGCGCACGGTGACACTCGCGGTCGACGCCGTGCTGGCCAGCGCCGAACTCCTGGACCTCCTGGAGACGAACTGACCCTCCGGTTCGACTGGAACCCGGTGATCCGCAACTGGTCGATCAAGCCCGGCGATCCGCCGCTCTTCGTCGCCAACGATCCGCACGGCTTCCGGGTCGCCGTAGAGGCGCGCGTGCGCAAGAACGGGCAAAGCGCGCCGAAGCTGTCGGTCACCTGCTCGCTCAAGAGCTTCGACCTGGTGCTGATCGCGCCGGCCAGCTTTCTGGAACTGAACTTCGAGAAGATCGAGTTCCGCATCGACACGGCCGCGAAGATGGACGTGGACGTGCTGCTGACCGACATCAAGTTCGTGGGCCCCCTGTCGTTCGTGGAAACGCTGCGCGACCTGATCCCGCTGGACGGGTTCTCCGACCCGCCCTACCTCGACATCTCGGCCAAGGGCGTGGACGCCGGTTTCGACGTGGCCCTGCCGGCCATCGCGATAGGCGTGTTCAACCTGTCCAACCTGAGCCTGGGCGCCGGCTTCACCGTGCCGTTCATCGGCCAGCCCCTGGCCGTGCGCTTCAACTTCTGCACGCGCGAACAGCCCTTCAACCTGTCGGTGTGCATGTTCGGCGGCGGCGGATTTTTCGGCGTCACGCTGGACCCCAGCGGCATCCAGATCCTGGAGGCCGCCTTCGAATTCGGCGCCAGCGTATCGGTGAACCTGGGCGTGGCCTCCGGCGGGGTGCACGTGATGGCGGGCATCTACTTCCGGATGGAAAAAAGCGCCTGCTCGCTGGCCGGCTATTTCCGCATGGGCGGCTGCGTCAGCGTCCTGGGCATCGTCAGCGTCTCGATCGAGATCTACCTGGAGCTGCGCTACGAGTTCGAGAGCGGCAAATGCGCCGGACGCGCGACCATCACCATCGAGATCGAGGTCTTCATGTTCTCGACGAGCGTTTCGCTGTCGTGCGAACGCAAGTTCGCGGGGTCCAATGGCGACCCGGGCTTCCGCGACCTGATGGGCCCCAGGCCGGACCTGCCCCTGGCACAGGAGCTGGCGCAGATCGACGACAGCACGGAATACGCGTGGCGCGAGTACGCCGAAGCCTTTGCCTGAGGAGCGCCCCATGGCCAAGCAAACCATCGTCTGGACCGCAATCCCCAATGGCCGCGTGCCCACTGGCGTCGGCGCGGGCCGCCTGCGCGTCTCCATCGTCGCCTCGCCCCGGCTGACGCCGGAAGCGGCGGACGAACAGCGGCTGCGCGCCTTTCCCGATTGGGTGAACTGGCCACGCACGCTGCAGCGGGCGCGCTTCGCGCTGAATGTCGGCGCGGAGGAAATCCCGCTGGAGCCGCAACCGCAGGTCGATCCCGACCTCTGGGGCCGGCTGCTGCCCAAGACCACACCGGTCGCGGGGTTCGTCTTCCGCGACATGAGCGCCGTCAATCTGTTCTCGTACTCGGTGGCGGCCGTGCTGGGATTGGCGCGCAAGCATTACGGCCGGCTGGCCGTGCAGGCCACCGGCACGCACCCCACCCTGCTGCCGTGGCGCGACGCGCATCCGGGCCTGAAGGACATGCTTACCGATTGCGGCACCCGCACCGCCATCGTGCCCATCGCCGACCGGCGCATCGAAGTGGCGCTGCCCGGCTTCGACCGTTTTTTCGATGACGGCGGCGACAGCCCCGAACGCGTGCTCCGCAACCAGGTCTACGGCCCCCACAGCATCTACGAAGGCCGCGCCGCCGCGCCCGGCGTGGATGCCAATGGCAATCCGCTGCCTCCCGCCGGCTTTCCGCTGCGGGCCCTGCCGACCCGCTGGAACGACGGCGCGCTCAGCAATGCAGACCAGAACCTGATGAAGCAGTGGAACTCCCAGGCCGAGTACTCGCTCTACCAGGCAAACCGCTTCTACCGGCGCGAACCGCCCACCGCGGAGCAGCGGAAAATGCGCCGCCCCGACGGCCTGAACGTGCCTCCCCCGCCCGCGGTCCCGGACATGGACTTCCACGCCATCGTGGCGTCCTACGGCGATTATCCGGGGCTGCTGCGCCGGCTGGGCCTGGTCATCGATTGCCTGCTGCCGGCGGACTCGCCCCTGGACCGGCAGATGGCGGCGGCGGCCTCGGCGCAAGGCCGCTTCTTCCTGGCCCTGCGCTGGGAGGGCGAGCATGACGCCGCCGACGACGCCTGCCCCGCCACCGCCTGGACGGGCGACCACGAGCGTTTCACCACGCGTCCGCGCAATCCCGACCATGAACGCGGCATGCTCAAGCTGCGCCGCGCCGACGACAGTTGGAACCTGTACGAGCCGCGCAGCCCCTTCGACGTCTACCAGGTCGACCCCGACGGCGCGGCGCTGAAGACGGTGGACTTCCTGCTGACCGCGCAGAACCTGGTAGCCCGCAGCCTGGCGCTGGGCGCCGGCGGCGCGGTGACCTACACCACCGGCGACAAGCAGGCCGTGGCCGCGCTGCGCTCGGGCGGCCTGGGCGTGGCCCGGCGCGGCCGCGCCTGGGAGGTGGCGCAGAACGCGGCGGCCTCGGCGCTGAAGAACGACGCCCTGTCCGGCGCGCCGGGCAGCATCGTGCTCTACACCGAGGACCTATTGCGCGGCTACCGCGTCGATGCGCAGGCGCACGTTCCCGGTGATCCGCAGCCATGGCGCTCGCTGTGCCTGCGCACCGGCGCCTATCGCTGCACCGACGGCGGCGAACCGCTGACGCTGCCGGACGACGAAGGTTACGTAAAGGGCGCGTCCACCAGCAGCGGCGAGGACCAGGACGATCATTACCTGCACGAGTCGCTCTTCCGGTGGACGGGCTGGAGCCTGGTCGCCCCCCGCCCGGGGCGCACGCTGCGCGACCGCGAAGACCCTGACAGCGGCGTGCAGGGCGAAGTGCCCGAGGACGTGCAGGACGTCGAAACGGACAAGGGCAACGGCCTGGCGGTCAGCTTCGCCGCGCGCAAGGGCAGCCTGCCGCGCCTGCGCTACGGCATGCCGTACCGCTTCCGCGCGCGGCTCGTCGACCTGGCCGGCAACAGCCTGGCGCACGACGATCCCTCGCTGGAACAGGACGACAACGCCACGCAACCGGTCACCTACTGGCGCTTCGAACCGGTGGACCCGCCGGCGCTGCTGCACCGCGCCCGCCTGAGCGAGGGCGAGTCGCTGGAACGCATGGTGATCCGCAGCAACACCGGCATGGATCCCGCGGCCTATCGCAACAGCCCCGGCTTCAAGGCCGCCGCGCAACAGCCGGCCTCGCAGGATTTCGAATACACGCCCGCCAACGAGCGCCACGTCGTGCCGCCCAAGGCCTCCCAGCTGCAATGCGAGACCCATGGCCTGTTCGACGCGCTGATGAGCAGCCCGGCCGGCATCAAGCAGGCCTATGAGATCTCCGCGCGCGACGCCGCCACGCTGTACGACGCGGTTCCCGGCGCGCAGATCGAACTGATCACGCCCAGGGCGCTCGACAAGATCGCCACCACCGACGCCGTGCCGCCGCAATTGCCGTCCCCCGGCCATCCGACCGGCGAACGGCTGGCCGCCGGCCAGTACGTCATCCACCGCGAAGCGCGGGCGGGCACCCCTTATCTGCCCGATCCGGCAGCGGGCGGCTTCGCGCTGCGCGCGCAGCCCGGGCACGCGCTGCCCGGCGTGACGGGCCCCAAGGCGCTGGGGCCCAGCGCCGTCATCGCGATGACGCCCGCCCAGGAACTGGTGCTGCTGGTCAGGCATGCCGGCGCCTGGCCCGACGTCCAAGGCCTGCGCATCGTGCTGCAGGAGCGCAAGGCAACGCTGGACGATCCTCCTTGCGCGGAACGCTATCCCGACGACGGCGCCGCCACCTGGGATGAATCCGAGCGCGTGCTCACCTTCTACCTGCCCAAGGGCCGCATCGCCCGGCTGCGCTATTCCAGCTTCGTGAACCCGGGCCTGGCGAATACCTTCGGCATCCCGGCGTGGGCCGGCAACGAAGGCGAACGCGCGACCTTGCGCCTGTCGTCCATGCTGGGCAGCTGCTGGATGGTCACGCCCTACCGGCCGCTCGTGCTGGTCCACGCCACGCAGCAGCCCGTCTGCGATCCGGTGCTGCTGCTGCCGGGCGAACCGCAGCGCGGCGCCGGCGAGGCCCACGTGGACCTGCAGGCCCGGGTGCGGTTGCACGGTCCCACCACGGGCAAGATCGAGGTCGAGGCCGATTGGCACGAATGGGTGGACGATCCCGGCAAGCCCCGTCCCGAGCGCATCGCCGGGCACGGCGTGCTGCCCGAGATTCCCCTGTCCGAGAACTACGCCAACCTCTTCAGCCTGAGCAACGCGGTGGAGGAACAGCAGGCCGATGCGGACAAGCCCCGCGCCCCGGGCAACCGCCATGAGTTCGGCGATACCCGCTTCCGGCTCATCCGCTATCGCCTGCGCGCCACCACCCGGTTCCGCGAATACCTGCCGCCGGCGATATACGAGCAAACGGACGAGGTCACGCGCCTGGGCCCCATCGCCGACGGCCCCCTGGTCGAGACCGGCGCCGACGACGACCCCGGCGCCCCCGTGCTGCCGCGCGACGGCGCCGCGCCGAACACCATCGTGCGCGCCAGCGCGCCGCCGGACGCCCCCAGCCTCATGTATGTGCTGCCCACGTTCCGCTGGCAGGAGACGCCGGGGCAAGGCAAGCTCGACGTGACGCGGCTGGGCAACGGCCTGCGGGTATGGCTGGAGCGCCCCTGGTTCTCCTCCGGCGACGGCGAGCTGCTGGGCGTGGTGATCTACGGCGACGGCAGCAACTTCACCGACATCCCCGACGCCCTCACCCCCCTGGTCACGCAGTGGGGGCTGGACCCGCTGTGGGACACGCCCCAGCCCAAGCACCGCACGCGCGTCTCGGATTTCGCCGCGCGCGTGACGGACGAAACCGCCATGCTGCAGGAGATCCCCACGCAGCGGGTGCACGTCGTCGGGCACCGCGTGCGCTGGCACGAAGAAAGGGCGCGCTGGTATTGCGATATCGAGCTCGACCCGGGCCGCAGCTACATGCCTTTCGTCCGCCTGGCGCTGGCGCGCTACCAGCCCAACGCCATCGATTCCGCCAAGCTGTCGCGTGTGGTGCTAGCCGATTTTTCCCAGGTGCTGCCTCGCCGGCGCGCCGTGTTCGAACACAAGCGGGGCCGGTTGACGTTCAATCTGCGCGGCGTAGTGCCCGCCCACGGACCGATGAAATTTCCGCTGGATTCCGAATACCTGGACATTTCCTTCATTCCCGGCATCGGCCAGACGGCGGAGAGCGGCCGCAACCGCATCGAACTGGTGCTGCAGACCCGCGACCCGGCGCTGGACAGCGATCTGGCTTGGAGCGATGCCGCGGTGCTGGCTTCAGGCCTCCTGGACCCGTCCGGCGCGGCGCCCGCGCCCGGCTCGCCGATCATCACCGACCGCCTGCGAGAACTGCCGCTCCGCGAAATCGCCACGCCCGCCGCCCTGAACGAATTCGCCTGGCTCGGCGGCCTGGAGGCCGGCCCCGCGGTACGGTTCCCGCCCGTGCTGGAAGGCCCGCTGCTGGGCGACCTGCTGGACCCCGTGATCTGGTCCGCCAGCGTCGCGGTGCCCGACCGCGGCGGCAAGCCCGCCCGCATCGCCGTGCGGGAGTACGAGCGCTACTACACGGACGGCTCGGTGCCGGAGCAGCGAGCGGGCGCGTTGCGGCGTCGGCGCATCGTCGAGGAACGTCTGGTGTACACGGCGTTCTTCGCGCTCTAGCTATGCCGCCCAGGCCCTAGCCCAGCGCGCCGCTCTCCCGCAGGCGGGCCGCCTGCCCGGCGTCGATGCCCGCTTCGGCGAGCACGTCGTCGCTGTGCTCGCCGAAAGCGGGCGCGGCGCGCGGCGCCGGCGCCTGGCTGCGGCCGTACTTGATGGCCTGGGCGAAACCTCGGTAGCTGCCCACCACCGGATGCGCGAAGGTCGAGATCATGCCTTCCGCCTGGACCTGCGGAAAATCGAACATGTCCTCCACCCCGCGCGCCGCCGCGCAGGGCACGTCCTCGCCGAACAGCGCTTCCCATTGCAGCGCGGTCCTGCCGCGCAGCGCTGCGCGCAGCAGCGGCACGATCTCGTCGCGGTGCCGGGCGCGCTTGCGCACCGAGTCGTAGCGCTCGCTGGCCGCCAGCGCCTGCAGGCCGGTCTTGGCGCACAGGGCCTGCCAGAAGTGCGGCGTATTCGCCGAGATGTACAGGTAGCCCTCGCCGGTGGGATGGATGCCCGTGATGCCGCCCGACCGCATATCGCGCCCGATTTCCCGGGGCTCGCCTTCGGCCCACACCAGGCGCGCCGATTGCAGCGCCAGCGCGCTGCGCAGCAGGGAGACGCCGACGTACTGGCCCCGGCCGCTACGCTCGCGCTCGTACAACGCTGACGCCACGCCCGAGGCCACCATGGCGGACGCGTAGTAGTCCACCACCGACCCGTACAGCACCTCGGGCGGCCCCTCCGGCTTGCCCTGCAACGCGCACATCCCGGTCATGGTCTGCAGCACCTGGTCGTAACCTGCCTTGTCTTTCAGCGGCCCGGTCTCGCCATAGCCGGTGACCGCGCAATAGATCAGCCGCGGATTGATCTCCGCCAGCTGCTCGTAGCCGATGCCCAGGCGCGGCGGCACGCCGGGCCGGAAGTTGTGCACCAAGACGTCGGCGCGCTTGACCAGCTCCCGCAGCGCGGCCCGGGCGTCGTCGCGCTTCAGGTCCAGCACCAGCCCGCGCTTGCCGCGGTTGACGCCCAGGAAGGCGCGGCTTTCCGCCTCCAGCGTCGAGGGATACTTGCGCAGGTTGTCGCCCGCGGGCGGCTCCACCTTGATCACGTCCGCCCCCTGGTCCGCCAGCAGCGCGCAGCCGTAGGGGCCGGCGATGTAGGCGCTCAGGTCCAGGACCCGCACGCCGTCCAGCGGGCCGGCGCTCGCCGGCATCGTCGCGGCGGCCGTCATCGCGCCTCCTCGCCCGCAGCCATGCGCAGGACCGCTTCGGCCCGGCGCAGGAACGGGCCGTCGATCATCCGGCCGTCCACCACGAACGCGGCGACGCCCCTGGCGCCGGCCTCGCCGGCGGCCTGCACCACCCGCCGGGCATGCGCGATTTCCGCGTCGCTCGGCCGGAACGCGGCATTGGCCAGCGCCACCTGCCTGGGATGGATGCAGCTCTTGCCGATGAAGCCCAGGCGGCGCGCCAGCTCGGCCTCGGCCTGGAAGCCCGCCGTGTCCTCGATGTCGGCAAAGGCGGAGTCATAGGCGAACACGCCCGCCTCCGCGGCCGCCAGGCGCACCGCGAACATCGCCTGGCGCACCGCCGCGGGCTCGCGCCGGTCGATGCCCGCGGGCTCGAACAAGTCCCCTAGTCCGAGCTGCAAGCCCGCCACGCAGGGATGGGCCGCGGCCAGCGCCGCGGCGCGGCGCAACGCGCGCGGCGACTCAATGTTCAGCAGCAGGCCGATGGGGTGTTCCACGCCATTGGCCTGACGCGCCTGTTCGATGGCGCCCGCCGCCGCCCGCACGTCCGCCTCGCACTCAGCCTTGGGCAGGTTCACCATCCGCAGCCCCTTGCGCACCACGGCCCGTAGGTCCGCGTGGAAGTGTTCCGAATCCAGCGCATTGACGCGCACGATCAGGGTCTTGGCGGTGGCGCCGGCCTCAGCGGACGCCAGCAGTCCGGCCAGGTGCCCGCGGGCCTCGTCCTTGCGCCCGGGCGCCACCGCGTCCTCCAGATCGAACGACAGGGCATCGGCCGGGCCGGCAAGCGCCTTGGCGAACAGCTCGGGACGCGATCCCGGAACGAACAGTTTGCTTCTCATGCGTTGACTCTCGAATAGCGGCGGCTTTCGCTCATTGAATGGAGATATTGCGATCGGCCGCCACCTGTTTCCACTTGGCGGCGTCCGCCTGCACCAGGTCGGCGAACTGCGGCGCGGTCAATTCCGCCGGCACGGCGCTTTCCTCGGCAAACATGGCGCGCATCTTCGGATCGTTGACGATGCCCCGAATCTCCGCGTTGAGGTGTTCGATCAGCGGCGCAGGCGTGCCGGCGGGCGCAAGCACGCCCCACCACAGTTCGACCGAATACCCTGGCTGTCCTTCCGCGATGGTGGGAAGTTCGGGATAGAACTGCGAACGTTGGGGCGACGTCACCGCCAGTACGCGCAGCTTGCCCCCCTTGAGCAAGGAAGCCGTCGATGCAAAGCTGCCGATCACGAAATCGACGCGCCCACCCGCCAGATCGTTGAGCGCATGCGACATGCCTTTGTACGGAACGTGCGTGAACGCGGTCTGCTCGCCGCCGGCCAGGATCTCGCTGGCCATCTGATTCACGGATCCCAGGCCCGCGCTGCCGTAGGTCAGCTTGCCTGGCTCCTTGCGGCCGGCGGCCAGCAGGTCCGCCATCGCCCGGTACGGGGATTCCTGCCCCACCACCAGCGCCATCGGGCTGCGCGCCAGCATGGCCACCGGCGCGAAGCTGCGCACCACGTCGTACTTCAGGTTGGTCTGCACCGCCGCGTTGGTCGTCAGCGTGGACGAGGACAGCATCAGCACCGATCCGTCCTTGGGCGCCCGGGCCACATATTCCGCCCCGATGGCGCCGCCCGCGCCGGGGCGGTTCTCGACGATGACGGTGGACGAGATCCGGGCGCCCAGCTTTTCGGCCAGCACGCGCGCGAACACGTCGTTGCTGCCGCCAGGCGGAAACGGCACCACCATGGTGATGGTCTGCGGCAAAGCCGGCGGCGCCGCGACCGCGCCCGCGGCCAGCCCTCCGGCCAGGCACGCGGCCGCCAGGCGCGCGAGGATTCTGTTCATGGCATGTCTCCCTGTCTACGGTCTGGCGTGCATGCGGCGCATGCCTTGAAGGCGCCAGCCGTTCCTGTCTTGTCGCAGCGATACTAGGCCGCCCGCCTGATGATATAAAGCGAGGATTCTTAAAACACTACGTGAGGATTTCTGATGAAGATCGAATCTTTCCGTACGCTCAACGCCGTACTGCGCGGCGGCAGCTTCGCGGCGGGTGCGGCCGACATGAACCTGTCTCCCAGCGCGGTCAGCCTGCAGATGAAGCAGATGGAGGAGTATTTCGGCCAGCCGCTGTTCGACCGATCGGCGCTGCAGGTCAGACCCAACCCCTTTGCCGCCGAAGTGGACACCGTGCTGCAGGACGCGCTGGCACGGCTGGACGAACTGCGTCGGCGCAGCACACCCGAGGTCGAAGGACGGGTCAGGCTGGGCACGATCGAGCCCTTACAGGTGACCTTGCTGCCGCCGCTGCTGCGCGTGCTGCGGGAACGCTATCCCCGGCTGGACGTCCGGCTGGTTCGCGGCCGCGGCACCGAATTGGCGGCCAAGCTGAAGACCGGTGAAATCGACGCGGCCATCATCCCCCGGCCGGAAACCGGCGGTTCCAGCCGGCTATCCTGGACGCCGCTATTGCGCGAAAAACTGGTGCTGATCGCCCCGCCCCAATCGCGCGAGAAGACCGTGGCGGAACTGTTCCAGCAATATGAATGGATCCGCTTCGACAAAGCGACCATCGGCGGACGCCTGGCCGCGCGCTATGTCGCCCGGCATGCGCCCTTCGCACGTTGCCGCATCGACCTGCAGTCGCTGGCGGCGCTCACCGCCTTGGTTTCGGAGGGCCTGGGCGTCTGCGTCCTGCCCGAACCTGGCCCCAACCTCCTCGACGTGCATCCAGTTCGCGTGCTGCAACTGGGCAAGGATGCGCCCTACCGGCAGATCGCGTTCGTCTGCCGCCAGTCGGACCAGGAGAACCGCCTCGTGCAGGCTCTGCTGGACGGCGCTCAACGCTAACAGGAGAAAGCGGCCCGGCGGCAAAAAAAAGGGTGCCCGGAGGCACCCAAATCCACCCTACAACAGCACTACGACCGCACAAACTCGTTGCGACCCTCGATTAGGCGGCCTTCTGGGCCTTGCCGTGCTCGAACTGGGCTTCCTCGGTGGAGCCCGTCAGCGCGGTGGTCGAGGATTGGCCGCCTTCGATCGTCTGCGTAACGGCGTCGAAGTAGCCGGTGCCCACCTCGCGCTGGTGCTTCACCGCGGTGAAGCCCAGCTCGGCGGCGGCGAATTCCTTCTGCTGCAATTCGACGAAGGCGCTCATCTGGCGGCGGGCATAGCCGTGGGCCAGTTCGAACATGCCGTAGTTCAGCGCATGGAAGCCGGCCAGCGTGATGAACTGGAACTTGTAGCCCATGGCGCCCAGCTCGCGCTGGAACTTGGCGATCGTGCCGTCGTCCAGGTTCTTCTTCCAGTTGAACGAGGGCGAGCAGTTGTACGCCAGCAGCTTGCCCGGGAACTGGCGATGGATGGCCTCGGCGAACTTGCGGGCGTACTCCAGGTTGGGCGTGGACGTTTCGCACCAGATCAGGTCGGCGTAGGGCGCGTAGGCCAGGCCGCGCGAGATCGCCTGGTCGATGCCGGCCCTGGTGCGGAAGAAACCTTCCACGGTGCGCTCGCCCGTGATGAACGGGCGGTCGTTCTCATCCACGTCGCTGGTCACCAGGTCCGCCGCGTCGGCGTCGGTGCGGGCCAGCAGCACGGTGGGCGTGCCCATCGTGTCGGCCGCGAGGCGGGCGGACACCAGCTTGGACACGGCCTCGCGGGTGGGCACCAGCACCTTGCCGCCCATGTGGCCGCATTTCTTCACGGAAGCCAGCTGGTCCTCGAAGTGCACGCCGGCGGCGCCCGCCTCGATCATCGCCTTCATCAGTTCAAACGCGTTCAGCACGCCGCCGAAACCGGCTTCGGCGTCAGCCACGATGGGCGCGAAGAAATCGATGTAGCCCTCGTCGCCGGGATTCTTGCCTTCCATCCATTGGATCTGGTCGCAGCGGGACAGCGAGTTGTTGATGCGGCGGACCACCTGCGGCACCGAATTGGCGGGGTACAGGGACTGGTCGGGATACATTTCGCCTGCCAGGTTGGCGTCGCCGGCGACCTGCCAGCCGGACAGGTAGATGGCCTTCAGGCCGGCCTTGACCTGCTGCATGGCCTGGTTGCCGGTCAGGGCGCCCAGCGAATTCACGAACGGTTCGCTGTGCAGGAGGTCCCACAGGCGGGTGGCGCCGCGGCGCGCCAGCGTGTGTTCCACGCCGATGGAGCCGCGCAGGCGGATGACGTCTTCGGCGCTGTAGTCGCGCTTGATGCCTTGCCAGCGGGCGTTCTCGGCCCAGTCCTTCTGCAGATTGCGGATTTCGGTTTCGCGGGTGCTCATGGTGATGCTCCTGGTCAGTGATGGGAAAGACTTCAAAGGATTCGCGTCCTGCATGGCGTGAATCGTTGGAGAAAGTCTAAGCCTCTGCTGCAGAGCAAGGTGAGCTTATGTCTTATACAAGACGAAAAATATTATTCTTTAAAATCAATTATTTATAAAATCAATTTCGTATCACGAAACGTGATTGTCGCCTGTGAAATGACCTGGCGCTGCTGCGCAGCAGGCACTTTCATATGGCGAAGGTTACATTTCACGATGCGAAAATCAGCGCCCTGCCGACGGCCTACAATGCGTCCATTCCCGTGTTTTTCGTGATTCCGCCATGACCTTGTCCCACGGCCCGCTCGGCCAGAGCGTGTCCTACGTCTCGCAGTACGACCCGACGCTGCTCTTCCCCATCGCGCGCTCGCACAACCGGGCCGCCCTGAACCTCGCCGGGGGCAAATTGCCTTTCACGGGCATGGACCTGTGGAACGCCTACGAGCTGTCGTGGCTGGACGCCAAGGGCAAGCCCCGCATCGCCATGGCCACGTTCTCGGTGCCGGCGGACAGCCCCAACATCATCGAGTCCAAGTCGTTCAAGCTTTATCTGAATTCGTTCAACCAGACCCGGCTGGTCAATTCGGCCGCGTTGCGCGGCCGCCTGGAGCGCGACCTGAGCGCCGCGGCCGGCGCTCCCGTCGGGCTGGACTTCTTCCTGCCCCAGCGCTTCTCCGAGTTGCAGATGGGCGAGCTGGACGGCATCTATATCGATAAGCTGGACATCGAGATCGATACCTACGAACCCGCACCCGAACTGCTGCGCACGCGGCCGGGCGCCCCTGTCGAGGAAACGCTGGCATCGCGCCTGCTGAAATCGAACTGCCCCGTGACGGGCCAGCCCGACTGGGCCAGCGTGCAGATCCGCTATCGCGGCGCGCCCATAGATCGCGAATCGCTGCTGCGATACATCGTGTCGTTCCGCCAGCACGCGGAGTTCCACGAGCATTGCGTCGAGCGCATCTTCACCGACATCATGCAGGCCTGCCGCCCCGAGCAGCTGACGGTCTATGCGCGCTATACCCGCCGGGGCGGCCTGGACATCAACCCCTGGCGCAGCAACTTCGAGACGGCTCCCCCGGCGGACCTGCGCACCGTCCGCCAGTAGCCGCCCCGCGCGCTAGTTCTGGAAGGGCTCGGGCCTGGGCGTGTCGTCCTCCGACGGCGGCAGCACCGGATACTGGATCGCCGGCTGGTCGCCCGTCAGCGTCTTCAGGAAAGCCACGATCTGCGCGTTCTCGTCCGGCGTGAAGGTCCGGCCCAACTGCAGCCGGCCCATCACGTCCACCGCCTGCGCAAGCGTGGCCGCCTCGCCGTCATGGAAGTACGGGTAGGTCAACGCCACGTTGCGCAACGTGGGCACCTTGAAATTGAAGCGGTCCGCGTCCTTGCCCGTGACGGCGGCGCGGCCTTCGGCCTTGTTATCCGTCTGATAGGGCGCGACCAGGCCCATCTTCTGGAAAGAATTGCCGCCTACCGCCACGCCGTTGTGGCACGCAACGCAACCGCTGTTCTTGAAGAGCTCGTAGCCGGCCAGTTCTCGCACCGTCAGCGCCTTCTTGTCTCCGCGCAGCCATTGGTCGAACCGTGAGTTGGGCGTGACCAGCGTTTCCTCGAATGCGGCCAGCGCGCCCGTCACCTCGTCGATCGTGATCCGGTCGTTGCCGAAGACCTGCTTGAATTCCGCCCGGTAGCCCGGAATGGAGTTCAGGACCTGGATGGCCAGCTCATGCGTGGACGCCATTTCCATGGGGTTGGCGATGGGGCCGCCCGCCTGCTCGCGCAGGTCCTTGGCGCGCCCGTCCCAGAACTGGGCGATGTTCAGGCTGGAGTTGAGCACCGTGGGGGAATTGATCGAGCCTTGCTGCCATTTGTGGCCGATGGACGCCTTGAGGTTGTCCGATCCGCCCATGGCGAGGTTATGGCAGGAATTGCAGGAAATCGCGCCGGACCGCGATAGGCGCGGATCGAAAAACAGCTTCTTGCCCAGCGCTACCTTGCCCGGTTCCTTGATGACGGCCGGTTCCACCGGCTGTATCGGTTCCTGCGAAGCGGCAGAGGCCAGAGGACTCCAACAGGCCAGGGCGATCCCCGCGGCCAGCAATGCGCTTGCCTTACTCATATGCTTCTCCTGGGTAATAACCTTTTCAGTTACATGGTTATTACATCAGGCCGAAGCCGTCCGGGCCTTGCGCCGCATCAAACGGCCGGCGCGGCCCGCCCGCGAGGTTCAGGAACGCGCTGCCGCCCCGCCCGCGGCGGCGGGCTCTGCCCGCCGCGCCTGCACGGCGATCCATTGGGCCAGCAGGGCCGCCGCGGCGAACGCCACGCCGGCGCCCACCCAGGGCCCCTGGCGCAGGCCGGCGTCCAGCAGCAGGCCGAAGGCCAGCGGCCCCAGGGCCGAGCCCACGTCCATGCCGGAATAGACCAGCCCATACACGGAACCGGTGGCGCCCTTGGGCGTCACGCGGCGGATCAGCATGTCGCGCGAAGGCGCCGCCACGCCGGAGCAGAAGCCCGCCAGGGCGACCACGGGCGCGGCCAGCACGGCGGGCACCAGGCCCAGCGCCAGGACGACCAGCGTCAGGCCCGCCAGGATGAGCGCCACCATGACCGTGCGCTCGGTGCGCGGGTTGGCCGACACGAGGAAGCCGCCCGCGGCCATGCCGACCGCGGAAGCCACCATATAGCCCGACAGCGCCGAACTGGCGGCGACCTTGGACAGGTCGTACAGCTGCCCCAGAAGCGGAATGGTGTAGTTCTGCACCGACGACAAGGCGATGGAGGTGCAGGCGAAGAACAGGAACGCGCCCCACAGCGCCGGCTTGGACAGCAGCGTCGCCAGGGTGGTGAGCACGCCCTCCTGCGGCTTGGTGGCCGGCTTGGCGGCAGGCTTGCCGGCCTCGGAATCGGCCTGGCCGTCTTGCGGCAACGGACCGCCGAGCAGGTCGCGCCCCAGCACGGTCAGCAGCAGCACCAGCGCGACCAGCCCGGCCGCGCTGTAGGCCGCCACCCGCCAGTCCGCCAGCAAGGTGATCGTCGTGATGAACACGGGGGTGAGCGCCCAGCCCAGGTTGCCCGTCAGCCCGTGCGTGGAGAAGGCATGGCCGAGCCGCGGCGCCGTGATGCGATGGTTGATGATGGAATAGTCGGCCGGATGGAACACCGAGTTGCCGACGCCGCCCACCACCGCGGCCGCGATCAGCATGGCGTAGCCCGTGGCCGAGCCGATCAGCAGGCCCGACAGCACGAAGCACGCCAGGCCGAACCACAGCACCGGCCGCGCGCCGACGCGGTCGACGACGAAGCCCGATGACGCCTGCCCGATGCCCGACACCACGTAGAAGGTGGAAACCAGCAACCCCAGGCGGGCAAAGTCCAGGCCGAACTCGTTGCCCAGGGAGACGTAAAGCGACGGCAGGACCAGCTGGAAAAAGTGCGAGGAGGCATGGGCCACCCCGATCAGCAGGATGATTTTCCAGTCGCGCCGGCGGACGGCGGCGTCCATGGCCAGGGTATTCGCAGCGGTGTTCATTGCAAAAGGCCGCGGGCGGCGGCAAGGTGCGCGGCGCCTGCGGCGCTGCGCGGGTTGTCTCCGGCGGCGCCCGGGTCCGGACGCCGTATTCTGGTTTTGCGGGGCAAGCCCCGGTACTACAGCGCCTTTTCGCGGATGGCGGGCCAGGCGCGTTGCAGGTAATACAGCATGGACCACACCGTCAGCACCGCCGCGACGACGATCAGCACGTCGCCCAGCAGCTTGGTGCTGACACCGTAGATCGGCTGGTTGTACAACAGGCACGGAATGGCGACCATCTGCGCGGCCGTCTTGAATTTACCCAACCGATGCACCGCCACGCTGGCGCTGGCGCCGATCTTGGCCATCCATTCGCGCAGGGCGGAAATCGTGATTTCCCGTCCGATGATGATCAGGGAGATAAAGGCGTCGACGCGGCTGAGATCCAGCAGGACGATCAGCGCGGCGCAGACCATCAGCTTGTCGGCCACGGGATCGAGAAAGGCGCCGAACGCGGAGGTCTGGTTCCAGCGGCGGGCCAGCCAGCCGTCGAACCAGTCGGTCAGCGCCGCAATGATGAAGGCCCAGGCAGCCAGGGTGTCGCGCGTGGGCACGGACATCCAGCTATCGGGCAGGTAGAACAGCCCGACCACCAGCGGAATCATGGCGATGCGCAGCCATGTCAGGATAATGGGTACGTTAATTGGCATAGTGTCCGTATGCTACATCAAGCTCCCCTCCGAAGCGCCTGCGGCGCCTCCCCCAGGGGGGGCGCCTCTGCGGACCGGCGGAGCCGGATCCGCGCGGCCTGGCTTGGCGGCCGTGGTTGTGGATGCAGAACTTGCCTCGCAGGAGGGGTCGCGTGGAGGATAGGGGGCGATCTTTACAGGAATAGGCGCCATCCTCTATCGCAGGGCTTCATAGATGCGGATGGCGAGTTCCTGGGAGATGCCGTCCACCGACGCCAGGTCTTCGATGCTGGCGGACGCCACGCCGGAAAATCCGCCAAAGCGGGCCAGCAGGCGCTGGCGGCGGCGGGCGCCGACGCCTTCGATCTCTTCCAGCCGCGACACATTGCGCGCCTTGGCGCGGCGCGCGCGCATGCCGGTGATGGCGAAACGGTGCGCCTCGTCGCGCACCTGGGCGATCAGCATCAGCGCGGCGGATTCGCCGCCCAGCGCAACCGGCGGACGCTCGTCGGCGAAGACCAGGGTCTCCAGGCCGACCTTGCGCCCTTCCCCCTTGGCCACGCCCACCAGCGCCTGCACGTCCAGGCCCAGTTCCACGAAGACCTTGCGCGCCACTTCCACCTGGCCCTTGCCGCCGTCGATCAGCACCAGGCCGGGCATGGGCGCCTCGCCGTCGGCCACCTTGGCGAAACGCCGGGTCAGCACCTGGCGCATCGCGGCATAATCGTCGCCCGGCGTGATGCCGGCGATGTTGTAGCGGCGATAGAGCGACGGCTGCATGTCGTGATGCTCGAACACCACGCAGGACGCCTGCGTAGCCTCGCCCGCCGTGTGGCTGATGTCGAAGCATTCGATGCGCAGCGCGTCCAGGGCCGCCTCGTCGGTGTCCAGTTCCAGCGCCTCGGCCAGCGCCAGGGTGCGGGCCGCGCGGGCGCCGGACTCGGTCAGCGCGCGCGCCAGGGCCATCTCCGCGTTCTTGCCTGCCTGCTCCAGCCATGCCCGGCGCGCTCCCTGGGGCCGCGTCAGCACGCGCGCGGGCCGGCCGCCGGCCTGCTCCACCAGCAGGTCGATCAGGCCGGCGTCCGGCAAGGCGTGCGAACAGACCAGCACGGGCGGCAAGGCGTTGTCGGCATAGTGCTGGGCCACGAAGGCCTCGAGCACCTGCGCCGCCGCCTCGCCCTCGGCGTGCGACGGAAAGAACGGCTTGTCGCCCAGGTGGCGGCCGCCGCGCACCATGGCAAGGTTCACGCAGACCTTGCCGCCGGCAATCGCCACCGCGATGATGTCGGTGTCCTCGCCGCTGACGTTCTCCATGGTCTGCTGGTGCAGCACGCGCGCCAGCGAGCCCATCTGGTCGCGCAGGGCGGCGGCCTCCTCGAAGCGCAGTTCGCTGGAAGCCTGCAGCATCCTGCTCTCGATCTCGCCCATCACTTCCTTCGCTTCCCCGTTCAGGAAGCGCACCGCGCGCTGCACGTCGCGTTCGTACTCGGCGGCCTCGATGGCGCCCACGCAAGGCGCCGAGCAGCGGCCGATCTGGTGCAGCAGACAGGGCCGCGAACGGTTGGCGAAGACCGTGTCCTCGCAGGTGCGCAGGCGGAAGACCTTCTGCAGGATCTGGATGGTTTCGCGCACGGCCCAGGCGTTGGGGAACGGGCCGAAATACTGGCCGCGCTTATTGGTGGCGCCGCGGTAGTAGGCAATGCGCGGCCAGGCATGGCCGGTGATCAGCAGGTAGGGATAGGACTTGTCGTCGCGAAACAGGATGTTGTAGCGCGGCTTCAGGCTCTTGATGAGATTGTTTTCCAGGATCAGCGCTTCGGCCTCGGAGCGCGTCACCGTCACCTCCAGCCGCGCCACCTTCGCGACCATCTGGGCGATGCGGGGGCTGGACAGGTTCTTCTGGAAATACGACGAGACGCGCTTTTTCAGGTCGCGCGCCTTGCCGACATACATGACTTCCCCGGCCGCATCCAGGTGCCGGTAAACGCCCGGCAGGTGCGGCAAGTCAGCCAGGAACGATTTGAGATTGAAGTCGTCGGGCATTCTGGTAACGGGTTTCGGCCTGCAAGGTATCCCAGTCCGGCGCTGCGAAGCGCGGCATCAGGCGGCGGATCCGGGCCACGGATTCGGCTGGATGCTCGAACTCCAGGCGCGACAGCAGATCGTCGGCCAGGTCCGGGCGGTTGCATACCAGCACCATATCGCATCCGGCGCCGAGCGCGGCATTGGCGCGCGCCAGGATGTCGCCGGCCACCGAAGCCCCTTCCATCGTCAGGTCGTCCGAGAACACCACGCCGTCGTAGCCCAGGCGCTTGCGCAGGATGTCGCGCACCCAGCGCTTGGAAAAGCCGGCCGGGTGGCGGTCGACCTTGGGATAGATCACGTGCGCGGGCATCACGGACGGCAGGATGGCGTCTCCCAGCCAGCCGTACGGCGCGCCGTCTTCCTCCAGGATACGCTCGAGCGGGCGCTCGTCCACGGGAATCTCGTGGTGCGAATCCGCCTCCACGAAACCGTGGCCCGGGAAATGCTTGCCGCAAGCCGACATCCCGGCCAGCTGCAGGCCCTGGATGAGCGCGCGCGACAGCATCGCGACCACGCGCGGATCGCGGTGGAACGCGCGGTTGCCGATCACCTTGCTGACGCCGTAGTCCAGGTCCAGCACCGGCGTGAAGCTCATGTCCACCCCGCAGGCGCGCAGTTCGGCGGCCAGCACGTAGCCGGCCTCGGTCGCCAGGCGCATCGCCAAGAGCGGATCCCGCTCCCACAGCGCGCCCAGTTCGCGCATCGCGGGCAGCGGAGTGAAACCATCTTCGCGGAAGCGCTGCACGCGGCCGCCTTCGTGGTCCACCAGGATCAGCAGCGGCTCCTTGCGGGCCTTGTGGATCTGGCGCGTCAGGGCGGTAAGCTGGCGGCGGTTCTGGAAATTGCGCGCGAAAAGGATCACCCCGCCCACCAGCGGGTGGCGCAGGCGCTTCTTTTCTTCCTTCGTCAGCGCGTATCCCGCCACATCGACCATTACGGGGCCGGGCGGCAGGACCGCCCTGGATTTCTTCTTGGCCATGTCAGGCTGTCCTTCTGTCTAAGTCTGGCAAGCCGCCCGCGGACACTGGGCCCGGCGTTCAGGGCTTGCGTTCGACCACCACGTAGGCGGCGGCCATGTCGGATTCGTCGGTTATGGAAACGTGGGCCGCGCCGAAGCGCTCGGCATACCAGTCCAGCAGCTCGGGCGCGATCACCAGCACGGGCCGGCCGCCGGGCGCGTTCAACGTCTGCACGCGCCGCCAGGTCATGGGCATGCGCATCCCCAGCCCGATCGCCTTCGAGAACGCTTCCTTGGCGGCGAAGCGCGTCGCCAGGAACCGCAGGCCCCGCGCCGGATCGCGGGCGCGGCGGGCATGGAACTTCTGCAGTTCGTCCACGCCCAGGATCTTTTCGGCGAAGCGGTCGCCGTGGCGCGCCAGCGCGCGTTCGATGCGGTCGATGCGCAGCAGGTCCATGCCGATGCCGGCGATGGCCCCTGCTGGGGTAGCGGCGCGGGGAGTGTCAGACATGGGCGTGGGCGCGCGGCTCGCGGCGGAAACGGGTCGGCGGGCGGTCACAGACCGCGCAGCGCCTGCAGGCGGGCCTGCACCATCAGCGCCTTCATGTCGCGCACGGCCTTCTCCCAGCCGTCGAACACCGCCTGCGCCACGATGGCATGGCCGATATTGAGCTCGGAAATCCCGTCCAGCGCGGCCACCGGCGTGACGTTGCCGTAGTGCAGGCCATGACCGGCGTTCACGCGCAGGCCATGGCGCAACCCTTCGGCCACCGCCACGCGCAGGCGCTGCAGCTCGGCCTCGGCGGCCTCGCCTTCCGCTTCCGCGTAGGCGCCCGTGTGCAGTTCGATCACCGGCGCGCCGGCCTTGGCCGCCGCAGCGATCTGCGCCGGGTCGGGATCGATGAAGAGCGACACGCGGATGCCGGCTTCCGCCAGCAGGGCCACCGCGTCCGACACGGGGCCCATGGCGCCCGCCACTTCCAGCCCGCCTTCGGTCGTGAGCTCGGTGCGCTTTTCCGGCACCAGGCAGACGTCGTTGGGCTTGACCGCGCAGGCGATCTCCAGCATTTCCGGCGTGACCGCGCATTCGAGGTTCATGCGGGTGCGCAGCTGCGGACGGATCGCGTAGACGTCCGCGTCCTGGATGTGGCGGCGGTCTTCGCGCAGATGCAGCGTGATCAGGTCGGCGCCGGCGTCTTCCGCGCGCAACGCGGCCGCGACCGGATCCGGGTAGGCGGTGTGGCGTTGTTGCCGCAGCGTGGCGACGTGATCGATGTTTACACCAAGTTCTATCATTGCACTTTCGTTGTTTCTTCCCAGCCGCCGCCCAGGGCCTTGTAGAGCTCCACGCGGTTGATCAGCGCCGCGAGGCCGGTCTGGACCAGCGCGAGCTGGGCATTGAAAAAGTCCACCTGCGCGGTCTGCACCTGCAGGTAGCTGTCGATACCATTGGTATAACGCAGATTCGACAGCTCCAGGGTGCGCGCGGACGCGTCCTGCAGCGCGCGCTGGGCGTCAAGCTGCGCCCCGTACGTGGCTTCGCCCGCCAGCGCATCCGACACTTCCCGGAACGCCTGCTGGATGGATTGCTCATACTGCGCCACGGCGATATTGTCGCGCGCCTTGGCCAGGTTCAGCCCTTCGCGGATGCTGCCGCCGGCGAACAGCGGCGTGGTGATCGAGGGCGAGAAACTCCAGTAGCCCTGGCCACCCTTGAACAGATCGCCCAACGAGGGGCTGGCCACGCCCAGCAGGCCGGTCAGCGAGATCGTCGGGAAGAACGCCGCGCGCGCCGCGCCGATGTTGGCGTTGGCGGCCTTCAGCTGGTTCTCCGCGGCGATGATGTCCGGGCGGCGCTCCAGCAGGTCGGAGGGCAGGCCGGCCGGCACGGTGGCCAGGAGCTGGTCGCGGCCGAAAGTGGCCGGCGCGGGCAGGTCTTGCGGCAGCGGGGTGCCGACCAGCAGCACCAGGGCGTTCGTGGCCTGGGCCTGGGCGCGGGCCAGTTGCGCCAGGTCGGACGACGCCGAGTCCAGCAGCGACTTGGACTGGTTCAGATCCAGCTCGGAGGCCACGCCGCCATCGAAGCGGCGCTTGACGAGGTTGTAGGACTCCTGGCGCGAGGCCAGGGTGCGCTGCGTCAGGTCGAGCTGGACCTCGGCGGCGCGCAGATTGAAATACGACTGCGCCACCGCGCCCACCAGCGTGATGTGCACGCTTTTTTGCGCCTGCTCCGTCGACAGGTACTGCTGGTACGCCGCCTCGGACAGGTTGCGCAGGCGGCCGAACAGGTCGATCTCGAACGTGGTCAGGCCGATGCCGGCCTGATAGGAGCTGCTGATGGAGCCGGCGCCGGGCGACCGCATGTTGGCGGGCAGGTGCTGGCGCTGGCCCTGGATGCCGGCGCCGATGCTGGGCCATTGCGCGCCACGCTGGATGCCGTACTGGGCGCGCGCCTCTTCGACGCGCTGCACCGCCACCCGCAGGTCGCGGTTGTTCTCCAGCGACAGCGCGATCAGGCTCTGCAGGCGCGGATCGCGGAAGAACTCGCGCCAGCCCAGTTCGGCCGCGGGCGTGCCGTCCTGCGGCATGACGCCGGTGGAGGGCTGCATGCCCAGCGACGTGGGCTTGGCGTAGCCGCCGTACTGCACCTTCGGCTGGTCGGGCCACAAGCCCGACACCGGCGCGTCGGGACGCTTGTAATCGGGCGCCAGCGAGCAGCCGGCCAACGCCACCGCCACGAAGGCGGACAAGGCGGTCTGTCTGAACTTCAGGGCTTTCATTCCTTGCCCTCCTGGCCACCGTTGGGTTGTGCGGGATGTTGCGCGGCTTCCGGCGCCGTCTCGGCGGCGGCCTTCTTGGCGGCCTGCTCTTCCTCGAAGGCGCGCAGTTCGGCGCCCAGCAGGCGGGGCCGCGTCTTGAACAGGCCCAGCACGACGACGAAGAAGGTCGGCACGAAAATCACCGCGAACGGCGTGGCGGCCAGCATGCCGCCCAGCACGCCCAGGCCCACCGCCTTCTGGCTGGCGGCGCCCGCGCCGGTCGCCATGGCCAGCGGCACCACGCCCAGGATGAAGGCCAGCGAGGTCATCAGGATCGGCCGGAACCGCAGCCTGGCGGCCTCCACCGCGGACTCGTACAGGCCCATGCCGCGGGCGTACTGGTCCTTGGCGAATTCCACGATCAGGATGGCGTTCTTGGCCGCCAGCCCGATCACGGTCACCATGCCCACCTGGAAGTACACGTCGTTCGACATGCCCAGCGCGCTGATCAGCGCCACGGCGCCCAGCATGCCCAGCGGCACCACCAGCATCACCGAGATCGGGATCGCCCAGCTTTCATACAGGGCCGCGAGCACCAGGAACACGACCAGCAGCGACAGGCCCATCAGGATGGGAGCCTGGTTGCCGGCCTGGCGCTCCTGGTAGGAAAGGCCGTTCCATTCGTAGCCGAAACCTTGGGGCAGTTGCCCCACCAGCCGTTCCATCTCGGCCATGGCTTCGCCGGTGGTGTAGCCCGCCGCGGCGTCGCCGCTGATGCGCATGGACTCGTAGCTGTTGTAGCGCACCACCTGCACGGGGCCCTGCTTCCATTCGGCCTTCACGAAGGTGGACAGCGGCACCATGCCGCCCTGGGCATTGCGCGCGTTGAGCTGCAGCACGTCGTTGAGCTGCATGCGGTACGGCGCGTCCGCCTGCACCCAGATGTTCTGCATCCGGCCCAGGTTGGGGAACTTGCTCAGGTAGGCGGAGCCGACGGCGGTGGAGATCAGCGAGGCGGCCTCGTTGAAGTCCACACCCAGCGCGGCCGCCTTGTCGCGGTCGATCGTCAGGCTCAGCTGCGCGCCGGCGCCTAGGCCGGTGATCCGGACCTGGGACAGCACGGGGCTCTTCATGGCCATGCCCATCAGTTCGCCGGTGGCGGCCGCCAGCGCTTCGGAGCCGGCGGCGCCGCGATCCTGCAGGCGGAAGTCGAAGCCGGTGGCGTTGCCCAGCGACGAGATGGCGGGCGGCACCAGGGTGAACACCTGCGCGTCGTGGATCCCCATCAACTGCTTCTCGAAGGCGTTGAACGCGATCGCCCCCGCGGAATCCTTGCGCGCCTTGCGCTCGCTGAAGTCCTTGAGCGTCACGAAAGCGATGGCGGCGTTCAGGCCGTTGCCGTTGAAGCTGTAGCCCTGCACCGCGATGACGTTTTCGACCGCGGACACGCCCGAGAAGTACTTCTCGACCTGTTCGATGACCTCGACCGTCCTGTTCGCCGTGGCGCCCGTGGGCAATTCGATGTTGCTGACCACGTAGCCCTGGTCTTCCTCGGGCAGGAACGACGACGGCAGGCGCAGGTACAGCCAGCCCAGGAGCACGACCAGCAGCAGGAACGCCAGCATCATGCGGCCGCCCTTGTGCAGGATGCGCGACACCCAGTTCTGGTAGCCGTGGGTGGTGGCGTCGAACTTGCGGTTGAACCAGCCGAAGAAGCCTTTCTTCTCGTCGTGGTGCCCCTTGGGCACCGGCTTGAGGATGGTGGCGCACAGCGCCGGCGTGAAGGTCAGGGCCAGCAGCGCCGAGAAGAAGATCGACACGGCCATAGCCACGGAGAACTGGCGGTAGATCACGCCCACGGAACCGCTCATGAAGGCCAGCGGCAGGAACACGGTCACCAGCACCAGCGTGATACCGACGATGGCGCCGCTGATCTGCGGCATGGCCTTCTTGGTGGCCTCCTTGGGCGGCAGCCCCTCGGTCGCCATGATCCGCTCGACGTTCTCGACCACCACGATGGCGTCGTCCACCAGGATCCCGATGGCCAGCACCATGGCGAACATGGTCAGTACGTTGATGGAGAAGCCCAGCGCCAGCATGACCGCGAAGGCCCCCAGCATGGCCACCGGCACCACCAGCGCCGGGATCAGGGTGTACCGCACGTTCTGCAGGAACAGGTACATGACCAGGAACACCAGGACCATGGCCTCGACCAGGGTATGGACCACCTGCTCGATGGACACCTTCACGTAGGGAGCGGTGTCGTAGGGAATGGAATAGGTGATATTGCCCGGGAAGTACTTGGACAGCTCTTCCATCTGCTGGCGCACGCCCTGCGCGGTCGCCAGCGCGTTCGCGTCCGGCGACAGCACGATGGCGAACGCCGCCGTCGGCTTGCCGTTCAGGCGGGCCCCGAACTGGTAGTTGTCCGCGCCGACTTCGATGCGGGCCACGTCGCGCAGCAGCACCTTGGAGCCGTCGGTGTTGGCGCGCAGGACGATCTTGCCGAAGCCTTCCACCGTGCTGAGCTGGCCGTTGGCCGTGACGGTGGCGGTGATGCGCTGCGAATCCGGGTTGGGCGGCGCGCCGATGCTGCCGCCGGAAATCACCACGTTCTGGCTGGCGATCGCCTGGTTCACCTGCGACATGCTCAGGTTGAAGCCCACCAGCTTGGCCGGATCGACCCAGACGCGCATGGCGCGCGGCGCGGCGAACAGCTGGAACTGGCCCACGCCGGGCACGCGCGACACCGGGTTCTTGATGTTGCGGGTGATGTAGTCGGCCAGCGCGGTCTGGTCCAGCGTGCCGTCCGTGGACGACACCGCCGCCACCATCAGGAAGCCGGTACTGGTCTGCTCGTATTGCAGGCCCTGCTGCTGCACGGCGGTAGGCAGCTGCGCGACCACGTTGGAGACGCGGTTCTGCACGTCCACCTGCGCCAGGTCGGGATTGGTGCCCGGCGCGAAGGTCGCGGTGATGGTCGAGGTGCCGTAGGAATCGCTGACCGACTCGTAGTAGATCAGGCCCTTGGCGCCGTTGAGCTGGTCTTCGATGATACTGGTGACCTGCTCGGCCACTTCGTTGGCCGAGGCCCCGGGATAGGTAGCGGTGATCGTGATGGCGGGCGGCGCCACGTCCGGGTACTGCGAAACCGGCATGTTCGGGATGGCCAGGATCCCGGCCAGCAGGATGAACAGGGCGACTACCCAGGCGAAAATCGGTCTATCAATGAAAAATTGCGGCATGTGGGCTGACTCTGAAAGCGATGCTCACGAAAGAGGAACGCGGCGCAAGCGCCGCGTGCCGCTTAAGATTTCTGGCCTGCGGCCTTGTCCTGCTGCGCAGGCTCGGCCGGCTTGGCGCCAGGCTGCGGGGCGGGCTCCGCCGGCTTGGCGCCCGGCTGCGCCGCGGGCTGGGCGCCGGGCGCTGCCGCCCCGCCCTTCTTGGCCCATTGGCTGACCTGCACCGGCGCGCCGGGGCGGATCTTCTGGAAGCCTTCCACGACCACCACGTCGCCGGCCTTCAGGCCGCTGGTGACGACCCATTCGTTCTTGATGGCGCCGCCGGTGGTCACGGGCACCTGCTCGATCTTGTTGTCCTTGACCAGCATCAGGCTCTGCATGCCGTCCGCGGTGCGCTGCAGCGCCTGCTGCGGCACCATCAGGGCCTTGTCGTCCACGCCCTGCTCCAGGCGCACCCGCACGTACATGCCGGGCAACAGGATGCCATCGGGATTGGGCACCTCGGCGCGCAGGTTCACCTGGCCGGTGGACGGATCGACCGTGATGCCCGTGAACAGCAGCTTGCCGGGCTGGCCGTACTCGGTGCCGTCTTCCAGGACGATCGTGGCGCGCGCCGTGTCCTTGCCGACCTGCTGCAGCTGGCCGCTGGCGAACGCGCGGCGCAGGGACGCCAGTTCCGCCGTGGACTGGGTGAAGTCCACGTAGATCGGATCCAGTTGCTGCACGATGGCCATCTGCGTGGCGGAAGCGGCCTCGACCAGCGCGCCCTCGGTGACCAGCGGCTTGCCGATGCGGCCCGTGATGGGGGACGTGACGTCGGTGTAGCCCAGGTTGATCGCGGCGTTGTCCTGCGCGGCCTTGGCGGCGGCGACCGAAGCGTCCGCCTGGCGGTACGAGGCCACGGCGTTGTCGTATTCCTGCTTGCTGACGGCGTTGGCCTTGACCAGCGGCGCATAGCGGTCGGCCAGCAGCTTGGCGCTGAACAGATTGGCCTGCGCCTGCTTGAGCTGCGCCGTCGCCTGATCGTAGGCCGCCTTGTAAGGCGCCGGGTCGATCTTGAAGAGCAGCTGGTTTTCCTTGACGTCGCCGCCCTGCTCGAAGGTGATCTTCTGCACGATGCCGGTGACCCGCGAACGGATCTGGGCATCCCGGACGGCATCGACGCGGCCAGGCAATTCCGAGACGATGGGTGCGCGCTGCGGCTGGATCGTGACGACGCTGACCTGGGGCATGCCGGGGTTCATCTGCGGCTTTTCACCGCAACCCGCCAATATCAGCGCGAGGACTCCACCGGAGATAGCCAGCCCCGAAACACGTTTAGGCGAAAACCGCATTGAAACCCCCGCGTAGCGTTGTAAACCGTAGTCGCGTCAAGCAATCGCAGTATTTAACCGCGACTTTTGCCCGCGATCAAAATAAAAGCATGCGTTATCAAGGCACGTGAATAGCCCGTTAATGTAACTCAGTTATTGGGGAAATCACTGACTTTTGCGGCTTCAAACCCTGCGCGGGGGCGGATTTTGTGCATGGAATCAACAGTCGGCACGCCTCAACCGCGCGTGCCGTTGCGGTGGATGTCGTGGGTCACGAAGCAGCTGTCTTGCGTGGGGCGCGCCAGAATGCCGGGCTTGGCCAGCGTATGGCGTATGTCGGCCAGCCCGGACTCCCAGTGTTCCCGCATGGCCTCGGTGCCGAACTCGTAGTCCTTGGAATAGCGCTCGCGGTGCTTGGACTCGTAGATGAGGTTGACGATGTTGGTGGCGGGCGTGTGCGACAGCCTGCGGATGTCGGCGAGATCGGCCGCATTGCGCTCGGCCTCCGGCAGGCGCTCCAGCAGGCGCTGCAGGCCGTGCCGCAGCTTCAGCACGCGCCGCAACTGGTCGGTTACCAGACGGGTCCTGCTGGAATACTGGATGTCCTTCTGCCGCTCGGCCACCTCTTCGAGCGAGGTCGGCAAACCGCCGCGCGCCGGCCACAGGTCCACCTGGAACGCCAGCGTGTCGCGCATGTTGTCCGTGGTCAGCACCTGCGCCAGCGGCGTGTTGGACACGATGCCGCCGTCCCAGTAGTGCTCGCCGCCGATCTCGACGGACGGAAAGCCCGGCGGCAAGGCGCCCGAGGCCATGATGTGCTCGGGGCCCAGGGTATCCTTCAGGCTGTCGAAATACGCGAAGTTGCCGCTGCGCACGTTCACGACGCCAAAGCTGGCGCGCACGGCCCCGCTATTGAGCAGATCGAAATCGACGAACTGGCGCAAGGTCGAGGCCAGGGGCGTCGTGTCGTAGAAGCTGGTGGAGGCCGCCCCCCTGCCATGCACCAGGTAGGGCGGCGGAAAACGCGGTTTGAAAAAGCCCGGCTGCCCGGCAAACAGGGCCTGCAACGCCGACACCTGCCCGTTCAGCACAGGTGAACCGAAACCGAAAGGCAGGCCCGCGAACATGTCCTGCACCGTATCGCCCCAGGGCATGGGCGCGAACGCCGCCGGCCGGCAGATGCTTTCCCAGAAGCCGCGCAGCCGCTCCACGCGCTCGTCCTCGGGGGAACCGGCAATGATGGCGGCGTTGATCGAGCCGATGGAAATGCCCGAGATCCAATTGGGCCGGATGCCGGCCTCGTGCAGGCCCTGGTACACCCCGGCCTGATAGGCTCCGAGCGCGCCGCCGCCCTGTAGCACCAGGGCGACGACTTCATAGGACGGCGTATCGCCGGTATCTTGCGACGGAGCCTTGCGGCGTACGCTCATGCGACCTTCCTTCAGATATGGGCGGAACCTACGGTTTGCGCTTGTCCGGCAATTGCGGCGCGGCGACGCCCGCCCGGAACGGATACTTGGCGAAAATCCGGGCAACCACCTTCTCCGCGCGCTGTTCGGAGCCCGCGAGGTCCTGATCCTGGTCCTGGACCTCGCCCACCGCCACGCCTTCCCACACCAGCTGCTTGCGGCGCGCGTCGACCAGGTCGATGTTCAGGGTGCCCTCGGTGTATTGATAGACGTCGTCGCCCCAGCCATAGCCGGGCCAGCCGCCATAGAACCCGGCGCGGTAGCCGTAGTATGGACCCATCGGCGGCGCCGGGGTGACCTGCACCTTCTGCTGCAGCTTGGCGCCGAAATTGACCAGCAGGTCAGGATTGGAGGCGCTGTAGACATAGCCGCGCATCTCCATCTGGCCGCGCGTGGCGGTCTTCAGCCTCTCGGTCAGCAGGGTGCTGTAGCCCGCCCGGTCCGTGCCCAGGGGCGACATGAATCCAAAGCTGCGGTACTGGGCGAAGTCGGCCTGGTGGTCGTAGTCGCCCTTCACCGTGGGGCCCGACGCGCACGCCGCCAGCAACCCAGTCATGGAACCCGCCGCCAGCAGTTTCAACGCTTTCATGTTGTTTTCTCCGAGAGCCCAAGGCGTAACCATAGTGCCGCGAAGCCTGCGAAATATCAACAGAATCTCATTCTCATCATAGCGGCCGCCTCCGCCGGCGCCGCTCCCGTCCAGTAAACTTGGCCGTTGTCCCATACCCTGGCCTGACGACAGGCCCGATACCGATGTTGGAACTCGACGGCTCGATTTGGTTTCGTTCCGGCGCCCAGACCTGGGGCGGAAAAAACCGCATAGACCTGCTCGCGCAGATCGACGCCACCGGCTCGATCACGAACGCCGCGCGCGCCGTGGGCATGAGCTACAAGGGAGCGTGGGACGCCATCGACGCCATGAACAACCTGGCCGGCGAACCGCTGGTGATCCGCGCGGCAGGCGGCAAGGGCGGCGGCGGCACCCAATTGACCGACCGCGCCCGCCGCCTGATCGCGACCTTCCGCGCGCTCGAGGCCGAGCACCGCAAATTCATGGAAAACCTGACCCGCGCCGGCGTGGATCCCGGCGGCGATATCGACCTGATGAAGCGCTTCATGCTCAAAACCAGCGCGCGCAACAAACTCCTGGGCACCGTCATCCGAATCCGCGAGGGCGCCGTCAACGACGAGATCGTGCTGCGCATCGCGGGCGGCCTGGCCATTACCGCGACCATCACGCGCGAAAGCACGCAAGAGCTGGGGCTGGCCGTGGGCAAGGAGGCGATCGCGCTGGTCAAGGCCTCGGCCGTCATCGTCGGCGCGCCCGGGCCCGGCCTGCGCCTGTCGGCGCGCAACCAGTTGCCGGGCACGATCACCGCGCTGCGTCCCGGCGCCGTGAACAGCGAAATCCTGATCGGCCTGGAAGGCGGCGCCACCTTGGCCGCCATCGTGACGAACGAAAGCGCGAACGATCTCGGCCTGGACGTCGGCGCCGAAGCCGTCGCGATATTCAAGGCGTCCAGCGTGATTCTGGGGGTCCTGGAGTAGGATGGGTGCAGCGCGAGAGTCCTTGAGCAAGAACTCGAATGTCGAACGCGCGTAACCCATCCTACACCCCCACGTCCGCGTCGTAACGGCGCACCCTGCCCTCGCGCACCTCGAACACCTCGTCCGCCAGCGCATCCACGTCGGCCGGGTCATGCGTGATCACCAGCATCGGCACGTCCAGCTGCCGCTGGAGCGCGTTGAGCTCCAGGCGCATCTTGCCCCGCAGCTGCGCGTCCAGCGCCGAGAACGGTTCATCCAGCAACAGGATGTCGGGCTGCAGCATGAGCGCGCGCGCCAGGGCCACCCGCTGCTTCTGGCCGCCCGAGATTTCGCTCGGGTAGCTGCCCACGATGGCGCGCAGCTCGAAGGCGTCGACCCAGCGCTGCGCCCGGGGAGAGACCTCGCGCCGGGGCGGATTGCGCCAACCTCGGCGCAGGCCGAACGCGATGTTCTGCGCCACGGTCAGGTGGGGAAACAGGGCGTAGTCCTGGAACAGGTAGGCGACGCGGCGAGACTGCGCGGGCAGGCATATGCCCGCCTTGGAGTCGTACAGCACGCGCCCATTGATTTCGATGCGCCCCGCGTCCGGCCGCAGCAGCCCGGCCACGGCCCGCAGAGTCAGGCTCTTGCCCGCGCCGGACGGACCGAACAGCGCGATACGCTTGGCCGACGACTCGAAAGCCACGTCCAGGTCGAAGCGCTGCCCGCCCGACGTCATCTGCTTGCGCACATGGATGTTCACGCTCATCGCCGCCCTCCATCGCGCCGGCCGCCGGTGACGGGCACCAGCCTTCCGGCCAGCAGCAGGACCACGACGCAGGTCGCCGAAGTCACCAGCACCAGCAGGTTGGCCGTGGCGTCGTCGCCCGCCTGCACGGCCTCGTAGATGGCGACCGACAGGGTCTGGGTGCGCCCGGGCAGGTTGCCGGCGATCATCAGGGTGGCGCCGAATTCGCCCAGCGCCCGCGCGAAGGCGAGCAGCACGCCCGCGGCGATGCCGCGCGCGGCCAGGGGCAGCGTCACCCGGAAGAAGACCCCCGCCTCGCAGACTCCAAGCACGCGGGCCGCGCTCTCCAGTTGCGCGTCGACGTTCTCGAATGCGGCACGGGCCGACTTGAACACGAGCGGAAACGCCACCACGGACGCCGCGATCACCGCCCCCTGCCAGGTAAAGACCAGTTCGATCCCCCAGCCGGCCAGCGTCTCGCCGATGACGCCGCGGCGGCCCAGCAGCACCAGCAGGTAATACCCCAGCACGGTGGGCGGAAGCACCAGCGGCAAGGTGAGGATGGCGTCGAGCAGATCGCGGCCGGGCCAGCGCCAGCGCGAAAGCGCATAGGCCGCGGCCGTGCCGGACACGGTAGCCAACAGCGTCGCCCAGCCCGCCACTTTCAGCGAAAGCAGCAGCGGGACCCAAACCGGATCACTCATCAATGCCTACGATTCAACGGAGCTCAGGGCTTCTGGAAACCATACCGCGACAGTATCGCCTGGCCGGCGGGAGACAGCACGTAGGCAACGAAACTTTCGGCTTCCCTGGCGGCCGCCTCGCGCGTGGTCACCGCGATGGGATAGGTCACCGGCGTCTGGGACGGCACGCGCACGGCCACCTTGACCTTGTCGCCCATGATGGCCGCGTCGGTGGCGAACACAAAGCCCGCGTCCACCTCGCCGCGCGCCACGTAGTCCAGGCTCTGGCGCACGTTCTGGGCCAGCACGCTCTTGGCCTGCACCGCATCCCACAGGCCGGCGGCCTGCAAGGCGCCCTGCGTATAGCGGCCCACCGGCACGGATGCCGGATTGCCGTAGGCGATGCGTTTGACGTCGTCGCGCGTCAGGTCCTTCAGCGCGGCGATGTCCGCCTTGCTGTCCGCGGGAACGATCAGCACGACCTGGTTGGCGGCGAAGTCCACGCGGGAAGCGGGTTTGACGGCCTTCTCCTCGACGGCCTTGTCCATCGCCTTCTGGTCGGCCGACGCGAAGACGTCGGCGGGCGCGCCCTTGACGATCTGCTGCAGCAGCACGTCCGAGGCGCCGAAGTTCAGGACCACCTTGGTGCCGGCATGCTCCTGCTCGTAGCCGCGCGCCACTTCCTTGAATGCGTTGGTCAGGCTGGCGGCGGCCGAGACCACCAGGTCGCCGGCATGGGCGCCCGAGGCCCAGGTGGCGGCCAGGGCCATGGAAAGCGCCACGATCTGACGTTTGCGGAACATGATTTTCTCCCTGCGGAATGGATATGCCGGCATCGAAATATATATAAGTATATAACGCCAGTCAATCCGATCCGCCGGGGAGGATTGCGCCAGATCAAGGAAACGTGCGGCGGCCTTCAGCCGCGCGCCACCGTGGTGACGCGCACCGATTCCGGAGCGAGCCGGTCCCGCAGGTGCGAGAGCGCGAGCTCCGGGCGGGCCGCGCCGCACATGAAGATGTCCAGGGCCGCGTAGCAGTGCTCGGGCCAGGAATGGATGCTGATGTGGGATTCGCTCAGCATGACGACGCCGGTCACCCCTGCCCCGGCGCCGAAATGATGGAAATGGGCGCTCAGCACGTGCGCGCCCGCGGCTTGCGCCGCCTCGATCAGCTGGCGCTCCAGCGCCAGCGGGTCCGTCAGGAGGTCCGCCCGCACGCCGCGGAAATCCGCCAGCACGTGACGGCCGGGAGTGGCGTGCACCGTCACTTGTGGAATCCGCCCGACGACCACCCCGAACTGCCGGAGCTGCCGCCCCAGCTGCTGCCGCCGCCGCTGGTGTAGCCGCCGCCGGTCGAACTCGCGCCCGTCGTGGCCAGCACGACCACCACGGCATAGATGGCGTACAGGATCTTGCCCATCTCGCTATTCGTCCTTGCCCGAAAATTTGTCCGCCAGCGTGGCGGGAAACCAGAGGAACGCCATGCCGATCAGGATCGGGATGAAGCGTCCGCTGAAAATATTGCCCAGGTTCAGGAAACCCAGCGCGATCATCGCCGTCCAGGCCCACTTGCGGTAGCCCCCGCCCCCGCCGCTGCGGGGCATGGCCTTCTGCTTGGCGAGTTCGGGATCGCCGAACCATTCGGCCAGCTGCGCGGGCGCCACGGGGCCGGAGGCGGACCAGCCCAGTTCCGACTCGCTCAATTCGCGCGTCAGCTTCAGGTTGCCGGCCTTGTAGTCCGTGATCCTGGTGCTGTCGCCCACCTTCACCCGCCAGTTGAAGGCGCCCAGCGCCAATTCGACCCGCGAGGTGTAGTCGTACAGCTTGTGGTACAGCTTGGAACGCCAGCGCACGCTGGTCGCGTTGTTGTGGCTGGGCCAGGTATCGCAGACCTGCGCGCGCTCCCAGCCCTCGTCGGTTTCCACCAGCCAGATGAAACCCTTGGCCGGGTTGAACAACAGGTACTCGATCCAGTCCGAGGGCTCATCGGGATCCGGGTCGGCGCATTTCATCAGCCCGATGAGGGTGTAGGCGGCCCCGTCGATCCTGGCCTGCGCGCCCAGCGGCAGCGTGGTCTTGATCGCCTTGACCTTGCGGGCCTTTTCGATCACTTCGGCGGTGGGGCCCGAACAATCGACCGCGGCCGCGCACGAAGGGCAGACCACCTGAGTGGCCATGGCGGCCACGAAACTTATCGGGCCGCCGCAATTCGGGCAGTCCAGCGCCTTGATCTGGCCTCGGAAACGGCCGGCCGTTTCCTCGACCTGTTCGTTGGTGCGCAGCGAGCCGGCCTGCATGGCGGACAGGTCGAAGGCCTTGCCGATGTAGAGCTCCGGATCGGGGCCATCGGAAAAATCCAGCGTCAGGAACGCGTCCAGGCTGCGGAAGTCCGCTACCTTCGCCTGCCAGCCCTCGCCCGGCACGAACGGCAGTTCGCCTTGCGCGCCGCCCGCCTGGCAGGCCCGCACGTCGGAGGCCGTGAAGCGCTGGCCGTCCAGCTTCATTTCGTCGCCCGGCGCGATGTCCTCGAACGCCGGCATGCCCTGCGCGCCCTTCACCTTGCGCCGCCGGGTCACGGCGTACTGGCCCGACGCGTCCGACAGCCAGCCGTCGGAGCCATCCTCGAACCACAGGTACCACTCGTTCCAGAAACCTTCCCCGTACCGCAGCTGAATGCGGCCGATCACGTCGAAGCGCTTGCCATCGTGCTTGCCCGCCGCGCCCAGGCACAGGGGCGAGTAGTCTTCCAGGACGTCCGCCATCTCGCCGATGCGCTTGACCGACTCGGCATCCTTCAGCAACGTGCTGCGGCAGGCGCCGCAAACGGCCATCACGGAGGCGGTGGACGTGAACTTGACGGGGGCGCCGCACTGCGGGCACAGAACCTGTTGCATTGGGGCCTGCTGGCGCTAGTTGGTCAGTTTCTTCAGCACTTCGGCCTTGGCCGAATCGTAGTCCGCCGCGGTGATCAGCCCCTTGTCCAGCAGATCCTTGAGCTGCTGCAGGCGCTGCACCGGATCCGCATTCGCCGCGGCGGCCGGCGCCTGCTGCGGCGCCTGTTGCGGCGGCTGCCCCTGGGCCGCGCCCAGGCCCTGCGCCATGGTCTGGCCCAGCGCGGCGCCCGCCGCCAGGCCCGCGCCGATGCCGGCGATGCCGCCCTCGTTCTGCGCCGCCAGCGGGATCGATGTCGCGGTCTGGTACTGGGTGAACTTGCCCAGGTCGCCGGCCATGCCCATGGAGATCCGGGTATCCAGCGCCTTTTGCAGTTCTTCCGGCAGCGAGACGTTTTCCACCGTGAAGTTGTCCAGCCTGACGCCGTAGCGGTCGAACACCGGCGCCAGCTGCTCGCCGATGCTTTGCGACATCAGCCCCTGGTTGCCGGCGATGTCGAGGAACGGCACCTTCGAGCCGCCCAGCGCCGTGGTCATGGCCGCGACCACCATGTTGCGCAGCTGCGCCTCCAGGTCGTCCACGGTGTATTCGTCGCGCGTGCCGCTGATCTCGCGGTAGAACTTGCCGGGATCGGAGATCTGGTACGAATACACGCCGAACGCGCGCAGGCGCACCATGCCGAACTCGCTGTCGCGCAACGTGACCGGCTGCGCCGTGCCCCAGCGCCGGCCCAGCTGCAGGCGCGTGCTGAAGAAGATCACGTCCGATTTGAAGGGAGACTCGAACAGCTTGTCCCAGTTCTTCAGGTAGGTCAGGATCGGCAGGGTCTGCGTCGTCAGTTTGTACATGCCGGGGCCGAACACGTCAGCCACCTTGCCCTCGTTGACGAAAACCGCCATCTGCGATTCGCGCACCGTCAGGCTGGCGCCGTACTGGATTTCGAAGTCCTGCATCGGATGGCGCCAGGCGAGCACGCCGTCGCGATCCTCGTTCCATTGCAGGATGTCGATGAACTGCTTGCGGATGAATGAACCGAGACTCATGGAATGTCCTCCTGTAGGGTCGGAGTCGGCGCGCCTGGCGGGATCAGGTCAGGCAGGCGGCGTTGACGATGCCGGCGGCGATCGAGATCGAACCGATCAGTCCGCCCATGGCGATATTGTTTTCCTCGATCGCGTCGTTCATGCCGCGGATGCACCGCGCCACCACCACGTACACGACAATCTGGACCAGCATGGCGGCGACGCCCCAGACCAGGAACATGACGAAGCTCGCATGCACCGCGATGCTGGAGCAAAGCGTGAAGCTGAAGCCCACCAGCGCGCCGCCGTACGAGAGCACGGCGGCGATATTGCCTTCGCGGATGAGTTCGAATTCCCGATAGCGCGTGACGGCCGTATAGACCGCGGTGAAGATGCCCAGCATGGCGAGCGCCGATGCCATATAAATCAGATAGGTCACCGCCGGATGCATTGCTTCTCCCATTGCCAGCCTCCCAATTGCGCGCAGTATATACGCGGGCTTCGATATACTGCGAACGCATTTTTCGTGTCGGACACCTCATGCGCGACCGCGTTCTCATCCTCTCGGTACTGATCGTCGCCTCCTGCGGCCTGGGCTATGAGCTCATCAGCAGCGCGCTCGCCAGCTATTTGCTTGGGGATTCGATACTCCAATTCTCTTCCGTCATCGGTTGCTACCTCTTCGCCATGGGCATCGGCTCATGGTTGTCAAAATATGTAAGAGACGAAGACGTTTTGAATCGGTTTATCGACGTGGAGCTGCTGGTCGCGCTGCTGGGCGGCGTTTCCGCGGCGGTGCTGTTCCTCGTCTTCGCCTGGCTGTCCGCGCCGTTTCGCGCCGCCCTGTACGTCGGCGTCTTCATCATCGGCCTGATGGTCGGCATGGAGATTCCGCTGGTGATGCGCGTGTTCAACCAGCGCAAGACCGAATTCCGGGAAATCGTCAGCCGCGTGCTGACCTTCGACTACCTGGGCGCGCTCGCCGTCTCGCTGGTGTTTCCCCTGCTGCTCGCGCCCAAGCTGGGGCTGCTGCGCACCGGTTTCCTGTTCGGCATGCTGAATGCGAGCGTGGCGCTGTGGACCACCTGGCTGTTCCGCGCCGAGGTCCGCCGGCCTGGCGAGCGGGCCGTCCGGGCCTGCGTGGTGATCGGGCTGCTGGGCCTGGGCTTCCTGTATTCCGGCAGCATGACGGCGTGGGCCGAGAAAGGCCTGTACGGCGATGAAGTCGTGCATGCCGAGACCACGCCGTACCAGCGCCTGGTCGTCACGCGCTGGCACGACGACCTGCGCCTGTACATCAATGGCAACCTGCAATTCTCGTCGCGCGACGAGCACCGCTACCACGAGTCCCTGGTGCACCCCGGCCTGCAGGCCCTGCCCTGGGCGCGCAACGTGCTGGTGCTTGGCGGCGGCGACGGACTGGCCGTGCGCGAGATCCTCAAGTACAGGCACGTCGAGCGCGTGACGCTGGTGGACCTGGACCCCGCCATGACGGGCCTGTTCTCGCGCTCCGAGCCGCTGACCCGGCTGAACGGAGGATCCCTGAAGGACCCGCGGGTCACGGTCATCAACGACGACGCCGGCCGCTGGCTGGAGACGCACGCCGAGGTCTACGATTTCATCGTGGTGGACTTTCCCGACCCGTCCAATTTCGGCCTGGGCCGCCTGTACTCGGTGCCCGTCTACCACCTGATGGCGCGCCACCTGGCCGAGAACGGCTACCTCGTCGTCCAGTCCACCTCGCCCTATTTCGCGCCGCGTTCGTTCTGGAGCGTGGACGCCACCCTGAAGGAGGCCGGCCTGAACACCTGGCCGTATCACGTCTACGTGCCCTCCTTCGGCGACTGGGGCTTCATCCTGGCCGGCAAGCGCAAGGACTACACGCCTCCCGAGAAGATCACGGTGGCCGCGCGCTACCTGGATCCCGTCACGACGCGCGAGCTATTCCATTTCCCCGCCGACATGCCGGCCCTCGCGATGCCGCCCAACCGCTTGAATGAGCAGTCGCTCGTGCGCTACTTCGACGAGGACTGGCGCCAGGTCATCCGCTGATGCGCCGCCGCAGCTTCCTGTTGGGCGCGGCCACGGCCGCGGCCGCCGGCGCCGCCGGCTACTGGCGTTCGCGCATCGTCGAGACCACGGCCGACATCCATTACCCCGGCATGCAGGCCGGCCACGCCCTGCGCGACGGCGCGTCGTTGCCGCAGCCCGCGGCAAGCCGCCGGCATGGCGTGGCTATCCTGGGCGCGGGGATCGCGGGCCTGTCCTGCGCCTGGAAGCTGGCGCGCGAAGGACATACGGACTTCGTCGTGGTGCAAGGCCCGGAGTTCGCCGGCAACGCGGCCGCCGGCCGGCGCGACGGCCTGGACTACCCGCTGGGCGCCCACTACCTGCCCCTGCCGTCCCTGGCGTCCTCGCACGTGCGCGAGATGCTGTCCGACTTCGGCATCATCGAAAGTGGCGCGGGCGAGGTCCGCCCGTACTACGACGAGGCCGTGATCGCGCATTCGCCCCAGGAGCGGCTGCTGCGCGACGGCCGCTGGGAAGACGGCCTGCTGCCCATGGCCGGCCTGCCCGAGGCGCATGTCGCCCAGCACCGCCGCTTTCTCGCGTGGGTCGAGCGCCTGCGCGCCGAAACCGGCAGCGACGGCCGCAAGGTCTTCAGCATCCCGCTGGCGCTGTCGTCCCGCGATCCGGCCTGGCGCGCGCTGGACGCCATCACGTTCAAGCATTGGCTGGAGCGCGAAGGCTATTCCTCGCCGGCGCTGCACTGGTACCTGGACTACTGCTGCCGCGACGACTACGGCGCGCGCTACGACGTGGTTTCGGCCTGGGCCGGCCTGCACTATTTCGCCAGCCGCGACGGACACGCCGCCAATGCCGGGGAAGGCGCCGTGCTGACCTGGCCCGGCGGCCTTTCCGTGCTGGCCGACCGCATGCGCGGCGCCATCACGCGCAAGCTGGGCCACGCCGACTGGCTGATCGCCGGCACCGCCGTCCGCATCCAGGAAACTCGCGCCGGCCCCCTGGTTACCTGTCTTGCTCCCGGCCCCGTTGCGGCCGCCTACACCGTGCAGACCCGCCGCACGGTTTGCGCGATGCCGCTGTTCGTCGCGCAGCGCATCCTGCCCGACATCCGCGACTATGGCTACGATCCGGCCGTGCACACGTCTGCGCACGCGCCCTGGATGGTGTCGAACTTCCTCATGGACGGCTATCCGACGGAAGCCCCCGGCGAGCCGCTGTCCTGGGACAACGTGGTCTATGGCGGACAGGGTTTGGGTTATGTCGTGTCGACGCACCAGCTGCTGCGCGTGGCCCCGTCGCCGCGCAGCGTCTTCACGGCCTATCACGCGCTCAGCGCGCAGACGCCGCAAGCCGCGCGGGAATGGCTGGCGGCGGCCAGCCCCGAAGCGCTGCGCGCGCAAGCCGCCGCGGACCTGATCGCCGCGTACGGCAAGGAATTCTGGCGGCACGCGCGCGCGCTGGAGATCACGGTGCGCGGCCACGCCATGGCCACGCCGCTGTGCGGCTACCTGTCCAACGCCGGCCTGGCCGCCCTGCGCGTAGCGGATGGCCCGGTGCTGTTCGCGCATGCCGACCTGTCCGGCTATTCCGTGTTCGAGGAAGCCGCGTGGTGGGGCGTCGTGGCGGCGGGCAGGATCCTCGGCCAGGCTCCGCCGCAAGCCTGACGCGAAGGCGCGCCGCTGCAATACAATTCGGCGTCCCCGCCGGCGACACGGCGGCTTTTGGCGGAATTCGGGTGGAAGCCTATGGGAAAGCAGGTCATCGTCCTCGGCGCGGGCATCGTGGGAGTATGCAGCGCGCTTGAGCTGTTGCGCCGGGGCATGACGGTCACCCTGGTCGACCGGCAGGAACCCGGACGCGAGACCTCGCTGGGCAATGCGGGCGTGATCGCCCGCAGCTCGCTCATGCCCTTCAACCACCCCGGCCTGTGGGCCCAGTTGCCCAAGCTCCTGAAAAACGACACGGTCCAGTTCCGCTACCGCTGGAACTACCTGGCGAAGAATGCGGGCTGGGCGGCGCGCTTTCTCCTCAACGCGCGGGCTCCGGTCTTCAAGGAAACCGTGGCGGCCCTGGACGGGCTGATCCGCCTGTCCGCGCCCGAGCACCTGCGTTTGCTGGGCGAGGCCGGCGCCCTGCGCCGGCTGCGCGATACGGGCTGGATGCTGCTGTACCGGTCGGAACAGGCGTGGAACGGCAGCGAGTTGGCCCGCAGAACGTATGCGCAATACCAGGTGCCGACCCAGGCCCTGAACGCGGCGGAGCTCGCCGAGCTCGAACCCGCCCTCTCGCCCATCTTCCCCCGGGCGCTGTGGATCCAGGGCTCGTATTCCGTCGATGATCCGCATGAAGTCACCGCGGCCTATGCCGATCTGTTCCGCCGCCGTGGCGGCGCCTTCACGCAAATGACTGCCCGCGCCATCCGCCGCGACGGCCAGCGCTGGACGGTCCTCGGAGCGGACGGTTGCGCGTCGCTGTCCGCGGACAGGCTGGTCGTGGCCCTGGGCCCCTGGTCCAAAGACATCCTGAAAACCGCAGGCATCGGCTTGCCCCTGGCATTCGAGAGGGGCTATCACATGCATTACAGCGGCTTGGAAGGCGCAAACCTGTCGCGCCCCGTCCACGATACGGGCGGCGGCTACGTGCTCTCGCCCATGGCCCGGGGCCTGCGCCTGACCACCGGCGTGGAGCTGGATGCGTGCGAGGCGCCAGCCCGCCCGGAGCAGCTCGACCTGGCGGAGGCCCGCGCCCGCGAGGCCTTCCCGCTGGACCGGCGCCTGGATCGGAACGCCTGGCTGGGCCGCCGGCCGACCCTGCCCGACAGCCGCCCGATGATAGGCGAGGCGCCGCGGCATCCGGGCCTGTGGCTGGCGCTGGGCCACCAGCACATCGGCTTCAGCACCGCGCCGGGCACCGCCCGGATCCTGGGCGAACTCATGAGCGAGGAAGGCGCCGCGGCGCGGTACCGCGCGTTCCGGCCCGGGCGTTATCTCTGACGGCGCGCCTCGCGCAGATTACCTGCGGGAGAGCGCGCTAGCCCAGCAGCAATGCGTCATCGGAAATCTTCTCGCCGCGGACGCGCTCGAACATGGCGAGCAGGTCGGGCACGTCCATGCCGCGGCGCTCGTCGCCCGAGACGTCCAGCACCACCTGCCCCTGGTGCAGCATGACCGTGCGGTCGCCCACGTCCAGGGCCTGGCGCATGCTGTGGGTCACCATCATGGTGGTGAGCTTGCTTTCCGACACGATGCGGGCCGTCAATTGCAGCACGAAATCCGCCGTGCGCGGATCCAGCGCCGCCGTGTGCTCGTCCAGCAACAGAATGCGCGACGGCTGCAAGGCCGCCATCAGCAGGCTGACCGCCTGCCGCTGGCCGCCCGACAGCAGGCCGATACGGTCCGCGAGGCGGTTCTCCAGGCCCAGGCCCAGCGTGGCCAGGCGTTCGCGGAACCCTTCCCGCATCGACGCCTTGACGGCGCGGCTATAGCCGCGGCTGGCGCCGCGCATCTGCGCCAGCGCCATGTTTTCCTCGATGGTCAGGTCTTCGCAGGTGCCGGCCATCGGATCCTGGAACACCCGGGCCACGCTGCCCGCGCGCGCCCAGACGGGCTGGCGCGTGACGTCCACGCCGTTGATGTCGATGCGGCCGGAGTCGACCGACAGGTCGCCCGACACCGCGTTGAGGAACGTGGACTTGCCGGCGCCGTTGGAACCGATGACGGTCACGAACTGGCCCGACGGAATTTCCAGCGACAGGCCGCGCAGGGCCCGCGTCTCGATGGGCGTCCCCGCGTTGAAGGTGATTTTCAAATCTTTGGCAGACAACATTTCAGTACTCCATTGTGCGGTCGCGGGGCCTTACCTTTTGCCAACCAGGCGGCGCTTGAGCATGGGGATGACGAGCGCGATCGTGACCAGCACGGCGGTGACCAGGTTCAGGTCCTGGGCCTTCAGGCCGATGAAGTCGCTGTTGAGGGCCAGAGCGATGAAAAAGCGGTAGACGATGGCGCCGATGATGACGGCCAGCGTCGCCAGCACCAGCTTGCGCGACGGCAGAATGCTTTCGCCCACGATCACGGCGGCCAGGCCGATCACGATGGTGCCGATGCCCATGGAAATATCCGAGCCGCCCTGCGTCTGCGCGAACAGCGCGCCCGCCAGGGCCACCAGCGCGTTGGACAGCGCCATGCCGCCGAGGATCATACGGCCGGTGTTCACGCCCTGGGCGCGCGCCATGCGGCCGTTGGAGCCGGTGGCGCGCACGGCCAGCCCGGTCTGCGTGGCGAAGAACCAATCCAGCGCGAGCTTGGCCAGCACGACGATGACGGCGAGGATCAGCGGACGGGCGACGTAGTCCGACAGCCACTCCGGCTGCAGGATGGTAAAGACGGTGGGTTCGGTGATCAACGGGACGTTGGGCTTGCCCATGATGCGCAGGTTGACCGAATACAGGGCGATCATCATCAGGATACTGGCCAGCAGATCCATGATCTTCAGCTTCACGTTCAGCCAGCCGGTGACCAGGCCGGCGGCGGCTCCGGCGAACGTGGCGATGACGGTCGCCACGAATGGGTCGGTGCCCGAGGCGATCAAAGTCGCACAGACGGCCCCGCCCAGCGGAAAACTGCCGTCAACGGTCAGGTCCGGGAAGCGCAGCAGGCGGAAGGAAATGAACACGCCCAAGGCCACCAGGCTGAAGATCAGGCCGATCTCCAGCGCGCCCAACAACGAAAACAATGACATGGGTCAAATCCAGATAAGGTAAGAAACGAGCATATTAAAGAGTTGAAACGTCCGATTTCTTGCGTTTAGGGGTCAGTTTTACCCCAGCTTTCGCAATAAACGTTTCCCAACCCGTGATTTTCTCTCGTTTCCTGCCAAAGCCTTCCCGCGCCGGGCGGCAAAAGCGCCGGCGGGAGTCCGCAGGACCGTTCAGGGAGCAAAAACGCCGGGCGCCGCGCCGCTCTGGGCGGGCCGCCAGGCCATTCAAGACCAGCACATCGCGCCGGGCCGCGGGCATCTTGTGAACGCTGCCGCCCTGGAGGACCTTGGGTAAGGCAAAAACTCAAGAAAAACCCCGCTCACGCCGGGTAGGCATGGCGGGGCGGGTACGGTACCGAGTTACTTCACGACCACCGCGGCGGACTTGATCACCGCGTCGGGCAGCGTCACGCCCTGCTTGGCGGCGGCGCCCGGGTTCACGTAGAGCTCAAGCTTGGAGCTGGTTTCCGAGGGGATGGCGCCGGGCTTCTCGCCCTTGAGGATGCGCACCACGATCTTGCCCGTCTGCACGCCCAGGTCGCGGTAGTTGATGCCCAGGGCGGCGATGCCGCCGCGCTTGACACTGTCGGTGTCGGACGCGATCAGCGGGATCTTGGCGTCGTTGCCGACCTTGACCAGCGACTCATACGCCGACACGACGTTGTTGTCCGTGTTGGTGTAGATGACGTCGACCTTGCCGATCAGGCTGCGGGCCGCGGAGGCCACGTCCACGGAGCGCGGCGCGGCGGCTTCGACCAGGCTCATGCCCGATTTGGGCAGGATTTCCTGCAGCTTCTTCACGACCACGACCGAGTTGGCCTCGCCCGGGTTGTAGACCATGCCCACGCGCTTGGCGTTGGGAACGATTTTCTTGATGAGCTCCACCTGCTTGTCCAGCGCCAGCAGGTCCGACACGCCGGTCACGTTGGTGCCCGAGGCGTCCATGCTGGAGACCAGCTGGGCGGCGACCGGATCGGTGACGGCGGAATAGACCACCGGCACGTCCTTGGTGGCGGCAACCACCGCCTGCGCCGACGGCGTGGCGATCGCGACGATGGCGTCGGGCCTGTCGCCCACGAACTTGCGGGCGATCTGCGCGGCGGTGCCGTTGTTGCCCTGGGCGCTCTGGTATTGCCACTTCAGGTTCTTGCCCGGCTCGTAGCCGGCTTGCTTGAGGGCGTCTTGCACCCCGTCACGCACGGCGTCCAGCGCCGGGTGCTCGACGATGGCGGTGACCGCCACCGACTTCTGCTGCGCGGCCACGGGCGCGGCGATAGCCATCGCCAATGCCATGGCGCCAACCGTCAGAAAATGTTTTTTTCCGATCAGCATAGGTAAGCTCCTTGAACCCTTGGTTTTTGTCCATTGATTATGGCGCTGCCGGCGGCTCCCTGCCGGCCGGCCAGGCCATAAAGCCGTATAGTCTAACTTGCCGCCCGACAAAATGACTTGGGGGGAATCCCTGTGACGGCGCATGCCGTCCGCCCCCCTTCTCGCAGCCCCACGCAGCTTCCAGAGGCCTCATTATGATCAAACGCGCATTGGGCCGTTCCGGCCTGCAGGTTCCCCCGCTCACCTTCGGCGGCAATGTCTTCGGCTGGACCGTCGACGAAGCCGGCACGTATTCCCTGCTGGACGCCCTGGTGGACGCGGGCCTGAATTTCATCGACACCGCCGACGTGTATTCCCGGTGGGTGAAGGGCAACCAGGGAGGCGAGTCCGAGACGCTGATCGGCAAATGGCTGAAGCGTTCCGGCAAGCGCGACCAAGTGCTCATCGCCACCAAGGTCGGCATGGAGATGGGCCCCGACGCCAAGGGGCTGGCGCCCGCCTATATCCGGCGGTCCCTGGAAGCATCGCTCGCCCGCCTCCAGACCGACTACGTGGACCTGTACCAATCGCACCAGGACGATCCCGACACGCCGCTGACCGACACCCTGGCCGAATACGCCAAGCACATCGAATCCGGCAAGGTGCGCGCCATCGGCGCCTCCAACTACACCGCGGTGCGGCTGTCCGAGGCGCTGATCACGAGCGAGCGGCACAGCCTGCCGCGCTACGAGAGCATCCAGCCCGAATACAACCTGTACCGCCGCGAGCCCTTCGAATCCGGGCTGCAAAGCCTGGTGAAGACCCAGCAGATGGGCACGATCAACTATTACGCGCTGGCCAGCGGCTTTCTCAGCGGCAAATACCGCAGCCCCGCCGACGCGGGCAAGAGCCCGCGCGGACGCAAGATCGTCGAAACCTATCTCGACGACCGCGGCCACCGCATCCTGAAGGCGCTGGACGAAGTCTCCGAGGAAGCCGGGTGCACGCCCGCCCAGGCCGCCCTGGCCTGGGAGATCGCGCAACCCGGCATCACCTCGCCGATCGTGAGCGCCACCTCGCTGGCGCAACTGGACGAACTGGTCAAGGCGGCCAGCCTGACGCTGACTCACGACCAGCTGGCCAAGCTCAGCCTGGCCAGCGACTGGCGCTGAGGCGCGGCGCCCGCCCTAGAAGCGCTGTGTCAACGTGAGCAGCGCCGTCCGGCCTTCGCCGTAATAGACCGAGTTGTAGAACCCCATCGCCCGGTAGTAGCGCTTGTCCGCGAGGTTGCGCACATTGAGCTGTAACTGGGTCTGCTTGCCGATGTCGTACTGGGCCATCAGGTCGAACAACGCGTAAGGCTTCTGCTCCACCGAGGCCGACTGTTCTCCGTAGTACCCCTGGGCGCGCGTGCGGCTTTGCCACCGCACGCCGCCGCCCACCACCAATCCGTTAAAGGCGCCGGGCAGCCTGTAGGCCGTGCTCGCCTTCAGCATTTGCTCGGGTTGCGTGGTCTGGACCTTCCTGCCCTCATCATTCTTCGAAACGCGGTACGTATAGCCCAGGAACAGATTCCAGCCTGGAGACACTTCGCCGGCCAATTCCAGCTCGAATCCCCGCGTGCGAGTGCCGTCCAGCATTTCGTACCACGACTCGTTGCGGGCGGCATCGAAGCCCCCGTATTCCGCCACGTCCTTCTGGTTGGTCAGGAACACTGCAAATGAGCCGTTCAGGCGGCCGTCCAGGTATGACGCCTTGATGCCCGCTTCGTAGTTGTGTCCATAGGCGGGGCCAGTCATCTCCCAGTCGCGAGTCTTGTACATCTGGGGCTGAAAAATGTTGGTGTAGCTGGCGTAGGCCGTATACGTGTCGTCCAGATCGTAGGTAACGCCCAGGTACGGCGTGACCTCGGAATAACGCTGTTTCTGCGACAGTACGATCGGGACGGCATCGGGAGACCACTGGTTCCAGCGGTACTCGTCGGCCTCCCAGCGCGTCCAGCGCGCGCCTGCCAATAGGTGCAGACGGCTGCCGAGGTTGAATCGCGCCGTGCCGAAAATGCCGGTTTGCGTCGTGCGCAACTGTTGGTCCGAGACGTGCTGGTCCCACACCGGTTCGGGCCAGTCGCCGCTCCAGTCGTGGATATTGGGAATGGGATAGGTAACCTGGTCCGACGAGTTCCAGCCCTTGGTCTGGCTCCGAGTCTTGGAATGCGAGAACCCGAGGTTGAACTCGTGCATGGCGCCAAGCAACCCGAAGTCGCCGTTCAGCGAGCCGCCATAGACATCCTGCTTGCTGTCGCCCCGGTACTTGCGCAGCGTGGGAGTGCCTGACAGATAGCCGGTGCCCGCATCGACCGGGAAATCGGCGGCGAACAGCAGCGAGGCATCGAAATCATTGTCCAGCCGCGAATAGGACAAGCGCGCATTCCAGCCATTCGCAAAGCCATGCTCCAACTGCGCGAAGTACTCGGTCGAGTCGGTGTCCCAGGTAGTCCATTTGGCGCCGGCGGTCTGCCCCTTCTTCCAGTCGACTTGCTCGCCATTGGTATCGAAGATAGGCAGGCCGCCCCACATCACGCCCTTGGGGCGGGAGCGCTGCGTCGACGCGCCGACGCTCAGCGTGGTCGATTCGGCAATGTCCGCCTCGACGATGCCGTAAGCCACGTCGCGCTTCTTGCTGTACAGGTCCAGGGTATCGCCGCGCCGCTCCTTGGCGCCGACCACGCGCGCGCGGACCGCTCCCGATCCGCTCAGCGGCGACGACAGATCCACCTCCCCACGATAGGTGTCATAGCTGCCGGCCATGGCTCGCAGGCTGCCCTGGAATTCATGGGTCGGCCGCTTACGAATGAAGTTCACCGATCCCCCTGGGTTGCCCGTGCCGCTCATCAGGCCCGTCGCGCCGCGGATGATCTCCACATGGTCGTAAATGACCGGATCGAGATTGCCTTCGCCGAACTGGTAGGTGCTGTCCAGCGGCTTGACCACACCGTCGAACTGCATGGTGTCCATCTGGAAGCCGCGCGAGTAATAGCTCAGCCGGTCGGTCTCGCTTTGCTGGACATTCATGCCTGTGGCGTTCTCCATGACGTCGCGCACGCTGCCCATGGCCTGGTCTTCCAGTTGCTGACGCGTGACGATGCTGGTGGATTGGGGCGTATCGCGCTGCGTCAGCACCAGGCCGTTGGCCGAGCGCATCCAGTCCGCGGTATAGGAGCCGGTGCCTTCGGTGGTCGCCCCCGCCCCCAGCACCACCACCGCGTCGAGCTGGGCCGCCTGCTGGCCGCTGACGCGCTGCAACAGGTAATCGCCATCTCCGCCGCGCACGGCCTCAAGCCCGGTGCCCGCCAGCAGCGCCGCAAAGCCCTGGTCCACGCCGTATTCGCCCCGCAGTCCCGCGGTTTCCCGGCCGGCTGTCAGCGACGGATCGAAGGACAACAGCACCCGGGCCTGCTGGGCGAAGGCGGAAAGCGCCGCGCCCAGCGGGCCGGCCGGCACATTCACGGAGCGGCGTACGGTGGAGGCCGCCTCGGAAGCATGAGCCATGACCCGGGCGGGTGACAACGCGGCGCCGGTCATCACGGCCAGCGCAAGCGCGGCCAAAGCCTTCATGCGCAGATCCGTCGGCGCGGCATGGCGGAAGGAGAAAAAGGACAGGGACATATCGTTGGGGTCCAGGCAAAGTGAATCGGAGCTTCACCTGTATGCCAATCGAGAACGCGAAAGTGACAATGCGCCCCGCCGCTTGCGTGCCACTGGCGCTCTCGGCGCCAAGTCATCAATCCCTGGCGCGCAGCACCACCCAGTACCGCGTATAGCGGTCGGCGCGCACCGGGAGCGCGCGTTCGACGGCCGCGAGGGCGCGGTCGGTATCGCCAAGCGGGAACGATCCCGAAATGCGCAACCCCGCCACCGACGGATCGCAGGCCAGCCTGCCTTTGCGATAGCGGCCGAGTTCCTCGATGAAGGCGTCCAGCCGCATCCCGTCGGCGAACAGGGAGCCCTGCACCCAATCGTCGGCGTGCAAGGCGGGCCTTGCCTCCCGCAAAGCGCGTTCGTCGAAGTACGCGCCCGATCCCGCTTCGATAATGCGCGTCGCGCCCTCGCCCTCTTCCGCCGGCTCTATCCTGACGGCGCCCTCCATCACGGCGACCCAGGCTCCGCCGTCCAACAGCCTGACCACGAAACGGGTCCCCAATGCAATGATCCGGCCGGATGGAGTCGCCACGACCAAAGGCCTGGACGGCGCCTGCGGGTCGCGATGCGACGCGATATGCAATTCCCCGCGGCGCAATACGATCAGCCGTTGCGTGGCGTCGAACCTCAGGTCGGCCGCACTGTCGGTATTGAGGGTGAGCGCGCTGCCGTCGGGCAGCGTGGCGTTGCGCCGTTCGCCGACGGCCGTGCCGACATCCGATGTCCAGGATCTCCAGGGCAGGCCCGCCGCGGCCAGCCCCCCCGTGCCCAGAATCAGCGCGAAAGCTTTCAGCGCTCGGCGCCGGCCGCGCAGTGGGGCGCGATCGAGTGCCGCCAGGCCCGCCCGCGGTTCGACCTGGCCGAATTGACGGTTAAGCGATTCCACGCGTTCCCAGGCCAGCCGGTGCAAGGGATCGGCGTCGATCCAGTGGCGGCAGGCGAGCCCGTCCTCCTCCGTCGCCTCTTCGGCGCCCAGGCGTACGAACCAGGCGCTGGCCTCGCGGATGACCGACGGCGGCAGCCCGGAGCGGGCGGAGGCGCGCCGGCTCACCAGGCCGCCAGGCAGTGCTGCATGGCGCGCGCCAGATACTGACGCACCGAACTGACCGACACGTGCATGCGTTCGGCGATCTCGCCATGGCGCAGGCCTTCCAGTTGCGCCAGCAAAAACGCCTTGCGCACCTTGGCGGGCAGGCCGTCGAGCAACCGGTCGATCTCCAGCAGCGCCTCCAGCGCCAGCGCGCGCCGCTCCGGCGAAGGCGCGGCGCCGTCTTCGAGCAGAGCCAGGCTGTCCAGGTACGCCCGCTCGATGTCGCGGCGGCGGAACAAATTGACCATCAACCCATGCGCGATCGTCGTCAGATAGGCGCGCGGTTCCCGCAAGATGCGCACATCGTCCTCGCGCACCAGCACTTTCAGATAGGTATCGTGGGTCAGGTCGGCCGCGTCGAACGGGCACCCAGTCTTCCTGCGCAGCCAATCGCGCAGCCACGATTGATGCTCGACGTAGAGCCCCTCGACGGGCGCTGGGGAACCGCTCTGATTCATGACGTTCGACGGACCGGACTGCAGATTTGACAATGATAACGATTATCAATGTTAATCGAAATCCGGTCCGCCGGTACGTCACTCCAGCGTGACGCCGGAATCCTTCACGACCTTGGCCCAGCGCGCGACCTCGCTGTCGACGAACTTGCCGAACTCGGCGCCCGTCAGCGTGGGCACCGCCGAACCGTTGCCGGCCCAGGTTTCCTTGATCTTCGGCGCGTTCAAGGCTTTGGTGATCTCGGCGCTCATCCTGTCGACCGCCTCCTTGGGCGTTCCGGCGGGCGCCCAGATCGCGTACCACGTCGACACCACGTAGTTCGGCACGCCCGCCTCGGCGGCGGTGGGCACGTCCGGCAGCGACGGCGAGCGCTCGGTGGCGGCCACCGCCAACGGCTTGATCGAGCCCGCGCGGATGTGGCCGGCCGACGAACCCAGGCCGTCGAACGCCAGATCAACCTGCCCGCCGATCAGGGCCGACAGCATCGGCCCGGCGCCCTGGTAGGGAACGTCCACCAGCTTGATGCCGGTCTGCATTGCGAACAGCTCGCCGGCCAGATGGTGCGTGCTGCCCTTGCCGGCGGTGCCGAAGTTGATCTCCCCCGGACGCTTCTTGACGTAGGCGATCAGCTCCTCGACGGTCTTCACCGGCAGCTTGCCCTGGTTGATGACGATGACCTGGGGCGGCTGAGCCACGAGCGCCACCGGCACGAAGTCCTTCTGGATGTCGTAGTTCAGGTTCTTGTACAGCGACGGGGCCAGCGCATGGTGCGCGCCGCCCATGAAGAAGGTGTAGCCGTCGGGCCTGGCCTTGGCGGCCACGCCGGCGCCCACGGTTCCGCCCGCGCCGCCCTTGTTGTCGATGACCACCGTCTGGCCCAGCTGCGTGGTCAGCTGCTGGGCGAGCGGGCGGGCGAAGGTGTCCGTGCCGCCACCGGCGGGGAAAGGAACGATCAGCGTGATCGGGCGCTCGGGCCATTGGGCGGCGGCGACGCCGCTTGCGCCCACGGCGACCACGGCGAACACGGCCGCGGCGGTAGTGCGATATTTCATATTGTCTCCTCTTGCTGCAGCATGGGGACGGCGCGATTCTAGTGCGTCTCGTCTCTCGGATTTTTTATTGGATGAAGCTGCTCGGTCTTGGGTGGCACTGTTTGGCGGTGGGCTCCTGATGCTGGGGTTGCCCCGCGGCTGGCGGGGGGGCGCGCCAGGCCGGTCCGCGGCCGCCTCCCTGCGAGGGCGGGCGGCCGCGGACACGGCTCAGAGCGTCTGGTAGGTTTCTCGCAGCACGTTCTTCTGGACCTTGCCCATGGTGTTGCGCGGCAGCTGGTCGATGATGTGCACGCGCTTGGGCACCTTGAAATTGGCGATGCGCGCCTTCAGTTCGGCCTGCATGGCCGCCGCGTCCAGCGCGGCCCCGTCCTTCGGCACCACCACGGCCACGACGGCTTCGCCGAAATCGGCATGCGGCACGCCAATGACGGCGGACTCGGCCACCCCGGGCATGTCGTCGATCAGCGTTTCGATTTCCTTGGGGTAGACGTTGTATCCGCCCGAGATGATCAGGTCCTTGCTGCGGCCCACGATGGACAGATAGTCGGCAGGCACGTCGCGGCCCGCGGATTCGCCGCCCCAGCGGCCCACGTCCCCGGTCTTGAACCAGCCGTCGTCGGTGAATTCCTCGCGCGTCTTTTCCGGCATGCGCCAGTAGCCCGAGAATACATTGGGCCCGCGCACCTGCACGTTGCCGATCTCGCCCGGCGCCAGCGCAATGCCGGCGTCGTCCACCACGCGCACCTGCACTCCCGGCAGGGCGCGGCCCACGGTGCCCGCCAGGCGCTCGCCCTGCTTCGGGTCGTAGGGATTGGAGGTGAGCATGACGGTCTCGCTCATGCCGTAGCGCTCCAGGATGGCGTGGCCGCTGCGTTTCTGGAAATCCGAGAAGGTTTCGGCCAGCAAGGGGGCCGAACCTGAAATGAACAGGCGCATGCGCGCGCAGACATCGCGATCAAAGCGCGGATCCGCCAGCAGGCGCACGTAGTAGGTCGGCACGCCCATCATCACCGTACTCTGCGGCAGGTAGCGCAGGGCCAGGTCCGCGTCCAGCTTGGGCAGCCAGATCATCTTCGCGCCGGCCAGCAGCGCGCCGTGGGAGGCCACGAACAGGCCGTGCACGTGGAAGATGGGCAGCATGTGCAACAACACATCGTCCTTGCGCCAGCCCCAGTAGTCGTTGAGCACGCGCGCGTTGGCGGCCAGGTTGCCGTGCGACAGCATCGCGCCCTTGCTGCGGCCGGTGGTGCCGGAGGTGTAGAGGATGGCGGCCAGGTCGTCAGGCTGGCGGACCACGGTCTTGAAGCGCTGCGACAGGCCGCCGGCGGCATCCAGCAGCGTGCCGCTGCGGTCCTCGTCCAGCGTGTAGACGTGCGCGCAGCCCGCCTTGTCGGCGGCGCGGCGCACCCATTCCAGGTTCTTGCTGGCGCACACCACCACGGCCGGCTCGGCGTTGCCGAGGAAGTACTCGATCTCCGATTCGCGATAGGCCGTGTTCAGCGGCAGGTACACCAGGCCGGCGCGCAGCGTGGCGAGGTACAGCAGCAGGGCTTCCGGCGACTTTTCCACCTGCACCGCCACGCGCGAGCCGGCCGGAAGGTCCAGCGAAGCCAGCAGGTTGGCCATGCACGCGGTGGCCCGGTCGATGTCGTCCCAGGTGTATTTCAGGTCGGGCGTTTCCAGCGCGACTTTGCTGCGGTCTTTGGGAAAGCCGCCTTGCAGCACAGCATATAGATTAGCGTTGCTCACCTTGTCTAGTCTCCGGAAAAGGAAGGGTCCACGCCGGCCAGGAAAGCGCGCACGCCCTCTTTGTGGTCCCGGCTTTCGGCGTAAGAGAAATAATCCTGGTATTCGTCCTCGGTCAAGGCTCCGCCTGCGGCGAGCCTGCGCGAGAGGCGTTTGTTGATGCGGGCGGCAAGCGGCGCGCCCCGCGCGATGCGGGCGGCGCTCTGCAAGGCGGCATCGGCCACCTCGGCATCGGGCACGATGCGGGTCAGCAGGCCCAGTTCGCGCGCCTCGTCCGCGCCGAACACGCGCCCTTCCAGCAGGATGGCCAGCGTGGCGGCGCGCCCGGCCAGCGCAAGCAGGCCGCTCATTTCGTCGGGTGCCATCGGAAACCCCAGCCGGTTGATCGGCACGCCGAAACGCGCCGAGCGGCCGGCGATGCGCAGGTCGCACTGGCTGGCGACTTCCAGCCCGCCCCCCACGCAGACGCCCTCGATCTGGGCTACCACGGGCTGCGGGCACAGGGCGATCGCGCGCAAGGCGGGCGCCAGCACCTCGCGGTGGTAGCGCTGCACGCCGGCCATGTCGGCGCGTTGGGCCGGAAATTCCCGGATGTCGGCGCCCGCCGCGAAATTGCCGCCTTCGCCGCGCACGATCACGCAGCGCACGCCATCGTCCTGCGCGATGCGTTCGAAGACCTCGCGCAATGCATGCCACATGCCTACCGTGATCGCGTTCAGGCGCCCCGGGTGCGATAGCGTCACCCAGGCCAGATGCCCCTCGCGCTCCAGCAGCACGCGGCCAGCCACCTCTTCCGTCATGTCCCCCGCCCTTTTTTCGTTTTGTTGCCTGGTTTTCCGCCAGCCCTAGGCCACGCGTCCCACGCCCCGGCTGACCTGCGGCTTGCCCTCGCCCAGCCGGGCGAGGTTGGCGTCCAGTTCGTCCAGGTCGTACAGGTAATTGACCATCATGGCGCAAGATTGCTTGAGCCCCTTGGGCGAGGTGTCCGCCGCCCAGTTGAGCCGTTCGATCCGCGCGCCGTTGCCCAGGTGGAACCGCGCCACCGGATCCAGCGGCAGTCCATTCTTCATGGATTGGAGATAGCTGGCCGCCAGGCGGAAGCCCGCCCGCTTCACCACGTCCGGCGCCTTGCCCTGGGCCGCCTTCGACAGACGCGCCACCCAGCGCTGGCCGTCGGGCACGCCCTCGCGCTTGCGCGCCTTGGCGCGGACCTTGTCCTCGCGCACGATGCCCTCGACCGCCTCCGCATCCAGCTTGCCCAGCCAGTCCGCGAACCCCGGGATCGGCGACAGCGTGGCGAAGGATTTCAGCTTGGGCAGTTCGTCCAGCAGTTGCTCGACCACGCGCTTGAGCAGGAAATTGCCGAAACTGATGCCTTTCAAACCCGGCTGCGTGTTGGAGATCGAATAGAAGATGGCCCAGCGCGCCTTGTCCAGGTCCTGCGGCGGCAGCGTACTGTCCAGCAACACCTGCACGTCGTCGGCCATGTGGCTGGCGAACGCCACTTCCACGAAGATGAGCGGCACGCCCGGCATCTGCGGATGGAAATACGCATAGCAGCGGCGGTCCGGCGATACGCGGCGGCGCAGATCGTCCCAGGACTTGATCTCGTGCACGGCTTCGTACAGGATCAGCTTTTCCAGCAGCGAGGCCGGCGAATCCCAGGTCAGCGGGCGCAGTTCCAGCAAGCCCACGTCGAACCAGGCGGACAGCAGGCCTTCAAGGTCCTTGTCCAGCGCCTGGATGCCCGCCACCTGCTTGCGCCAGCGCTGCATGTCGGCGCGCAGCTCCACCAGGAAACGCAGCCCGTGGGGCTGGGCGTTGAAGCGCTTGAAGAGGCGCACGCCTTCGCCGCCGCCTTCGGCGAACGACCCGCGCGCCTGCGCCAGCGCGGCCAGCATCAGGCGGCGGTCCTTGCCGTCGGCGGCGGCGTATTGCTCGCACCAGCGGCGCGCGAGCTTGTTAGCGGCTACGTCGGTCAGGCGCGCCTCGAACAGGCGGCGGACTTCGGATTCGCTCGGCAGGCGGCCGCGTTCCCACAGGCGGCCCAGGCGGGTGATCAGGCCGGCGCTTTCCGCCGCGGCGGCCGCGTCGACGGTATCGGTCTCGGGCTCAGGCGTGCGCGCGCCGCGCGCGGGGGCGAGATTGGCGGGTCCGGACATGGGCGGGCTCCTCGATGACGATGGGTTCTGACGACGCCGGATCGCCGGCGTCCGCATGGCTCAATATGCGCAGCGCTTCCAGCTGCCGCATCAGGTGGGTGTGCGCGAGCGCTTGCGCGGCTTCGCAGTCGCGCGCCTTCAGCGCCTTGAAGATGGCCAGGTGCTCGGCGCAGGATTGCTGGATCCGGCCGGGCTGCGACAGGCTGCGGTGGCGCGACAGGCTCAGGACCTTGCGCAGGTTGCCGACCATGTCCGACAGCCACTGGTTGCCGGCCAGGGCCTGCACCGCTTCGTGGATCAGGTAGTTGGTCTTGTAGTAGGCGTCGATGCGCCCCGCCGCGGCGTGGCCGGCCAGCTCGGCATGCAGCGGTTCCAGCGCGGCCAGTTGCTCGTCGCTGGCCTTGCGCGCGGCCTCGAAGGCGCAACGCCCCTCCAGCATGGCCATCAGGGGAAAAATATCTTCCAGGTCTTGCGCCGACAACTCATTGACGAAGCAGCCGCGCCGGGGCTCCAGCCGCACCAGCCCTTCGGTGGCCAGCACCTTCAGCGCCTCGCGCAAGGGCGTGCGGGAAATGCCCAGCTCGCCCGCCAGGCGCAATTCGTCGATCCATTCGCCGTTGCGCAGCGAGCGCGCGTGAATCATGCCGCGCAGGCGGTCGGCGACTTCCAGGTAAAGGGCTTGCCGGACGATGGGTAGGGTCATGGGCGCGGGCCGAAGGGCATGCCGCAAGCCCTTCGTAATTCATAATTATGAATAAGCCCATGATAGGTCCGGACTGACCGAAAGGTAAAGCCCTCCTTCCCCCCGTACCTACCCTAATGGTCCGGATCGCCGCCTGCGCTGGCGGCGGCGTCCTAGAAATGCAGCACGCCGTCGACGGCGTGACGGGTCAGCGAGCGCGCCCAGCGGCGCGCCGGCAGGCCGTAGCGGGCCTCGACGATCTCGGCCCGTCCGAGCAGCTGGGCCGGCGAGATGGCCAGGCGCGGGCCGGAAAACGCCAGCACGATCTGGTTGCCCGCGTCGATCTCCGGCAGCAGCACCACGCGGTCATCGAACGCCTTGGACAGGTTGTCGATGTTGCGGCCGAAGCTCTCGTGGCGGCCGAACAGATTCACTGCCAGCACCCCCACCTCGCCCAGCACGCGGCGGCAGTCGCGGTAAAACTTCACGCTGTCGCGCACCGGCCCTTCGGCCGAAGCGTCGTAGAGGTCGACCATCAGCACCGGGCACCGGCCCGCGTTGAGGGGATCGGCTGCCCAGGCGCCGGCGTCGGCGTGCTCGACCTCGAGCCGGTTCGAGCCCGGCAGCCGGAAGAACATATGGCAGGCCGCCGTCACGCGCGGATTCCACTCCACCGCCAGCAGCGGGCTGCGGGTGTGCTTCACGCAGAACCGCGCCAGCGACCCGGCGCCCAGGCCGAGCATGCCGATGGGCTCATCCTTGGGAGGTTCCAGGAACAGCAGCCAGGCCATCATCTGGCTGGTGTATTCCAGCACCAGTTCCGACGGGTTCTTGATGCGCATCGCGCCCTGTACCCATTCGGTGTTGAAGTGCAGATAGCGGACGCCGTCCACTTCGGAGAGGGTCGGCTGGTCGAGTTCGGAAGGAAAGGTGGATGTAGACATGGCGGGATTGTAGGTCGGACGCCGTCCGTCCGCCCTAGGCCCCGTCTGCCCCGCTTTCCCAGATTCGCTCCAGCAGGTCCGGGACGGACGTCTCGGCCTGCAGGCTGGCCGCCAGCCTCAGCACCCGTTTCAGGTAGAGATGCACGTCGCATTCCCAGGTCACGCCCAGCGCCCCATGGACCTGGATGGCGTTCTGGGCGGCGCGCCGCCCGGCCTCGGCCGCGAGCAGAGGCGCGAACAGGCTGTCGCGGCTTGCGGATTCCGCGCCGGCGTCATGCGCGGCGGCGGCCGCGACCCCGGCCAGTCTTGCGTCGTCCAGGGCCATCCAGTCGTCGGCCAGGCGGTGCTTGACCGCCTGGTTCGCGCCGATCGCCCGATCGAATTGGCGGCGTTCCCGCGCGTGGGCCGCCGCGGCGTCCAGCGCTGCCGAGGCCGCTCCCAGCAGTTCGGCCGACCGCAGCAGAATCAGCCGGGTACGCAGCCGCGCCCATGTCTGCGGCGCCACTTCCAGCTCGACGCTCTCCAGCACCTCCGGAGAACGGACCTGCGCCACCGGCATGGTCGGATCCAGCCCCGCCCCGCCCGGCACGGCCGCATGCAGCTCCGCCCGCAAGGTGGACTCGCCCGTCCGGCGCAGCGCCAGCGCCCGCACGCCCGCGCCCTCGACGAAAGCGGAACCGTCGGGCCGCAGCGCGGCATCGGCGAAATAGCCATCGCCCGCCATCACGGCGGCGGCCCATTGCGCGGCGGGCCCGGCCGCGCCCGCCGCGCACAGCGTGGGCAGGACCGTCATGTTGGCCACCAGGGGCAGGCTCAGAAGGTGGCGCCCCGCGGCCTCGGCCACGATCCACGCTTCGCGCAGGCCCAGCCCCAGCCCTTCCCGCGAGGCGGGCGCCAGCAGGGCCGGCCAGCCCTGCGCGGCGATCTCCCGCCATTGCTCCAGGCGCGCTTCCACGGGCCGGGCGGCGGCGGCGCGGGCCACCGCGGGCGGATGACGTTCGGCCAGGTAGCGCTGGGCCGCGTCTTGCAGCATGCGCTGGTCTTCGGTCGGATGCAGGTCCATGGGAATTCAAGCCTTGGGCAGGCCGAGCATCTGCTCGGCGATGATGTTGCGCTGGATCTCCGAGGTGCCAGCCAGGATGGTTTCGGCGCGCGACCACAGATAGGCGTGCACCAGGCCGGCCGCGCGCGCATCGGCCGCCCCGTCCGCCAGGCTGGCCTCGTCGCCCAGCAATTGCAGCGACAGTTCGAGCAGGCGCTGGTGCGCTTCGCTCCAATGGATCTTGGTGGACGACCCCTCCGGCCCCGGCGGATCGCCGCGCATGGCGCCGGCCAGGGCGCGCTGCGATTTCAACGCCAGCACGTGGCTATCGGCGGCCAGCCGCGCCCACTGGTGGCGCACCGCGGCCGAGGACGCCGGCACGCGGCCATAGGCATCGGCGCGCAACGCGAGTTCGCGCACCTGCCGCAGCTCCTGCGCGAACCGCACCAGCCGCGGGATGAAGTAGGTGCCGCGCTCGAAACTGGCCGCGGCCATGGCGATCTTCCAGCCCTGGTTCTCCTCGCCCAGCAGGTCCTCGGCCGGCACATGCACGTTCTCGAAGAAGACTTCGCAGAATTCGGCCTCGCCGGTGAGCTGGCGAATGGGCTCCACGCGCACGCCGGGGCTGCGCATGTCGACGAGCAGGAAGCTCAGCCCCTTGTGCCGGGATGCCTGCGGGTCCGTGCGCGCCAGCACGAAGCATCGTTGCGCCCGATCCGCGAACGAGGTCCAGATCTTGTGTCCGTTGAGCCGGTAGCCGCCGGGCGCCGGCTCCGCCCGCGTGCGCACCGAGGCGAGGTCCGAACCGGCGCCAGGCTCGGAATAGCCCTGGCACCAGACGTCGCGGTTGGACAGGATGCCGGGCAGGAAGCGGCGCTTCTGCGCCTCGCTGCCGAAATGCAGCAGCGTCGGCGCGAGAATGCCGTGCCCGATCAGATTCACGCCCAGCGGCGCCCCGCAACGCGCGTGCTCCTCATGGAAGACCGCCTGCCGCGACAGCGGCAGGGCGCGTCCGCCGTACTCCGTGGGCCAGCCCAGCCCGGACCACCCGTTGGCGCACAGGGTGTCTTCCCAGGCGCGCCGGAAATCCAGGCTGCGCGGATCGGGCCCGCCCGGCCAGCCGCGTGCGAACGCGGCGTAGGCCGATTCCAGCCAGGCCCGCAGGTCGCGGCGGAAAACCTCGTCGTCCGCGCAGGCGGTTTCCCTCTGCGTCATGCCGTCACTCCAGGCGGATGTTCGAATCGCGCGCCACCTTGGCCCAGGTCGCCACGTCCTGGCGGATGAAGGCCCCGAAGGTCTTGGGATCGCTGCCGATGATGTCCAGCCCCAGCCCCACGAACTGCGCCTTGACGTCGGGCTGCTCCAGGATCTGCGCGAGATTCTTGTAGAGCTTGTCCACGACCGGCTGCGGCGTGCCCGCGGGCGCGACCAGGCCCAGCCAGGGCATGGCGGAATAGCCAGGCAGGCCCGATGCCGCCACCGTCGGCAGGTCCGGGACGGACGCCGAGGGCTGCGCCGTGGTCACCGCCAGCACGCGCAGCTTGCCGTCCTTCACGAACGGCCCGGACGAGGCCCAGGCGTCGAACATGACCTGCAGGCGGCCCGCCACCAGATCGTTCAGGGCCGGCGCGCTGCCCTTGTACGGGATGTGCGCCATCTGCACGCCCGCCATGCTGTTGAACAGCTCGGCCTCCAGGTGGGTGGAGCTGCCGGTGCCCACCGAGCCGTAGCTGACCTTGCCCGGATTCGCCTTGAGGTAGGCGATGAGCTCGCCCACGTTCTTGGCGGGAACCGACGGATGCACTTCCAGCACGTGCACCACCGAGGCCACCTGGCTGACGGGAGTGAAATCCTTGATGGGGTCGTAATTGACCTTGGCATAGATGCTGGGCGCGATGCCCAGCGAGGACGCCGCCATCAGCAAGGTATAGCCGTCGGGCTCGGCGCGCGACACGTAGTCCGACGCGATCATCGTGCCGCCGCCCGGCTTGTTCTCCACGATGACCGGCTGGCCCAGCCGGGTGCCGAGCTTCTCCGCCAGCAGGCGGCTCATGATGTCGGTCGCGCCGCCCGGCGAGAACGGCACCACGATGCGCACGGGGCGATTCGGGTAGTTGTCCTGGGCTTGCGCCGGACCGACGGCGCCGATGCAGGCCAGCGCCACGCCGGCCAATAGTCTCTTCATCATGCTTGTCTCCTCCTGGGATGGCATTGCGCTCGCGCGCTACGGGGTTGCGGGCAGGATCAAGGCGTCCAGCACCGCGACGCCCTGTCCCGCCTCTTTGATCAGCAATGGATTGACTTCGATTTCCGCGACGGCCCCGGGCGCGGCCAGCAAGGCGTTGCCCACGGCCACGATGCTCCGGCACGCCGCCTCCACGTCGGCCCGGGGCTTGCCCCGGTACCCGTCCAGCAGCGCGAACGCCTTGAGTTCGCGCAGCATTTGCAGGGCGATGCCTTCGTCGACCGGCAGCAAGCGGTGGCTGGTGTCCTGGTAGAGCTCGGTCAGCACGCCGCCCAGGCCCACGGTCAGCACGGGGCCGAAGACCGGGTCGCGGGTGGCGCCGACGATGATTTCCGCGACGCCCCGCTCCATCTTCTGCACCATCACGCCGTCGATGCGGGCGTCCGGCAGCGTCCCCGCCGCGGCCTGCGTCACCGCGCGGAACGCGCCGCGCACGGCCTCATCGTCGGCCAGGTTCAGCGCCACGCCGCCCGCCTCCGTCTTGTGGGCGATATCGGGGCTGAGGATTTTCAAGGCCACCGGATAACCCGCGGCCCGCGCGTCCGCCACGGCCTCATCGGCGCTGCGGGCCGCGCCGGCCCGCGCTTGAGGCAGGCCGAAATCCGCCACATAGGCGCGGGCATCCGCTTCGTTGCACGGCAGCGCAGGCATCGCGGGGGCCGCCAGTTCCGGCGCCGGGGCGATGCGCCTGGCGTTGCGCGCGTCGCACCACAGCAGGTAGGGGGCCAGGGCCGAGACCGCCTGGCCCAGGTCCTCGAACACCGCCACCTCGGCGTCACGCAGCGCGGCGCGGCTCTGCGCGAGCCCCGTATCGATCGCGACGAACAGCCGCGGGTGCCGGCGCGACACGTCCGCGAGCGCATCGGCCATGCGGTCGAGCATGTAGCCCGGCGCGTACACGACCACCGCATCGATGGCGGCGCTGGTGGCCAGGGCTTGCAGGACGGTACGCACGAAGTCGGGATTGTTGACGACGTTGCCCGTCACGTCCACCGGATTGCCCACCATGCCGTAATCGGGAATGCCTCCGCGCAGCACGGCCTGCAGGTCCGGCGGCAGGTCGGGCAGCTCCAGGCCGGCGCCGATGAACTTGTCCGCGAGGATGGCGCCCAGCGCGCCCGACATGGTCAGCACCGCGACGCGCTTGCCCGCGCCGCGGTGACGCAGCGTGGCCAGGCTCGCCAGGTGCGCCATCTGCGCGAAGTCCGTGGCCTCGATCACGTTCAGCTGCCGGAAGGCCGCCCCGTACACGCGGCGGTCCCCGGCCAGCGCCGAAGTGTGCGACTGCACCGCCTGCGCGCCCTTGTCGGTCGTGCCCGCCTTCAGCGCGATCAGCAGCTTGCCCTGGCGCTCCAGTTCACGGCAGGCGCGGATGAAGCGTTGGCCGTCGCGCAGCTGCTCGATATAGCCGAGCACGATTTCCGTTTGCGGGTCGGCGGCCAGGTACTCGAGGTATTGCGAAAAATCCAGGCAGGCTTCGTTGCCCGTATTGATGAAGTGCGAAAACGGCAGGCCCAGCCTGCGCGCGATGGCGTATACGGCGGCGCACACGTTGCCGCTCTGCGTCAGCAGGCTGACGCTTCCCGATCCGCTCTGGGCGGGCGCGGTCTTGAACACGGAGGCGAATGCCGTATAGGCCTGGGTGTTCAGGTTGGCGAAGCCCATGCAGTTGGGACCGGCCACGGCCATGCCGCTTTCCGCCGCGAAGGCTTCCAGCTCGTCCTGCAGGCGCGCGCCCTCCCCGCCCGCCTCGGCGAAGCCCGCCGCATAGACGATGGCCGCGCGCACGCCCTTGGCGTGGCAGCGGCGCAGCATGGGCGTCACGTCCGCGGCGGCGATCGCCAGCACCGCCAGATCCACCGCTACGGGCACCGACTCGATATCGGGCCAGCAACGCTGGCCGAACACTTCCTGGTACTTCGGGTTCACGGGGTAGATGCCCCCGGCATAGCCGAAGCGCGTCAGCAGGTCCAGGGGCATGCCGCCGATGCGTCCGGCGTCGGCGCTGGCGCCGATCATCGCGATGGATCGCGGATCGAGCAAGGGATCCAGGGAGGGGGTCATGCGGTCTTGCCCTCCTTGTTGCGCTGGATCGCCTGGGCCAGCCCGCGCTCGCGCACCGCCTGGAATTCCTCGCTCATGTGCGACAGCTGGTGCGTGTCGAAATGCGCCGACAAGGCGGTGCGAAAGCCTTGCGCGTCGGCGGTGCGGTTCAGCGAGCGCTTGATCAGGCGCAGGCCGAACGGCGGCGCCTGCGCGATACGCTGCGCCAGCGCCAGGGTCGCGGCATCCAGCTCGGCTTCGGGCACCACTCGGTTCACCATGCCGATCCGCAGCGCTTCCTGGGCATCGACCTTTTCGCCGGTGTAGAGCATTTCCTTCGCCTTGCGCAGCCCCATCACCCAAGGATGGATCAGCACTTCGGTGGCCGCGGCCGCCAGCGTATGGCCCACCGGATCCGAGAAGTACGCAGTGTCGGCGCACACCACCAGATCGCACATATTGGCGATCATGAACCCGCCCGCCACGCAGGCGCCCTGGACCTGGGCCACGGTCGGCTTGGGAAAGTCCCAGATGCGCAGGCAATAGCCGTAGTAGCGGCGCGACTCGTACTCCCAGCGTTCCTCCACGGTGAAGTCGGCGCGCTTGGCCTGGGCTTCCTTCAGATCGTGCCCGGCGGAAAAATGGGCGCCGCGGCCCGCCAGCACCACGACCCGCACGGCGTCGTCCTGCTCGGCCCGGGTCAGGGCATCGTCCAGCTCGTCCAGCATCTGCTGGCTCTGGGCATTGCGCGCGGATTCGCGCGCCAGGCTGATGCGGCATACGGAGTCGTGCCGTTCGACGGCCAGGGTGGCGTATTCCATGGTCTCCTCGTCTTTGTATGGCCGCGCCCGGGAAGGCGGCGCGGTCCGTTGGATTGAATTAACGCACTCACAATCCTAAAATACAAAATATTCATCAACTATTTCCCACATTATGAGCAACACGGCTTCAACAGGCGGCACCCAGAGCATGCGGCGCGCCCTCGCCCTGCTGCGCGTGCTGGCGCAGCACCAGGAAGAAGGCATCGATCTGCAGGGGGTCATGGCCGCCACCGGGCTGGAGCGCTCCACCGCCCACCGGCTGCTCAGCAGCCTGCTGGAGGAACAATTCGCAGAACGCGACGCCCGCACGCGGCGCTACCGGCTGGGCGTGGATTCCATGCAGCTGGGGTTCGCCGCGCTGCGGCGCACGCCGCTGCTGGATGCCCTGCGGCCATTCGCGCAGAAGCTGGCGCGACTATCGGGCGATACGGTGTTCCTGGTCATCCGCCAGGGCGACTACGCTTTATGCCTGTTGCGCGAGGCGGGTTCGTTTCCCGTGAAGGTGTTCACCATCGATCAGGGCGAACGGCGCCTGCTGGGGGTGGGAGCGGGCGGGCTTGCGCTGATGGCCGCCCTGCCGGACGAGGAGATCGCGGCGCTGTATGCGCGGCACGCGGCCGGGTACGCGCAGATCGGCGCATCCAGCGCGGCCCTGATGAAGGCCGTGAAACAGACCCGCGCGGCGGGGTACTCGGAGATCGTGGATACCATCACGCCGGGCGTCTCGGGCGTGGGAGCGGCGTTCCGGGTGTCGGAGCTGACGTGGGTGGCTTTCAGCTTCGGCGCGATCAGCAGCCGGCTGGACGCGCCACGGCGGGCGCAGATGGGCGCCCTGCTGCGCGCCGAATGTCAGGCCTGGGCGCAGGATTATCTCGGAGTCTGACACCGGGTTTCGTTCCCGGCCCGCCAGCCGCGCGGAGGCCGGGAATGCGCGGCGTGCTTGCCGCCCCTTTTAGAGGGGCGGCTCCAAGAGCGTCAGATGCGCTCGAAGATCGCGGCGATGCCCTGGCCGCCGCCAATGCACATGGTCACCAGCGCGTAGCGGCCGCCCACGCGTTGCAGTTCGTGCAGCGCCTTGACGGTGATGATCGCGCCGGTGGCGCCGATGGGGTGGCCCAGGCCGATGCCGCTGCCGTTGGGGTTCACCTTGGCCGGGTCGAGCTTCAGTTCGCGCGTCACCGCGCATGCCTGCGCCGCGAACGCCTCGTTGGCTTCGATCACGTCCAATTGGTCCACGGTCAGGCCGGCGCGCTTGAGCGCGGCCTGGGTCGCGGGCACCGGGCCAATGCCCATGATGTCCGGGTCCACGCCGGCGTGAGCGTAGGCGACCAGGCGGGCCAGCGGCTTGATGCCGCGCTTGGCCGCCACCGAGGCATTCATCAGCACCACAGCACCCGCGCCGTCGTTCAGACCCGAGGCGTTGCCGGCCGTGACCGTGCCGTTTTCCTTCTGGAACACCGGCTTGAGCGTCGCCAGGCTGTCGGCCGAGACGTCGCGGCGCACGTGCTCGTCGGTATCGAACACGACTTCGCCCTTGCGCGACTTCATCACCACCGGAACGATCTGGTCACGGAAGTAGCCAGCGTCGATCGCGGCCGCGGCGCGGCGGTGCGATTCGGCGGCCACGGCGTCCTGGTCCTGGCGGCTGATGCCGAACTTGGCCGCCACGTTCTCGGCGGTGACGCCCATGTGCATGCGGCCGAAGGGATCGGACAGCGCGCCGGTCATCATGTCCAGCATGACGCTGTCGCCCATGCGGGCGCCCCAGCGCTGGGCCGGCGCGATGTAGGGCGCGCGGCTCATGCTTTCGGCGCCGGCGCCGATCGCGATGTCGGCATCGCCCAGCATGATGGTCTGCGCCGCGGACACGATGGCCTGCAACCCCGAGCCGCACAGGCGGTTGACGTTGAAGGCCGGCGTTTCCTTGGCGATGCCGGCGTTCATGGCGGCCACCCGCGACAGGTACATGTCGCGCGGTTCCGTGTTGATGACATGGCCGACCGCGACGTGGCCGACTTCGTCGCCCTTGACCGCGGCGCGCTCCAGCGCGGCCTTGATGACGGTCGCGCCCAGGTCGCACGGCGGCACGTCTTTCAGCGCGCCCCCGAAATCGCCGATGGCGGTACGGACGGCGGACGCGACGATGACTTCATTCATGGTGTTTCCTCCTTGTGATGCATTCCATCATACCGCCGCCCCCTGCCCCCCGCTCCATTCTCAAACCTTGCGCGCGGCGCGCCGCGCGACGAAATCCTGCACCGCCTTCGCATGGGCCGGCGTCTTGTGCGCCAGCGCCTGGTAGGCCGCCGACAGTTCCAGCAGCGTATCCAGGCGCGCATGCTGGCTTTCGCGCAGCAAGCGCTTGGTGAGGCGCACCGCGTCCGGGGAATTCGCGGCGATGCGGCCGGCCAGCGCATGCGCGGCGGGCAGCAATTCGGCCGCGGGAACCACGCGTGAGACCAGGCCCCACTCGGCCGCCGTGCGCGCGTCGATAGCGTCGCCCGTGAACGACATTTCCGCCGCCCGCGCCATGCCGACCAGCCGCGGCAGGAACCAGGCGCCGCCGTCGCCGGGCACGATGCCCAGTTTCACGAAGCTCTCCGCAAAAGACGCCTCTTCCGCCGCGATCCGGACGTCGCACATGCAGGCCAGGTCGCAGCCCGCGCCGATGGCCGGCCCGTTGACCGCGGCGATGGTCGGCACTTCCAGCGCGTGCAGCGCCAGCGGCAGCCGCTGTATGCCGTGGCGGTACTCCTGGCGCAGCGCGGCGCCGCCCACTTCCGGACCTATCTGCCGCTGCATGTCGTTCACGTTGCCGCCCGACGAAAACACCGTGCCGACCGCGGTAATGACCAGCACGCGCGCCTGGGGGTCGCGCTCGACGCGGGCGAACGCAGCGAGCAGTTCGTCGACCATCGTGCTGCCGGTCAGGGCGTTGCGGGTTTTCGGATCGTCCAGGGTCAACGTGACCACGCCGTCCGCGCTCTGTTCGTACTGCACCAGATCCGCCATGGATCCCTCCTGTTCAATAAAAGGCGCGGGCCCGCCGGCCCGCTGGTCGGTTTATTGCTTGGGAATGCCGGCCCGTTGCGCGGCCTGGTCCCACTTGCGTATTTCTTCGCGCTGGAATTCGCCGAGCGCCTTCGGCCCCACCGGGAATACCTCCCAGTTCGTGCGCGCCAGGAAGTCGGCGGCGTCCCGGGTACCGTAGATCGACAGCAGGGTGTCGGACAGCGTTTCGATCACGGCGGGCGGCGTGCGGGCGGGCGCGAAGGCGGCGGTCCAGTTCACCATGTAGTAGCCCGGGAAGCCGGACTCCTGCAAGGTCGGGGTGTCCGGGGCGCTTTTTAGGCGCGTATCTCCCGTGACCGCGAGCAGGCGCATGCGGCCGCTTTGCACGAAGGGAATCACGGCGCCGTAGTCCGCGAACACGAAATCGACCTGGCCGCCGGCCAGGTCCGTCAGCGCCGGCGCGGCGCCGCGGTAGGGCACGTGGTTGGCTTTGATGCCGCCCATGGACAGGAACAGTTCGGTGGCGATCTGATAGGAGGCGCTGCCGCTTCCGAAGTTCAGTTCGCCGGGTCGCTTGCGCGCGGCGTCCACCAGGTCCGCCACCGTCTTGTACGGCGCGTCGGCCTTCACCGCCAGGGCCATCGCGCCATAGCCCAGGCGCGCCACGGGCGCGAAGTCCTTGACCGGATCGTAGGGCAGATGCTTGAACATTGCGGCATTCGTCGCCACCGGGGAATTGCTGGCCAGGAGCAAGGTATAGCCGTCGGGCTCGGCCGTGGCCACCGCCTGCGCAGCGATGAAGCTGTTGCCGCCCGGCCGGTTCTCCACGGTGACCGCCACGCCCAGCTTCTCTTCCATCTTTTTGGCCACGTACCGGGCATTGCTGTCGGTGCCGCTGCCCGGCGGAAACGATACGATCAGCCGGATGGGTTTGTCGGGATAGGCGGCGTAGACCGCCGCCGCGGGTTGCGCCAGCCATGCGGCGCACACCAGCGCCAATAGGCGCATTGCCTTCTTCATGCTTGTCTCCTGTTGTTGTCGCTCGTCGCGTCGGACGCGGAGCCAGGATCAGGGTAGGCATGCAGGAAGGTGCCGTCTAATATTAATTTTTGCGCTTCCGATACCAAACGCATATTGCCGTGCGCCTGGATTCGATATGAATATCGTATCGAAAATCAAAAAAATAATATTGGACAGCTTTCAGGGCGTTCACGGATAGTGAGCTTCGGCGCCCTGCGCGGCGCCCTGTCCGCATCGGAGCGCCCCATGATAGATACGCTGGAACTTACCGCCATCCCTCCCGAAGACGAAGCCTTGCGCGCCGAGGTCCGGGATTTCCTGGCGCAAACCCTGGACGGCCTCGAGCCCGACGAACGGGCCAGGTCGTGGATGGGCTTCGACGCCGGCTTCAGCCGCCAGCTGGCCGAACGGGGATGGCTGGGCCTGACCCTGCCTCGCGAACACGGCGGATCGGCGCGCGGCCACTTCGCGCGCTTCGTCCTGTCCGAGGAGCTGCTGGGCGCGGGCGCTCCCGTGTCGGCCCACTGGATCGCCGACCGCCAAAGCGCGCCGCTGATCCTCAAGTACGGCACGCCCGCGCAGCAGGCGTTCTACCTGCCCCGCATCTGCCGCGCGGAGGCATTCTTCTGCATCGGCATGAGCGAACCCGGCTCGGGATCCGACCTCGCCAGCATCCGCACCCGCGCCGTTCCTTCCGCCGGCGGCTGGCGCCTGAACGGCAGCAAGATCTGGACGACCAACGCGCACCGCTCGCACTACATGATCGCGCTGGTCCGCACGTCCGGCACGGCCGAGGACCGCCACCAGGGCCTGTCGCAATTCATCGTGGACCTGTCGTTGCCGGGCATCTCGATCCGCCCCATCGAAGACCTGGCGGGCGATGCGCATTTCTCCGAGGTGTTCTTCGACAACGTGGAGCTGGCCGAGGATGCCCTGATCGGCGCCGAGGGCGCCGGCTGGGCGCAAGTGAACGCCGAGCTGGCGTTCGAGCGCAGCGGCCCCGAGCGCCTGTATTCCAGCATCGCGCTGCTGGAGTGCTGGCTGGCGCATTGCCGCGGCCAGGCTGAAGACGCCGGCAGCCGCGCCGTACTCGGCAGCATCCTGTCCCAGATGGCGGTGCTGCGCGCCATGTCGCTGTCGATCGCGGGCAAGCTCGCCGCCGGGCTCAGCCCCGCGACCGAAGCCGCGCTCGTGAAAGACCTGGGCACCGAACTGGAGCAGGCCATCCCCCGCCTGATCGGCGATACGCTGGCGCGCCGCCCCGATATGCCGCCTCCCCTGCCGCTGCTGCGCACGCTCGCCTACCTGGAACAGGTGGCGCCCACATTCTCGCTGCGCGGCGGCACCCGCGAGATCCTGCGCGGCATCATCGCGCGCGGACTTGGCCTTCGATAAGGACGACTGTCATGGACAACATTTTTGGCGATGCCGCCGAACGCCTGTTCGCGCAAACCTGCACGGCCGACGTCATCCGCCGCGCCGAACAGGGGCAGCGGCCCGCGCAGGCCTGGCAGGCCTGCGAAGAAGCCGGCTTCGGCGACGCGCTGGTGCCACAAGAGGACGGCGGCGCGGGGCTGGACCTGGCCGAGGCGCTGCCCATCGTACTGGCGGCGGGCCGCCATCTCTGCCCCTACCCCATCGCCCATACCCTGCTGGCGCGCGCCTGGCTCTGCCGCGCGCAACGTCCGCAGCCCGCGGGCTCCATCGCGCTGGCGCCGCAAGGCCTCGCGCTTCACGAAGGACGCCTGCACGGGACGAACGTGCCCTGGGCGCAGACCGCGGACTACGTGCTGGCCGAGGCCGGCGGACAGGCGTGGCTGCTGCCCACCCAAGCCGCCTGCATCCGCCCCAATGGCGTGCACGGCAGCCTGGCCGCCGAGGCCTCGTGGGCGCTTGCCGACGCCGAACGCGTGAAGGCCGTCGCGCCCCTGGACGTGCTGGCCGCCACCGCCGACGCAGGCCTCATCGCGGGCGCGCTGGAGCGGGTGCTGGCCATGACGCTGGACTACGCCAACCAGCGTTCGCAGTTCGGCAAGCCCATCGGCCGGTTCCAGGCGGTGCAGCAACAGATCAGTGTGATGGCCGAACAGGTGTGGGCCGCCCGCATGGCGGCGCAGCTCGCGTTCCAGGGCAGCGACGGTCAGCCCGCCCCGCTGCTGGCCGCGACCGGCAAGGCGCGCGCCAGCCTGGCCGCGCCCCTGGTGGCCGACATCGCGCACGCGGTGCACGGCGCGATCGGAATCACCGAGGAATACGACCTGCAGCGCTATACCCGGCGCCTGCGCGAATGGCGGCTGGCCGGCGGGTCGGAAACCCATTGGCACGAACGCATCGGCGCGCATGCCCTGGCCAGCGGCGACGACGCGCTGTCGTACCTGCGCGGCGCTCTGCAGCGCAAGGAAGCGGCATGAACGCAGGGCCTCGCAACGAGCTGCCGCTGGCCGGCATCCGCGTGCTCGACCTGAGCCGCGTGCTGGCCGGCCCCTGGTGCACGCAGACCCTGGCCGACCTGGGCGCCGAAGTCTGGAAGATCGAAGCGCCCGGACAGGGCGACGATACCCGCAGCTGGTCCCCGCCCGACGTCGGCGGCGAGTCCACCTATTTCCTGTGCGCCAACCGCAGCAAGGAATCCGTCGCCATCAACCTGAAGCATCCGGAAGGCCAGCGCATCGTGCGGGACCTGGCCCGGCAGGCCGACGTGCTGGTCGAAAACTACCGGCTGGGCGCGCTGGACGCCTTCGGACTCGGCTACGAAGACCTGGCCGCCATCAACCCCGGCCTGGTCTATTGCTCCATCAGTGGCTACGGGCGCAGCGGGCCGCGCGCGGCCGAGCCAGGCTACGACTTCGTGATCCAGGCCGAAAGCGGGCTGATGTCCATCACGGGCGAACCCGATGGCGCGCCGATGAAGCTGGGAGTGGCGATCACCGACCTCGTCACCGGCATGAACGGCGTGCAGGCGATCCTGGCCGCGCTGCTGGCGCGCGCGCGCAACGGCCGCGGCCAGCAGATCGACCTGGCGCTGCTGGACGGGGCCGTGAGCGTGCTGGCCAACGTCGGCTCCGGCTATCTCGCCGCGGGCAAGGCGCCCGCGCGCCTGGGCAACGGGCATCCCACCGTGGTGCCTTATCAAATATTCGGCACGCGCGACGGCTCCTTCGCCCTGGCGGTGGGCAACGACGGGCAGTTCGCCCGTCTCTGCGCCCTGCTCGGGCATCCTGAATGGAGCGCCGACCCGGACTACGCGACCAACCGGGCCCGGGTACTGAACCGCGGCCGCCTCATCCCGCTGTTGGAAACCCTGTTCGCCGCCGAAGACACCGCGCACTGGCTGGCCCGCGTGCGCGCCGCGGGCATCCCCGCGGGCGCGGTACGCCGCGTCGACGAGGCCCTGGACGCTCCCGAGATCGCGGCGCGGGGAATGATCGCCGACACGGCCGACGCCCGGCACGGCTCGCTGCGCCTGCTGCGCTCGCCTTTGCATCTGCGCGGCACGCCGCCGCGCGAACCCGCCGCCCCCCCGCGCCTGGGCGAACACACCGACGCCGTGCTGGCGCGCGCGCTGGCGCTGGACGAGCCTGCGCTGGCCGCCCTGCGCGGCCAGGGCGCGATCGCCTGATAGCGAAGGGATAGCACCAATGCGGGAGGCGATATGCGCACCGTATCATGTGAGGCCCGCTCCATCCGGACCGCCTTCATGGATTTCCGTCACCTGCAGCAGTTCCTCGTCCTCGCCGAAACGCTGAACTTCCATCGCGCGGCCGAAAAGCTGCACATGTCGCAGCCGCCGCTGTCCGTCTCGATCCGCAAGCTCGAAGAGATGGTGGGCGTGCCGCTGTTCATCCGCGGACGCCAGGGAGTCAGGCTGACCGAAGCCGGCCTGGCGGCGCTGGACGAAGCGCGGCGCGCCCTGTTCCATGCCGAGCAGTTCCGGCAGGCGGCGCGCGCGGGCGCCGTCGGCGAAGGCGGCACGGTGCGCATCGGTTTCGTGGGGTCGGCGACCCACGGCGTGCTGCCGCGCATCCTGCCGCCGTTCCGCCAACGCTATCCGGGCGTCACCGTGGTGCTGCGCGAAGCCACGTCGATACGCATCATGCAGGAGCTCGAAGAAGACACGCTGGAGGTAGGCATCGTCCGCGTGCCGGTGGCGATGGGATCGAACGTGCGGCTGGCGCCGCTCACGACCGAGAACTTCGCGCTGGCCATACCCAAGACCCATCCCCTGGCGCGGCGGGGCCGCATCCGGCTCAAGGACCTGGCGGACGAAGCCTTCATCATGTACACCGCCACCGAGGCGGCCGGCCTGCGCATGGCCGCGATCAACGCCTGCCAGCTGCGCGGCTTCACGCCCCGCATCACGCAGGAAGCGGTCCAGGTGCAAACGCTGTTGAGCCTGGTCGAAAGCGGGCTGGGGGTGGCCCTGGTGCCCGCCGGCGGCCGCCGCCATCCCGGCACCAACGTCGTCTACAAAACGCTGTCCGACTTTCCCGCCGATGCCTCGATCGGCATTTCGCTGGCGTGGAATCCCGCCACGGAACGCAGCGCCACCCGCAATCTGCGCGAAATGGCCAGCCAGGCCTTCCGGGACAAGGCCGCGAAATAAGCCCAGGCCTTGCGGCAACCGGGCCGCCAGGCTTAGGATGGAGCATGGCCACGCCGCAACGGTGCCCCCCAGGCTCGCGCTGCGGCGCCGGACCGAGGTTCGACTTCACCAGCGATTCGGGAGCACATCGTGAAGACAGTTGCTGAGCTTCTCAGGGAAAAGGCCAACCATTCCGTCGTGACGGTCTCGCCGGACGCGTCGGTCTTCGACGCCATCAGTATCATGGCGGAACGCAGCATCGGCGCGGTCGTGGTCGTCCAGGGCGACTCCGTGCTGGGCATGCTGACCGAACGCGACTATGCCCGCAAGATCGTCCTGCAGGACCGCTCGTCGCGAACCACGAAAGTCCGCGACATCATGACCGACTCGGTCTATTACGTCAGCCGCACGGACACCCGCGAGCACTGCATGGCCATGATGACCGAACGGCACTTCCGACATCTGCCTGTCATAGAAGACGGCAAGCTGGTCGGGCTGCTGTCCATCGGCGACCTGGTCAAGGACGTCATGAGCGAACAGAAGTTCATCATCCACGAACTCGAACGCTACATCACGGGCGAGCGCGGCTGACGCCGCCGCCAAGGCGTGTAGCCCGTCCGGCCGGCGGGCTCGCCGCTAGCCCGCCGCCAGCGCCTTGAACGCCGGCACGATCAAGCCCAGCCCGGCTGCCAGCAGCAGCACGAACACCATGCGCTTGACCGTCTTCATCGAGTCGGCGGTGGCATAGCGGCGCGCCACCCAGGTCACGCCGATCACGATCGGCAGCGCCAGCACGCTCAGCCAGAACGACGAGGCCATGAATGCGCCCTGCCCCGTCACCAGGGCCAGGCGCACGAGGGCATTGAGCGAAAAAAGAATCAGCAGGCTGTTGCGGATGGCCGCCAGCGGCAAGGGCTGGCGGTACAGGTGATAGACCATGGGAGGCCCCGCGCTGGAGAACAGTCCGCCCAATACGCCGGACACGGCGCCGAAGAACAGGAAGGACTTGCGCGACGAGACGCGCGCCAGCGGTTGGGCGCGCGCCACCAGCAGGACGGCGCAGGCCAGGATGGTGACGCCCAGCAGCAGCTGCAACAGGACCGTCATCGAACCGCTGATCCACGCCAGGGCGGAAACGCCCACCCCGACGCCCACCAGGCTGCTGATCATGGCGGGCCGGATCAGCGACCAGTTCACCTGGGGCTTGGCGCGCGCCAGCGTCACCGCGGCGTTCACCAGCGACAGCACGCTGACCACGTTGGCCACTTCGGATACCGACGCCAACTGGAAAACGCCCGACAGGCCCAGCAGCACCAGGCCGAATGCGAAACCCGTCATCGTCTGCGCATAGGTGGCGAGCGCCACGCAGGCGAGAAACAGCAAGTGTTGGGAAATACTCATGCTTGGGGGAAGAGCCTGACCTGCCTCGGCTCTGCCCGAAGCCGCGCAAGAGGCGCGGCATGGGAGCGGATCGACGGGGAACGGCGTGCTAGGGGTCTACGTTTTCTCGCCGGCGATCATAGCATCGGGCGCTGCGGCACATACTTTGTCACAAATAGATGCGCTCATGCACCCCGCCCATAGCGGGGGACCGCTATCCTTGCCGCCCTGCCACCCGCTGCGCCCCGCCCCGCGCCAATGACGCCCCGACAGACCACGATCAATACGGTGACCCTGACCTGCTCCACCTGCGGCAGCGCCCAGTTCACCAAGCTGGACACCAATGAATACCGCTGCAGCCACTGCCATGCGGTGACGCTGGTCGAAGACAACGTCGCCCAGCGCCTTGAGAAGATCCTGCGCGGCATGCAGCAGCCGGCTCCGCCGGCGCGGCCGGGTCCCGGCGTCCTGGCGGCGATCGCCATCACCGTCGCGGCCGCCATCGCGGTGCCGGTGGTGATCTCGCTGCTGGGTTCGGACAGCCGCGGCACCTCGCGCCAACCGCCGCCCCCTCCCCCCATCGACGCCTCGCTGGTCAAGCTGACCGACGTGCGGGAGGTCCAGACGCGGAGCCGCCGCCAGCTCGTCCTGATCGTGCGCAACGAAACCGGCAAGAAAATCGACATGCCGCGGGTCACGGCCTCCTTCTTCCAGGGCGAGCTCTCGCTGTCGTCCTCTTCCGGATCCGCGCCGGCGCGCTCGCTGCAGCCGGGCGAGTACTCGCCCATGACGATCTCCGTCCCGGACAAGGCCTATACGCGCTACGCGCTGCAGGTATCGCAGCCCACCCTGGCGCGCGGCAAGAACAACGACATCATCGCCAGCAAGGTCCAGTTGGTGCGCAACGACGGCACCTACCGCCTGGTGGGCCTGCTGAAGAACAACGGCGCCGGCGAGGCCAGCAGCAGCCAGGTCACGGTGATGCTCTACGGCGACGATGGCGCGCTGATCGGCATCGGCAACGGCTACGGCTCCGCCAGCACGCTGGCGCCGGGCGCGCTCACCGCCTTCGACGTGCGGTGCGACATGCTGGCCGAGGGCGCCGTCGCCTCCTACGATTACATGGTGCAAAGTGAACGCTAACCGCTCCGACAACTCGAAGCGCCTGTCGCGGCCGGCCGCCGCCGGGCTGGGGCTGATCATGCTCGCCGCCGGCGGCTACGCCTTGTGGAAGCACACCAACGTCCTGCCCTGGAGCGCGCGCTCCCCCGCCCAGGCCGCGCCCGCGGCCGTGGCCGCGCCTCCCAAGGACGACACCCCGCCCAGCCGCATCGTGCGCGTCAGCCCCGCCAATGTGCGCGTGATCGATCACGTGCGCCTGAGCACGGAGGAACTGCTGGATCCGGAATTCGCCCTGTTCGACCCGGCGGCGCTCAAGCTGTCGGCCCCTCGCCGGCTGCTCGACGAAATCGAGCGCCCGGTGCTGTACGCGGAACTGGTCAATACCAGCGACCGGTACGTCGCCCTCTCGCCGAAGGCGGCAATCACGGTATTCGATGGTTCCCGCGCGCTGGACCTGAGGCAGGATTGGAGCCTGCCCTCCCATCTGTACCCCGGCGAGCGGGTGCCGGTGGCGCTGACGGGACGCGTCGACCGCTACACCGAAGTCAAGACCGACTGGCTGCCGGCCAAACGCGCCGCCCTGCCCGGCCCGCGCCCCAAGCTCGCCGTTTCTGTCGAGAATACCGAGGCCAACGTCGGCACCGGCACCCTGAATTTCACCTACCGCTACCGCTATAAGTACGTCACCGTCCACGGGCGCGTGCGCAACGACAGCGCCGTGGAAGTCGAAGGCGTCAGGGCCTGGGTCAGCCTGTACGACGCCCAGGACAAATTGTCCGGCGCGGCCTTCCAGGAGCTCCGGCTTCCCAGGCTCAAGCCCGGCGAAAGCGCTCCCTTCCAAGTCAACGTGAAACAGCACGGCGGGAATTTCGCCCGGGTGGAAATCATCTACGACGCGAACGCGCGCTAGTCTCCGCCAGCCTGTCCGGACGCCGGCCCCTCCCTCTTGCGGGGCGGCCCGGACGGCGTCGCCCTTAAGCAACAGCGAGGCACTCAGGTCTTATATAAGATATAAGACATTTGCTTGGGTCCCCCTCTTCCCTCTACAATTCGGGCCACAACCCTTCTTCCAACCCGACTTTGAGCAGGCCTCACATGCTGGATAACTACCGCCAACACGTTGCCGAACGCGCGGCCCTGGGAATTCCCCCGCTGCCCCTTACGGCCAAACAAACCGCCGAACTGATCGAACTGCTGAAGAATCCGCCCGCAGGCGAAGAGCAGAACCTGGTCGAACTGCTGACCCATCGCGTGCCGGCCGGCGTGGACGATGCCGCCAAGGTCAAGGCTTCGTACCTGGCCGCCGTGGCGCTGGGCAAGGAAGCTTGTGCGCTGATCAGCCGCGCCAAGGCGACCGAGCTGCTCGGCACGATGCTGGGCGGCTACAACATTGGCCCGCTGATCGAACTGCTGGACGACGCTGAAATCGGCACCATCGCCGCCGATGCGCTGAAGAAGACCCTGCTGATGTTCGACGCCTTCCACGACGTGAAGGAAAAGGCCGACAAGGGCAACGCCAACGCGAAGGCCGTCCTGCAAAGCTGGGCCGACGCCGAATGGTTCACCAGCCGTCCGGAACTGCCGGAAAGCCTGACGATCACCGTTTTCAAGGTGCCGGGCGAAACCAACACCGACGACCTGTCGCCCGCTCCCGACGCCACCACCCGCCCCGACATCCCGATGCACGCCCTGGCGATGCTCAAGAACAAGCGCGAAGGCGCCGCGTTCCAGCCGGAGGAAGACGGCAAGCGCGGCCCCGTGAAGTTCATCGAGTCGTTGAAGGAAAAGGGCCACCTGGTCGCCTACGTCGGCGATGTGGTCGGCACGGGCTCCTCGCGCAAGTCGGCCACCAACTCGGTGCTGTGGTTCACCGGCGAAGACATCCCCTTCGTGCCGAACAAGCG